>JAFHKR010000039.1 GCA_017052515.1 Fictibacillus nanhaiensis
ATTTTATCTTTAACAACAGCCCACTTTGTTTCTTTTGAATAAACGTTTTTGCCCATGCAAAAACACCTCCGATTTTTCACTTTTAATAAGTGTATCATTTCGAAGGTGTTTTATTGTGTCCCATCTACCTAGGTTAGTCTAGGGCAAAGGCTTTTTTGTTGTTATCTGAACGCTCGGGGGGTCTAGCTATTCATAATCTAGTAGGCGGGCACAAATAATTGTGGTTTTTACCACATTTGTTTCCTAATCTGTTGATGTGATTGAACGATAAGACTATTTTTGTCCATTTGAGTCATAAAAGTAAAGTGCTCAGTGGCTTATCGACGAAAATTACGTTCTATCAGGTGAAATGCGCATGATTACAGGTGAAAAGTCAGGCATCTCAGGTGGTCCAGAGCACTTCTCAGGTGGTTACAGCTAATTTACCGGTGAACGCGTAATAAATATAAAAACACGTACCGTAAAACATATCATTACTGCTTAGCTCACTTCTTTGATGGATGATTGGAGTGCAAGCTGCGTTCCTACTACTACTTGGAAATCATCTTGCACAATACAGCAACAATCGTTTAAACAATTGCCTGTCTATAGGATTATTGTTTATGACTCTTTGTATGTATAAAGCTATCAGTTGTCTGTTTTAAACATCTATCATGAGTGTATAAAGGTTGTCTTTAAGCCTCAAATATAAGAATTTAAATAAGGAACTTGGATGTCCAAGTTCCTTATTATATTTCTATTTGTGATTTTTTTTCTTCATGCGTTGGTGCAGTCCCTTGAAGGGGAAGTACGATGGTGAAGGTCGTTATGTTATCATCTGATGAACAGCTAATGGACCCGTTATGTTTTTCAATGATTTTTTTGCACACAAATAGCCCTATACCCGTGCCTAATTCTTTTGTTGTGAAAAATGGCTCGAAAATCGTACTGATTGCTTCGGGTGGAATCGCTGGGCCGTTATTAGAAATAGTAATATGTACATTATCCTGACCTTCAATCTTGGTAAAAATCATGATTCTTCGATTCTGTCTCATTTGACGCAGTGCATCGATCGAGTTCATGATCAGGTTCAGCAGTACTTGTTTCAACTCGTCCTTGTGTGCCCTTAATGTAATCGTAGGATCAATACGCGGAATGACCGTCACATCTGCATCCACTAAACTTGGATACATAAAGTCTAGAATATCTGTGAATAAATCTTCTAAAGAAAAATCCTCAGCTTCCCGTTCTTGAATCCCTTTTCTAGAGGCATGAAGAAATTGAGAGATACGAAAGTTCAATTGTGTTAATTCATGACTAATTATATCGATGTATTTCATGTTAGGGTTCTCTTGCTGCATAAGTTTTACAAAACCCATAACAGCTGTCAAAGGATTTCTGAACTCATGTACAAAACTAGATGACATCTGTCCTAAAATGGTTAAACGTTCTTTGTGACTTTGGTCGATGAATACTGTTTTTTCCTCAATCTCCATATCCTTCAGCTGTGTATACTTCTTTACGGCTTGATATAAAAACTCATCAAACAGAAAATTGATCTTCTCAATTACAGGCTGTAACTGCTCGATGGATATGCCAGAGCCCGTCACAAAACGGACGATCTCACTTCGTCCAAGGTTCACATTGTATACGAATTCACCAATATTGATCTTAGCTTCTAACCGCTGAACAGCGACTTCATGTGCGAGGCGCATAATTTCTTCGGGAGATAGTTTGTGTCGTAAGGATTGTTTAACTAGCGCAACCATATGCAAGGCATTATCTATTACTTTTTCTTTATGTACATCATGATTCGAGATCACAATTCTTTGGTGCCAATCATGTAAGTAAGTAGGCAAGTTATCATCCATATATGTGATTAGACTTTCTGTTATGTCCACTGCTCGCACCTCTTTCAACATTAGAATCATGGAAAGAATAAAATTTGAATCAGCCAACGTTTGATATATAAAAGTATTTATACTACATATAGTAATGGAAACATAAACGAAATGCCATATGGAGTTTACAATTTTTTCATTAAATGTTGAAAATGATGTAGGTATTTCGACAGAGAGCAACGAAATCATTCATGTTATCTCATTTATTACTTTTTCGGTATGAATGAAAAACTATCCTTTAAATTTTACGTACTATTTGAAATATATTTTTGTGATTTTTTCTACATCTTAGAATCGTGATGAATTAAATTGGAGAGATGGTAACAATCGGTGCGAGCATCCTTTCCATCTGCTTTATCTCTTCAATAACTACTCATGAAATAGTTGGCATAGTACAATCTTGCCATCACATACCCTTAAACGACATGCAATCGTGAGGAGGGAATTTCATGTTTAAACGTTTTAACCGGCTAGCGATCGAATTGCCGACACCGACCAATCCTGATGCGAATGCGGCAGCGGCAGTTCAAGAGTTGCTAGGCGGTCGTTTTGGTGAGATGTCGACTCTTAATAACTATATGTACCAATCTTTTAACTTTAGAAAAAGAGGAAAATTAAAACCGTTTTTTGACTTAGTCTCAAGTATTACGGCAGAAGAATTTGGCCATGTTGAGCTTGTTTCGCACACGATTAATATGATGATCTATGGTACGACACATCCTGGAGATGTGAACGACGCACCGATGGCAGCTGCAACAGATAAAAGGAACACTCAACATTTTATTGGAACAGCACAAACATCGTTCCCGTTTGATTCGATGGGAAAAGCTTGGAACGGGGATTATGTGTTCAGCAGCGGGAATCTACTTCTTGATCTTCTGCACAATTTTTTCTTAGAGTGTGGAGCTAGAACACATAAGATGAGAGTTTATGAGATGACGAGTAACCCTGTTGCACGAGAGATGATCGGCTATCTTCTTGTACGCGGTGGTGTGCACGTATTGGCTTATGCAAAAGCGATCGAGATGGTAACAGGCGTTGATATTAAGAAGATGCTTCCCGTTCCTGATCTAGAGAACTCGGCGTTTGAAACGACGAGGAAATTTGAAGCTGAAGGCGTACACCGAAAGTTATATACGTTCAGTGATACGGATTATCGAGATATCGCATTAATCTGGGCTGGTCAGCATCCGTTAGGAGGACCGCTTGAGACGGTGATTGGTGCTCCTGCTGGTGCTCCGATGCCTGAATTGCGTTCCATCTCTGAAGAGTTCGCACCGGGTATCTCTCATGAAGATTTTATGCAGATTGCTGAAAGACTGAAGAAAAATGCAGGAATAAGTTGATCGACCGGCGTACCTTGCGTCGGTTTTTTTTATGGTATGTTTATAGATTTTGTAAGAAAGTGAAGGGAAGTACGGGAGATGACATACAGATAAATTAAGTGGTTGATCCTGCTCATTCCAACATTTTCTGTTGGCTTATGGGAGTACGTTAGACATACGGTGCTATTGCCTTATATATCGATGAGCATGGGAAACTAGCTCTCTGCCATCATCGTTTTTCTGGTGATGCTTTATTTTTAAAATATCTTGTTTGGAAGATTAGAGCGGATGCAGCAAGAGCTTCAGAGAGAACGGGCTGAGAAAGGACAGTTGGGGGTCTGACCCCCAACTGTTTTTGCATTTGTTCACACAATAGTTATGGTTTGGAAGTTTATCTTCTACATACTTATGATAAAACTAAAGGTAGAATCGTCATTATGTAATAATGGAGGTATATTCATTTATGAATCCAATAAAAACGTTAAAAACCGTAGGGTATCTTGAAGGGGCTTCGTTCTTGATTCTTCTTTTCATAGCCATGCCATTGAAGTATTTCTTAGATCAGCCGATGGCCGTATCGATCGTTGGTGCTCTTCATGGTCTATTGTTCGTTCTTTATATTCTCGTCATTCTGTATGTATACAACGTGAAAAAATGGCCGATCATGCGTGCTTTCTTAGCACTTTTATCTTCTGTACTGCCTTTCGGACCGTTCATTTTCGACCGTAAGTTTTTAAAAGATTAATATGATGCGAAGGGAGCCAGTTTTTATGAGGGCTCTCTTTTTGTTAGAAAAAGCTAGAATCAATCTGTCGGGGTTTGTCGAAAAGCCTATATTTTTTGATTTCGACTTAATTACTGCTGATTTTGACTTATTAATTTTATTTTAGACTTAATGGATTGCATTTCCGGCTTAATGACTAGCGATTTCGACTTAATCATCCCCAACAGCCATATTTCGCCAAAGAGATGTACTTTCCGAACATACACATTAAATCAAATTGTCCTCTCACGACAGAATATGCACTTCCTCACAAATCACTGAAACAAAGTTCTTTCAACACAATCCAGCCATGTTAAGAATTCGTGTAAATTGTTTTAATTTTCTAATTTTCGGCTATTTATACTTTAATATGGTTTCTAATAGGAGGAACACGCTTATGATTAAAGCACTTCTACTCAATGCGTCTCTTAAGAGTGGTGAAGAAGTCTCCAATACCGAAAGCTTGATGAACGAAGCGGTGCATATTTTCAATAAGAACAACATAGATACAGAGATGGTAAGACTTGCTGATTACAGGATCGCCTATGGCGTTTCAGCAGATGAGGGAGAGGGTGACGAGTGGCCAGAGATTTTTGAGAAAGTAAAGTCCGCTGATATCGTTATCATCGGAACACCGCTCTGGCTCGGAGAAAAGAGTAGCCTTGCAACACAAGCGATCGAGAGGCTATACGGCGCGAGTGGTATGACGAACGAAAAAGGCCAATATATATTTTATAACAAGGTGGCTGGTGTTGTTGTGACAGGTAATGAGGATGGAGCGAAACACGCAAGTGCTTCTATTCTGTACGGCTTGTCTCACATTGGATTCACGATACCGCCGAATGTGGATACATATTGGGTTGGTGAAGCAGGTCCAGGACCTTCCTATATAGAGGCGGAAGGCAATGATAATGATTTTACGATGCAGCACAATAAAATAATGACGTACAATCTGATTCACTTTGCAAAGCTATTAAAAGAACATCCTATTCCAACAGAAGGCAATGTGGTAGAAAGTAATAGCTAATTAAGGGAGGATATTTATGGCAATCGATCAGGTAACGGTAGAACGATTAATTGGGCAATTCGAAAGGATCAGATCATTATCAGAAAAGCTTGCATCAAAACTTCAAAATGAAGATACGATCATTCAAGCAATGCCAGATGTGAGTCCGCCAAAGTGGCATCTTGCACATACGACATGGTTTTTTGAACGGTTCATCTTAAAAGAAAAAAATTCCTCGTACGCTCCATTTAATCCTAAGTTTGATTATCTTTTTAATTCCTACTATGAAACGATTGGCTCTTATCATCCCAGACATTCTAGAGGTGTGCTTTCCAGGCCATCGATGGATGAAGTGTATGCGTATCGCGATTATGTGAACACAGAAATTTTGGGTCTTCTAAGAGACTATGGAGATCAGGTTCCAAAAGAAGTGGAAGATTTGATTGAAATCGGTCTTCAACATGAACAGCAGCACCAAGAACTTCTTTTAACAGATGTAAAATATAACTTTAGCTGCAATCCTTTGCTACCTTCCTACACAGAAACTTCTACTACCAATCACACAAAAACTGAGCAAAAATCACAAGTTACTGAAATTAAGATCGAAGGAGGACTCGTTGAAATTGGTTTTGAAGGACCTGGGTTCTCATTTGATAATGAACGGCCTCGTCACAAGGTTTGGCTGAATGCTTATCAGATATCTTCCCATCCCGTAACGAACGGAGAATACCTTTCATTTATTGAGGCGGGGGGATATGAACAGCCTGAGCATTGGTTGTCGGATGGCTGGGCAACCGTTAAAAAAGAAAAATGGAAACATCCTCTTTATTGGCGTAAGAGCGAGGATGGGTGGTACACGTTCACATTAACAGGTGAAAAGAAATTGAATCTAGATGAACCTGTTTGCCATGTAAGTTTTTATGAAGCGGATGCCTTTGCTAGGTGGAGCGGAAAAAGGCTGCCAACAGAAGCAGAGTGGGAACACGCGATGAGTTCCATCCCAATAGAAGGGAATTTTGTAGAAGACGAATCTTACCATCCGATGGCTAGTGAAACTCATACTAAATCACCGATTAAGAAAGCATTCGGAGATGTATGGGAATGGACCAGCAGCCCATACACCTCGTATCCAGAGAGCAAACCTCTTGAAGGTGCACTCGGTGAATACAACGCGAAGTTCATGTGCAATCAGATCGTGTTGCGTGGAGGATCATGTGCGACATCTAAATGGCATATTCGACCTACTTATCGCAACTTTTTTCAAGCGGATAAAAGATGGCAGTTTAGCGGAATTCGCTTAGCGGGGGATCTCACATGAAAACGGTAAAATCGAACGTCCATTATCACATCGGAAACGAACCAGAAACAGATATGTACGGTGAGGTACTCCACGGACTACAACAAGAAAAGAAATTCATTTCACCCAAGTATTTTTATGATAAAAAAGGTTCTGAACTGTTTGAAGCGATTACGATGCTCTCCGAATATTATCCGACTCGAACAGAACTTTTGATCTTAAATAAATACAAACATGAAATGGCCAAAGCGATTGGAAGCGATACGGCACTCGTAGAGTTCGGAAGCGGAAGCAGTGAAAAAGTGAGAACCCTCCTTGAGGCGATGCCTGAACTTAAAGAATATGTACCGATTGATATCTCTAAAGATTTTCTGTATCAATCCGCACGTGCGCTTTCGATGGAGTATCCTCATCTCGACGTTCATGCGGTGTCTGCGGATTACACGGATAAGTTTGAGATGCCAGAGCTCTCATCAAAACGAAAAGCTGTATTCTTTCCAGGGTCTACGATCGGAAACTTTGAGCCTCAAGAAAGAATGAATTTTTTAAAGATGACAGCAGAATTCCTTAAACCAAATGGTGGTTTATTAATCGGAGTGGATATGAAAAAAGATCATGCCGTGTTAAATGCGGCTTACAATGATAATAAAGGGATTACAAGTCAATTTAATACAAATTTATTGAATCGCCTGAACAGAGAACTTTTGGCAAACTTTGACCTTGAAAAATTTAAACATCATGCGTTCTACCATGCAGAGAAGGGCCGAATTGAGATGCATCTTGTAAGCCTGATCAATCAGATGATAACGATCGGCGATAAAAATATCTCCTTTTCTGAGGGGGAGACCATTCACACGGAGAATTCTTATAAGTTTACGATTAAAGAGTTTCAACATATCGCGAAAGCATGTGGGTTCACTCCAAAACAAGTATGGTGTGATGATAAGAACTGGTTCAGTATGCATTATCTGGTTGTAGAGTAGATGTAAAACTAGGGGACTCCTTTTATAAGGAGTTTCTTTTTTGTGTTCATATAAATGGAAAAGAAGGTCTTCAAAGCTTTTTATTGGGCATTTTCTTAACAAAGAGTGATAATAAAAGAAAAGGGTATGGAAGAGGGATGGGTCATGAAACTTAAAGGAATTCACCATGTTTCAGCGCTAACTGCAAAAGCACCTGAAAATTTTAAATTCTATACAGAAGTAATGGGATTAAGGCTAATCAAAAAAACGGTAAATCAAGATGACACAAGTGTTTACCACTTATTTTATGGTGATGAAAAAGGAAATCCTGGGACAGAGCTTACGTTTTTTGAAATTCCGATGGCTGGAAGAAATCATGATGGAAACAACAGCATTTCGGCTATCTCACTTCGAGTGAAAAATGATGATGCGCTTCGTTTTTGGAAAGATCGTTTAAATGAACATGGGATTGAAGCGGAAGATATAAAGGAGCGCGCAGGTCGTAACACGCTGGCGTTTAGGGATCCTGAAGGTCAAAGAATGATCTTAGTTTCTGATGAAAACAACAAAGGCGTTGCTGGTGGGCAGCCGTGGAGCAAAAGCACAACACCACAAGAACATGCAGTCGTTGGGCTTGGTCCGGTACGGTTAACTGTACCTGCAGCAGAACCAACTGTACAAGTGCTAACGGAACTTTTAGGCTTCAAAAAAATCGGTAGCTATGCACCAGAAGTGGCAGATCAACCTGAAATCATTGTGTTAGAAACAGGTGAAGGGGGAAGCGGTGCAGAAATTCATGTTGAAGAACGAAACGACCTTCCTCAAGAACGACTTGGCAGAGGTGGAGTGCACCATGTAGCCTTTCGAGTGGATAATGAAGAAGAGCTTCACGAATGGATTGAAAAAGTAAAAACATCGAGATTTCCGAATTCTGGATTTGTAGATCGGTTTTATTTCAAATCTCTTTATTTCCGAGAACCTAATCGTATTCTTTTTGAACTTGCAACAGACGGTCCTGGATTTGATACAGATGAAGAATTAGAACATCTGGGAGAATCACTAGCACTACCGCCGTTCTTAGAAATACATCGTGAGGAGATTGAAGCGAAATTAAAACCTCTTCATACAAAACAATAAGAGATCGGCCTGAATTCTCCGGAATTTCAGGCTTTTTTTATTGAAATTTAAAGTAACAAGTAACCCCACTGCATAAATGGAAAAAGCTCTTTGTTCATAAAAAAAGAAACGCGTCATAAAAAAGGCATTTTAGGAAAAATTAAAAAACGTCACAATCATAACAAAAGAACGTCAAGATCAAGAAGTTCCTAAGCAGATGGATGAAGAAAAAGGTGAGACTAACCAAGCACCACAAGCACCTAAACAAGAAATGCAACAAAAAGATTCAAAAAAAGTCCAAGTGCGACCTGGGAAGAGCGGTCCATCACCAGGAATGAAAGATAATGGAAAAGACTAAAAATAGAGTATGAAAACCAAATTTTAAATGAAAATAACAAAGAGGTCATGTCTATGATCTCTTTGTTTTTATGAACAGAGAAATAATGAATCGGAGTGATCGGTCAATGTTGCAAGTATGGTTAGCTGGACTTCTTTTATTATCTTCATCAACTGTTGAACAAAATACGGATACCTTATTAGTTAATCAGGAAGGGCAAAAGCTAGCAGAAGTGAGTCGTAAACAGTTCGAGGGTTCAATTCCCGGGTTTCCGATGATCGATGACACCAAATACAATAAGTTTGTTGAACTGCTTGATAAAAGATCATATAAAGCACCGGTTAATGCAAAATTAAATGATCATGGTGGCATCATCCCAGGACAAGTAGGTTTTAAATTAAATCGAAAGTTGTTTAAAGAAAAGTTTTACACGTATTTTTTTGAACAAGGACCGAAAAAGATAGATGTGCCAGAAATGAATATCTATCCGAAAGTAGATACGGAAGTACTGGCTCATATTAAAAGTCAGCAGATTGGGCAGTATGTTACATACTTTAATTCAAATAATAAGAGTCGGACTACAAATATAGAGCTTGCTGCAAAAGCACTAGATAGTCATGTTGTTTTCCCAAATGAGACCTTTTCGTTCAACCAAGTCGTTGGTAAAAGAACTACGGCAAAAGGGTACAAAAGTGCACCCATTATCGTTAGAGGAGAATTGTCAGAAGGAATAGGGGGAGGAATCTGCCAAGTATCATCCACTTTATTTAATGCTGTGGATCGAGCAGGACTAAGAATCGTTCAGCGTTATTCACACAGCAAAAGGGTGCCATACGTGCCATCAGGTAGAGATGCGACCGTTAGCTGGTACGGTCCAGATTTTCAATTTCAAAACAAATACAATCAGCCCATACTCATTCGTGCTAAACGTTATGGTGGAAGTTTAATCATCAAACTTTATTCTTCTGAGATTCTTGATGAAAGAACACGAAAAGTACCGAATGCACCAACTCATATACCTGAAGAAATTCAAACCGATCAGAATGTGCATCTTTCTAACCCTAAAAGGTAATTTAAAGTACAATAATGATGTAATACTGTAATACATCTGTTTGAATTTGGGGAGTTGGATCGTTTGCAAACATTAGAAAAACTAACAGAACATTTTTGGTACCAAACACCTGTTTCAGAGACAGATCGGCCGATTTTGGGAGCTGTTGTAGGAAACGAAAGGACTCTGATGATAGATGCAGGAAACTCAGAAAAACATGCATCTTATTTTTTGGATGAACTACGTAAAAAGAACATTCAAAAACCGGATCTAGTCGTTATCACACACTGGCATTGGGATCACATTTTTGGGTTATCGGCATTAAACATTCCTTCCGTTTCTTCAGCAGAAACAAAAACAAAAATGCAGGAGCTTCTTCCTTTTTCATGGAGTGATGAAGATCTTGATAAGAGAGTCAAGCAAGGTGTTGAAATCGAATTTTGTGCAGAAGCCATAAAAAAAGAGTTTTCAGATCACCGTGACATCAAAATAAAGCTACCGACCATTACGTTTCATGCGAGAATGGAGATCGATTTAGGTGGAGTAACCTGTGTGCTTCAACATGTTGGAGGAGACCATACAACAGATTCAATCGTTATTTACATCAAGGAAGAAAAGATTTTATTTTTATCCGATTGTCTCTATGCAAATATGTACGCACCTAAAAATAATTATACGGTGAAACGAACACTGAAATTATTAGATGAACTCCAATCCTTTGACGCAGATTATTACATCTTCTCTCATTGGAAGGCAGCGACGAAACAAGAGTTTGAAACCGAAACAGCGATGTTGCGAAGATTTGCAACCCTTACAAAAAAATTTGAAGGTAATCAACAATCCATTGAAGAAGAATATAAAGTCCAGGTTAATCGAGAACTAAATGAAGATGAACGTGAAACCTTGCAGTTTTTTGTTAACGGTTTCAGTCTCGACCTAGATTTATAGAATGGGAGAAGAAAATGTTACAGACTTTTAAAGTGGCCATTGAACAATTCGGGGGAATAGAACGAGAGATTCGTGTGTGCTTGCCTTACGGGTATAGAGACAGTCAAGAATATTATCCCGTACTGTATATGCATGACGGTCAAAATCTATTTCGTGATGAAGATGCTAGCTATGGGGTTTCATGGGGTTTAGCTGATTATTTAAAGACGAGTAAAGTTCCTCTTATCATCGTAGGTATCGACTGTAATCATGAGGGATTCGAACGTTTTAATGAATACGCGCCATGGGAAAACCCAACAGTAGGGCCAGAACTTTTAAAATTTGAAGGGGTTTATGGTGGAAAAGGATCAGCATATATCGAATTTATTCTACATACGTTAAAACCACTTATTGATGAGAAATACAGGACGAAACCTGACGAAACATTAATGGCAGGCAGTTCGATGGGTGGCTTGATCTCAACTTATGCAGCTTGTCGCTACCCGCATATTTTCAAACGAGTAGCAAGCCTTTCTTCGGCCTATTGGTTTAATCAAACAGAGATTGAGAATTTTATAGAAGAAAGTGACTTAAGTGAGCTTAAAAGATTTTATATGGATATCGGAACCGATGAAGACACATCAAAAGTGGATGCTGCTCATTACATACGTTCTTCTGAAGAGGTCTATGAAGTTTTTAAGAAAAAGAACGTCGACGTGCGTTTTGAAGTGATCGAAGGCGGAGTTCATCATGAGACAGCTTGGCGAGAGAGAATGCCTAAGATTATTGATTATTTGTTGAAGTAAAGGGGAGATAGAAGTTGATCACATTTGAGAGAATGGACAACAAGCAGTTTAAAGATTACCTAAAGTTCATGCTGCCAGATTATATTCGTGATACCGCCGAACATTATAAACTAGATCAAGAGCTAGCTACTGAAAAAGCAGAAAAGCAAATGGAACAACTTCTGCCTGATGAGGAAAAAACAGAAGGACAGCACTTATTTCACATCAAAGAGGACCAAGAATTAGCCGGCTACCTTTGGTTTCATGTTTCTAAAGAAGAGAAAAAAGCTTTTCTGTATCATATCTTCGTATTGGATGAATTTCGTAAGCGAGGGATCGCTCAAACGGCTCTTCGCTTTTTTGAGAACGAATCAAAAGATGAAGGAGCTGATTATGTTGGCCTTCATGTATTTGGGTCGAATGAAAATGCAATTGCTCTTTATACAAAGCTAGGCTATAAACAAGCATCCATTTCAATGAACAAAGTTTTGTAAACGTTAAAAAAGGGAGAGAGATAAACATGAGAAAAATTGGATTGCAACTATACTCCATACAAAAAGAAACTGAAAAGAATTTATTAGGTACATTAGAAAGAGTAAAAGGGATCGGATATGACAGTGTACAATTTGCTGGATTGTTCGGGATTTCTGCTAAAGAAGTAAAAAAGGTATTGGACGAAAATGCTCTAACTGTTGCTGGAGCTCATATTCCCCTTCAGCAATTCTCTGGTGATGCATTTAAAAGGCAGATGGAAGATCAACTGATCTTAGAGAATGATTTGATGATCATGCCTTACTTATCGGATGAAGAAAGAAGATCGATCGACGATTACAAGCGTGTAGCAGAGGTGTTGAACGAAGCGGGATTAAGAAGCAAAGAGTATGGGATCCGTGTTGCTTACCATAATCATGATTTTGAATTTTACGAGCTAGAAGGTAAGATGCCGTTTGATTTGATCTATCAAGAAACAGACCCTGATCTAGTCAAGATGGAGCTGGACACGTATTGGGCAAAATATGCCGGGTTCGAGCCGGAAGAGCTGCTTAATAAGTATCGTTTACGCTGTGTATCCCTGCACCTCAAAGATATGGTAGTGAAAGAAGGGCAAAAACAGAGTACGATCGCTGGAACAGGAATACTTGATATCGGTAGTTTCCTACGATTAGCAGATGAACAGAAAGTTGATTATTGCGTAATCGAACAAGAGCATTTTGAAGGAGATCTTCTTTCAGAAGTTGAAAAAGGTGTGCAGAACGTTAAAGCACTTTTATAGAGGAGAAATCAGCGGTGGAAGATGTAAGGTTTGTTTCTTATATAGAAAAGAATCATTTCGAGCCGATACAAGAACTGAACAAACAAGAAGGTTGGACACAATTAGTTGAAAGAAACGAAGAAACAAAGCTGGCTTGGAGTAAATCAAACATAGCCTACGTCATGTTAAAGAACGAGGAAGTAATAGGTTACGCACGAGGGCTTACAGATGAACACGTAACACTCTATATATGCGAGATGCTGATTTCAAAGTCTTATCGTGGTCTAGGGTTAGGTGGGAAGCTGTTGAACATCATTCAAGGGAAATATCCAACAGCCCGTATGGAGGTGCTTGCATCACATACATCAAACACTTTTTATGAAGGACAAAATTTTCGACCTTTTTACGGATACCGAAGAACGTATGAAGAATGTAAATATTAGGAGGCGTCTTACATGGGTGAAAAAGTAACGAGTATCTCTGCTATACAAAGCCACATCAACAATGTATTCGTGCATGTAACTGAACTTAAAAAATCTGTAGAATGGTATGCTGATCTATTAGGGATAACGATAGACTTAAGCGAAGTGCAATCCCCTGTACATAACATTCCAGTAACAGGACAAACAGGATTATCACTGGATGATCATACGTTTGACCCATCTTTCCACCGATCACCTGGTTCTGGTCCCATGTTTAATCTATTTGCACCAGATATTGATGCAGCCTATAGAGAAATCCAAGAAAAAAATATGAAAGTGATCCGTGAGATCGAGTGGCATGGTGAAGTAGCTTGGTTTAATGTAGAAGATCCAGATGGAAACGTAGTTATGATCTGTAATTGTTAACGAATAAACGAATTATGAACATTGGGTCCCCACACGTTCTTTTTTTGTACGAGTGAGGGCCTTTTCTTGTGGATATAGATAATGACAGAACATTCCATCTATCTAGTATTTTCCTATTTGTGGTAAAGTGAATAGTAGAACGTTTTCAGGAGGAATCGAAATGAATGAGCAGAAATTAAATGCATTAAAAGAAGAGTTTGAGATTCTTGTAAGCGTAACCATAAATTCCTTAGAAGACCTCAAGAATTTTTTAAATCAGCAAAAACGCATCTACGAAAAAGTAGAAGAAGAGATGCTTCGCCATTATATTGCTTTCCAATGCCAAAGTAATGATGAAGAAATTAAAAAGCAATATGAATTTGATCAGCAACACATCAAGCCCATGTTTAAAAAGTACCAATCCCAACTTGACGAAAAAGTATTAGAATCACCATTTATGGGTGAACTGCCAGACGAAGAATATGGAGAATATAAGAAGAAACTAAGAACGCAATTTGCTCTTTTTCAAGAAGCAAACTTAGAAATAGAAAAACAAGAAGATGCGCTAACGAATCAATACTTTGAGATCACAGGAGGTCTATCTTCAAATTGGGAGGGGAAAGAAGTAACGATTAGTGAACTATTTGTTCATATCAGAGATTCAAAGCGTGATATAAGAGAGAAAGCGATGAAAGCTTTGTACGAGCCTATATTAAAAGAAGAAGAAAAACTTCAAAGTATTCTTGATGAGTTGATCCAGCTACGAGTGAAGAAGGCAGAGAACGCAGGCCTGAACGGTTTTAACGACTATATGTTTAAAAAATATAATAGATTTGACTATACACCAGAGGATTGTAAGGAACTCGCTGAATCCATACGTGAACATGTTCTTCCAATCACCATACAACTTCAAAAAGAGCACAAAGCTGAAATTGGCGTTGATGTTTATAAACCATGGGATGTTCAAGCAGAAGCAATTGGTCAAAAACCACTACAACCTGTAAGTTCCGATATAGAGTTGATTAATAAATCAGCGAAAGTTTTAAGCGAACTTGATGTGACGTTTGGTTCACTTGTTCATGAGATGAATGAGAAGAAGCTTTTTGATCTCACAAGCAGAAAAGGAAAAGCACAAGGTGGTTTCTGTGAATCACTACCTGAAACAGGGCTTCCGTTTATTTTTATGAACATGTCTAACACGGATAGTGACTTAGTTGTTTTTATGCATGAGATGGGACACGCCATTCATGATTTATTGAAGAGTGATCAAAATTTATATGCTTATAAGCAAATTCCGATGGAATCCGCCGAGCTAGCTAGTATGAGTATGGAGCTTTTCACGATGGATCGATGGGATGAGTTCTATAAAACAGAAGAAGAGCTCAAACGTGCGAAGAAGGATCAGCTAAAAGGTGCTTTGATGAGTCTTCCGTATATAATGGTGATTGATCAGTTCCAGCACTGGTTGTATCATCACCCGAACCATACGTGGGAAGATCGTATGAAGAAGTTTGGCGAATTAAAAGATCGCTATGATGCTTCAATAATCGATTGGAACGGATACGAAGAATGGAAAGTCAAAGGATGGTTCTATACCCTTCACATATATGAAGTTCCTTTTTATTTTGTGGAGTATGCCATTTCTCAACTTGGTGCCATTCAAATGTACAAAAATTATAAAGAAGATCCAGAGGGTACCATCAACAAATATAAACAAGCCTTGAAACTTGGAAGCTCTAAGTCTCTTCCAGAAGTTTATGAAGCTGCAGGAATTAAGTTGGATTTTTCATCTAAAAAGATTGCTGAGCTTATGGAGTTTGTTGCAAAAGAATTGGATCTACTATCCGTCAGTTAAATAAGAAAGCAAATAATTAAAGAATTTAAACAATTTAAAGGGATTATGCTTTATTAGTAGAAATATTAAAATAAGGCGCACTTTATATAAACCGTGGATTATAGGATTAACTAATAAAGAGGTGTCCATAAATTCTTGTCATAACCGGTTGGTGAGAGAGTTTTTACATGCACTGCCGACATACAATTTCCGATATTGAGCCGGACTCTATTCCCAGTGAACAAAGGAGCTTGTAAGCTGGATTCTCAATAACGAGAGTAAAATATGCGCAATTTAACATACGTTTTAGGATTCATTTTCCTTTGCAAGGGAAAAGTAAGTTAAATGGCATATTGTTTATGGGCAATTATTCGGAATATGAGGGGTGAAAGGTATGCGAAAACCCGATGACGAGAAATTATGGGACACAGGAACATCAGATTTTGAAGAAGGAGATAAGATCACCTTTCACAATACCGAGCAAGGTGTTGAGAAAACGTACACGGTCAAATGTGTGAAAGAGAATGGTGATATTGAGCTTGTCTATTCTGTAAAAAAACCAAGACCACCAATGCAGTAGCATAAGGTATAAATAAAGAAGACAGTTCACATATTTTCGTGAACTGTTTTTTATTTTTTAAAAATATGAAACACCTATGCATAATTGGTTAATAGTAAAAGGAATGATAAATTATGGGTGTTTACGACTTAGATATTAAGGTAAAAGAGGATTGAACAGTTATTTTTAGAGAGGAAGTATAATATGACTCAAAAGCCATTAATTGGTTTAACAAGTACGATCATGTCTATCAATACAATCGAAACTCAAAATGAAAATGTTGATACGATCGTTGTTTATAATAAATTTGCAGAAACAGTAAGAGACGCAGGAGGAATACCTGTTGTCATTCCAATGGGCAAACCGGAAGAAGCTGAGTTTTACGCAAAAATGTGTGATGGTCTGATTTTTACAGGTGGGGAAGATATCAGTTCCATCACTTACAACGAAGAACCTCACCCAAAGGCAAAAAAAGTAAACAAACATCGTGATGATTTTGAAATTGAACTTGTGAAAAAAGCACGTGATAACGAAAAAGCCATTCTTGCCATGTGTCGAGGCTATCACTTATTAAATGTTAGCTATGGTGGAACCATAATCCAAGACGTAGAGAGTGAGTTTTCAGACAGTATTAATCACTTTCAATCATCTGCAACTCGAACAGAACCTTCTCACACTGTTAGCATCGAAGAAGATAGTAAGCTTTATAAGATTGTTGGTGAAAAAGAGGTTGCGGTTAACAGCTTTCACCATCAGGCGATCGGAAAAGTCGGCAAAGGTTTACGTGTTGCAGCAAGAGCTTCTGACGGAGTAATTGAGGCCTTAGAGCTAGAGGATCAGGATAAAACTTTCTTGTTAGGGACGCAGTGGCATCCTGAAGAATTAAGACATGAGAACGAAAACATGATGGCCATCATAAAGACATTTATTAAAGAAGCAAAAAAAATTAAGGATAGAGATTGAAACCTCCCGTGCAGGAGGTTTCTTTATTTATAGAGAGAGGGAATGTTTATAAAAGGAAACTTTTCTCGGAATCATCACGTAGTATAGAATAGAAATTATTGAGGAGGCTGTCTCATGAATATATCGAGACTTTTGAAAATCATAACAGGCGGTATGGAAGCGTTTCTTGGCATTCCTTTTTTAGGAGGAGCAATCATTCTTGCTTCTGCATGGGGACCACTTCAATTCATGTTTGTTTTTCACTTAATTACGCTTATCATTTGTATCGTTCAGAAGGAGAGGTTTACAGGTAGTGTACTAGGTCTTATTACTTCTATCGTCGGCTATGTTCCTGTAATCGGAATGATCATGCACATCGTCACTGCTCTTGTTTTATTCTTTGACGCTGCTAGAGGGAGCAAAAAACGAAAGAACGAGCATGTCATTAATGTAAGAAAAGGGTATTAATAGCTTACCTTTCGTACGGAAAAACTTTCAGCCAAAACAGTGGATGAAAGTTTTTTTATTGAAAAAGAATGTTACATTATTTGGATGAAGGGTATTTTTAGACAATATGATGAGAGGAGATGAAAAGAGTTTGGAGATCTTATACGTTCCTTTAATACAGATTGCTATCGCTTATTATTTGTTTGTTCAAGCTCCACTTTATAATAAAGATCGCTGGCTCTGGTCCATACTAGGTTTTGTTTTTGGTCTCTTCACGTTGAGTATTTTCCTGATTCTAACAAACCGAAAAGGACTAGGTTGGACAATCTTAATCGCATTGACTCTTTCTGCTATCGCGGGAATTCTATTTTTAAGTTTACTGGTCTGGGCTGTCTTTTTTTCAAAAGGATAATGCGTGTATGAAAAAGAAGGTGAGTTTATGAAAAAACATCTAGTGTTTGTTTACGGGACGCTTCGAAAAGATGGAAGTAATGCCCACTTTTTGCAGCATGTAATATACATAGAACATAGGTGCTACGCTGAGGGACAACTATATGACACAGGTTGGGGTTACCCAGCATTAATTCTTGAAAAAGATAAATGGGTAACAGGTGAGTTATATGAAGTAACAACAGAGGAACTAAAACAATTAGACGAACTAGAAGATTTTGTGGAAAACAGAGCAGATAATTTATATGATCGAATATCTGCTAAGGTTCACACAACAAATGGTAAAGAAGAAGCTTTCGTTTATGTGATGAGAATCAAAGAAAGTCACTTTGTACCGCTCGTTGAGAACGATTGGATCAGATATCTCAATAAATAACTAAACAAAAAAAGAGGTCACCATCAACTGGTAGACCTCTTCTATAGTAAGGAGAAATCTTCTCTATTTAGCAATCAAGTTGTTAATACAATGCACAGCTGAGTCGACGTTATCAAACCGTTGAAGGGAGTTTGTTTCAATCTGTATCACTTCGAACGTTTGAGCGTTCTTTAAATACTTAACAGAAAAAACAGCCGTGTTGTTCTCACTAAAAGTGTGCGTAATATCTGATTCGATATATTGTTTGTTCTGCAGATTCAAGAGTATGTTTTTCACTTCTTGTTGGTTCATGATACATCGTCCCCTTTCTATTATGGGGGAACTTGTTAGGAACCCAAATAATAAGATTATTTTCCTTCCTTAACATTTATGCTAACATAAGTAATTTTGTTCGTACAGATAACGAAAGGCCTGTTCTTCTAATTTTACCCTTTTTTTATCGTCAAAATTGCTTCTACTTCGACATTACCCTTCAAAGCTCGTGAAATCATGCACGAATGCTCAGCTTTTGTGGCGAGTTTTTGAAGAAGTGTCGAAATGTTTTTTGACGGGTCATGTTTGATCGTGACGACCGGCCGATGAATGATCTTTTGATATGTGATCACTCCGTTTGTAACATCGACATATCCCTCAGAGTCCATCGTTAGATCAATCTTCTCTATTTTACTGCGTTCCATCATGGCAGCGAGTGTGATGATATAGCAAGTTGCTGCTGCTCCAAGCAACATCTCATCGGGATTTGTACCAATTCCCGGTCCATCCATCTCAGGAGGAATGGATACCTTTGTGTGCAGATTCCGTGTTTCGATCGTTCCCGTATCGTTTCTACCACCTGGCCAATGTGCATTTAAATGAAAAACATGTTGTGTCATTTAATATCACCTCAACTTATTCCTACTATCAGTGTAAATCAATAGAGCTTTTTCGTCACATTTCCTGTTTAGTGTCTGGAAATGTAAAAAATTTTGTTTTTTAGTGATCCAAATTGAAATTACCTTCGTTAGCTATTTGAAAACACTTACAAAGGGAGGTGATAACCAGGTGAAACGATTTGTACAATTGGTAGTATTCGCAGCGGGCATGAGTATTCCAGCAATCGTATCGGCTGATAGCGGTGGAATTCTTTCCCCAGTAACTAGTCTTACAAAAGAAACGACTGAGATTGTTGAAAGTGTTCCAGACAAAGTGAACATTTCGACGAAAGATCTTTCTGTTTCCGATGAGGTTGTTAAACCCACTTTAAAAACCGTTACAACCATTGTGAAAGATACAACGGATACTGTTGACAGGGTGGATCAAACGGTTAACGAAGTTACTGAAACGATAAGACCAGTCGATGAAGCGGTTAAAACGGTAACGAACACAGTGGATACGGTAAAAGAAATTGTTCCGACAGAAGCACATAAAAGTTCTAAACCGAACGTGGATATGAACCTTTCTGAAAAACCCTCTGTAAAAGTCGACGTGTTGGATCAGCAGGTAAATGTTACCGTTCCTCCTAGATCAACAAAGCCTCTAGCAGAGTTGAAACTTCCTGTCGTTTCAGAAATCGTTACTAAGCCAGAAAACGCGGAAGTGGTTAAAGTAAAACCAGCACCAATCTCAACACCAGTCAAAGATCCTGTTGTGAGGTACAAACCGACAGTTCGTGAAAAATTAAGTGAAACGAAGAATGTAAGAGTACAAGATCAAGAAGTTGTCATGAAAAAAGAAATAATAGAAACAGAGAAACCCGTTAGTACGGGTACGAGTGGAGAGGTACTTAAAAAGGGCAGAGATTTAGAAGGATCTGAGAAGCCTATCAGACAAAAATCGAGTCCAGATTATCCGATAACTCCAATGCTAACACCATCATCTCAAGGTGGACAAACTCCTTCCAGTTCTTCCAATGGTCCTATGACTTCTTCAAGCACAATTGCCTTTTTGGCCGTTTTAGATGGAGGGCAAAGTGATGCTCAGCTTGTAACAGGAATTGGACTTGATGGAGGAGTTCGACACTATTATGATCAATGGCTGAATGCTCCACCTGGGCAACCACCACAATCTTTCTTCTTCTAAATTATATTTGGTAAAACAAAAAATTAAGAAGAAGAAGGAGAGAAAAAAATGAAAAAATCAAACTTTATTAGAACATTTGCGATTACAGGCGCTGCTGCGGCAGGTTTATTCTTTGGAGGAAGCGAAACATTTGCAGATGAAGGGTCATCAAATCTTAAAATTGGAACAGGTCTGATCAGTAACATTCAGCTTTCTGATCAAGACCAAGATGAAGAATCTAATCTTAATCTTGATTTAGGTGCTGTTACAGGGATCGCACTAGAGAGTTCAGACGATGATTCGAACCACAACAGCGTTAAAGCAAACGTTGGTGCAGATGTAAATGCTGAAACTTCCGTTGATGAAGATGAAAAAGCTCAAGTAGGTTCTGATGTAAATGCAGGAGTTGAAGCTGAGTCAAAAACTGAAGAACGTATCGATTCAATAGCAAATGCTGCTGTTGGAACGAATGCTAAAGTTGAGAGTTCTTCTGCTGATGATGAAAGCAAAGCGTCCGTAACCGCAGATACAAAAGTTGGGGCTGAAGTTCGTTCTAATGAAGAAGACAACAAAGATTCTAGCTCTCTTAATGCTGGAGCAGATGTTCAAGCAACTGTTGAAGCTCAAGATGAAAGAGAATCAAATACTGCAGTTGAAGCAAACGCAGGTTTAACTGCAGAAGTAGAAGCGACTGAAGAAGACGAGAAGTCGGGCGCAAAAGTAAATCTAGGTACAGATGTGATGGCGAACGTAACTTCTGAAGATGAAGAGGATAACTCTTCTCTAATGGCTGACGCTGGTCTATGGGCAGGAGTAGAAGCGACTGAAGAAGACGAGAAGTCGGGCGCAAAAGTAGATCTAGGCACAGATGTGATGGCGAACGTAACTTCTGAAAATGAAGAGAATAACTCTTCTTTAATGGCTGATGCTGGTCTATGGGGAGGAGTAGAAGCGACTGAAGAAGACGAGAAGTCAAGTGCGAAAGTAGATCTTGGCACAGATGTGATGGCGAACGTAACTTCTGAAGACGAAGAGAATAACTCTTCTCTAATGGCTGATGCTGGTCTATGGGCAGGAGTAGAAGCGACTGAAGAAGATGAAGCGTCAAGTGCAAAAGTAGATCTAGGTACAGATGCGATGGCGATGGTTATGTCTGAAGATAAAGAAGATCGTTCTTCTTTAAGCACTATGCTGAATACGGATACAGCACTTGCTTTGTATTCTGATGATGAGCTTGAACAAACTTCTCTTAAGTTAAATTCTTCTATCATGGCAGATCTAATGAGCTCATTCGATGAAGAGGAAGATCGTTCTTTTCTATTTTCTTCGTTAGACACTGGTCTTGAACTTGGACTTGAAGGCAATGATGAAGATCGTGAGTTAGATTTAAATATTTGGACAGGCTTAATGCTTGGTGCAATGTATGACGGACAAGATAGTGAAGACTCTATCTTAGAACTTTAATAGAATAATAATTTAAGAGACGGCAGACGTGCTGTCTCTTTTTCTTTGGAATGAAATAAGAATGTGGGTAATCTCTTAAAAACGTAGACCAACAATTTTTATAGGTTATTATGTAGAAAACACCCTAAGTAAATGGAGAGAATTAGCGAAGGAAATAAATTGTTGGGGGACAGTCCCTCATGTATACTTAAGTTTATTAAGTATACATGAAGGTGTTAGATTAGGAGATGGCGCTATGGTGCATAAAGAAACAAATCTGAAGTTAGTTGTGGCTGGTTTATTGTTAGGGATTTTGATGGCCGCAATGGACAATACCATTGTAGCAACGGCGATGGGGACGATTGTAGCGGACCTTGGTGGATTTGATAAATTTGTTTGGGTTACAGGCTCTTACATGGTTGCGGTAATGGCAGGGATGCCTATTTACGGTAAGCTGTCTGACATGTATGGTAGAAAACGATTCTTCATTTTTGGTCTTGTTGTTTTTCTTATCGGTTCTGCTCTTTGCGGTCTTGCTCAAAATATGGAACAGCTGATAGCGTTTAGAGCGATTCAAGGTATTGGTGGTGGAGCCTTGATGCCGATCGCCTTTACGATTGTGTTTGATATTTTTCCTCCAGAAAAGAGAGGGAAGATGACAGGGCTTCTTGGGGCGGTTTTCGGAACTTCTAGTGTTCTTGGGCCTTTGCTAGGAGCATTCATTACGGATGCGATCAGTTGGCATTGGGTTTTCTATATTAACGTTCCAATAGGTGCAGCATCGTTTTACTTGATCTTTCGTTATTATAAAGAAACGCTTGAACACCGCGAGCAAAAGATCGACTGGTGGGGTGCCATCACACTTGTGATTGCCGTTGTTAGTCTGATGTTTGCTCTTGAACTTGGTGGCAAGACGTATGCATGGGATTCAACGCAGATTGTAGCATTGTTTACGATATTCACGGTCTTTTTCATCGTGTTCTTTGCTGTAGAACAAAAAGCATCCGAACCGATTATTTCATTTTGGATGTTTAAGAAGAGACTATTTGCTACTTCGCAGATTCTAGGGTTTCTTTACGGCGGAACATTTATTATTCTAGCTGTATTTATTCCAATTTTCGTTCAGGCGGTTTACGGTGGTTCTGCAACAAGTGCGGGATTAATACTTACTCCAATGATGTTAGGTTCTGTCGCTGGAAGTATGATAGGTGGAATCTTTCAAACGAAAACGAGCTTCCGTAACCTCATGATCGTATCCGTTGTTTCTTATTTCACTGGCATGTATATGTTAAGTGGTATGACTCCGGATACTTCTAGGATGATGCTTACCTTATTTATGGTGATTGTTGGATTTGGGATGGGCTTCTCGTTCTCCCTACTCCCTGCAGCAACTATCAATAAGATGGAGTTTCGTTACAGGGGTTCTGCCAACTCTACAAATGCCTTTTTACGGTCATTAGGTATGACGCTTGGTGTAACCATTTTTGGGGCACTTCAAAATCGAATTTTTTACGAGAAGATAAGTGACAATCTAAAAGGCTTTGCAGGGCAAGGTGCTGCAGCGTTTAAAGAGATCGATCCTCAAAAAGTATTTCAGGCAGGGGAGCGATCTAAAATACCTCCTGAAGTGTTGGATGGTATAACGGCTTCAATGTCTGCGTCTATTACAACTGTTTTCACTTATGCATTGATTCCGATCGTTATTTCAGCTGTAGTCATATTGTTTATGGGGAATGAAAGGGTAGAAACATCAAAACAAAATATAAAATCAAAATAAAAAAAGAGTTTGGGAAGAGAATATCCCAAACTCTTTTTTTATGCTGCCGAAGTTGCTTTCTTTTCTTTTTTCGGAGCAATCGTGTAAGACAAAGATACAATGATATCAATGGCGAGTATCAGCGCCCAAATACGTGTGACATTATTAGCCACATCGTTTTTGTAGAACAGATCTGTATCTGTTGTGTCATACCAATCTTTTAAGAGAGTGTCTATTTGTATGGATGATACAGCATCGGAGAGGCCAAACAATAACAGGAAAACACACTGTGCTGTGATGAATAAAAGAATGTGCTTATAAAGATTTTTTCTTTCTTGCTTCGCGTGTTGCATTCCATACATTGGTTTTGAAGCTGGTAGATCGGGTTCAGGTAACCCACGCGTTTTGGCAACCTTTCGTTGTATAAAGCGATCTATTTTTTGAAAATCGCTCTTTCCATACAAAAACGCATAAGCAATCACGACCAAGATAATGATTTGATAGGTTGAGAATTTTCCTGTTTTTAAATAATCGAAATATCCCATCGCAGCAATCCATAGGTCATTTAAAAGAAAAAGAATAAAGAATGCAATGCTCAATTTTTTCAGATTGAACCAATAACGGACGACTAAAAAAGATAAGGTTGAAACCCAAAATACGGTCTCGGCCAATATGAGAAATACCCACTTATGTTCCAAAACAAAATCCATTTGATGTTCATCCTTTCTCTGATATATGTACCAGTAAACCATTTTTAGAATACCACTTAAATATGGTTGAGTCTCCCATATTTAGGATCATTTCTCTTTAGTATTGTGTGATCATGAACAAGAATAGCATATTAAAAACGGAGTGATACCATGTATTCAGATACAGCCTCTGAATTACGCAGCATTCGTAAGACAATGATTGTATTGGGAATCGTAATATTATTTGTAGTCGGGTGAAAACAAAGAGAATAAACTTGTATTAAAAAAAGAGGAAGACTTAGACACTGTGGAAATCTCAGAATAATCTATGGTTAGAAAAGTAACTGTAAAATACAAGTAAGTTGTTTTATTAAGTAAGTTCTTCAATTATATGATATACTTTTTCTTAATTATTAAAATTTATAACACTTAGGAGGTGACAACTTATATTCCAGTAACTTGGGGTATAAGGAGTCTTTTTGGACAGTTTGACCTTATTGAAATTACTTGCAGTAGCCGCACTTATTCTACTAACCGCTTTTTTCGTAGCAGCAGAATTTGCGATTGTAAAGATTCGTAAATCAAGAATTGATCAACTAGCTGAAGAAGGTAACAAAAGAGCGATCGCAGCACAAAAGGTTATTTCCAACCTGGATGGATCACTCTCAGCCTGTCAGTTAGGAATTACAATTACAGCTTTAGGATTAGGTTGGTTAGGTGAACCTACGGTAGAAGCAATTCTCGGTCCTGTTTTTGAACAAATGGATTTAAGCCCGGCAATTGTTCACACATTATCATTTGCAATTGCTTTTGCATCCATTACTTTTTTACACGTTGTTCTTGGTGAGCTTGCACCAAAAACAGTAGCAATTCAAAAAGCTGAAACCATTAGCTTATTGTTATCACCTGCATTAATCGGATTCTATCGAGTTATGTATCCATTCATTTGGTTCTTAAACGGAAGTGCTCAGCTTCTAGTAAGAATGTTTGGTCTAAAACCAGCTTCCGAACATGATATGGCACATACGGAAGAGGAACTTCGTTTAATCTTAAGTGAGAGCTACAAAAGTGGTGAGATTAACAAATCTGAGTTCAGTTATGTGGAAAAGGTGTTTGAATTTGACGACAGAACTGCAAAAGAGATCATGGTCCCTCGTACAGAAATGATTTGTCTTTATGAAGACAATTCAGTTGAAGAAAATATTAATATAATCGCAGAAGAAAAATATACACGTTACCCTGTTGTAGGGGAAGATAAAGATAATGTTCTTGGGATGGTAAATGCAAAAGAAGTATTCTTTGATTTGATCAAAGGGAAAAAATACCCGCTTGAACATTACATTCGACCAACATTGAGCGTATTTGAAAATACACCGATTAAAGAAACACTTTTAAAGCTTCAGAAAAAGGGATTCCATATGGCTGTTTTAGTTGATGAGTATGGTGGAACAGCTGGTATAGTAACCATTGAGGATATTTTGGAAGAGCTTGTTGGGGAAATACGTGATGAATTTGATGAAGATGAATCACCAATGATTCACGCAGTTAGTCCGAATGTGAAGCATTTTGACGGTAAAGTATTGATTGCAGAAGTTAACGACATTTACGGATTACAAATCGATGATAGTGAGCTTGATACGATTGGTGGATGGGTGCTTTCTCAAAACTCGGAAATACAAGAAGATCAAGTTATAACTTTTGATGAATATGATTTCAAAGTGATTGAAATTGATGGTCACCAAGTGAAAAAGATTGAGATTACAAAAAGACTTAACCAAGATGAGATCAGTTCTTCATCTCAAGAATTAGAACACAACTTAGTTGAAAAAGAAGCGTAATCAAGAAGAGACTAGTCTAAATAGATTGGTCTCTTTTGTTGTTTATATATCAAAAGCAGAGAACAAATGAATGTAAGTAGGAGATACATTTGAAATCCATTACTATTCAATTAGAATACGATGAAAGTACCTTTAAACCATCACAAGATATTGAAAGAATATTAGAAGAAAAACTTTCAGGTACAGATTTAAAACTGGTTTCCGTATACCCAACTGCAGATTGCAAAACGTTTGATATTATGAAGGACAAAGATTTAACAGGAGCAGGTGGACAAACTTCTCATGACAATGAGAAACCACCAAATAGAAACTGAGACGGGAATTCCCGTCATTTTTCATTTATACTTCTAATTTCCCAGGAAATCGACTTAAATTGACAGAATATATTGACAAATTTATAGTGATTATTTACTATTTAAATAACTAAACTTTTAAGACAAAAGTAAAGGAGATGGAAGAATTTAAGGAGGTTGAGGGAGATGATAAGTGTGCCGCAATACCGTTTTATTCGTTTGATAACAGGTAGTGAGATATTAGATGTTGATATCTTTCTGTTCACTGACAAAACAACTGTAGTGGTAAGTATGCTTTATTACAAACATGAACATATTATCATGTCCTCTCAGACAGCTCCTGATCGAAAAACGGCTTTAAAAAATGCCTTTCATACTTTCTATGAAACCAAATTCATCTACGATCAAAAACACCTTTCAGCTATAAACTAAAAGAATCGAATAATCTAGCATTGAATAGTAAGAATATTTTTGAAAAAATATCTTTATTTGCAAAAGGACATATGTTTATAATTTAGGTAATCATGAACGAAACGTTTTGATTAACGTTTTTAATGGAGGGTGGGTATGGAAACTTCAGATGGTCAAGTATTAAGAGATAGCCTTTTCATTAACCAAATGAAAACATATGCCAATCAATTTGAACATTCTGAAACACCTTTTCTTATCCAGAAAGATCGAACGTGGGTTTACGTAAATCCTGCAGCTAGAAAAATTTTAGAAGCGGAAGAAGATATAATTGGTCAGCCTATATGGAACAACCTGCCTAATGAGTTACATTCCTTAGTAGAAGAAAGAATTAAAGCATGCGACATGGGTATTGCCCCTAAGCCCAGTGAACAAACTTGGATCACTCAAAAGGGTAACCATGTTCGATTAGAGGTAATTGGATTTCCCCTATTGTTCTCGTCACACGCCACACAAATCATTATCCGTAATTTAACTCAGCAGCACCTTGAAAAGAAAGAGACACTTGATCATTTAAAGCTTATTACAGAAAATATGATAGATATCATAGGAATAGTTAGTCGTGAAGGAATCTTTACCTATTTAACACCGTCCTATTTTTTAGTAACGGGTTATACAGAAAGTGAAGCAATTGGAACCACACCCTTTAATCTTGTTCATCCTGATGATCGAGAAAGAGTCATTCATGAATTTACTCGTATGATTTTAGAACATGTACCTCTTACGATTGAATACAGATATCTAAAGAAAGATGGCGTCTACATTTGGTTGGAGTCGAAAGGGACGCCTATCAATCATAAAAAAAACCAATCTGCTATAGTTGCGTCGCGAGACATTACGAAAAGAAAACAAGCAGAAGATGCGTTACGAAAGAATGAGTTTAAGCATCGTATTATTCTCGATCACAGCAATGATTTAATCTGTTCAGTCGACCCTGATGGAATGTATTTATACGCTTCTCTTTCTTATAAGAGTATTCTAGGGATCGAGCCCAATTTATTGATTGGCACAAATGCTTTGAACTGTGTTCACATGGAGGATCATGAGAGTGTAGGAGAATATATAAAGTCAGTCGCAGCGCTGGAGAATCCTCTTCCTCTCATTTACCGAAAGATGCATGCTTCAGGTCATCCAGTTTTATTAGAAGGTAAAGGAATGCCTATGGTGTCTGATGAAGGCGACATTGAGGGTATCGTTTTTATCTCTCGTGATATTACAGAAAAGAAAAAAGCAGATGAGTATATACGAAATAGTGAGAAACTTGCAGTGTTAGGAGAACTAGCCGCTGGTGTTGCTCATGAGATCAGAAATCCACTAACATCCATTAAAGGTCTGTTTTCCTTAATGAAAAATAGCGAGATCGATCAAAGTAAACTCTTTTTATACAATGATGTGATCTGTGAAGAACTGAATCGGATTGAATCGATCGTTAATGAGTTTATGGCTTTAGCGAAACCAGATGCTACACAATACAGGAAGAAAGTAAACATCATTCAGCTTCTTCAAGACACTGTGATGTTATTAACGTCTGAAGCTAATCTGTATAATGTTGAGATTCGTTTATTATTTAAAGAGAAGGATCTTTTTGTCTCGTGTGAAAAGAACCAGATTAAGCAAGTATTTGTCAATGTCATAAAAAATGCGATTGAAGCTATGAATGATGGGGGAATCCTCACGATAGCGATTGAAGAAACAGTGGATCAAAAAGTTAAGCTGATCTTTGTAGATAATGGAATCGGAATTGAAGAAGAGCGATTAAAGAGCATTGGTGTTCCATTCTTCACCAACAAGGAAAAAGGAATCGGTCTCGGTCTAACGGTTAGTAATAAAATTATTACAGAGCATAAGGGAGATCTGAAAGTAGAAAGTTATCCTGGAAAAGGTACAACCGTTTCAATCACTTTACAAAAAACAGAATAGATTTTAGAAAGTCATTGAACGAGCGGAAGAGAGTAATGACATTTGAAAATCAAAAATTTCAATAGGCTTACGACGAAAAGAAAGAAGAAGCTGATAAAGAGATCAATGATAAAGTAAAGGCATGGAAAGAAAAGTGGAAGAAATAAATGGGCTCTTATGAAATGAATAGACATAAAAAAGAAAGACTGAACTCTACCCATGAGAGTTCAGTCTTTTAAATGCCGTCAAATAGTTTGAAAACACTTCTTCCAAGTAGTCTGATGAGCCATATGATTAGTTCAGGAATAACTAATAGAAGATCAATCATAAAGTCTAGCCATGTGTATGTTTCATTTCTTTGCTTCTTTTTCTTTTTACGCATAAGGGCCATTTAGCCATCACCTTTACCTTTAATGAAGATAAAAAAATTTACTTTAATTAGAATTATATTTATGAAGTAAAGATTTGATTAAGAAGAACAGGACATTGGAAGCATAAGATTGTTTTTTTGAAATGTGATGAAAACAACCTCCACAGTTCTTCGTTCTTTTATGGATGACAAGATTAGTAAGTTGTTCCTATGAGTAATTTTATATACGTTTACATAAAAAAATAGTTTCTTAATATTTCCACTCTATAATGAACGAGTAATAAATTCATTTAAAAGGGGTTGCATCAAGTATGGATGAAAGACCGATGGATGAATGGATTAAGAAACTCACAGAAGACAGCTTAAAAAAAAACAAACTGGATCGCAGAACGTTTCTTGCAGGTGCCGGAAAGATTGCAGGAATTTCACTGGGGCTTACCATTGCTCAGTCGCTAGGCAGTTACGAGGTGAACGCAGCACCAACATTTAGAAATTATCCGTTCACGTTAGGTGTAGCATCAGGTGACCCGTTAGCAGACAGTGTTGTTCTATGGACAAGATTAGCACCAGATCCATTGAATGGCGGAGGGATGCCAAATCAAGCTGTACCTGTAAAATGGGAGATCGCAGAAGATGAACGATTCAAAAAGATTGTGCAGAAGGGAACAGAACTAGCGCGTCCAAATCTGGCGCACTCTGTACACATTGAAGTAGATGGACTTAAACCAAACCACATATACTACTATCGATTCAAAAGTGGCTATGAGTATAGCCCTGTAGGAAGAACGAAGACTCTTCCTAGAAAAGGTGAGAATGTAAAGAGTATGACTTTTGCATTTGCATCTTGTCAGCAATATGAACATGGTTTCTTTACGGCCTATCAGCATATGTCAGAAGAAGAGTTAGATTTTGTTGTTCATCTTGGCGACTACATATATGAATACGGACCTAATGAATATGTATCACCATCTGGCAATGTAAGAACGCATAGCGGTCCAGAAATTATGACACTCGAAGACTATCGAAACAGACATGCTCAGTACCGTTCTGATGGGAATTTAAAAGCAGCTCATGCAGCATTTCCTTGGGTGGTAACGTGGGATGATCATGAAGTGGAGAACAACTATGCAAACATGATTCCTGAAAAAGGTCAGTCTGTTGAGGCATTTGTCAAACGTCGTGCGGCGGGTTATCAAGCGTATTATGAGCACATGCCACTTCGCCGATCTTCCTTGCCACATGGAGCCGACATGCTACTCTATCGAGATTTCACGTATGGAAACTTGGCGATGTTCAATGTAATGGATACACGACAATATCGGGATGATCAAGCAAACGGAGATGGCAGTAAGCCGCCTACTCCTGAATCTCAAGATCCGAATCGTACTTTAACAGGGATAGAACAGGAACGATGGTTGCTTCAAAACTTAGGAAACTCTAAAGCACATTGGAATGTTCTTGCTCAGCAAGTATTCTTCGCACAAAGAAACTATGGTACGGCTGATGCGCCACGATTGAGTATGGATGCATGGGACGGATACACGGCATCTCGTGAACGCATCACAAATTTTATACAATCCAAGAATTTAAATAATGTTATCGTACTAACAGGTGATGTACATGCGAGCTGGGCGTGCGATCTAAAAGCGGATTACAATGATTCATCTTCAAATGTAATTGGAGCTGAATTTGTTGGAACATCCATCACCTCTGGTGGGAACGGTGCCGATAAACGTTCAGATACAGATAAGATATTAGGTTTAAATCCTCATATTAAATTCTTCAACGATTATCGAGGTTATGTTCGATGTACGGTTACTCCTGAAGAGTGGAGGGCTGATTATCGAGTCGTCCCGTTCGTAACGTCACCAGGTGCTGCTATCTCAACGCGTGCTTCATTTGTCTATAAAAAAGATCAAAATGGTCTGCAACAGGTGGGGGCAGCGAAGGTTGCAGAAGGAGTTAAGGTATCTAGCGAAGTAGAAGAAGATCGAAACCGTGCTCATGGTAAAGCGCATGAGAAGCAGATGAAGAAAACCGGTGTAAAAGCTACGCAATAAAATGTGGAGAGGATGGATGGAAAGTTATAATCCATCCTTCTTTTAGTTTGGTTGGTATATATCTAACGTGTTTTTATTCACAGCATGATCTTAACAATGATTAACTTATCTGTAATCTAGGGTTTATATTTTATAAATATACTTTTCATGTAGGATTAACATCTTGATAGGAGAGAGAATAAAATGACGAATTCCTTTGATGAACAGCACCCAGACCAAAAATCTAAGATTACGCGTAGAACGTTTATTGAACGCACAACAAAGGTAGCAGGACTTTCCCTAGGGTTAACTTTTATAAATCCAATGACCTCACTAGACGTTCTAGCTGATCGTGGTAAAAAAATGAGTCGCAAAAAGCCACTACTTGTTTTTCCAGTTGTCAGTGATGTACATATGAATGAAACGTCCGATCAAACCTTCAATAAATTTAAAGAGACTCTCAAACAATTAAACCAACTCGTACCTAAGCAAGATGCATTTGCTGTAGTAGGTGACTTAACAGACAATGGTCTAGTACCGGAATATGAGAAGTTCAAAACGGCTTATGAAGCAAATAAACAATCAAAAGCTGTTTCGCTGATCGCAATCGGAAACCATGATTATTGGAACGGTTTACCAGAGGCTGATGCTCAAAGGCGCTTTTTAGAAGTAACAAAAATGCCGGCAATCTACTATCACAAGATTATCAAAGGGTATCATTTTATTGTGCTTGGGACTGAGGATGGGGTGACAGAGGGTACGTTCTCTGTTAAACAAATCAAATGGTTGTCTGAAAAGTTAAAGCAAGCACATACCGATGATCCGAAGAAACCCATCTTTGTTTTCCATCACCAGCCGATCAAAGATACCATGTACGGAAGTGAGTGGGGCTTTACAGTGAATAGAGATTTATTCTACGATACGTTGAAAAAATATCCGCAAGTCATTACATTCTCAGGCCACACACACTATCCATTAGATGATCCTAGAATTATTCACCAAAAAGATTTTACAACGATCGGTACTTCAACTGGCGCGTATCTATGGCTGGACGCTGGACGTATACAAGGAGAAGTTCCTGAAGGAGCAGATATTCTAAACCAAGCTTTAATCGTCGAAGTGTATGAGAATAAGGTGTTAATTAATCGCCGTGATATCCATAATAAGGATTGGACAGGTGAACCGTTTGAAATTAGTGTTCCTGCCAATAAGAATAGTTTTAAATATACGGATGCTAGAAAAGATAAAAAACCACCATTTTTTACAAACGATGCGATGCTTTCTATTGCGAACGACATGACGACAGCTACTAGTCTTTCAATTATGTTTACACAAGCAAAAGACAATCTGCTCGTTCATGATTATAAAGTAATCGTTACAAACCTAGAGACCAAAGAAGTGGCGAAAGAATATTTAGGTTTTTCAGAGTTCTATAAAGATCCTGTTCCTAATCCTCTCATTCTTAATCTTGAAGGGTTAGCACCATCTACAACGTATGATATAGAAGTGTTTGCACTCGATGCATATGGAAATATCAGTGGAAATTCAATCAAGGCCATAGGCAGAACAAAGAAAGGTGAGCCAATAGCTAAGGTTGAGTAAGTAAAATTACACTTTTGGGAATCGGACAGATAAACGCTCGAATTGGACAGATTAATCTTTCAATTGGACAGATTAACACTGGAATCCGACAGATTCGTTATGCAATCCGACAGATTAACGTTTGAAGTGTACAAAATCAATTCTCTTAAATCTAAAGAAAGCTGACTTCATGAGGTCAAAACAGCAGTAACATGCTATTTTTCGGCCTCATAAGTCAGCTTTTTGTCTATTTTTTATCTTTCATCGCTGCTTTTAATGCATCAGCCAAACTATTACCAAAGCCTTCGTCCTCTTTGTTGTTTGCGCTGTATTTTTTGAGAAGCTGGCGTTCTTCTCGCTTTGTAACCTTCTTTTTCTTGTCGTCTGCTTTTTCCACTACATTACATGGCTTGCATTGGAAGTATGTGCCTGCTTTTCCGTTGTGAAGCTCCATCTTCTTGTGGCACTGCGGACAGCGTCGGTTTGATAGCTTCGGATCTTTACGGCGACGGTACGAACACTCACGATCGGAGCATACAAGCACTTTGCCGTCACGCCCTTTAACTTCTTTTAAAAGTTTACCGCACTCCGGACACTTGGAACCAGTAAGATTGTGAGCGCGATATTCCTGCGAGCTAGATTTAATTTCCATTACTAGCTGTTTTGTTTGTTTACGGATGTTCTCTAGAAACTCTTTCGGATTTCCTTTTCCACGGGCGATGGCTTCAAGGTCTTGCTCCCATTTAGCCGTGAGTTCAGGTGACTTCAGCTCATCGTTCACAAGCTCGATCAACTGCTTTCCTTTCGGCGTAGGGTGAAGCTTATTGTTTTTTCGGTCAAGAACTTCAGAACCTAGCAGTCTTTCAATGATATCAGCCCGTGTTGCAGGTGTGCCTAGACTGTATTTTTCCATACGAGATAAAAGGTCAGCCTCTGTAAAACGGGAAGGAGGTTCTGTTAACTTTTTCTCCGTGTTTACCTCTTTTACAGATAACGATTGCCCTTCTTTGAGATTTGCGAGGGCACGCGGGCTTTCTTCTTCTTTACCAGACAGCACTTTAAATCCTGGATCAAGCACTAGCGTTTCACGGGCCATAAATGTTTCACCCGCAACGTTTAATGTAGCGGTCAACGTTTCCAATCGATACGCTGGGTAAAATAGAGCAAGGAATCGGCGTGCGATTAAATCATAAAGTTTACGCTCATCGTTATCAAGATCACCTAAGTGCAACGGTTCATCAGTCGGAATGATCGCATGGTGGTCCGTTACTTTTGAATCGTTAAATACTTTCTTTGCGACCACATTTCCTTTTTGTTTTAACAGAGGCTGCACTTCTTCGCGGTATCCAGATGACATTCCTTGAAGGCGATCAAACATCGTATTTTCCATATCTTTTGTTAAGTAGCGGGAATCTGTTCTTGGATACGTAACAAGCTTATATTGCTCATAAAGCTTTTGAAGAACAGATGATGTTTTTTTAGCAGAGAACCCGAAACGGCGGTTCGCATCACGCTGAAGTTCAGTAAGATCGTAAGGCATCGGATGCGCCTCTGTTTTTTCTTTCTTTTGAAGGGAAGAAACAGTTGCTTGCTGTCCCTTTACTTTACTAACGATCTCTGTCGCTTTTTTCTCTTCAAAAAGACGCTTCTCTCCGTTATGTTCCCATGTTGCTTTTAACATGCCGATGGTCGCATCAATTGTCCAGAAATCTTTCGGCTGAAATGCGTTAATCTCTTGCTCGCGCTCTAAGATCATGGCAAGTGTCGGTGTCTGTACACGGCCAGCAGAGAGCGGATCATTGTATTTCGTTGTTAGTGCACGAGTCACGTTTAGTCCGATGAGCCAATCTGCTTCAGAACGGCAAACGGCAGATTGATAAAGGTTGTCATATTGTTTAGCGGGTTTGAGTTGATTGAACCCATCACGAATCGCTTTATCCGTTTGAGACGAGATCCATAAACGCTTCACTGGCTTTTGCCATCTCACTTTTTCCATGATCCATCGCGCAACAAGTTCACCTTCACGTCCAGCATCGGTCGCAATAACAAGTTCACTTATATCTTTGCGTTTAGCAAGCTGTTCGATCGCACGGAATTGGGGACTGACTTGGCGTATCACTTTTAATCCCATATGTTTTGGGATGATGGGCAGATCTTCTAAACGCCATTGTTTATATTGCTTGTCATAGTCTTCTGGCATTTTTAATTCAACTAAGTGACCGAGTGCCCATGTAACGATGTGCTTCGGTCCTTCAATATAGCTTTTATTTTGTTGCTTACAGCCAAGAACTCGCGCAAGATCGCGCGCCACGCTCGGCTTTTCAGCAAGGATTAATTGTTTCATAGTGTACCCCTTTCAAACTTCTACTTTAGTCATTATAACAGAGTGTAAAAATAAGAAAAAAATGAAGATTTATTTCTCCTTCATGGTTTCTAAATCCTGTATACTGAATAGTGAGTCTATTTTACTTTGTTAAGTATTTTTTGATTAATATAGTGACACAGTTTCGGTATAACTGAGAGGGGAAAGGGAACATGTGGAAAAACCGGAATTTTTTAATTTTGATGTTTGGTCTTGCTGTATCGAGTACAGGGCTTTGGGTTGGAATTATTGGGAACCTTGAATTTCTGCAGATGAACGTAGAATCATCCTTTCTGCAAGCACTCATTATTTTAGCAGGATTTCTTGTAGGAATATTTTTAGCCCCGATGGCTGGCCGGATTATAGACAGAAGCAATAAGAAAAAGATTTTAATCTATGCTGGATTCGCTCGATGTGCTGCTATCTTTTTTATGTATTTGGCGATCGCTTATAACAATGTTTGGTGGATGGTCGTTTATACGCTTGTTATCGGGATTTCTGGTACATTCTCTCAGCCTGCTATGCAAACGATGTTGCCTTTGATCGTAAAAAAAGATGAACTTCTAGATGCCAATGGTGTTAACATGAACATCTTTACTGCTTCTCGAATCGTAGGAACTGCACTCGGTGGAGTTATGTTGGTGGGCATGTCGTTATTTTCTTTATATACGGTCACACTCGTTTCATATGTAATCCTTTTAATTTCTACCTTCTTTTTAGATGTGGAAGAACAGCCTAAGAAAGCAGACTTATCAGGCAAAAAGGATAATTTTTTCAGAACGCTTAGAGAACTGTATCCCATCATAAAGAACGAACGAAAAGTTGTGTATGGAATCTTTTTATTGATTCCTGCTTATCTATTTTTATCTGGATTCAATTTGATGGTGATTGAGATTAGTGAGTTACAAGATAATGCAGGGATTAAAGGAATTCTTTATACGACTGAAGGAGTTTGTGTATTTATTGGAACGTACTTATCAAAGAAATTTTTTAGAGATAATCCGAAGTTATCTTATATGTTCGCCATTACGTTTATTATCGCGGCCGCACATACATCTTTGTTTTTAGCAGAACATCCAATCATGTCGGTTCTTTCTTTCGGATTATTTGGTCTTGCTGCTGGAACGCTCTTTCCTGTCGTCACTACCATTTTCCAAACGGATGTCCCGTCAGACTATCACGGTCGCTTCTTTTCTATAAAAGGGATGGTCGATAATATTATCTTCCAAATTTTAATGCTATTAACAGGATTGTTCCTTGATACGATTGGATTTCATAAAATGGTCAGAGGGTTTGGTGTTTCATCATTCGTTATTGCATTTGTCATCTATTATCAATATAAAACAAAGAGTGGGACAAAACAGAAGGATAGACTGGCACCGATTAAATAAATAGAGAATAAAAGAGAGTGGCGGACCGTCACTCTTTTTGTATGCTTTTTCATTAAGTTTGTTATGAAAGCGATAAAGACTATAACAGCAAGATTTAGGACGAATTGTTAGGTTGAACTTGTTACAATGATGAAAAGATAATGGATGGAGGTGTTATCAGTGGGTACCGTACAGATGTCGTTTGATGAGATGTGGGATAAGATCATGGAATGTAACAGGTCATATGATGGACTATTTTATACAGCTGTAAAAACAACAAAGATCTATTGCCGTCCATCTTGTCGTTCACGAAAACCCAAAAAGCAAAACGTAGCGTTTTACTACTCCATTTCTCAGTGTGAAAAAGCCGGCTATCGAGCGTGTAAAAGATGTCAGCCTGAGATCGAACATTGTCCACAAATTAATCTGATTAGAAAAGCAACGAGTTATTTAGTGAACAACCATCAAAGAAGAATTCTTCTTCAAGATGTAGCGAGGCACTCTGGAGTGAGCCCATTCTATCTCGAACGATTGTTTAAAGAGGAGATGAATGTTACGCCACGAGAATTTGTGGAGAATATTCGCATTGATAAAGCGGCTTATCTGTTGAGGAATACTTCAAAAACAGGGCTCGAGATTTGCTTTGAATCGGGATTTCGGAGCCCTTCTAACTTTTATAAAACGTTTCGTACGTATAAAGGTTGTACGCCAAGTGATTACCGAAAATCGGAGAAAGACAAAGGAAACGAATCGTGAGCTGTGCCGAATTAGATGGGATTATAAAAATAGCGGTACCACAGGAATTTTCCTTTAGAGAGTGCCTGGCTTTTCTTAACAGATCACCACTAGAAATTCTTCATCACATAGATGAAAACAATATTTACAAAGTTATCACGGTGAATGATGAACTGATTTTAATGAAGATCAGTTACAAAGATCAAGAGCTCATAATAGAGTTTCCTGATCAAGTGCCTTCCAACAAACAGGTGATCGTTCAATTTGTTGAGAATTGGTTTGATCTGAATCAAGATCTTTCGTCATTTTATCAAACTGTTTCAAATGATAGCTTATTAAAGCCGCTCGTAGAACAATACTATGGATTGCGAATGATTGGTATTCCTGATCTGTTTGAAGCGTTGACTTGGGCAATAATGGGACAGCAGATTACTTTAACCTTTGCCTATACATTGAAAAAACGGATAGTTACGAGTTTTGGGGAAAAGCTTTTGATACAAGGCAAGGAACACTGGGCATACCCTTCTCCTGAAATCATCGCAGATCTTCAGATTGATGATTTAAGGAAACTTCAATTTACAACGCGAAAAGCGGAATATGTGATAGGTGTGGCAAGTGAAATAGTCGAGGGTCGGCTTTCAAAAGAAATATTAAGACATGCTGAAGATGCTGCTCAACAACTTATTTCACTTAGAGGAATTGGACCGTGGACAGCAGATTATGTATTGATGAAATGCTTACTAAAAACAGATGCTTTCCCAGTTGCTGACGTAGGGCTTCAGAATGCTGTCATGAAACAGTTGCAATGGAATCAAAAGCCAAAGATAAATGAATTAAGAATATTAGCGAAAAACTGGAGTGGTTGGGAAGCATATGCCACTTTTTATTTGTGGAGGTCATTGTATGAATAAGAACTATAAAGTAGAGCTCAAGTCACCCATAGGGGTAATAGAGATTTTGGGGACGAAAACTGTTGTCCAATCTATCCTTTTCGTAGATAGAGAGAAAGCGGTTGAAGATCAAGAGGATATTCCTTCTGTCCTTCTAGACTGTCGCGACCAACTGTTAGAATACTTTAACGGTAAACGGCAAACTTTTACGTTTCCTTTTAAATCTAGCGGTACTCCTTTCCAACACACGGTATGGAATTCACTAATTGATATTCCGTTCGCTGAAACTGCCTCTTACAGAGATATTGCCATCTCGCTTCAAAATGAAAAAGCGGTCCGGGCGGTAGGTAATGCGAATGGGAAGAATAAGTTAAGTATTGTGGTTCCTTGTCATCGAATTATAGGTTCAAGTGGGAAACTAACGGGATATGCCGGTGGTTTATGGCGAAAAGAATGGTTACTGCACCACGAGAAAAAAGTTAAGGAAACACGATTGGTATAGAAGGATAACTTTTATATTGAAACAAAAAAGACGGAATCTGATATAATAGTCAGAAAATTTAATTATATTAAGACTTCTGCATTATTTTCAGCTGTTTATAAGAAAACGGATACATTTTAATTTACAATAGTAAGAAAAAGGTTTAAAATGAGAAAGTTCCAAAAAATAGAAATATATAGGGGGCTTTTTTGATGAAAAAATTTTTAGCGGTAACAGCAGCTGCTGTTCTTGCGCTTAGCGTAGGATGTAGCAAGGAAGAAGAAAAACCGAAAGAAGAAGCTAAACCAGCGGCTGCAGAAAAGAAAGAAGATGGAAACGCTGAAAAGATTACACTTCTTAACTTTGAGAGTGAGCTTATGAACAAGCTTCGTGGCTACCACGCACCATTCAACGCATATGCAGCTGGTCTTGAAAAAGAAGGCGAAGAGGCGCTTCCTCAAGCAGAGCTTGATAAACTAAAAGCAGATGCTAAAGCTAGTGGTGAAAAAGCAGTTGCAGAAATTCCATCCATTGAAGTTCCGTCAGACCTATCAAAAGAAAACCAAGAAGCTGTAAAAGGTTCTCTTGAAGAACTTAAAAAGTCTTATGAAGCTCGTGTAGCTGGCTTAGAAGATGAGGCTAAAGCAACTGAAGCTGACGAGTTATTCACAGGCTTTGAAGAAAAGTTGAATTCCGTTCACGAAGAATTAAAATTGATCCCAGGTCAATTTGCTAAAGAAGTTCAATAATCGTCTAGATATTGCTGTCTCATATTGAGGCAGCTTTTTTATGTTTTGAAAAAAAAAAGAAGCCGAAGCTCCTTTTTAGATTATTTTATAAAAACAGACCCGCAATGGCAGCAGATAAGATACTTACTAATGTAGCACCATATAAGAGCTTCAATCCGAAGCGAGCAACCGTATTTCCTTGTTCTTCATGTAAACCTTTTACAGCACCAGTAATGATACCGATTGAAGAGAAGTTAGCAAATGAAACAAGGAAAACAGAGACGATTCCAATTGTTCGATCAGACATGTCTTTTGCATATTTAGCTAAGTCGATCATGGCTACGAACTCGTTTGATACAAGTTTAGTTGCCATGATTGTACCTGCTGAAACTGCTTCTGCCCATGGGATACCAACTAAGAATGCTACTGGAGCAAATACGTATCCAAGCATCGTTTGGAATGTAATTCCGAAAATCATGTCAAACACATCGTTGATTAACGCGATTAACGCTACAAATCCTAGAAGCATGGCACCAACGATTACAGCAACCTTAAAGCCGTCCATGATGTACTCACCAAGCATTTCGAAAAAGGTTTGTTTTTCTTCTTCAATTTCAATGATGTCATCATCTTCCGTAACTTCATAAGGATTGATAATATTTGCGATGATGAATCCACCAAATAAGTTAAGCACGAGTGCCGTTACAACGTACTTTGGATCGATCATAGCCATATATGCTCCAAGAATTGAAGCGGATACTGTAGACATAGCAGATGTACAAAGCGTATATAAACGATGCTTTGGTAGATGACCTAATAGTTTCTTAACAGAGATAAATACTTCCGATTGTCCAAAAACAGCAGAAGCAACAGCGTTATAAGACTCTAATCTTCCTAAACCGTTCACTTTACTTAGCGCAAAACCGATCCATTTGATGATGAATGGAAGAATTCTAAAGTGTTGCGCGATCCCAATTAATACAGAGATGAAAACGATCGGTAATAAAACATTTAAGAAAAAGGGCATTGCAGCTTCGTTTGCTAATCCACCGAACACGAATTCAACCCCAGCAGCTGCGTAGCTTAATAGCTTTTCAAACAGTTTAGAGATACCTTTTATAATAACAAGGCCGACGCCTGTATTTAATAGAAAGTATGTAAGGATAAGCTGTAATCCAAGCATAACTAGGATCGGCTTGTATTTGATCTTTTTGCGATCATTACTGACTAGAAAGGCTAACAAGAAAACCGCTGCTACTCCAGCCAGAAAGATGATGTACTTCATTTTACTTTTCCTCCTAAATAACTTACTTATCGAACTTTACTATTATTAGATAATTCCATGTTTTTCGCAACCGCAAAAAATTCCTACTTTGTTAGTATTAACCAAATCTATGATTTAATATTTAGTTACAAGGTTTTTACTACTTTTAGGAGAAGTATTAATGTGATTATTGAAAAAAGGGAGCGGGTAATTTGAAACAAGCACTACTTGTCATTGATGCACAACAAGAACTCATGGATGGAAATGAAAAAGAACAAGGAGTTTATAACAAAGAAGGACTGCTTCAAAACATTAATAAAGTAATTGGACAAGCAAAACAAGCAGAAGCTTCCGTTGTTTTTGTTAGAGACTTAGATGTTTCTGAGGGGAAGGGATCAGGCTTTGAGGTTCACTCTGTAATACACGTACCGAAAGAGGCTAAGGTTTTTGATAAAAAAGCAACGAATGCCTTTTATGATACATCTTTGTTAAGTTATCTAAAAGAGGAGGGAATTGTTCATCTTGTTCTGATGGGTTGCAAGACAGAGCATTGCATCGATACCGCAGTTCGATTTGCGACTGTCTCTGGCTTCGATGTTACGCTTGTTGAAGACGGGCACTCCACTTCAGATACAGAAGTGTTAAAAGCTGAACAAATTATAAGCCATCACAACAAAATTTTGCACGGCCATTATAACGTTGATCATTTTTCAGTTGTACGTAAGGCGGAGGAAGATCTATTCCATCCCATTCATAACCATTACCGGTAAAGCAAAACGTTTGTCTTCAAGTGATTAAATATGATTAAATACGTACGATAAAAGGTGAATGAAGAAATTAAAAGGAGGACTAGGATGAGTCAATTAACAATTCAAAATTTTGAACTAGCACGAAGATTCTTCCTGAAACAAGTGGATGGATTAGATGAGATGGCAGCGGATGTTCAACCAGATGGGTTCAATAATAACATTCGCTGGCATATCGGACATGTCCTCACAACTTCAGAGTATTTTTTGTTTGGATTTCCGGAACATTCTTCAAACTTACCAAAACAATATGTGGAGTTATTTAATAAAGGAACAAGCCCTGCAGATTGGAAAGGGGAAGTGCCTACTCTTAAGGAACTTAAACAGCAGCTAGAAGAACAGTCTTTACGCGTAAAAGAATTATCGACAGAAAAATTAAATGAAAAGCTGGAGAAACCTTTATTCAACCTGACTACTTTCGGTGAGCTCGTGAATTTCACTGTCTTTCATGAAACCCATCACTTAGGTCAAATGCATGCGATTAAAAGAGTCGTAGAAAACCAAACGGTTAAACAAGCATAGTTTTTAAAACAAAAAAACAGTGAATGCCTAAAAAGGTTTTCACTGTTTTTGTATATACTTTATAGTAATAAATATGCTATTATAGAAAAGACGCACTACGTTAATAATTATATGTATATTTGTTCCTAATTTTATTATACGATAAAACAGGGGTGTGTGTCAACGATTAACTAATAAATTTTTTTGTAGGGGGAAATCGGATGACAACATGGAATCAGGAGCAACAGAAAGAACAAAAACGTGTAGATCAAGTCATTCATAAACTTTCTGATGAAACAGATAAACTTCTGGAACATCTAGGAGGGAAAAAGGCCGATGTTGTTCAAATCAGAAAGAATTTTTGGTCTGATGTAACAGTGAACCTTGAAGATGCCGACGATGCAATTGAAACTGCAGCAAGTATCAAACAGCAATCAGAGCTATTATCCGAGATTGAACGAAGTCATACTTCTGCAGAAACTCGCCTTAAAACCTATGAGAAGTTGAAGAGCTCCCCTTACTTTGGGCGAATTGATTTTAAAGAAGATGGTGAAAAGAGGGCTGAACAAGTCTATATCGGTATAGCCTCTTATTATGATGAACCTAGTAGTACATTCCTTGTTCATGATTGGCGTGCGCCGATTTCAAGTCTGTACTATGATCACTCTCTTGGCGAAGCTGATTATCGTGCACCGAGTGGCAACATTGAAGGACAGCTCGAACTAAAAAGACAGTTTATGATAAAGAATGCTAATATAACAGGAATGTTTGATACGGGAGAAGCGATCGGAGACGATTTATTACAGCACGTATTAGGCAACCAAGCGAATACACAGATGAAAAGTATTGTGGCCACCATCCAAAAAGAACAAAATGCCATCATACGTAATACAACGAGTGATCTACTCGTTGTTCAAGGTGCAGCTGGATGTGGAAAGACGTCAGCAGCTCTTCAACGTGTGGCTTTTCTATTATACCGAGATCGAGAGACCATTCAGTCACACCACGTTGTATTATTTTCACCAAACAATATGTTTAATAGCTATGTAGCCAACGTACTGCCTGAACTAGGTGAGGAAAACATGGAACAAACAACGTTTCAAGCTTATGTGGATCATCACTTAAGAGGAGAATATTCTATTGAGACGCCTTTTGAGCAGATCGAAGAGCTTTTATCTGAACAAGGAGATTCGAAGCGTGTAGAAGCGATCCAGTTTAAAGCCTCCGTTGAATTCTTAGAAGCGATCCATCGCTATGCTGAGAAGTTAAGTGAATCTGGCATGCAGTTTTCACATGTAAGATTTCGAGATCGTATCGTGATTCGTGCTAAACAGATCAGTGAATACTTCTATTCTCTCGACAAAAAAGAAGCCATCCCTTATCGAATGAAGAAAACCGCTGCTTGGGTCTTAGAAGAGCTAAAGAAAATAGAACGAAGAGAACGTAAGAAACCATGGGTTGAAAAAGAGATACAACTTATTGATAAAAATGTTTATACAAGGTTGTATGAGAAGTTAGAGGAGCGTAATAAATATGGAGCTGACTCGTTTAACGATCTATCGAGCGAACAAAAAGTACTCTCAGCTTATGTGACGCGAATTGCCTTCAAATCATTAAGAGAAAGCATTGAACAGTTTTCGTTCTTAGATGTGAAAAGCATATATGCTAAGCTGTTTCAGAAAAATAAACGATTGATGGAGGACGTGAATACTTGGAACGAGATCTGCAATCAAACATTGTTTAATCTGAAACAAAACCATCTAGCGAATGAAGATGCAACCCCGCTTTTATATGTTAAAGAACTATTAGTAGGTTTTCAATCGAACGCTGCGGTTCGTCATGTTTTTATTGACGAAGCACAAGATTTTTCACCGTTTCAGTTTGCTTTTATTCAGCGTATTTTCCCAAGAGCAAACCTAACGATACTAGGTGACTTAAATCAATCGATTTACGCACATGCGTCAGATGAAACCTTCAGTATGCTCAAAAACGTATTAAACAAGAAGAATCCTGAAACGATTACTCTTCAAAGAAGTTATCGCTCTACGAAAGAAATCGTAGAGTTTACGAAAAGTCTTCTAAATGACGGAAGCGAGATTATTCCGTTCAATCGTTCTGGTGATAAACCAGTTATAGCAGCGGTAGAGCGTGAGGAGGATCATCTGAACGAGGTTGTGAATCTTGTTGGAGATTGGTTGAACAAAGGCCATGAAACAATAGCGGTGATCTGCCGTTCGGCTAAAGAGAGCAAAGCCGTTTATGAGAAACTGAAAGATAATCTAGATGTGCGGCTCATGATCGATGAGGATGCCTCTTTCCAAAAAGGCGTTATCGTTATCCCATCTTATTTAGCCAAGGGAATTGAATTTGACGCAGTAGCGATTTTTGATGCATCAGGCTACCAACTTGAACGGGAACGAAAACTGTTTTACACGGTATGTACACGAGCGATGCATGAGTTAACCGTTTTTTATACAGGAAAACCTTGCCCATTTATAGAAGAAGCATCTGAGAATTTGTATGAGGTTGTTCGTTAAACGTATTGATCCGTTGTTTCTTTAGGAAACAGCGGATTTTTTCTTTTTATTATATGTTTTTTCCATTTTTGATTTTTTCCTTTTAGGGTAACGATAACAAGAAGGAGGGAATAGAAATGGCTTTTGATTATGATCTTGATTTTGATAATATCGATTTTCGAAAACATCCTGAAAAATATCGTGTTGGACGTGGTGAGCAAGGAGTACTTTTAGTGGAACCGTATAAGAGTGAAATCCTGCCGCACTGGCGTTTTAAGACGCCAGAAGAAGCTGAAAAGTCTTCCAAGAAAATCTATGAACAATTTCTAGATTATAAGAAAAACAAAGACTTTGTTGGAGCAGATATGGCGAGAAAGTTTCTTCAGATGGGATATACACGTGCTAGAAGGTACACGAACTATAAAGGCGGAAGGAAATACAATGAAGATGGCGAGGTCAATAGGCGGAAAATAGATCCTGTAAAAGCAAAGTCAGCAGCAATCTTTGAGGAGAAGTGGAAACTAGCTCGTACCGATGAAGAATATTTGAAAATGAAAAAAGCACATCAAAAAGAATTTGGTTAAGCACCTCCTTTTATAAAGGAGATGCTTTTTTTAATAACGCTAGAATAGCATAGATTCTTTGTTTTAAACGGTGACGACCTTGTTTTCAGAAACAAACTCCCCGAAAACTAACTTCTCAAGAGGTGCTACATGTGTTACGAATTCCTCTAAACGTTCTTTCACCTCTAGATCCCGGTCAAATTCTTCCATCGTCATTCGTGCATGTTCTTCAGATTGAAAGCGAAGAAGGCCGATCCAGAGTTCTTCTCCTTCTTCAACTTGCAGTTTTTCCGAAATAGAAGAAAGCCCATAATTTTTTGGTGAAGTGGAGAGTTTGAAAATCTGTTCTGTTACCCCTCCGTATTCTTGGAACTTTTTGTTGGATGTATCGGATATTTCAAGAAATTTTTCTTTCACTTCAGGTTTTAATTTATAAAAATATACGAGTAGATATGCCATCATTTAACCTCCGATTTTTTTAGCCATTTTGATAAAACTAGATCGATCACAACTCCTGGTCTGTCCCAATGCAACAAGTGTGTCGTGTTTGGAACTACTTTTAGTTCACCGTGTGCGTTCTTTCTAAACGTATCCGCGGTCTGCAATCTTAATTCTGACAAACGCTCAGGCACAGTGGATACAAGTAAAGTAATACCTGGCGGCAGAAGGTGATAAATATCTTCTGTTTCGTTCAAATGCATGCCACGAATGATATGTCGAGCAGTTTCCCCTTTTGCATGCCAGTAAACTTTGCCATCTCTTTCAAATCCAAGATCTTTAACAGCGACATCTTTTAACGATGACCACATCAAATAGTTTTCTTTTTCTGCTCGAAAAAAGTCATTCCATGAATCGAACACGTACTCATCAAAATCTTTTTCATAATGGTCCATCTCTTCTTCTAAAGAGGAAGACCATATACGCTTAGTTTGATAGCCGCCGTCAATTAAAATCGTATCCAAAACATGTTCAGGATAACGAACCAAATAGTGAAGAGCTAGAAAGCTGCCCCAAGAGTGTGATAAGAAATAGAAATCGCTTACATTTAATTGCTTTAATAAACCATTTAGCCAATCAACAAGTCTAGGCATCTCATAATCTCTAGGAGTGTCAAAGGGCTCAGATCTCCCGTGACCTGGAGCATCGAACGCAATGATCTTAAAATCCTTCTGTAACTCCTCAGCTACTTCTAGAAAACTAAGGCTCGTACTTCCTAATCCGTGTAAGCAAACAATGGTAGGATTGTGAGCTTCACCCCATTCTGTAAGACCGATTATTTTTTCTTTGTATGGGATTAGTGACCTTCTCATCCCTCTGCCAACTCCTGATTATTTCAAAAAAATTCCGTTTCATTTCACTTAGTGAAGTTTTGTATCTTTCAATAGTATCATATTATTATAAAATCGTTTGAATAGTTTGAAAAGAATGGAATGATTACGAACCATAAAATGGTAATATGGTAATAGGATGTCATATACAAAGGGGGAGAGTTAATGGATAGCAATCCATATGTAAAGAGAAGTTCATATTTACTGCTTGCCATATTTCCTGTATTGATGGTGGGTTATTACTTTGCTGTAAATCATGAAAATTTGTTCTTTCTATATGAGTGGGCGTTGCTAGTGATAGTATTTGGAGCAGGTTTAATGTCTTTAATCGGTGCCTTTAAAACAAAAGAAAAAGAAAAGTGGGTTTTACTTTCAATACTAGCGTTTTGTGTTCAGTTTGCAGTTCTCGCTATGTTTTTAGGACCTTTGACGTTTTACTTCATGTTTTTTGGGTACTACGCAGCAGCGATACTGGGGATGACTGTGTTTGGAATCACGATCTCTAAAGTGGATAACTATCGATTCATTTCTGTTATTTTTATGATCATTTCTGTGCTGCTTACTCTATACATGTTTTTTTTACAATCGTTATGGGGGCAAGATCTAACGTAAAGAAAGCGGGGAATTGGATGTTACTGTGCGTTAAGAGAATAACGTTGATTTTGAGTTGTCTCCTTTTATTAATAGCTGTGGGATGTACTTCATTCCGCTCCTCTAATGAGGTAAAAGTGACTTCTGAAATGAATAAGTTGATTTCGGATTATATCATTCTTCATTATGATGGAGTATATCCAAAAACGGATAAACAGTTTGAAGTTCACAAGATCTATGGAGCGAAAGAAACGGGAGCAGTAACATCGGTCTATCTATATTCTTTGTTTTTAGGTTTTAACGAAGAAACGAAGACTGAAGGGCAATCCGGTCATTCAGTTCCTGCTGTGATCAAACTCAAGAGTGAAGGCGGCAAGTATGTGATCTCACATTATAAGGAACCACGCGATGGAGCTGACTTTAAACGATCCTTGTATAAAATCTTTCCGAGAAAATACGCAGGAATAGCATTAAAAGACACGGAAAATTCCGCAGGTCTTCAGAAGGAGATGAAACAAAAGGCAGAAATGTGGCTAAGAAAATAGCACTATTTATGTTCACAAAAAATCCTAAGGAAAAGTGATTCAAATCACACATTCTCTTTTATCATTCTTTTACGATAGAGTTGTAGGAAGAATATAAGGGGGAATTGACATGTTACAACAAAAAACCATTGAAATTATTAAGTCAACCGTACCTGTTTTGCAAGTACACGGAGAAACGATTACTTCCCGTTTCTATGAAATGCTGTTTCAGAAACATCCAGAGCTTTTGAATATATTTAACCATGCAAACCAAAAAAAAGGTCGTCAGCAAGCTGCATTAGCAAACGCAGTATACGCAGCAGCAGCAAATATCGATAAGCTTGAATCCATCATTCCGGTCGTAAAAGGAATCGCCCATAAACATCGTAGTCTAGGCGTGAAGCCAGAGCACTATCCTGTGGTCGGTGAAAACCTGCTTCTTGCAATGAAAGACGTACTTGGTGACGTTGCTACTGATGAAATCATTAATGCTTGGGCGGAAGCATATGGGGTGATCGCGGATGTATTTATTGGTATTGAACGAACCATGTATGAGGATGCGGGTTGGGAAGGCTTTAGACCTTTTGTCGTAGCACGGAAAGTAGAAGAAAGCTCTGTAATAACGTCCTTCTATTTAGTACCGCAAGATGAAAAGCCACTTGCAAAATTTAAGCCCGGCCAATTTGTGAGTGTCAAAATGGATATCCCAGGTCAGGAAAACACACATATTAGACAGTATAGCTTGTCTGATGCTCCAGGGAAAAGCAGCTACCGAATCTCTGTAAAAAAAGAAAGCGGTAGAAATGCAGTAGAAGGAATGGTTTCCGTTTATTTGCATGAGAATGTAAAAGAAGGCGACATCCTTTACTTGAGCGCTCCAGCAGGCGATTTTTATTTAAATACAACCAGTGAAAAGCACGTAGTACTTATTAGTGGAGGTGTAGGTTTAACTCCTATGGTGAGTATGCTGAAAACCGTAGCAAGTGAACAGAAAGGACGAAAAATCACATTTGTTCATGCTGCAATCAACGGCCAAGCACACGCTTTAAAGAAAGAAGTTAAAGAAATTGCAGAAGCTTCAGATCATATCACTACACATTTTGTGTATGAAAGTCCATTAGACGATGACCTAGACTATACAAAGACTGGTTACGTCGATCAAGCTTGGTTGAAGGAGATTTTACCTTTAAAAGATGATGCAGAATACTATTTCTGTGGTCCGATTCCATTTATGCAGGTGATACATACAGCTCTTCAAGAGTTGAATGTACCAAAAGAATACATTCATTTTGAGTTCTTTGGCCCGGCCTCTGATCTCGAGAAGGAAAGTATCAAGGCATAAAGAAGCAAAACACCTTCCTGAACGTGAACGAGGAAGGTGTTTTGTTATTTAGACGAAGGATAGTGGAAGCTTTGTATCATTGATTTCCGTTTAACTAGGAGGAGAATCAACAAGGAAACTAGACTTATTGAAATAATCCAGGCGCCTAAATAGATGCCACCGATTGTAAATGCTCTAGAGATTCTTACAGAAAAGAAAATCCACCCCACTATGCCAACTGTACCTATACATAAGTTAAGCATCAAACTGACAAAGAAGTGGGGAAGCACCATACCCGTATGGGATACCGTAAACTTGGCGTATTTGTAGCTGATCGGTAATCCGAGTAGAAGAAACAATGTATAAAAAATCACATTAAGGTCTGCTTCACTCAAATGGTTCACTCCTTTTTATGACGTAATATTCCTTTATTCTTAACAACCGAAAAACATTCCATATCATAAAAAAACTCGATAAGGTCAATCTTTGCCTCATCGAGTCATTCTTATTCATTAATTGTCAGTTCCAGTCTTCATAATCCTATCAAACTGTTCTTGAGATAATTTCTTAACTTGTAAAGGAGCCTTCACCTTTCTTACTTTTCGGCTTCTTTTCGTATAAGCACCCTTTGCAAGGTATTGACGTTTCATTGCTTCAACCATAAAGTTCAACGCTAGGATGGTTACTGCAAATCCCGCGAGTGGAGCAAATACGATCCACCGATCACCACGAATTTGATAGTAGTTGGCACCAATCATGCTCGACCATTCGTTAATCATAGCAACAGGCACGGTATTATTTTCTAACGGATCAAGTGTAACAAAGTCAGTTCCACCAATAAAAACTTGTAAAATGCCAAGATGGGCTGCAAGTAAAAGCGTTGCGATTAGCTGCTGGCTGTATAGGATGCTTAATCGCGGTTTTAAATATGGTAATACGTGTTTACGAAGCTTGTGAATTCTGCCTCCTCCTAGCACTTTAACGGAAGAGATAAATTCATTCTCTAGAAATTTGGATGTTTCGTTGGCTACCGTTACCATCACGGTAGGGACAGCGATTAATATGAGAATCATCATTGAAAAAATGGTTTGTTGTTCTTTCGGAACAGACCAAGTAAAAATCTGAAGAACAGGATATATGAGCAAATAAGCAACAATGGTAGCAGGTGCATAATAAAAAGATTCAAAGAGTTTGCTTGAAATCCTAAGAACAGGCTTTGGTAGCTGACTCAAGATTAATCCCAATAGCGTTCCGAAGAAAAGACGAGCGAACGCGATTAAGAAGGCAAATCCTAATGTATACTTTGCTCCATCGATCACCTTGTGTAATATGCTGACACCAAATCGATCTGTACCAAAAGGCATTTCTTTAAAAGGAGCGAGAGGTGCTGAATCAATGGGCTGCTTTTGTTCATCAAATCGAATTTGCATCACTGGCTGTTTTTCATTGGGTACAAAATGTGAATAGATGATGCTTCCGAGAAACAAAGATACAATAATTAGAAAACCACTCAAAAATAACGGACTTCTCCATACAGACATCTTACGCCACCTCCTCATCATTACGTCCTAGCTTATACTCCAGAATGTAGGAGGAAAGTGTAAATAATAAATAAAATGGAACGAACATGAGTAAAACGCTCACTGTAATGACATCCGGCGTCGTAGGTCCATTATCGAGCATAAAATCAGTGATACCGGGAATTGCCATAATTGTCTCTACCATAAAGAGTGTAGAGATTAATAACCAATAGACGTTCTTTGAATAATAAAACAGACTCAAAAGTGAATTTCTTAACATGTGAATATAAAGGACTAGCGCATATCGTATTCCTTTTGCGCGTGCAAATTCTACATACATTTTTGAATCTTCATCATCAAGTAAAAACAGCAACGTTCTAATTAAGAAAAGGGTTGGTAGAATGCTCAAACAAAAGATCGGTAGAAAATAGCTAGGATTTTGATCGCTATGTACGATTGGGAATAAAAGGTTTCCCGTATTTCTAACATACAAAATCATACTATATTGAATGATTACAACTATAAAAATATCAGGTAAGGACTCGAGTGAAAAGAATAAGAAGCGAATTCCTTTTTGAATACGGTCAGGCAAGATCTTGATGATCAGAGCTAGTATAATTGATGAAGCGATGGCTAAAAAAAATGCACCTAACACTAGTTTTATAGAATAAAAATAAGGTTTTAAAATGGTTGGAAATAGTAATTTTTCCTGTTGATACTCATAAAAAGTTACGTTTGAAAATGTTACGAGATTTATCAACAAATCCCATATCTTATCAAGATAAGGTTCAAAAAATAATCCTAGATCCTGGTTTAAAAAAAGTGCATTAGTGAGTGCCCCAGATTCTAACAAACGAGCTACAGCTTCTATACCCTGAACATTGCTGAAGAAAAGGTAAGGAAGTGCACCAATGAAAAAAACACCTACGATCGGCATCAAAAAATAAACAATGCGCCGAAGGACAAGTAAATACATAAAATTTTCCCCCTAAATCTCTCTATCTCTTTTTTATCTAATAAAGTTAACTATAATTATTCGACATAATCCATTATTTTCCTCCATATAAAAATAAAAAAGCTCCCGCTCGGGAAACTTATTTTAGAATGCTTAAGTATGTTTTCCATGGACCGACGTCCAGATCATAACGCTTAGCCAAACCCTTGTAATCTGGTTGATGTGAGTAAGGTCATGAACGGCCCACGTGGATAATAATTGTTGTAGGGTAATAGATCCAAACTCAGGATGTAATCCAGTCTTACTCAGATCAAGGGAACTTATATTTAAAGTACCTAATTGATATAAGCTTTGCTGCCGACTTTGTGAAAATTCACGCAGCAGCTCTTCCACCCCTGTTTCTTTTCCCAGATGAGAGAATCGATCAAAGGGTGGAAGAGGTGCATTCTCATAGCTTGAAAGAATGCTATTAATCCGTGGTATCCAGTTGCTCTTTTCACAGTCGATCAAGTGAGCGACGACTTCAAGAGAATTCCATGAATCTCCACCCTCATTGCCATTTAACCACTCATTTGAGAGTCCTGATAACAAGTTTGTCAAAACGGCAGGTGTATGCTCTAAAATTTCGAGAGCTTCACTTTGTTTAAAGTTCATGGTTTAATACTCCATTCTTCAAAGTGATAAAATCATCAATCCTTTTTATCACACTTTTAACCGTATCAATAGACGTTAGGATATCGTTGTCCACTTCAAGTGCATGATTTGCATCTGTAGGAATCATACAGTCTATTGATGGGTTACGTATGATTTGATTCATTTTATCAATGTCATAAAAGGGATCTTTATCCCCAATTACACAAAGGCTGTCCTGGATACATGTGCTTAGTGTTTGAAAAACCTGTTCATCAATTAAACGAGGTGTTAGCCAGATTGCCTTCGTGCTCCGGCTGGGCAACATGTCTAGTGCGGTGGGTATAGCCATAGTGCCAAAGGATTTTCCTATCAGGTAATAAGATTTATAAATGGTGTGATCAACCACTTCATTTAAAACTGTGGAAACATCGTTAATAAGGGCTGATGTGATTTCATCAAAGCTGAAATCTTCGTATTCTGTTGAAGAATAAGGATAGTTTACATGTAATACATCATATCCTTTGCTTAAAAAAGCTCCAGAAGAAAAATGGAACAACGGGGATTTAACCGTATACCCTATACCCGGAAGCATGATGGCGAGCCCTATTGGCTGATCTGTTTTGGTTTGTATTACGTAAGGAATCTTCAGCTGTTTATACCCAGAGATAGTAGCAGATTTCTCTTTCATATTGGAACCTCCCTCCATAGTATTATTGAATGGTATCGTACAATTCGATCTTTAATTGATCTACATTGTTAAAGGAATAGAAAACCTCGATGTGCCAGTTGTTTAGAAGCCTAACGTATCCATTCTTTTGGGTCCACTTGTGTAATCTTTCATAGGTGTCTTTAATTTCTTCATTTCTTCCAACATGTTGGATGCTAGCATATCTTTGAGGTGGAATAGTTAAAGTCACCAGTCCAGTTGGAACATTTTCGAAGTTTTCTACTTCCACACAGACCCAATATCCATCTTCTTGAACTGTAGAAGCATCAACAATGAACGCTCCTATTTGAACGGCTGGGTCCACAACATGCAGAATGGACTCTAGTTGGGATTGCAGACTCTTCGAAGCTTTCGGAATCTCGTGGATGTATTGATCTCCCTCGCAAAGAACCCTCAAACCAACTAGCTTCATCTCCTGATGTTCCGTTACTACGGGTGTTTTAAGAACTGTTTTCTTATACATTGCCAAAACTCCTTTTTCCTTCTATTACTACTTTCTTCTCGTAAAGAAAATGTTATCCTTTATTTTCCTGAAAAGGAAGAAGGATTTCCTGTTATTATCAGTTTTCTCCTACCATTCTACTGTTTGTTATGAAAACGCATACAACCAATGGCGCAAAAGCTTCTATGCTCCTTATTTATTTCAATCAAACATGCTAAACTATTGGTGAAACGTTTCGACTGACTATTTTTCTAAGTATGGAGAGGAGCAAAGCGTCCATGAAAACAAGTAAAATAATAAGCTTTTTATTGATGTTCAGTTTGTTTGCAAATGTTTTTGTAACTTCACCAGCGTCCGCAACTGACAGAGGAAAAGAATATGCCTTTCAAATGGAGTTAAAATCAATTGCAAAGAAGACATACAAGTTTTATCAAGATCATACTGATCCAATAACAGGTTTGACCTATGATGAGACTCGATATAAAGCAGAAGGCAAAAAAGATGCAACACACACGTCTCCTACAAACATTGGGATGTATATGATGAGTACGATCTCTGCTCAAGAGTTAGGAATCATCTCTAAAAAGGAAGCGATAAAACGTATACAAGTCACGTTGAATACACTTGAAGGTTTAGAAAAGTGGAATGGCTTATATTACAACTGGTACAACACGAAAGATGGTTCCGTTAAAAAGGATTGGGGACAGTTCATCTCTCAAGTGGATAACGGCTGGCTATCTGCTGGATTAATCGTAGTTGGACAAGCTTATGGTGAGTTGAATCCACAAACGAGTAAGCTCGTTAAAAACATGAATTATACGACGCTATATGATCCGGAAGTGGGACAATTCCGTGGTGGATATGATGTGGCACAAGGGAAGTTAACCGATCATCACTATGGGTTATTCAACACAGAACCACGTGTAGCAAGTTATATCTCGATCGGTAAAGGCGATGTGCCAAGTGATCACTGGTGGAAGATGTACCGTACGATGCCAAAAGAATGGGACTGGCAAGCACAGATTCCAGAAGGTGAAACGCATGAATATGATGGTGTTTCTGTTTTCGAAGGACATTATGAATACAATGGTGTAAAATTCGTTCCAAGCTGGGGTGGAAGCATGTTTGAAAGCCTTATGCCTGGAATCGTATTAAATGAAGTAGAACTTGGCAAGAATGCGCTCGGACTAAACAACAAGCGTCATGTTGAATTACAGCAAGCTTTCGCAAAAGAAAAAGGATATAAAGCATGGGGATTCTCTCCTTCTGCAACTCCGGATGGTTACAGTGAGTTCGCGGCAACACCACTTGGTACTTCTGGATACAAAGATGGCGCGACCGTAACGGCTCATGCATCATTCTTAGCATTAGACTATGATCCAGCTGCTGTTCGAAAAAACATTAAAGCATTAAAAGAACTCAATACGTATAGCGAGTACGGATTCTATGATTCTGTAAACGTGGAAACAGGCGAAATCGCCAAAGCATATCTAGCGCTCGACCAAGGAATGATTATGGTTTCAATCGCTAACTATCTAAAAGATGGTGTGATTCGTGATTACTTCCACCAAGATCCGATCGGTAAGAAGCCAGAGGATCTGTTGAAAAAAGAAAAGTTTTCCATTCAATAATTGTATGTAGCACCCGATTCCATTTGGATGAGGGTGTTTTTTTGTTTGATTAAGCTTGTTTTGTGCGCTTTCAAGTGAAATTGTAGAGGTTAGAGGTGGTCAAGAGTGATTAGTAGGTGGTGAGTATGAATTCATCAGTGAAACTGTGATGTTTAGAGGTGAAAAGATACCATTTAGCGGTGAACGTGTAATAAAAATAATAACACGTACCGTAAACGACAATAAAAGGGTAGAGGATTTATATGTGGAATTTCTTTCTAAGACAGTTGTGCATACCGTTTATCCAGCTGTAAAATTTCAACGTGGAGTGAAGATGCTATGTGTACAAGTTTTGTTTTGCATGAAAATCAAACATATGTTGGAATGAACTTTGATCTTTCAGAGAGGCCGATTAAAATGGCTTTATCAGGTGACCACCAACTACTTATTCTGCAAAAAGAAGGCGATCGTTTCTTGCCAGCCATAGGATTCAATAAAAAGGGTATCTTTATGAACCTACATATGGTGAACCCGATTGAAGAGGGCAAATATAGGAGAAATAAGAACTGCGTTCACATGATGAGACTCTTTGATGAAGTATTGTCTGAAATAGTAAAAACGTCAGTGCTACCTACATATCTTCAAGAAAAAGAAATCGTGAATGTTCCAGATTATAGTGTTCAAAGTTTGATAGTTGGTCCTAACCAAAAGTCATTCATCGTAGAGCCGGGAAGAAAATATATAGACACAGATCAGCTAGAAGATGATTTTATGGTTCTCACTAATTTTTTAGTTCGAGATGCAATGGAACATGAAGATAACTCATCGCAAGAACCAGGCAGTGATCGTTATCATTTAGCATATAGTGAATTGGCAAACAGAAGTGGTAACTTTTCTGTTGAACAGGGATTATCTATCCTGAAGCAAACTGTTCAAAGGGAAGGAGACTATCCTACCCCGGTGTCTATGATTTTTAGTCCAGAAGAAGAAAGCATCTATTTCTCTCTTAAAGGAGATTTTAATAGAATATATCAGTTCTCTTTCTCGGATATGATGCTGACAACAGTGAGGGGTTTTGCGCGCGATTTTGGGTTGTTGGTAAAGAATAAAGGTGTTTTATTGTCAGAGCTTGAGGGTTGGGGATAAGAGTACTCAATTGAGAGCGGTATTTTGAAGTATGGTAGGCAATCCATTTTGGTTTATAGGCCGTAGTTCTTGATTTATAGTCCTTCAAGTAATTTTATAGGTCCTCAAAATAATTTTTAGGTCCTCAAAATAATTTATAGGTCTTCAAAATAATTTATAGGCTTTTCGACAAAATTCTTTTTTCGTACATGGATAACAGGAAGTATATGAAGAAAACCAAGCTCAAAAAACTAAACACATAAAAAACAAAAAGAACCCCCGATTACATATTTGAATCGAGGGTTCTTCAACGCCAACCTTCTATTTCATCCCTGAAATGGTATAGCCTTCAATAATGTGCTTTTGGAAGATGATGAAGATGATGACGATTGGAACGACCATGAATGTTGAACCTGCCATCTGCAACGCGAAGTTGCCTCCATATTGCCCTTTAAGAAGACTTAACCCAACAGACAACGTATATAGACTTTCGTCGTTCGCGATAATCAACGGCCATAGGAAGCTGTTCCAACCAGCGATAAACGTTAGAATTCCTTGAACGGCCATGATCGGTTTTGAAATGGGTAGAACGAGCTGCATGAACACGCGGAACTCACTCGCCCCATCTAGACGAGCGGCTTCAAGCAGTTCGTCTGGGATGGTAGACATGAACTGTCGGAATAAGAAGATGCTGAACGCACCAACTAATCCTGGTAGAACAACACCTGCCATCGTGTTCGTCAAGCCCATCTGGTTTAAGATTAAATAAACAGGGATCATCGTTACTTGTCCTGGGATCATCATTGTCGCTAACACAAGGTAGAAAAGCTTTTCTCTGCCTTTAAACTTGTACTTCGCAAACGCATAACCAGCCATCGCATTAAAGAAAAGTCCGACGAAAGAACAGAGGACGATGATGATCGTATTACGCAAATAAACACCAAAGTTCATGTTCTCAAACAGGTAGACGAAGTTCTCGGTTGTAAAGGTTTCAGGCCACAGACTTGGTGTGAGCTGAAGGACTTCACTTTCAGGTTTGAAGGCAGAAAGAATCATCCAAATAAAAGGGATGGCTACTAAAAGGCCTCCAAGCGTTAAGACGATTCCTGCGATCCATTGCTGCATTTTGTATGCTTTTTTCGCATCAGATACTTTTGATTTCATGTTCTCACCTCACGTCCTAAATATCGGTATCTTTCTTTTGCAATCGGAACTGAATCATCGTGATGATGATAATGGTTACAAACAGGACGAATGATCCTGCAGCGGCATAACCGAAGTTACTGAGCTGGAATCCATTGCGATAGATGAAGAGAGCAACAGAAGTGGTGCTATCCAGCGGTCCGCCGTTCGTCATTACGAATGGTTCTTCAAAGAACTGAATCCATCCGATCATCGTTGTGATCGACACGAAGAAAATGGCATAACGAAGAAGAGGAATCGTTATCTTCGTAAGCTGTTTCCAGTTGTTCGCACCGTCTAATTGAGCTGCTTCATAATACGTTTTTGGAATACCTTGTAAAGCTGCTAAGAAAATAATCATGTTCACACCGATCGCGCGCCAAACGGCTAATGCGATCAATGATCCTTTTGCGATCGTTGGATCTTGTAACCATGGTATAGCAGGAATGCCGACTAGACCGAGCAGATAGTTGAACAGACCGAACTGTGGGTTATATAGGTACGTCCACACAACAGCTACTGCTACTACGTTTGTGATTGAAGGCATATAAAAAACAAGACGAAAAGCCTTGAAGATGCGCGCTGTACCAAAGTTGATCAAAAGAGCGATACCAAGTGAACATGCGATAACGAGGGGAACACCAAATACGACATAAAAGACAGTGTTACCGATCGATTTTAGAAAAATAGGATCTTTAAAGATATTTATATAGTTTTCGATTCCAATAAAGCTAATATTTGAATAGTCTGCAAGTCCAGCTAGGTCAATATCTGTAAAACTAATCACCAATGCAAGAACAATGGGAAAAAGAGAGAATAAAGCCAATAATAGAAGCGCTGGTCCAATGAAGAGGTAGGGAGTCGTTTTTGAATAGCTTTTCATGTTTTCACATCCTTCATCGTTACCCGTGTTGATGATAAAAAGGGAACGAGCAGGATAACCTGCTCGTTATACCCCGGATCAACAGGATTTATTTCTTTAAGATCTCTTCCGCTTTTTTGTCGAAGTTATCTAATTCCTTCTGAACATCTGCTCCACCTCTGTAGATCTTCTCAAAACTCTTCAAATAAGATTGAGCGATTTCTTCCCATTGCTTAATAACAGGCATCGGTTGTGAAGCTTTCATCTGTTCACCGAACGCTTTGTAAAATTCATTTCCAGTTAGAGATTCGTCTTCCCATGCTTTTTGTGTTGCTGGAAGGGAATTTGTCATTTCCATCCATTTTAATTGTGTTTCAGGTTTACTCATATATGCTGCGAATTTTAATGCTTCTTTTTCGTGCTTCGTGTATTCAAATACAGAAAGGTTAGATCCACCAAGTGCAGAGATGTTGTTTTCTTTTGCTGGAAGAACAGCCGTACCCCATTTACCTTTAAGCTCAGGAGCTTGGTCGTTGATCAATTTGATCATCCATGGACCACTGATGAACATTGGTAAGATTCCATCTCCACGGAAGCCTTGAACGATATCCATTCCAAGTTCTTCTTTTGGAGCTGCTCCGCTTTCATAAAAGCTGTTCAAGTATTCAACCGCCTCAACAAATTTTGGATCATTGAACTTAGGTTCATTGTTAGGTCCTAAAAGTTCAGCGCCATTTTGGCGAGCGAACATGAAGGACAAGCTTTGTTCTTTTGCATCGATTGAAATCCCATATTTCCCTTTTCCGCGGTCAGCTAGCTTGTCAGCAGCTTCCTTTAACTCATCCCAAGTCTTTGGAGCTTCTTTAAATCCAGCTTTCTCGAGTAAATCTGTACGATAGTAAAGCAAACGAGTATCTACGTACCAAGGTACACCAACCATTTTGTCTTCAAACTTAGTCGTTTCAACAGAACCTTCAAAGAAATGTTTTGGATCTAGTTCCTGGTAATCTTTAACATGAGGTGTTAAATCTTTTAATGCTCCAGCTGATGCGAATTCTGGAATCCAAGTTGTCCCCATCTGAACAACATCAGGTCCTTTTTTAGATGCAACTGCTGTTAATAGCTTATCGTGAGCTTGATCCCAAGGAAGGGCTTGAACTTTAACATCAATCTTCGGATTTTCTTTTTCAAACTCTTCAGCGATCTTAGGAAGAGATTTTGCTTCTTCACCCATTCCCCAAACCGTAATAGTCGTTTTTCCATCTTCAGAGCCTGAAGAGCAACCAGCTAATACGCCAGATAGAACAAGTGCACCAACCATTGACGTAACCATTGATTTTTTAAACCAGCGTTTTTTCATGTGAGTTCCCCCTATAATTTGCTTGTTAAAGCAATCAATTTTAATTATTCCCGAATTTTCTTTGAGATTATTGTTGAAACGTTTCGATAAGCACATTATAATTCAAGTTGTAATCGTTTACAACATGGAATTTCCAAAAAGAGAATCACTTCCATAATTTGTTGGGAACATAAGGTTTTATACCCTATTTTCCTTGTTCCGAAAGGGAATGAAGAAGATAACGGTATACGGTTCAAGAACCTTGGAACTCTCTTGAATTTAATTGAAACGTTTCGATAAAATGCTTTCTTTTATACAAAAAGAGACTGAAAGCTTCATGTTTATTTCTACAAAAATTGTATTTCAGTAAGTTCAATAACCAAATATCTATATATAAGAAATGAGGGATAGACAATGACAATATTAACGAAAGAGAACATCACGATTAAAGCTGGTGATTTTACATTCGCGTTCTTAAGTACTGGTGATATCTACAAAGCTTCCCACCATGATACGATGATCAACCAATGGATGAGTAATCCGATCGATGGTTCTTTAAACAACCTTTATTTACGAGTCTTTAACAGTGAGGGAATTCACGTAACCCCACTTCTAGGTACTAAATCGAACAGCACCGTTTCATATAATGAGAATCAAGTCTTTTGGAGGGGTACATTTCAAGACATTTCATACGTGGTCACTTTTTCGTTAAGAGAAAATGGTATCTGGTTTTGGGATGTTGAACTCGAAGGAAATGCTGAGAAGGCAGATATTATTTATGGACAAGACGTGGGACTTGCTCATATAGGTGCTGTTCGAACGAATGAAGCATTCATCGCTCAGTATGTAGATCATGGCGTATTTGAAGATGAGAAGCTAGGTTATGTCATCTGTTCTCGACAAAATCAGCCTAATGGAAAAGCGTTTCCTTACTTGCAACAAGGCTCATTAACGAAATCTGTAGGTTATACAACGGATGGGTTTCAATTCTACGGTACTTCGTATAAAGAAACAGATATTCCTCAAGCCCTTTATAAGGAAGACCTAGCAAGTGAAGTGTATCAATACGAATTTGCTTATATCGCTCTTCAATCAGAGCGATTTGAACTTAATGGTAAACATCACATCAATTTTTATGGATGCTTTAAAGAAGACCATCAGGATGCTGTTACGTCCATTAATTTTAAAGAGGAGATATTGGCAGCTTGGAATGAAGTTCAAGCTCAACCTCAAAAAGATACGACAACACTTGAAAAGATCAAGCGTAATGACCGTTTTGACGGTACTTTGAAAACAGTGGATCTTTCAATGGAAGAAGTGGAAGCTCTTTTCCCAGAGCGAATTCTAGAAGAATATGAAGGAGATACGCTTCTATCTTTTTTTACTCCGACCTATGAACATATCGTTTTAAAAGAAAAAGAAAGAATTGTAGAACGACCTCATGGACATATCCTTGTTACAGGAAATAACGTGTCATTAAAAGAGGACACGATTACGACTAGTTCTTATATGTATGGAATCTTTAATTCTCAATTAGTAGTAGGAAACACTTCATTTCACAAGATGATGACGAACGCACGTAATGCGTTGAATGTGATGAAAACCTCTGGTCAACGAATCTATGTGGAGTTAGATGGAAAGCTGAAACTATTAACGATGCCTTCGTTGTTCGAGATGGGCTTTAACTATGCACGTTGGTTCTATAAAACAGAAGATGAGACGTTCATCATCACAAACTACACAACAGTCGATACCCCTGAAGTTGAGCTGCATGTTAAGGCTATGAGCGGAAAGGCTTACCGATTCGTTGTGACGAACCAAGTATCTTTGAATAATCAAGAATACGAAGTGCCATTTAAGATGGAAAAAGAAGATGGAGTTCTTTCGTTCTTTGCAGATGAAGCTTCAGACAGTGCGAAAACGTATGAAAATTTAAGTTATCGAATGAAGATTACGGGAACCGAGTGGAACGTAACAGACGAGACACTCTTTGGTGAAAATATGGATAGTGGATCTGCTTCTCTCGTGGTTTGCGATCTTAAACCAACAAATGAGTGGGGAATCTCTCATCAAGGGTTGATCGATGGAAAGAAGATTCCGTTTACAAGTAAGACGATTGAAACGGAAATTGAGCGTTACCGTACATTTATACAAAACACGAACCGTGGATTCCGTTTGACGAAGGATGGAGTTGAGACACACGAGCTTCAGAAGATGAACGCCTTAGCTCATTGGTATACCCATAACATGCTTATACACTATTCTGTTCCACATGGTCTCGAGCAATATGGTGGTGCAGCTTGGGGAACTCGTGATGTTTGCCAAGGTCCTGCTGAATACTTCTTAGCAACTCAGCATTATGGTGCAGTAAAAGACATCTTGCTTACTGTATATTCTCATCAGTTTGAAGAAACAGGGAACTGGCCACAATGGTTCATGTTTGATCAATACTTTAAAATTCAGCAAGATGATTCACATGGCGATATCATTGTATGGCCACTGAAGTTAGTGACGGATTACTTAGCAGCTACGAATGATTATGATCTATTACGTGCTGAAGTTCCTTACACGTCTAACCGTGATTTTAACTTTACTGAGAAAAAAGAAACATTATTACAGCATATACAAAAACAGATCGGTTACATGAGAGAGAACTTTTTGCATGATACACACCTTTCCTCATATGGAGACGGTGATTGGGATGATACGCTTCAACCTGCAAATCCACAGCTTAAGAAATACATGGTAAGTTCATGGACGGTTGCGTTAACCTATCAAGTCATGACTCAGTTCTCACAACAGTTACAGCATGTGGACGAAGAAGAAGCTGCTAAACTAAGCGAGCTCGCTAAAAACATTCAGGCAGACTATCAAAAACATATGTTAGGCACAGATGTAATCCCAGGATTTGTATATATGGAGGATCCAAAATCACCAAAACTAATGCTTCACCCAAGTGATAACACCACTGGTATCAACTATCGTTTATTACCGATGACGCGCAGTATGATTGCAGAATTGTTAACGCCTGAACAGGCTGAGCAACACCTTGATCTGATCATGGATAAGTTTTATTGCCCAGATGGCGTAAGGTTGATGGACAAACCTGCTCATTATAAAGGCGGTGTGAGTACGCATTTCAAACGTGCTGAACAAGCATCAAACTTTGGACGAGAGATCGGACTTCAATATGTTCATGCACATATTCGTTTTGTTGAAGCGATGGCGAAGCTAGGTAAAAAAGAAGAAGTATGGAGCGGCTTAGAAAAGATCAATCCTGTTATGATTCAAGAAAAAGTTCCAAATGCAGAGCGACGTCAGAGTAATGCTTATTTTTCAAGTTCTGATGGTGATTTTAAAACCCGCTATGAAGCTCAAGAACGTTTTGGTGAACTAAGAGATGGAAAAGCCAAAGTTAAAGGTGGATGGAGAATCTATTCTTCTGGTCCTGGAATCTATATGAACCAGTTGATCTCAAATTGTTTAGGTATTCGCCCACAAGGGGAGAACTTAATCATTGATCCCATATTATCAGAAGAAATGAATGGCCTTGAATTGCAGTATATGATCGATGAAAAACCAGTTAAATTGGTATTCCGAGATCGTGATGGAGAAAGTAACCGATTCATCGTTAATGGTCAAAAAATGGAGAGCAGCACGTATCAGAACATCTACCGAGATGGAGGCGTATGTGTGAATCGCTCTGAATTTGTAAATAAATTGTCAGCAGACGTAAATACCGTAGAGATTTATTCATAACCATTCGTTATAATAAAGGAAACGTTTGCAACAAGTGAGATAGGAGAGAAGTTCGTTGGTAAGTATTAAAGACATTGCAAAACAAGCCGGTGTTTCCATTTCCACGGTCTCCTATGCCTTGAACGGAAGCCCGAAAGTTACGAAGGAAACATCAGCACGAATTCTGGCAATCGCTAAAGAACTCAACTATATTCCAAGCGCAGCTGCTCGTTCTTTGAAAAAAAGAGAAACAAAAATCATTGGCATCTATTTAACAAACTATAGTGGTGCATTTTATGGTCAGCTTCTGCAGGGAATGATGGAGACATTAAGCGAGAACGGCTATGAACTGATCGTTTGCAGCGGAAAAGAATCTCATCGCTTTCTTCCTGAGCGCATGATCGATGGCGCAATCATTTTAGATGCCACATATGAAACGAAAGAATTGTTAAGTCATGCAGAACGTGGACATAAGCTGGTCGTAATGGATCGGAGAATGGATCATCCGAATATCTCTCAAGTACTGCTTGATAATAAAGCTGGTGCAACACTTGCGATTGATTATTTAGCTGAGAAAGGTCATCGGAAGATCTGTGTTGTTAAAGGACCGGATATCTCATTTGATGCGAGGCAGCGATTAGAAGCTGTACAAAAAGCGGTGCAACGCTATTCGCATATTGAGTATATTGAAATCGATGGCGATTTCCATAAACAATCAGGAGAAGAAGCAGGAAAGAAGATTCATCAAGACTTTACAGAACCTGTAGGTGTATTTTGTTTGAATGATGAGATGGCGATCGGTATGTATAATTATTTCAGCCGAACGAATCTACGCATTGGTGAAGATGTTCATATTATAGGGTTTGATAATATTGAAGTGTCTCAATATATCCAACCGAGACTTGCAACGATTAACTATTCAAAGCATAAGTGGGGAGCATTAGCTTCAGAACTGCTTCTGAATTTAATCCAAAAAAAGCATAGTCCTGAGCATGAACGAATCAACGTTAGCCTGATTGAAGGCGATTCTGTCAGAAATCGATAAAATAAGGAAGAGGAGCTACGATAAGCTCCTCTTTTTGTATGCAATTATTCAGCTTGTGATTGTGGTGATTTTTCTTTCGAAAGAAACCAACCGCCTGCTGCAATCAGGATCAGAACAACATAAAACGTGATCTTCCATTCTGGTGATTTTGCGAAACCTTCTGAAAGGATAGCTAAGTCGGGGTGTGCGAGTGTATATACGGCCAACTTAACCCCAACCCAACCAACGATGAGAAAAGCTGCAATTTCAAGGCCTGGCTTGGATTGTAGAAGTTTAACAAAAAAGTTAGCAGCAAAACGCATGATGATAAGTCCGATCAACCCACCAGCAAAGATCACTAGGAACTTTCCGCCATCCAGTCCACCGATGTTAGGAAGCCCGGAATCCGGAAGTGCAACTGCTAGTGCTACAGCAGCTAGGATTGAATCCACGGCAAACGCGATGTCAGCTAGTTCAACTTTTATTACTGTCGTCCAAAAACCAGATTTTTTCTTTGATGCCTTTGATGCTTCAGTCGATTCATCTGCTTTTTTAACCATAACTTTTCTGAAGATATGGTTAAGTGCGATAAATAGAAGGTACACAGCTCCGATAGCTTGAACCTGCCACACGTTCACCAAGAACGAAATGGCAAACAATGATGCGAAACGGAAAAAGAACGCACCTACTAAACCGTAAAACAACGCTTTTTTTCGTTGTTCTTCTGGTAAATGTTTTACCATAATGGCTAAGACCAGTGCATTGTCTGCTGCTAATAAGCCTTCTAAGGCGATTAGCACTAATAAGATCCAACCATATTCTAACAAGATCGATAGTTCCATTTTTGTTCCTCCTTTAAAATGATAGATGCATGAATGAAGCGAGAACGATTTACATGAAGTGACCTCCTGTTAACAAATAAAAAAGACCTCTACCAATAGCAGGTAAAGGTCTAACCAATAAAAAAGACCTTTACCAACCGAACGGTAAAGGTCTTGCTAACAACAATGAAGTTGCCAATATAGCCGAGAGCACGAAGCTCCGAAATGACGACTATATTGTAAAAGCTACTCCCCTTTAGGAGTTATGAAGTTACTATTATCTTATTACGGTTGCTTTAAAGTTGTCAATTCTTTTATGTTTGGAAAAATGTAGAGATAACAGATAAGACTTATTGTAGTATCTTTAAAATATATACAGGAAAAGAGTGGATGAAAGTTGGAGCAAAATCAATACATAATAGACATGATTAAAAATGATGATTGGATGATGCGGATATTACACGCTGCCAAAACATTAGATTTACCAGATTGGTGGATATGTGCAGGGTTTGTCCGATCTAAAGTTTGGGATACGCTGCATGATTTGCAAGAAAGAACGAGATTGGCTGATATTGATGTTGTTTATTTTAATCCTGACGACCTCAAAAAAGAGAGTGAAAAAAAGTATGAAAACATGCTACTTGAACTTATTCCAGGTTTGCCGTGGTCTGTAAAAAATGAAGCGAGAATGCATCTTGTCAATGAAGATTTCGAACCGTACACGTCAACAGTTGATGCAATCTCCAAATTTCCTGAAACGGTAACGGCTCTTGGTGTTAGATTAAATGAAAAGAATGAAGTGATCCTTGCTGCTCCATGCGGAATCGAAGATGTTTTAAGCATGGAGGTAAGACCAACGGATAGTTACAGAAGAACAGAAGACAGAAGAAACAAATATAAAGAGCGCGTGAAGAAAAAGAATTGGGAAGCCGTTTGGTACAAAGTTAGAGTGGTAGAATAGAGAGAAGCTTGAGCGCTAGTGCTCAAGCTTCTTGTTTTGACCTCAGATGTTCCTTATAAAAAGTAGATAGCAATTTAAAATTTGAGATGAAATGAACATGTAGATTCCGTAGTTGCAGATCAATCGTACTTCGTGAATGAAGACTCGAATGGTGTTTCAGTTCGTCAATTTCTTTTTCAAGACTTAATGTTTGCGTTAATAAGCTATGCAAATACTCTTTAGTACTTTCTGAATATTCTTCTTGAAACGCGAGGTTGATGAGTATATCTTTTGCTTCATTAACTTCAAATTCCATATCAGTTAACGATTTTCGTGTAATGGTTATAGAATCTTTGTCCACCAACCAAGGAAGTTCATACATTTGTAATAGATATTCAATATCATTCGTGGTCAAATCTTTAATCAATTCTTCTTTCCTTTGTTGGTTGAGACGAGGTTCATACTCCAATTTGAATGCTTTTAATTCCGATCTATAATCATTAATGAGTACGTGATCCCCATCATAGGAAATTGATTTATAAATATTAAGTGGTGAATAAGGAAATACCCAATTTATCAATAAGAATAAGAGGACAAATCCTAGAAAAATCTTCAAAGCACCTTTTTTCTTCATCCCCACTTTCCTCTCTATTTAAACAGTACTTTTACTTCTGTATCTTCTGGTGTCAGATGGACCTGAAGGCTTTTTAGGCTCTTTCGGATCACGTTTTTTTCTTGGTCGGAATAAAGCATAACTTAAACAGAAACCGATCGAACAAGTGATTCCATAGCCAAATACAGCAAACGTGTTCAGGCCTTCAAACTTAGCCCAGTAGAAAATGGTGAAGCGGTATATCAAAAGAAAAACAATACTTAGTGCTATATATAAAAGAAGATGGAACCTAAATTTCAGCCTCATTTTATCTTTAGAAGATTCAATAATAAATGCAATTGGCAATGTGCAGAAAAGAAAAAAGGGTAGAGCTGTAACAATCCCAAAGAATAGACCGAATAACACACCTTGTAGATCAAGCTTAAATGGATTTCCGCCTGGAATGGCAAAAAAGAACACAGCTCCACAAAGTACCGATATTACGGATGAAATGATGACTCTCATAACTATCTCCTAACTACTTGTTGAAGCTTTTCGTTCATGGCTTCTGAATCTTTATATTCGAACAATCCTAAGGAGTTCCCCCAAGGGTCGGAAAACGTAGCCCATCTAACAGGAACTTCAACACGGTCATAAATTTCAAAGTATTCCACATGTAAAACATCCATCAGTCGTTTTCGCTCAGCATCGAGATCGACTACTCCTAGACGAAGAGGTCCGTTGCCAACAGCTGGGTTCCCCTCAGCAACTTGCAGCCAACAGTTAGGAAGTAACTCCCATTCTGCGAATCCTTCATGTGGAGTGAAGTCAGGCTGACGGTTCAACAAAGTTTCATAATACTTTTGACCATCATCGAAATTCGATACTCGGACTTGAAATGTCATTTCATATATCATATGTAATTCTCCCTTACTTCATTTTGTTTTCTATTAAAAACGTTCTTAACGAGTCAGAGGTTTCATAACAGATTTTTTTATTTTTCGTACAGATGATTTCTTTTTTAGAATCATAAAGGAGTGTTGCTTTGATTTGTTCTCTACTGTATTCTTTAGACTCTTTCGATGTTTTTATGTTCAAAGAATAATCTGGATTGAGAAGATGAATCTTGACCCTTTTCATTGAACCGAGGGAGTTTGAAAAAAGTTCAGGATTCAATACCGTTAAAGTTTCATTTTTCTTAAGGTCCTTGACAATTACATGGTCAATTAATCCAAATTTTGTTTTAAAGGCTTGATTGATCTGAACTTCAACATGTGAACGTAATGGCGAAGAATCAACACAACCACTAAGAAACAAAATAAATAACATACATAAAAGTAAGTATATAGTTTTCATGGAAACTAAGATCCTTTACTTCTCTTGCTGATAAATGATAACAATAACTTTTTTTCGATGTTAGGAAGGTTTTCACTTAAACGAGCTGCAGCTATCGGAATCATCCAGCGATTTAAAGCTTTAGAAGAGAACTGGTAATGTCTAGTATAACTTTTTCTATAATACATAGCTAAAAATTTTCGTACATATAAAATAGTTATAAAATTTAGAAAAGATGTGCGGTCTTGTAACCCGCCGTAACGTAAGATGAGGAGGGTACGAGCTAAGTCTGCCATAGGATTGCCACTTGTAGCATCACACCAATCAATAATTACAGCTTCGTCTTTTGTAATTAAAATATTATCTGGATGAAAATCACCATGACATACACATTTACAAAGGGGGAGTTCTTCTAATTCTTTGATAATTCTTTTCTTGTCGTTCTCATTCAATTCTTTTACTGACATAATCTTTTGTTTTAAAACTTCAAATTGAGAGGGAAGAGTAGATAATTTCTTATCGTGAACACTTACTTGAAGAGCAGCCATCCTTTTTAAATGATAAAGTGTTTTTTTAGGTTGAGAACTTAATAGGCTCGTTAGCGTGGTTCCCTCGACCCTTCTATATATCAAGGCTCTTTTCCCAGAAATCGGATTACTCCATCTTACTTCGGGAACTGAAAGCCCTGATTGAAGAATAATTTTATTGATCGTATACTCATGCTCAATAAAATCACCAGATATGTGATCATGAAAAAGCTTTACAACTTCGGTTGGAGAAAAAATCATGACTTGCGCGGTACTTCCTTCACCAATTATTTGCTTGTGCTCCAAAGTATTTAACTCCTCTGCTGAAAATCTTCATATGGATAATTTTAACACATTAAAAAGAGATATAATGTACGAATATTTTGTTTGACTGACTGGTCATAACCCGAGTATACTAACTAGTGTTAATTATGACTAAGTGGTCATATGATACGAGTTATAAGAGTATCTATAACTTGGAAGAAACTGAAGCACGCTGCCTTCCCTTAAAAAGGAGTCTTTGGAGTAGAAGTACGGGCAATACTTAATTATGTGAAGCATTTAGTTGATGAAGGAAAAGAACCAATTTAAAAGCTTGGGCGAGTGAAGACTTACGTCCAGCTTATAAGGAGAAAGAAGAACATGGAGACAACTCAAAAACCGTTAAACACAAAATTGATATTAGCTGGTTTAATCATTGGTATGTTTTTTAGTGCTTTGGAACAAACGATTGTTGGTACAGCTATGCCAACGATTATTGCTGATCTTAACGGGTTTTCTATCTTTGCTTGGGTCACCACTGCCTATTTGATCACATCAACAACGGTTGTTCCAATCGTAGGTAAACTTTCTGACCTTTATGGACGCAGAAAGCTATATTTATTAGGAAACTTTATTTTTATACTAGGTTCAGCACTATGTGGAACAGCAAATTCTATGGAAGAACTCATCATTTATCGTGGGTTACAGGGAATCGGTGGCGGAATGATTATGCCACTTTCCCAAACAATCATCGGCGATATCTTTACAGCTGAACAACGTGCAAAATGGCAAGGAGTATTTGGTGCGATCTATGGACTAAGTTCTGTGATAGGTCCATTTATTGGTGGACTTATGGTTGATCATATCAGCTGGCACTGGATTTTCTTGATCAATGTACCTTTTGGTATCATTTCAACAGCTATGATCGTGATCGGAATGAAGAATGAATCGATCAGAGCGGCAGCAGGGAAAGTAAATATCGATTACTTTGGTATTTTCACACTCATTCCCGCCGTTGTATTACTTTTATTAGGACTTACATTTGGTGGAGATAAATTTGAATGGCAGTCTACAACAAGTTATTTGTTGTTTGGTGGAGTGATTGTTCTATTAGCGTTATTTATTACGATTGAAAAACGTGCTGTAGAACCTATTTTGAATCTGTCGCTCTTTAAGAATAGGGTATTTGCAACGACAAACATTTTAGGATTTTTGCTTGGTTTAGGTATGTTTGGAGCCATCATGTTCGTTCCGATGTACATGCAAGGAATATTAGGGGTGAGTCCGACAAAAGCAGGGTCGACGATGACTCCTATGATGATTGCGCTCATTACAGCAAGCATTATTGGTGGTCGTTTGTTATTGAAGCTAAAATTTAGAACAGTATTAACATCTGGCATGGCGATTACAGCCATTGGTTTCTTGTTAATGAGTACGATGGATGTTGATTCCAATGAATTTACGGCATACGCGTATATGGTGATTCTAGGATTTGGTATGGGTCTTGTAATGCCTACTCTCATGATTGCCGTACAAAACGAGTTTCCAAAATCTCAGCTCGGAGAAGTAACATCTGCTTCTACTTTCTTTCGTTCGATCGGAGGAACCATTGGGATAACGATCTTAAATGCGGTCATGAACCATTCACTTACAGATAAGATAAGTGAAGCAGCAAGTAGCGCTTCAAACCCCGTTCTTGGAAAAGCGCTTGAAGAGATCGGGAAGAAGACAGATGCGATGTTTGGGATCTTAATCAATCCAGATTTGTTACCACTTCCCGCCGATTTAAAAAGACCTGTCATTGAAACGATAAAAGACGTATGGTCAACTTCTTTCTCAAGCGTATTCTTAACAGGACTTATCTTTATCGGAATCGGCATATTTATTGCTTTATCGGTAGGGAACAGTCGTATTAAGAAAGAACCCATCGAGCAAAACACAGATCGTGAGGAAATTACTTCAAACCAGGCAGTTACAGAATAAACAACAACAAAGAGCTGATTCAAGATCAGCTCTTTTCATTTTGATTTCAATTGATTGGGCTTACCGTTGCTTATTCACCATCATATCTAAAAGTACAGAATCGGTCGTACTTGATGTTTCAACACCTAATCTGCAAAAATTCTCAATCGTCTTTTCAACATCTTCTTCAATAAATCCGTTTGTAGAGGGGATACACAATCCGTTCGATGCTAAGACAGCCGATTGAACAGCGGCACTTGAACAAGTTGCAACTTTCATAGCGCATCCAGCTTTTGCTCCATCACAAACCATTCCACTAACGTTGCCTAATGTATTCTGTATAGCAGCTTTCATCTTATCTAAGTTGTCATCCAGCAAGTAGGTGATCGCAGCAGATGCACTAGCGCCAGCGACAGTCACACCGCAAAGTGCAGACAATCGGCCAAATTTTGATTTCATATGAATCGAAAGAAGGTGGCTCAATGTCACAGCTCGTAACATTTTATCTTTTGTTACACCTAGTTTTTCAGCTGCGGCTACAACAGGCATCGTAACCGCGATTCCTTGATTTCCACTGCCGGAATTCGCCATTACCGGCATGGTAGAACCAGCCATTCGTGCGTCAGAACCAGCAGCAGATAACGCCATACTATACGTAGCTAGATCATCTGAAAGAACGCCCTTTTTTGTTTGTTCATACAACGTTTTTCCTACTTTTAAACCATAGTCATTCGAAAGACCTTCTTTACTTATCGCAGTATTTAACTCGACACTTCGTTTGACAAGATCTAATCGATGAAGTGGAACTTCTGTAATGAACGCATAAAGGTCTTCAATCGTTAACTCAGGGTTATCAGCTTTATTAGAGCTAGATGATGACCCAGGTCTTGATTTATCTACTAGTACTTTTCCGTTTTGAGAAATATAGCTTATGTTTGTATGCTCACCAGAGATCACAACGATCACTTCCTCTGATGAAGTTTTTAACTCGACTTCAATAAATAGCTTTTCAGGACCATCTGCAGTTGCAACCGAAACCATTCCGCTCTGAACGATCCTGATCGCTTCTTCTTCCTCAGTAAGCGTAACCCCTTCAAGTACTTGAAGACCTTTTGCAGGATCTCCTGAAATCATACCGAGAGCTGCTGTGAAATCGATACCTGTATGATTCATGCCGGGAATTCCTACAGTTAAAGCGTTCTTGATAACATTGCCGCTCGCTTTAACAGAGATCGACGTTACCGGTTCGCTTATATATTCTTTGGCAGTAGCGGACGCGAGAGCGATGGCAACAGGTTCCGTGCATCCGAGTGCCACGACGAGTTCTTTTTCAAGAAGCCTAATAATGTTTTCGGTGATCATAGATTTACCCTCTTCCCCAAAAGTTTCTCTTCCTTAACAATAACGGTTAATTTCTTCAAAAAGAAGAGGAAAGTCTTATCAATTTTTAAAGTCCCTCCTAATGTTTTTAGACCTTAAATGGTTATTTATGTTAACATTTATTACAAACAAATCGCTGAGGTGAAACGATGGAGTTCTTTATTTTCATTATTTTAGTCGTATTTTTGTTCGACGCTGCAAAAATTCGAAAACAAAATGAGACGGTTATTTTGCAGAATGAAAAAATGATTGCACTACTAGAAGAGATAAAGAATAAATAAATTACTCATCTTTATAAAGGTTAAAAAATTGATAATGATCTTTGCCCGTAATCTTTAATACGAGTTTTTTGTTTTCTTTTAACCAATTAATCTCCCTATCAAAAGTCACGGTTATTTGGTTTGGAAACTGATTCATCGAAAAGGTATATTCGCCAATCTCTGTTTGCTTTTTTTCTTGACCATAAGCTGTATTGAGCGTGAACGTCAGTTCTTCCGGTAGACTGTTTTTACCTTCAATATGTGTGAGCTTTAATTGGTTGGTTTTATCAATAGAAAACGACGCTTGCCAGTAATCATTTTCTCCAGAATAAATGATTCCGTCATTTATGGATGTTGGTCCCTTGGTACTTGAAGTTGGAGCTGAATCTTTAAAGAAGATCGTTAAAACAGAAACAAATCCTATTAATAAAACAGCAGCTAAAATAAGCTTCTTTTTCATCCTCCACCGTCCCTCTCATCCACTACATAACAGTGTATTCTTTATTTAATGATGAATTCCTTGTTTCAATCATTACTAAGAACGGAGGCAGATTTGTGAATATCAGAATGTATGAGAGCCATGATTTTCAGGATGCAATGGAGTACTGCTTACCACCAGAACAAGCATTATTTACATCTATGCCTGTTGAGGTCCTTAAAACGTTTCAATGTGATATCTTTAATCAGCCTTTTGTCGTTTACGCTGACCAACAACTTGTAGGTTGGTTTGCTTTATATACAGATGGTTCCGGTAATATGTATACAAATAATAAGCAGGCAATTTTATTAAAATCATTTTCGATTGATGCTAGGTTTCAAAAGAGAGGATTTGCGCAAGACTCTCTACAATTACTACCGAAACTCGTGAAGGAGCATTACAAGGATAAGAGTGAGATCATATTAACCGTTCATGAAACAAACCATGCGGCGATATCTCTTTATAGAAAAGTGGGATTCATCCATAAAGGTGAAAACTACCATGGGGAATATGGCATAGAGATGATTTTTCATATGAGTCTTTAGACCTTTACAAAGTCTTAACCAAACTTTAACACCACTCCTTAGTAAATATTGTAATAATTTCTATACATAGACAAAAGGGGTGGCAGGTTTGAAGAAGGTCATACAACAGTGCATGAAGCAGATGAAGAGGATAACAGTTTTTAAGAACATCAAAGGGTTTAAGAATATAAAGATTAAAAGTCAATTAAAATTTCCTAAACAGCTTAAGTTCAAACTAAACCTACAGACAAAATTATTATTAATGATGATCTCATTGGTTGTCTTAACGATTTCCATCGTAGGAGTATTTAGCTATAACAAAGCATCAGATACTACCAGAACAATCATTGAAAACCGTTTGGAACGGGAAACAGAAACAACTTATGACATTGCAAAAAATCTTAAGTTCAGTTTTATTCGAGACGAAGAAATGTTTAACAAACGCTTGGCTGAAAGTATTAATACACAGTATGTGGGCCTTCAGCAAGATGATATGAAAGCGAATATCTTCTTAATGCAAAATGGAACGCTTACACCGTATAAGACGAATGGAAAAGACACTTTCTCTTTGTCTTCAGGAAGCAAAAAGCAAATTAGTGACTTAGAAAATGGTGTGCTGCACGCGGAAGTTCAGGATAAGGCGTATACACTAGCGTTTAAGCAGATTCAAGAGTTGAACGGAATCTACGTGATCGCCATAGAAACAGAAAGTTACATGCAGTCGGTTTACGAACTTAGAAACTTTATAGCGGTTGCGGTTATCATTAGTATTCTTTTAACTGCTTTGGTAATCATATTCTTAATTAGAAGCATCACTTCACCTTTATCGGCGCTTGGCCACATCATGAAGCGTGTTCAAAAGGGTGACTTTCAAAATAATGTTGATTATCAATCTAGACATATTGAGATTCAGAGATTAATTGAGAGCTTCAATCAAATGATGATTTTTATCAGAAATGTTCATGTGCAGATTCAGCAAATCTCAGGTGAACTAACCTCACAAGGCAACAAACTCGAACATACTTACAGTGAGGCGAATCACTATAATGAGCAACTTGTTAAAACGATAGAGAATGTAATGACTGGTGCAAAAGAAACAGCGATAAGTTCAGAGCATAGTGTGCGGCTTTTCTCGGATATGCAAGAAAAAGTAAGTGAGCTGAATAACACAGTTGTGTCGGTGATGGATGAGTTTTCAGCTATGAATCAAAACGCTATTTCCGGCCAAGAAAAAGTGGATGAGTTAGTAGGGGAAATTCATGATAATCATGACCGGTTCGTCCAACTAAACAAAATCATTGATGAGATGGGCACATATTCGAGCCACTCTCAGAATGTCATTTCTACGATTAAAGAGATTTCTGAACAAACCAAACTGCTAGCATTAAACGCTCGAATTGAAGCGGCAAGAGCAGGAGAAGCAGGAAGAGGTTTTGCAGTAGTTGCGGATGAGGTAGGCAAATTAGCAGACCAATCGAGTAAAGCGGCGGCAGATATTATTGCGACAGTAAACCAAATGAACCAAACAGCCTTACAAGCAATTCAGGAGTCGAGCCTTCTTGGAGAAGCAAATCTCTCCCATGTGCAGAAAGTAAAGGATACGACTGGATTCATTCAATATTTAATGAATTCAGTAGTAGACAATAATGAACGAATGGGTGAAATGAGTGTTGCTCTTCAAGAATTAAAAGTTGCTTTGCCTGAGATAGAAATGGCAGCAATTCAATTTTCAAGCATTTCCCAAGAAACTCTAGCGAGTTCTGAAGAAATGTCTATAACTTCAATTAAACAAATTGAAAAGATTAAACAGGCGTATCTCGTTGGAGCTAAGCTGTCCAGTCTGTCTCAGCAATTGACGGAGGAAAGTCAGTTTAAACATGTGAGTGAAGAAAAAGAAACAGCATAAATGAGGAAAGTGACGGGGAATGGTGATCCGTCACTTTTTTAGGTTTTAGGTGGTTTATTATTTAGGTTTTAACTTATAGTTGAAACCTAAAGGCGTTTTAAAAGTATATGGTTACAAATCTCTCAAATAATATTAGATAATAAAGTAATAATTACTTCATGATATACTTAATGAACAATCTAATAGAATAAATTTACATACATCATAGATTAGGGAGGAATAAATCATGTTTAATAGTGAAGCTGAATTAGTTCTACCTGCAAAAGCGTCTTTAGGTGAAGGACCGTGCTGGGACTCGGAACAAGGCGTCTTATATTGGGTTAGTATTTTAGATAAAAAGGTAAACATTTACGATCCACGCTCTCATCAAAATCGAGAGATTCAACTAGATCAGATGGTAGGAACGGTTGTACCGAGGGAGTCAGGTGGTGTAGTCGTAGCTCTTCAGAACGGATTCTTTTTTCTAGATCTTAACACAGAAAAACTTACAGCTATTGTTGACCCTGAACAAGAGCTTCCTGAGAATCGCTTTAATGATGGGAAGTGTGACCCGTTCGGTAGGTTTTGGGCAGGCACGATGAGTTTAAGTGAAGAAGCTGAAAAAGGCTCTCTTTATTGTTTAGATCACGATCTTCATGTGGAAAAGAAGCGAGAAAATTTAACGATTTCGAATGGTTTGGCATGGTCGTCTGATCAATCGTATATGTATCTAATTGATACACCAACGAAAAAAGTAACGAGATTCCAATATGATCTTCAAACAGGCCGCATCCAAGACACAACAGAAGTGATTTCCTTTCCAGAAGGGGTAGGTGCTCCAGATGGAATGACGATTGATGAAGAGGGCATGCTTTGGATCGCTCATTGGGGCGGTGCACAAGTCTCCCGGTGGAACCCAGAAACAGGCGAACAGCTATCTTCTATTCCCATTCCTTCATTAAATGTTACATCATGTACGTTTGGCGGAGAAAATATGGACGAGTTGTATGTAACAACAGCTAGGAAAAATACAAGTGCAGAGAACCTTGAAAGATTTCCAGAAGCGGGCGGGTTGTTTAAAGTAAGACCAGGTGTTAAAGGAATGCCAGCATATTCTTTCAAAGGATAAAAGCAGGACAGCGTTATTAAACGCTGTTTTTTTTTTGATTAACAAAAACTTGCAATCATCGGTCGTCGTCTAATAATAAGAGAGGGGGGATTGGTATGGAAAACATGTTAATTGAAGTAATCTCGGCTGAAGATAAAGAGCACATATTGAATGAAGCTATGAATGAGTATGGACAAGACTTGCTGCAGTTGGTTTATTCTTATGTGAACCATACAAGCATTGCTGAAGATTTAACACAAGATATCTTTGTTAAGTGTTATAACGCATTGCATACATATAACGGAAAATCAAAATTTAAAACATGGCTATGGCGAATTGCCATTAACCATTGTAAGGACTTTTTGAAAAGCTGGTACAAAAATAGAGTTATCGCCACCGATGAGGAGCCTTCTTTTTATCGAACTGAGGTGGATGTCGTTGAGCACGAAGTCATTCAAAAAGAAGATGACGAGAACTTAATCCATGCAATTATGCAGCTGGAAATCAAATATAGAGAGGTGATTTATCTTTTTTATTATGAGGAGCTGTCTATTAAAGAGATCGCTTTAGTCACTGAAGTGAGTGACAATACAGTCAAAACAAGAATGCGCCGAGCTAAAGAACTATTGAAAATATGTTTGGAGGGTTAGGGATGGAGAACCGATTAAAAAACTTAAAGAAAATCATGGACGAAAAAACCTTTTCGCAAGTAAGGTTCACCGAAAAGCATCGCGAAACCATACAGAATAAATGGAGTAATCAAGAAGATAAGGAACAGATTGTATTAAATATTTTGCAGTTGTTGAACCAAGAAAAGACAGGTTATCAGCTAGCGAACTTACTTCTTGCACGCGGGGTAAAACAATTTGATGACAATGAAGGATCTCTCTATGTATTGTTGCACCGTTTAGAGAGTAAAGGAGTCGTTCAATCTGGATGGCTATCGAAAGAGAAAACAAAGTATTATCAGTTAACAAGTAAAGGTAAAAGATTATTAAAGCAAGCAGAGCATAAGGAAAAACAATCATCAATCATTCTGCAGCAGTTGATAGGAGGAGCGGAATGGAAAATCGCACAAAGTCGTTTCTAAACGAAGTTACGAGTCAGATTCGTTCAAAGGAAGCAAAAGAACAAGTTTCTACTGAGTTGAATTATCATATGAAAGAAGCAAAAATGCGATGGGTAAATAAAGGTTACTCTGATGTGGATGCCGAACAAAAAGCGATTGAGCAGATGGGAAGCCCAATCACACTAGGTATTCAGTTAAACCAGATTCATCGTCCAAGAATTGATTGGGTCTTGCTCGCGTTATTGACTTCTGTACTCTTACTAGGATTTCTACCTGTACTCTCTCTGGGGTATGATAGCAATCATTACTTTTTAATGAGAAAGATCATATTGGTTGTCCTTGGCATGATTGTGGCTTTAGGTCTGATGTTTGTTGATTATCGGAAGTTAGTAAGGTGGGGATGGGTGTTTTATGGGGTAGGTACTGTGTTGCTGCTATCTTTGCTCTTCTTTTCGAGTGGTACGATTAATGGGAAGCCATTCTTACTAATCGGAGAGCTAACAATTGAAAGCATTGCTGTACTTCCATTCTTTATGATTGCCTGGGCTTCTTTCTTGAATCGAGATTCCTTTAAAGTTTATCAATTCATACTCTTATTCTTGGTTTCGCTGTTCTTATTCTTCATGATACCAAGTATCGCAACAACTTACTTGTATTTTGCCATGGTCCTGTCCATGCTATGGTGGAGCAAATTTTCCAATCGGCAAAAAGGTGTTTTTTCAGGCATTACGGTGAGTTCATTATTATTAATTGGTATTTTCTCTTGGCAGTATCAACCGGATTATATAAAAGATAGAATGATAGGTTTTCTGAATCCTGAAAAAGTAGCTGATGGAGCAGGTTATCAGGTGCTTCAGATTCAGAAGTTAATATCTGGAGCAGGATGGTTCGGGGGAAATAAGAGTATTCAACAGTTCATACCTTCAGCACACACTGATTTTGCATTTGTAAGCATCACGTATCACTATGGCTGGATAGCAGCGATTGTTCTTATACTTATCCTTTTATTAATACTTGCAAGAGTGGTTATCGCGACGCAGCAAGTTAGAGATTATTTTGGAAAACTTCTGATCATAGGCAGCTTATCTTTATTACTTTTTCAAATGGTGAGTAATATCGGCATGGCGTTCGGATTTTTCCCTCTTACTAGCATGTCACTGCCGTTTATTAGTTACGGGTTGGTTCCCATTCTATTAAACGCTATCTTGATTGGAATAGTGCTAAGTGTTTATCGCAGGAAGGATATAAGCAGGTCAGCTCTTTAATAAATTTCTTTAGTGGCGTTGTCGATTTTGAGGGTTTCCGTTCGTTGTATACTTAAAAGAAGAAAAAATAGTTTCTGCATACAAGGAGGAAACGGCTATGCTATTCATGCTGATTGTTAAAGCTTCAAAAAATTCAGAAGGTGGTAACCGCCCGAATGAAGAGCTTAATGAAGCGATGCGAAAGTACAATGAAGAATTAGTTAAAGCTGGCGTCCGGGTTCTTGCTAAAGGATTACACCCAAGTTCAAATGGTATGCGAATCTCTTATCTGCATCCAGGAGAAAAACCAGTGGTTACGGACGGACCGTTTACTGAAACGAAGGAATTGATCGCTGGGTTTATTCTGATTGATGTGAACTCTAGGGAAGAAGCCGTTGAATGGGCGATGAAGATGCCAGATCCACAAGGAAACGGAGAAGGTCAGATCGAATTAAGGCAAGTATTTGAGTGATTTTTGTTCCCACCTCTAAAATGGATAGATTGCAAAAGAACCTCTCTTACATAAGAGGTTCTTTTCTTATGTTATAAATGAAAATTATTGATTTTATTTATTTTAGAAGGTAATATAGTTAAAAATACTACGAAATGAAGGTTTTGGGTTATGGATGCATTTGATAGAAAATTGATACATCTGCTTCAAAAAAACGCGAGAATGAAATGGGCAGACTTAGCGGCACAGGTAGGTCTATCCGCCCCAGCTACCGCTGAACGTGTCAACCGCTTGATGGAAAATGGTGTGATCAAAGGATTTGGTGCAAGAATTGAAGCTGATAAAGTGGGAAGTGAACTCACAGCTTTTGTTGCTGTTTCATTGGAACGTCCAGAGCATCGCGCTCCATTCTTAGCACGTATTGAAGAGTTAATAGAAGTGATGGAATGTCATCACATCGCGGGAGAAGATGATTACTTATTAAAAATTAGATCTCGGAATACGAAGGATTTAGATCGAATCATTAGTTACGAAATAAAAGGACTAACAGGGGTTGTTCGTACCAAAACAACGATTGTGATGGATACGACAAAAGAGTCGATTGAAGTTCCTTTGCAACCGCATGTCTTTTCAGGTGAATAAAAGGTGCTTTACGAACTTTATTTAAAAGGCTTAATCATGGGAATTTCAATAGCGGCTCCAGTTGGGCCAATCGGTGTATTATGCATGCAGCGCACATTAACGCAAGGTCGTGTGGTGGGAATCGTTTCGGGATTGGGTGCAGCATGTGCAGATTTCATTTACGGTTTGATTGCTGGGCTTGGTCTTACGATGGTTTCTCAATTCATAATGAGCCGACAATCCTGGATTCAACTTATTGGAGGGCTGTTCCTATTCTATTTAGGTCTGAAGATTTTATGTGCTAAAGCAACACCTATTAATGGAACACCTCGAAAGAGTAGTCTTTCCTCCGCCTTTTTTACAACCTTTCTACAAACATTAACGAATCCCATGACCATACTATCTTTTGCAGCCATATTCGCTGGGTTAGGTATCGTTAATACTCACACAAGTGCTATTTCCTCTACCACTTTGATTGTTGGAATCTTTTGCGGATCGGCTGCTTGGTGGATCTTTTTAACAACTACAGTAAGTATGATGAGGAGAAGAATGAATCAGCAGCACATGGCTATGATAAATGTTATCTCAGGAATTATTATATGTTTGTTCGGTATGTTTTCACTTATACGTTTAATGATTGGATCGTGAGTTTTTAATGTTATTACTAAAGAGTATTATTCTAGGTTTTTCTATATCCGCTCCAGTTGGGCCGATTGGTCTGCTTTGTATACAAAGAACGCTATCCCAAGGAAAGTCGGCGGGATTTTTAACTGGTTTTGGAGCAGTAACAGCTAACATTGTTTATGCAAGCATTGCAGTATTAGGCTTTTCAGCTGTGTCATCTTTATTGATCCAATACGAAATGTTGCTAAAAATTATCGGTACCATTTTTTTACTCTACCTAGGGGTGAAAACATTCTTAAAGAAAGTACCAACTCAAGCCGCTCAGTTAGCAGGGGAAAGCAAGTGGATGATGTTTTTCTCGACGTTCTTCTTAATGATTACGAACCCTGTTACAATTTTGAATTTTACAGCAATGTTTGCAGGTCTCGGGTTTGGTGAGAGTGAGATGTCATTACAAATTGCATTGCTCTTAATAAGCGGTGTATTTATCGGTGCTACCTGTTGGTGGATGTTCTTAAGCATAGTTGTAAGCCTGTTAACAAAAAGTATTCAGCCCCACTTAGGTACCATCAACAAAGGAGCAGGATTATTAATCATAGGCTTAGCTTTAGCGAATATCCTAGCGTAACGGTAAAAAAATAAATATTCCGAAAATTATATTTACTTTTATATCCATTTGTTTTACAATACAAAAGGTAAGGAAAAAATTTCAAGATAAGGAGGCGTTGGACATGATTAATTTTTTAGACACTACACAATCAACTTTATATTGTCCAATACACAACCTTCTTAATGAGACCTCAATCTGTTAATGAAACGTGAATCAGAGCCTCAGGATGTGTATACATTCTGGGGCCTTTTTATGTATTTTTGTACGAAAAGTCACCCTTCTATTTCGGGGTGGCTTTTTATTTTGAAGAAGCTGTATAGAACATGATTCAAAAAATTAGGAAACGAAACAACGACGGTACGATATTAAAAAAGCGGAGGTTAGAAAAATGGAAGTATTGAACACGCAGATTACCGATCAGATTACAATTGTGGAATATGATCCGAGCTATGCAGCAGCAGTCGCTGAAATGTGGAATAAAAGTCAAGATGGCTGGGGCGGCGGCAACTCGATCATGACGGAAGAACAAGTATTGAAGAAAGAATCGAACTCATCAAACCTCCATTTATATCTTGCACTCGATGGAGATAAGGTCGTAGGCTATTGCAGTTTAGGGGAATATCGCGAAGATGAAGGAGCTCTCTACATCCCGTTATTGAATGTAAGAGGAGATTATCATGGTAAGAAGATTGGTAAAAAGCTTGTACTAAAAGCGCTAGAAAAAGCGATTGAAATGAAGTGGCCTCGTTTGGATCTATATACATGGCCAGGGAATACAAAAGCTGTTCCACTATATAAAAAATGCGGCTTTTTCTGGGAAGATCGGGATGACACGACACACCTTATGAATTTCATGCCTTCTGTGATGCAGACAGAGGCGGTTTTAGATTACTTTACAGATGGAAAATGGTATGAAAACAGTACACGTACGTTTGAAACCATCCCTGATGGAAGCAACGATAATGAATTTCATTTTTATGAGTATGCTTGGAATCATAAGACTCTAGGTAACTTGAAGATGGAATTTGAGCGTTTTGGAAGAGGACTTCGCTCCATCGAAACAGACGATTATAAAATTTTAGCGGATGTTGAACACTTTAATCTTGTTTTTGGGTCTGAATACAAGATTCGATACCACATGATTAATAAAACAGGTAAGCCGTTAACCGTAGAGATCCAAGGTGTGGACGATAAGAACATTCAGTTTGTGACTTCAAAAAAAATCACAGTTCACAAGGAAGAAGAGATTGAGATTCCTTTTGTGGTAAATCCGATTGCTGAAGATCAAAGTGTATGGAGAACGCACCCAGCTGTTACTTCACAATTACTAATCAATGGGAAAAAAGCGCAATTTAGAGTAGGGATTCGTCCTAAGTATCCCGTTAAGTTAAGTTGTAACACGCCAGGTAACCTTAGTTTTGTTGGTCGTTCTTCTCAACTTTATTTTAACTTTGAAAACAATTTTGATGAACAAGTAACATTTAGCTTTGAACTTCCATCATCAGAATTGGTTACCATAAAGAATCGAAATGTGAGTGTTACTTTGGGATCTAAAGGAAAGCAATCGGTATCTGTTCCTTTCATGATAAAAAAGAATGGATTTTACTCTGCCGAAGTCTAAATCTCCGCAACGAAATCCAATGGAGATACCGTTACTTTTACGAAAAAGCTAGGTGTAGCATTACAGGGAATTGGAGCTAAATTCGCTGGAGAATGTGATGATTTTTATTACGTATGCAACGGACAATATACAATAAAACTAGATAAGTTCAACAACTGGATCGCACCTGTTAAAGGTGATGTGGATTACAAATTGGCTTTCATGGTGCCACAGCTCGGTAAACCTTTCTCAGAAGAGATAACGCGACTTCGTCCTGAGAAAATTGAACCGTTGCAAGAAGATGGTTACGCAGGATTAAGAGCAACTTTTCAATCACAGGCTTTTCCAGAATTACAGCTTGCAACTGTTGTGAGATTGTACGGTGAAGGTCTAGTAGAAAGGTACGATGAAGTCACAAATATAAGCGATGTAGAAACTGCCGCTGAAGTATGGCTGAATACGCCAATTATGTGTCCTATGTTAGATAAAGGTGTATTGCCTTACGAGGGAAAATACGTTGAACTAAATGATTCGATGGGATCTGGCTTATCTTATTGGAATCCTAGTAAACTTACGGAAAACTGGCTTTTTCTTCGTGGAAATAATAACCCTAGAGGTATTTCATGGCCCAGAGAAGGGAAGGTGAATTTCTCCAGTTGGTTCATGTATTTTGAGAATAAGTTAGGGAGGTTAGCTCCTCAAGAAACCGTTGCTACAGAACCAATCACCATGACAATTGGTGCTTTCCGTGATTGGCAATCTTTCAGAGAATTTGCGACGCAAAAAAATGATAAGCCAGCTAGTTTGACCAATCACATGAACGTATCGGTTAACGGTGGAAATCCTTTTATTGATAATGGTGAGTGCAAAGCTGTTGTAAGAGATTATAAGTCTTCGTTTTTGAACGGGTTTATTGAAATGAAGTTAGATGATGAGATTCTGCAGAGTCACCTATTCGCTTCAGATGAAGAGCTAACACAGGCCGAATTTGATATTGAAATACCTGATAATAAAGGGATACTTGTCTTAACTTCTAAAATGAATTTAGGTGCTGTTCATGTTACACGGCAATCAGCCGCTTTTGTAGTGAAGGATCAACCTGTTCGGTTGGAAAAGTCGATAAAAGAAGGTCTCGAAGTGTACTCCGTAGATAATGGAGAAATGAAGATTTTTGCTTCAGCACAGTTCGCACCATCATTGTTCTCTCTTCAATACAGAGACCAAGAGTGGATGGATTCACCGTTTCCAAAACCTACACCAAAATCGTGGTGGAATCCTTGGTTCGGCGGTATCGCAGGCCTCCTGCAAGGCATGAGTCTTCATTCCTTACTAAAAGAAGAAAGCACTGTTGAATTTGTAGAGAAGAAAGATAACAAGGGGAATGAGTGGAAAGGTCTTAAAATAACTACCCATTATAAAAAACACGAGACGTTTAAAGGTATTCAAATTCACAAATACTTCTTGATGCTGCCAGGAGTACCAGTACTCTGTCATACAACGGAAATTGTCCAGAACATGGAGAGTTACTTGGATGGTAAGAACTTTTACACAGGATGTTTCCTAAATCCAGGACCAGAGCCTGCTAGGAGCTGGGGAAGCTTTCAAGCTGAAAATGGGGAGTGGACCATGGTTTCGGGTGCGAAAGGTGAGCAGGATATGACAGTAGAACGCAGCGTGATTTACGGATCTGATGATCATGAGAACCTGCTTCAAATTGTAGCGGACCAAAACGCTACACAAGTTGCTTCTTATATCAATTTAGAAGTCATTGAACTTGGGTACTCAGAAAAGGTGAGCCTTGCGCACGGTGCTAAGCAATACACGTCACCTGTGTTTTATGTGTTCAATGATAAAGTGATTCCAGATACAGCATTAGAAGATCTGAAGAAAATTAAATTCAACTAGAAAGGGCGAACTCATGAAAATTATTGATGCACACATGCATTTTTCAAACATTGAAAGTTTTAAACATACGGCACAGAACCTTTCTAAACTTGACTATTCGTATGAAGGAATCATCAAAGAGTATCGAGAATCTGGCGTAGTGCTTGGCATCGCGATGGGGTTAACAGAAAAAGAGGTAGAGGGTTTTCCAGACCCTCTAGCCCCAACTCCAATGGGTATCGATCTGGATAAGCAAATCCCTGAAAACGTCGTGTATTGTGCAGGCATCAACCCGTATTACTTAGGTGAGAGTGAAAGGATACAGCTTGAAGAAACGGTGCAGCGGCCTGAAGTTGTTGGTATTAAGATCTACCTCGGTTATTACCCATACTATGCGTATGATGAGGTGTATCAGCCAGTTTATAAACTAGCAGCTAAATACGGTTTGCCTGTCGTTTTTCACACAGGTGATACCTATTCAGAGCGTGGTTTGTTGAAGTACTCACATCCCCTTACGCTAGACGAAGTAGCAGTTATGCACCGTGACGTAAATTTCATGATGGCGCATTTCGGCGATCCATGGACGTTAGACGGAGCAGAAGTTGTTTACAAGAATCGTAATATGTATGCCGATCTGTCGGGGCTAGTGGTTGGAACAAGAGAAGATATTACAAGATACAAAGATTCACCACGATTCTTTAATCACTTGCGCCATGCTTTAACGTTCACAGACAACTATGAAAAGTTCTTGTTCGGAACAGACTGGCCACTTGTGCCAGTGCAGCCTTATATTGACTTTATAAAAGAGATCATTCCTGAAAAATATCATGAAGAGGTTTTTTATAACACGGCGGTAAAGATTTTCCCGAAGATTAAGGCGTTTTTAAAATAATATACAGTTGTGAGAGGGGTGATGCCAATGGTACGAATCTGCGGTTTTTATATGAAGTATTTTACTAGATTACGAGCTGAAAGAAGGGATCACCACTATGATATCCGGAAAAAAAGTAGAGTTACGACCCGTTTCACTTGAAGATCATAAGCGAACCTACCACTGGCGAAATGATAAAGAAACCGCTACATTTGATGCAGGTTCTGGTTATTATCGATATAGTCATGTGCCACTGGAACAGATCGAGGCAAGCTATGAAAAGGATATTCGTACCATTGATAAACGTGAAGTAGGAGAGTTCTCGATCTATACAAGAGGGGAAGACGCCCGTCATATTGGTTCGATCGGATACCGAAGCCTAGATATAATCTCACGACGATGTGTAGTAGGAATCGGGATTGGTGAGAAGGAACTTTGGGGTAAAGGATATGGAACAGATGCGTTAAGAGCCTTACTTCATTATCTATTTCATACAATGAATTTAAAGCGTGTCCAACTGGATACATGGAGTGGTAATGTACGCGCGATACGCGCCTATGAGAAGTGCGGTTTTGTGATTGAAGGTCGTCTCAGAAATGATGCTTATATTGATGGGAAGTATTATGACACTATTGTTCTGGGGATTTTGAGGGAGGAGTTTTATAATAAAGAAAGTTGAATGAAATGGCATTTTAATATTGAATTAATTAGGGGTATTCATGACAGAGTTAATTAGAATAGGAATTTTAACAATACTAGGTTCACAAGCATCATACTTTATTTTGCTTATTTTTTTATATGGTACGATGATGCATTGGTATGAATGGAGTACTTTCCCTAATCCAACTAATGTTTTTGAGAAAACAGTCAACTTTTTAACAGCACTTGTATTCGGCTTAGCTTATTGGGCGGGTCTAAAAGTAAAAAAGCAAAAGTGGTATTTCAGGCCGTTGCATCTAATAGGTTATTTAATTGTTTATACAATCCTTGCTATCATTACTTATAAGTTATTAAATGCAATCCTTACTTATATTGAAATGAATATTTGATTTAATGACTGAATTAATTAGATTAACAATGATATTTGTTTTAACTACTCAAGGTGGATATTTTCTAGCTATCTTCTTAGCTGGTCATACCATGATTGAATGGTATGAATGGAGCATACTACCAAACCCAAACAAGAATATTTTGGTCAGCGTCATTAATGGTTTCACAGCTGGTTTTATTGGTATTGCCTAATGGGCTGGGAAAAGGGTAGATCATCATAATTGGTTTGTAAAAAGAGTATATCTTTTAGGATATGCAATTTTGTTTATTTTAGCTTCAGTTACTTTTTATCAAACTGTTGATTATTTTTTTAGGTTAATAGAATTTAAGGAATTTTAATTGTCGTTTTAAGAGTATACTTAAATGAGGTTACGGATGATAGAATTAATACGAATTGGCCTAGCAGGTATTTTAGCATCACAAGCTGCCTATTTTTTTTCGTTAATAGTTTTATATCAAGTGATGATGGATTGGTACGAATGGGGAACTTTCCCGGATCCGAGTAATATTTTTGAAAAAACCGTGAATTTCTTAACGGCACTCGTATTTGGTGTCGCTTATTGGGCAGGTTTAAAAGTAAAAAAGCGAAAGTGGTTTCTGAGACCAGTGCTACTAGGCGGTTATTTATTTCTTTATATTATCCTTGCAATGATTGCCTTTAAACTGATAAATTCTGTTCTCATTTACCTCGAGAGGAATGTTTTTCTGTAATGACCGAACTAGTAAGAATTGGTTTGATGGCGATACTAGGAACGCAAGGAGCTTACTTTTTAGCCATATTTTTAGCAGGAAACACGATGATTGATTGGTACGAATGGGGCACGTTTAGGAAGGCAGATACCTTTTTTACTAAAACAGTCAATGTGCTCTCGGCTCTTTTAATGGGCATCGCTTATTGGTCAGGGAAGAGAGTCAATCATCATAATTGGTTTGTAAAAAGAATTTATCTTTTAGGATATGCTTTTCTTTATACAATTGCAGGAATAATCTTTTATGAATTATGTGATTATGTTTTAAGGTTCATTGAGAAACATTAAAGAATGGATTATAACAACCTCCAATCAAACAAGATTTGGGGTTGTTATTTTTTTATATCTCAAAATGCTTTGACAACTTCCACAATACTGATTATACTAATAAAAATTTAACAATTTATGGCTATGAAGAGAAAAGTAGTTAAGTAACATTATTTCCAGAGAGCTCTTGGGTGGTGGGAAAGAGCAATAATACCTTAACGAAAAAAGACTCTGAGCTTTGTACGGATGCAAAGATATCTTTGCTGATACTACAACGGGATCTCCCGTTATAGAGATAGGGTATACGCAAGTGATTCTTTTTCATTGTCGTACCTGAAGAGGTTGATATGGTGACATGTTAACAAACTGAGGTGGTACCGCGAATGCTAATAAGCTCTCGTCCTCAAGATGAATAATCTTGGGGGTGAGGGCTTTTTTTATTTTTCTTTTATAAAAAATGAGGAGTGATTTAAACATGCATTGGGCATTTCGTATAGCAGAAGAATTAATCAGAAAACACCCAGATCGTGAGACGTATGTTTGTGCGTCAGGCATCAGTCCATCGGGCTCGGTTCATATCGGAAATTTTCGAGAGGTGGTTACCACATACTTTGTTGTAAGGGCATTGCAACAGCTAGGGAAGAAAACGCGTTTTATCTTTTCATGGGATGATTTTGATCGTTTTCGTAAGGTCCCTAAAAATGTGGATCCTACTTTTGAGCAATACATTGGAATGCCATACTCAGAGATTACATGTCCGTTTGGGTGCCACAGGTCTTACGCTGAGCACTTTGAAAAAGAGTTTGAACAGTCATTGAGAGAGTTCAGGATTGTTCCTGATTTCATCTATCAAAGCAAGGAGTATGGGGCAAGAAGGTATCAATCTCAGATCGTTCATGCTCTTCAAAACCGCAAACAGATCTATGATATCTTAATGAATTTTAAATCTAGTGAACACAGTATAGAAGAGCAAGAGAGATTTTATCCAGTTAATGTGTATTGTGAAGTTTGCAGGAAAGATTCAGTACACATTCACAGATTTCAAGATGAAAGATTAAGCTACACTTGTTCATGTGGTCATTCAAACTCTATCGAGGTAGCACTAGCAACAAACATTAAATTGAATTGGAAAGTGGATTGGCCGATGAGATGGAAGGCAGAAGATGTGGTGTTCGAACCAGGTGGAAGAGACCATTCTTCTGCGACGGGAAGCTTTAATGTTTCCAAGGAGATTTCGTCGCGCATCTATAACTTTCAAGCACCAGAGTATGAACCGTATGATTTTATCAGTATTAAAGGATCTGGTGAGAAGATGTCGAGTTCTTCCGGAAACAATATTACACCCGGAGAGTTGTTGAAGATCTATACTCCAGAAGTAATCCTTTTCATGTTTGCAAAATATCAGCCGAATGCGCCTTTTCATATCGGGTTAGATGATGATGTGATCAGAAACTATACAGAGTATGAAAGGTTTAGCCTTGCAGACAAAGGTCGATTAAAAGAAGAGATTTCAGCAGCTTTGAAACTTTCTTCAGTACATTCAGGGATAAGACGTGAACCTAAATTCAGCCATGTGGCGAGTATATTGCCGCTTGTGAATTTTGAGGTCTCACTCGTTCGAGAAGTATTGGAGAGAACAGGGGAGGCGTATACGCTGAAAGAGATAGCTGGAGTTTGTGAGAGAGCTGAATATTGGTTGAAAAATTGCTGTTCAGAGAAAGTGCTTAAGGTTAATGAAGAAAAAAATCGAGAACATTTCGGGATACTTCAGAATCTGGAGAAAAAATGGATTGAGGGTTTTGTGCAGTTATTAAGGTCTGAGGCCGATCTTCAGAGTGATGAAGAGCTGATGAGAAGCGTTTACGATATATGTCATGTAGATGATCCCAAACTAAAGAAAAGTAACCAAAAAAGATTATTTAGCATGATATATCAACTGGTTTTGAACAGCAACAGTGGTCCTCGCATACCATTACTCATACATTCTGTTGGCAGAGAGCGGTTAATTGCTTTATTGGACTATCCAGTATAGGGTTTGACATGATAATTTGTCCGATCTTGAGGACTATCTATCCAATCTTAGCAATAATCTGTCCGATTCGTTGAGTAATCTGTCCAATCTCCATAATAATCTGTCCAAACTACACAATAATCTGTCCAAACTCAACGGCAAGTTATTTTAGTAGATTATATAAAAAGGTGACGCCACTAAAGCGTCACCTCACCTTATCATCATTTCTTCAATTCCTGACCCATACCCTTCAAAAAGTGAAGGCCAAAGCCAATCGCTCGATTAATATCAGGGTCCTTCAGCGACTTCACAAGATCGAACGCGCCAACCTTCTTATCACTCTCCACAAACTCTTCCCCTTGCTTCAAGCCTGTAACAACACTATCGAGCAGCTTCGCCGTTACTTCTGGATCCATTTTCGTCAGAACGCCAGCTGCACCCATCAAGTTGTTGATCATGTTCGTAACAGGTTCGCGGGTTGCTTGACCGAGTGCGATGCTTGCGATCTTATCTTTTGCGACGAGCATGGAGTTTGCTGCTTCCAATGCGCCGATTTTGTCTAGCTCACCAATAAAATCGAGCGCCTTTGTGAGCGCAGCATCTTTCTCAGCTAATGCTCTTTGCAATTCAACCAGCTTCTCTTGCTGAATTACCTCTTCGGTTTTTGTGTTCTTTTTGATAACCGTAGTTGGTTGTGCCATATGAATTCCGCCCCCTTACACTTCATCCGTCAAGTGAACATAACCCGGACGGTTCCATTTACGCTGTACTTCAACACCGTTTTGCGGAAAGCGTTTTTTATTTCTTGGGTTGTTGCCAGGTAGCTTCACTTCACCTTCACGGCTGATGATTTCCATTCGTACTTTCGTCTGTTTATAAGCTGGTGTATGTGTACGATGATCGACAGCTGGACCGGTTAAAAAGTTGATCGCAGTCTCGTTGTTCACGGAGTTCATCGGAAGGTACAGCTCGTTGTTTTTCACACGGTCTGTAACGAGTGCATTCAACTTTACGGCACCAAACGGCGAGATCAAGCGTACAACAGATCCATCGATAACACCGCGTTCTTCTGCAAGACTAGGTGATACTTCAACAAAAACATCAGGCACTTTATGCTGAATGCCTTTCGATTTATTCGTCAGATTGCCTTCATGAAAATGCTCGAGCATGCGTCCGTTGTTGATATGAAGGTCGAACTCTTCTGGAAACTCTGCCGGATGCATCCAGTCTGATAAGGCAAAGCGTGCTTTTTTATCAGGGAAATTAAAGCCTTCTGTGTAAAGAAGTGGTGTGCTTTTACCGCTAAAATCACCCCACAGGAAACTCCCCCAGCCTTCTAACACATCATAGTTTGCTTCGCCAAAAAGAGGAGAGAGACCCGCCATCTCTTCAAAGATTTCACTCGGATGACTGTAGTTCCAATCAGCACCCAATCTAATGGCGATCGCTTGAATGATTTCCCAGTCAGGACGAGATCCTCCTGTTGTAGGTAATGCTTGATACAAACGCTGCACACGGCGTTCCGTATTCGTAAATGTTCCTTCTTTTTCTAGAGAAGGAGCTGCAGGTAAAACGACATCTGCGTATTGTGCAGTTTTCGTTAAGAAGATATCTTGAACGACAAAGAATTCAAGCTGACTGAGCATCTCATGAACATGGTTGGAGTTTGAATCAACGAGCGCCATGTCTTCACCGACTAAATACATGGATTTGATCTCGCCCGTTCCGATGCCTTCGACCATCTGGATGTTGTCTTTACCAGGTTTGCTATCAATTGTTACGCCATATGCTTTTTCAAACTTCGCTCGAGCGAGGTCATCTGTAATATGCTGATACCCTGGAAGCCAAGCTGGTAATGTACCCATATCGCAAGCACCTTGAACATTGTTGTGGCCACGAAGCGGGTAAGCACCAGCACCTGGACGACGATAGTTGCCGGTTGCAAGCAGCAAATTCGAGATGGCAGCAGAAGTGTCACTTCCACCTGTGTTTTGCGTTACACCCATCCCCCAAAGAACGCAAGTGCCGTCAGCGTCACGAATCATTTTCGCCACATCAATGATCGTTTCTTGTGAAAGACCCGTAATTTCTTCTGCATAATCAAGCGTATATTTTTCAAGTACTTCTTTAAACTCGTCTAAGTAATGAACATTCTCTTCAATAAATTTCTGATCGTGCCAGCCTTGATCAATCATGTACTTGGTCACCGCCATGAGCCAAACTTGGTCTGTACCTTGCTTAGGACTCATGAAAATATCTGAGCGTTCAGCGAGTTCATGTTTACGAAGGTCCGCTACGATTAATTTTTGTCCGTGCAGTTTATGCGCACGCTTCACACGAGTGGCAAGAACGGGATGTCCTTCTGTCGGATTGGCACCAACGACGATGACAAGACCAGCTTGCGCAATATCCTGAATCGTTCCTGCGTCACCACCCATACCAACCGTACGGAACAATCCGTCGGTTGCAGGAGACTGACAATAGCGAGAGCAGTTGTCAACATTGTTCGTTCCGATGATCTGTCGCGCGAATTTTTGCATCAAATAGTTTTCTTCATTTGTTATTTTAGATGATGAAACAAAGCCAAGCGCGTTGCTGCCGTGTTTTTCTTTTATCGCGCTCATCTTATCAGCTATTACTGAAAGTGCTTCGTCCCAAGTGGATTCTACAAAAACACCGTCTTTACGAATAAGTGGTGTAGTGAGGCGTTCTTCGCTATTTACGAAATCCCAGCCGAACTTTCCTTTAACGCACGTGGAGATCGCGTTCACAGGACCTTCACTCGGTTCTACTTTTAAAATCTTTCTGCCTTTCGTCCATACTTCAAACGAACAGCCGACTCCACAGAACGTACAAACCGTTTTTGTCTTTTTCGTACGTGTTTCGCGCATAGCGGCTTCCACTTCAGAAATTGCGAAAATACCACTATATCCAGGCTCAACTTCTTTTACAAGTTCGACCATCGGCTCAAGTAGATCTTCTTTCAATCCTGTCATAAAACCCGCTTCGCCAAGCATTGATTTTTCCATAAGAGCGTTACACGGACACACGGTTACACATTGTCCGCAGCTGACACACGAAGAATCGTCGATACTTGATCCAGCATCCCATATTACGCGCGGGCGTTCGCGTTCCCAGTCTATGGATAGTGTTTCGTTTACCTGTAAGTTTTGACACACCTCTACACACTGACCGCACGTGATACATTGATTGGCATCATATCGGTAAAACGGGTGAGACATATCAAGGTCCACCAGTTCTTCTTTCGGTGAATAAGGAACCGCTTGATGTTCGATTTCCATCAGTTCTGCTGTGTTATGCAGCTTACAGTTGCCGTTGTTGTTATCACAAACCGTGCAATAGAGAAGATGGTTCTCGAGCAAGCGGTCCATCGCCTCATTCTGCGCATCCTTTGCTCTCGAAGAAGAACGTTCAATTGTCATACCGTCGAGTGCCATTGTTGAGCACGAACGCATCAGCTTGCCATCTACCTCCACGATACAGGTATCACATGTTTCGATCGGATCGACTTGTGGTGTATAACAAATCTGGGGGTGAGAAAGATCGTTTTTATTTATAATGTCGAGAATGGAAGTGCCAGAAGGAGCTTCGTATTTATTTCCGTCAATTGAGATTTGAATCAACTTATCCATTTCTATTCTTCCTTTCTGTTGATACTTAATCATCGTAAAAATGACTGATTGTACAAAAAAATCCACCACGAAAGCACAAATTCTATAGACGTACAGAAAATGTGAATTCATGGTGGAATAGTGTAATAGCAGGTCATACCATTAGGCCAATCCAGCATTAAATCTCTTTTATTGTTACTAAAAGATAGATCATTATGTAATTTACAAGATGGAGGAAAAAACAGTGTGAACGATTTTCTCTACCAACTTTTCTCTTTTATTATAGCGTTTACAGTTTAAAGAAACAACAAGACTTGTATTCTAGCTTTTCATTTTTATCACGTGCGAAAAGTAAGTACATCATGTATGATTAGTAAAAAATGGAGAAATAGTGGTGATGTTCGAATGACGAAGAAAGTGCATGACTTTAATGATATTATTCGTAAACTCCGTAAGAACTTATTAGGAAAAGGACCTGAAAAAATACATACGGTCTTTGTGGAAAACATGGCGATTTCAACCATGTACGGAAATTTAACACCAACTGAAAAGTTCATCGCCCGAACGGCTGAAGGCAAGGAGATGGTGCATGCTGCAAGGACGCGTCTGATTCAGGATGTATACGCAACAGCTCCACCAGAGGGGTTAGAAGATGTGACTGGTGCAAAATTCGTTCATCTGTTCTCAGATTTCAAAGTGGATGAAGACATGGCAGTGTCTGTATTTGTTTTTGATAAACCGATCGCGTAGCGAAGGGGTGATTGTCTATGAAACCGATTGTGACCAAGCGCAGCATTCTGCAGATTAAGAACGGACTTGCAGTGAACAAAGAAGACACTATTGTAACCGAGCTTCCTGTAACAATTAAAATCAATGGAGAAGAATTTGTTACGATGGTATGCAGCCCTGAATACATTGAGGATATGGTCGTAGGTTATCTCGCCTCTGAAGGAATCATCCGAAACTATAAAGATATTAAAGACCTATGGGTGCAAGAAGACGGTAGCTTTGTGCATGTGACAACTGATCGCTTGAACCCGGTCTATCAAAATCTGCAGAATAAAAGATACATAACATCATGCTGTGGCATGAGCAGACAAGGCTTTGTTTTTGCGAATGATGCACGAACAGCAAAAACGATGAATGAAGTCAGGGTGAGAGTTACGTCTGAAGATTGCTTTCGATTGATGCGAGAGATGCAGAAGGGGGCAGGGGTTTTCCAAGAAACAGGCGGTGTGCATAACGCAGCACTTTGTGATGTGAACGGAATTGTGCTGAGCCGGATGGACATAGGTCGTCACAATGCCCTTGATAAAATCTACGGATATTGCTTGAAAAATGATATTTTCATAGGGGATAAGATTCTCGTGTTTAGTGGGAGGATTTCTTCTGAGATCTTGTTAAAAGTGGCCAAGATCGGCTGTGAGATCGTCCTCTCAAAATCAGCACCAACAGAATTTGCTTTGCAATCAGCCGAAGAACTCGGAATCACTACAGTTGGATTTGTACGCGGAGATTCTATGAATGTGTATACACGCCCTGAGCGGATTGTTGTATGAGTCTAAGAGTTAACAGGCTGTTTTCGTAAACTTTGTTGCTTTTGGAAGTGTTGATTTCCGTTCCAGGCTTGCTCGCTTTCCACGGGGCAGGCGGTGAGCCACATTCGTACGTTTCACTCTTATGTGTCTCACCTGCCCCGTAGGAGTCTCGCACCTTCCACTCCAATCAACTGACAAAGATGACAAGGAGTAAAAAGCAACAATCTGTTAGAAAATAGCTTTCTATTAACATGATAATTAAAGAAAAACTGACGAAGTAGTTCTGTCCTATTGCGGAACTACTTTTTATTTTGAGAAAAAATGAACGAAATGGAATGTTCTTACCAATAGATAGTGAAAGGTAAAGGAGAGGTGAGAGTGGATACAAAAACAGAGTTTGAAGAACTTATACGACGTACGCGATCGGGAAGTAAACATGCTTATGGAGAACTGTATGAAAATACAGTGAAAGATGTTTATCAAACGGTTCATTTTTTACTAGACGATAAATCAGATGTTGATGATGTCGTTCAAGAAATTTATATAGAAGTACTAAGAAACTTACACCGTTTCAACACCGACAAACCATTTCGGCCATGGTTAAAAGGGATTGCGATCAAACAAATTTCTGCTTATAGAAGAAGGCGGTGGATCAGTTTTAGAAACTATCAAAAGATATCTAAACAACCTTCTGAGGTTGAAGATGATTTTTCTCCACAAGTCGTTGATGACCTTGTAAATAAACAACTTGTTCAGCTAGTAGAACAACTTCCTTTTAAATTGAGACAAGTCATAATCTTGCGCTATCTTAATGAGCATTCCCAAGAAGAGGTAGCGTCTATTTTAAAAATTCCAGTTGGAACAGTTAAGTCTAGAGTTCATACAGCACTCAAGAAGCTGCGTAAACAAGAAGAGTTAGGAAACATTTTTTTAAGAAAGGTGGAGAATGTTTAATGGCACATGTGAATGAGTTAAAAACCGCACTGAATGAAGAGGCTAGGAATGTTTGTCCACCACCTGAGTTAAAAAATAAGGTTATGAGTCAGTTTACACAAAAAAGAAATAGGGGCATGAAAAGATATGTTGCTGCCTTCCTTGTTGCGTTGTTTATCATTCCAACGAGTGCATTTGCGTATCAATCGTTGTTAGCAGACGGTTTATACGGTTCTTTTGCTAACGTGAAAAAACATGTGGCTTCAGCTACGTTAGAGGGTTACATGACTTTTGATGCAAAGCTTTCAGAAGCAAAAGGAGAAATGGGGAAGGAAGAGTATGAGAAGTTTCGAGAAGCATTAAATGTACTGACAGATGCAAAACTCAAGTATGGTGATCCATTTGGTAATATTAATTATGACCTGATGCCTAAAGAAGAAAAAGAAAAGATAAGAGTAAATTCTTTTGTACTTCAACCTTATTTTGATAAATTGAACGGTGATGTTCCGAGCAAGGAATTGCTTTCATCCTATGAATACAAATTATTTATTGATGCGCTCATGACATACGAAACCATTCTAGCAAAAGCAGAAATTGATACGAGTAAAGGACCCGTAGAGATCGAAAAATTACCTGTTGAATATCAAGAGCAATTTAAACTCACTCAGAACTTCATTCATAGTGTATATCAACTGCAAGAAGAGCAACAACAATAAATTTAGAAAAAAGCAGTTCCGCTGATTATAGCGAAACTGCTTTCTTGTTTTACCAACCGCGTTCTATCCAATTGTTTTGAACAACGGCTAATCGTTTTTTCTTTCCTCGCTCATCACTTCCATATACATCATCTACATACCACCCTCTACCGTTTACAGAACCATCGGTTTCATAGAGAAAGCGAACAAATTTTGATCCTTCAGGAAGTTTTAATTTCTCATGATCCCAAGTTTCTTTTTTTCCGCTATATGTGTTTGGTATGGTTGTCCACGTTTCATTATCACTTGAAACTTGAATGGTACCTTTGTCACTTCCATCTTCAATACTAAACCATTGGTTAAAATGAAGAGTATCTTGATTTTCACCGACTTCAAACGTTAATCCTTTTTTCAGGTTATCGCCATATCCTGCAAACCAGGCTTTATCTCTGTGATCAAGAGGAACAGATATCGCATCAGCTGTTAGTTGTGCGATTTTGCGTCGTATCGGATTCATGGAGACCGTCGCTCGAGACGGATGGACGCGATTCGTTAAGGTAAGTACAATCGTTTTATTCTTAGGAGAAACAACCATGGAGGTCCCGGTGTATCCAGTGTGTCCAAGTGTTTCTTCATTACTGAGAGCATCCATGTACCAACCTTGATTCAACTCCCAGCCTAGTCCGTGTGAGTTTGATGGAAACTGAGGCAGCTGGTTTTCCGTTAATAAGGAAACCGTTTCTGGCTGAAGAATCTGTGTTTTACCATACTTACCATTCTGTAAAATCATATGGCCGAAAATGGCGAGGTCTTTAGCGGTGGAAAAGACACCCGCATGTCCTGCTACACCATCTAAACTCCACGCATTCTCGTCATGCACACTGCCCCAAACCATGCCGCGGCCGATTGTTGGCTGATATTCTGTGGCAGCAATTCGGTTCCGAAGTTCTGCCGAAGGGTTGTACATCGTATCTTTCATTCCGAGCGGTTCAGTGATGTTCTTTTTTACATAGTCATCGAGACGTTGACCTGACAATCTTTCAACTAAAACACCAAGTGTAATTAAATTTAAGTCACTGTATGTATACGTTGTTCCAGGTTTATTTTTTAACCCATACTTTAAAGCAATTTGAAGTCGATCCTCGCGATTTGCTCCCATACTGTAAAGAGGAATCCATGCAGTAAACCCGGAAGTATGCGTCATGATCTGCCGGATGGTTACGCTCTCTTTTCCGTTTTCATTGAACTCTGGAATATATTTTCCGACAGGATCATCTAGATTGAACTTTCCTTGTTCGTATAGCTTCATTGCAGCTGTTGTGGTGAAGAGTTTAGAGATCGAGGCAATGTCAAAAATGGTTTCTTTTCTCATCTCAACAGGATCATCCATCTCTGTGAACTGATCGTCTATGTAGCGAGCGGAGTAGCCATATGCATCATGTTTTGCGATGCTTCCACTTCTAGCGATGAGAACGACAGCGCCTGGCATGGTTCGTTTCTCGATTTCGCTTTCAATAAACGGACCGATTTGCTCGAGCGATTCTCTTTTTAGTGAGGCACTTTCAGGTGTTCCCTGATGGAGAACAGGTGATGATTTAGAGGGCTGGTTCCAGTCGCCGTGATGTGTGCGATTATTAAGATTCGAGGAACCTTCTGCAAAAATAGCAGGAGTGAAACTGGATAACAACATGGCTGTACTTAGCATGGTACAAACTAAAACTCGTTTTCCGCTCATAAGTCATTCTCCTTATTCTGAATATTCTAACACTTACTTACAGTAGCAATATGTGGTAGTGGTGTCCATCACTCAGAAGTCCCACAGCATTTTGTACTAGTTAAATTGTAGAGAAATTGTAGGGGGTCTGACCCCGGGTCAGACCCCCTACAATTTAAAGGAACTTTTCATCTTTTCTCGAATAGTTACAGTGGACAAATAAGAGAGGAGATTACAATCGTGTTGTTACAGCTAGCACCTGCTTTTATCACATTTTTGTTAACCGTACTATTTGCCCCTCTGTTAATACTAACGTTAAAAAAACTAAAACTCACACAACCCATTCGAGTAGAACTTCCTCAAGATCATCAGGAAAAAAAGGGGACACCCTTAATGTTAGGAAGTGTGTTTTTTGTAGGAATTTTCGTCGCGCTTTATTACTACACGACAAGTCCCATCATGCTCTTTCTAATAGCAACGTTTATATTGTTTAGTTTTATAGGTTTTTTAGATGATTTTTGGAAAGCATCAAAACAAGATCCTGGCGGGGTATCAGGAAAAACAAAACTAAAATTCCAGTTCGCGTTCACCATTCTTCTCTTATATGTAGGCATCGATCTTTTCAATATTGATACAAGTATAAGGGTGACGGAATCATTGAACATTGTTCTTCCTTATATCATCTACCTCATCCTGATCACACTGTTTATTGTCGGGACAGCCAATGCTATCAATTTTACAGATGGAATGGACGGACTTCTAGGCATGGTTGCGATTCCTACATACTTCTTTTTCTTTGTGATCTCTGAGTATACGGAAGTAAAAGTCTTTTGCTTAGTCATGATTGCTACCATTCTAGGTTTCTTAATCTATAATTTGTATCCGGCAAAAGCGTTCATGGGTGATACGGGATCGCTTGCTATTGGAGGAACCTTATCTTTTCTTGCCATCATTGAGAACGTGGAGATCTTAATTCCGATCCTGTTCATTATCTATCTTGCAGAACAGCTTTCAGTCATCATTCAAGTCGCTTATTTTAAACGAACCAAAAAGAAGCTGTTCCGATTCACGCCCATTCATTATCATTATGGAATTAAGTATGGATGGTCAGAAAATATGATCGTAACGATTTTTGCGATGGTTTCGTGGGCCGCGTGTGGCATTTGTCTCATCTATTATGAGTTATTCATGTAAAACTAGTTAAAAAGGGTAATCCAATACCCTTTTAAGCTAGTTTTACTTTGTTTTTTGAAAAGATTACGGTGTGAACACGGCGATGAGGTGAAACCGAAGCATTTTCAGGTGGAACGAGGTTCATCATAGGTGAAAGTAAAGACATTAGCGGTTAATCCATATGAATCTCAGGTGAAAACACATCATTTACCGGTGAACGTGTAACAAAAATAAAAACACGTACCGTAAACCGTAAATCGAGGTAAACAATGATCATCTTCATCCACCACATAAATAATCAAAGGGCAGACTCTTAAGATGGAGTCTGCCCTTCACAGTCAATTTCCTACCAAATCTCCTCAGCCCATTCTGGGTGATCAATGAAAGGGTTGCGGTTATGCTGGAATTGTTCATAAATGATGTTGTTTCGGTTGCGTTCCCAGTTATCAACAGGATCTTGTTGGTGCCACTGTAGCAGCACTGACATTTTACCGTGATAAGGAGCCGTTCCGTTATTGACGTTGTTGTTCAATTCTAGTTGTGGTTCACCGCTGTCCCCTTCATAACGAACAGCCATGTAAAACAGCATGCGGGCAACGTCCCCTTTTACGGCATCGCGTGGTTCCCATGAGTCGCTGTCATAATAGTTGCCAAGAGCTTCGGAATGCTGTGTGCCACCGTTATCAAAATCAAGGTTTCCACGAGAGCTGTTTACACTCACATCCGTTGGGCGCAAGTGGTGGATATCCGTACCTGGACCCATGGCGGTTCCAAAATCACCATGCGACTTTGCCCAAACATGCTCACGGTTCCAATTATCTACTCCAGAACCGTTTGTTGTTTTGCTCTGTGATCGTCCCGTGTATAAAAGGATGACATTGTTGCTGTTGTTTGGATCTTGATCGGTTACTTTAAGTGCGTTCCATACGGCATCATATGAGAGTTCAGTATGATCATCAATAATATTGTGAAGAGCTGTCTTTAATGCTGCTCCTGTTTTTCCTTGAGCAGGATTATAATAGGATTCATCAAATGCTGGTGGGTCAGTAGGATCTGTCGGCGGATCTGTTGGTGTTGTACCCGATGCTTTTTCCATAGCTGTTGGATCTTTTAAGCCGGCATGTGAAAAGTAAGCCGCCAGAGTTCCCGTAACTTTAATGGACTGACCTTTTAAAGTAGGGTTTGTTTTTAGACCAAACTGTGATCGGTAAGAAGTTGGAATCTGAACATACACCATGTTAGCCGTGTTTGTTTCAGTAGGACTGTCTGCTAAAGCGAGTGCATAATCGTTTGGATAATTGCTTGTTACCACGGTTGTTGTTGCGGTAGGTTGTCCTACTACATAACCTTGAACCGTTTTTACAGAATTGTTCTGATTCGAAATACTTTGAGAAACTGAATAAGGACTAGACCACGATCCATCGCCAGCCGCTTGAAGAGCTGGTATAAATGCTAACGTGCTTACTACTAAAGCAATAACAACTGAGAAAAGTGAAAGAAACTTTTTGTTTTCATGCCTTTTCATCATCAACGCCTCCATCTATTTAGTTTTTACCCCTTGTAGCCTGAATTTCTAGTTGTTTCACATATTTCAAAATGTTGGTGAAACAGGTTTTATTCTACAATACTTTTATTAATTTCATTTTACAGATTTGTAAAACGAGAAAACTAGCTACAAAGGGAGGAACTAAATAGGCGTAAGAAAACAGTTAAATGGACCTAAAAATTAGTGCGATGTTCATTTTCACTTACTTTCTTACTGTGTAGCACCGTAATGAAACCGTCTAAAATCTCATGACTGATTGTGAAACCTTTACGTTGATAAAAGGATAGTGCGTCATCATTCCCATTGGATACAAAGATAAAATAATCATCCACTTCATCAAAAGAAGAGAGCCAGTTCATACACATACTAAATAGTTTAGAACCCACTCCAAATTGTCTGTACTCATCCTTAATATAAAACTGGGAAAGGCAACCGACTGCTTCTCTCTGAACAGAATTCATGTCAAAAAAGGTGGCAAAATCATTACGGTACACTTCTTTAGGAGAAATGTTTGCATACATGTAGCCAACAAGCTCATTTCTATCTTTAACTACAACGATATAGTTATGCATGGCTTTATGTACAGATGGAACCAGGCGTGTGTCAAAATTCATAGAGTCAAATAATTCAGGGCGGATAACCGCTTTTGCTTTTTGATACTTCATGAGTTCATTGCAAAGTTCTCGGCATACATCAATCTCATGATCAGGAATAACTTCGTAGTGTAACTCCATTTTAATCACTCCCAAGCGTAGTTCATTACGTTATAATTTTAGTACATAGAAAGACGAAAACAAGTATGCAGTAATTTCTTACTTAGTCAGTAAAAACTGAGTAAAGGAGCAGAAAATGATTGAGGACAGATACATGAGAAAAGAAGATTGCCCGTTAACCTTTGCTCTAACTTTAATCGGGAGTAAATGGAGACTTCCGATCATATGGGCATTGTGGAAGAATAAGACGATACGGTATAACGAACTGAAGCGTCAGGTGGATGGAATCACCAACATGGTTTTATCTCAGTCTTTAAAAGAGATGGAAAAACAAGGACTGGTGGTGTGAACGCAATTCATGGAGATACCGCCTAGGGTGAGTACTCATTAACGGAGGCAGGAGAGGCTTTAATTCCATCATTAAAATCCTTGGCAGAATGGGGAAAAGAGATGCAGGTAAAGGTGAAAGATCATGTATGAGTGCCCGTTATGTAAGAGAGATAATGCCTGTGCAATTTCAAACGGAAAGAACCCAGAATCGTGTTGGTGTATGAACGTACAGATTCCTTCTCAACTTCTTGAATGTGCTTCCAATCGGGAAACGTGTATTTGCCAAACATGTGTGGACGAATAGAATAAAAAAAGGGGTGCTGATTATTAAAAAATCAGCACCTGTATTTGTTCTCGGTTAAAAATCGTTATAGGAATCTCTTAATTGAATCATCTTGGAAAGAAGGTCGTCTCCAATCTCACTTTTAAACGCTCGGTACACGGGCTCCCAACGCTTCGCCCACTCTCTTTTTTCTTCTTTTGTAAGATAATGTATATCGATCGAAGAGTTTCTCTCGATCAATGCAAGCTGTTCTTCGTTCATCGCGAATGACTGTGTCTGATTCCAACGAGTAGCTTCATCTAAAGCTTCAGATATGATTCTTTGCTGCTGCTTCGTAAGTTTGTTCCAAAACTCATCATTCATGATTACAGCATACCCTAAGAATCCATGATTGCTTATCGTAAGGTGACTTTGTACATCAAAGAATTTTTTAGAATAAATGTTAGAGATCGTGTTTTCCTCACCGTTTAATTCTTTAGATTCCAATAATCGATATGTGTCGTTAAAATCTAATCCAACTGCTTTAGCTCCCACTAGATCAAACTGCTTTTCGAGCACTTTACTCGGCATGATGCGCAGGTTTTGACCACTTAGATCATCCGGGTGTACGACAGGACCGTCGTTTGTTGTAATCTGTTTAAATCCATTGATCCATAACGTAAGGCCTTTCATATTTTTCTCTTCTAGTGATTGAAGCAACGTGTTACCAATGTCTCCGTTTAATGCCTTTATAATGCTTTCACGAGTGGGCATGGCATAGGGAAGATCAAGGATCTGCCATTTAGGTGAAAATGAGCTCAGCTTTGTCGTAGCAGGTGCGATCATCTGCACATCACCACTCTGCAGCGCTTCAAGTTCTTCTTGATCGGAATAGAGTCCACCGTTTGGGATCACTTCTATTTTAATCTGACCATTCGATTTCTCGTTTACTCGTTTTGCAAAACGCTGTGCAGCAAGTCCCTTAGGTGTATTCTCTGCCACTACGTGACTGAACTTGATGACGACTTGATCTTGTATGCCTTTTTGATCATCATCATAGGGAAGTGTTCCTTCTGCCATTTTTGTATGAAAACCAATCCAGATTGATACGGCTAAGCCTGCAATTAGGATCAGCGCGATCCCAATGAACGATTTCATATTGATTTACCCCAAATCCGTTACTTTTTTAAATAGTCTAACATATTGAATTGGAAATGATACAATAGGGTCATTGAAAAGGAGGATGCTAATAAATGACGATGAAACGATTACCCATTCGAACAAAAATCATGATCTTGACGTTTGGAATCGTGCTCTATGCCATCCTTATCGGTGGTGTCGTCATTATTGGTAAGATCCTTGATATCCAGGAAGAAGAGTTAGGTAAGCGGGCAATGATTACTTCACGCACCGTAGCACAGCTTCCAGAAGTGAAGAAATATATTCAGATAAATAAAGGCTGGAATGAGATAGAACCAGTCGTTGAAAAGATACGAGTCATTAATGAAGCAGATTACGTCGTGGTCATGGACATGGATCATATCCGATATTCTCATCCTGTTAAAGGTATGATTGGTACGGTGTCTAAAGGGAGTGATGAAGGTGCAGCCTTTGCTGACCATACGTTTATCTCGAAAGCAAAGGGAGAGATGGGTACAGCTGTAAGGGCATTTGTTCCCATCAAAAATGATGAGTTGGAGCAGATCGGGGTTGTTGTGGTCGGTCATGTGATTCCAGGCTACTATGAAGTGTTTCACGATCTGACAGATGAGATGACTCTTATTCTAGTATTGGTTCTCTCCTTCGGTGTGATTGGTTCCTATCTGCTAGCTCGTCATCTGAAACAGCAGATGTTTTATTTAGAACCACACGAGATCGTCCGAATGCTTGAAGAGAGAACAGCTACGTTCCACTCTATGCATGAAGGTGTAATCGCTATTGATAAAGAGGAACTCATCACGATCTTTAATGAAAAAGCAAAAAGTATATTCTCAGTGAGTGGAGACGTTGTTGGAAAGCAGATACGTGAAGTCATACCAGATACGCGTCTTCCAGAAATCATAGAACTGAGCCGTCCTGTTTATAATCAAGAGATTCGTGTAAGTGGAAAAGTGATCATGAGTAACCGAGTGCCGATACAAGTAAATAACAAGATCGTTGGAGCTGTAGCTATTTTCCAGGATAGAACAGAAGTTGCAAAGATGGCGGAAGAACTGACAGGTGTTAAGGCATTTGTAGAGGCACTACGCGTTCAGAACCACGAGCACATGAACAAGCTACATACGATTGCAGGGCTTCTTCAGTTAGGCAATTTGAAAAAAGCGATGCAGTATGTATTTCAAATATCAGAAGAAAAGGGTTCACTCACGCGATTTTTAAATCAAAGGATTAAGAACGAGAGTCTTGCAGGTCTATTGTTAAGCAAAGTCGGACGCGGAAAAGAACTCGGAATAAAAGTGGTCATCGATAATGAGAGCTCACTTAAAACGTTTCCCGATCAACTCGATCAGCATGATTTTGTAACGATCATCGGTAATCTAATAGAGAACGCGTATGACGCTCTAAAAGGAGTTCGGGATGCTAGAATTGATGTTTCCATCGCTCAGGATTCCGAGACTTGTGCGATTTTGGTCGAGGACAACGGATGCGGAATGAGTCAGGAAGTTCAGAACCACATGTTTGAAAGAGGATATACGACAAAAGGAAATAGTGGGTCTGGAATCGGATTGTATTTAATTCGTCAGATTGTACAAAAAGGTAACGGAGACATAGAAGTAATATCAGAGGAAAACCAAGGAACTAGCATTGTAATTGTATTTCCGATGAATGATAGAGGTGAAGACGATGAGTGAGATAAAGGTTCTGTTGATAGAAGATGATCCGATGGTCTTAGAAATAAACAAAGCGTTTATAGAAAAAGTAAAGAGATTTAAGGTGATTGAGACGGCATCGAATGGAACAGTAGGACTAGAAATGATAAGAAAATATAAGCCAGATCTCGTCGTACTCGATATCTACATGCCAGAGCAGGATGGGATGGAAACACTTCGGCAGATTAGAGCGGAAAGAATTCAAGTAGACGTAATCGTTATTACTGCTGCAAACGACTTAGAGACCGTCCGTTCTATGATGCAGAACGGTGCGTTTGATTATATTATTAAACCGTTTACTTTCGAGCGGATTGAAAAAGCATTAAAAAAGTATAGAACCTATAACGCTACTATGTCACCATCTGGAACAGCTACACAAAAAGATTTGGATAACCTTTTCTTCTCTGAAATACGAGATGTTCCTGTTACGTTGGAGCTTCCTAAAGGGTTAAACGAGTTGACGCTTAAACAGATCACAAGCTTCATAGAAGCGCAGACAGAAGCAAAGTCAGCAGAAGAGGTAGCTGAAGGAATAGGCATCGCGAGAGTGACAGCTCGAAGGTATCTCGATTATTTAGTAAAGAGTGGGACAATTCAAATGGACATCCAATATGGTACGGTCGGACGACCTGTTAATCGATATGTTCTAAAAAAATAGTTCAAGACCAAAAAGACCAAAACGTCCAATAAGTTCTTAATATTCTAATAAAAGAATGGAAGCGCTATCATTGTTTTTACAAATGGTAGTGTTTTTTTATTGTCTTATGGAAATTGTGTGGAAATTGTCTGGGGTCTGACCCCGGGTCAGACCCCAGACAATTTACCCATTTAAAAGTTCATTTTCAAACTCGAAAGGAGAAGAACAATGAAAAGATTATTTAAGAACTTAACGTTTCAGGTTTTAACGGCTATCGCAGTAGGTGTACTTGTCGGACTCTTCTGGCCAGACTTCGGGAAACAGATGAAACCTGTAGGAGATACATTTATTAATGCGGTTAAGATGGTGATCGCACCGATTATCTTCTTAACGATCGTACTTGGCATCGCGAAAATGGGTGACATGAAAAAGGTAGGTAAAGTTGGAGGGAAAGCTTTCATCTACTTTGAAATCGTAACGACCCTCGCACTCGTTATTGGATTGATCGTTGTGAACGTGTTAAAACCAGGTGCAGGATTAGACTTTGATAAGCTTGAAAAAGGTGATGTTTCACAATACACATCTGAAGAAGGCGGTAAGATCGATTGGATCGAGTTCGTTACACATATCGTTCCAAGTAACATGGTCGATGCCTTTGCAAAAGGTGATATCCTTCAAGTACTTTTCTTTTCTATTCTTTTTGGTGTTGGACTTACGGCACTTGGAAACAGCGGAAAGATCATTATCGAATTCTTTGAAAAGTTGCTGAACGTCTTTTTCAAGATCGTCGGTTATATCATGAAAGCAGCACCACTTGGAGCGTTTGGTGCGATGGCGTTTACCATTGGTAACTATGGACTAGAGTCACTCGTACCGCTTGGAAAGCTAATGATTTCGGTCTACACGACGATGTTCTTCTTCGTTTTTATCGTGTTGAATGTGATCTGCAAGATGTACGGATTCAGTTTGTGGAAGTATTTGAAATTTATAAAAGAAGAGATCTTAATCGTACTCGGAACAAGTTCTTCAGAATCTGTTCTGCCACGAATGATGAACAAGATGGAGAAGTTCGGATGCTCAAAATCTGTCGTTGGTCTTGTTATACCAACTGGTTATTCTTTCAACTTAGACGGAACAAGCATCTACCTCTCGATGGCAGTGGTCTTTTTAGCTCAAGTATTTGGCATCGATCTTACTCTAACTCAGCAGCTAACCATCATCGCTGTATTGATGCTCACGTCTAAAGGTGCAGCCGCCGTTACAGGTGGTGGGTTCATCGTTCTTGCATCTACGCTAACGGCTATGCAAGTCATACCTGTTGAAGGATTGGCACTTTTATTAGGAGTTGACCGTTTCATGAGTGAAGCGCGTGCGATCGTAAACTTAATCGGAAACGGAATTGCAACGATCGTTGTTTCTAAAAGTGAGAATGAATTTGACGAAGGTAAAAGTGAAGAAGCGATTCAAGCGATGTACGAAAACAGAAAGATTGCAGTCTAACGAAGGGAAGAGCTTTAGTCGATACAGACTAGAGCTCTATCTTTTTGTTATGCTATTTAAAAAGCTAGGAAATGGAGGTAAATACATATGATCCACAGCATGCTTAATATTAAATATCCGATTATACAAGCGGGTATGGCGGGTGGCCCTACAACACCTGAATTAGTAGCAGAAGTAAGTGAAGCAGGAGCACTAGGAACACTTGGTGCGGGATATATGGCTCCTCAAGAAATTAAAATGACTTTAGGAAATATTCGTCAACTCACACAATCACCTATTGCTGTGAACCTATTTCTTCCCGAGACACCTGACATGGACAAAGATGCAACTCTAGCGATACAGCAACTCTTGAATACTTATCGTAAAAAACTTGGAATTCCTGAGGTTCATAACATTCCAGATACAGAGAATTTATTTGAGAAACAGCTCGCCACTGTGATAGAAGCAGGCGTGAAAATAGTAAGTTTTACATTTGATGCACCCTCTAAAAGATTAGTAGAGAAATTACATGCTTCAGAAATAATTGTAATCGCAACAGCAACTTCTGTTGAAGAAGCAATTCATCTTGAAAACATTGGCGTAGATCTTATCGTTGCACAGGGGGCTGAGGCAGGAGGCCATAGAGGCTCGTTTCTGTGTGGTGAAAGTGAATCTATGATCGGCACGATGGCTCTTGTTCCGCAAGTGGTAGATGCGGTTTCTTGTCCAGTTGTGGCAGCGGGGGGCATCATGGACGGCAGAGGAATGGCAGCAGCACTTACTTTAGGCGCTTCAGCTGTACAGCTGGGTACAGCATTCTTGACGGTAAAAGAGAGCGGAGCAAATAGCATTCATAAAGAAAGCATCCTAACTAGTCGTGATACGGACACGAAAATCACAAAAGTCTTCTCTGGAAAAAGTGCAAGAGGTTTTAAGAATAAGATGATGATAGATTTGGAGAGTACTTTACGTGATGATGTACCTCCGTATCCATTGCAGCACATCTTAACGTCTGATATTAGAAAAGAAGCGGCTAAACAAAAAAATAAAGAAATGATGTCGATGTGGGGCGGTCAAGCATCAAGTCTAGCGAGAGAGAGTTCAGCTGGCGAATTAGTAAGGAGTTTAGTTAATCAATGTGACGCTGCATTTCAAAAAGCTCCTTGGAGATAAAGTTATTCTGTAACGGTCTATTTTCATACAAGTACTAATAAAATTTGTATAAGCTATACAAATCTTATCGATCGGGGTGAAAATCATGGATTTTATGACCGATTTTGCACCATACGTTGGTTTAGCTGTGGTTTTATATGCCATTCGTCATACAGATCGTTTTTCGAATAAGTATATCCCCATTGTTGCAGTTGTCTTAGGTGTTCTTTATGCCTTTTGGGAAGCGGGAGCTGCTACACCAGAAACTACATTAATCGGTTTAAAATATGCACTTCTTGGAATAGGAACAGTTGCAGGTATTAAATATTCAGTAGAGAAAAACTTAAAATAAGTGCTAACGAAAACAGCGCTGAAATTACGGCGTTTTTTTGTTGTACAAAATTTATATAAACATTAAACAAACGTTATGTTTAATGTTTAACTGCATGAATTTATGGGAAAGGAAAAGTAGTACAGAAAGTAAACAGGAGGGTGTTGCTATTATGAACATAAGACAGGAGCTTGAGAGTAAGGTTTTAAGTCGATTGCGACAAAAAGATTCCCAAGCCTTAAAACTAATGGTCGATTCATATAGCACACTATTATATCAAGTTGCCCTCCGAATTACAGGTGATAAGCGCGTGGCTGAACAAGTCTTGTGTGAAGTATTTCGAGACCTTTGGGAAAATCCTAGTCATTATACAAAAGTGAAAGACAAATTTCTTTCCAGTTATTTGATAAAGCTTTGTAAATTAAAATGTGTCGATCGTGAAGAGATTCACATCACTCGATTGTTATCTAAAAAGTCGAAAAATTATGTTGCGAACAACGTAACGGTTTGATATTATAAATACGCTTACATCTAATGTGTAAGGTAATGGAGAAAATACATGATCTGTACTTTTTCTATTTTACTTATAATGATGAATGAACGCTCTGCACGAGTATGTAGAGTTTTTAGACAACATTCTACAATGGACTTATTTGAAAAAATAAGTACTTTTGAATGTTGTCTTTTTTTGTGTCTTACATTAGGGTAAGTTTCATGAATGTTTAACTTTATTAACTTTATAGGGGGGAATTAAAAATGAAAAAGTCTAAAAATCGATGGCTCATTGCGCTATCAGCAGTAGGGATACATATCTCTATCGGATCCGTGTATGCATGGAGTAACTTTACGAATCCACTGATCGAAAAATTCGGGTGGACGGCATCACAAGTACAGATGACATTTAGTATTGCGATCTTATTCTTAGGTTTGTCGGCTGCTTTCCTAGGACATTTTGTTGAAAGACATGGACCGAGGAAAGCTGGATTACTTGCAGCTATTTTCTTTGGAATAGGAATTGCTGGCTCAGGTCTTGCAGTCAATATTGGCTCGTTAACCATGCTTTACATTTTTTACGGAGTCCTTGGTGGAATTGGACTTGGGGTAGGTTATATTGCACCTGTTTCTACATTGATCAAATGGTTTCCCGATCGTCGCGGTTTAGCAACTGGTCTTGCTATCATGGGATTTGGTTTTGCAGCAGCGATCAGTTCACCGATTATGGACGCACTTATTAAATCTGTTGGTATTGCAAACACATTTTTCATTTTGGGGATTGCTTATTTTGCTGTAATGACCTTGTCTTCTCTTTATTTGGAAAAACCAGAAGAAGGATGGCTTCCTGCTGGGTTTAAAGAAAATGTAGAGAGCGGAAAAGTGAAAATTAAAAAAGACCTTTCACAACTAACAGCAAACGAAGCGATAAAAACACGCCGTTTTTATTATTTGTGGATCATGCTATTCATCAATGTTACATGTGGCATTGCGATTCTTTCTGCCGCAAAACCTCTTGCTGAAGAAAGTATTGGATTAACAACTGCTGAAGCTGCAGCGCTTGTAGGTGTTTTAGGATTGTTCAACGGTTTTGGCCGAATTGGATGGGCATCCATTTCGGACTACATCGGACGTCCTAATACATACACAACATTTTTTGTTTTGCAGATCGCTCTCTTTTTTATGTTGCCACAAACGTCATCATCCATTCTTTTCCAAATTATGCTCGCCGTAATCTATACATGTTACGGAGGAGGATTCGCATCGATACCAGCCTACATCGGTGACCTATTTGGAACGAAGCAGGTTGGTGCGATACATGGTTATATTCTAACAGCATGGGCAGCAGCAGGTCTTGCAGGTCCATTATTTGCCGCTTGGATTAAGGATACAACGGGTTCTTACGCCAACAGTTTAACATTCTTTTCTGGATTGTTTATCATTGCGCTCATCGTATCGATACTAGTTCGTTTTGATATAAAAAAACTCGCGGCTAAACAAGAAAAGTCCGTAGCCTAATTAAAAATGCAGTGTCTTCATTAATGAAGACACTGTTTTTTTACATGTTAAACCATCATGAAATTCTTTATCTTTATAAAATGAGAGATTATGGTAAAATTGAGGAAGTGACTTACACCCAAAGGAGAACTTATGACTCAAAAACAAGTGACGATCGCAGAACTAAACGCAGAAAACTGGTACGAATGCTGTTTTTTAGAAGTGGCAGATGATCAAGTGAGCCATATTGAACCGAACGCAGTGTCTATCGCTCAATCAAAATTTGAACCAAGCTTAAAGCCTTACGCTATTCTTTTGGAGGATCAGACAGTTGGCTTTCTTATGTTCAACTCCATGAAAGAAGAATTAGATGGGTATTGGATCTACCGAATTATGATCGATAAAAATTATCAGCAAAAAGGAATTGGCAAAATCGCCACCCAATTAATGATTGAAGAAATGAAAACATTATTAGATGCTAAAGTTATTGTAGTAGGTTATCATCCTGAAAATAAAGGAGCTCATCAGCTGTATGAAAGCTTAGGCTTTATTGATAAGGGCGATAGATTTGGCAAGGAGATGGCAGTTGTATTAGAGGTATAATACATAGTTTGTGTTGGCAAAAACTTCTGAAATCTTAAGTTACCCTCAAATTTTTAGTGATTTCCTTCGAATAATTAATGTTGAATATATAAAAGTTTTAAAATGGTTGAACTCTAATCTTCGTTAGAGTTCTTTTTGTTTTGTTTCATCACGAGAGGGAACGTTTGATATGAAGGAGTGAATGATATAGATGAGAAGATCAGAACGCAAGAAGTCAAAAAAGAGAAATGTCGTTTTATTCAGTGCGTTAGGAGCGATTCTTTTAGCATTGTTATTTTTGCCAAAAGATGCGCTATTAATGGGCAGTGAAGAGGAGCCAACGAAAGAAGAAACAAATAAAGAACCAAAACATAAAGTGGTAAAACTTCAGCCTGATAACGAAAGTGCTTATGAAGATGAGGAACGTGAAGAGAAAGAAGCAAACAATCAGGATAAATCTAAGCCACAAGAACCTTCTGAAGAGATTGGTATAGATCCTGAAAAAGAAGCGGACAAAAAGAAAAAAGCAGAAAAAGCTGAAGCGGAAAAGAAAAAACAACAAGCTTCAGGTGACAAACCAGTTTTAAACGAACCAATTGGTACTTCTCAAACAGGACCTCATACGTCAAGTTATGAAGAAGGCAGCGTGGATTGGAATGAGAAACTGAAAGCGATTCGTCTTGCTACAGGTCTTGATGAAAACATGACGGTGTGGAAGATCGCAAATGGTGGTGGTCCACAGAAATCAATTGCAGAAGTAAGTCCGAACAAAAAGCCTAATGAAAAATATACGGTTAACCTTGAATGGGTGGATGAAAAAGGCTGGATGGTAACGAGTGTTCAGAAGTAGTTTCCGAAGAAGTGGACAGTAAAATGTTGAAAGTGGACAGTAAATCTAGAAAACTGGACAGTATTTTGTATGAACTGGACAGTAAATCTCTATCTTCCAGGAAAATTCTCAAGAAAAGCTGGCACAGAGCGTTCAATTCGAACGATTGCTGTGCCAGCTTTTTATTTTTCCTTACTTTTTCATCGCTTTTATTAGAAAACGGTGCTGTTTCACTTCAAAGTATCCATTTAATTGAATGTGTTCATGAATGTTATGGAGTTCATCAATAGAATCATTTAGTTTAAAATCTGGCACCTGCCAAGGTATGGCATCTAAATAATACAGCAGGGCACCCATATCATAAAAACGCTGAACAGGAAAATCTTCTTTTGCTTCCAAAATTTCAAATCCATTTTCTCGCAGTTCATTTTCAGCAAAACGCAAATTCCAATGTGAAAATTCCTCATTAATAGGATAGCCAAGACATGTATTAATTTCAGCACAATCTGAACCACCAACCTGTTGTGTAAGAAAAATCCCGCCATCTGTTAATGTACGTTTTACTTCATGTGGAGAGTAAGATTCGTGTTTATTAATGATAAGGTCAAACGTATGATCTTCAAAAGGAAGAAGATCGTCCTCGTCGATTTTAAACACTTTCACACCAAGAGGTTCAAGACGTTCTTTTGCGATTGGAACGTTTGGAAGATATCCTTCTGTTGCACAAACTACTGCTGGAAATGGTTGAAGCTTGGACAAAAGTTCTCCACCTCCAGTGCCCATGTCAAGCATCGATGACACTTTTCCGATGAGCGGGGTCACCATACTACCATAAGACCAAGAAAGCATTCCACTAGCCATTCGACCAGATTCAGTTATATATGAAAAATCCCACCCTGAGAATGGTTTCTCAACTTCTTTAATATACATATCAAAATCTTCATCATGTTTCATACGTGCACCTCCAAAATTTTTATCTTTAAATAATGAACTTACCTATTTTGTTGGAGGTCCTCTAGGGTAATAGCCGTTTTATATCTCGTGCTCATAATGATTCATTATGTGTTCTCCTCATACCAGCATTAATGTCTTTTAAAAAAATTCTTCAAATCAATCCCATTTCCTTCCTAATCATAAAAAATAGAGGGAATTTGTCGTGTTGTCAAAAATAGGCAAAGAAGTAAGAATGAGAATATGGGGAGGGTATTATGACACATCACGCTATGAAAATGTACTTCATCACGTATAGACAAACGACGAGCTATTCAGCAATTAGAAATGAAGTGTATCACCACACAGTGCAGAGTGTTACCCCAACCATCTCGAAATTAGTTTCATATATGTACATCGTTTCAAGAATAATTGCATCTTAAAGCTCTACACATACCATTCAACAAGGAGAGATAAATGAAGAAAGTAGTAATATACACGAGTTTTGCAATCATCCTATTGATAGGATTGGCATACAGCGGTTTAAAGGTAAGCAGTTCGAGAGACTTTCAATTTTTCGGAGGTTTAGTAACAAGGGCAGATACTTCTGAAAAAGTAGTTGCCTTAACGTTTGATGATGGACCTACAGATCAAACAGATGAAATCTTAACGATATTAAAAGAAGAGGAAGTTAAAGCCACATTTTTTGTAACGGGGAGAGAGGTTGAAGAGAACCTGAAAGAAGCAAAAGAAATAGTGGCAGAAGGACATGAGCTCGGAAACCATTCTTATTCTCATGAGCGAATGGTTTTGAAAACACCGTCTTATATTCGAAATGAGATTGAGACAACAGATAAGCTGATCCGCAAAGCAGGATACAAGGAGAAAATTCACTTTCGCCCACCATATGGGAAAAAGTTGATCGGGTTGCCGTACTACTTGAATAAACACGATCGAAAAACAATTCTTTGGAACATAGAGCCGGAAACCTATCCAGAAGTAGCATCTGATTCTAGGAAAATAGTGAAGCATGTGAGTCGAAATATTCAGCCCGGTTCGATCATCTTGCTGCACGTGATGTATGAAAGCCGTAATGAATCGATGAAAGCTGTAAAAGGACTCATTAAGGAGTTGAAGGAAAAGGGATATACCTTTAAAACCGTGTCTGAACTGATTGAATAAAAAAACAGAGGAGCTTACCTCTTTCAGTGGGTCCCCTAACTAAAACCAATGTTATTTGGAAACAAGTACAGGTTGATGTGCGTTAGAAATTACTTTTTGACTAACGCTTCCTAAGAAAAACTTTTTAAATCCGCTATGGCCACGATTACCGATGACGATGAGATCGATGTTATGACTTTCCGCATATCCACAAATCGTGGTAGTCGGATCGCCGTGCAAGATGGCTGATGTTGTCTTTATATCAGGATCAACACGTCCTAACGCTCTGTTTAGAATTTCTTCACCATGACTTTGCTCCAAAATTTCCGCTTCTTGTACTTCTACAGTCGAACTCGCAACACCGCCTGGGTGAACACCACCGCATAACGGCAGAACCATTTCGTTTGTCACATAAAGCAACGTTAAATCAGCACCCGTGTGCCGTGCAATCTCATTACCATTATGAAGAGCGGTAAAACTTCCTTCAGAGCCGTCAAAAGCAACTAAAATTTTGGTATATAACATCACGTTGATCTCCTTTCTTGCAGATTTGGCAATTTGTATAATCCTGTCACCTTATAAAACCTTAACCCCTTGATAATTTACGTAAACAAATTCAAGGTTTTCTGTCACAAAGTAAAAGCCAGTATCGTCATGTTTGTAAAATCAGAAAGTGGTGATGATACATGCATACATTTGATGTGGCGATTGTTGGTGGCGGTGTAGCCGGTTTGACTTCTGCCGTATATTTAGCACAAGCAGGAAAGTCTGTCTTAGTACTAGAGAAAGCTAGCCAATTAGGAGGTCGTGCACAAACCATCTTAAAAAACGGAGCACTATTTAACTTAGGTGGGCATGCATTATATAGAGGAGGAGCAGCTGAAGAGATTTTAAATGAGTTAGAAGTAAATGTATCTGGGGCAGTTCCTGATACCAATGGATACGCAGTCTGGAATGATAAACTTTTTGAACTGCCCGGATCATTAGGTGCAATGGTCAAAACAAAACTTTTAACATGGTCTAACAAGACGGAATTGGTAAGAGTGATGTTAAAGCTTAAAACGATTGACGCTGCGTCAATCCCTCATATGAGTTTACGAGAATGGGCTGAGAAAGAAATTAAAAATCCCATGGTTCGTAACATCTTTTACGCATTGACCAGAACATCAACATATTGCATAGATTACGATCAACTATTAGCGAATGCAGCTATCCAACAAGTTCAACAAGGTCTGAAAGGAGTTCTTTATATAAACAATGGTTGGCAATCCATCGTAGAAAGTCTTCGCAATAAGGCTTTGACTGCAGGAGTAACCATTTATACAAACAAGAAGATTTCTTCTATTGATTTTGGAATTAAACATCAACTTTTCTGTTCAGATGGAGATACCTTCGAAGTTTCAAATGTATTACTAACAACAGGACCTGAGCAATCAATGAAACTGGTGAAGAATGCAGAAGGGACATTGCTTGAAAAGTGGAGTCAGCAAGCTTCTCCCGTATATGCTGCATGCCTAGACGTAGCTTTGAAAAAACTCCCTAAATCAAATCATCATTTTGCAATAGGAATTGATCAGCATATTCTGTTCTCTAATCACTCTCGAGCGTGCTCGTTAAGCGAGGATGGGAAGATTGTTATTCAATTAATAAAATATTTAGGAACGAATAAAGAGGGCAGTGCAGATTGTCATAGAAAAGAGCTTGAAAGTATTCTTGATCTCATGCAGCCGGAATGGAGAAAAGAAATTGTAGCTCAACAGTTTTTACCAAGAATGATAGTGGTGCAAGATATGATCAGCATCAAAGACACTCACTATTTTGGTCCGAGTATACCCGAAATACCAGGACTCTACATTGCAGGAGACGGGGCAGGACATGGAGAAATGTTGGTGGACGCAGCATTTGCTAGTGCTAAAAGAGCAGCAAAAGCTATTGAACAGGATACAAGATTAAATCATTTGCGAAAGGAGGCTTAATGGATGAACGATGTTCAAACTGAGCTTCTATTTACAACGTATAAACCCCTCTTGTTTTCATTAGCATATCGAATGCTAGGAAGTGTGCAAGATGCGGAAGATATCGTGCAAGATGCGTATATTACTTGGAGTGAACAAGAAATGGATCTTGTTCAGAACCCAAAAGCTTATCTTTGTAAAATCGTCACGAATCGCTGTTTGGATCTGCTTAGGTCTGCTCGTAAACAACGAGAAACATATGTAGGACCCTGGCTTCCAGAGCCGTTATTAGCAGATAATAAAGAAGACCCAGCGTTACATTATGTAATGAAAGAATCTCTTTCTACCGCATATTTACTTTTATTAGAGCAGCTATCAGAAACGGAACGTGCTGTATTTTTACTTCGTGAAGTTCTAGAGTATGATTATCGTTTTATCTCAGAAATGGTAGGAAAAAGTAGTTCAAACTGCAGACAAATTTTTCACCGTGCGAAAAAGGCGATAGGTAATTATACTACTTCTACGTTGTCACCTCCAAAAGCTTCCGCACTAACTGAACAGTTTGTAGCAGCAGTAGTTTCAGGAAATGTAAGTAATCTATTAAATCTGCTTGCCGTAGATGCAAAGCTCATTTCAGATGGTGGAGGGAAAATAAAAGCTGCTCTCGTTCCAATCCTTGGAGCAGAGCGGATCTCGCGCTTCTATATGGGAATCATGGCAAAAACATCGGAAGAACTTTCATTCAAATATACGAATGTTAACGGCGAACCAGGCATTGTACTGTATGTGGAACAGCAAGTATTTGGTGTTCTGTCCTTACAGATTAAGAATGACTTAATACAAACGATATATTGGGTAGTAAACCCTGACAAACTTACTCACATTACCTAACAGATACTCGGAGGTACACTTTGAAACCAATTTTAATAAATTTCCCAACTGAATTTACAACAGATCGACTGCTAATTCGTATGCCAAAGCCTGGTGATGGCAAAGCGATGTTTGAAGCTATTCATGCTTCACTAGACGAATTAAAGCCTTGGCTACCTTTTGCCCATTTTAATCAAACAGAGGAAGATGTAGAAGTTAATATTCGGGAAGCGCATCTAAAGTTTTTAAGCAGGGAAGATTTACGATTGCTCGTATTTTTAAAGGACAGCGGGAACTTGATTGCTTCATCAGGATTACACCGTATAAATTGGGAAATTCCAAAGTTCGAGATTGGTTATTGGCTTGATACTCGCTATGCAGGAAAAGGATATATGACAGAAGCCGTTAATGGAATTACTGATTTTGCTGTTAAGGAGCTTAAAGCACGAAGGGTTGAGATCCGTTGTGACACACGTAATACGAAAAGTGCAGCCATCCCTGAACGGTTAGGATTTACATTGGAAGGTATTCTACGCAATGATTCATTGGAGATTGGTTCAACAACAAATCTTCGAGATACTAGTGTCTATGCAAAGATTTTTTAATAGGGGGAGAAACTTTGGTTACAGCAGTTTTCTTTGATCTGTATGAAACGTTGATTACGGAATGGGAAAATGGACAAAAGAAAGCCAAGTATTCTATCGAACCTTTAGGATTAGATAAAGATATTTTTAAAGCACAGTGGGACCTAAGAAGAGAGCTTAGAATGAATGGAACGTTTCCAGATCACCAGAGCGTGTTAAGAGATATTTTAGATTCACAGGGGATTACACCAAACGTAGAAACTATTGAGTATGTTCACCTAAAAAGATTGTCAGCTAAGAGCATTCCTTTTCAAGAGATCGATCCTCAAGTGATAGAACTGCTTCAAACTTTAAAATCTAATGGGTTGAAGCTCGGTTTGATCTCAAATGCTGCTCCAGAAGAAGTGGTTGCTTGGGAAACAACTGAACTGTCAGACTACTTTGATGAAGTGATTTTCTCCTATGAGGTACGAGTAGCGAAACCGCAAAAAGAAATCTATCAACTGGCTTGTGAAAAGCTTGGTGTAATACCGCAAGAATCTGTATTTATTGGTGATGGAGGATCTGACGAATTAAGAGGTGCAACAGAAGCAGGAATGACAGCACTTCAAGCGACTTGGTTCTTGCCAACAGTGATCAGTGAGAGAACGACAGGTTATCCAAAACTCAAAAAACCACAAGACTTACTGCTTCATGAGAGCATGAAATTTATTAAGGTCTATTAATCTAGAGCTAGCACTAAGTTTATCGTGCTAGCTCTCTTTGTTTTGCATTTTTATAATAGATTTCTTTTTTATTATGATAATTATACATTAACACATTAAGTGTTATGGCAAACAACATGATTAATATAGATATTCCGATGACAACTTCTTTAACATTTAACCACTCACTTAAGAAACTAGCAAATAGGATGATAACAATAAGACTTATACTTTGAAAAAACCCTAACGTTGCTCCAACTCTTCCCATTTTGTTAGACGGAATACTTTGTTGGAAAAAAGTTTGGAATCCTGTGTTAGCAAATGATGAAAAGAAACCTAGAATAATGAAACCTATACATGTGGAAAAGAATGAATGAGAGAAGGCATAAATTCCATACCCTAAACTAAAAAGCGTGGAAGCAAAGCCAATAAGGTAGGGAACAGGAAATTTATTAGCCATTACAGCGAGAAGTAAAGATCCGGTTAAATAGCCAATTCCGGTTATACTCACAAGCAAACTATATTGACTTTCTGAAAGACCAATAATAGTTTGTGTAAAAACCACTTCTTGAGAATCAAGTGCAATGGCTAAAGTCATGATCATTTGAAAAAGGATGTATGTAGTTAAAAATAATCGTTGTTTCTTTAAAAAATCACCTACTATCCTCCAGTCATTTATCATTAATCTTATTTTGCTAGAATAGGAAGAAGAAACCCCTTGTTTATCATATAAACTTGGTAGAAAAGAAAGCATGCATGCTGAAAAAAGGAAGGAAACGGCATTACACCAGATTGCAAAGTTATACGAACCAAAGTGGACGAGTGCCCCAGCGATAGCTGGTCCGATAACAAGCGCACCAGTCGTTAGAACAGAAGCTATTGAATTATAGCGTAGCCATTTTTCTTTTGGGACGAGTTGAACAGTGTAAGCTGATGATGCCGGATTGAAGAATGAACTGCAGAGACTAACGGCAAAAAGAACACTATAAATCATCCATAACTCTGATAAGAAGGGGATTAATGCAACAAGTAGCGCACGCATAATATCAGTAATCATCATGATTGTTTTTTTATTTAAACGGTCGATCAAACTCCCTGACCATAAGCTTGTCACAACTCCAGCCAGAGGACCGACCAACCATAAACCAGCAACTGCTGCAACAGATCCCGTTTTTGCAAAGATAAATAAATTTAAAGAAACTAAGTAGATAAAGTCACCAATATATGAAATACCCACCGCAGATAACAATAGGGCGGGAAATTTCCACGCGCTGTTTAGTTTCCTCATTACGCATTCTCCTGAAACGTGCAATAGACCTTATATTCTTTTTTAGTGCTATCATTTGTGACTTGGCTCTCCCATCGAACGAAAAGCTGTTCTAACTCTAGCAGGAACTGCTTCTTCTCTTCATCATCAAGTAAAAGGTTGGTTGAAATAGACGAGGGTTTAGTGTTATCTTCGTCAATTAATTCAAAACGAGTGGATTTAGAGCGATAGTATTTTTCTATGATTCCACCTTTCCTTTGTTCTTTTACAAGTTCTAAAATGCCTCCGTTAAAAAGAAGTTGGATGTGGTAATGAACGGTTCCAGCCGTTTTTCCCAGTTTATCAGCAACTTCTTTTGCCGTTAATTCCTCATCCTTCAATAAGTGGATAATTTGAATACGTGTCGCATTCGCAATTAACTTTTGTTGATCTGCTGATATGGAAAGCGAATTAGTCATTTGTTATGCCCCCTTAATCTAATTATATAAATCATTCTATTTTTTTAGAACAGCTCCTTCTTTTTATTTAACAAAATTTAAGTAAAAAAGAACTACAAAGAAAATATGCCATCGGACACTATGATTTCACTTCCTGTTTTTTACGCTAGTAACAACTAATTAACTTTCTGAAAATTCATATAAATAGAGTTTGAGAGGTGATATGATGTTGCATACAAAGTAAATAAAAGGAAATTGGAGGCGTAACTATGACAAAGAAGAAGTGGGTTGCAATGGGGATTGCGGCAACATTAATCACAGGTGCGTTCGGACCATCAGCAATGGCTGCCACAGAGCAAGTAAAGGTGAAAGTAAGCAGTGATTCAGGAACTCCAGCTTTTCTTGCAGGTAAGTTATCTTCTAAATCAAATGCTTCAGCACAAAATGTACTGTTTGATTATGTAAACAGTCATAAATCGATCTTTAAATTAGGAAATGCACAAGCAGAAGAGTCCTTTTCTATTTTAGAGAGTACAAAAGAAGCGAACGGAAATACGGTATTAAGGCTTCAGCAAGAATACAAAGGTGTTCCAATTTGGGGTTATACGCAAGTGGCACACATTAATAAAAACGGTGAACTTACTGTGATCTCGGGTGAAGTTGCACCAGAAATGGACAAGCAATCAAAGTTAAATAACGCAAAGCAGATCAGTGGTAAAAAAGCGGTGGGAATTGCTACTGCAGCACTTGGTTTAAAACCGGAGTATGAGAAGAAGCCAAAAGCGGAAAAAATCGTACTGATGAAAGACGGCAAAGCGCATTTTGTTTATCTTGTGAACTTAAATTACTTAACACCTGAGCCGGGGAACTGGAACTATTTTATTGATGCACAGTCAGGTGAAATCCTCAATCGGTATAATGACATGCACGAAGTAACAGGAACGAACACGACTGGAACTGGAAAAGGTGTACTAGGTGATTCAAAAACACTGAACCTCACATTATCCAGCGGAAAGTATTATATGCAAGATAATACACGTGGAAACGGAATCTTCACGTATGATATGAAGAACCGTACGTTCCTTCCTGAATTTTTCTTGCCTGGAACATTGTACAGTGGAACGGACAACCTGTTCGACAGCTCATACGATCAAGCAGTCGTTGATGCTCATTACTTTGCTGGTTTAACCTATGATTATTATAAAAATACACACGGACGTAACTCGTATGATAATAAAGGAGCGCAGATTAAATCGTCTGTTCACTTTAATAAAAATTACAATAATGCATTCTGGAACGGTTCGCAAATGGTATACGGGGACGGTGACGGCACGAACTTTATCGCCTTCTCTGGCGGAATTGATGTAGTCGCTCATGAATTAACGCATGCCGTAACTGATACGAGTTCAGATCTTGTCTACCAAAATGAGTCAGGTGCTTTAAATGAAGCGATGTCTGATGTTTTTGGCACATTAGTAGAGTACTATAACGGTAAAAATCCTGATTTTGAAATCGGTGAAGATGTATACACACCTGCAGTAGCAGGAGACGCTCTTCGTTCCATGTCAGATCCGGCTAAGTACCAAGATCCTGATCACTATTCTGTTCGCTATACTGGCACTGGTGACAACGGAGGGGTTCATATCAACAGTGGAATCATTAATAAAGCAGCATACCTTCTTAGTGAGGGCGGCAGTCATTATGGCGTTTCTGTTACCGGAATCGGAAGGGACAAGCTAGGCGCAATCTTCTATCGTATGAACACGGTATACTTAACGTCATCTTCGAACTTCAGTCAGGCGAGAGCAGCGGCAGTCCAGTCTGCAACAGACCTATATGGAGCCTCCTCACAAGCTGTAACGTCAGTAAACCAGGCATTTAACGCAGTAGGCATTCAATAAATGTTGATGTAGCTAGAACCATGTTCGGTGGTTCTAGCTTTTTCTATGAGGAAATATCGAATATCGACGATTACAGAGGCGTGGCATGGTGGTTGAGAGATTCGTGGATTGAGGCTGAAACTCGTGGAATGGGGAGCGAAACTCGTGGATTGAGAGCCAAAACTTGTGGATTGAGGGCCGAAACTCGTGGATTGAGAGCGAAGAAAACTCGTGGATTGAGAGCGAAAACTCGTGGATTGAGAGCGAAACCCAGGAATTGAAAGCTCGATCTCATGAAATTAACCCTCATTAGCAGGGCTGCTTCTGTCGATATAGAATAAATAAAACGGTAACTTAGCAAAAAAGGTTAAGAACGAATGGATGTTCGTGTATATGATGGAAGTAGGGTAGGTGATGGAGATGGATTATGAAGTGTGCATTCAACGGACACTCGATTATATTGAAGAGAATTTACAGAATCGTATTACATTAGAGGAGCTTGCAGAGCTCGCTTGCTTCTCACCTTTTCATTATCATAGGGTGTTTCAATTTTTAGTCGGTGAATCTGTTATGGATTATGTGCGGAAAAGAAGACTCTCACACGCGGCAAAGCGATTGTTGCAATCTGACGATAAAGTGATCGATATCGCTTTCGATCTAGGGTTTCACTATCATGAATCGTTTAACCGAGCTTTTAAAAAACAGTATGGCCGTTCGCCGCGAGAGTACCGTCATGCATCTGTTCATCCCGTCTCACTTCATCAAAGGACTTACCTGAATATGAATCGTTATACAGGAGGAATGAACATGGAAATGAAAATCATTAAAAAACCAGCTTTCCACATCATCGGGTATGACTTAAACACACGAAATACAGATGGTCAAAATAATTTAGACATTCCAAAGTTTTGGCAGAATTATATTCAAAATAAATTAGGAGAAAAGATTCCAAATCCTTTAAACAGAAACCAGGAACTTGGATTGTGTACAGAATACAATACAACAACAGGTGAGTTTGTTTATATGATTGGAATGGAAGTGGAGAAGGGAACACCGGCTCCAGAGGGAATGTCCTATAGAAGTTTTCAAGAAATGGAGTACGCCGTTTTTACAACGCCAAAAGCCTCAGAAGAAAATTTCGTACAATCGATCCAGCAAACATGGGTTGAAATCTTCTCCAATTGGTTTCCGGATTCAGGATATGAGCATAATGGAAAATTAGAGTTTGAGCTCTATGATGAACGATGTTATGGAGATGAAAACAAACAGATTGACATCTATATTCCACTCGTGAAAAAAGCAGAAAAAGTGAAATAAGATGTATGATAGCCCTTTTTGCTCCATGAGCAGAAAGGGTTTTTGAATCTTAAAAAATGGGATTTTGTGTTAAAATTATATTCTGAATATTAATGAAAATCCAAGCGATAAACGAGGAAGGATACATCGAATATGAAGTTTACGATTGACCAAAAATTATTCAGTAAAGCTCTTTCTGATGTTGGAAGCGCTGTTTCTCAAAAATCCCTCGTTCCCATTCTTTCAGGCATAAAGGTTATAGCAGAGGATGAGGGGATAACACTCATAGGAACAAACTCAGATATTATCATCAAACGGTTTATTCCTAGAGACGAAACGTCCCGAAATATCAGAATTGATCAAACAGGGAGTGCTGTAGTTTCAGAGCGTTATTTTACAGAACTCATTCGCAAGCTACCTGAAGACGTTAATATTGAAGTAGATGATAAGCAAGTGGTAAAGGTTAGATCGGGTAACATTTTTACTCAACTGAATGGGTTTAGAGCGGACGAATATCCACAGTTACCTGAGATCAATGGAACAAACTCAATCAGTATGGACGCAAAAGAATTAAAAGAGGTCATTAAACAAACCGTTTTTGCTACAGCTAAGAATGAAACGAGGCCAGTCCTTACGGGTGTTCATTTTAGGTTTTCAAACAACCAGCTTACGGCCGTTGCGACTAATTCACAAAGGTTAGCATCTAGAATAAATGATGTATACGTAAAGCAAGAGACGTCATTCATTGTTCCAAGCTCCAGTTTGAATGAACTTGTAAAACAAACCAGTGATTATTCAGGTATCGTAAAAATCAACTCTTCAGACGGATATATCCTTTTTGAAACAGATCAGGTTTCTTTGTATTCTAGATTGATTTCGGGTCAGTATCCGAATACGTCCAAACTCATTCCGAATGAACAAAAAACAATGTTGAGTTTAAATAAAGAACGTCTCGAAAAAGGAATTGAACGGGCCTGCTTATTTGCTGGTGAATGGAAAAACAACAATATTACGTTAAGTATTAGGAATCATAAACTTTGCATCTCATCAGGCTCTTCTGAAATGGGGCAAATTCAGGAATTACAAGAAATTATGGACTTAACAGGCGACGCCGATCTTAAGATTTCGATTGATGGTCACTTTTTAAAGGAAGCTTTACATACGATTAAGGACGAAGAGATCAACATAAAATTCAACGGCGCAATGAGACCAATCGTGATTGAATCTACACATGAAGTATCAACATATCTTCATCTGATCTCGCCAGTTAGATCCTATTAGGGAGTGTGGTACATGATACAAAAAGATGGAGAATATCAGCTACTCATTAATGAGGTAGGTCATTGGATAAAAATTGAGGGGAGCTTAAATAAAACGATACCCTTAGTAATTATCCATGGAGGTCCTGGAGGCAATCATTATGTTTTTGAGCGAACTGCAGGGCCAAAGCTGGCGGAGGAACGAACGGTTATTTATTACGAACAAAGAGGTTGCGGTAGAAGCGAAATACCATACTCTGAGGATGCATATTCAATAAAGTTATTAATAAAAGATTTCTATTGCCTACTAGAGCAGCTCGGCATCAAGAAAGTAGATATATTAGGTTATTCTTTCGGAGGTGAGTTAGCGTTAGAAATTGCTCTTTCTTATCCAGAAATAATCAATAAAATCGTTCTTTCAGCTCCAAGTTTAATGTTTTCGGATACCGTTTTTCAAATTCAGATACAAGGTTTTAAAACGATAGGTGATGAAAGATTCTTAGAAAGAATGGAGAAAATACTATCTCAAAATCTATCCATAAAAGAAAAATGGGAAAATGTTTGGTCACTCGCTGATTCGGAAGTAGTTGATCGTTTTTTATTTGAAGACCAAAAGGTAGCTAAGTGTAACAGACGGTTATGGGAAAACAGCGGCTTGAGTAACACAGGGAAAATGATGAAGGCACTTCAAATGAACCCTCCGTGTCCCCCTCTTGAAAAACGATTAAACCAAATTAAGCATCATACGCTTATCTTAACGGGTATCCACGATCGAAATACGGGTTTGAAGATATCAAATATTATTGAACAGAAACTATCGAACAGTAAGTTAGAGAAATTTAAAAACAGTGCGCACTTTCCAGATTTAGAAGAAGAGAAAAAATTTGTAACAACGACATTAGAATTTTTAAGATAGGGGTCCCAGGATGCTAGATATATTGGATACGTCGAAAGTTAATAAAAAATTGATTAATGAATTCTTCCAAAAGCACTGGGGAAGTCCGGAGATGGTGATTTCTAGTGGCACATTTAAATGCAATGAACTTGATGGTTTCGTTGCTATTAATGAGATGGGTGAAATAGTAGGTCTCCTTACATATATCATAAATAAAAATGTCTGTGAAATTATTTCTTTAGACAGTATTTTAGAAAACAAAGGAATTGGTACAGAACTATTAAAAAAAGTTGAAATACAAGCTATTAATCAAGAAGTTCTACAAGTGAAAGTAACGACTACGAACGATAACATAAAGGCATTGAGCTTTTATCAAAAAAGAGGTTATTGTTTAACTAACCTTCTTCCAAATGAAGTAGAAAAGGCTAGGAGAGTAAAACCCGAAATTCCTCGAATCGCAGACAATGGCATCCCTATTCGAGATGAAATCGTGTTGAGTAAATTCCTTCCAAGGAGTATTTAAGGATGGTCGACAAAGAAGAGAAGATCACTTATGTTACAGATGATCAGGATGTGTCTGTTTCAAAATTTCTATCTTTAGTGAATGCTATATGGCCAGGTGATTACCATGAACAGTCTACTGTAGAAGCATTAAATAGAACATTAAACATTACAGCATGGGATCATGAGAAACTCGTTGGCTGTGTTCGTATTCTTACTGATGGCTATTTCTTTGGAACCATCACTGAGATTCTTGTTAGGCCAGACTATCAAGGAAGGAAGATAGGAAAACATCTAATGGAATTGGCTTGGGAACAAAGTCCAACATCCCTCTTTATAGGTGCTCAGCCAGGAAAAGAATATTTCTTTGAAAAGTTAGGTTATACAAAGTCCATTCAATCTTTTCAAAAGAAAAAACAAAGAAAATAGGTGAAAACATGCAAAAAGCACTTCCGAAAGTTAAACTTAGAGACCTCGTGATCGAAGATGCTGAAGATCGTTATGCGTGGTGTTTGGACGTAGAAGTGACAAAGTACCTTAACATGCCTGACAAATATACGCCGTTCAGTATAGAAGAAACAAGAAACTGGATCATTCAGTGTATTGAAAAGAAAAATGGATATGATCAAAAAGCGATAATCAGTGAGCACGGTAAACATATTGGATGGGTAGATTTAAAAAATATAGATCGTTTAAATCAACATGCAGAATTGGGCATAGCCATTGGAGATAAGAGTTATTGGGGCAAAGGCTATGGAATTGCAGCTATGCATGAGATGTTAAAGTACGGTTTTCGTGAACTTTCTCTAAATAAGATCTGGCTGAGAGTAGAGGTCGATAATGAAAGAGCCATTACATCCTATAAAAAAGCAGGTTATGTAGAAGAAGGGATTCTAAGACAAGACCGTCTACGCAACTGGATGTTTGTTGATCGATTAAGAATGAGTATGTTAAAAGAAGAATATTTTGCAAATAGTTTATCGCAAAGTTAAGGAATGTATACAAAATTATTACCTGTAAAATTTTATAAGTTAATTGGAATAATTACTCATTTCAAGGTAAACCTAATCACATACAACGAACAGGTTTGCCACTTGTTTCACAGAGGACGATGCGCCAAGGGTCGTCCTTTTTTGTATTAGCAAATACTACCTTTTCTGTGGCGCATAAGAACGATTCATTGTGGAATTATAATCTTAATTCAACTAGGAGGTGAAAATAACATGGCTAACTCAAACCAATTAGTAGTACCTGGTGCACAACAAGCTATCGACCAAATGAAGTATGAAATCGCTTCTGAGTTCGGTGTAAACCTTGGACCAGACAGCACTTCTCGTGCTAACGGATCTGTAGGTGGTGAAATCACAAAACGTCTAGTAGCTCAAGCTCTTGGCGGAAAGCGCTAATTAATTAAATATCATGGCTTGGCTATCTGTTCATCGCAGATAGCCTTTTTGTTTTTTACATACTAAACTTTCCTGTTTGACATTTTTGTTGAAGTATTTTATATTAGTTGACGTATCAATTATTGAGCTATCAATTACTTGAGGAGGGGGATGCTGTTGTCCAACTCATATATAGATGATGAGAAGATTATTAACCGTTTGTATGAGATACATCGTAGAACGGTTCCTAAGTTTGAGAGCTGTACAGGCATTAGTCAAACACGTTTAGAGCTTTTGCATGAGTTATATGAAGTTGAAGAGATCAGTCAGAGAGCTCTTCAAAAGAAAGTTAATATTGATCATGCAGCTGTAACAAGGCATCTTAAGCAGCTTGAAGATAAGGGAATGGTTATTAGAAGAAAAGACCCTAAAGATCAACGATTTACGTATGTTTCTCTATCAGAGGAAGGTCGTTTAAAAATCATTCATTACCGGGAAGAGAAAGAACGTTTTATTTCTGGTGTATTGCATGATTTTTCTGAGGAAGAAAGAAAAACGTTGCTGGGGATGTTAACTCGTATTCAGCGCAACATTGAAATTTTTGAGTAGTCATCAACTTAAACAACTAAGACATTTAAACACAAAGGAGAATGCATGATGCAACAAACTAAAATTAACGACTTTAACGAAATTATCACTGGACGCCGTTCCATCCGTAACTACGATCCATCAGTAAAAATCTCTAGAGAAGAGATGAAAGAAATCTTAACAGAGGCTTCTCTTGCTCCATCATCTGTTAACTTACAGCCTTGGCGTTTTGTCGTGATTGATACTCCAGAAGGAAAAGAAACGCTAGCGCCACTTGCCAAGTTCAACCAACGACAAGTAGAAACTTCATCCGCAGTCATTGCTGTATTCGCAGATAACAACAGCTTGGATTACCTTGAAAAGATCTACGACAAAGCTGTAGACGAAGGGCATATGCCTCAAGAAGTTAGAGATCAACAAGTGCCAGCCATCCGTGGACTTTTAGAACAAATGACTCCTGAGCAATTCAAAGATATGAACTTGATCGATGCAGGTCTTGTTTCCATGCAACTGATGCTTGTTGCTCGTGCACACGGATATGACACGAACCCGATTGGTGGTTACGAAAAAGCTGAAATTGCTGAAGCTTTTGGTCTAGATAAAGAGCGTTATTTCCCAGTTATGTTGCTTTCTATCGGTAAAGCGGCTGATGCAGGATATCAATCTGTTCGTCTATCAGTAGAAGAAACAACAGAGTGGAGATAAGAAAGGGGAATAGATAAAGATGATTATTATTCACGCAGGTTTAACGGTACAAAAAGATAAAGAAGAAGCATTTTTAGCAGAGGTAAAAACATTAGTAGAAGCTTCACGTGCTGAAAGTGGTAACATTCAATACGATCTAAAGAAAGATACAGAAAAAGAAGGAACGTATATGATGGTCGAAGTTTGGGAGAACCAAGAAGCGGTTCAAAACCATAACAAAAGTGAGCACTTTGTGGCGTTCGGTCAAAAGGCAGCAAGCTTTATGGCTGCTCCAACGGATGTAAAAGTGTACGCTGGCGAACAAGTAAAATAATGATGAAAGGAAGGCGCATAACATGTGCCTTCCTTTTTTATTAAATATTATTCAGCTTTCGTGTACTTGCGCTCTTGTTCAGCGATGAGTTCATCATCCTCCGCATTATCGCGAGTAACCTTTTGGGTAAGAATCGCACCAACGGCTACCAAAATCATGACAGCAATGTAATAACCTTTTTCGTTCAGTTGCAGATTGTCTGCATTGTAAAGTCCGATACAAAACATGGTTACTCCCGCGATGAACGTAAAATAAGCTAAAACGGTAAATGCTGGGGTGTTTCTTCTTCTATGACGTTGCATATGTAAACCTCCTTCATTCTCTTTTAAATAGATAAACAAATCTCTTTTAAATAGATAAACAAATATATGCCAAAAGCTATCTTCATTATAATAAATAATTGGATTTATTTCCTTATTTTTCTTATTCGTTAATACTGTTTCTGCTTTATAGCCCATAAGAGAATTATTTCATTCTATTAAGAAGTGGAATTAAATAATCAACCGTATCGCGATGATTGTTGTCTATAAAATCGTTTATTGAACTTGGTTCATTCTTAATTGAAACCAAACGAACAAACTCTGATTTTTCGCCGATTGCTAAAAATACTTCACTCAATTTGTTATATTCATCTTCTAACTGGCTATTCGTTAAATTCAATTGGACATGAAACAGTACGGCTAGAAAGTCATAATCTCCACCCGTTTTTAAAAAACGAACAGAACAACTACTCACGCAATCGAGATGAATACCAAGCTCTTCTGTCATTTCTCGCAAGACACTATCCTGTAGTTGAAACTGATTACCGTGTAGATCGGTTCTGCTTAAGCCGCCGCCTACACACTGTAATCGACCAGGATAAGCGGTTTGATCATTCATCTCACCAAAAACAAAGTAAGAATCTGAGGTTTCTACTAATCCAGCTCCATAAATAACTCTACAGGCATGGTCGCCCATATTCTTCGTTTTGACTGAATAAAGATAATGAGCGTAATTACTCGATTTTAAATCAAAAACGAATTCTTGGTCTGTTTCTTTCATTTCATCTATATGAAAAACTTCACCGTTCGTAAAACGATTCTCATAATTAAAACGACTCCAAAAAGTTTCTACTTCAGATTGAAAGGATTTAGGTAATTGTAAAGGATGATTGTCTAAAATAAGCTTTAATGATTTCGAAACAACTTGAAGCAAAACGGGTTTCATTGGGAATCTCCTCGTATGTTCTATTTTAGTGTCATAAAAAAAGCAGGTTCAAGCATCTCGGATTCAATAATGATTGCAGTAAGACCACCATTTGTAGATGTTTCATGATATTCTCCCTTAATCCAAAAAACAGCTTCCCCCGTTTTGACTTTTTGAATTACTTTATCCTCACCACAAACCTCAGCTTCTCCACTCACCACAAGAAGGATCTGAGGAACTACAGCTTGATGATAGCCAATGACTCCTCCAGCTTCTAGATGAACGCATCCAATATGTGCCGGCATCTCCGTTTTTACAATCCTAGACATTACAAAATCAGAGTTGAATTTAGAAATGTGTTTTCCTGATCCTTTAGTAAATTGAAAAATTTCCATGTGTTTTCTCCATTCTCTAAAACATATAAGGCCCTACAACAAGCGATAAAAAGAAAGTGTTTAAAACAGCGAAATAACAAATGGCCGTGAGTTTACTCCAGTCTTGCTTTCTTCCATACCACACTGCGGCACCACTTAATAGAGCGAGCACCACAGGAATAACAAAGGAGCTACCTGTAAACGCCAAGAAATCAGGAGCAAACATGTAATAATGGGTGTTAAAGAATTTCTGAATAAAGATGAATTGAACACCGAGAAACAGAGCTAAGATGGTGTACAAAATGCGCTTATCTTCATCTTCCATCAGTTTAATCTTCACTATGTAGATGACTAATGCAAAAAGTACGGCAGGAGCGATCCAATATACTGAACTCATCGCAAAGATTAATCCTTGAAAAAGAGACAAAACCGTTGCAGAAACGGCTTCCTTAAGATCTACTTTTGTTATTTTTAAACTCTTTTCAATAATTTCAGGATTCTTTGATGCTCCGCTAAATGTGTACTCTTTGTATCCCACTAAATTTACCCAGATCACTGAATCTTCACCAACCCAGTATGGGTGAAGAGACTGATCGTTTGTTGTACTGCGGAGCTCAGTTTTCCATACAACACCATCAGCACGCGCTTCATACACATTAACAGCTTCCTTATCGTTAGACTTTAATGCACGAGTGGTAAACAATACTTTTGCTTGACCATTGTTATCAATACCATATTGAATAAACTTAGGGTTTTCTAGCTTTATTCCATGATTATCTATGAATGTCATGATAGAAAAATTCCATTCCCTACCTGCATTCAATTGGTTAGTTCCTTGAAAAATCTTATAAGACTTACCACCAGAACTATTGGAAAACAGAGTATAATAAACGGTCAGATCGTTTCCGTTCTCAATAAAGTAAAAACCAAAATGATTTTCATTAATCTGTTCCTCTTTATCTAGAATAATGTGTTCTCTTAAAACACTCTGACTTTCAGTTTGGTGATAAGTTACTTTCAATTGTTTGCTTGTTTGATTTGCAGATTTAACAACACTGAGGAAGGAATCTGATGTGTCATTTAGAACGATCGAATAAATTTGCTCGGTCACTTTCTTTATAGATCGAACACTCCAAGAACTTTTATCTACGGATAAAATTTCTTTTTCTTTAAAATAAATGATGTTGTTTGGATTAGAATCCATACCTCTCACATCTTCATCGAGTACCTTTTCTTTCTTGCCATCATAGTGAATCAGCTGTTGATCTCTTACGAAAACATACTGATCCCCTTGTACCCAGAAGTCTTGTGGACTTGGGATAGAGAGAGGAGTGGTTTGTTTATCTTTCACCTCTAATTGATCAGTAACATGAAAACTCAACACTTCATTTTCTTTCGGTACATAAACCCGTTTCATTCCGTTCTGTTCTTGAAAAACCGGCTTAACTTCACCAATTTTTTCAGTTTGTAATGGCAGTGACCGGCTCCAACCTTCAATGGGTAGTTTCAGTTCAGTCTTTAAATTTTCAAAAGTTAACGCTATAAAAACAACCAAGAAGAATAGAAGTGGAATAACAAAAGGCTTTATTTTTTTCATCATATTTCCCCCTTATTCCAAAATTCGACGAAAGTCCATATTTTTCCTTTTTTAAATTAAGTATACAAAAGTGTAAAATCCAAAGGTGTAAGCTGTTTTTAAAAAATAATTTGAAATCAAGCATAACCTATAAAATGATCAGCACTACACGATAGGTTAACTAGTAAGATCTTCTACCCACTCCTAAATTACTATATTTACCTTTTATTAATTATTTTTATAATTATTCTAGTTATAATGATGGGCTTTCTTATGCTCTATGTCCGTCCTTAAGTATGATTGAATTTTCTGACAATAAAGATACACTTACCTTATATATACATAGGAGGTGTAGTGTTATGAAAAGAAGTAAGAAATGGCTATCTTCTGCACTCGTACTATCTACAGTGGCAGGGATAGCCTTTTCGACAATGGAATTTGGTGCAACGCCCCAAATCGCTGAAGCTTCATCTCTCAAGATTCAGCCAGCAGAGTCCGTATCTCTCGTTCAGTTGGCTGTTCCAAACACGAAAGAAGCGATGAAGAAAATCGAAGAACTTGGTATCGATCTAACACACAGAATACATGTTCATAATGGACAAATTGAAGTAGACGCAGTCGTAACACCATCTGAAGTTGCGATGCTGAAGCTCTATGGAATTACCGTAAAAGAAACGCTCATTACTGAAAACCAACTCAACCAACGTGCCGCAGAAAGAAGAACGGCAGTTAAGCAAGAACAAAAGCTAGCAGCCGCTGAAGAAACAGTAAAGATCCTCAGAGCAAACCACTTCACGAATCAATCAGACACTTTCCTTTACGTTGAAGCCAAATCCTCATCTGGTGCTGTATCGAGCACGATTCTTACCGCTAAATGGACAGAGAATGGAGAAGAAAAAACGGCAACATTACAACAGATTCAAGATGCTGGAGAGTACCTTTATCATTCCTTCATGTTACCTGTTTCGGCGATACCAACCGATATCACAATTGAAAGCTCACTCGGAGGTTCAGCTACATCAAAAGTAACCGAGTGGCTTGGTGAAGAAAAGCCGGACAAGCCGGGCGAACATTATGTAAAGAATTTTGTTGACCATTATATGGATCCCACAGAAATTGATGCGAGAATCGAGAACTTAGTCAAAGAATATCCTGAGCTCGCTGAAATCGTTGAAATGCCAAACAAGACGAACGGGTATCGCAGACAAGCTCAAGCGACGATGGGAACCTTGCAAAATACAGCAGTTGTCGTGACTTCTCGAGACTGGGGACATGAGGGCGGAAATGCGATCAGCATAGAATTGAAAAAGGCATCAGCTGCAGGTGCTCCTCTTTCTGTTGGTACGAGCGGAAGCAAAATCATCGTTACACTCGCAACAGATGCTGCAGGTAACGCAAAAAGTACAGCAAAAGAGGTCGTAGATCTTTTGAATGCAGAAGTCAGTGACCTTGTCTCTGCTACGACCTATCGTGGCAATGCAGGGAATGGAATTGTAGAGCCTGCGGTTTCCAGCTTATCAGATAACTTAAAAGCGCCTGCTTCTGTATCGCGTGATCCTTTTACGGTTAAAGCCATTCGAATCGGTAAGCACCGAGATGGTTCAAAACCTGGAGTGCTTGGTTATTCACAAGAGCATGCACGTGAATGGGTCACACCACTGGTTTCCGTTGAGACTGCTGAACGATTGTTACGAAATTATTCGCATGATAAAGAGACTAAGAAACTGGTTGATAATCTTGATATCTTTATTGTTCCGTCCATGAATCCAGATGGAGGACACTATAGTTTTTATGACTTTAATTCACAGCGTAAAAACATGACAAATCACTGCTCACCCACTCAATCTGATAATGGATACCGCAATTCTTGGGGTGTTGATTTGAATCGAAACCATGATGTGGGGTCAGCTTTTGATGGGTATGTTGGAGCATCAACAACGAATTGTCTGAGTGGCTCCTATGCGGGACCAAGCGAGCATTCTGAACCAGAGAGCCGTAATCTAGTGTGGTTGACAGATGAGAATCCTAACATCAAATTTGCCATGAACATCCACAGCTATGGTGGTTATTTCATGTGGTCACCAGGTGCTTATACGCCAGAGCGTGAAACATTGCCTCGCCCATCTGCTGGAGAAGAAGCTTATTATTGGCAAGCATCCGATCATATTTTAAAAGAAATCAAAAAGCATCGTGGTACGGTTATTCTACCAAGCCGAACAGGACCGATTCCAGATGTACTTTATTCAGCAGCAGGAAACTCAGCAGATCACCTTTGGTATAAAAAAGGGATCTACACTTGGAACTTTGAAGTAGGTGCTGATCTTTGGAACAAAGAAACAAAAAGATGGGAACTGGTTGGTTTTCAGCCACCGTTTGAAGAAGGACATGAAGAAGCCATGGAATTTTCAAACGGATTATTAGGAATGATTGATGTGGCGTATCAATATTCTAAAGATAAAAAAGCGCCAAAATCAAGTGTTACACCAAATGGTGGACGACACGATGAGAAAGTGGAAATCAGCTTCAAAACGAGTGAGCCAGCTACGATCTACTTCACGTTAGATGGCAGCCGTCCAACGTTTGATTCTCAAAAATTAGCTTTGAACGGTACACGTGAAGGACCAGAAACGTTAACGTTTGAAAAGACGACAACGGTAAACTGGTTTTCGGTTGATGCGAGCAAAAACGTTGAAAATCGATACGAACCAGGAAAGAACAAGAAGTACAACACGAAAACATTCTTTATTAAATAATTTAAACAAGGAAGGGGCAGTCGGCTTCTTCCTTTTGTTTTTATTCAACGATTGATGCAAGCGTTGACATTTATGGTTTGCGAACATATACTAACAATTGTAAGTAGAAGTCATTTTGGAAAGGAACGGTACTACGCTGATGTGGAAAACTCTTATTTTCTTAGGCTAACTCAAATAATGAGACCTGGAGAATAGGATAAGTCTGCCCATTTTGCGTATACACGTACATATACCCTTATGATTTCACACAAAGAACATCATGTTCTTGTGTTTCTTTGGATACGTGTTATTACCATATTTGTGCGAACTCACCAACCTCTCTGGGCCTCCAGGGAGGTTTTTTTGCGAGCCTCCCCAACGAATAGGAAAGAGGTGAGCTGCATGACGACTGTATTACAAGTTAAACGATTGCAGAAAAAATTTGGTGATAAAGAAGTTTTAAAAGACATTTCATTTGATATTAGGCAAGGTGAAAAAATCGGCTTAGTAGGATGGAATGGTAGTGGGAAAACAACGCTCGTTAACATTCTTATGAAATGCATCAACCACGATCACGGATCGATTACGACATGGCCGGCAAATATGAACATGGGATATTTGCCACAATCAACAGATTATGTGTTAGATGTTGAACGGGAGTTGGTGGAAGCCGGTGATGAATTGTTGCGAACGAGTAAAAAGTTAGGACTTCAAAAACATTTGCTCCAAAAGAATGAATTACAACATTTAAGTGGTGGAGAACGACTAAAGGTATCCATCGCCAAAATTTGGGCAAATCATCCGGAGTTCTTAATTTTAGATGAACCGACAAATCATCTAGATCTTCAAGGGATAAACTGGCTTACAGAAGAGGTTCAGAACTATAGAGGTGCAGCCATTATCATCTCCCATGATCGCTATTTTCTTGATCAATCGGTAGAGAAGATTTTTGAGCTGGAAGAAGGGATTCTCACCATTTACGAAGGAAACTACTCAGCGTATAGAAAAGAGAAACAACGCCGATATGAACAACAACAAAGAGATTATGAGAAGCAACAAAGAAAAATACACATGATTGAGCAGCAAGTGAACACGTTAAAAACATGGTCTGATAAAGCTCACCGGGAAGCAGGCAAGGGAGGAACAGCAGCTGAGAACAGACAGATGGGGCTCAAAGAATATGAAAGGATGAAAGCGAAGAAAAAAGATAACCAAATTAAATCAAAATTAAAGCGATTAAATCTAGAACTCTCGAAAACAGGAATCGATAAGCCAAAAGAAGAAAGTGACGTTTTCTTTCAATTTGGTTCCCCTGGAAAGAGAGGGAAACGACTCATCGAAGCACGTGATTTAATGAAACAATTCGGAGATCGTATCCTCTTTCAAGATAGTCACTTTTACATCAAACACGGAGAAAGAATAGCATTACAAGGGCCAAACGGTTCGGGGAAGACAACATTTATTAAGATGTTACTTGGTGAGGAGTCTGTAACGAAGGGGGCAATCTGGAAGAGTGAATCGATGAAAGTTGCTTATCTTTCTCAAGATGTGAGTGATTTACCAGAAGAAAAAACGGTGTATGAATACTTTAATTTAGAAGAAAAGCATCAAGTTACACAGGCAAGAACAATCTTTGCTAACATGGGTATCGAGGACCGCAAACTCTCACAGCCAATTCGTCATTTAAGTTTAGGAGAGCGGACACGCGTTAAACTGGTTCTGATGATATTGCAGGAATACGATGTGCTTATTTTGGATGAACCGACAAACCACTTGGATCTGCCGAGCCGGGAGCAATTGGAGGAAACATTGTCACAGTTTTCAGGTACGCTTATCATTGTCTCACACGACCGCTTTTTCGTTGAAAAGCTGTGTGATAAACTGCTAGTTATCGAAAATCAGAAGCTCAAGAGGATGGAAGTGGGACTTAGTGAACACGAAGAACAGAGGAAACAAAATACAAACGAGGGTGTTCAGCAGCTAGCAGAAGAACTAGCTTTAGTAGAAAATAGGATTACGGAAATGCTCGGGAAAATTAGTTTTTGTAAAACCGGTACGGATGAATACAGTGCGGTTGATGAAGAGTTACAACGATTAATGGAGAGAAAGAGGCAGCTCATGCAAAAGTAGCTCTGAAAAGAAAGTCAGGTGGACGCATCCGCCTGGCTTTGTTTTATGATTGTTTATCATCTTTTATAAAAAAATTATTACTTTTCATGGCTCTTTTAAAATTTTTATAAACACTTATAGGATGTATCAATCTTATAAGGGGGAAGAGAAAGTTGAGAGCAGGGAACATTCGTCAATTTGCTTCATTTAGCCAGTTTGTGAATGTAAAAGAGTTTAATGAACATAAACGTTATTTTTTGGAACGTCATGCAGGTTTGTTTACGAAGTCAGAGTTCCTGGCATTTGAGTTGCTTAGCCAATATAGTGTGGTCATTCCAGGAGTAGCAAACGCAAAGATTGATACGCTTGTTGATCGCGGTGCAGAAAAGGGTGGGAGTATTTCGCGTGCTTCTTTTTTACGAATGCTTAGAAAAGCGAAGTATACAGGATGTTTAGTCGTACATAAGACATATCGTGCAAGCGGAGGATTTGCTCATAATGTTTTTGTCTTTCAGCGGTTTGACCCAGCGAGTGGAACGAAAGTGACCCAGCGTGCGGCAAGTGAAAACCTTTGCGAGAGTAAGGACAAGCATTCAGAATTTGGGGAGGAAACTATAAATCTCTATAAAAATCTAAAAGATAAAGATCTAAAGATACGTAAGGAGAACGTCATGACGAACAACTTATCTTTTCTTTCTTTAGATGACCTAGACGAATCCTTCACACCAAATTCTGTTCCGAAAGACTTCATACATATTGTAAAACCATTTTATAATACGGCTATTGAGATCTATACTTTTTGGGAGAAAGCGAAACTGGCATATAACAAGTTCACCTTCGACCGTCCGCTCGAATTTATGGTTTCAGTTGTAATCGACGCATTTAAATCAACCGTCTTTCACTACAAAAACAGAAAAATTAAAGCGACATTCATGCAGTATTTTTATGGAACGCTTAAGGGTATGTTCATGGTCGAGAAGAGACGTGAACACATGGCGAAAGTGACACGATACAATTGGATAGATGAGCCTGAAAATTGATAACCTCATAAATTTTTGAAGTAATCACATAAAAAATTGAGTCGATCACATAAAAATATGACCCCATCACATAAAAACGTATATTATCACATAATTCTAAATTTTTTTATAAATAACCATTGAAATTTCAGATAACTCGTTTATACTCTCTTAAAAAGGAGAGTGACAACCATGAGATTTCTAGAGAAAGTAAGTAAGACAGCAGGTAACACCTTTGCGATCTGGGTGATACTTTTTGCTGTACTCGCATTTTTTAACCCAGGAGGCTTCACATGGATCGCTCCCTATATTCCTGTTTTATTAGGAATCATCATGTTCGGGATGGGGCTCACCTTGTCTTTAAATGATTTTAAGGCAGTGTTTCAAGCTCCAAAAAGTGTTCTACTTGGCGTCGCTGCTCAGTATACAATCATGCCCCTGCTCGCGTTTGGTTTGGCGACGACTTTTAAATTAGAGCCAGAAGTAGCAGTAGGCGTGATTTTAGTCGGATGCTGTCCCGGTGGTACGGCATCGAACGTTATGACTTTTCTAGCAAAAGGTAACACAGCCTTATCCGTTGCAGTTACATCCGTAGCAACACTACTTGCACCAATCTTGACACCAGCACTTACGCTTCTTTTTGCTAGCAAGTGGCTTCCTGTTTCAGCTGGTAGTTTGCTAATGTCAATTGTACAAATTGTTCTCGTTCCAATTCTTTTAGGTCTTGTCGTAAAATTATTATTTCGTAAACACGTTGAAAAAAGTGTGGCTGCACTCCCGTTAATATCAGTAGTTGGAATCGTAGCTGTTGCTTCAGCAGTTGTAGCTGCTAATGCACAGCAGATAGCTGAAACCGGTATGCTCATATTCTCTATCGTCATTCTTCACAATGTACTGGGATTATTACTAGGTTTCCTAATTGCAAAAGTGCTAAAACTGAACTTTGCTGATCAAAAAGCAATATCGATTGAGGTTGGTATGCAAAACTCTGGGTTAGGTGCAGCACTTGCTATTGCGCATTTTTCTCCACTATCTGCAGTTCCTAGCGCCATCTTTAGTGTGTGGCATAATATTTCAGGACCACTTCTTGCTACTTGGTGGGGAAAAAGAGCGGATAAGCAAGCTGCAAACACGGTTAATAACACTAACTATTCTAAAGTTGTTTGATATCGAAATGAAGAATCCTCTGCTCGAGACAAATGAGCCGAGGATTCTTTTTAAGTATATAAGACAATTTTAAAAACCATGTCAGAAAATCTTACATGGGTGTAGAATCTGCACCAGAACTGTATAGAATGAAAGAAACAGTTCAGTAGGGGGCGTTCGGATGGAAGATATCATGTTTTCATTAAACAGTGTTTGGTTAGTACTAGGTGCACTTCTTGTCATTTTAATGCAAGGTGGGTTCATCTTACTTGAAGCAGGATCGACTCGAATGAAAAATGCAGGGCATATTGCTGGGAAGACAGTCTTTACGTTTGGTTTAGCTTCCATTGTATTCTGGGCAGTAGGCTATGGGTTCATTTTCGGTGGTAACTCTAACTTTTTTATTGGGTTGTCTGATTTTTTCTATTCAGGTGAACAAGCGGAAGGGATGGCTTATTCAACAGCGGCATTCTTCATGTTTCAGCTTGCGTTTGCAGGTATCTCATTAACGATTGCTTTCGGAGGATTTGCTGAACGTGCGAAATTATCTGCCTACCTCGTTTTCGCTATCCTTTTCTCAGTTGTTGTCTATCCAGTTGTTGCTCATTGGATCTGGGGCGGAGGATGGTTAGCGGAACATGGTAAGCAGGATTTTGCTGGATCAACAGTGGTTCATTTAACTGGTGCGATGGCAGCTTTTGCAGCAACAATACTCTTGAAGCCGCGTATTGGAAAGTTCAATAAGAATGGTACATCTAACAACATCTTCGGTCATAACCAAGTTTACACAGCGCTAGGAGTTATCATCCTATGGGTAGGGTGGTTTGGATTTAATGGTGGTAGTACGTTTGTTGTAGATGATGGATTTTTTGGATTTGTTGCACTAAACACAAATCTTGCGGCTGGAGCAGGTGCGGTTGCTGCACTTATTATTTCTTGGATGGTTTTGGGTAAATCTGATATTCCGACGATTTTAAATGGTGCGTTAGCAGGGCTTGTTGCGATCACAGCTTCTTGTGCATTTGTTGAAACGTGGGCAGCCGTTCTGATCGGTTTTGTTGCAGGAATTTTAGTATTCTATTCTGTTAAATTTTTCGATAGATTAAAAGTGGATGATCCAATCTATGCGTTAAGTGTTCACGGAGCTGCAGGAGTTTGGGGAACGTTATCTACGGGGTTATTCGCGACACCAGAACTTGCGACCGTAGGAAAGCCTGGTTTGTTCTATGGCGGTGGGTTTTCTCAGCTTGGCGTTCAAGCGATGGGTGTATCTGTTTCAGCGTTATACGCGTTTGTAGTTTCCTTCGCTCTTTTATACGCAATGAAAAAAGTAATGAAAGGCCTTCGAGTATCTGAAGAAGAAGAAATTATCGGCTTGGACGTGAGTGAACACGGAAACTATGGTTATCCAGAGGCGTTCATCGCAAACGAAGAAAAAAATAGAATCGCAAATTAATAGTGGTTACAAGCATTGGGGTCTATTCCTCAATGCTTTTATCACATAGGATGTGTTAGTATGCCTTATTCACAGATAAAAAAATGGCGTGAAGATAAGTGGGAAGAACACCAATATTCATCACATGATTTAAATGTTTTTCATGATGAAGTGATGAAGTATGTCTTTGATGCTTCTCTACAAAAACATATTGCAGAATTTGGTCCTGTTCCTTGCCGATACGCATGGTTTGTGATGGGAAGTGCAGGTAGATTTGAACAAGCGATCATCTCAGATCAAGATCATGGACTGATCTATGAGGAAAAAAGTGATGAAACGAAACGATATTTTCTTTCATTAGGAAAAGAGTTATCGGATGGTTTGAATGAAGTAGGTTATCCGTATTGCGATGGAAATGTGATGAGTTCTAATCCTGTATGGAGTAGATCTTTAATAGAGTGGGAAGAACAACTCTTAAAGTGGCTTACGGAAGAAAGCTTTGAGAGCATACGTTTTCTATTAATTTTTTATGATGCACGAGTGCTGATGGGTGAAGAAACTTATGGTAAAAACCTAAAAAAACTCATTCATGATTACGTGCAGAGGAATCCTCACCTTTTAGATCGGCTGTTAGAAAATACACAGCATTTTAAAAAAGCGGTAGGAATCTTCCATCAATTTTTAACAGAATCGCATGGCTCGCATGCAGGAAGTATTGATCTGAAGCAATCGGGTTTCTTTCCTTATGTGAATAATGTCCGCTTGCTGGCTATGAAGGAGAGTCTTGAAGCTACATCCACCCTTACAAGACTGAATGAACTATCGAGCATGTCGAACTATAAAGAAAATCTTAGTTGGTGTGCGGATGAATTTGAGAAGCTACTTCAATACAGGTTGCAATATCATAAAAAAACTACAGAAAACTATGACGACATCCACTACTTAAATATTAAAGAACTTAACAAAAACGAAAGAAAAGATATGAAGCATATCCTGCTGAACGGACAAAAGTTACAAAATTACACACAGTCGGTCATTAAGGGAACGATTGAAACATGAGAGTGAATCCGCTTATTCAATTTATGAAGCAAGTCCAGGGGAAGATAAATTCAAGTGTTTATGCGTCATTACAAGGACAATCAAGTCCTCAGCATGTTGCGTTTTTAAGGCAGCTTCAAAAGGAAATGAAAGTGGAGGAGAGTTTAACGATTCCTTTTGATGATTTGAATGTAGTCGTTTTCGATCTTGAAACTACTGGTTTTTTTCCTGAACAAGGTAATCAGATTCTATCGATCGGTGCAGTGAAAGTAAAGGGTGGAGAGGTACAGTGTGAAGACACCTTTTATTCTCTTGCGCAATGCACAGGTGAACTTTCTCCTGAGATTAAAGAACTTACAGGAATAGACGATAGTGATCTTCAGCATGCACCTCCATTATCAAAAGTGCTAGTGGATTTTTATGAGTTTGCAAGAGGTCATGTTCTCGTGGCTCACCATGCGAGTCATGAGAAGAAGTTTCTTCAACACTATAATTGGAAACTATTTCGAAGTCAGTTCAAGCACCGTATAGTCGATACTTCATTTTTACTAAAAATTGTTGAACCAGAATCTAATCTTGTTCGGTTAGAGGATTGTTGTGAACATTGCGATATACCAGTAACAGACCGCCATCATGCATTAGGAGATGCTAAGATGACGGCAGAGCTTTGGAGTGTTTATGTAGCTCGTGTTCAGGAATTAGGATTGAAAAATTTACGAGAGCTCTATGAGCGACTCTCTAGATAAACAGCTGGCACCATGTAGTGGAGAGCCAGCTGTTTTTTAATTTCTCATATTAAATTGGGCGTTTATCTGTCCGCGTATCATTTTATTACGTTCGTCGCGCTTCTGATTTTTCGTAAGTTCCTTTTTGATCTCGTATGTTTGGACACCATCTTCAATTTGATCAGCGATTTCCATAAGACGTTCTACATCTGAAAAAGAGTACTTGCGTGTTCCTTTGCCTGTTCGTTCAGGGAAGATAAGTTTCCTCTCTTCATAGTAGCGAATCTTACGTTCGGAAAGTCCTGTGAGCTCACTGATAATACCGATGGACATGACTTTCTTATCTTTATAAGACAATTTATCAACAGACATGACGATCCTCCTAGTTTAAGAAGTTTGAACCGAACAATTCTAAATATTGTTATTTATTATATCACAATGATGTAAGGTTTTCTTACATATATTTATTCCACTGCCATTTTGTTTGTGAAAACAATTTTTGTTAGATCGTTTTTAGTAGAATGGTATCGGTAAATAGATAGGTATAAATGAAGTTGAAAAAATATTCAGACATATGACATAATAAGCAGATGTTCTATTGAAAGCGTTTTACTTTTTGGAGAAGGAGGAGCTGAATATTGAACAATGAATTGAATTTAAATAATGAACGTACAACTGCTGCTGAAGTGGGTAACAATCCTATACCGCCTCAAACAATGGGTCAAAAATTAAAAATGATCGGTCCAGGTTTTGTAGTAGCGGCAACTGGTGTAGGTACAGCAGATCTAGTAACTGCCATTGTAATCGGTACCTCATTCGGAATGACTTTTGTATGGGCGATCGTGATTGGTTCAATTTTAAAGTATTTCCTGAACGAGGGAGTGGGCCGCTGGTACCTCGCGACAGGGCAAACGATTCTACAAGGTTGGCATTCACTCGGAAAATGGGCGACTGGGTATTTTGGTGTCTATTCGGTCATCTGGGGTTACATTTACGGTGCTACTGCAGCTATGACGTGTGGATTAGGGATGCATGCGATGCTTCCTATCATGCCGATATGGGCTTGGGCAATCATTCATTCTTTATTAGGTTTTGCACTTGTTTGGACGGGGCGTTATTTGCTCTTTGAAAGAATAATGACAGTATTGATCGGTGTTATGTTTATTACGATTATTGGTACATCATTGCTCTTTTTACCTACGATCGGAGAATTTGCAGGTGGATTCATACCCAAAATGCCAGACGGGTCACTCATGTTAGCACTCGGATTAATAGGAGGTGTCGGTGGCACGATTACTATGGCATCTTATGGCTACTGGCTGCGAGAAAAGAATTGGAAAGGAAAAGAATTTGTACCCATTATGAGACTTGATACGAAAGCAGCGTATGTCATAACAGGTCTATTCACGATGGCTGCACTCGTAATCGGAGCAAAGTTCTTATTTGGAACAGATGTAAAGTTAGAAGGAGACCAAGGTCTTCTAAATCTTGCTGAACTTTTAGGCGAAGAATTCGGAACACCGTTACGTTGGTTATTCTTAATCGCGTTCTGGTCGGCTGCTTTCACTTCACTTCTTGGCGTTTGGAACGGAGTGCCGTATCTATTTGCGGATTTTTTAAGAACCATCAAGACAAAGAAAGAGGACTTACATTCAGTTAAGCCAGTTACAGAAAAAGATAAGTCGTATCGTGCTTATTTAGCATGGCTGACATTCCCGCCGATGCTGATCTTCTTTTTTGGAAAGCCGGTTCAGCTGATCATTATATATGGTGTGTTAGGTGCATTGTTCATGCCATTTCTTGCAATCTCACTCATTATCTTATTGAATTCTAAAAAAGTGGATGCGGAATATCGCAACAAATGGTTAACCAACGCCGTTTTGATCGGGTGTCTCCTTATGTTTGCCTTTTTAGGGATCAACGAGTTGCAAAAACTTTTTTAATGAATATGTGTTTAAGTACCAAAGCCCATTATAATAGTGGGCTTTTTACTATTTTATTCACACTATTCATTTGGTAGTGTGATAAATCATTCAAAGGGTTTGAAAAAACGAAAAAGTGAAGGGAATCTGGTTTAGTTATAGAAGATTTAATACAAAGAAGCTTAATATATAAAAGACAAAAAAGGAGCTAATTATGTACGAGCAAAAGACAAAAGAAACCGATCAGAGTGTTGTAGAGTTTATTGAGAATGTTGAAAGTCCAAAAAAGAGAGATGATGCTTATAAGCTGCTGGATATCTTTTCAGAAACGACTGGATTTGAAGCGAAGATGTGGGGACCAAGTATTATTGGATTCGGCTCGTATCATTACAAATACAAGACAGGACATGAAGGGGATGCACCACTTGTTGGCTTCTCGCCAAGAAAATCGAAGATCAGTCTGTATTTTGCACCAGGGGATCCCACTCGTGATGATTTGCTTCAGAACTTCGGTAAACATACAACAGGTGCTGCTTGTGTATATATAAATAAATTAGCTGATATAGATGAAGATGTTTTAAAAAAATTGATCATTAATTCGGTTGCATTCTTGTTAAAAACGTATCCTCAAGAGTAGTTATCTTTACAGAGGAATAATTGTGTGAGTGCTCTCGTAGCCGATTATGAAAAAAGGCAGAGGACCAAATAAAAGTGGAATGGCGATTGGAATTGCCATCGGTGTAGCAATCGGCATGGCACTGCATTAGGAATTGCTTTTGGATCAAAATAGGATAGTTGAAAAAGGAGCCCAACATTGGACTCCTTCTTTTAATTAATGTTTTTTATGACAGCCGCAGCTTCTCTTCTTCTTTTTCTTACAACGCTTACATTTTAGATAGATATAGCTTGAAGAAGACTCACATTTATCTTTTTTCCAAGAACCCATTTAAATCACCCCATTATTTTCACAACACCTTTGTTTGGTGCTGGTAATACAATATATGCAAGATGAGGACAAGTTGATTAGACATCATGACAAGTGAAAACGCACATTTTTTAAAGATTTAACAATATAATGTTTTGTAAAACATGCTATCATAAAGCAAAACACTAGGAGTTGATTGAAAATTGAAACAGGAAATTATGAATCGGTTTATTACATACGTAAAAGTAGATACACAATCTGATGGTAGCAGTGACACGACTCCATCAACAGAGGGTCAGTGGACGCTGGCAAACATGCTAGTTGAAGAATTGAAAGGAATTGGTATGCAAGAAGTAACTGTAGACGAAAACGGATATGTCATGGCGACTTTACTATCCAATTCGGATAAAGAAATTCCGGTCATTGGTTTTCTTGCACATGTGGATACAGCTACTGATTTTACAGGAACGAACGTTAAACCGCAGATCGTTGAAAACTATGACGGAGAAACGATTATCTTAAACAAAGACTTACATATCGAATTGTCTCCAAGGGACTTTCCTAGTTTACAAGATTATAAGGGACATACTTTGATTACAACGGACGGAACAACATTACTTGGTGCCGATAATAAGGCAGGTATCGCTGAGATCATGACGGCGATGAAGTATTTGATTGATCATCCTGAGATTAAGCATGGAAAGATCAGAGTGGCTTTCACTCCCGATGAAGAGATCGGACGCGGACCTCATAAGTTTGATGTGGCAGCGTTTGGAGCAAAGTATGCTTATACCATGGATGGCGGTCCTTTAGGTGAATTAGAGTATGAGAGCTTTAACGCTGCCAGTGCTCGAATTCGTATTTTAGGAAAGAACATCCATCCTGGATCTGCAAAGAATAAGATGGTTAACGCTGCGAAAATTGCGATGGAATTGAACGGAAAGCTACCTGTTGAAGAATCACCTGAGCATACAGTAGGCTATGAAGGTTTCTATCATTTAACGGGTCTAAGGGGTGACGTAGAACAAACGGATATGTCATATATCATTCGCGACCATGACAAAGAACTTTTCCAAAGAAGGAAAGATAGAATACAAGAGATTGTGGATGAACTGCGTGAAAAGTATGGACAAGACAAGATTCAATTACAGATGAACGATACGTACTACAATATGAAAGAAAAGATCGAACCCGTAAGAGAGATTGTTGATCTTGCTTCTCAAGCGATGAAAAAACTAAATATCGAACCGAACATCAAACCAATCCGCGGGGGGACAGACGGATCTCAACTATCATTTATGGGCCTTCCGACTCCAAATATCTTTACGGGTGGAGAAAACTACCATGGTCGTCACGAATATATATCGGTTGATAATATGGTCAAAGCGACTCACGTCATCATTGAACTCGTGCAGTTGTTTGAACAGAAAGCATAACCTATAAGCTAACCAATCGTGTTTGGTTAGCTTTTATCTTTCACAAGGGGGGGATAAAGATGTTAGCGCAAGGTGTTGTCATTCATGAAGGCCAGATACTATTAGTACAGCAAAAAGTGAAACGTGGAGACATCGTATGGAATTTTCCAGGTGGCGGAGTAGAGGAAGGGGAAAACTTTGAACAAGCATGTATACGAGAAGTGTTGGAAGAAACAGGCTATACCGTAAAAATAATAAAACCTGTGACAAAGAGTAAAGAAAAACAAACATTTCTTTGTGAGCTCATTTCAGGAACACTTACCATCGAGGACGATGAAGATATTCTTGATGTACGCTGGATTGATTTGAATGATGAAAGATATTTCGATGATGTATCAAAACCTGTAGTTGAAATGGTGTTAAAGATGATGGAGGTTGTGTAAATGAGCTATCCCATTCGTGTTAGGGCAGGTGCTTTGATCATTGAGAACGATGCTATTCTGTTAATTGAGTTTCATGATGAGAACGGTCTTCATTACAACTTACCATCAGGTGGTGTTGAACCAAATGAATCTGTTAAAGAAGCTGCAAAACGTGAAGCAAGAGAAGAGGCATCAATCGAAGTAAATGTCGGTGCACTCGCATTCACCTATGAGTATGCCCCACATCTGACGGAAAATAGATACGGAACAACACCTTCATTAGGACTCATGTTTGAATGCTCACGTATAGAAGACTCCCAACCTAAATTGCCGGATAATCCAGATCCTAACCAAACTGGTGTAAAATGGATTTCCCTTAAGGATTTAGAACAAATCACGTTGTACCCCAAAATACAAAGACATATAAAAGCGTATATAGATCAGAAACAGTACAATGCTTTTATTGAAGAACATACTCTGGAGAAATACGAAAAGGTATGATAAACACATTTATAAAATTCTGAAAAAAGCTGTCATTGTAATCAAAAAATCTTTATACTAATACATATATAAATAAACTAATCAGTCGTTTTTATTAATTAATTTTAGGAGGATTCACATGGAGTCTTATTTTTTTGAACGTAATCGTAGCCGCTTAAAAGAATTGGTGCCCGATGAATCATTAACGATTCTTTTTGCAGGAAAAGCTCCGCAAAAATCAGCAGATGAACAATACCCATTCACGCCTAACCGTAATTTTTATTATCTATCAGGGATTTCGGAACAGAACGTGATCCTCGTGCTAAAAAAGAGCGGTGATAAATTTGAAGAAACACTTTTTATCGAAAAAGCTGATCCAGTCATGGAAAAGTGGGTCGGGAAAACCGTGTCTAAAGAGGAAGCAGAACATCAATCTGGGATAAAAGATATCAAATATGTGGATAGCTTTGAGTCGTTTGTTGCTAGTCAATTCTTTACAAATCAAGCTCAACATGTATGTTTAGATCTAGAACGCCGTGGGTGGACAGGTGCCCCATCTGAAACATCACAATTCGCAAAGCATATTCGAGAACATTATCCGCATGTGACGATCCATAACGTATATCATCAGATCACTGAACTACGTGTATTTAAAACGACAGAAGAGATTCAAAAGATTAAAGAAGCGATCTCTATTACGAAAGAAGGAATCTATAATGTGCTGAAACACGCGAAAGCTGGAATGAAAGAAAATCAGCTCGAAGCACATTTTGACTTTACTTTAAAATCAAACGGTGTGCGTGATTTCGCGTTCAAGACGATAACGGCTAGTGGAAAAAATGCTACGATTCTTCATTATGAGCATAATAGCGCACAAACGAATCCCGGTGAACTCGTTCTTCTCGATCTAGGAGCACAAAAGGATTATTACAACGCCGATATCAGCTACACGTTTCCAGTAGATGGGAAGTTCACAGAGCGTCAGAAAGTTCTCTATAACATCGTTCTTAAAGCGCTAAAAGAAACGACGGCTATTATTAAACCAGGTCTTGCATTTGCAGAGCTCAATATTCATACGAAAAAAGTGTTAGCAGAAGAATGCAGACGTATTGGTTTGATTCAAAATGATGATGAGATCTCTAACTATTATTATCATGGTGTGAGCCATTTCCTTGGACTTGATACACATGATGTTGGTTCGTACAAAGATCGCATCTTAGAGCCTGGAATGGTCATAACGATAGAGCCTGGACTTTATATCGAGGAAGAAGCAATCGGCATTCGAATTGAAGATGACATCTTAGTAACAGAAGATGGATTCGAGAACTTATCTAAAGATATTTTCCGTGAGGTAGAAGAGATTGAGGCATTTATGGCTACTCAAGGTGCTCATGCTTTAAAAGCTTGATCATTAATCGTTTAATTAGAAATAAGAGGTCCCATATTAAAGGGCCTCTTTTTTGTCGTTTTAGAGAGCGTAGTGTGATTTGCATAGATTAACTCTTTTATCGGATATGCTTTTTCACGTACTTTAGATCAATATAGTGCTTCAAGTTCCATACCCATTTTCCATGAAAAGTCCTATTTTTATAAATAATAAGCCCCTGTTGCTCACCAGTTGAAAGTATGGAGAAAAAATTACTTCGTGGTGTATAACGTTCTAAAGGCCGCCCGGAAATGAAACGCTTAATATTTCTCCATAGAATAGTTCCTTGTTTTGTTGCATGAAAATCGCTCTTCTCTAAATCCATATATTCTGAAATTGTTACGCAGTTACCTGCACCAAAGACATAAGGGTACTCATCGTTTTGCAGCGTGTCATCAACAAGGAGAAACCCCTTAGAATCAACGGGTAATAATGCTTGTTTAAAAAGAGAACTAGCTTTAGCTCCTGTTATCGGTAAGAGGATAGAATATTGTATTTTCGTGCCTTTATCAGTCAAAACATAGATATCGTTTACTTCTTTCACACGTTCATTTTCATAGAATACAAGATTATGATCATGAGCGATCTTTCTAATCTTGTTTGTAGCGTTTACCCCATAGGAGTGAAGAAGTGAAGTTGAACTTATGTATGTTACAGGCTTGCTCATATTGTGTTTCTTTCGCCAAGTTGATATAGAAAGTGCGAGCTCAATCGCTGCGAGGTGATCCCCTATGATTACAGGTGCATTACTAGTGCGTACTTTCTTTATCTCTTCTATTACATGATGTTTTGGGATTAATTCTGATGTGGAAATGAGTTCTGAAGTGGTCCAAGGTTCCATATCAAAAGAAATTACATCAAAGGAATAGATTCCGCCAGAAAACCCTAACAACACTTTCTGCAAAGGATCAAACGAGATGATGGTATCTTCTATCAAAGTGACAGAAGCGCAATCGCATAATGACTCTAGATCAATACGAATTTCCTCTTCCTTATAAAGACCCTCTGTAAATCCTGAAAACATGCCTGAATAATATTGGAATTTTGACGATGTAATAAGTGTTACTTCTAGATCGCTAATTTTTTCATGTGAAAGACTGCGGAGGATAGAAAGGTGAGCATGTCCTCCACCAATTAATAAAAGCTTTGTCAAAATGAACACTCCAGTTAGATTGTTGAGTATTTTTCCTTAATCATATAAGTACGATGTGGATAGTGCGAATGATTTGATTGTTTAAATGTAAAAAATAATAAATGTAACAAATAAGTTGGAATTTATGTTAGTTTTTGGATTTTATTTATGGTATTTTACTAGATGGTGATAAAAATGATAATTATTAAACAGCTTTTTGCTAATCTTGCAATTTTAGTCGCACTATTGTTTCTGTATACACAAATTAAGAAAGATCCACCACTCCGAATGAATTCTTCCATTAAGAAAAAGATTACTACAGGAGTGGCAGGAGGTTTGTTCAGCAATATCCTCATGCAATACAGCATTCCGGTCGGAACGACAATTATTGATATGAGACATATTCCAATCATATTACTTGCCTATTTTGGGGGAGCAGTCCCTGCAATAATTGGAATGGTACTTGCCATTGCAGGTCGTTTTTTAATCGGTATTAACATTTCTTCTTATATGTCTAGTCTGATCATGTTGGCTGTTACACTATTTTCCATCATTATTGCAGGAACGAGTTTGAGAGATCAAGCAAAAAAATGGGGTATGCTTACCTTTGCGAACTTACTAACAACCATCTTGTTCTTTTATTTGATAGAGGATCAACAATTATTGTTCTACTTGATTCCATGTTATTGGCTCGTGTCCTTTCTTTCAGGTTATGTGGCATTCCAAGTATTACATATCTTATTTAAGAGTCAGATGATGTTTGATAAGTATAAGGCTGAGTCAACGATTGATCCATTGACAGGGTTGAATAACGTTAGGAAATTTGATGAAGTATTTAATAGTTGTATGGCAGATCTTGAAAAGAAGAAAGAGCTCTCCCTACTTTATATTGATATCGATTTCTTTAAGAAAATTAATGATACATATGGGCACTCTGAAGGTGATGTGGTTTTAAAAGATCTTGGGCTGATCCTAAGGTCATGCGCAAGGCCTACAGATATCGTGAGTAGAAACGGCGGAGAAGAATTTACAGTATTGCTCGTTGATTGTTCACTCGATCAAGCTAAGAAAATTGCGGAAAGAATCAGGTCAACGGTGGAAGAGCATGCCTTCCTCTTAAACAGTGGAACAGAAGTGAACATCACGGTTTCAGTTGGATTATCTAACTTTCCTGAAACAACAAGGAATGGAAGTATGATAATTAAAGACGCAGACAAAGCATTATATGAAGCGAAGAGAACAGGCAGGAATAAAGTATGTACAGCGAATCAGCAGTTGTTATAACAAAAGGAACGAAGATGTCGTTCCTTTTTTTGCTAGAAAGAAACAGAATTATTATTGCTTCCAGGTGGTCCCATGGCGACAAAGTCTGCAATCAATGATAAAAGTGCGTGTAACTCCTAAATTGTCTATATAGGAAAAGTAGGCGGAGCAGGAATTATTATCGAATTTAAGTAATTGAAAAACGGTTCCATTATTTTGTAAACCACCTGTAAGACTAATAGGCTCTCTTGTTCCCTTGTTCAAAAGAAAAAGAGAAGGATATGTACTGCTGTCACAATGAACAGCTAGCTGTTCTGACAAACTTTTCATGACAGTCTACGGCTACTTGCAGAGTTACGGTATTTTGCTCAATGGTAGTTTCAAAAAAAGTACAGCAGCTTACGGGATCAAATCTAAGAAAACGAAAAGCGATCGGAGTGGTGTCACCGACTGGTCGATTTGTACCTTTAGGTAGAATATAGAAACTGGTTATTTGCCGTTCATCCATCTGTACACTCTTCGTTTAATCTTCGGAAGATTTCACATATACAACCTTCACAGTTGCTTGAATCATTCTTCTTTTCACTATGAGACGGATGATGCTTTAAAAATAAACTGTTTTTTGAATGCTTCATCTTCAGATCCTCCCCCAAGATAATCTAGAGAATAGTGCATGCGTAGGCAACAGCGGAGTGACAAAGATAATTGAATATTAAGTATTGAAGAAGAGGGAAAATGCTTTGAAATAGTGAATTTATATTTTTATTGATCGATTTATTCGTTTTTTGCGTATTCTTTCTATAGATGATTTTACAGTGTATGGTTTTTAACTAATGATTCTTACTAAAGAAGGAGAGAGAAGTAGAATGAACATTAAGCTCTTATTCCAGCAAAACATGAATTTTGGTAAGAAGTTAATCCGCCTACACCATGTTAACGCTCTCCTTTTTCTCGTTTTGAGTGTAACGGGCTTTGTTTTATTTTCATCTTCATTCCGATCAACACTTCCAACATTTAGAGTATGGATAAAAGATAGCCATATTTGGATCGGCTTCCTTTTTTGTCTTCCACTCCTTTTTTATATACCTAAAATGCAAAAACACCTTAATACTTTAAGGAAAAAGAAAGAACACCGTGTGAACCTGTATGTTGTCCTTAGTATTGTAACTGTACTAATCATTACCGGAATACAGCTCACGTTTCATCGCCAATTTCCACCAATCGTGAGTTCTGTATCTTTATTCTTTCATGATGCTGCAACATGGTTCGGGGTTCCTTACGCCATCTATCACAGCACAACGCGAAGCAAGTGGTTTAAACGATTGACTTCAAGAAAGACTGTCGCGCATCCTCAGGAAGAACCGATGATGATTAATGAAGAGAACCCAATCTATAGGAGACGGACATTTTTAAAACTTCTAAGTGGAAGTATTATTGCAGTAGCATTTTTGCCTTCATTCTTAAAATGGATTAAACCATTTTTGCCAGAGGATACAGGAAGCAGTGAACAAGTTTTACCGGATGGAAACAACTTAAATCCATTGCCAAATCCAAGTACAAAGTCTGCCCCTCCTGTTGGTGGAGGGCGAAGAGGTGAGTTCCGCTATTACACCGTGACGGAGATTCCTGAGATCAATAATGACAATTTTAGCTTTGCAATTGATGGTCTTGTAGACAGAAAACAAAAGTGGAATTGGAATCAGTTTGTGAATGTACACCGTGACGTGCAAGTCAGCGATTTTCATTGTGTGACAGGGTGGAGTGTGTATGACGTTACATGGGAAGGGATTCCGCTCAAGAAATTGTTACAAGAAGCAGGCGTGAAGGATAAAGCAAAATATGTGAAGTTTTATTCGGCTGATGGCGTTTACACAGACACGCTTACGATTGAGCAGGCGATGATGGATGACATTATGGTGGCTGTATTAATAGATGGTAAACTGATTTCGCAAAATAACGGAGGCCCAGTTCGCTTGATCGTACCTAAAATGTATGCCTACAAATCTGTGAAATGGCTGAATCGAATCGAGCTAATTGAAAAGGAACATGTGGGGTATTGGGAAAAAAGAGGATATGACAAGAATGCATGGGTAAAATCAATCTAAAATGCTGGCTGCTAGCAAGATTTAGCCACTTTTTAATAGGTGTATTATAAATGTGGACAAATACGTTTACATTGTACTTATGGCGCGAACTTCCTGGCTCTGAAATTTTAATTCCTTGATTAATTTAACGGTAACTTCTCATAGATTCACGGATAACTTTCATATTCTCACGTATAAAATATTTATCTGATTTTCGACAAATCCCTCTTCTTTTCAATGAAAAGGAGTATTAAAATGAATGATAAATAAATAGTGATGAAGGGGCTAATGGGAATGGAGATTGTTGAAATAAGGAATGTTGACGAATGTACAGATGAACTGTCTGATCTATTAATAAAAGTAGTAGATGAAGGAGCTTCCATCGGATTTTTGCCTCCGCTAAAAAAACAAGTAGCTGATGATTTTTGGAAAAGCTGTGTGAGCCCTGATATCATGTTTTGGGTGGCAAAAATAGATGGTGCGATCGCAGCGACCATTCAGCTTCACTTGTGTAAAAAAACAAACGGCACTCATCGAGCTGAGGTAGCTAAGCTGATGACACACCCAGCGTTCAGACAAAAAGGAATCGGGCGAAAACTGCTGCTTCACGCAGAACAAAGAGCAAAAGATATTGGGCTGTCATTGCTTGTCTTAGATACAAGAGAAGGGGATCCGTCAAATCTACTTTATCAATCATGTGGTTTTCAAGTGGCGGGGAGAATACCCTTTTTTGCTAAGAATGATAAAGGTGGATTAGATACGACCGTATTGTACTATAAAACGATTTGACTCATAACTTTTAGCCGTCACTTGAGAAGATATTACTTTTCGAGTACGGCTTTTTTTGTTCTTAATGTTGCATAATGTGTGTTGATAAATAGCAAGTTTAATCTTGATTCCTTCCTTCTAAATAAGGGGTAAGTTAACGAATTTGCCATAAAATTGTTACGAAAGTATGAAAACCCTTATTTTCCCTATTAATTAATTCCCATTCCTTTACAATTAAATTGAAGAATATGGTGAAGGAAGGGAGAGGTATTTATGGATCGCCAACTATTAATCTCAATTGTCATAATCATCATTTTATTTGAGAGTATGATTATTTACTTATTTCTTATGTATAAGAAAGGAAACATAGATCAGAACCCTCTATTATTGCTCATTAAAAAGGAGTGGAACATCTTATACCATGCTTTCTTTAAATGGAGTACAAAAAACCGTATGATGATTCAGAATGATAGTTACCTCTTTCATAAAAACTCCAGCTATTTTTATCTATTTCTAGCATTAATCCACGAACAGATCATTGAGATGATTGTGTTTCATATTTACCTTAAAAAAGAAGAACCTAACATAGCTCTTATTATGCTAGTTTTACATATTTACAGTGTTATCTACATGCTAGGTGACTATAACTTAATGAGAAATACCCCTTTTCGTATTACCAAAGATAAAGTAAGGATGAAAATTGGTGCTAGACGATCTCTATATTTTAATTTAAGCGATATTGACTATATGCAGCCTGCCTCAATCAAATACAACAAAAGTGGAAGTATCATAAAAGAAAAGAAAGTATTCCATGCTACGGCTTTCCCAAGAATACTTACGATGATTTTTGGGATTAGCGATGAGCTGAAATATGAGATCGTTTTTAAGAATCCACTACATGCAAGAGGTTACTTTGGACAAAAACAAGAGATTAATAAAGTGCATCTTTATTTTGACCATGCGGGAGATTTTGTAGAGTCACTTCAAAATAGAATGGTGAAAATAGAAGGAGCAGTTAAGAATAGTATCTAGAATAAAGAAGCACATTTTTGTTACGCTATTAACTTTTGGTAACCCTCTATAAAACGAAGTATTGCCTGTTGTGTACAGCAAGCCTCTCTTATGTATAATGGTAATAATTCTAGCTTGAGGAGTGATGAAGGTAATGAACGTAGCTCTACTCAGTAAATGGCATGTGCATGCTGTTGACTATGCACGTGAGGCAATGGAGAATGAAGCGATCACGATAAAAACCGTTTGGGATGAAAACGAAGAGCGTGGTACCCAGTGGGCGGAAGAATTAGGGGTATCGTATGAAGCGGATCTACAGAACGTCCTAGATGATTCAAACATCGACGGAGTCATTGTGACAACAGCAACCAACCGTCATAAAGAGGTCATTATAGCCGCTGCGAACCATGGGAAACACATTTTCACTGAAAAAGTTCTCGCTTTTACTGTAAAAGAATGCGAAGAAATTTTAGAGGCCGTAGATAGAAATAACGTACAATTAATGGTCAATCTACCAAGACTGACAGAAAGCTTTTATCTCTACGCCCAACAAGCTTTGGACAAAGGACTCCTTGGAGATCTTACATACATCAGATGTCGTGTTGCACATAACGGATCTGTACCTTCAGAAGAAAATCCAAAAGGATGGCTTCCACCGCACTTCTATAATAAAGAAGAGTGTGGGGGAGGTGCGCTAATCGACCTTGGGGCACACCCGATCTATTTAACAAACCGTTTAGGTGGGAAAGTAAAAGCAGTAAGCGGTAAACTAAATGAATTTTACAACTTAGGTGTAGATGATAACGCTGTCGTTATGGTGGAGTATGATTCAGGTGCTATGGGTATGATTGAAACGGGGTTCTTGTCTTATGGAAGTCCCCAGCAACTCGAACTTTACGGCACTGAAGGTACACTTATGGTTGAAGGGCAAGATGTAAGAATTAAAAGTAAGCATCTTGGCAGAGAGGATTGGGTAAAACCTGAACTTCCGAATCCACTCTCTTCTAATATGGGGCAATGGGTTGAGGCGATTGAAAAAGGTTTAGGACCGGTTGTAACAAGAGATGATATTTTGAACTTAACTGCCATTAATGAAGCGGCAGCTATTTCAAGTCAAGAAGGTCGTCGTGTGGCGTTATCAGAATTAACATTTGAGCAGAAAATTTAAATCGTATAAAAAGGAATCAAACCTCCTTGTGCAGAATGTATGTTCGTAAACAGTTCTGTGTGAGGAGGTTTTTGAATGTATCAAAAAACAATTCTATTGAATCAGATGGCAGCAAACTATAATGAGCCTAACTGGTTTGTACCCATTGATCGAGCTCTTGAAGGACTAACAGCTGAACAAGCGAGTGAAAAATCTGGAGACAGCAACTCCATATGGGAAATCGTCAACCATTTAAGCTTTTGGAACGAACGCTATTTAGAGCGGTTTAAAGGAAATTCACCCGTTCAAAATATCGAGAGCAACGATGAGACGTTTGAAAATGAAAACAAGCAAGATTGGGAGACTGCTAAAAATCTGTTGTTTTCTATCCTAAATGATTGGACTGTCGCACTTAAAGAAGCAGATGATAGCATTTTTGAGATTTCTGCTCATGAAGATCGCCACGATCCTTGGTATTCAGTTCTTGCTAACATTAATATTCATAATGCTTATCATATCGGCCAAATCGTTGAGATTAGAAAATTAAAAGGAAACTGGGATTCTAATAAAGGTGTTCACTAAAAGGAGAGAGAGGAGAATCTAAGTTTGTATATGTTACATACATCGAGACCTCTTCAGAAATAAAAAGGGAGAAATAAATCTCCCTTTTTTACCTGAAAAATTGAAAACGTTATATTACTCTTTAAAATTTTTACACTTAGTTTGGCCCGCATTTAATATGTTAAATGCTAAGTCAGTAAAGTGTTTAGGGAAAATATTGTTAAACGACTTAACGCTTCAGAGGTTTCCGTTTTAAAATTAAGGAGAAGGGAATTAGTAAACAAAACATAAAGGAGGTGGCTAGCATGTCTGTTTATGACCAGATCAGCTCGTGCTGCAGCAGGATCGAGCAAGCAGACACAAAGGAAGACGTATTACGCGAAGTAGATAAGCTGGACAACTACGCCTCTTATCTAAACGCAGATAAAGCAAAAAGACTTCACATTTATTGTGACAACATTCGTAAACTCAATGTTGATGTGAAAACTGAAACGGTTAATCAAGCAGGATTTATCCGAAATTTATTTGCCTAACATAAAGATCCTCATGATGCTTTCATGAGGGATTTATACGTTACTCGTATCTAGTTTCTTGAAGAGCAGCTTGTGTTTCATGTAAGTGTCTTAAATATTCTTTAGCGTGGTGAAGCTGTTTTTTTTCATCTTCTGTTAATCCTACACCTACGTTATGTACCGATTGTTGAGCCGTTTCGAGCCATAACTTTGCTGTTTGAAAACAGGATGGTGTTTGATTTGCTTGTGCTTCAATCATGGCCTCATCGGCACGTTTTACATGGTGGAGTGCCTCTTGAACCTTAGGGCTTAACTGATGATCCATCTATATATTCTCCTATTCACATTATGATTTTTGGTCTTATAAGGATTTTTTACGAATAAGATGAAGACAGGCATGAGTTGTCCATCTTATACGTGGAGGTCTTCAATGTTTTTAAAATACGTACTGCTAGGTTTATCTCTTGCTGCTCCGATCGGACCGGTTAATGCTGCTCAGATGGACCGCGGAATCAAATATGGTTTTTGGCAAGCTTGGATGGTCGGATTAGGTGCCACTGTTGCAGACGCACTGTATATGTTTATGGTTTACATGGGGCTTGTTAGCTACATTAATACACCTTTTATCAAAACATTTCTTTGGCTTTTTGGCAGTTTTGTTCTTCTTTATACGGGAATTGAGACGTTTAAAAGAGCCACACCGGAAAAAAAGAGCAGTCAACACGATTACACCGTACATAACAGCAGAAGTTTTATGGCGGGTTTTCTTATGTCACTTACCAATCCTCTTACTATCTTATTTTGGTTAGGAATATACGGTTCTATACTCGCAGAAACAGCAACGAAATATACGTTAGAAAATCTACTTCTCTATAGTGCTGCCATATTTTCAGGCATTCTCTTATGGGATTTCACAATGGCCATCGTATCAAGCAGCTTTCGTAAGATGCTGGCAGACCGCATTTTAGAATGGATCTCGAAGTTATCAGGATTATCATTGATGGGATTCGGTTTTTATTTTGGTTATAGGGGTATCTCGTTTCTTTTATCATAAAAACAGCTTTTAGCATTTTAAAAGCTGTTTTTTTCATTAGTTAATGAATATTCAACCGCTTAAGATAAACAATAATACCTGTAAAGCAGGAGGGTATTATTGTGAAGAAAACCAATTGTAGTGCACCGGTTCAACCTAAACTAGATCAATCAGAAGCAAAAAACATGGCTTGGTGGCAGCTTTCTCTTGTTGGAGTAGGATGTACAATTGGAACAGGCTATTTTTTAGGGTCCACAATCGGAATTCAGCTGACCGGTCCTTCAATCGTCTTTTCCTTTTTATTGGCTGCTATGGGAACATACATCGTGTTTCACTTATTAGCCAAGATGACAGCATCAGATCCCCAGAAAGGATCTTTTTGCTATTATGCCAGTCATGCCTATGGAAGATGGGCGGGTTTTAGTTGTGGCTGGAACTATTGGGTTTCAAGTATTTTAATCATGGGCAGCCAGCTTACTGCGCTCTCCATTCTCTCTCAATTTTGGTTGCCGCATGTTCCACTTTGGATCTTTGCAGCTTTTTATGCCGTATTAGCTATTATTGTGGTATTAGCGGGAACAAAGAAATTTGATCAAGTTGAAAATTTATTGGCTGTCATAAAAGTAGCAGCTATTGTGATGTTCATTATTTTAGCGATAGCAGGACTTACCGGTTTTGTTGATGGAAAGAACTATGATCTTGATATACCGAATTCGTTCAACGGTTTTTTTACAGGAGGGCTCAAAGGTTTTTGGTCGTCCCTCATTTATGCGTTTTATGCATTTGGCGGAATAGAAGTGATCGGTATGATGGCAATGCAACTGAAAAAGACAGAAGATGCTTCAAAAGCAGGTACGATCATGCTTTTTATCCTTACCATTATCTACGTCCTATCAATGGGACTTGCCGTGACTACCGTAGCTTTAGAAACTTTTGATCACAAAGAAAGTCCGTTTGTTACGGCCATGGAAAGGTATCATTTAGGTTTCTTTCCACATGTATTTAATGGAGCGATCATTATAGCTGGATTCTCAGCGATGGCAGCAGCACTCTTTGGAGTTACGAACCTGTTAAGGACGCTTGCAGAAGATGGAGATGCTCCGAAAATCTTTGCGAAAACAGTGAAATTTAAAAAACTGCCGCTTCCCGCTATGGGTTTAGGAGCAGGGGGACTTTTAGCGAGTATCATCACAGCTCTTCTTCTCCCAGGTCGGATCTATGAGTACATTACAACAGCAGCAGGAATATTACTTTTATTCAACTGGTTATTTATCATACTGTCTTCACTGAAAATCTTAAAACAATCTATGTGGGTGAAGCTGATGTCAATCGTAGCAATCTTGTTAATAACTTTAGCCGTAACAGGTACCTGGTTTGAAGAAACCATCCGTCCAGGTCTATATGTTAGTCTCGGCATTTCTGTGCTCATAGGTATTGTTGCATTTATTATTCAAAGTAAGCGTAATTCTCAACAAAAAAATTTGGTTTAATTCTTTTACTGCTAAAACATAACTCTTGGGGAACACCTAAATACTCGAAGGATTATAAGTCTTTCTGCTCAAATTCAAAAAAATTGATCTGATTCGACATTCTCTTCGTTAGCTTAGTGCAAGACAAAAAATGACAAGAGTGTGATGAATCATGATGAAGAAATTGGCAAGTACAGGACTAACTTTTGGATTGCTATTAGGTGGAGTACTGCGGCCATTGCTCAAGATGACACCACCACTGTAGACCTTAGCACGAAGCTCGACGCTGCGATTGAAAATAATGAAACCGTTACTTCAGGTGATTTGCAGCTTGGGCAAAAGCAAATCACTAGGAGATGTCAGATCTTCAAGCGTGGGCAAAAGCAAAAGGAATGACAGAAACTGAGATTCAAGATTGGGCAGAAGATAATGGTTGGAGTGATGAGGACAGAGCTTCCTAAGACTTGAACTTAGATTCCAGCCTGGATCTAGATACCATTCTGGATGGTAATGACCATAACCAATGGGAAGAAGATAAACATGATGACGAAGGAATCTTAGATGGTATCCTTGGTGATCTATTATAAAATAAAGAATAGAAAAAACCGTTCCCAATGGGAGCGGTTTTTTCACGACCAGAAAGTATACCTCGTTGCCTTTTTGAAATTTTTTTCATAGCAGCAAGTATAAGACGATTGCATAAGTACACCTAAGCTCCTATATCAACCAGTACAAATGAAGTTTCGAATTTGTGAGAATCCGTATCTTACACGCTGGCGGCGACCGCCGACCCAGATATAGCCGGTTACACTGTTTTGGCGAATGGCTACTGGGAAGAACCAAAAGTCACGGCCAAACTGACCTGGACTACGAAGACCTAAAAGGCCCCAGTTTCCTAAACAGTTGCACAATCTAGCGCGAATTTGTGGCGGTTGGAAAGTTTGTGTGAAAAAAGGTTGTGGAATCTGGCTTTGTGCAAATTGTTGGGGCGGTGGTGAAAATGGACCTGCTTCATCTTCTTGCATCTGACGCTCCGTATAATTTGATTCGTCAAGGGAGTACTGATGTTGATGATTATATGGATGATTGTTCATGGGATTATTGTTCATAAAGGCTTTTCCTCCTTCCGCAAAACAGTTTGTTCGATATATGAATATGATAGCCACTCCTTTATAGTAGCTTGTTCGTTGTACATAATAGTAAAATCATAAAGAAATGGGCGAAATGCTGGAGGTTTAATGAATCATATGAGAGCAATGATAATCGAACGCTATGGGAAGGACGTAACACTCCAAGAAACGGAAGTGGATAAACCCGAATTAGAAGAGCAGGATCTTTTAGTCCGAATACACGCTGCAAGTATTAATCCAATTGATTTTAAAATAAGAGATGGAAAAGTAAAGATGTTGTTATCCTACAAAATGCCATTAATTCTTGGAAATGATTTTTCAGGAACCGTTGAACAGGTAGGAAGTAAAGTGACTAAGTTTCAACCTGGAGACAAAGTGTTTGGAAGACCAAGAAAAAGCCGGATCGGAACATTTGCTGAATATATCTCTATACATGAAGATGATGTGGCTATCGCACCAAGTAACATTTCTTTAGTAGAAAGTGCTTCTCTTCCTTTGGTCGGATTAACTACTTGGCAAGCTTTTCATGATGTTATTTCTTTGAAAGAAGGACAGAAGATATTAATCCATGCCGGTGCGGGAGGGGTAGGTACGTTTGCCATCCAACTTGCCAAAGCAATGGGAGCTTATGTAGCTACTACAGCGAGTGATAAAGGATACGACCTTGTAAAATCTTTAGGAGCTGACGAAATCATCAATTACAAAGAACAAGATTTTGAGAAGGTTCTTAAAGGGTATGATGCCGTTTTTGATACGTTAGGTGGCGTTTCTTTAAAGAAGTCATTTGAAGTTTTAAAACCAGGTGGGAGGATCGTTTCTGTCTCAGCCGTTCCCAACAAAGCATTTGCAGAGGAAAATAACTTGGGGTTCTTCAAAAAAGTGATCTTTTCTATTGTGAGTAGCAAGTTAACAAAGCTAGAAAAAAAACATAACGTTCACTACCATTTCCTATTTATGAAGCCGAGCGGAGAACAGTTGAACAGGATTGCTGAATTGGTAGAAAAAGAAGACATATTACCCGTGATCGATAAAGTCTTTCCATTGATAGATGCACAAAAAGCAATCGAGTATGTAGAAACGGGAAGAGCGAAAGGAAAAGTAATCATTCAAGTGGAATCACCTCTGATTGCAAATGTTTAAAGGAACTCGTCCTTACTCTGTGGAAGTTAGTTAAACACAGAAAAATACAAGAAGTAGGATGATTTCAGATGATTAGATATCCAATTTTAAAAGAAAAAGCATCGATCGGAGTAACAGCTCCTTCATCAGGTGTTCAATCCGCTCTTCATGACATGTTCAAACAGGCCTGTCTACGAATGGAGAAGAGAGGTTATGAAATAACTTGTGGTGAGACGGTTTGGACGCAGAATAAGGCGAAGTCTGCACCAGCAAGAACACGCGCTGTTGAATTTAATGAGATGGTTAGAGATCCAAAGATAGATGTAATCATCCCTCCTTGGGGTGGTGAGCTATTAATCGAAATGTTAGAACATGTTGACTTCACGAATTTGCCGAACAAGTGGATTCTAGGTTATTCAGACACAAGTACTCTCTTACTTGCCATCACTTTGAAGACTGGAATTGCTACCGCACATGGAACCAATTTCGTCGATTTAAGAGGAGAGTACTCTGATGAAACAACAGCGATGTGGGATAAAGTTCTCTCAATAAGAGAAGGAGATACCATTCTTCAGAAGTCTTCTGGAAAATTTCAAAAAGAATGGAAACACGATGCACCATCACCTTATGTGTTTCATCTCACTGACGATACTGAGTGGAAAACGATTTCTGGTAAAAGCGAAAAGATTTCCGGGCGTCTGCTAGGCGGTTGTATTGATACGATTCGTCATCTGATCGGAACACCTTATGGGGACGTCGCACATTTTAATCAACAGACGATTAATGGTGAACCAATTTTATGGTACTTAGAAAACTGTGAAATGAACACTACGGATCTAAGAAGATCACTGGTTCAAATGAAGTTAGCAGGTTGGTTTGAAAATTGTTCCGGAATTCTGTTTGGCCGAAGCTCTGCAAATGAACCAGTTAATGATTACACAGTGGAAGACGTTTATAGAGAAATGGCTGAGGAATTGAATATTCCAGTCATCTACGATGTGGATTGTGGACATGTACCACCTCAGATCACATTTGTTAATGGGGCTTATGCTGAAGTTGAAGTCGATAGAGGCAAAGGGACGATTTTACAGTATTTTCGTTAATATTAATACCTTATATTTTTTAAGAAATCAGAAGTTGTCCCCTTACTGAAGGGGACAGCTTTTTTTCTGGCGAACAGGGCTAAACGCTAAATTGTAAATTTTTCAAAAATATGGTTTAAGCTTAAACCTTAAGTGGTACATAACCTATACAAACGCATTACATTTATTGTGCATCCGTTTGTATACCATTTGTGAGGAGAGATGAAATGAAAAAGTTTTTTGGGTCTGCACTTGCCGCGGTTATGATGTTTGCTATGATGGCAACGGGGGTTTTTGCTGAGTCTAATGATGCAATGGTTCGTATTGTACATGCTTCGCCTGATGCACCTGCAGTAGATGTTTATGTCGATGGAAAACCAGTAGTCGAGGGTGCGGAGTTTAAGGCAGCAACAGATTACATGCCATTGCCAGCTGGCGAACACAAAGTGGAAATCTTTGCAGCGGGTACTAAAGATAATGCTGTAATCTCACAAAATTTAACCGTTGAAGCAGGTAAAGCTTATACAGTAGCTGCAGCAAACATGCTAGAAATGATTGAGTTAGTAGTAGCAGAAGACTCCATGCAAGCAACTGAAGGAAAAGCGAAAGTTCGTATCGGTCATCTTTCTCCTGATGCACCGACTGTAGATGTCGGATTGATCGGTGGAGACGCTCTGTTTAGCGGTGCAACATTTAAAGCATTCACGGATTATAAAGAACTCGATCCAAATACGTATGATTTAGAGATTCGTACTCCTGACGGTAAGCAAGTGTTGGACCTTTCTGGAACAAAGCTCGAAGCAAATATGGTGTACAGCGTTTATGCGATCAATACTGCCGATAAAATCGAAGTACTTGTATTGCAAGACTCAATGGTTATGCCATCTGAAATGCCTAAAACAGGTATGGGTGGAGCATCTGAAGATTCATCAGCAAACTATACAGCTGGAATTATCACAGTAGCTGCATTGGGTGCACTAACGTTTATCCTATACCGCAAACGTACAGCACAATAAAAATGAGTAAACATCTATTATTATTTACAACTATATTCCTGCTGAGCAGCTGCTCAGCAGGAAATAACTATGAAAATGACAAAATACAAAAATACAGTCAGAATAAGATTCAAGTTTCATCTCAAGAAGAAACAGATACAAACTCAGCTCATCAAACGGATTCTACGAAGAAAATGAATAAAGATGATGAAAGAAGTAATCTTCCCGTTGAGACTCCACCCAGTGGTATTGTCCCAACCAAAATTGAAATCCCTGCTTTAAAAGTTAACGCTTCTGTAGATAAACAGGGACTAAACAAAAAAGGACAAATGGAAGTGCCAAATAACGGAGAAGATGTTGGTTGGTATAAGTTGGGTGCTAAGCCGGGAGCAAATGGGAATGCTGTCATCGCTGGTCACGTTGATGATTATAGGGGACCTGCTGTCTTTTTTTATTTAAAAAACTTGAAAGCAGGAGACCTCATTCATGTTTATGGAGAAGAAAATGAAAAAGTTTCTTTTCTAGTGGAAAAGGTCGTTGCCTATAAAAAGGACGAAGCACCTCTGCGTGTGATATTTGGACCTAGTCAGGAGCCTAGGTTGAATCTTATCACTTGTACAGGTGTATATAATAGGAAAAACAATGAACATGAGAAACGGTTGGTCGTTTATGCAAAACGAATCAAACTATAAAAAGAGCAGAGACCATCTACTGAAGATGATTCTGCTCTTTTTTTAACTATAACATCTGTTTAACGATCATTTTCTAAATCAATCTCCATTCAACATACCGAACACGCCCTTAGCAATGCTACCTTCATCACTAGATCCGCCACGGTGAGGAGCTGCCGCAAATACACGACTTGCTAAGCGGCTGAACGGAAGCGACTGAATCCAAACGGTTCCTGGACCTCTTAATGTGGCAAAGAATAAGCCTTCACCACCAAATAGTGCTGTTTTTACACCTTTTACCATCTCGATATTATAATCAACACCACTCGTCATCGCGACTAAACATCCTGTATCTACACGCAGTACTTCGCCAGGTGCCAATTCTCTTTTATGAATGGTTCCACCTGCATGAACGAATGCCATTCCATCGCCTTCAAGCTTCTGCATGATAAAGCCTTCACCACCGAAGAAGCCTGCTCCAACTTTACGTTGAAATTCTATGCCAACAGAAACCCCTTTTGCAGCGGCTAAAAACGCATCTTTTTGGCAGATTACTTTACCACCAAGTTCACTTAAGTCCATCGGAATGATTTTTCCAGGATAAGGAGAGGCGAATGAAACATGTTTCTTACCACGCTCTTCATTCGTAAATGTTGTCATGAATAGACTTTCACCTGTCAGAACGCGTTTACCTGCATTAAAGAGTTTACCCATTAACCCGCTTCCACCTGCTGAACCTGAACCATCTCCGAATATTGTCTCCATCTCAATGCCGTCTTCCATCATCATTAAAGCACCAGCTTCAGCAATCACGGTTTCTTTCGGATCTAATTCTACTTCAACAAACTGCATGTCATCGCCGTAAATTTTATAATCGATCTCGTGGTTATTCATTCGTAGTTCCCCCAATAGTAATTATTCGTGAAAGTGCTGTTTCATTAACCCACATTAAAATACGCATCACAATTATATTAAGTTTCAAAGGTTTAGAAATTTTTTACCGTTCTGCAGAAGTCCACAGGATCAAGCGATAAATAAGATAAACACCAAGATAAGAGCCTGCGACTAAAAAGAACGGATTTAATAAGACTCCATGGATGTTTGTCATGAAAACGGTGCTGTCTTTAATAGTTTGCTGAATTGCGTTCGCTACCAGATTACCAAATATAAGCGCGGCCATAACAGCAATTATATTAAATAGTAGAAGACTTTTGGGCCAAATCGTTTGAAGCCAAAACATGCAAACTGGGAATAACAGGCTCGCGACAAATATCAATAGTTTCATAAAAAGATCACCTCCGTAACAGTTTGTACAACATTAGAGGTGATTAAGCACAATCTTATTTGAGTAGTTTATTTAATATGCCTTTTTCAAGCCACTTCCAAGGCAAAACAGCTTTTAGAAACAAACTCAACGTTACGCCTTTTCCAATGGGATAACGTAGTTTAGGTGTTTTAGTTAAGGTTGCGACCTCCTTCACTAATTTCGCCACATCAAGCGGTTCACCATGCGTTCCTTTACTGCCTTCGATATTCTTTAATAAGGCATCCATATAAAAGTGATAAGGAGATTCGGAGTTAACAGTCATGTTGTCGATTGAAGACCAGATATTTGTCTGATAAGATCCAGGTTCAATAAGAACAACATCTATACCGAACGGCCGCAGTTCTAAACGCAAACTTTCACTGTACCCTTCCAATGCGTGCTTCGATGCTGTATAAGGTGAAAGACCTGGAAACCCAAACTTTCCAGAGATGCTGCTCATATTAATAATGCGTCCTCGCTTGTTTTTACGCATGAAAGGAAGAACGGTTTGCGTAATCGCCATAACACCAAACACATTTGTTTCAAACTGAAGACGATATTCATCGATTGAAAGTTCTTCCGAAAAACCGCCAAGTGCAAACCCTGCATTATTTACTAAAACATCAATGCTAGGAAACTCTTTGATGAAGTCTTTAAAAGTATGAATAGACTCTTTTGATGTCACGTCCAGAGCATGAAGATGAATGTGGTCACTTACTTTGCTTTCGTCTGCCAAATTTAATAGAGTTTCTGCACGACCGATATTTCGCATCGTACTTATTACGTAGAAACCGGCCTTGGCAAGTTCAATTGCACAATGCATACCAAAACCGCTAGAAGTGCCAGTCACAATGGCTGTTTTTCTGTTCATTTCATTCTCCTCATAAAAAAGTTCGTTAAGTTATGTACTAAACGTAAACGAACTTTTCCGAGCATTCAACTATTTATAAGGATTGTGGGGCTTCTTATCTCTATAGTTATAAATAACATAAACAAAGCTCGAGTATGATCCGACTGCAGCAACTCCATAGACGATTCCCATGACGATTCCAGTCCAAAGACTATGCGGATGCGCAATTAAAACAGATATGATTAAGCCCAGCAAACAGGCGGTCGTTGGTATACAAGCAGAGATGTAAGGAAAGAAGATCTTGAGGATTTCAATCATGATGATGATGGCGGGTATAGCAATCAATGCATCCCAAAAGTTAGTAAGAATGAACGGGAACTCCAAATAGATGCCTCCTTACCCTTATTTGCCCTTTATATACTCTATACAGAATACGGCTAATCTTTCCTTCTATTTGTCCACATTGCACAAAAATTTGCTTCCATCATTTTAGGCGTCATTATTTTTCAAATATTACAATGTGTAATTTATCATACATTCTGCTGAAAATTGTTAAACCGCTGTAATCCCCTTACAATGTCTTTGTCATGTCAGCCTGTTAGTATGGGACAGGTCAGATTAAATAAGAAAAAGAAAAGGGGATGTTACTTTGAAAAAAGCAGCAGCAGGATTAGCAATAGCAGGTGTCGTAGCGTTCAATCCGATTGTGGGTGAAGCCGCTCTTGGAGATCAAACGCTGAAACCTGGGACGCAGCATTCAGATGTACAAGACCTCCAACAAACATTAGACAAAAAAGGATATTTTTCATATAGCAAAACAACCGATTTTTATGGTGATTATACAACAGAGGCAGTAAAGAAATTCCAAGCTGATAAAGGAATCACAGTGGATGGGATCGCAGGTGATGAAACATTTAAATCGTTAGGAATTGATGCCTCAGAAAGTAATTCTTCAATCGTTGAAGTGGCTAAGAAATATGAAGGAACACCTTATCAGTGGGGTGGAGAATCACCAGACGGATTTGATTGCAGTGGATACTTACAATATATCTTTGATGAAGCAGAAAATGTTGAATTACCTCGAACAGTCGATGACATTTATGCACAAGGGACAAAAGTTGATTCACCAGCAGTTGGCGATATCGTATTCTTTAATCTAGAGGGAGACGGTCCGAGCCATGCTGGAGTCTATATCGGAAACGACCAATTCGTACATGCTTCGTCTTCAAAAGGGGTAACAACAGCTGAACTTAACAGCTCTTACTGGTCAGAAAACTACATTGGAGCTAAAAGTTACGAATAAAACGACACAAAAAAAACACCTCAATTTTTTGAGGTGTTTTTTTTGTGCTTCTGTTTACTCGTCTTCTTCAACCTCACCAGAACGATTTGTTTGCTGAGGAAGTGTATCCCAGAAACTAGCATCCGTGGTGTTGATTGAACCATCTGAAATGGCACGAACCGCAGCATCTAATGTTATAACGGTCTGTTTAATCAAATAGCCATTGCTCTTTTGTCCAAGAGCATAGTCTTCTCTATAATGGTCAGACATTCCACGCATTTCAAATAGAAGGGTAGAAATGTCATAACGAACAGCAGCACCATTGCGTCCGATGTTTTCACCAGAACCACCATCGTATTTTCCGATATGTCCCCATCCAGTATGATGAATGGCGTTAAATACAACAGCACCTAATCGTTTAGATTTTTCAACGACTTCTGGCTTCACTTTTGCATTAGTAGGATAAAGCATAGATCCTGAAACAAGTTGACCATCCGTTTCGCTTAGCGTTCCTTGGTGATGTAAATCTATCATATAATCAATGTTATATTTAGCGAACACATTTTCATGCAGTACACGTGCTTCAGGCTCCATTTCACTTGTAGGCTTATCATGTTCGCGGTTCAAGTCAACCTCATTCGCATTATAACGAGTAAGGTGGCGGTCACCATCAGCTAAGTAATCTTCAAGAGAAAAGTTTACATCGCCCATCGCGCCATCAGCATTAAGCATCGGTATGACTAAAACATTTACATTGTTCAACAAACCTTTTGTTTTATTCGTGCCGAGATGTTTCATGAACTCCAAAGCACCTTCTGTCGTAAGTTGCTCGTTACCATGTTGTTGAGTTAAAAAAAGAATGGTGGGATTACTTGGATTAGATATGTACTTGGCCATATAGATATCTCGCCCTTTTACCGTTTGACCAATCACTTCAAGCTTCATTGCATCTTGTTTAGCATCAAGTGTCTTTAAGGTATCAACAAGTTCTTCGTATGTATGTAGTATTGAAGTTTGTATAGAACCATTTCCTGTACCTGGTCCATTTCCAACAGCTTGTGCGGGTGAAGAAGCTGCATTTAAAACACTAAAAGCCATTAAGCCAGTCAACGTAACTGAAAGAACTTTTCTTTTTACTTTCAAAGTAATACCTCCATAGTTTGAATTTTCAAAAAGAATTATATATACGTTCAGTTTACAGCATGCTGGATTGGAAATTAATAGGGGATACTACCTATCATAAAGAATATGAATGGGGATATAGTTGTGGGATATTAGAGGTGCTGAAGGTAATAAGTAGGATATGGTACATGATCATACAAAAAAGGAGAGATTGTTTATCTCCCCGTAACTTGTTCCTTATTCCTATGTCTCTGGATGGGTTGGACTTTTTGTTTTTCTTGGCGGATTCCGCCGAACTTAAACACGAGGACCCCACCGATAATGACGAGGACTCCTAAAAGCTGTTGAGAGGTAAACGGAATTTTCTCTAGACCGAATAACCCGAGTGAATCCCACATGAGAGCCGAGCCGAGCTGTGACGTCAGAACGATAGAGATTGCGAATGTTGGACCGAGCAGTTTTGTGCCTTGAACTAAACAAACAACAACACCGACCCCGATCAATCCGCTGAACCAAAACCATGTCTCCATGTTCTTCAGCACGAACAATTCTTTCCCTTCAAAAACAACACCCAGTGTCATTGACGCTAGAAAGCCCAATCCCAGAACAAGGGCTGTAGTGGACCATGTTCCTGCATGGTCATTGACTCGTGTATTAAATATATTTTGCAGACCCACAAGTACGCCTGCCATTATCGTAAAGAGTAAACCGATAAGCATATTGAACGCTCCTTTTATTTTTCGTAAATATTTCGATGGTTGGCTAATTCACTTAAGCCTTCTCGATTCTTCACTTCTATAAAACCTTTATGGCGTTCCACAAGCCCTTGTTTAGAGAGTTGTTGGATGACACGGTTCAGGTGTCGATAACTTGTTCCGATTAAGTTTGCCGCATCTATAAGATGACTTGTGCTAAGTTTGCCACTATACAACGCATCTCCCTCATCAAAACAAACCGACAGAAGATAGCTCGCGAAACGCACTTCAACCGGATATAGAAGATTAAAGCTTAAAGAACTTGATTTTACATAAAATTTCTTGGTGATCACGTTCAACAGAAATTTTAAGAGCGGGGTGTGATCGCTCGCAAACTTTTTTAACCAGCGGTGATGAATCCCGATCATATGTACTTCAGAAACCGCCTCAACGGTATTGATAAAGTCCGTTCCTTGCACATATTCAATATCTCCGACAACATCAAGAGGTGTTTTAAATGAAAGAATGAGTGTCCTGCCTTCAGGTGAAGTGTTGAAGATCTTAAGTTTTCCTTTTACTAACAAGTATAGATGGTTATACGGATCACCTTGTGTACAGATCAATTCACCATGATCATAGCTGTATAAAGTTAGATGTGGTAGAAGTTCATCATTTAGTATAGGTTTGATTTCAAAGGTTTTTAAATAGTGCTGAAGCAGCTCAGAATCGTGAATTTCTCTCATTCTTCAATCACCTCATCTCATTCTTCTTTAAAATTTCAAAATGACAACTCCTGCGATCATCATCGCGATCCCAATAAATTGTGGAACTTTCATCTCTTTCTTCATAACACCAAACCAGCCTTTGCCATCGATCAAAAATGTAATCGCTAGCTGCGAAATTAAGATTACGGCAATTGTCAGCGTTACCCCTATAGAGTGGATTCCGTAAATATTGCCATAGATTACGACTGCAGCAAATGATCCACCTGTTAGATAGATTGGTGGCACTTTCTTAAATTGTTTCCATTTTTGATCTTTAACGATCACTACGATTAGAATGGCTGCGATAAAACCAGTCAATTGAGTAATCGTTGCTGCCTGCCATGAACCTATATTCTGACTGATGCGTGCGTTCGCCACTCCTTGCAAAGTGATAAAAGCCCCGGCCAAAAAAGCAAATATGATTCCTTTCATGTCATCACTTCCCAATTAAAAATTCTATAACCATTAAAGAATAGAAGTGGATCTATTGGGAAGGACATATGTCCTAAAACTTTAAAATGTATGTTACACACATGATAATTACATGATGAAATGTTCCTTTTCCTTTCCACTTTTACATATTTCGTTTAAAATAAAAAGCTGCACGACAATCTCTATGAAAGAGGTAAGATTATGAAACGATTAAAAAGTTTAACAAATAAAAATAAAAACAACGAACAATCAGCAGAATTTAAGAACCGTGAGAGTTGGTTAAAGATAATTATCATTGGTGCTTTCGCTTTATTGATTTTTTATAAGATTGCAACAGCGCCATTCGTATTCCGCTTTTCAGACTTTATCTCGGTATTCAGCTCGTTGTTTGCTATATCGATTTCACTTATTTATTTTAACAAAGTCAGCAAGTTAGAAAAGATGATCGAATCATTTACATCCAAAGAGCGAGTGAATCAAACGTATGAGACAACACCAGCGGTTGCTGTTGTAGAAGAAGAGCCAGATCAAAAGCAATTGGAACTTTTTGAAGAGAAAGAAGAAAGAATACTTGTATCTGAAGAGGTAGAAGAAGCAACTGAGGAAAACGAGGAAGAAATAGAAGAAGAGAAAGAAGAAGAGAAAGAAGAAGTCATAGATGAAGAAGAAATGTGGAAAACTCAGCGTATAAAGGAAGAAGAACTAGCAAAAATCGAGATGGATAAGACACAAATCTATAACGAACTGTTCTCTCGTGCGCAGTTAAGCAAAGAAGAGATGACATATTTTAACGAGAAGATCAGAGAGAAAGAAACAGAAAGCTTCAACACGAAACAAGAATTGAATCAATTTAAAGATCGCATTCAAAATGTGTTTAAGAAAACACCGCAATTTTTCCAAAAAAGAGATTCTCGAATTGAAGGAATCGTTCGTATGATGAATCCTGTCACGCTCAAAAACGCATCTCTTGAAGACCTAAACCAACGTATGGATCAAGTGATCGACGTCATTCCAGAAGAAACACTCAACTCCTTAATAAGAGACGGATTGTTAGATGACACATATCACCTGACACGCTCTGGTTATCGAGAATTCATGCATGTAAGCAAAACCTTTCAATAAAATATAAAATAAAAATGGTGTGCCTTTGGATAAGGGCACACCATTTTGTATACATGTAAGCTTTAGACGGACAGAAGTTACCATTTGTTCTTCCTGAACGGAACATAAGAAATAAGAATAAATAATTTCACGGTAATGCCAATTATTTTCACGGTAATCAACAATAATTTCACGGTAATCAACAATATATTCACGGATAAAATAATTTAAACGATTTTCGACAAAACTATCTATTCTTCAAGCCACCATATTTCTCAAACCATTATTTTGCAAAGAGATGGTTGCCGATTTTCGTAACAGAGGCTCTTGAGAAAATCCACGAGTCTGTTGCAAGTTCAGGGTTGTAATAATAAATAGATCCATACGTAGGGTCCCAACCTTTCATCGCATCAAGCACTGCACGATAAGCATAGCTGGAAGGCTGTAAATGATATTGTCCATCATGCACGGCTGTAAATGCGTTCGTTTGATGAATAACACCACTTACATTGTTGGGGAATGCAGGATCTTCTAGACGATTTAATATGACAGCCGCAACGGAAACTTTACCTATATAGGATTCGCCGCGCGCTTCACCATGAACGACACGAGCCATCTGTTCTACGTCTTGTAACATTAAAAAAGTAGCAGGACCCGCAACACCGTCTGCAGAAAGATTTGTTTCATACTGAAAGTTAGTAACGGCTCTCTCTGTAATTGGGCCATAATATCCTGTCACGGGTCCATAGAATAAACCAAGTGCTTTCAGTTTTTCTTGCAGCATAGATACCTCATAACCTTGACTTCCTGCAGTTAATAGTCCATGAGCTTGCACTTTTGTTGGAACGAATAGAAAAGTTACAACAACGAACAAGAGTACCAACTTGCTAAATAGATTTCTCATCGTATAACTCCCTCCCTATTGATTTCTATATATTATCAATAAAGGATGATTTAAACATGAAGCACATTCTCTATTTTTTAGTATGTAGACATACACCTCAAAAGTAGGGACTTATGACAATTCCTGTTACAAAATGACTAACTCGTTATCCGTTGCGTTTCATTGTAGAACGTAAGGGTATACAAATGGATTGGATAAGGTTCTTCCTTACAAAAATAAAACCCATTTAACACGTGTTAAACGGATGGAATCATTTACAATGAGAAGTATCAGGAAAAAAACCTGGATACTTGCTGTAGAGTTCTTTGTATTCATTTGGATATTGCATGCTGAGAAAATGGATATAACAGAGGATTCTATGGTTTTGGATGTATCGCCTGTTCTTAAAATTTAGTTGGTATTCCTCTCCGATAGGGAGGTTTAAAAGAGGCTTATTCTTAAAGAAAAGAGGAGTCATGCAATTTGAGATGGCATCGTGTACATTGACAACGCGAATGCTGTTCTTTACTTCCTCATAGAACTTTTTCGTAAAATCTTCATTAGCGATAGGTAAACTTGCAAAACTATAGAGAATAGGATTATGAAAATGTGTGTTCACAGCTGCATCTAATGTAAAGAGTGCAGCAAGACTGCCGCCAAGGCTATGACCTGTTACAAGGAGTTTTTTTTCATTAGAATAGAGCTGTCTGATATCAGCCAGAAGGGCATCTCGAAACGTACTGTAAATTTTAGTGATCCCACGGTGAGTTAACCCGCTATTTGAAACATAACTATAGGGAATTTGAGCAACATCGAGATAGGAACTTACATTATCCATGGTTTTCGTTCCCCTAAAAGCGACTACTAGGAAATCTTCTGACTCAGCAATAAAACCAAATGTCTCTCCTGACTCTGTGATGATTTCATGTTTCATCTCGTAATGCTTTGGTAATTCTATCGTACAAAATTCGTGAACGATATAAGCTTTGTAAGACATCACTGCTAAGAACAGAGCCATTTCTGCATCAAATACAAATAACTCTTTTATTTTTTTCATACACATCACATCCTTCATCCGATTTAATAGTATATGAGAGAAGGGGTGGACAAGTATAGACGTGTACACTGAGAGAACTAACTATTTTTCTTGGAAGATGTATTTTATTGTTTATTGAGCTGGAAGATGGATACATACTAGTTGAGTGTACGAATCCAAGAGGGAGAGGAGCTCCATGATGACCAAGATTGTACTTAGTTTCATATTTGCGATTGGATTTGCTCTTGTTCATTTAAGCTCAAAGTACTTGAGTTATATAAAAGAATCTCTTCAAAGTAAGTTTTTATCATTTGCGGGAGGAGTAGCGGTTTCTTATGTTTTCCTTCATCTTCTACCTGATTTGAGCCACTATCAACAAAAGGTAGGAGAAAGACTTGATCATGGAATCGGTCAATACTTAGAAGACCATATCTATTTAATTGCGGTGCTCGGTCTTGCTCTTTTTTATGGACTAGAGAGGTTGGTTAAGAATTCTAAGAAGAAACAAGGCGGACAATCAAACTCTGAAGATGTTGCTGTTTCTTCTGGTGTTTTCTGGGTACATATGGCATCATTCTTTTTTTACAATGCCGTTATTGGTTATTTGCTCATCAGAGAAGAGTACGAGACGAAATGGGGAATGTTTTTCTTCTTTTTGGCATTGAGCATTCACTTTGTCGCTAATGATCACGGCCTCAGGAAGGATCACAAACAAAAATATGACAAGTATGGACGAGTGCTGCTTACAGTTGCGATTTTAATTGGTTGGGGTATCGGGGCGATCACGGTAGTTCATGAACTGATCGTATCTATACTAGTTGCACTGTTAGCAGGAGGAATCATATTAAACGTTCTAAAAGAAGAACTGCCAGACGATCAGGAAAGCAGTTTTATAGCGTTTATTGCAGGTTTAGCTGGCTTTTCAGTACTTATGATGTTGGTATGAATTATTAGTCGTTCATTTTTTGAAAAAGCTCGTTTAAAGTTGCAAAGAGTAGCTTTTCTTTTGATGTTAATGGTGACAGCGATGTAGAAATGATTTCGTTTTTTTTAATCAACAACCTGTTAATTTCTTGAAATCCGGTCTCAGTCAATGATACATATACTTTTCTTCGATCTGTTTCTGTATATTGCCGATGCACCATTTCTTTTTTTGAAAGCCGATCAATAATAATAGAAGTTGAAGCTGGGGTAATATCTATTTTTTCAGCCAATTCTGTAACGGTTTGTGTATGGTTTTCAAGTAGATAGATCATGGTTTCAATTTGAAGATAATTTAGTTTTTCATCATGAAGAAATGACTCTTTAAAGTTTTTTACATATTTGATCAGTTCATCTATCTCATAGTTGTCGTTGTTAGTCATTATCATTCTCCTAAGTATTAAAGTAAAAGAAAAGACGACACTTCTTATTAAGTGCCGTCTCATTAAAATTGGTTTATTATCTATATCATTCTTCTTCACATTGTTTACTCATGTGCTTACTGTAACATAGGTGAATGCGTTGTTCAATTTGAAATAAATGGATACTCACTCTGAAAAGTTGTAACTAACGAACATTGGAGGACTTAGTTTCTCCATTTTTGTATTTTAAAAGAAGTAAGGAGATGCCAATCCCAATTAAGGTTAATAGGAGAGTCACTCCATAAATCGCATGAACCCCAGAAGCGATTATTTCTTGAAGTTGACCCAATTGGCTACTTGGAAGTTCACCACCATGTTCAAAAGAAGCATTGAGGTCAAGATTCTGTCCGGCTCTTTCAGCTTTAGAAATCGTGATTAAGTTAAAAATGGTACCGAACACAGCTGATCCGAGTGTTTGGCTGAATGTGTTGGTAAACGTATTGGATGCCACCGCTACTCCGCGTTTATTTGATGGTACAGAAGCTTGGATGATCAGCATGTATATCGGTGTGATTAGTCCCATCCCAAGTCCTAGAATACCCGATGCCACATAGATTAAGTAGGTTGGAGAATGAGCATCCAACAGATAGAAAAGGAGGGAGGCTGCACTTACGACGCTAATCCCAAGAGTAATAATCCAATTGTCCTTTAACCGTCCGACTAAATTCCCCGCAACGAGTGAACCTAGTGTCCACATTACTGGAAGTGGCATTAGGACAAAACCAGCTTGTGTAGCAGTTTTCCCCATCACACCTTGGCTCCAGATCGGTAAATAGATTGTGATACAGATGACAACTGCACCAGAGATCAATGTGAGTGAGTTGACGATCAGCACGCTTTTATTAGTGAACAGGTTAAGAGGGATGAGTGGTTCAGGTGATCTTTTTTCAATATAAGCAAACAGTGTATAAAGCAGGATGGCCGTTAGGAATAGCCCAATAATGATGGGATTGCTCCAATCTTGAGTTTGGCTTCCTGTTAAAAGGGCATAAAGAAAGGCGATCGTACCAAGAGAAAACGTGACAGCACCCCAATAATCAATGTATGGTTTACCTTTTGTAAGATTTTCTTTGTAGTTCGCTGCGAGCATAAAGAAAGCAAGAAGTCCGAACGGAATATTCAAGAAAAATATATATCGCCAGGACAGCGTGTCAACAAGAAAGCCACCAGCTAGAGGTCCTAACACACCAGCAACGCCCCATACGGCCGAGATCCAACCTTGTGCTTTCGCTCTTTCTTTTGCTTCAGCATACAGATCCCCGATAATTGTCATCGTGATCGGCATAACTGCACCAGCACCAAGACCTTGAATCGCACGATAGAAAATAAGTTGTTCCATAGTCATGGCAATTCCACAAAGAGCAGATCCGATTAAAAAAAGAACGATGCCCGCAAGAATTACCTTTTTCCGGCCGAATAAATCAGCCAGCTTTCCGTAGATCGGTGTCGAAACCGCCGTTGCAAGCATATACACCGCGTATACCCAACTAACAAGTTCAATGCCAGAAAGATCACTTGTTATACGCGGAATGGCAGTACTCACAATCGTACCTTCCATTGCAGCCAGAACAGTAACAAGCAATAAAGCGGTCATAATTTGTTTTCTCATATCGGTCCTCCTTGGCATAAAAATATATCAAAATCATAAGTAGTTTACTTAGTTAAATGATTAGTAAAAAAAGAGTATAACCAAGAAATTAGTTTATCATGTCATTGGAGGATTAGCCATCTTGAGGTATTGCTGGAAGGGGATGGATTAGGCACGGAGCTGTAATTGGACAGATTATTTCAGACATTGGACAGATAATCCTCTAGAACGGACAGATTATCGTCTAGATTGGACAGATTACAGATAACGAGTGTAATCGGGACGAATTATGACTGAAGACGGTAAACGGCTAATCGAGTTTGTTATACTTTTTAATAGGTGATGCTAATGTTTTTAAGAAGAATTAAGCTGTTGCGTGATGAAATTAAATCGTTTAAAGAATATCCATTCTCCATTCCTGCAATCAGCAAACTGGATGAGATACATCTCGAAAAGAACGTGACTTTTTTTGTGGGCGAGAATGGAACAGGGAAATCGACTCTGTTAGAAGGGATCGCGGACAAGTGTGACTTTCATACAGCGGGCGGTGGTCGCAACAATATGTATGACGTGTATGCTTCAGAATCAGAGCTAGGAAATTATATTCGGCTTTCGTGGTTGCCTAAAGTATCAAACGGGTTCTTTTTACGCGCAGAATCGTTCTACAGCTTTGCCACTCATCTTGAAGAAGTAGACGATACAGGATTCCGTGATTATGGAGGGCGGTCCCTTCACAAACAATCTCATGGTGAATCCTTTCTGTCTCTTTTTTTGAATCGTTTTAAAGGGAAAGCGATCTACTTGCTAGATGAACCTGAGGCGGCTCTTTCACCTTCGAGACAGCTCACCTTCTTGAAGATTATTCATGGTCTAACCACTCAAGGTGATACGCAGTTTATCATTGTCACTCATTCTCCGATCTTATTAGGTTATCCGAATGCGGATATACTAAGTTTCAATGATGGAAAGATATCTACCATAGACTATGAATCCACAGATCATTTTCAAGTAACCAAGTACTTTTTAAATAATAGAGAGAAGATGATGAAAGAGCTTCTTAAAGACGATGATTAATATATTTTGAAAAAGATAGCAATAAAGCAAGGAGAACTAGCATTTATGTATCTAGTTCTCTATTTGTCGTTAATTCAAACGGATCATAGATCATTACAAAAGTAGAGAAGGGGATCTGATCACTCGTAATCTCTTCAACGAGTGAGAAGCCTAAGTGTTTATAGATTCTCACATTTTGCAGTGTTTCTGTTTGAAGCAAACAAAAGGTTCTTTTTTGGTTGGTTTCTGCAACAGCGGCACTCATCATAGTGGTCATGTGACCTTGATGTCGGTGGTGTGGGTCTACGCACACTGAATCGACCAACAGAAAGTTTTCATAGTTTTTCTTATAATAGTTAAGTTTGCTGTTGGATGGTTGTAAACGACTCGCTTTTCTCAAAAAATCTACCATAGATAGTTGTATGAAAACACCGGGCAGACGAAATGCGCATGATAGAGCAGCAAGTATTAATTTTCCTACCTTTGTTTTCTCTCCGTGCTGAGATACACAAAAAAGTCCTTCTACTTCATCAGACGTTACATACAGTGAGCCGTTGGATTGTAGAATTCGAAGGACCATTGGAAAGACGGAACGTAAAATTTTTCTTCTTTTATGCGGGATAGGAAAAAAATACACAAACATCGGATTATCAATAAACGAATTTGTTAGAACTTCAGTTGCTTTTTTGAAGTGTTTTTTTTGTAGTGTCTTTAAGTGATCATACATGAAGTAAACTCCCTCCGGTGATGAAACCCGATATGTCAGCTAGACAAGCATTAAAAGAAATGGTATTACTGGGAAAAAACCAACTTCTATGTTAAGTTATGTGAATATTCTAAAAAGGTGGTTGGAAGATGGTTAATTATGACGGAAAAGTATTCGTGTCTGTTCAAAACTCTTCAAACGGTGAAGTATCCTCACAAACAGCGTTTTACTACAAACAAGACGGAAACATTGTAACGGCTTCATACGGGGGTGGAGAAATCTTAAAAGGAACATTAATTGGAATTGTGAATGAAGATAGCAGCTTAAACTTCAGGTACAATCATGTGAACACGTCTGATGAAATAAAAGGTGGAGCATGTACTTCCCAACCAGAGATATTAATAGATGGAAGAATAAGATTGTATGAAAAATGGAGATGGGCAGAGGGAAGTTCTGGAGAGTCCGTCATAGAGGAAGTGAAATAAATTAAAAAACGCTCACTATGGAGCGTTTTTTAGCCGTTTAACTTGCCGCTTCTTTTTTAATGTATAGCGTTTTTCTTCTCACCAAGTAAGTTGCAGTGATTAGGAAATAAATAAGTAATGTAACGATCGTAATCACAGGAGATGTTGTTAACACGATACCGATTAATATGGCAAGTAAAGATAGAATGGCAATCCATGTTGTATAAGGAAACCATTTTACATAATAGCCCGATAACTGTTCTTTCCTTTTTCTTGATTTCAAATGAGCAAAGGAAATGATCAACCATATGAACAATACGGTGTAGCCGAGTGATCCCATAAGATAGTTAAAGGTTTTGTCACCAGCAAAAATAGAAATTAGTACACCTGCATAAAGGGATGCTGTACACAGCAGAATTGCGACAAAAGGAACTTTTTTAGATGAAAGTCGAGCGAAAATCTGAGGAACACGTCCATCTACGGCTTGTGTATACAACACACGTGATGAACCATATAACCCTGAGTTCATGGATGAGATGATCGCAAGAAGAATCACACCATTCATCACATGATCTGCACCAGGAATTCCAATCATCTGAAAAACCATGACAAAAGGACTTTCATTCACGCCGTTTACTTTGTCCCAAGGAATTAAGCCAACGATGATAAAGAACGGAAACAAGTAAAAGGCTATGATTCGAGTTAATGTACTGCGAACAGCTTGTGGAACTACTTTTTCTGGATTCTTCGTTTCAGCTAAGGTTACACCGATAATCTCCGTTCCACCATACGAGTAGATCACCACTAACATAGCTGTCATAAGACCTGCTGAACCGTTCGGAAAGAATCCACCCTGCTCTGTTAAGTTCGTGAAGTTCGGTGCAACATGGTCACCAAACGATACGAATAAAAGCAAAAGTCCTGAAAGAATAAAAATGACGATTACACTGATCTTAATAAGTGCTAACCAGTATTCCGTCTCAGCAAATATTTTAACGGATAATAGATTTACGATCGTGACTGCGACTGAAACCAAAAAGGCTAGCATCCAAATCGGGGTATCAGGGAACCAATATTGAAGAAAAATTGCTGCCACTACAGCTTCGGCCGCAATGTTTAAAACCCACATCTTCCAATAGATCCAATCTAGAAAGTAAGCGGGAAACATACCTAAAGCAGATTGAACAAGATCCCGAAACGTTCGGGCACCACTGTTTTGAACGGCCATCTCTGCTAACCCTTGCATTACAAATAATAAGATGATTCCGCCGATTAAATAGGCTAGAACAACGGAAGGACCTGCTGTATCAATAGCGGCACTGCTTCCTTTAAAAAGTCCGGCTCCGATACTACCACCAAGAGCCATCATCATGATGTGACGAGAAGTCATCGTTCGTTGTAAGTTCTCTGTGCTTTTTTTCATCTTCATAACCTCTCCTAAAGTGATGTTAGAATCTATAAAACAAATAACAAAAAAGGCTTATCGTCTCTGATCTCGGTTGTGAGAAAAGAGACGATAAGCCTTTGGCTGACCGCGGTACCACTCTTGTTGATTCGTCATAGAATCCTGCTTGTAGAACCTGTTAACGAAGGTTAGTCGTCAAAACATAGAGAACGCGTTCTTTCTGTCTTGCTGCTCCAGGGCGAGTTCAAAGTTTTCATAGACTGCGTTCCACCAACCCGCAGCTCTCTATCCTACAAAATGACTTTTACTACTCCCGTTCGTTGCTTTTATCTAATGATTATTCAGAATAATATGGATTACTATAAAGGCTATATCTTGGGCTTGTCAACACAAAAATTTTTTAAGAACGATGATAGGTATGATGGAAACGGTATCATTAAATCAATTTTTAAATGATTACAAACTGTTATAAAGATGTATTAGGCAAAATAAAAAAGGTGCTGGAGGTTATGAAATCCCCCCAGCACCGCACTTTATTTCTTTATAGCTAGCTTTTGAAAGTAATATTTTCCTACATGGTTCACTTGTGCATTAAAGTCATTGCGTCCGTTTTCTTTAAAAGAAGGACCACAGCTAGAAGAAGTTACTTGAATAACAGAATATTTAATGTCTTCACCGTTTCTTCCTGTAAAACCACCGTTCGATCCAAGACTGATACATTGGTCGTTAATTTCTTTTCGTTTTCCGTTTTTATCCACGTAATAATATTTATCATTCACAACTCCATAAATCATATCTTTGGTTGACGTGAATGAAACGCCATACTGACTGATCTCTGTATCTTTTAAGACATCCAACGTCTTTTCTTTTACTGGAATAACCGTATAATCATCTTCTTTTTTTAACGCTGGTTCGTCTGGCATGTTATAGAACGTAAAGATAGAACCCTCGAATCCTTCGGGAATTAGAAAAATATTGTTCGTAGTCTCTTGTTTATTAAAGCTACATCCTGCTAAAAACAATATAGATATCGCAACCATTATATATTTTTTCAATAGCATTCACTCTTTCAATTCATTTTCTTTATTGTATCATTGTATCCAAAATTCCAATAACAACTAATAACCTTTCCACAGAATTGTAACGAGTTAAACAAATTTTTCCAAAATAAACCTTTATTATACCTTCTTTTTGTATAATGAAAATAATAGAACTACAAAATGGGGGTAGAAAGATCATGACAACATTGTTCCAAAACAACAAAACGATTGAAGGAAGCGAATTATTAACGCTTTTGACTTCAATAAATAACAAGGAGAAGACATGGGAAGATGTAAATCTAGAAGTTGTATTAGATGCAATGATTCTTCATATTGGCTCGCCAAATAGTGAACTACGAGAGATGGTTTATCGATCGTTTTATATGTCAATTATTCACGATCAGCTCGACTACGAGATAGTAAAGAAACTTCTAGATTATAGTTTAAAGCACCTTTTATTTAAAGGAATAGGCGAAAGTGGGACAGATTCTGTTTTCACACGTGCTTTCACAACGATATTGATAGCTGTGATCATCAGTAAAGATATCGAAGTGGACTTTCTTCCAAAAGAAACACTTACTGAAGTGAAAAATGAAGTCAAAAAATACATAAAGTTGGAACAGGATGTAAGAGGTTATGTACCAGTAAAAGGTTGGGCACACAGCATTGCTCATGTGGCAGATACGTGCGATGAACTGATTAAGAGTGAAAAAATTGATGAAGATGAATACTTTCCTATCATTGAAGTGCTTTTGAAAAAATATTGTACGACAGGGACTGGTTTTTTGCATGGAGAAGATGAACGCGTTGCTATAGCTGTTCTTGCTATGCTAAAAAAAGAGGCTGGGTTAGAAGAATTAAAGCTATTTGTAGAAGGCGTACCCGACCTTTTAAAATCTCAAAAAGAAGAGTTGTCATCTGAAAAGTACTGGTTTGTGATGGCTAACTGTAAATCCCTATTAAAAAGCCTTTACATAGGAGTTAGTGATGATTCGTTAAGTGGCTCACTCCAAGAAACAATTCGAAAGAGCTTATCACAAATTTAAAGAAGTTAAAGGAGGCTCGCTTATTGATAAGAGCACTCAGCCTCCTTTTATTATGCTAGATCTCCGTGCTCCGTTCCCCAATCATGCATTTGCTTTAAAATGGGAAGTAGGGTTGAGCCAAATGAAGTCAATGTATACTCAACCCTTGGTGGAACTGTGTTGTATGATTTCCGATCAACAAATCCCTCTTCCTCGAGCTCCTTTAATTGCTGCGAAAGTACTTTATGTGTCACTCCTGGCAACAGGTTTCTTATTTCGTTGTACCGCAGTGTGCCATCTACACTTAAGTGCCATAGAATAACCGTTTTCCATTTACCACCAATCTTTTGCAATGTATATTCAATCGAGCATTTTAATTTACCATCATCATGTGTTGATATCTTCATGACCCTCACAGTCCTTTCTTACCTCAAGGATAGTATGTCACTTAAAAGTGCGTTCTTACATACGAGAAGTATGTCTGGGTATAATGATTCCTGTAAACAACAATAAAAGGAGGAATACAATTATGCCAATCTATCCAAGAACATTTTCTCATATTGGTTTATCCGTGCCAAATTTAGAAGAAGCCATAAAATTTTATACAGAGGTATTCGGATGGTATGTTATCATGGAGCCTTCTGATGTGGAGAATGATGAAACACCGATCGGACAAATGTGCCGAGATGTATTCGGTGATGACTGGGAAACATTCCGAATTGCTCATCTGGCTACAGGTGACAAAATCGGAGTTGAACTGTTCGAGTTTCCTCATAACGAAAAGCCGGAAAACAATTTCGAGTACTGGAAGACAGGTTTGTTCCACTTTTGTATCCAAGACCCTGATATTGAAGGGATCGTTGAGAAAATTAAGGAATATGGCGGCAAGCAGCGCATGCCGATTCGTGAGTATTACCCGAACGAAAAACCTTACAAGATGGTGTATGTAGAGGATCCGTTCGGCAATATCTTTGAAATCTATACACATAGTTATGAGCTTACCTATTCTCAGGGAGCATACTAATAAACTTTTGAACCGCTGGCGATTTTGTTCAGCGGTTTTTTCTTTGCACAGATTTCGAAAGAAAAGAAAAGACTACTATTTGCATTTTTACTTCTGTAAGCTTGATTTAACATAATCACGTAAATGGAGTGAAGAAAATGATAAAGAAAATTAAAATAGATCTGCCTAAAATTCAAGGGAAATTAGAAGAAGCACGGTTTCGGGATCTGTATTTAGAGGAAGATCCATATCTTCACGATTGCTCGATCACGGGAGCATTTTTAGAGAATGAAGAGATCGATAAGCTGATTTTATCTAAAGTGAAATTCAATAATGTAACGCTCATTCATTCTAGTTTTTATAAAATAGACATGACAGATGTTGTATTTGAAAACTGTGATCTTTCAAATACAAATTTTAAAGAGGGTATTTTGTATCGCGTACATTTTAAAGATTGCAAACTGATGGGTGTTGATTTCGAAAAAGCGAATCTTAGAAATGTGACGTTTGAAAACTGCAAGTTAGACATGAGTGAGTTTGTAGAAACAGACTTTAAGCCCGTTTTGTTCGACCAATCCTCACTTAAACAGGCAAACTTTTATGAAACAAAGCTGAATGCAGTAAAATTTGAATCGTGTAATATCGAGGAGATCGATTTTACAGAAACATCCTTAAACGGGATCGATATTAGTACATGTAAATTCAATACCATTCACGTAAACCTCACAAGTTTAAAAGGATGTACCGTATCACGGGAGCAAGCCATCGTGTTTTCCACATTGTTGGGATTAAACGTAAAAGATGAGTGAGTTTTACAAACCCACTTAAAGAAAGCTCATTACCCATCTAGAGGGGAGTGAGCTTTTTGGGTTTGTTTTCTTTAACAAATGAAAAAGAGGGGCCGGATGGTATTTCCTTCAATGGCTTTATTTCTTGTTTAAAGCTTTTTTGTTTTGATAAAAGGTATGCCTTCTCTAATCCTGTAAGTATAAATGTACTAGCGATTATGGTTAACGTGAAAAAAAGAATTGGAACAAGTGGAATCCAGGGATGTGACATGAAAGAAGCATAATACATACCTAGTAATCCCGTCCATTCGTGTGTTACAGAATCAACTTCCCCCCCATAAAACACAATGGTTCCTCCAAAGAATACTTGAAGTACTCCCAAGTGTATTAAGATGACAAGAACTTGAATGAATTGCTGTAGAAACAAGATGATAAGTATTGGATTGAGGTGGGGGGCAATATGTTTTCTTAGAAGATGAGGATAACGGCCACCTAATATTTTTGCAGAACGAACAAATTCTTCATTGAGTAATAATTTCATTTCATTTCCTAAATAATAAGTAATTGTAGGAACGGCGAATATGATCAAAATCATTAGCTGGAAGCCGACTCTTAGAAAAAAGGGTTCTGGTGTAGTACCATTACCAAATGTTAGAGCGTGTTGCAAGACGAAATAGGAAATCATGGTCATTGGAATAACTGAAAAACTATCAAAAAAAGATTCAAAGCTTTGGAAAAGTGTTTTTTTAAATTTAGCAAGGATTATCCCTAGTAATAAACCAATTAGAATACGCATGAAAGTGATAAGTAGTCCAGCCCCTATTGTCCACTTTGCGCCTTCAATGATGAGATGAAGCAAATCATACCCTTTACGGTCCGTTCCTAATAAGAATTTGGCTGACGGTGCAAACGGGGCAGCACTCACTGTGCCATTTTCATCAAAAAGTAAGGATACACGTCTGATCTCACCATCATGGATAACTGAATTTCCAATACTTAATACCACAAGAGTTACTAAAAACAGAAGAGCAGTTACAGCTCTTTTTTGGCGTATGAAATAATACCACATATTAGACGACCTCTTTTAACAGATGTGAAGTGAATAGTCTGAATAGCTGGAAATAAATAAAAATAGGTAAATAGATGAGTAATAATGCTACTGTAAAAGTTTCGATACTGTTATAGTCTTTTACAAAAATAAATATCCCAATAGAGTTAAAAAAATATTCAATGATATAAAGATTGGATAACATAAGCCAAATGTTGGTTTTTGTAAAAAAGAAGAAGCGAAGTAAGACGTTTCTTAACACATGTTTGTAAAACACAGTAAAATGACTTAAACCTTTTCCACTTGCAAGTGATACATAAGGTTTTTCATATTCTTCTTCTGTAAGAAAAAGTAAAATTTTCGTAAACATTATGGTTGTAGGAATACTTAAACAGATGATCGGAAGTGCTCTTATCTTTTGATCCCCAGCCGCTGCAACTTCCACAACGAGTATTCCGGTGTTTTTAAACAACCAAACGATAGACAACTGTAAGATCATAATGATTAAAATATCTGGTAAAGCTTCAAGATACACAAGGCTCTGCTTAACTTTGTTTACAATTCTAGGATTAAGACAGGTAAGACAATAAACGATAAGTACCGCTAGTATTAATGAGACGATAAATGAGCTAGCGAATATAGTTATAGATTCTTTGTATCTGATTAAGATTTCAGGAAATAACGGACGTACAACTTTATAATAGGAATACGTTAAAGTAGAAGGTTCAAGTAAACTCGCAACTAGGTTTCCGAATGCTAGGAAATATTGTGTGATACTTAACGAAAGCCCGTTAAAAAGGGCCGGTGTAGCACCTAATGCTATAATCCCCACTAATGAAAGAAATAGATGAATACATGTGAATAATGAATGTTTGAACCCGCTAATTACTTTATTCATCTTCGGGAATGCTCCATTCAATATTGATTGATCCTGCAGGTTTGTGTGCAATCAGTAGGTAGTAATCTACATTCCTATTATCATTAGAGGTTGGGTGTTCTCTATAAGTCGAAAGATATACAGTCACATTTTTTATATCCCATATGTTCTTTCGATGTGGATAAAGCTTTTGATATAGTCTTGAGTATGTAGTTAACACTTCTTCTACATCCTTCTTATAATCACTTATTTCACCCTTTTCTGAAATCATCACTTCCATGGAGAAGGAATTTTCACTTTGTTTAAGGTTAAATATTTCCTCGGTCAACCCTTTTTGTTTTGCCAAATTTTCTGCTTTTGTTAAGTACGGAATGGACATATAACTAGTTGATGCTGTGCTTCCACTCTTTGAAACGAGAAATGGAATACTCGTTGTCATGAATAGTAATACGATCGCTGTAATCATAAGGTCTTTCACAAAATAGTACGACGGTTTAACAGTTTTGTTCTCTCTAATCCTTTGTAAGATATGTTCTTCCATTTGTGAGTTGAGTTTGATATATCTATATAGACGCTGGTCCATATGTTTCTTTAGATGTTGTAATTTATCTTCCAAATGTAGATCCCCCCTTTTTCTCCAATCTACTTTTAAGAAGTTGCCGTGCTTGATAGAGTCTCGATTTAACAGTTGAAGACTTAAGTTTAAGAACTAGTTCCATTTCCTGCAGTGATAGTTCCTCGTAATAAAAAAGAATAATTACCTCTCTATACTTCGGCTTTAGCTGCATGATCTCTTGAATAAGTTGCTCTGTTTCATCTTGGATAATTAACTTCAGCTCTATCGGTTTCTCATTAGAAGATGCTGTAAAAGTAAGCCTCTGAGACAATTTAAATTGCTTATAATGCCAGCTTTTTAAATAATCTTTGCATTTGTTTATTGCAATTCGATAGACCCAGCTTTTGATCGCTTGTTTCTCACGAAGGTCATCCATCTGCAAATAAACAGTTAACATCGTATCTTGAAGGATGTCCTCGGCCTTAGCTTGGTCTTTTACATAGGAATAACATAGGCGTAAGATACTTTCTCCATACTGTTTTATCATTCGTTTTAATCGTTCTTCTCGATCATTATGTGATTGATTCCTTAAAGGGTTTGGTTTCATCTGCATACCTCATAGAAAAAGTCATTTAACTATAGACGATTCAGCTTAATAAAGGTTGGATTTATTTCTAACCAATTACCATTTCTCATATTTAATCAAAAAACCTTTTTTATCCAATTGGAAGGTACAATTCCCTTTTAAGAGAAATAAGAAAAGAAGTTGAAAATAGGGAGCTGGTTTTTAATGAGTGGGATTTGAAGCTTTAAGGAAAATGTATAAAAAGAGGGATGAAGAACTACCATTACAACGGAAAAAATTAATGAGAACAATAGAACAAGACCTAGTGGCAGATAACAATGTTTTGGCTGTATTTTATGGAGGATCGATCGGAAAAGGAAACACAGATTTTTATTCAGATATTGATCTTCGTATTGTGGTGCAAGACGCAGATTTTGAAAAGTTTCGACAGAATAAAAAGCAAAGAGCAATGAATTGGGGGAATGTTCTTTTCTTTGAAGATTTTCCTTGGACAAACTATTCTATCGCTCATTATGACTCATTTATTAAGGTGGATACTTTTTATTACAAGAAGAAAGATCTTCATCCTTCTATATGGATGCAGCATTTAAAAATAGTTTACGATCCTGAAGGTCATGTAAACTCCATAAATCAACAATCCCTGCAACTATCCTACACACCATCAGTAGAAGAACTAGAAATCTGGCGTACTAAATTCTTTGCATACGTTCATGAGTTCTATAGGCGAATCATGCGAAGTGAATTCTCATACGCAAAACAATGCTTAGAGAACATGATCTATTCTATGGTGTCCGGATGGTATATGAACGCAGGTCTGCAACCGAATACATTTGGTGATTGGTCGAAGGTTGAAGGAAAGAGCAGTCCGTTAGCTGACTGGCAGCGGATGCTCCTTACTAATTGGCGCTACACTTCAAACGAAGAAGACATGTTAAGAGTTTTTAAGAATATCTTACCTGAATTCCAAAAGTTACATAAAAAGTTATGTGAAATCGTAGAAATTACGTATGAACAGAAATGGGAAGACGAAATTTTGAAGAAAGTTCTCATTGATTATTAACTGGCATGAGGTGGTGAGTGTATGGAATATGGGTCGTCAGGGTTGGCATTAATGGGGTTATTTACATTTTTAGTACCAATAGGAGTAGGAATCTTTGTGTTGGTCATGCTTTATCAAATGAACCGATCTCTAAAAAGAATAGCGGATCGACTAGATGAGAAATAATCATGAAACCAAAAGATAGCTGTCCCTGTGTGGACAGCTATCTTTTTTTATATTGCTTTTCTATGATTATCTTCTAAAGAAGTATGTTTTTTAAATTTAGGTATCTTTAAGTAGACGACCAAGCGTACAAGATATTCCATAGGACCGATGGGCAGGTATTTTAAATAAATCGAACTAAGGAATGCTTGAGATCCAAATATAATTACACCTATAACACCCGCCAGAATTACACCAAGATCACCAAACCAACCTAAACCATAGCCGTAAAAGAGAAATGTACAAATCATCGATTGCATTAAATAATTTGTTAATGATAGTTTTCCCATACTTTCAAAACCACTTAAGAAGCGTTTGAACTTCTGATGGTTGTACATGTAAACGAAAAGACTGATATAACCGATCGCAAGCATACTTCCCCCGATCATGCTCATATCTAAACGATAATCCCACTGCTTGCTGAGTAGAGGAGTAGCTTTTAGTAAGAGTCCGATTGGTATAAATAAACTGCCTAGGATTGTGAACTGTTTGATCTTAGAAGACGTGTTTTGCAGCCATTTTCGATGTGCTGCATACATACCAATTAGAAACATCGGACTAAGAACAAAAGGTGTTAAAAATAACATGAAGGCAGCTTCACCACCACTCATATCAAGCATCTCGTCATCAAGACTGTGTGCTCTTATTTCTGAGTATGTTCCTGATCCATAGATTTCTTGTGTTTGTTTCATGTATAAATCTATCTTGTCAGCACGGATCATTTTAATTTCTTCTGCCTCAAACAGGGAACCAATGAAGAGAAGAGAGAATAGTAGAATAGCCCAAATCAATAGTGTCTTTGGTTTGCGATTTACCATAACCAAAAGCAGAACACCCATAAGCCCATATACAAAAAGAATATCTCCTTCCCATAAATACGTACTATGCAAGATCCCAAGAGTCATCAGTAAAGCAAATCTTCTGAACAGATGCCACTTTACGCGTTTGTTTCTTTCCTTTAAGTTGTTACGCATAAGAATGAGCGAGTACCCAAAGATGAACATGAAGATGGGAAGAAATGCGCCTTCAATCACCACTTTTGTGAAGTAGTAAGCATATGTATCAACGGTTGATAATTGATAATAATGAATTTCGTCCTTTCCAAAGATTCCGAACTGGAAAATGAGTAGGTTTGCTAAAAGAATCCCTATTAAACTAAATCCCCTGATACCATCGATGATGTTAATTCTCTGTTTGACCAATGACATGTAATAATCCCCTTTATCTACATAATTACCAATACCTAACAAATTTGTCGACGACATAACTATAACAGCGTATTTTATAAAATTCAACAAATATTTATTGTTTTACGATAAAAAAATAATGATTATTGAGATTTTATCGTTCTTTTGTGGTATGTTAAATTCATGAAATTAAAGATGAGGAGCAGAAAGATGAAGTGGAAAATGTTTTATAAATATGGAGCGAAATTATGCACAGTTCTTTTTTATGTTATTAGTCTTTTTGGTATTTTTACATTGGTATATCATTTGTCCTATTTAATGAGTTCAACAGGAGAATTGGCAAAGTCTTTCGGTGCATTTGATCCTGTGTACAGCAACTTAACGTTAGTTTTTGATCAGCAACCTTTACTTTATAAGGATGAAGAATTCATCGTCCTCTCATTGGTGACCTCTATCATTATGTTTGTTTTTGCATTGATTTTCCTAAGACTCATGAGGAAATTGTTACAGAATTTACACCAAGAGAGTTTATTTATGATGGAGAACGTTAAGGTTTTATTCAAGATGGGTATCACCATTCTTGTACTTGGGTCAGCTTTTACCTTTATGGACGAGCTTTTAATGACAAAAGCACTTAAGGAAATTGATGTAACGAACGCTTCGGTAACATATACAGGACTAGCTTATGTTGATACGTTTTTCACAGGGATTTTCGTAATGATTCTAGCCTCTGCACTAAAGGTTGCCGTAGAGGCAGTAGAAGAAAATAAACACACAATCTAAAGGTGGAGTAGGGATTGCAATGATTCGAATAAAATTAGATGTTATGATGGCACAGCGAAAAATGTCATTGAACCGATTGTCTGAACTGGTTGATATCACCCCTGCTAATCTTTCTGTACTTAAAAATGAAAAAGGAAAAGCGATTCGTTTTTCAACACTTGATGCCTTGTGTAAAGTACTAGAATGTCAGCCAGGCGATCTGATTGAATATATCGATGACTAGTAGAAAAAGGGAGAGGGTTTGGTTACATGAAAAAAGTAGCTGTTAGCTGGAGCGGTGGGAAAGACAGTTGCTTAGCTCTATATCGATTGCTTCAAGAAAAGCATGAAGTGGTATGCTTGATATCCATGGTTTCTGAAGAGGATGTACGAAATCATGCCCATGGTATTCCATTGAAAATCTTACAATTACAAGCAGATGCGATCGACCTTCCTTTAATTATGGTGGATTCAGCTGGGGAGTATGAAGCTTCTTTAATAAGGTCTTTGACTTCTATAAAAAAACAGTTTGGGATAGATGCGATCGCATTCGGCAGTTTGTATATGGAAGAAGATCGGAAATGGAATGAACATGTTGCGGAACAAGCAGGATTAGAGGCTCTTTTTCCAGTATGGATTTTGGAAGAACATGCACCAAAATTATTAGAAGAATTTATCTCATTAGGTTTTCAGTCGATTGTTTGCCGAGCCTCAGCAGATATCTTGGACTCGACTTGGACAGGTCGTGAGTTGAATGAAAGTTTTTGTAAGGATATTAAAGCAACAAAGAGCTGCCCAATGGGTGAACATGGAGAATATCATACATTTGTTGTAGATGGACCAATCTTTCGAAAAAGGCTTGAGATTGTTCACTCAGATGTTATCTTAAATTCAGGATTATGGTCGCTTGACATACGTTCATGCAGGTTCATAGATAAGGATACGGAGGCTGTTATGACATGAACATTCACTTTAGAAAGATGTTAAAACCTGAAGAAAACGTATTAGAAGCTTTAAATCGTTGGGAGAACGACACAAAGCTTGTTCCATTAACACGACCGAACAAGGATAGAATAGAGCTTGAAAGTAAACGAATCATCACCATGGAAGACTTATATCAACGTTTAGAGTTTCACGAGATTTATTTGATCTTTGTAGACGATCAATTAGTAGGTGAGATGAATTATATGGTCGATCCTCCTCATCTTTTTAAAAGAACAGAAGGAACGGCATGGTTAGGTATTACGATAGGTGAATCGGTTGGAAGAGGTAAAGGCATTGGTTACCAAGCGTTGTCATACTTAGAGAATGAAATGAAAAGAAATGGTTTGAAACGCATCGAGCTTGGTGTGTTTGAATTTAATGCCAACGCACAAAAACTTTACCGAAAATTAGGATACTCAGAAATTGGTAGAGTCGAGGCTTTCACGTATTATCAAGATCGAATGTGGGCGGACATTCGAATGGAGAAATTAATCAAATAATAATGACTCATAACTGTCCATTCGGGCAGTTTTTTTGATTTAAAGGGATTTTTTGGATTTTTATTGAATTGAGATAGCACAAGAGATAGGTTGGTAACTCAAAGGACTCGTTTAAAAAAGAATAGTATGGAGCTGTTGTGATGAACATCAAACAAGAAAAACCACAAGGGGATGAGCTTGAAAAAGAAGGATCGCCAAGTAAAAATTGAAAACACTGCGATTCGCAGTGTTTTATTTATTATTAGCTTTTAATGTATAGTTTTCTGATACATTGACTTCCTCATCAATGAGTATATACGGATGTGTTCTCAGTAAGCTTTTTTGAAGATGCTCTGGCATCTTATCACCTTCATACGCACATATCAGCGGGAATGCAAGTTCATTCACTGCGCCATCCACGATTCTCTCAAGGTCTTCGATTAGATGGAGAGGATCTTCCATGGTCCCCCATTCAACATGTGCCCACGAACGAAAAGGCTTGTTGTTATCTACATAAGGTTTAACGGTTTTGAAGAAGTAATCAACAATTGCAGGCGGATGATAACTACCGCTTGAATAATAAAAGTCAAAATTATTTACATGATGAACAAGCTTCATTTGTTCAGGTTTTAATCTTATGGCCAGTTCTTGTTTAAGCATGCGATAGATTCTTTCATTTTCAATAACTACAACATACTCTCCTAATGAAGTACCATCTTGAATAAAATCCACAATTTTTTCAGTGTATTCTTTCATTCCATAATAAGAATAAAGTACATGAACATTCCTTTTTTGTTCGAACAACTCTTTCATATTCCCTATCAAAGTTATCACCATTCTCAAATATTAATTTATATTAGTTTACCTGTTTTAAAGAATAAAAGCTAAGAGAAAGAATATTCACGTTAACAAGTCTTTTGGATAGGTTACGGTAAGGTTTTACGCGTATCTTTTTAGGCAACTATAAGGGATAGAGCACAAATAGGTACAAAAATATTATATTATAAGGAATGATTTTATGAAAGCCGTTCAAGTGACAGGTTATGGAGATATAAATAAATTAGAAGTTGTTAATATAGACATACCGGAGCCAGGAGAAAATGAAGTTTTGATTCAGGTGAAAGCATGTGGTATCAATAATACGGAAATCTGGATGAGAGAAGGAGCATACGGTACAGGTTCTAAATCAGGTTGGCGACCAGAAGGGGTTCAATTTCCGAGAATACCAGGCTCAGATATTACAGGTACAGTTGTGAAAACAGGGAAACAAGTTGCATCTTCTATGATGGGAAAGAATGTTGTTCTGTTTCCTTTTACATCAAGTGGAGAAGAAGGATACGAACATATCTCTAATGATATGTCATTTATAGGGTCTGAGTATGACGGAGGGTATGCTGAATATGTGGTATGGCCAGCGGATCTTTGCTTTGATATGCCTTTAGAGAGTTTCACAGAAAGTGCGGTATTCTCTGTGAGCGGTTTAACCGCTTGGCACATGGTCGAACAGATCCAGGTTCAACCGAATGAAACCGTCCTCGTAACGGGTGCCAACGGTGGTGTGGGTTCACTGAATGTACAGATTGCCGCTAATGTATTTGGTGCTAAAGTTATCGCAGTGGTTGGTGACTTAACATTAGAAGGTAAACTAAAAGAACTCGGAGCAACACATGTTGTCTCATATAAATCAAGTGACCTTGCGCATGAAATCCAACAAATAAACGGGGGTCCGATTGACTCGGTTTTAGATGTGGTAGGTGACGCGTTGTTTCCAATCGCCCTTCAAGCCTTAAAAAACGGAGGCAAGTTCTGTATTTCAGGATCTGCCGGCGGACAAAAAACAGAGCTTGATTTTAGAACCTTATATTTAAAGCATATAACACTATACGGTTCTGTTTTAGGAACAAAGGCAGAATTTGCTCGAATGTTAGATGCAATTTCTCAAGGTAAAATTAAACCCGTTATAGATCGAACGTTTCCTCTTCAAGAGGCAAGAGAAGCTCAAACATATTTCAAGAAAGCAGGAAAGTTAGGAAAGATTGTATTAATTCCGTAGGAAGATGTGTTCATATTAAAAGTAAAGAAATGGCTACCAAATTTGGTAGCCATTTTTTCATTTAACTTGAGAGTTTAACTCGATCTTTCAAATCATGATCTTTATTTTGAATCAAGGTACAGATTAAGTAATACACTCCCGGCACTGCAATTATCACACCGATAAAAAAGTATGTCATACGAGTATCTATGTCTAAGTAACTGTTAGAAGCGAACAAGATTCCGAGTGGCATGGTGATACGAAGAAAAAGTAACCTTACTGCGCTTAATTGTGATAATCGATCTCGAGGAGCATTTCGTTGAAAAAGAGCAGCGCTTTGGGCATTGAACAGCGGAAATAAGAGTCCTCCTAAGAATTCGCATCCCCAAGCGATATAAACAGAAGGAGCGAAGTACAATGCGATAAAAGACAACCCTCCTCCTACAAGGCCGACATACATGGTTTTGTTGTTCTTAGGTAACTTTGTAAGAAGCAGCATGCCAAGCGCATATCCAATCGGAAACATTCCCGCAAAAATCGCATATTCCCAAGCTTCCCCGGTCAAATCTTCTCTAATAAAAGGCACGTTTATTACCAAAGTGGCTCCCACTGCAAATTGCACAGTTGATGATAACAGAGTTAGTCTTAGTAGCTGTGGAAATTGAAGGAAAGTACGATGCCCAATTTTTGTTTCTTCCCACCAGAACTTTTTTGACCATGTCGCTACTCTTTTTGTGCTTACTTGAGGAATTTGAGAAAGCGATATGGAACTCAATAAAAACATAAGGCTAGATAATCCGTAGATGGTATACAGAGGACTGACTAAAAGAAGTAGGGATGTAACGCCTGGTGCGATAAAACTCATGACGCGCATGGTTCCATCGAGTAAGCTGTTGGCAGAAACTAATTCTTTTTCTTCACAAAGATCCGGTAATAATGCGAAAGAAAGACTAGCGTATATCGGTTGCAAAAGTCCCAACACACATTGCAGCACAACTAGTCCAGCTATCGTACCAATTTCTGTACCACTTATATATCCAATCATAGGAAGGATATATGCAATTGAGCGGACCCGTTGAATATTTTTAAGCATTCGTTCTTTGATAACGTGATTTAAGAACGGGGCACTAATCCCTTGCAGAATTAAGGAAGGAAGAAAATAAAGAAGCCAAAGTGCTCCCATCCACTCTTTGGAACCTGTTATCTCGAACAAAAGAAGTCCGTTTATGATTCCACCAGCAACCCCTCCGAATTCGGAGATGATTTCACCAATCCAGAGGGCCTTAAATGGTTTAGAAAATGAGTTATTCTGCATTTGTGTTTTCTACCAAATAGTGATGAAGTTCGTTGGAGAACGAACGAATATAGTGTGTATTAGCGGAATAAATGCCCTTTTCAACTTTAACAAATTTAGCAGCTTTTAGAAGTGAAAGCTGGTGATGTAGCGTTGTTTTAGACACGTTGAACTGCAAGGTTAGTTCTTGAAGAGATAGTGGTCCACTTACTAGTTGGTAGAGGAGTTTTAAGCGAAGTTCGTCCCCTAGCGCTTTATGTCCCCGTACAAGCTCGTTAGAAGGAGAACCTGGCTCTAACAGCGCTTCATCACTTAATGGATAGAAGATGAGTTTTGTATCCGATGTTTTTTGTTCAAGGATCCAAGGTCTGTAAGAGATGTGTGGGATGAGTTTTATGTTCCAAACAGAAGGTTCTGGTACATATTTTGCTCCTTTTGTAATACGTTCAATTTCTTCTAATGGTTTTTGGTTATCAAGAAGACCATGCCGTTTCTTTTCAAATGAGAGAGCTTGCATCCATTTTTCCCAATCGATATCTTGACTCATCCAGTTGTACCACTCTGAAAGTGTATCTGCCAGTAAGGTATGTAACTCGTCACGGCTTAAATCACTGAGTGATCGAATGTAACCCTCTAGATAGTCGTGATCTTTAAAAAGTAACGCATAATGATAGAAAGCGTCAGGCTGCTCATACCTTTTTGATGTCTCAATTCTATGTGACTCATGAGAACGATTTTTATAAGGTAAGAGCGTTTTATAAAAAGAGTCTGGTGGCAATGTAGAGATTTTTTGCGAAAATTCTTTAATGGTAGAAGCTGAAACTTTGTTCTGTAACATAATTATTCCGAACCACAAGTTTGTTTTATTAATTTTGTCTAAGTTGTTTCTTAATGAAGCAGGCATGAGGGACATTCGCTGAGTCCACTGTTCATCTTGTTCGAACGTGTGTCGTAATTTTTCGTATGTATAACCTGCAATCCCTAATGCTAACTCCCATATCAGTGAACTTTCAATTGATATAGAAACAGTTTCCTGAGAGTGAGAAGAATATATATTTTTCATGTGTACCTCCCTAAATTTAATGAATGTAATTTTATTCTAAATTAACTGAATGACAAATTCAATATATTTAGAATTTTTATTCATCATTAATTTGAATAATCAAAAATCTCTAATTAACCTCATGCTATGTGCTAAAATTAGGAAAAAAGGGGTCTAAGGCTATGTTTGTTTATAAAATTGACGATGAGCTATCTCTTCGTATGTTTAATGAAAAAGATGCTACAGAGTTCTTCCAACTAACGATTGAATCTAAAGAGTATTTAAAGGAATGGTTAGGCTGGTTAGACTATACGAATGAAGAAGAAGACTCCTTAGCTTTCATAAAAGCGACCTTAAAAGGGGTAAGTGAAACAGGTGGGTATCCGAAAACAACGGCGATCATCTATAAAGGAGCAATTGCTGGAATTATCGGGTTTAATGAAATTAATCGATTACATAAGATCGGTGTTATGGGCTATTGGCTCGGTCAACAGTTTCAAGGAAAAGGAATTATGATGAGAGCGTGCCAAGCTTATATAGCATATGGCTTTAATGAACTTGATCTTAATCGAATTGAAATACGAGTAGCTGAAGAAAATAAAAAAAGCCGTGTGATTCCTGAGAAACTAGGGTTTAAGGAAGAGGGCAAGATTCGCCAAGCAGAATGGATTTATGATCATTATGTTGATCATGTGATATATGGTCTATTGGCTGAAGAATGGAAACAAAATAACTAGGATGTTTAGGTAAGCTGACACGAGAAGGTTTTACAGACCTTTTTGCTGTCGGCTTTTTTTACTATTACGTAATTGTTACTTGAAAGTGCCTATCGTACTTCAAAGTGCGTACTTTTATTTTTGGGTATAGAGCGTATGATTTTAACCATAAAGGAATCTTTTCACATAGGAGGACACGACCAACAATGAATCCATTTAAAAATCATCGTTCTTACAATCGAATGTATAAAGAGGGTGAATTAACACTTGGACTACACATCCCTCTTGAAAATTATAGATTTGCTACACCGACGATGGAACAGCAAGTTGAATTGTCGCAGTTAGCTGAAAAATTAGGTTTTACAAGTTTATGGTTTCGTGATGTTCTGTTGGAAGATCCGAATTTTGGAGATCCAGCGGTAGGTCAGATATACGATATGATGATCTATATGACATATTTAGCAAGTCAGACGAAGGAAATTGCACTAGGAACAGCAGCTGCTGTACTACCATTAAGGCATCCGTTGCGTGTTGCTAAAGAGATCGCAACTTTGGATCAATTGTTCCCAGAACGTGTGTTGCTTGGCGTATCATCAGGTGATAGACGTGCTGATTTTTCTGCTTTAGGCGTATCGCACGAAACACGAGGGCAAGCGTTTGTGGAGGCTTTTCAATATCTTAACCAGGTCCTTTATAACGAATACCCAGAAATCCGTTCATCCCGGGGAATTGTGCAGGGAGCTAATCTTGTACCTAAGCCAACAAAACGAATTCCGACATTTATTACGGGCTATGCACAACAGGAAATGGAGTGGTTTGCAGAGCATGGAGATGGGTGGATGTACTATCCTCGCAGTCCCAAATATCAAGAAGTAACGATCAAGAGATGGAGAGAATTAGTAGAGCGTTACCATTCTGATACGTTCAAACCGTTCACTCAGCCGATGCATCTTGATCTAGCAGAAGATCCTAACGAAGGTCCACAACCGATTCGTTTAGGATTTAGAATCGGTCGCAATTCATTGATCGAGCTGTTGCAAGTGTATAGAGAGTCTGGAGTAAACCACTTGTTCTTTGCACTCTTTGATAGTAAAAGACCAGCGAAGGAAGTTATACAAGAACTAGGTGAAGAAGTGATACCGCATTTTCCAGCTTTAAAACTTTAAATCGTCAACAAAAAAGCCAAGCTTGCTGCTAGACGCAGAAGCTTGGCTTTTGTTTAGTAAAGAACGTCTTGAAGAAACTTTTCTAAAGTGTCAACATTTGTAATTCTTTTATTGCACTCATGACTGTCCGTACAAATGTAATTTCCGATTGCTTTATAATAGTCGGAAGAAGCGTTTGCTGGTTTAGATTTTGTTATCGCTGAGAATAATGCAACATCTGTAATTCCGTTACACAAAAAACAGATCCCCTTGTTTGATGGTGTATATCTACCTTGCACACCAACTAGCTTACCGTCTAAGTGATACACGATGAACATTTTATTCGTACCATTATCAACCCAGCCCAGATAACTAATCTTTTGAAAGTCAATCGTATTCAAATCAGGTACTTTCAGCTTCTTCACTTTCGGAAACAATTTCATGATCTGCTTATTAGTAGGGGTTGAAAATTCCTCAAGAAATGGTTCTAAGGATTGCAAGTATTTCTGAAACTCTTCTGATTTCCGTAAAGGTTCTAACCCCGCTATTAAATCTTTTTGTGATTCTTCCAGATCAGAAAAGGATTCAAGAATTTTTGATTGAGCGCTGTGTTGAACAGCTTCAATTACTTTTGGATCAGCACCATTATTACATGCACGCTGTAGTTGTATAACTTGTTGTTTTATGAGGTTGTACTGATGATTTCTAATGAATGGTTTACTCATTTTGTTCAGCTCCTTATTTTTTGTGAAAAAAGAAAACAAGGGGCAAAGCCATCATTAGAAACGAAGTCATACGCTCGGGCGACTGACGTTACCGATGTCTGCCCATACAAAGAATCGCCCCTAATGTTAGGCTTTGCATGAGCTGCTTATGATTCCGGCAAAATGATTTGCCATTTTTACCGACCTCCATTCAACAATAGTATAAGAAGAGGACGTCATTTGTGCAAACATAAAAAGACTGATCCGAATCTAGACATCGGACAGCCTTTTTCTTTAACTCATATTTCTTAAATAGTACCAAACCAAGTTAGTAAACGTTTGCGCTTGAGAAGAGATTGGTGATTCTTCAAAACTTTTTTGAAATGGCTTCAATAATGGTTGAAGAACAATCTTACGAATACGTTCACGTTGAAGTTCGCTCATGACCGCATCAAAAAGGTCTTGCTGTTCTTCGTTAAATGTAAAATCCTGCTGCAGTTGATGTGCGTGTGATAAAATATCATCTATTTTAACGTGTTTTTTATTTGCATTTGTATGGAGTAAATCAATAGCTGAAAGAGGGATGAGAACTGATTCGTTCATCATCATCTTCGGTACGATCAACTCAATATAAGAAAGAAGGGTATCAACGACATGCTCTAATGAGTAAGTCGTATTTGTAATTCGCATCGTAAATAACATATGATGCATCATGCCGAAGAATAGGATAGTCGCTTCAAACACATGCTCCCGCACTTCATCCCCTAAGATCTCGATAAAACGATTAGATATCCATTCCATCTCGTAAAACCGATGCTGCATAACGAGTTTTTTTAGGTCAGCCTCATTGGAAGAAAGAATCGCTTCAAAAAGTGGCTGAAGATTTCTTTCCTGGTTCAGCCGCATGATGATCACAATTTGTTCGATGAAAACGTCCCGATCACCTGTATCCCTGCCTATTTGAACGGCGATTCGCTGTTGACTTGCGTCATAACGCAGAAATTCCAAAATGTCCGCGATACAGTCACTTTTAGATGAGAAATAGTTATAGAACGTACCTTTAGATATATTTGCTTTATCAATGATTTCCTGTATAGAAGTCTGCTGAATGCCTTTTTCTATAAAGAGCTTTAATGCGGTGTCAGCAACTTTTCTTTTCCTGTTATTCATGTGCTCCTCCTATGTCCAACCCTTACAACTAGTATAAATTTCTTGAGGTGGAAACACAATGCTTTTAGACTGATGGTATAAAAGAGTTGATATTTTTATACTTAGGGTATAAACTTAATAAAGTTAAGTAATTATTTTAATAAAGAGGAGAAATGACATGGGGAATACAGATTCCACTTTACAACATAAAAAACCGCCCTATTTGATGCTTGCGATCTTGTTCGTTGGAGCGTTCGTAGCTTTCCTTAACAATTCATTGCTAAACGTAGCATTGCCAACCATCATGGTGGATTTAAATGTTAAAGATTATTCGACTGTTCAATGGTTAGTTACTGGTTTCATGCTTGTGAGCGGTGTTTTGATACCAGCTTCAGCTTTTTTAATTACTCGATTTTCAAATCGAATGTTGTTTATTACTGCGATGGCCATCTTTACAATCGGTACAGCGCTATCGGCTTTTGCTCCTAACTTTGGTGTATTATTAACCGGACGTATGGTGCAAGCGGTTGGTTCATCTGTAATGGGGCCAATCTTAATGAACGTTATGCTCGTTAGTTTTCCACGCGAAAAACGAGGCATTGCAATGGGAATCTTTGGTTTGGTTATGATCACTGCTCCTGCGATCGGACCAACCTTGTCAGGGTATATCGTAGAATATTACGACTGGCGTCTTCTTTTTGAAATGATTCTACCCCTAGCTATCCTGAGTTTATTATTTGCAGTATGGAAGCTTGAAAACGTGATGAAGCAGAACAAAAATGTTTCACTAGATTATCTTTCTCTCGTGTTGTCTAGTATCGGTTTTGGAGGCATTCTATATGGATGTAGTACAGCAAGTTCGGACGGATGGACGGATACAGTTGTTCTATCAACACTGATTATTGGTGGAATCGCGTTAGTTATCTTTATCCTACGACAACTAAAGTTAGATGAACCGTTGTTGAACATTCGAGTGTATAAGTATCCAATGTTTGCTCTTGCTTCTGTCATTGCGATCGTTAATGCGGTTGCCATGTTCTCAGGGATGATTTTAACACCAGCTTACGTGCAAAGCGTGCGAGGCATATCGCCACTAGATTCTGGGCTGATGATGCTGCCTGGAGCTATTATTATGGGTATTATGTCTCCGATTACAGGTAAGCTTTTCGATAAATTTGGACCGCGTGCTTTAGCGGTAGTTGGTCTTTCAATCACAGCGGTTTCGACTTATATGCTCGCTCACTTGCAAGCTGATTCGGCTTACTCTTATATCATCATGATTTATTCTATGCGTATGTTTGGATTGTCGATGGTTATGATGCCGATAATGACAAATGGACTTAATCAGCTTCCAACGAGCCTAAATCCGCACGGTACTGCCGTTAATAATACTGCGCAGCAAGTATCCGGTTCTATCGGTACAGCAATCCTGGTTACAATTATGAACACTGTTACGAAAACAGAAGCAAAAAGCTTAATGAACGGAGTAGATCCAGCGACGATTACGGAAGCATCAACCGCTGCTTTAACACAGCAAGCGCTTCTGTCTGGTATTCAATACTCATTCTTTGTTGCGTTCGGAATCAACATTGTTGCGTTAGTGCTAGCCTTTTTCGTTAAACGCGTAGATACGAGTGCTGAAGCGGTAAATAAGATTGAAAAAGAAAACAAAACATCAACAAAATCAGTTACTGCATAAAATAATGAAAGTTAAAACCGATCCTTTGGGTATATTTTAGACCCAAAGGATCGGTTTTTTTCTATTTGATTAAGGTTTAAGTTCAGATCTTAGTCGGTGAACACTTATTCTCCCATGTTAAGTAAGGGTTCAGGTGGAAGTGCAGTGATCTCAGGTGGAAAGGGCGACTCTACCGGTGAAAGTGAAGTGTTTACCGGTGCTCACAATCAATACTTAGGTGATTACATTCCATTTATCGGTGAACGTGTAACAAATATAAAAACACGTACCGTAAAACACTTAAAATCCATAAATGATGTGTAGGATCTACAGTTAATTGGGTACAGTAATAAGCAGATTGATTTACATCGTCTAAAAATAGGAGTAAGGTCTTAACTAATCTTTTGTAAGTAAAAGGAGTGGAAATGAAGATGAATAAAATGAACACCGATTTTTCAAATATATATATTAACGGTGAATGGAGAAAAGGAAGCAGTGATAGCTTCATGAAAAACACAAATCCATTTACGGAAGAAGAACTTGTTACCATTCAAGCTGCAACGAAAGAAGACTTGGATGAAGCTTATGAGGCAGCGAGAATCGCTCAAGCTGAATGGGCAAACGAACTTCCACAAAACAAGCGAGCTGTTTTAGAAAATGTAGCTGCCGTTATGCAAGAGAATGAGGAATTTATCCTTGATTGGATCATTAAAGAATCAGGAAGCACGTATATGAAAGCAATCTCTGAATTTCGAGCTTCTATCAATATCTTAAAAGAATCAACAACATACCCTTATCGTATGGAAGGAAAAATACTTCCTTCTCAAACAGCAGGCAAGGAAAACAGAGTATACCGTAATCCGTTAGGGGTAATTGGAATCATTAGTCCTTGGAATTTCCCGTTCCATCTCGCTATTCGATCCATCGCTCCTGCCATTGCGACTGGAAATGCTGTAGTTATTAAACCAGCTACTGACACCCCGGTTACAGGTGGATTAATCTTTGCGAGCATCTTTGAAGCGGCTGGACTTCCAAAAGGGCTGATCAACGTTATCGTAGGACGCGGTTCAGAAATTGGAGATGAGATCGTCACACATCCAACTCCTCGTCTGATCTCGTTTACAGGTTCAACAGAAGTAGGTAGACATATCGGAGAACTTGCTGGTAAGAACTTAAAGAAATCTGCTCTTGAATTAGGCGGAAATAACGTATTTATTGCGTTAAAAGAAGCAGATATTGATCAAGCAGTAGATTCAGCCCTGTTTGGAAAGTTCTATCACCAAGGGCAAATTTGTATGGCGATCAATCGAATCTTTGTTCATCAAGACATTTATGAAGAATTCGCAGAAACTTTTGTTAAACGAGCAAAAAATCTTAAATTTGGCGACCCATCCAAAAAAGATACGAACGTTGGTCCATTAATTAACAGAGATCAAGTAGATCGAATTTTAAAGGATATTGAAGCAAGTGTTTCACAAGGTGCGAAGATTCGCGTTGGTGGAGATGCAGAAGGCAATGTTTTAGAACCAACCGTAATAACAGATGTGAACAATGAAATGCCATTAGCGAAGAATGAAATCTTTGGACCAGTAGCTATACTAATACCATTTGAAAAAGATGAAGACGTGGTTCAAATGGCAAATGCTTACCCGTACGGACTAAGTGGAGCCGTTCATTCTAAGGATATCGAACATGCAACAGATATAGCTCACGAAATTCATACTGGTATGATTCACATTAACGACCAATCTGTTAACGACGAACCTCACATGCCATTTGGAGGAGAAAAAGATTCAGGACTCGGCCGATTTAATGGCGAGTGGGTGTTAGAAGAATTCACTACCTTAAAGTGGTTATCTGTACAACGCACGCCAAGAAATTATGGGCCTTTCATTAGCCAATTAAAGTAATTAAGTACAAAAAGCATCCGGATGACTTCATTCGGATGCTTTCTTTTGTTAATGAATCAATCTTATGATGTTTTTAGAAATGAGTAAAAACTCAACTTATTTTTACCAGTGTTCTTGGAAATGTATAATGCCTCATCTGCATACTCAAGTATTGTTTGTGGTGAAACGTCCTTAGCTATCCATTCAGCTGATCCCATGCTGCACCCAATGTTTATAGAATGATCCTGAATATGAAATGGTTGGTTAAGAGTGTCTATGAGGAATTGTGAGATCTCGGTTATTTCATTCAGATAATTATCCTGAATGCGCAAAACGACTACAAATTCATCTCCACCTAAACGTGCTGCGAAATGTTCCTTCTTTATTAATGAATTAATGATCCGCTTACCTACCTCTATTAATAGTAGATCTCCCACATGATGTCCGTGTGTATCATTGATTGATTTAAAACCATCCAAATCGATATAAAGCACCCCATAGCTGCCATTAGAAGAATCGAAGCGAACTGAATTCATGTACTCTAAAAGAGCTAACCGATTCGGCATACTTGTCAGAAAGTCCGTATGTGCCATGTTCTCCATTTTGTCTAACTGTTTTTCTGTTTGCTTTAATGATGAGATTAAGCTTCTAAATGAAGAACTTAGAACTTCTATATCTTTGATTCCGCGCAACAAAGGAATCTCGACAATCTCACCATCTTTCAACTTATCAGCAGAGATAGCCAAGTCAAAAAGGGGACGAGAAACTCTCTTTGTGATAAACCATCCAATAACAGCCATAAAAAGAGAAATAACAATCCCACAGACTAAAATGAACGTTTGCAGATATTGAACAGATGCATACGCCGCTTGTTCTGATTGACGTATAACAACTGTCCAGCCTAGTCCGGGATAATTCTCATACCCGTCGCCATAAGCATAGCCTGTTACATAATTTTTTCCATCTGGCCAACGAACAAAATTCCACTCGTTTTTCTTTCCTTGATCATCAAGGTCACCTATCATTAGTTTTTTTCCTAAATCATTTTTATTACCTAGGAGTACTGTATCTTCTTTACTGATTATGTATACTTCAACATCTTTTTTCTTTTCTTTTATGGGCTTTAGAATAGCCGCTTCCACTTCTTTAGACCACTCCCAGCTGAGATGGGCGGCTAACACACCTTGGAAAACACCGTTTTTATCCCTTAATGGGGTACTGATATCAACTAATTGTAAGGGTGAACCATCCTTGGTTGGAATCAGTTTGGATAACAAAAGTGCATCATGAACATCACCGATAAAAGGCTGTTCAGTTGCATTTTGAAAAACAGGTCGAGCAGATATATCATGGTTTAAAAGCAGTTTCTTTGTTGAAGCTTGAATGAATCCCTTTTGATTCGTTATTCCCACCCATGAGAAGGAAGGGATTTTATTTTGAAGCTGATCGATCAGAAATTGTGCTTCATCTATTCTTCTTGGATCTTTGAGAACTTCCTGTTCACTTAAAACTTGTAGTTCCTGATATCTGGACCACATGAAAGAATCAAGGTTGTGAGATAGTTGAAAAGCTGAAGAAGCTAGAGAATTGCCTATTTCTTTTTCTAATAATTCACTGGATTTATCACTGATAAAGATGCTAAGAAATAAGGATGTGGCTAATATGATTAATGAGATGCTAACAGAAAGATACGTTTGAATTTTGATAGACATACAAAATGACTCCTACTACAATTAAATTTTCTTCTAAAAGAACCATTTGTTATATCGGAAACAAGTGTACAAATGATTAGGAATCAATTAGATAAACAATGACATAAAGTTTTCAAACGAGAATTATGGAAGCTGATTATGCTACACTACGAGAACAAGTCATATACATTAAAGGTGATGAAGAGATGTTAATTAATGATAAGATACGTCAAGACCTATTTGCTGAAGTAGGGGGAATCCATGATGAGAATCTCAATCAAAAACCTTCGGAAAATGAATGGTCTATTAAGCAAATACTAGAACACTTATATTTAATGGAAGGTGGCATTGCAAAGAACATTAAGCATCAACTCCAAAATGGCAAAGTGGTTAACGCAGATATGAAGCCAATTGAAGCAACAATCAACAGAGATATTAAAGTAGATGCTCCAGAATTTGCAGTCCCAACTTCGGAATTTGCTTCTATTGAAGAATTAAAGATGAAATTGGCTGCAACTCATCAACTTTTATTAGAAATCGAGAACACGGCTGATGAAAAGGATTTAGAAGCGAAAGGCTTTCCCCATCCTATTTTCGGTGATATTAGTTTAAAGCAATGGATTCCATTTGTGGCCTATCATGAACAACGACACATTCTTCAAATCAAAGAAGTGAAAGAAAAGTTAAGTCTTTAAAATCGAATTAAAAACATTCGTACATTCTTCATTAAGGAGAATGTATTTTTTTTGGAACGAAGCAGCAGTGTTTATTGCTTCTGATCGAGCTAGTGCCATAACAGGTGCGGTTATCAATGTTACGTGCGGTTCGATCATGGATTGAATCTTTTATTGGGTTTTTATGTTAAAATTAACTCTATAGGAATATGAAAGCTAAAGGAGCATACAAGAATGTCCCATACAAATTGTGTAACATGGTCTCATGAGTAAACAAAGATGTTTATTCATGAAGTAATGCTTTATTTTATTGATTCTCTATGAATGATATCTTTGTTTACTTCCTTCTAATTTGAAGAAAAATAGAATGGAGAGATAACATGATACATTTAATCCCTTTAACAGAGCAAGAATTTCAGGAGTATCTGGCATTCATGATTTCTGATTACGCAAATGAGATCACGAATAACTTCAACTTAACATTTCAATCAGCAAAAGAAGAGTCAGAAATGATGATGAATGATCTGTGGAAAGATGGGTTGTTGACAGAAGGTCAGTACTTATATAACATCTTAGATCCCAAAACTCATGAAAAAGTAGGCATAGTCTGGTATGGGTTGGTACCGGATCTTAATCAAGCTTATGTGTATCATATTTTCATAGATGCTATCTATAGAAGAAAAGGATACGGTAAGAGAACATTAGAAAAACTCCAAAGTGTTTTAAAACAAAGAGGTATAGCTTCTATCGGTTTGAGTGTCTTTGGAAAGAACGAAGCTGCTTATCAGTTGTATAAGAAGCTAGGGTATAAAAATACGAGACTTTCAATGGAATTAGTTCTATAAATTTTTATAAAAAACCAAACGAAAAGGTTAGGGTTAGATAACTCTAACCTTTTTTTGTATTTTTCAAAAGGACAGCTTCTTTAGAGAAGGAATTATATTCCAAAAGAGGAATATAGAAAAGTAAGAGGTGATTGTTATGAAAAAGATACTAAGCTTGTTACTATTAGTTATTTTGGCAGCTTGCAGTGATAAAGGAGCTGTAGAGAAGCTAAAAACGGACTATCCGAATGTAAAGAAAGAGATGGAGCAGTTGCCAACTGAGGTGCAAAAAAAGATGGCAGCTCCAGAAACTCTTCCTTTTCAGCCCAAGGACGTACAATTAACCTATGCCTCAGAACCGGTGGGAAATCCAAAGGGAGATATCTTACATACCGAATTCGTTTATGGTAATGAAGAAGGACTCGTTCTTCGTGTGACCACATTTCAGAACAAAAACACAAACTTTAATGATGAAGGTGAGAGGAAGACAACAAAATTAAAAGATGGAACTGAAGTTATCATAGAAAGAGAATCATCTGATGCTAAAGCCATTCGTTGGAGTAAAGATGATGTTAATTACGGGATGATGTTAATGGGTTCTAAGTTTGAGATGGAGGATCTGTTGAAATCAGCAAATTCGATGGACTATTAGGAGCTTATTTTGAAAGAAAAATATAGTTTAATATCATTATTCTTAAGTGCTTTGACAGTTACATTCTTTTTAATTATACAAATCTATGCCTATTCAATCGGATATTGGCGGTTGATCATGTGGGCAGGAGTACTAATGGCCATGTTTTTTGCATTTCTTTCTCCTAAGAACTTTGGTTTTCGAGGAATGGCGATTGCTGTCTCAATCATTCTTGCGGTCCCCCTTTTACTGTTGGAGATGGTGGGCTTTGCTTGGCGAAACGGTGGGTTTGGGAATTAACCGATTTTTATAGTTTGAGACTCCTATTTGCCGAAACTTTCCATCTCCTAATACGTAATTAACCGTATTACATAAAAATAGGGGTGGATAACATGGTTGAGATTAGTGTGAAAAAGATAGATAACAACTTTATTATTCGATGGCAACTATCGAGAGTGGAGATTCCAGCATCTGAGATCCTGAATGTGCACGTAGATGATACATATGGTGGAGAAAAAAAGGCAGCTATCCGTATCGGATTACCATATGGGACGACAGATCGGGTGGTCATTGAAACTAAAAAACAAACGTATATTTTGTTTACTTCAAATCCTTCAGCCATTATGAAAAAACTTGGTGCTTAAACAAGATAGGAATAAACAAAGCTCGGATATCTATGATCCGAGCTTTGTTTATTTCTTACATCTTAAATTTTTCTGTCAATTTCTTTAAGTTTTCTGTCATCTCATTTAACATTGTGATCGATTCTGACATTTTTGTAATTTGGCTATTTTGTCTAGCTGTTATGGAGGCTACATTTTGAGTGCCAGCAGCAGCTAATTCAGCAATTTTTGCGGTTTCTACTGCTGAGGCAGAGACTTCCTCAGATGAAGCAGACATTTCTTCAGTTGTAGTAGAGACCTCTTGGATTTGTGTAGCTACGCCTTCTATGGAGGATAAAATGACCGCGAATACTTCTTCAGTTTGTATCATTTCTTGCATGCCTTTATTTACTTCCTCTAAGACAACTGCCATCTCATCTGCCGTTTGATTGGTATCCTTATCAATTTGTTGAATGAACTTGCTAATCGTTTCTGTGGATTTTGTTGATTGGTCTGCTAACTTTCGAACTTCTTCAGCTACAACAGCAAAACCCTTACCCGCGTCTCCTGCATGAGCAGCCTCGATTGCGGCATTTAATGCAAGAAGGTTCGTTTGGGATGCGATTCCTGATATGATTTCAATAATCTTAGCAATTTCTACAGAATGTGATTTTAAAGTCATAATTGACGACGAAGACTGATTGACAGAAGCGGATATATTCTTCATCTGACTAATGGCTTTTTGCATAGATTCGTTTCCTTGCGTAGCTTTATCTAAAGTTAGTTGTGATAGGTTTGAAGAATTGGAAGCTGATGCAGCAATATGCTGAACACCCGAAGTCATTTCTTCTAGAACATTCACACTTTCTTGGAGTGTTACGTGCTGAGTCAGAGAATCATTTGAAACTTGGTCCATCATACTAGCAATTTCTTCACTCGCTGCTTTTGTTTCATTTGCACTAACGTTTAAAAAATGGGTTGTTTCATTTAATTTATTTCCCATTTGGTTGATGGAGTGAATGATGTCTCTTAAATTTTTAAGCATATGGTTAAACGATGAAGCGAGTCTTCCGATTTCGTCTTCTCGATCCAAATCAACAATTACACTTAAATCTCCGTTTCCAACTTGCTCAGACTTATCAGAAAGCAGTTGAATCGGTCTAGTAATAGAGACGGTCACATAATAGATGATCATCAATCCAAATAGTAAAATTCCAGCCACAATGGCAATCATCTTTATTTGATTTTCAGATATGGCTGTATAGACGCTCGTTACGTCTTGATCAGATCCGATAATTCCTATCACTTCACCAGAGTCAGATTTTATTGGGATGTAAATGGAGACCATTCCACCATATTCTTCTGTAAAGCTGATATCGGTAGTTGTTATTCCTTCATCCAGCGCTCTTTTCATTGCTGGATAATCGTCAACACCTTTCTCTACTTCTCCTAGATCTGATGCATCTTTAGATCCTTTTGGCATACCGTCCACTACATAAGAATAGATGTACTTCTCACCTTTTTTTTCTCTTTTCATCGTATACAGATATGCGAGTCCGTTCAACTCTCGCTGTTCGTTCAGTTTGTTGCGCAATGTCCAGTAATAGTCTGTTTTTCCTGAATTTAAGATGTTTTCATACTTTTCGGGTTCAATTAAGTCTGCAGAACGTTTTACCGTCTCAAGGACTTGTTTGCTAACCGTCTCTTCAATTAAACTTTTAGTGGAATCGATCGATAAATAACCGATTAAAATACCCATTAGAACAATTAAACCTGAGAAAATAATCAACATTTTTAACTTTATACTTTTTCTCAACATGTTCGCCCCTTATTTCTTCAAATTATTCTTTTTTGCAACAACGTGTATATCGGAATAAAATAGGGAATTTTTACTAAGGAATAGAGTGAGTCTAAATTATTTTTTTAGTTTAGAATTGAAATCTTGAAAACAAGGGAAGCTTTTCATATGTTAAGGTGGAATTAGAAAATGAGGATTTAATCAAATTAAAGTGGGTGTACTTCTCATGACAAAAGAAACAGTTTGGAATTTAGAAAACAGCTATGCTGAACTACCAGATAAATTTTTCTCGATAATAGATACAAACCCAGTAGAATCCCCAAAATTAGTTGTGCTCAATGAATCAGTGGCAATATCACTGGGATTAAAGGTAGATCTTCTTCGTCAGGAAGATGCTTTAGAAGTCTTTGCAGGAAACATGCTTCCAAAAGGCGGTTCTTCTTTAGCACAAGCTTATGCAGGGCATCAGTTCGGATATTTTAATATGTTGGGTGATGGGCGAGCATTAATGGTAGGGGAACATATTACACCTGAGGGGAAACGTTTTGACATTCAACTAAAAGGATCAGGAAGAACTCCATATTCTAGAGGAGGAGACGGACGAGCAGCATTAGGTCCGATGCTTCGAGAATATATAATAAGTGAAGCGATGCATGCTTTAGGCGTTCCAACGACTCGAAGTCTTGCGGTTGTTACGACTGGTGAATCAATCATGCGTGAAACCGCACTTCCAGGTGCTATCATGACAAGGGTAGCTTCAAGCCATCTACGGGTAGGAACGTTTGAGTTCGCATCAAAATGGGGAACTCTCGATGAATTAAGAGCGTTAGCAGATTATAGCTTGAAGCGTCACTATCCTGAGGTGAAGTTTGACGGAAATCAATATTTAAATCTACTCAAAAAAGTGATTGAGCAACAGGCTTATTTAATTTCAAAATGGCAGCTCGTTGGTTTTATTCATGGCGTGATGAATACCGATAATATGACAATCAGCGGAGAAACGATTGATTATGGCCCGTGTGCGTTCATGGACAAATATGATCCACTGACTGTTTTTAGTTCAATCGATAGAGAAGGGCGATATGCATACGCCAATCAGCCTCGAATTGCTGGGTGGAACCTTGCGCGATTTGCTGAAACACTTTTGCCGCTGTTAGATGATGAACAGGAAAAAGCGGTTGAATTGGCACAAGAAGTTCTATATGGCTTTTCTGATCTGTATCATGCAAATTATTTTAGAGGAATGCGTTCAAAGCTTGGTTTATATAATGAAGAGAAAGAAGATCAATCTCTAATAGAAGAACTACTTTCACTCATGGCTCATCATAAAGCAGACTATACGAATACATTCCGTTCCTTAACGCTTGGCAACAAAGATTGTTCGGATCTTTTTGAAGCGGAAGATTTTAAGACTTGGCTCCAAAAGTGGGAAGAAAGAAAAACGAGACAACCAAAGTCCAAGGAAGAAACATTGCAGTTGATGCGAAACAACAATCCATCCATCATTCCGAGAAATCATAGAGTGGAAGAGGCTATTCAAGCGGCTGAAAATGGTGATTACAGCGTGCTAAAAAGACTTCATCATGTCTTATCGATGCCTTACGATTACCTACCAGAACAAGAAGAATACACGCAATTACCACCTGAAAAAGAAGGACCGTATCGAACCTTTTGTGGTACGTGAGCACATAAAAATAGATAAAGAACATATAGATAAAAAGCTGCTCAGAAAGAGTAGCTTTTTCTGATATCCATAATATCCCATGGAAAAAGAGGAAGGTATATTTCGTTGACTTTTTAGTTAATAAGGTGTACTATTTTTTATATTGTTTTCCACGATTGTATTGAAAAAGAAGTGAAAATAAACTAGAATAATAGATTGGTTACTGAAATTTTTGAGGTGAGAGAATGATTAACCGAAAACAATTATTGAACAAACATATGGGATTTTTCCTGCTTACAGTTGTTTTAGTTTGGATTAAATCTTATGCCGCGTATAAAACAGAATTTAATCTGGGAGTCGAAGGTGGATTTCAAGAATTCATCCTGTTTATCAACCCAATTGGCTCTGCACTCTTATTTGTAGGATTTGCCTTATTTGCAAAAGGTAGAAAATCGTACGTTTGGATGATTATGATCAATACTGCGATGACCTTAATGTTATTTGCAAATATGCTTTATTATCGCTTTTTCACAGACTTTATCACGCTACCAACTTTAACGCAGACAAAAAATGCTGGTACAATCGGAAACAGTATTGGAGCACTTTTCAATCCATATGACATTCTGTTCTTTCTAGATATCGTTGTACTCTTAGTATTAGTTTTAACAAAGAAAATTAATCCAGAACCAATCAAAGTAAAACGTAAAAGTATCTTAACGGTTGGTCTAGCTGCAGTTATTGCATTATCTGCCAACTTATTGTTAGCGGAAATGGATCGCCCACAATTGTTGACTAGAACGTTTGATCGAAACTATATTGTAAAATATTTAGGAATGTATAACTACACGCTCTATGATGCGGTACTAAGCTCGAAATCTTCCGCACAGCGTGCACTTGCAGATACAGATGATGTTACAGAAGTAGAGAACTATGTGAAGGCTAATTATGCTGAACCAAATCCAGAGTATTTCGGAAAAGCAAAGGGCATGAACGTTATCTACCTTCACTTAGAGTCACTGCAAAACTTTGCGATCAATTATAAATTGAACGGACAAGAAGTAACGCCGTTCTTAAACTCGTTAACACGAGATAAGAACACGTTGTATTTCAATAATTTCTACCACCAAACATCACAAGGAAAGACGGCAGATGCTGAGTTTATGATTGAAAATTCCTTGTATGGTTTACCACAAGGAACAGCCTTTACAACAAAAGGCGAGAACACTTACCAAGCAGCACCAGCCATCATGGAACAACAAGGTTATTCGACAGCTGTATTCCATGGTAACTACAAGTCGTTCTGGAATCGAGATGTGATCTATAAGCGCTTTGGTTATCAAAAATTCTTTGATGCAGAACATTATGATATGAACGAAGAAGATGTAGAGAATTATGGTCTAAAAGATAAACCGTTTTTTGAAGAATCAATGCCGATGTTAAAATCGTTAAAGCAGCCGTTCTATTCTAAATTCATTACTTTATCAAACCATTTCCCTTATCCGATTACAGAAGAGGAAGCAACGATTGAGCCCCATACAACAGGAGATGGAACGGTAGACCGTTATTTCCAAACGGCAAGATATATGGACGAAGCTCTTCAACAGTTCTTTACTGATTTGAAAGAAGCAGGACTATATGATAACACGATGGTCGTTATGTATGGTGACCATTATGGAATTGCTGAAACGCGTAATAAATCAATGGCAAAAGTACTCGGAAAAGAGATCACTCCTTTTGAGAACACACAACTTCAAAAGGTACCATTATTTATTCATGCACCAGGACTAAAAGGTGGAACGATTGACAAAGTTGGAGGTCAGATCGACATTCGTCCAACGCTTATGCATTTGTTAGGATTGGATACGAAAGAGTACATTCAATTCGGTACTGACTTGTTATCTAAAAATCATGATCAAGTACTTCCGTTACGTAACGGTGATTTTGTATCCCCTACTGTAACCGGAATTGATGGTAAATATTACGATTCTAAAACAGGGGAGCCTGTTAAGGAAACAAAAGAAATTAAAGCCATCGAAAAAGAAGCAGAGACGAAGTTGGATCTATCTGACCGTACCGTGTATGGTGACTTGCTACGTTTCCATAAGGTAAAAGGATTCAAGCCAGTTGATCCTTCTAAATATGATTACAACATCAAAGAAGAAGAAAAACCGAAGAGTGAAACAAACGAGTAATACAGAAAAGCCGTCCAGATCATTTGGACGGCTTTTTGTTAATTAAGATACAAAAAAACTCAACATGTATGGAATTTAGGATATTGAGGTTCATTGCTTAATCGTCTTAAATTTCTTCGAGTTTTTCACCCAATAGCTGAATATCGCGTACTAACTTTTTTTTATGCTTTTCACATTTGCAGTATTTATATTCTTCAAACAATCGGCCTAATTTTTTTATAATCTTTATCGCGATTTGGTCATCACACATCTTTTAAAACATCCTAATCTAGTTATATTATCCTATATAAGAGCGTAGCACATGATGATTAGCTAGGAAACCGTATGTTGTAAACTTTTTATTACATTTGATTAATAATTTAAAAAGTCATATGAAAAAAGGTGATGCAGGGAATTGAATGGAAATCAGATTCATCTTCATGTATTCAAATTAATCTTCTATTGAGATGCCATCTAATAAATAATCCCACGTTTCGTTATCAGTTATAGGATCCAACTGTATCAGAACATAGATAACACATACATGTTTCATGCCCCAATCTACTTCTGTAATTTGTTCCACCTTATTTGTAGGATAGATCATCAAAATATTGAATTCACCACTCACACATGTAGACAAAACCGTCTCTAATTGAAAGGATTCTGTTTTCAGTTGATCTTCGTCTATATCAATAACGGACCATTCATAAATAATAGGGCTAAACCACTCATACATTCTCTCTACACGTTGCTTGGTCGTACGTTTAAAGCTAAGATAGTTTAACATCAATGGTTGACCAGAAACAATAGGGAAATCATGAACGGAAATAACGTTAGAGCAAACTCAATCAAAGGGTAAAGCAGTCTTTCTTAGGGAATGTCTTCTAAGATGAATGCCAGGACCGCATTCACTTCCAAGACTAATGACTGCACTGTACGATTTTTTTATGTTTTGTAACCTCATATGTCCACCTCTTGTTTCAATAAATATCACTCTCTAAAAAAAACAACCCTCATCAAGAAGGTTGTTTCTTTTATTAATCGCTTACCGCAACCCCGGAGAAACTTTCTGGTCCTACACGGACAACGCCCACTAAACTGACGGAAACATAAGCTGAATATGTTTGTTGAATATCTGCAGGAGGATTAAAGTCAAGCGCGTTAAATGCGAAAGTCTGAGGCCCTAAGATGTTTAGGTCCATATTTTCACTCGCGGAATAAACGAGAGGAGAGTTAGGGCTTGTACCTCTTACGACTTGAATCGTTATGGTTGTTACAGCAGGAAGTAGAGGAAGCTGTAATGAAACCGCACCTTGTAAGAGTACTCTGATATTGGGGCCGGCACCAACAGTACCTAGACCAATTCTTCCAAACAATTGAGGTGCATTCGCCACAGTAAATGTTTGTGCAATTGAATTAGAATAACTTGCATTTTGACTTGTTCTTAAATCAAGAAATTTAGCCAAGAAATCACCTCCTGTCTTACAATATATGATTTTTGGTTAAAGTGGCTTGTACAACAGTACAAAAAAACAAAAAAATGAACGTCAAGTTGAAAATTTTTAAGTGGTGGTGAAAGGAATTCAATCCTTAATCGTCTAATACATGAGAGGCTCTAGAAGAGGGAGTGAAGCGATGAAAAAGGAAGAACGAATTAAAGATTGGTTTACTTTGTATCACAATGATATCTATAACTTTCTTATTTATTATTTAGGCACAAAAGACGTTGAAGATATGGTTCAAGAAGTATTTGTTAAAGGATTTATATGTATCGATCAATTCGAACAGCGTTCTGATCCGAAAACATGGCTTATTACTATTGCGAGGAATGTTGCGATTGATTATATGCGAAAAATGAAACGACAATATGCTCTTGTCGATCATTTAAGAAGTATTTTCTTTGAAAAAAGTAAACTTCCACAAGATTGTCTGCTAGAGGACGAACGAAAACAAAACTTATATAAAGCGATCAATGAGCTGAAGACTTCTTATCGAGATGTTGTGATTCTAAGAGGGATTTTAGATTTTAGCCCTGAAGAAACTTCTCGGATTTTGAGTTGGAAAATAGACAAAGTGAATCTTACTTATTATCGCTCTGTTCAATCTTTAAAGAAAAAGATTACGTCTGAAAAGTGGAGTGATTATATTGACGCGATTAACCGATGAAGAAATAATTCTGGAACTTAAAAATTTTAAATCATATAAGATGGATAGCAATCAGAAACAATCGATAGAAAACGAGTTAAACCGGTTGTCTTCTGAAAAAAGATCATCTACTATTTTTCGTTTTTACAAACCACTCTTAAGCGTCATTGTTCTTTTTTTTCTTTTAGTAAGCGGAAGTTATTTCGCTATAAATCAAGCAGAAGAAAAAACTATGGAATATACAACTGGGTCCGGGATATTCTTGCATGGTGATGAATCTTTTCAAATGAAGAACAGTGATGATTTTATTATGAAAAAAAACAAAGATGGGTCTGTATTCTTTATGGCTGACGGAAAAAAAGTTGGAGGGATTGAGCCGTTAACAGAAGATGAAAAACTTAAAAGTATTCAGACTCAAAATACGTTTATCAGTCAAGATTTAGAAGGATTTCGGTACTCAGGAACATATGGTCTAGATCATCAAAAAACAATGGATGTTGTACAAATTCACCATTATTACTTTAAGTCACCACATAGTAAGTTGAATTATCATGTTTACTTTTACACACCATTCTTTAGTGAGGTTTCGGCTGCAGACTTTGCTCATTCATTTAAGATCTATCACGATGATAAATTGCTTCAAGGTAGTAACGAAGATTGGACATTATCAACCGAATTTGCAACCCCCACCTTCGAAGTTTTATTAGGTGAGAAAGATAAAATTGGAATAGCTGGCCCGCAGTTGATAGCAGGTAAAACAGATAAGTTTCTATGGCATTTTTTTGGAGGGACGAATGAAGTCAGCATCTTAACTAGCGGAGACTTCAAAGTTATAGCAACGAACAAGAAAAGCGGTGAACCTGAAAGAGCTCTTGTTCAAAATTCTGGGTTGGTTTGGTCGTATAAATTTCAAAAAAACAGTCCATTGAGTCCTGTAGAAGAGGTGGGATCCATTCATTCTATTCCGGTAAATATGAAGTTCAGTAAGTCTGGGATTTATCGACTTGACACTTTTTTTGGAGGAAAAAGGTTCGGAAGTATCGTGGTTGAAGTCAAATAAGTCAAACCTTTTAGTGAAAAAAGGTTGGTGTAACTCCTGAATCATTGTATACTGATATGAAAAACTAAAGGCAGGCGTTATCACAATCATGAAAGTTGCATACTTAGGTCCACAGGGAAGTTTCTCGGAAGAAGCTGCCTTTCGTTATTTTGCAGATCACGAAAATGAATGGCATAAATGTGATTCTATTGTTGATGTACTTGAAGCCGTAGAAGAGGGCATAGCTGATAAAGGGATCGTTCCAATCGAAAATTCGATTGAAGGCACGATCAATATTACGGCTGACGGATTGTTGAGACATGATCTTTTTGTAGAAGCTGAAATTATTTTCCCAGTCTCTCTGCACCTTCTTGCTCTAGAGGGAGCTCGTTTAGAAGAGATACAGGAAGTATGGTCAATCGTTCCTGCTTTGGCGCAGTGTCGAGATTTCATTCGAGAAGCAAGAGTAAAGAGTAAGCATTACGACAGCACTTCTGCGGCTGCACAAGCTGTTCACAATCAAGAAAGAAAAGATGTTGCAGCGATTGCATCCCGATATGCTGCCGAGGTCTTTGGTCTAGAGATCATAAAAAGTGGGATTCAAGATAACAACAATAATCATACGCGGTTTGTTGTGATCAGCAAGGAAAATACAGAAATGAATCCTAAAAATTCCAAAACGATGTTATTGATTTCTCCCACATCAGATTATTCAGGTGTTCTATCATCTATCTTGAACGTATTCACAGCGCTATCCATCAACTTAACGTGGATCGAATCAAGACCAACAAAAAAGCAGCTTGGGACATATCATTTTTTTGTAGAAGCTCAAAATGGCCTTCATGAAGAGAAAATGAACAAAGCCATTACGATTCTAGAAGCATTCGGACATGATATACGTGTGTTGGGGAGCTATCGAACGACAAAACTATAAAAGTAAAGAGCTCCGAAAAAAACGGAGCTCTTTTTATTTGGACTCTTATTTTGTTTTCAACAATAGTACGATGCAAAAAAGCATAGCAATGCCCACGATGAGCCAGGTGTATATCAACGAAAGACCGAGTCCTAGATGAGTGCCTATTTCCACTTGTTGATTATTCATTCCTGCAATTATAAGGGGCAGTGCGCCAATGAGATATAGGATTAGTGTCGTACAAACATTTTTTGAAGTGCGTTTTCTTAGAAAAAGAATAAGTACAAATGAGGTAAATAAAAACAGTTCGCTAACGATAACAACGCTTTCCATCTCGTATCCTCCTTTAACAAGTTAACGGTGCAAATATATGATGTTATACTTATTTGTAAATATATAGTATGACTGTTAGGGGGGATATTAGGTGTATCCATCACATCCTATTCTGAAAACGTGGAAGAAGTTCGATTCTTTTCCTATGGAAACCTTAACGAAGGCTTGGTACTTCCATAAAGGTACCTCAAAGAAACAAAGAGACGTCACGTTGATGAAAGAACATAGAATGGAATATGGGAATACGGGAAACTGTTTTGATCTTGCACTCTGGTTGTTGGACGAATTCAAAAATGATGGAATAACAGCCTTTCCAATCGGTTCTAAGTTTCATTCAGATGAAGCACATGTTGCAGTTGTGGCGTTAGATGAAAAGGGTAACCGGTATCTGTGTGATTTAGGTGATCAGTGGCTGCAACCCATCCTCGTTGAAGAAAATAATGAAGATTACACGAATGAAAAGGTAAAGGGATTCTTTCCTGCGGCTGAAATCCAAGTTCAAACAAGAGATCAAAATCATATTGAAATTCTGTACCATAGACCGAACGGCAAGGTTTCAAAACAGTTATTCGATCTAACCCCTATTGAGAGGGATGTTTTCCTACAAGGAGCCGAATACTCGCAGAATCACGTTTATCCAAAGCCGCTCTTTGAATGCAGAGTGCCATATAAGAATGAGATTGCACACTGGGAGTTCTTTCATTGGGAAAGCTTCTTAAGCACGAGTGAAGGCTTACATGAGGGTGATCAAACAGATTCAATCGAACATTGGGTGAACATGATCCATGAGAAAAGCGGCTACCAAAAAGAATTTATATATGAAGCTTTGAGCAAGTATAGATAAGTCGTTTTTCTGAAAGAAGTGAATATAAATGAAACTAAATTCATTATTCATAAATAAATCTGTTCTGTTCGTTTTAATTATCGTTACAGGGTTATATTGTGTCGCGGATATCCTATTTGATCTTTCTTTTAATTCCTTTATTGATCGTACGACTAACATCATAGAGGCTTTGTTTTTTCTTTTTTTATTGATCTACGTAACTGTTGATTCTAAGAAATGATAGAAAGTAGTTAATCTATCATCAACCTATCACCAATCGATCATGGGAATATCTTCTAATTCTTCTTATGATGGAGTAGGATATATTAACCTATTCAATCGGAGGTTTTAAAGATGATAATGCCAACTCATATTGTAGCAGTAGCAGGCTATGTGGAAGATGGAAATGGAAATGTATTATTAGTAAAAACGATACATAACGGCTGGGTCTTTCCTGGAGGTCAGGTGGAATCAGGAGAAAACTTAATTGACGCATTGGTTCGTGAAACAAAGGAAGAGAGCGGTATTGATATTACCGTTTCGCATCTATCTGGAGTATACTCGAACACTGCTCAATATAAGTGGCATGATGGAGTCACGAACGTTCCAACGAAAGTTATGTTTGATTTTGTTTGTAAGCCGATCGGTGGGGAACTAGCAGTGTCAGATGAAACGACAGATAGCCGCTGGGTGCCAAAAGAAGATGTATTAGGTATGTTAACGGGTGAAGCTTATCTGACTCGTTTTAGTGATTATTTAAAAAATGAAGGAAAAGTTATCTACAAGGAATATGTGACAAAACCAAGTTTTGAGTTAAAGGTAGAGAGAAGTGTTTAATTTCTTTCGTCCGGTTCAGCAGTAGAAAATTACAACTATTAAACGCAATTTAGGGTGATACATTAATGATAGGAATTAGTATAGCAACAAAGTGGGAATATGAAGCGACTTTAGAATTTTTCCGCATTAAAGAGAATGAACGCTTCGATTATCCGTTTGGCGAGTATTTCATAAGAAAAATGAACGATACCGAACTCGTTTTTTACAGTACAGGTGTAAGAAAAGTAAATGGTGTTGGTGGTAATCAGTATATGATTTCAAAATTTAACTTAACGAAGGTAATCGTAGCTGGAACATGTGCAGGAATAGATGATACGTTCAATAATTTAGATATCTTCGTACCCGATAAAGCCGTCCAATATGATTGTACAGTAAAAGAAGTCGAGCCTTTTATTAAACAATCTTTCATCGTTGATATGGATCTATCGAAATACGGAAATGATTATAATACTGGAACAATTGGCACCGCTGATAAAGCAGTCGTTATGTGGAAGGACTATTTAGAACTTAAAGAGAACGAGATAACAATAGCCGATACAGAAGCGAGTGCCATTGCTTATATCTGTAGAAAGAATGATGTCGAATGTATTATTATTAAAGGAATATCTGATTTTCCAACAGATGAGAGAAATTCTGATAAATTCGAATCAAACAAGGAACAAATGAATGTTTATTTAGAGAACACACCGAAAGTGATGAACAAAATATATGGCGAATATTTAATGAGGTTTATATAAAACAATTTTAAATTATTACTATAAAAAAACGCAGAGGATGATATGCCTCTGCGTTTTTTTTATATACGATCTGTTCCGTTATTTCTTAGGAATTTCACAGCCATCATCGTCACAGCTCATTCCATCTTCTTCATTATTTAGAAATGTGATTTTGTTTTCAGCTATAATCTTATTTAGTGCTTGAACAAAAACATCAGTCGGCTGTGCACCAGTAAGTGCATATTTTTGGTTGATGAGATAGAAGGGTACGCCTGTTACTCCATAAGCTTTAGCTGTTTCTTCATCAGATCTAACCTCATCTGCCATCTCATCACTTGAAAGCATCCGTAATACAGCTTCTCTATTTAAACCAACATCTTCGGCAAGATCTGCTAATGTTTCATGATTCCCAATATGTTTGGATTCTGTAAAGAAGGCGTATAAAATGCGCTCTGTCATCTCCTGCATTTTACCTTCTTTTTTAGCAAACATCGTTAAACGGTGAGCATCAAAGGTGTTGGTTAAAATCATCGTATCCATGTGATACTCTAGACCAGATTCCTTCGCCATTTGTATCACGTTTTGTGTGTTTGCTTTAGCAGCGTCTATACTCATGCCGTATTTTTTAGATAATTTTTCATAGATGTTTTCGTTAACGTCACGTTCCATTGTAGGATCCAGTTCAAAGCAGCGATACGTTACTTCAACAGGATGATTAATCTTTTTAATAGCGTCCTCCAGACGCTTTTTGCCAATATAGCAGAATGGTCAAGCAAAGTCTGTCCACATTTCAATGTGCAACATCGTAAATCCCTCCATTTGATTCATGTCTACCATAGTATAAAAGGAAACTGTATATTTTACACGTGGTTTGATTCGGTCTTGACAATATTTCCTTCAAAAACCCTAAACTCTTATTGAATCACTCATGATATTTTATATTTTGGTTATATAATAGGAGTGATATAAATTTATTTGTACTATTCGTTTATTGTTCAACAGGAGGAAGTCATGTCTATTAAGAAACGCCTTATCGCCTCTAATATTGCTATGATTGTTATTCCGATCGTTTTATTCCTATTGCTTGAAGTTGTAATCGCAACCCTTATTTTTTCGGGCGTGAATGGCGCACCTGTTAAAAAGGACTCACAATGGTTTATGAGCTTAAGATTTATTGGACTTCTTTTTATTCTAATCGTTACAAACGGAATTCTTACGTATATGGTTTCAAAAACGATACTAAAGCCGATTCGTATTCTTACAAAAGCGGCAGAAGAAATAAGCAATGGAAATTTAGATCATGAGATCTTATCTGTAAATAAAGATGAGTTGGGAAAACTATCTGAAACGTTTGAGAGCATGAGGATTCAGTTGAAAAAAGCAAGAGAGGAAAGAGAGCTGTACGAAAACAATCGAAAAGAATTTGTAGCAAGCATCTCACATGACTTGAAAACACCGCTCACATCGATAAAAGGTTACATACATGGGGTATTAGATGGAATCGCAGATAACCCAGAGACGAAACAAATGTATTTACAGACCGCGTATCAAAAAGCGGATGATATGGATCACCTGATCAATGAGCTTTTTCTGTATTCAAAGTTAGATTTGGAACAATTTCCATTCCAGTTTGAAACGGTTCAATTGGATAACTATTTAGAAGATTATCTCCAGGAGCTTCAATACGATGCTTCCTTTAAAGATGTAGCAATCACGTTTCGATCAGAGCCGAGTGAGAACTATTCCGTCATGGCTGATCGCTTAAGTTTAGGTCGGATCATCGATAATATTATTCAAAATAGCTTGAAGTATAGTGACAAAACAGAGAAAAAGATTTCCGTTTCCCTTCAGTCTAAATCCGATGCGGTCACTGTGAAATTTGCGGATAATGGGAAAGGGATACCTAAAGAATCTTTACCTCGCATTTTTGAAAGCTTTTACCGCGCGGATCCATCTCGGAACAAAACAACGGGTGGAAGTGGTTTAGGGCTGGCTATCGTGAAGAAAATCGTTGAGAGACATGGTGGAGAGATTTGGGCTGAAAGTGGAGAAGGAAAAGGTACTTCTATCTATTTCACCTTAAAAAAGCGAAAAGTAGGGGAAGGAAATGCCGAAGGTATTAATCATTGAAGACGAAACGAGCATCGCGAAGCTTGAACAGGATTACCTGAAGTTCAACGGAATCGATAGCGACATTGCCGAAACAAGTGATGAAGGATTACGAATGGCTCTTGAAGGCGTTTATGATCTAATCTTGCTTGATCTAATGCTGCCAGGTGTAGATGGGTTCGAACTCTGCAGCCAGTTACGTGAAAAGTTGGGGATTCCAATCTTAATGGTAACCGCAAGAAAAGCCGATATTGATAAAATGCGTGGCTTTGACCGAGGAGCAGATGACTATATCGTTAAGCCCTTTAACACCAATGAGCTGGTAGCAAGGGTAAAAGCTCACATCTCACGTTACAAGCGTCTCACCAAACTTGAAGTGAAACCGGACATCATCGTCATAAAGGGTCTGGAAATTCATTTGAATTCTCGACAGGTTTTTATTGATGGGATTGAGAAAAAATTAGCCGTTAAAGAATTCGACCTGCTAAAATTCCTAGCGACCAATCCAAACATCGTCTTTACTAAAGAGCACCTATTTGACCAAATATGGGGACTTGAATCGATGGGAGACACGTCGACGGTAACGGTTCATATAAGAAAGCTAAGAGAGAAAATTGAAGAAAATCCAGCCAAGCCACAATATATTGAGACGGTTTGGGGAGTGGGGTACCGATTTAAAAATAGCAAGTAGAAATGAAGGTATTTATGAACCTTCATTTTTTTTGCGAACTGATTTAAGAAATTCTTAAGAATTAGCTAAGAAATCCTTTAGTTTTCCTGATTATTATAACTCCAGTAAGAAGGTTGAAACACATATCATTTACTAAAAGGGGTTATCATTCATGAAGAAAAACATCACGTTTGTATCGATATTATCTCATCTTTGGGTGCAGTGGATCATGTTAGGAAGTATGCTCGTAAATACGTTCTTGTTATATCCTAATATCTTTTATGATGTACCAAAATCACTTAAAACGGCTATGGAATTTATGGAAGTAGCCAGTCCGCACACGTATTTTCCTCCAATCGGTATGGCAAGTATCTCAACAGGAATTCTGGCTTTGATTTTAGGATGGAAAGTGAAGTCTGCTCGGGTATGGATTTTTTGGAGCATGCTGATGATTGTGATTGAAGGTGCAATTTCGATTGTTTTTGAATGGCCACGTAACGAAATTATGTTTCTTGAAGGAACAGACGTTCATTCAATTGCTTTCCTAAAAGAAACGGCTAAAGAGTTTGTCATCATCCACAGTATTCGAGTTGGGACGAATATTCTAGGGTCTATATTAATATTTATTGGTTTTATGAAATATTATAAAAATTGTTTGATTCAGGAGAATAACAATTAAAAATAGAGCTCGGTTTTTTAGACCGAGCTCTTCAATAAAAGTATAAGTATGGGAGTTTCTTACTTATCCCTTAAGCTAAATAGTAAATTTTAGCTTTCATTACGATAGCTATATTTGGTCAGCCGGGTAAACCAAACCAACCTGTCTTCTAGCCTCATCCATTATTTTCATCACAGCGAGTGAGTTTGCATGTGAATTCACTCTAGACTCAAGTTCACCACGTTCGATCAACTCGATAAACTCCTTCGCTTCGTAATACATCTTCGGTTTATCTTGTTCAACCGTGATGTTCTCTGTACGACCATCTCGATATCGAATCTCGATGTTTGTCATGTCTTGTATATGATCGATTAGAATACTTCCGTTTTCACCTTGGATTTCTGATGGAACGAAAGAGTTAGAAATCTTAGAGTACATCACAACTGCTTCACTCTCTCCATAGTTTAAAAGGATGCTGCCTTCTCCATCGACACCAGACTCAAGTAAATAGGCGTTTGCTTTAATATCTTCAGGCTCACCAAAAAGAACGACCATTGGAAATAAACAATAGATGCCGATATCCATCAATGATCCGTTTGAAAACTCAGGTTTAAAAGCATTGAGAATCGTGCCTTCCTTATATTTATCATAACGAGATGAGTACTGACAGGAGTTCGCAAAATAACGGCGAACTTTACCGATCTTATGAAGGTTCTCTTGAATGCTTCTAAAGTTCGGCATCACGGTTGAACGCATGGCTTCCATGAGCAGTACCTTGTTTTCCTTAGCAACAGCTATCATTCTTTCTACTTCTCTAACATTAGATGCCATAGGCTTTTCACAGATTACATGCTTGCCATGGTTCATGAGTGTTATCGCATACTCTGCGTGAAATGAGTTTGGGCTAGCAATATACACAGCGTCAATTTCATTACTAGCAGCCATCATTTCTAAATCAGTAAACGTATGTATCGCACCATGCTTCTCAGCAAATTCTTTTGCTTTTTCTTCTGTACGTGAAAAGACAGCATTCAGTGTAAAACCATTTACTTCTCTTGCAGCAGCAATAAAGCTCTCTGTGATCCAATTCGTTCCAATAACTCCAAATTTCAAAATGATTCATCCTTTCACAATCGGTAGCATAGCCCGATGCTTTTCCTAGTATGTATTCTACTCCTATAGTCATGTTTTAGACAAATAATGAGGACTGTCGCACTATTTTTGTAAAAAAAGGTTTCTTGATATAACATCCAGGGTAAATAGAAGTTAAAACCTGGTAAGGAGGGATGAGTTATGCTTACTATGACCAATCATAACCAGCAAACGATAAAGCCTTTAGATATGCCAGTTTCACGATACGTGCTTAAAGAACAATCAATAGCAGATCAAGAGAAACGCAAGCCTGAATTTGAATTAACGTCGTTGAATCCAAAATAAAAGAAGTCATACATGAAGAAAGCGAAGATCTTAGGGAATCTTCGCTTTTTTGTGTTTAATTTTAAAATATTACGCTAAAACAGACAATGAGATTCCAATTCCGTTTACAATACCATGAATGATAATCGCTGGAATAATAGAGCCTGTCTTCTCATACACCCAGCAAAAAACCAGGCCAGAAGCAAAGTTTACAGGTAGCGTATTATACGTCGGGATATGAACGATCATGAAAATGAACGAGCTGAAAATCATTGCTTTTCTAACACCCCATCGTCTGAACCACGTATACAAAAAACCACGGTAAAAGATTTCTTCATAGATAGGGGAAACAACTGCTGCTGATAAAAAGCCGATCATAAATGTAAAAGGTGTAAGGTCAGATTTTAGACTCTCCGTCTTATTATTACTTGTTCCTATTGAGAGAACATCCATTACGACAACAATGGCGATACTTATGAAAATGAGAAATAGAGTCCATAGCATTATCGTTTTCCACATTTTTTTCCTAAGTGGAATAAGTCCAACTGCATGCCACCCTAACTGATTTGGTTGTAATGCGATCCAATACACACCTGTTGTAAATACGATCGCCATGAAAAAACCAGTTAATGTTCCCGCGTATAAGGTGTTATCAAACCATTGTATCAACTGATCATATAATACGTTCTCCAAAAGAATGGGTACACCAACTAAACAAAGAATTAATAATAATAGTAGTTCACGAATATTCCATTTTCTCTCTGTTGTAACGTTCATCGTATTGTTCCTCCTGATTAACTTGTTATAATATGTTAATTGTAAGTGGTGACGTAACGTAACCTGCAAGGGAAAAAGGAGAAATAAGAATGAGCTTATTTTCAACAGGAGAGGTTTCAAAGCAATATGGCGTTTCTGTAAGGACTCTGCGGTATTATGACCAAATTGGTCTATTATTACCGAGTATAAAGAGTGATAGCGGTACAAGAATGTATACGAAGGAAGATCTTCAATTATTAGAAAAGATTACACTCTTGAAATCTTTGTCTCTACCTTTAACAGAAATTAAAAAAATAATAGGTGAAGTAACGATAAAAGATATTCTTGTAGTTCAGAAGAAAGATGTTCAGACTCAGTTGGACCAACTTCAATCAGCGTCTGAAAAAATAAATACACTCCTACATATCCTAGAGCTTCAGGGAGAGTTGGATTGGGAGCATATCCTTTCTCTCGTTCAAGCAAATGAAGGCGCGAAGATTGCTGAGAAGAATCAAACCTGGGAGAAGCTTTTTTCTGATAACGAGAGAAAGACGTTACAAAATTCATTACCCAAGCTTGAGGATGCTAGTACTGCAAAATGGGTGAACATTATAAAACGAATTGAGATCTGTTTGAAAAACAAAAGTGAACCCTCATCCGAAGAAGGTCTTTTAATCGCTTCAGATGTATTACTCTTATCTCATGAAATGTTTCAAGGAGACGCCGAATTAGAGGAGAAATTCTGGAACGCTAGAAAATCTGAAACCTCCTCACGCTCAATGAATTTATATCCGGTTAGCAACGAAGTCTTAGAATTTTTGGATAGAGCGATTATCAGTTATCAGACAATCAACGCATGACCAAAGTTTTATAAAAATGTAAAACTTTGGTTTAGTACCTTGTGGATTTGGGGTATCAAGAAATAGACTCCAAAATTATTCATGAGGTGAAAAGAAGAAATGAAAAAGTTATTGGTATTTGTAGTAGCCATAAGTCTAATGGTTTTAGGTGGTTGTAACATGCTGATTGAAGATGATTTTAATGCGTATTTGGATGATCGCAATGATCTCATCGACAAAGAAACAAAGTTATTTGAACAAGCACAGACCGATTTTGCTAAGCTTATTGAAGATCCTAACGCAAAGGAACAAGTGCAAAAAACGATTGATAAGTATGAAGCATTAGTAAAGGAAGCTGAAGGAATTCGTTCCGAAAAGATAGATGACTTGAAAACGTCTCAAGATCATTTTGTAAAAGCGATTCAATCGAATGCAGAAGGAATGAAATTAAGTCTATCAGCTTTTGAAAAGCAAGATGTTGAGTTAGATCAAAAATCTCAAACAATGTTTGAAGAAGCACAAAAAGCCGGGAAAAAGAGTGAGAGTGAGTTAGAGAAGTTTGCAGAAGACAACGACTTTACATTAGAAGAAACAGAAAAAAAAGAATAATAGGATTGTAGAGGAGCTGAACATACTCAGCTCTTTTTTTATTGAAAAAAGTTTTGGAAATAAAAAGGGTATCACAGGTGGACTAGAGAAGTTGTAGGGTGGTCTTGATGGATTGTAAGGTGAGGAGCTGTAAAATGAACGTTCATCTAGTGTTTGGAGAATCTACGACTGGCGCTATGAAATGGTTGCTAAATAAAGAAAAACGCCAGGAACATGTAATTAGGTTTCCTTGCCAAAAAGGATCTTACATAAGAAACGGAGAGAATAGATGATGAATCAAAGTGTGGAAACGAATGTGAAATTAATAGGTGACAATATTTTTATCAGGTTAATAACTGTTGAGGATGCAGAGGATATGGTGAATCTTCAATTAGAGAACAGAAAATTCTTTAGTCAGTTTGCAATGGAACGCAGCGATGATTTTTACTCCCTTGAAAATCAGCAGAAACGAATTCAGATGTTAGTAGAGAATGCTAAACAAGATTTAGATTACTATTTTGGTATTTATACAAAAAATGAAGAGATTTTGATTGGAACAATCAATCTGTTCGCAGTCATGCGCGGATCGATTCAAAGTGCCTTTGTCGGTTACTTTTTAGATGAAAAGCACAATGGAAAAGGCTTTACGACAGAAGCTGTACGTTTGATCGTAAAATACGCATTTGATGAACTTAAACTTCATCGAGTAGAAGCGGGTGTGATGCCGCATAACATTGGTTCTATTCGAGTGTTAGAAAAAGCTGGTTTTGAGAAAGAAGGACTAGCACGTAAAAACGTGAAGATTAATGGAAAGTGGGAAGACCATCAACAAATGGCTATCATCAATCCTGCTGATTGATGAAGAGAATTCTAGCTGTGCTCCTTTTACTTATCATTCTAGTTGGATGTACTGAGGATGAAAAATTGGTTCGTGTTGATTATCAGCTGGCTGAGATGTCAGTGGATGATGATGGAATAGTAACGGATGAGGATCAAATACATTCACTTGGTGCGTTATTAGAAAAAATGCAATGGGAAAGCGGGAAAATGCAAGCATCGAGAAAAGAAGATATGATGTTAACCTTTTTCTATTTATATGATCCGAACATGCCTGAGAGATTAGAAGAATATAAAATTTGGTTTCATAACGATAGGTCAGCAGAGATTGCTGACTTAAATGAGCATAGGTACGGAAAGTTGAGTGGAGAAGATGTTAAACAGTTGAAAAAGCTGATTAAGTGATGAGAGAGTCTAGTTGATCAGATGTTATTATACAGAAAACCGGGAACGTCAGATTTGGACGTTCCCGTTCATATTCCGTCAATTAAAATACTACCAGTGCACTTGAAGTTTGTTACCATTTGGGTCATAAAAGTGGAAAAAGGCATGACCATTATCTTCTTTTATATCCTCGACCTTAACTTCATTATCCATTAAGTGTTGATGAAATTTAGATAACTCTGAACTTGTAAAGCCGATGCTAAATGCTTGTTCATTATTAATTGTAAAATGAGCAAATGTCTCATCTTGGGTAGGGACTAAGATCAGCAAGAAAGGTCCTTCATTTACTTTTAAAATGGCAAGTTCCTTCGTATGGTTCAGTAACTGAAGTCCTAATACATCTCTATACCAGTGTGCGGACAGTTCTAGATCTTTAACAGGGATTCTAATATAATGTACTTGTTCAATAAACGATTTACTCATAGCTCTCTCCTTTATTTAATTTGCTATATGGAATAGTTCCCTTTTTATATCCATTTCTCCTGTAGATTGTGAAAACTTTCCCTTTAACGAAATAAAACTTCTCATTTTGATATAGGGCTTAAAAACATCACATAATTTCATCTTCTCTCTATGTAACTATCCCCACCGCCGCTAATGTAGTATAATTCAAATTACTGCTTGAAATAAGCACAAGAACGGTCATGGAGTGATTAAAATGAGTAAAGCAAAAGGCAAGAAAAGCGGCGTAGGGCAAGGAACCGGGAAAAAGGGATGGAACCGTTGGAAATCCAGCAGTAAGAAAAAAGGTCCAAAGCCTTATGTGAGTAAAGGTAAGAATAAACCAGAGAACGAAAGTGGAACAGAAAACAATTAACAAAAATAGAACAGCCAAATGCTGTGAATGAGCCATCTACTACTAAAGCTAGATGGTTTTTATTTTGGAATAAATCGCTCAAATCTACCATAAGATGAATTATTCATTGGTAAATGGGAGGGACGAGCTTTGGCTACACAAAATACGAACTACGCCATTTCAGAAGACTTGATCATAAAATACAACAAGCTTAATGAGAAGAAGAAAGAGCTAGAAAAAGAATTAGACGAGCTAAAAAAAGTATTTCATATTTATTTTGATCAATTAGTCGGTCAAAACGAGAAAGGTGAAGTGACAGTAAACAACTACAAACTGCAGCGCCAGATCCGAAAATCTGAAAAGCTTCATGAAGAAAAGACTGTGGATCGACTTACTGAATTAAATATGACAGATCTCATTCTTCATGTGCCAAAACCGGATGAAGAAAAAGTAAAATCTGCCATCATGCTAGGCTTATTAAGTGAAAGTGATATGGAAGGGTGCTTGATTAAGAGTGCTTCTCAAGCAATTGTTGTTAAAACACTTAAAGCTTAAACTGTTAAAAAGCAGCTCCCAAAAGGGAACTGCTTTTCTTATTCTGCTTTCTGCAATACGCCTACAGCTTTTGAATTTTTGATTTTTTGTAGGATACCCTGAATAGAAGTGTACTCGTCATAAAGAAAGACGAGTGTATCACCAGGCTCTGAGCATTCCCATGCTTGAATCAAAGCTTCAGCTTCCTTAGGATAGACAGAAACGGATGTAATGCCTTCAGCTTCTTTTACACCCATATAGAGGTGATGAACCGTTTCACCTGGAATCCGTCCCCTTAGGTTCACATCTTCTTTAATGATAAAAATGTCAGAGTGAGATCCGAAGATTCGGCCCATCTCTTGTATCGTTTGGTCCTGTCTATCTCCAGCTGCTGATCCAACTGTAATTACTCGTCCACTCTTTAGATGATCTACAGTTTCAAATAGTGCCTTCAAGCCAGCAGGGTTATGCGCATAGTCCACTACAATCGTACGATCATGAATGTTTAATACATTAAAGCGTCCTCTGTTTTGATTTTCAGATGAAAGAAAAGTAATCACTTTGCTTCGTAACTCAGACAAAGGTCTTCCTAATGAATGAGCAGCTGCAAGAGCACCAAGGACATTCGCGATATTGTGTCGGGCAGCGCCATTAATCGTGATCGGAATATGAGATACAGGAAGGAACCTTTCTGCTTTACCGTTCTCGCTGAATACAACCCAATCATCTTCTAGATACCAAACTTTTAATCCTTGCTTCAACTGATCTTGAATGACAGGGTTCATTACCGATAAGGAGAAGAAGATTACTTCGCCATTGGTATGATTCGCCATATCCACACATCGTGAATCGTCAGCGTTCAATACACATGTACCTTCAGGAAGAACAACTTCAGCAACCGTTTGCTTTAACTTTTTTAAATCATCTAATGTTTCTACGCCATTCAACCCAAGGTGATCTTCACTAACGTTGGTTACGATTCCGACGTCACAATAGCGAAATGCAAGGCCTTCACGTAACATTCCCCCGCGAGCAGTCTCTAACACGGCGATATCAACTGAAGGATGAGCGAGTACTTTACGCGCACTTCTTGGTCCGCTGCAATCACCAGCGTCAAGTTGTTGATCTCCAACCCAAACACCATCGGAGCATGTAAATCCTACCGTTATGTTTTCCTTTTGCAAAAGGTGTGATACAAGACGAGTGGTTGTCGTTTTTCCGTTTGTTCCAGTTACTGCAACAACGGGAACGGCAGCTTCTTCACGAGAAGCAAACAGATAGTCGACGATAGCTCCACCTGCATCTCTGCTTTTCCCTTGTGAAGGATGGAGGTGCATACGTATGCCAGGAGCTGCATTTACTTCTAGAATGGCAGCTTCACCTTCAATAAAAGGAACCGTTACATCCGCTGACAAAATATCAATTCCTGCAATATCAAGACCCACTGCAGCTGCAGCTTCAATAGCCATGTTACGATAATCAGGGTGAACATCATCTGTCACATCGATCGCAGAACCGCCAGTAGACAGGTTTGCGTTTCCTAAAACTTCTACAGATTCTCCTTTGCTTAATACAGATTGGAGGGAGTAGCCACTCTTTTCAAGATGAACGACCGTACGTTCATCCAAAGGAATCTTGCTCATCGCTTTTTCATGACCATCACCGCGTAATGGATCTAAGTTTTCTTCTTCAATAAGTTCAGCAATTGTTTTATAGCCATCACCAATTACAAATGGCGGGAGACGAAGACTTGCTGCAACTAGCTCGTTATTCACGACGAATAAACGGTAATCATTTCCTGCATAATATCGCTCAAGAATATATGAAGTACCTTCACTGAACACACAGCGGAAAGCAGCAATTAAGTCTGTATCATTCTGAATATTCGTTATGATGTTCTGTCCTTGTCTTCCGTTTAATGGTTTAATGACAAGCGGGTAACCAATTTTCTCAGCAGACTGAAGCAGCTCATATTCATTGGAAACCACATCCCCATTAGGAACAGGGAGGCCAGCACCTCTTACTAATGTTTTAGTCATGTCTTTATCACAAGAATTTTCTACTGCTAAATAAGACGTTTGTGAAGAGATAGTCGCTTGGACGGATTTTTGCTTCTTACCCGTTCCGATTCTTAAGTAGCTGTTTGTTCCGATACGTTCTACGGGAATCTTCCGTTTTCGTGCAGCTTCATAAATGGCTTCCGTACTCGGACCTAGTTTATGTAGGTGGTAAAGGTCAGAGGTGTGCCTGATGTATGAATCAGCGCTAATTTCGTTTCCTTCTAAGATAGCGGTTACAATTTCGAGAGCTGCTTCAAATGCGTATAAGCCTGATTTTGGTTCTGCATAATCATAGGTTACAAAGTAAATTCCTTTTCGTTCGCTTGTAATCGTTTTGCCACGTTTTACCGAGATACCAGCGAGATGTTGAATCTCAAGGGCAATATGCTCTAAAATATGGCCGATCCACGTTCCTTCATGAAGGCGTTCTACGAATCCGCCTGCATAACCCCTTGAACATGTATGTGTGTGAAGGGAAGGGATGACTTTTAACAATGAATCTACAAATCCTGGTAAAGTGTTAGAGGGTTTCTCTTCAAATTCTTCTATATCAAGCTCAATCCATATAGTAGGTTTAAAGCTGTAAAGGTTCGGTCCCGTTAAGTAATTGACGCGGTTGATTTTCATTAAGACGCTCTCTCCTTAAGTGATGATTAATTCTCGTTTGTATAAGTCAAATACAGCACCCGCTCCAAGTGTGTGGAAACGGATATCGGAAATTGTCATATTTCCTTTATTCTCAGCAATATCTACATATGTCGATGTTTTGCCATCAAATATGCTCACGTTGTATTCACCGATCACCTCAAACTGCTTGCCGTCGTTATGAACCCATATTGCCGTGTTTTCATCGATACCGATGCCAATGATCTGAGGGTTTAACGCGATAGCACGCATGAGACGACTAAACCGATCACGCTGAGAAAAGTGCTGATCAATAATTACGTCTTCTAAAAATCCAAAGCCTGAACCTAACTCGAGTATGGAAACATCCTCTTTTTCAAACAGCTTTGATGAGATGATCATCAATCTGCTCATAACAGCAGCACCGGCACTCGTTCCACCGATGATTAAACCGTCTTGCCATTCTTGAAAGAGGTGTTTATAAAAGGATGTTCCACCTAAAATACTTGTTAGTCTTAATTGGTCGCCCCCTGTCATGAAAAGACCAGACAGAGAAGAAAGCTGTTCGGGTAATTCAGGGTCTTCCGCTTTTTCACGGGAATCTAAATGGAAAAGCAGTGGCTTAGTACCATGTAAGGTTTGAAACAGTTGATAATATTCACTGCCTACTTCTTCCGGAAAGCCGGATGCTGTTGTCAGGATTCCTATTGGACCTTGACGATTTTTACATAGTGCAGAGAATCTGGATAAGATTATTTTCTTTTCACTCTTGTCCTCATTGCCACCAATGATCAGCAGATCACCTTTTGCCATCTTTCATCAGCCTCTAATTCATTAAGTAGTAGGAAAAACAGGTCGAAATAATCGTCCATTTCGCCCTGTTATGTATTCCACGATTCGCTAGTATTCAAACCTTTTTGAGGAATTATTTTACTGTTTATTTAAATAGTTAAAATTTTTGTAAAATTTTATAGATTCTTGTCAAAACAATTAGTATAATTTACCTATTGGGAGTATTTTACTTTCTATTTTTCTAAGGGGAGGAGTTAAGGGTCATTTAACAATATAAAGGGAGGATGTATAAATGGAAAAAACATTACTTCTTCGATCCTACGAAATTAACACGAGCACAATGGCACTCTTACCGTTTTACAACGAATATGGAGAGGTTCAAACCGAAATTTTAGAAAGCGAAAAAAACGAAAGAGTTGCACTCAGCCCCATTAAGATTATTAATGAAAGCTGTTTGTTTTTTGGATCTAGCTATGAAGGCAGGCGTGAAGCAGTTCGTCGGTCTATGGGCTATGTGAGTTTATCCCCGATCATGATTAACCTCGAACTAGGCATTTTCTTTTTTCCTGTAGAATCTCCTAAGAATGAAACGTGCATCTGGTTATCCCAATCACATGTTCAACGAATAGATTCCATTGATTCTGACACGTGCAGTGTCCACTTTAAAAACACCGCTAATTTAATCTTACCCCAATCTAAATATGCATTAGAGGCCAAATTGTTCCGTACCGCACAATACAGATATATCCTGAGTGAGCGAGTTAATGAAAGAATGATGAGATATTGAAAATAATAGAATAATAGTACGAACACGCCCGATGCAAACTTGTACGGGCGTGTTTTGATTGGTTAAATGTTCCTTGAAAATTTGGAACTTTCCTCCTAATTATTCGTATAACATTTTGAGGAGGAGATATAATGAAACATTTTATTAGCTGTATCGTTACCGTTTTCTTATTATTAGTCATCAACTTTGTGGTGGCAAATCTATTAGGAGTGGCGTTTATTGATACTTCATTATTTGTTGGTTTGATATTTGCTCTCACGATTCGATTTTTCACTTCGAAAGGTGGACTTTCATCAAACATGGTTCGCATGCAGGCGCAAGCTATGACCGGAATCAAGGTTGAAGAAGAAAAAGCAACGTTCAAACCGAGTTATCCTTATTATACCGCAGTTATTTATACCCTCGTTTCATTCATCTCCATATTCGTTTATTACAAAGATTATTTTATTTAGTATATAGTTGATTTTTGAAGGTAAAATGGCAACAATGGATATTGAACTTCTTTTGAAAAATTTAAACAGGAGTGTGTCCATACATTGAACCTTCGTTTTGGTCGTTTATCATTATGGTTTTGTATTGCTGGAATACTACTTGCTGGCTGGCCGTTCATCGTTCGAGATGATGTAGCTCAACAAGTTGCTATCTTTCTTTTTAGTGGAATCATGTTGTATTTTATCGGTGTCATCTTTAGCGTTATAGCTATTGTGAAGAAAGAAGCTGGAAAAGCTAAGTTTTTTGGACTGTTTTTTATCTTGTTCATGGCTCTGATCTCTATATTCGGTCTGCTGTTGTTATCGTTTGGGATCGGTGGAAAATAAGTTTATGTATTTACTAAAAAAGCCTTTCCCAGGTGGGAGAGGCTTTTTTCCATTTATGCTTGTTTTCTTCCCTCTTCTTCAAGTACAACATCTTCATCGAACGGAGTATCAAATTCCGTAGAAATAGGTGCAGAGAATAAGGAGATTCCTATTATACTAACCAGTCCAGCTGACATTCCATAAAGAATAGGGTTCGTTGCTGTGAGGCCTTCGATAAAGAGTCCTGCTAGGACAACAACTGTAGAAATTAAAATGGCATAGAATCCTGAGTTAGGAGTCGCTCGTTTCCAAAAGAACGTCATAACGAGCGGGATGAAGATCGCTCCAGATAGAATCGCATAAGCTACATCAAGTGCAACGAGTACATCTTGAATCCATATGGAAAAAGTAATCGCGATTAAGCCGATCACAAGTGTTGTGAGTCTTGATGCTGTAATCATTTGTTTGTCAGTAGGAGACTTCATAAAATATTGTTTTAAGATGTCGTTCGTAATCAGAGTAGAAGACGCTAGTAAAGAACCAGATGCTGTTGACATAAGTGCTGAACACACACTTGCAAGCACAAGCCCTAAGATACCCGTTGGTAAAATGGTAAGAGCCATCTCAGCAAACGTATTCTGCGGGTTATCTAATGAAGGCAGCACGATGAATGCACACATACCGATAATGCTTCCTGCAATCGCGTATGCAAAACTATAAACTCCTGCAAAGATCGATCCATTTCTAGCTATCTTACTAGATTTTGCTGTGAAGACACGTTGCCAGATGTCTTGTGATACGACCATACCGAGTGCAAACAACAAAAAGTATTGGAAGATCTGCTGATAACCGATTCCTGTGAAATCTAGGTGAGATTCAGGAAGTTTTGTTAATAGATTTCCTAAACCATCTACCTTTGAAAGACTCATAGGAACCATAATGAAGAAGATACCAACCGTCATTACGATGAATTGAATAATATCCGTGACTGTAACACTCCACATTCCACCTAGTATTGTATAGAAGAGGACGATACCTCCTCCAACTAACATGGAAGTCGTTAAGCTCCACCCTAAGAGTACATTGATGATCGTTCCCATCCCGATCACTTGGGTAACTGCGATCATCAAAGTATATATAGAAGCCACGATGGCACTTAAAAGTCGTGTTTCCGATTTGTATCGTTTTCCTAAAAGTTCACTGATCGTTGTAACTTTTAATGAATCGATCTTTTTAATAAATATCGTACCTAAAAGAATAATACCTAAACCAATCATTGATACAAACCAGATGCCAGAGATTCCGAACTGATATCCTAGCTTTGTTGTTCCGATCGTCGCTGCTCCACCTAAAATAACGGCAGATAAACAACCAAGATACATAAACATGCCAAGGTTGCGTCCTGCTAATGTGAAATCTTCAGAAGTCTTTGCTTTAGTTGAGCCAATAATTCCTGCACCAATCAATACGGCAAAATATAAAAGAATAATAACTGTATCAAAAGTTTGCATAATAAAAAACCTCCTTTTTAGTGTAATGCTTTAACCGTGTCATTTAAGCGTTTTGATAGTTTTCCGACAGTTGAGCATGAACTTCATCCAAATATTCTTCAAGTGACTCTTGAAGGACAGCAAGACCTTGATCAATTTGTTCTTGATTAATAGTAAGAGGAGGAATCATTCTGATGACTTCACCATGATTTCCACAAAGATAAAAGAGAACGCCTTTCTCTAAACACTTGTCTAGAATATTCATCAGTGCTTGACCGTCTGGTTTACCTGTAAAAGGATCGATAATTTCAATTCCAATCATAAGTCCTACTGCACGAATACTCCCGATCAAAGGAGTCTTTTCTTGAAGTTCTTTCAATCTTGCAACTGCATAATTCCCCATGTTTTTTGAGTTTTCTATGAGATTTTCTTTTGTTAAAACATCTATTGTAGCGAGCGCTGCTTCACAAGCGATTGGGTTTCCACCAAATGTTGTCCCGTGACTGCCAAGTGGCCATTGCTGCATGAGTTCTTTAGAAGCAACTGTTGCACTTAGTGGCAATCCTGAAGCAATACCTTTTGCGATAGCCATGATGTCGGGCGTAACTCCGAACGTTTGAGCAGCGAACCATTCACCTGTTCTTCCGAATCCCGTCTGAACTTCATCGAAAATCAGCAAGATGCCATGTCTGTCACAAACTTCTCTAATTTTCTTCAGCCAGCCACTCGGTGGAACGATGTAGCCTCCTTCACCTAGAACAGGTTCTACAATCATACAGGCGACTTCTTCTGGTGTTACTTGATGGTTGAACAATGTTTCAAAATCTTTCTCAAGCTTCTCGATGACATACGTTTCTGGATCTTCACCAGCTGGAGCACTTTTTACATCGGCATAGGGAACTTGATAGGCAAGACCGTTCGGTTGTAGAAACTTGCGGTATTTACTTTTGGAAGTTGTCACGCTCAACGCACCTAGTGATCGACCATGAAAGCATCCGGTAAAAGAAATAACGTAAGGTCTTTTAGTCACGTGCTTAGCGAGTTTCAGAGCACCTTCTATGGCTTCGGTTCCACTGTTGGCAAAAAAGAAACAGTCCAAATCACCTGGTAGAACATGAGCTAGTTCTTTAGAAAGTTTCAGGATCGATTCATACATGATGACTCCAGATGGTCCGTGCATGAGGTGATCTGCTGCATCTTTGATCGCTTGGACCACTTTTGGATGACGATGGCCAGTATTTGCCGTTGCAATACCAGAAGTGAAATCAAGATACTGCTTTCCATCCAGCCCATAATAATAGCAGCCCTCTGCTTTTACGACAGGTAGGTTCGGATGATCTTTTGCCATACTTGGTGCTAGTAGGTTAGGCATTTCGTTTACAAGGTTGCTCCAGTTGTTCATTGACACGTATATTACCTCCTAGATATTCCATACTCATGTTGTATAAATAATTCCTATATAGAATATCCATGCAAGGATCATGCCAAAAAACTAAATTATCTGATATTTTTTCATTTTTCTTACGATTGATGGCTGGCTAGTGCCGAGTGCTTCTGCCATCCGTATGGTCGTTCTATATTTCTTTCTAGCTGCTAATAAGATCTGTTTCTCTCTATCATCCAACATCTGTTTAAGTGTTTGTTCGGTATGAATCGATGGAGAGGGGATTGATGCACCTTCTTTTACATGATCCGGAAGGTGCTCATCCGTAATAAGAGTGGTGGGAGAGAGTACCACCAATCGTTCCATGATGTTGATCAGTTCTCGTACATTTCCTCTCCATTCATAATGCAGAAGATGATGAATGACAGCTTCATCTAATCTTTTCTTCTTGTTATATTTTTCTTCGAATTGCTGTAAGAGCATATGTATAAGTGGTACGATATCTTCGGTTCTCTTCCTGAGTGGGGGAATCGTTACAGGTACAACGTTTAAACGAAAATAGAGATCTTCGCGAAACTGTTTCTCATGGATCGCCTTCTGCAGATCTTTGTTCGTAGCTGAGATCAAACGGAAATCTACTTTGATTGGTTTCGTTCCTCCAACACGATAAAACTGTTTTTCTTGTATGACTTTTAAAACTTTAACTTGGTGCTGAGGGGGAAGTTCACCGATCTCATCTAAGAAAAGTGTGCCTCCGTTCGATAGTTCAATAAGGCCGACTTTGCCTTTTTGATGCGCACCTGTAAAAGCCCCAGGTTCATAGCCGAATAGCTCTGCTTCAAATAAAGAATCTGGAATAGCGCCACAGTTAACCTCAATAAATGGACCTTTTGAACGATGACTTCGATTGTGGATAAATTTAGCTAACAATGATTTCCCGACACCAGATTCTCCTAAGATGAGTGCATTCACATCGACTTCAGACAACTGAAGTGCTGTTGAAACTGCTTTTTTCATATCTTCACTTTTAGCGATGATTCCAGCATCATGAAGCTGTTTGCTTCTTAATAGACCTAGCTCTGTTTTTACTCGCTGCATCTCTTCTTCCATAGCAAACAAAAACTCTTTATATTGAGCGAGTTCTGTAATGTCGTGTGAATAGCTCACAATTCTATATAGTTCCCCTTGTTCGTTATATACAGGAATCCCTGTCACAAGCAGTTTTTTTCCTTTATTTGTTGTTTGTACAAACGTGATTTTTTTATTTTCTTTTACAACCATTGGTGTGAGAATCGGTGTGAATAACCCTTGAGCTTCTAAATCATAGACAGATTTTCCGATCAAGCTGTCTGATTCAACTCCGTAAATCTTTCCGGTAGCCTCACTCACTTTAAGGATGATGCCATCCACATTCGTAACTAATATATCGTCTTTTAAAGAATGAAGAATCTGTTCATTTTCATTCCAATCTTTTGATTGACTCACGTTCATCAGTCCTTTGGCAACAGAATAAGCTATTCAATTCTGAATAATTATTTATTTATGAATAATTATACGACTACTTATTTTGATTAGATATAGGAACAAAGAATTTTTTTAAAAGAAATTAGGAGGGTAACACGCTCCTAAGAAGTGAAAAGGAGGAAGAAGGGAGGATACAAATAAAAAAAGGGCCAATACGAATGGCCCTTTTATTCTTTCATTATAAAAGTTCAGTTTTTAATTCAACGTCAATGTTGCCGCTTGTTGCTTTAGAATAAGGACAAACACCGTGAGCAGTCTTTACTAATTCCTCAGCTTCTTCTTGTGATACTCCATTAACCCCAACGTTTAGAACAACAGCAAGCTTAAACCCGCCATCGGTATCTTTCCCTATAGAAACTTCAGCTGTCACTTTTGATTCAATTCGTTTTTTGCTTTGACGTGCAACTAAGTTTAGTGCTGAATCAAAGCAAGCGGCATATCCTGCTGCAAATAGTTGCTCAGGGTTTGTAGCGTTCTCGCTTCCTGATCCACCAAGCGCTTTTGGCATAGCTAATTCATGATTTAAAACACCGTTATCACTCTTAACCGTACCTGCTCTTCCACCTTCAGCTGTTGCTTTTGCTGTGTATAATGCTTCCATTCCAAACACTCCTTTGTTTGTGTAAAATTAAATTGTGTACAACTTAATAACTCGTAATCATCATAACGTATCCTTTTTGTAGAGTCAAACAATTTAATTGTGTAAAACTAAATTGTGTTATAATGCAAGTACCCTTTACAAAAAGAAAGGAAACATCATGAAAAATGAAACCTTAAAATTAGAAAACCAAATATGTTTTAAAATTTATACAGCAGAACGTGAAATCACAAAGCTTTATAGAGAGTTGTTAAAAGAACTCAACGTGACTTATCCACAATATTTAGTATTGCTTCTTTTATGGGAAAAACATTCATTAACTGTAAAAGAATTAGGGCAAAGGTTATTTTTAGATTCAGGGACCCTTACTCCCATGTTAAAGCGTATGGAGATGAATGGTCTCGTTGAAAGAAAAAGATCAGAACAAGATGAGCGAAGTGTGATCGTGTCTGTAACGGAAAAAGGAAATGCCTTAAAAGAAAAAGCAGAGTGTATTCCAAATCAGCTTGTTGATAATATTCCGATGGGAAAAGAGGAACTCTCAACATTGAATGAAACGTTGACAAGTATGTTAGAGCAGTTGCAGAACCAAACGAAATGATAGAGAAAAAGACGCTAAGAACAAGTTCTCGGCGTCTTTTTGTTTTTTTTTATCCTAGCTCAAACCAAACCAAAACCCTAGTTCGACGTGTTGCGCACACGACATGTACAAATAAAAAAATACCTTGGCTAAATAAGCCAAGGTATTACGGTTTAATGATTGTTGTTCGCTTCATCATCACGCATCAGCCAGCCCTCAAAGTGGCGCTTGACGTAATTTTCAGCCTCTTGATAGCTTGAAAATGTTTCATCAACTGGATGAGTCTTATGTGTGATCAGCCATGTTTGATTATCTTCAGAATAAATCTTTGATACTTCACGATGGTTGTTCACATACAAGCTGCCATCAGGATTTTCCTTCACGTTGTGTTCGTTCTTCGGTGCATCGATTCGTCGAGGCTGTTCATGGAATGCAGCAACAACAAACTTTTCAAACGCTTCAGAAGTCATGTTTCCGCCAGAAGCTTTCGGATGTCCGCCTCCACCATATTGTTTCGCGTAGATCGAGCAATCCACTTCATCATGAATGGTGCGTAATCCAATACGCTTATTGGCAATGTTTAAAATCACAATCAAGTCTAAGTGAGGATTTTCACGATTGATCTCGTTCCCGAGCTCGGAATGATAGCGTTCCGCATGTAGGATTCCAATCTTATACGTTTTCTCTTCAGATCCTTCGCCTAAAGACCAAGTATCCCAGATCTCGACCATCTGACGCTGTTTCTTTTTGATGTAATCTGCAATATTTTCTTCTTCTAAATCGAGAATCGTTGTTTCTGTTTCTGAGAACTGAAAAGAATCACCTTTTAAACGATTCATGATCTGGTCCTCAAATTTATCAGGAGGTAGGATAAAGAATAAGTCGTTTAAACGCTTAGCTTCAACCTTCTGGTCAAACCATTCCCACGTATCATATAAACGTACAAGCTCTACATATTCGTCGAGTGCGCCGGTTCGTTTAAGTTTACCGTTATCGATCAAATATTCGTAGAAAAGGGAAGTGGCACATGTTAAACGTTCATCATCATAACGAACTTGAACGTGCCCCCAATCAAACCCATTGAAATGAAGCGCTGTTGCATGGTGATCGATCAGCTTCACTTTTCCTCCTGCATTCGAGCGTTCATCAAGTCGCATCATTAATTCTTCGTTGACCGCAATATCGGTAATAATAATTTCTGTTTTTCTCTCTTTCGGATTATCGAGCAGCATCTCAACTCGGTCGTTAATCGTTCCATGTGAACAATACGATATCTTACAATTGTCTCCAAATGCTAGTTGTGCTAAATAACCGCACGATTTTCCGTCTAAATCATTGTGTGAAAATAAATGAATCATGTCAGTATCCTCTCTATTATGCTCTCTGTCTAGAGTATCGTCATAAAGCATAAAGTTCAACCTTTAAAAAAATTTACTATATAGGCTTACTGCCTTTATGAATAGACCGAGCTGTTGCATTCTTATATATAGGAGAGAATATGCACAATTCTTCTTACGAGACACGAGAAAAATACATTTACAATGGATGGAATTAGGTGGAAAATGATTAGGTGGGTAATTATGTAAATTGGGGGTTTTGATGTGCAGGAATTTCTGAAAGTGTTTCAGAATAAAAACTTCAGAAAGTTGTTTTTTGCTGGTTTTACTTCAATGATGGGAAGTATTATCGGCGTTACAGCTTTTATGTTTTATTTGCTAGATAAGTTCGGTGAACAGCCTTTTTATGCAACCCTTGCCGAATTGATGTATTCTCTACCAACACTAGCTGTATTCTTTCTTGTAGGGGTGTTAGCTGATCGTATGGATCGTCAAAAGATCGCTCTCTATTGCGACTGGATCTGTGCAGGCCTATGCCTCCTATTAATGGGTGCAATTTGGCTAGATTGGATGCCTCTCATTTTTGTGATCCTGTTCTTAAGGAGTGCAGTGGGGAAATTCTTTCATCCAGCTGACCAAGCGATGGTACAAGGCGTACTATCGAAAGAGGAGTATGCCATTGCGGCTGGTTTAAATCAAATGGTAGGTAGTTTGTTTATGCTATTTGGAAATATGATCGCCATATTTATTTATTGGAGTGTAGGAATACAAGGAGCCATTGCATTTGATCTTCTTACATATGTTTTATCAGCCTTGTTCATTATGAGTATGAAAGTAAATGAAGATATTCGTCTACCGAACGGACAACAAAGGTTTAAAGATATCCGAGTAAAGATGGTATGGAAGGACTTTGTTTCAGGTTTTGTTTACATCAAACAATCTAAACTTCTGCTTTCTTTAATCTTTGGTTTTTTCTTGTTTGGTATAGTAAATGGTGGATTATCAGTTATGCCGGCATTTATCATGAAATACAAACTAGCACCTGACAATTATGAACAAATGATGATGTGGATGGGTATCCTATTCGGTGTATCCATACTCTCTGGCAGTGTATTATGTTCGATGCTCGCTAAAAAGATTAGACTCTCGTATGCCATTGTTCTCGGTCTGTTTGTTAGTGGCGTATCCCTTGGTTTGTGCGCGCTTGCGCCAAATGTATGGTCATTCTTTATTTTGACCGGATTGGCTGGGTTTAGCATACCATTAATCAATATTGGGATCGGAGGCTGGTTACCAAAAATCGTTGACCCGAAAATGATGGGGCGTGTCCAAGGGTGGATCTCACCGATCAATATGTTATCTCATACGATGACTCTCGGTTTAATCGCATTGTTTTTCCCGAAGATTTTAACAGTCGAGATGCTGTTTTGGGTGGTTGGAGGGTGTCTGATTGTTGTTGGACTCTTCTACATGTTAACTTTACCAAAGTATGATATCGATGATGAAGAAAACAAAAATGAGTTACATTTAGAAAAAGTACCAGTTTAAAGGTGGAGATTATGGCGAAGCCCTTTTATAATGAAGAGCGGAGGGGAAGTCATGGCATCATTTCAAAACATATTATTCTGGATCTTTTTAATCTTACCGATCATTCTTTTCTTTGTAGCAATCGCAAGAACTTCATGGGTTTTAATGCTTGTAAACATGTTTTTAGCTCTGCCGATCATTTGGTTTGTGAGCTGGGTTACAGAAAGTTATGGTGCTGTCTTTGTGATAATTGCAATCCATCTGTTCACAGGAGTATGGCTATGGACGAAAAGACAGAGATTGGATTTTAGATCTTTTTAAAAAAGCTGAGCAAAGTTTTATTTGCTCAGTTTTTTTATGAATTTTTTTCGATTTGGTATTAAAACTTTGCAAGTAACACTTTATTTAATTTTAATATTCTGACTATTATTTAATTTGAAAAACATCGTAAATAAAAGAAATTAATAGAAAATAGTTGATTTGTTTTGTTTACATGAAATAAAACAGCATATTTTGGTTATTTTCGTATGAATCCTTAAAATTTTGAAGTTTTTACTTCGTTTACAAGGAACAAAAGCAGGAGTAATATATTTCTTATCGTAAAACTTTAAAATTTTTCCATGACCGCTGAATCCAATTTTGGAACGGAGGAACCATCGGCAGTTCTTTACTGCCTGGGGTGAAACTTATTTAAGTCGGGCGACTTCTGCCGTCCGAACCCGTCAGCTAACTTCGTAAGCGTGGTAGGAGAGGGAAGGTGAACATAAAAAAAGCAATGACCAATTAAAAAATATGATATTTATATCATGCGTCTTTATCGCTTAATTCCTAAAACTTTAGGAAGCGGGGGAACCAACCGCAGTCCAACGTGACTGCATGGGGTGAATCTCGAGAGATCGAGTAGGGCTACTCTCAAGCCCGAATCCGTCAGCTAACTCCGTAAGCGTTCAGAGAGAGGCAACAAATTTCGTGTGTTTACACGCTTATTCAAGTATGTGTAGAAGCCGCGAGAAGAGTTCCTCTTCCGCAGGCTTCTTTTTTGTTGCCTTTTTTACCGAAATGGAGGATGTAACGATGGAGAAATCATCTAGGAACGTGCTCATAATGTTTCCTGATCAAGTTTCAGATGTGTTTATTTCAAAACTAAGATTATGTGACGACTATCAATCTATTGTTCTCTGTGTTCCTAACCGAGATGAAGCAGATAGACTCTCACAAGTTGGTTTTCAACATGTGTATGTCATGAATTATGGTGACAAGCGTAAATTCATCGGGATGGTAGGTCCTTTTGTTCAAAAGATCATTGTTGTTGAATCTGGATTTTTAGAATGCTGCCAAACGATTGAACTTATTCGCAGCATCTATAACATACCTGTTTATGTCATCAAATCAGACACACGGTATATTTCCAGAGTTTATAAGGAGTTAGGTGCCGATTACGTAATTTATAACAAAACCGGAAATATTCAATTCTTACTTTCTTCATAAAAAAAGAGCGGAGGAATTCATTTATGAGATTAAGTCCAAACGAAATTGAACAGATTTTGTTAAAAGCGAAAAGAGATCAGTTAAATGCTTATTATGCAAGTGTGATTCAACATAGTCTCTCCAAATGGGTCATTCAAGACACGCTTAGAAGCAAAGGATAAACCATTCTATAAGAGGGGACTCATCGTATGTGTTCCCTCTCTATTTCAGACCAATGATAGGCAGGGGAAAACATGGGAGCAGAGTCAGTTGTATTATTGCCAAAAAGATTGTCGATCGGACAGATCAATGAATTTGTCAATGCTGCTGGTTCTTTTGAAAGTGAGATTCTTTTCTTTTATCAAGGCATACAGATTAATGCGAAAGGCTTGCTCTCTGTTAATCTATTTTTTTTGTCGCATTATTCTAAAAATCTGGATGAACCGATCACCCTTAGAGTGGAAGGGTCTGACGCACAAGTTGCGCTTAAAGATTTGTCACACATGCTATCAAGTTTTTACGAGTAGTTTACTAGTTAGTTTAGGAGGAAATTGCATTGTTAGATCTATATATGGTTTTAACTCTAATCGTTTCATTTTTGGTGTATTTTAACTTTATTTACTGGTGTGATCGAGTTGTTGGAGGAGAGACGAAAAAATGATAATAACGATGGTTGCAACAGGTGGCGTGTTTTTGTACTTAGTATACGCATTGATTAATCCTGAAAAATTTTAACGTTAATGTTTAACATACACTTAAAGGTTCATATAGGAGGAACAAAGTAATGGGCGTTTTACAAATGGCAATCGTGATTCTTTTATTGCTTCTGATCGTTAAACCACTAGGAAGCTATATCTATCACGTATTTTCCAACAAATCTAACAAAACAGATAAAGTGTTTGCTGGAATTGAAAAGATCATTTATTCCATATCTGGAATAAAAGAAAGACCAGGCATGACATGGAAAAAGTATACGATGTCATTATTATTAACGAACATTGTTCTGGTCGCAGTCGGTTATGTCATTTTAAGACTTCAAAAGTGGCTTCCGTTAAACCCTAGCCAGATTGACAACATGGAATCGACATTATCCTTTAATACGATTGTCAGTTTTATGACGAATACAAACCTACAACACTACAGTGGAGAAACAGGACTCTCATACTTTTCTCAAATGTCGGTCATCATGATGATGATGTTTACATCTGCCGTGACAGGAATCATTGTAGCAATTGCATTTATTCGTGGTATTACAAGCAAAGGTGCAACGATTGGTAACTTCTTTGAAGACTTTATAAAAGGCCATACTCGGCTACTTATTCCAATGGCTGTTGTCGTCACCCTCGTCTTAGTTGGATTAAAAGTTCCACAAACGTTAGATGGTACGATTCAGATTACAACGTTAGAAGGAGAGAAGCAGGAAATCGCAACAGGGCCAGTCGCTTCACTCGTTTCTATTAAACACTTAGGTACGAACGGTGGGGGGTTCTTCGGAGTGAACTCAGCACATCCTTTTGAGAATCCTAGTCCGTTAACTAATGTGATCGAAATACTTTCAATGTGGTGTATACCTGCTGCATTAACATACACGTATGGACGTTTTGCTAAAAATCAAAAACAAGGCTGGGTTATTTTCGGTGCAATGGCCATTCTCTTTATTGCGTTCTTATCTTTAATCTATATTTCCGAAAGTAACGGAAATCCAGCAATGAATGCTATCGGTCTTAGTTCAGAACAAGGAAGCATGGAAGGAAAAGAAGTTCGTTTTGGAACGGCTCAATCTGCACTGTTTAGCACAGTAACGACAGCTGCTACAACAGGAACGGTCAATAACATGCATGATACCTTGACTCCGCTTGGTGGAATTACACCATTATCACTTATGATGTTAAATACAGTGTTTGGCGGAGATGGAGTAGGTTTAGTGAACATGCTCATGTATGCGATCATCGGAGTGTTCATCTGCGGTCTGATGGTTGGTCGTACACCAGAATTTTTAGGCCGTAAAATAGAGCCAAGAGAAATGAAACTTATAACGATAGCACTTCTTGCACACCCGTTGATTATATTGGGTCCGACTGCCTTAGCTTTTATGACAGAGCTTGGAAAAGGGGCGATAAGCAACCCGGGATTCCATGGTATTTCACAAGTTCTCTATGAGTATACTTCTGCTGCAGCAAATAACGGCTCAGGCTTTGAGGGTCTTGGAGACAATACGCCTTTTTGGAATATCTCAACTGGACTTGTCATGCTGCTTGGGAGGTACGTTTCCATCATCGCTTTGCTCGCTGTAGCAGGGTCTCTAGTAAAAAAACAACCTGTTCCTGAAACGATTGGTACGTTTAGAACAGACAACATCCTTTTTGTAGGTATTCTTGTTGGGGCAGTGCTTATTATTGGTGCGTTAACCTTCTTACCTGTAATGGCGCTTGGACCAATAGCTGAATACTTGTCGATCCGTTAATTTAGAGAGGTGCAGATAAAAATGAATCAATCCAAACAGAGTGTTCGTTCTGGCCTCATCAGCCGAGCGATGGTGGAAAGTATAGTGAAGTTAAATCCAATAACGATGATGAAAAATCCGGTTATGTTCGTAGTAGAGATCGGAACATTCCTTGTCTTGCTCATGATGATCATGCCTAAGCAGTTTGATGCTGAAGGTAGATTTGGTTATAACTTATCGGTTTTCTTAATCCTTTTATTCACCATTCTATTTGCAAACTTTGCAGAAGCCTTAGCAGAAGGTAGAGGAAAAGCGCAAGCCGATAGTTTAAAGAAAACGAAAAAAGGCACGATCGCAAAAAAAGTGGTTAAATCAGGAACGATCAAAGAAGTATCTTCAGAAGATCTTCGTAAAGGAGATATTGTTTTAATCGAGACAGGTGACATGGTTCCGGGTGACGGTGAGATTATCGAAGGGCTTGCGTCCATTGATGAATCTGCTATCACAGGAGAATCAGCACCAGTCATTAAAGAAGCAGGAGGAGATTTTAGTTCTGTAACAGGCGGCACAAAAGTGGTCAGTGACTTTATTAAAGTTAGGATTACAGCAGATCCAGGTGAGTCATTCTTAGATAAGATGATCTCCTTAGTAGAAGGAGCTAAACGTCAAAAGACACCGAACGAGATCGCACTTAACATTTTGCTTGTAACGTTGACGATCATCTTCTTGTTAGTAGTCGTAACGATTGTTCCAATAGCTGATTATGTAGGAGTAAATCTAGAAGTTTCAACACTAATAGCTCTACTCGTCTGTCTCATTCCAACAACGATTGGTGCGTTATTATCAGCGATTGGAATCGCTGGTATGGACCGTGTAACACGCTTTAACGTATTAGCGATGTCAGGAAAAGCAGTTGAAGCAGCAGGTGATATTAATACCATCATCCTAGATAAGACAGGGACGATTACATTTGGTAACCGTCTAGCTGCAGAATTTATTCCGGTAGGATGGTCTTCAAAGAAAGAGTTAACTGAAATGGCAGTGGTAACATCCTTATTTGATGAAACACCGGAAGGAAGATCAGTAGTAGAGTTGGCAAGGAAACAAGGGTTTACTTCGGATACCTCGAAGTATGAATCAGGCGACATTGTACCTTTTACAGCAGAAGAACGTATGAGTGGAATTAATTTGAATGGTTTTCATTATCGAAAGGGTGCTGTTGACTCCATCATTAAGTTTGTAGAGAAGCAAGCAGGAGAGATTCCAGAAGATCTGAAAAAGAAAAGTGATGAGATAGCGAAAAAAGGTGGCACTCCGCTTGCTGTTTGTATGAATGATAGAATCTATGGATTGATCTATTTAAAAGATACCGTTAAGCCGGGAATGCGTGAACGTTTTGATGAACTAAGAAAAATGGGGATCAAAACAATCATGTGTACAGGAGATAACCCCTTAACTGCTGCAACCATCGCAAAAGAAGCAGGGGTGGATGACTTTATTGCCGAATCAAAACCTGAAGATAAGATACGTGTGATCCGTGAAGAGCAGGAAAAAGGAAAACTAGTTGCTATGACAGGAGATGGAACGAACGACGCCCCAGCACTTGCTCAAGCAGATGTTGGACTCGCGATGAACTCGGGAACAATAGCAGCTAAGGAAGCGGCAAACATGGTTGATCTTGATTCAGACCCAACGAAAATCATTGAAGTGGTAGCGATTGGCAAACAGTTGCTCATGACTAGAGGATCTCTGACCACTTTTAGTATCGCGAATGATATTGCGAAGTATTTCGCCATTATACCTGCCATGTTTACAGCTGCTATACCAGAGATGCAGGCTCTCAATATTATGGGGTTACATTCTCCAACGAGTGCCATTATTTCAGCACTGATCTTTAACGCGATCATCATACCGCTCTTGATTCCACTTGCCATGAAGGGCGTTAAATACGTGCCGATGAGTGCAAACAAATTGTTGTATAAAAACATTGTTATCTATGGAGTGGGAGGAATTGTAGTCCCGTTTATAGGGATTAAGCTGATCGACATGATTGTAAAAGTATTCATGTAACAATGAACGGGAGGATTATGAGTGTGTTTAAAATAATTAGATTGTCACTATTATTGATCGTACTATGCGGTATCGTCTACCCGGTTGCTATGACAGGGCTAGCACACACGATCTTTCCGTCACAAGCAGATGGAAGTCTTGTGAAAAATAGCGATGGGAAGGTTGTTGGTTCAGAATTAATCGGTCAAAACTATAAGAGTCCACAATATTTCCAAGGTCGAGTTTCTTCTATAGAAAATAACGGAGCTGCTACAGGATCAAATAATTATGCTCCGTCTAATGAGGATATGCTGAAAAGAACAGAGGAATCTATTAAGGCATTGCAAAAAGAAAATCCAGAACTAGATAAAAAAGATATTCCATTAGACCTAATCACAAATTCAGGTTCAGGTCTTGATCCTCACATTTCTGTTCAAGCTGCTGAGTTTCAAGCAGAGCGTGTGAGTGAGGAAACTGGTATTAAAAAAGAAGAATTGCTAGCCATGATTAAAGATTCAACAACAAATAGAAGTTTAGGGATCTTCGGTGAACCGCATATAAACGTCTTGGAATTAAATATGAAAGTTCAAGATGTAATGGAATAGGTTGATAAACCTCGGTCTATAGAAGGCCGAGGTATTTACTCATGTAAGGGGGTATAAAGATTGTTTCCAGAATATAAACGAAAAACACCTGAAGAGATTTTACGAGAATTAGAGCAATTAAAAAGAGGTAAATTAAAAGTCTACATTGGTTCTGCTCCCGGAGTCGGGAAGACGTATCGGTTGCTTCAAGAAGCTCATGAACTGAAAGCGGAGGGGATTGATGTACTCGTTGGACTTGTTGAAACACATAATAGAAAAGAAACAAGTGATCTTATTCGAGATTTAGAGATTGTTCAAAAAAAGGAAGTTCAATATAAAGGAAGATTGCTAGAAGAGATGGATACACAAGCGATTATTGAACGAAACCCAGATGTAGTAATCGTGGACGAACTAGCACATACGAATGCTCCAACTTCACCGAACGAAAAAAGATACATGGATGTGGAGGAAATTCTACAAGCGGGTATTAATGTTATTTCCGCTGTAAACATTCAACACTTAGAAAGCTTGCATGATATTGTTGAGCAGATCACGGGTATAAAAGTAAGAGAACGAATTCCTGATCACGTTCTTCATGAAATGGCAAATGAAGTAATACTAGTAGACGTTACACCAGAGATTCTTCGTAAAAGATTATCTGAAGGTAAAATTTATGACAAAAGTAAAATTGAGCAGGCACTTACAAACTTTTTTACAGATAGCAATCTTGGCGCATTAAGAGAATTATCGTTGCGAGAGGTCGCTGATGATATTGATGAAAGAATCGGAAAAACAAGATTACAAAATGGCCTTCAGAGTCCTACCGGCGTACATGAAAAAATCATGGTCTGCGTTCAGTATGGTGGAAATGCCGAAAAATTAATTCGAAGAGGCTGGAGGATTGCGAGTAGGCTAAAGACTGATCTACTCATCCTACACGTTACAAACGAAGCATCTATGAACCGTTCACAGGAAGATCGAAAGAAAATTCAAAATTGGAAGAAGCTAGCTACTCAATTCAGTGCTACGTTTATTGTGGAACAAACCGATAAACGAACGATCTCAGAGACCATTCGTGATATTGCCGTTGAAAACGGTATAACTCAGATCATATTAGGTCAATCAGCAAGAAGTCGGTGGGAAGAGATTACAAAAGGATCAATTGTAAATAATATTATGAGGATTGCAACAGGTATTGATATTCATATTGTTGCTGATCAAAACGAGAATTAGAAAGGGAAGAAAATGAATATAGCATTTTTTCTTTTACCCAAAAGTGAAGTAGTTTGTATAAATGCTGCATCAACTGTCAGGCAAACTCTTGAAAAGATGGAACACCACCGATATACTGCAGTCCCTGTAATCGATGAAAATGGAAGATATATTAAAACGATCACAGAAGGTGATTTGTTATGGAGAATTAAGAATACAGAAGGTCTTACATTTCAAACGAGCAATCACCATTACATTAAAGATATGAAGGTAAATAGAGATTATCAGCCTGTACATATAGATGCTGAAATGGAAGATTTAATGACTCTGGTTGAAGTGCAAAACTTTGTGCCTGTTGTTGATGACAACGAGGTATTTATCGGCATTATTCGCAGAATGGATATTATTCAATACTTAAGAAAAATGACAACCTGATGATTAAAATAAGACCGGCAAGTCAGCCGGTCTCTAATAGGTGGGGAGGTTAGGCGTTGGAATATCTAACCTGAATTCATCATAACACGAACATTTGTTCTTGTAAATGTGTATTCCTTATTTTTTCCATTCTATTAAAAAAGTGCTTCCTTCAGAGGAGCTTTCTTTTAAAACTAGATCTGCACCTAAAGCTTTTGCCAGCATTTTGCTAAATGGAAGTCCGAGGCCAAGGCCGCGCGTATTTAACTTTTTCTCTTCACCGCGAAAAAACCGTTCAAAAATATAGGGCTGCTCATTTTCAGGAATACCAGTACCTGTATCTATCACTTCAATGGTGTTTTCGATTAAAACAACGCTGATCACTTTTTTATCTCCTAAAGATTGATAAGCATTGTTTAAGAGGTTAATGATGACCATATCCAAAGCCATTTCCTATTATCTCCCTTTTTTCTAAAGCAGGTTTTGAAGTTGAACTATTCTGATCTGCTGCAAGAGATGTAGTTGCATATCCTCCAACTAATAATGTGCCTGCGATTGTAAATCCGATTACTGTTTTTTCACCTGAAATCATCCTCCTAGGTTAAATGGTTGTTACGAATTAAATACATAAGGTTCGAACCTTGTACATTTAATGTAACCAGTGAAAATGTCAACATAACGTCAAGAGAAGCAGAGAATAAAAAAAATCCCAAAATCGTTTGCTACCACTCACAATGCTTACAACCCCCATTAATACAAGCCGTTTTATGACTAAATCTTACTCAATGAATGTGTCAGGAAGAAGTCAAAGGGGAAATATGGGACTAATACCTTGCCGGTTAATAGAGGAAAGACATACACTATAAACTAAACCATAGTGTTCTGATTTGTTAAGAAGGGATTGTCGTCGTGTGAATTATCTATATGAGACGTTTATTAAGACAAAAAAACAGCGAGAATGGTTCAATATAATTGATACGCTAGCAAGTGGATTTGCTAAAAGAGCGGACACATATGATCAAAAAAGTGAATTTCCATTTGAGAATGTAGAAGAATTAAAAAAAGCGGGTTACTTATCTTTAACTGTTCCCACTGAATTCGGAGGAGCAGGATTAAGTTTGTATGAATTTGTTCTATTACAAGAAAGAATTGCCACTGGCGATGCGGCTACAGCGTTGTGTCTCGGCTGGCACCTTGGATGTTTTTTAGAACTTGCAGAAGAACGAACTTGGGATGAAGAAACATTTAAGTTACTCTGTGAAAAAGTAGTGAATGATCAAGTGTTAGTAAATAGAGCAGCGACGGAGCCCGCAACAGGAAGTCCTACGCGTGGAGGAATGCCGCAAACAACAGCCATTAGAAAAGGTGACGAGTGGATCATCAATGGAAGGAAAACCTTCACTTCTATGGCACCTGCACTAGATTATGCGATTGTTTCAGCGCAGATTGGAGATACGGGTAAGAAAGGGAACTTCATGATCTCTATGAAATCCGAAGGTGTAACGATTGAAGAAACGTGGGATACAGTCGCAATGCGTGGAACCCGAAGTGATGATCTTATCATGAAGGATGCAGTAGTCGAGAACACTGCATTGGTCGAGCAAGATCGAGGCAAGAGCGAACTACCAAAAGCTTGGCTGCTTCACATACCAGCGTGTTACATCGGTGTTGCGGTCGCAGCTCGCAACGAAGCTGTTCAATTTGCAAAGACGTATAAACCAAATAGTCTGCCTGGACCGATCGGAGAAGTGCCGGAAGTGCAAAGAAAAGTTGGAGAGATGGAGCTAGAACTCTTACACGCAAGAGAAGTATTGTACAGTGTTGCACATAGATGGGTAAACGAACCGCATTCAAGAATGCAAATGGGTCCAGAATTAATGGCAGTAAAACACATCGTAACAAATGCAGCAGCCAGAGTGGTCGATCTAGCTATGAGGATTGTAGGAGCAAGAAGTTTAGCTATGTCGAACCCATTACAAAGGCATTATCGTGATGTTCGAGCAGGACTTCATAACCCACCGATGGATGATATGGTTATTAGTACGCTTGCAAAAAGAGCACTTGAATAAAGCATGAAAGACACCTGATGATTACCTACAGGTGTCTTTTTTGTATAGACTAAAGGGATTCGATCTTTTCTACAAAACAAAACTCGTTTCCGAACGGATCGCCTACTCTTACTTCTTTAAAGCCATGTGCCTCTTCTAGACCTGGTCTAGCAAACTTATATTTTTTTTCAGCTAAGAACTGATGGTAGGCTTCAATTCCTACAACATGAATCCTTAGTTTAATCCCAGGGGTCGAATCACCATGATGCTCGGACAGGTGTAATGAGCATTCCCCAAGTGAAACCTGCATATAGATTGGAAAATCTTCTTCATATCGATGTTCCCAATCTATCGAAAACCCAAGAAAATCTATGTAGAATTCCCTTGCCTTATTTTCATCAAATATTCGAAGAACAGGGATTGTATGTTTTAATTGATATTCATTCATGATGTATTCACTCTCCAGCGACTTTATTATTTTACTATTTCTCTTCCTTTAACTGAGTTTCCTTGTTTTTAAGGAGGATATTTCTTTTCCTAGAAGAAATTTTATATAAAATACTTCATTTTGATGAGGAGGGGTTTTCCTTGATTGAAACGTTAATTCGTGTGGGTACGACATACGTGCCTGTTAGGAATGTAGATCATTCTGCTAGATGGTACAGAGAAAAGCTCGGGGCAACGATCACTTATTGTGATGACGAAAAAGCCATACTTAATCTAGCAGACCAAAGTTTTTTTCTTGTTCGATCGTTAGTAGGTGAGACTTCAAACTTTACGGACTATAAAGGAAACATAAGGTTCTCATTAACGTTTGAAGTAGACGGAATGGAAGCATTGACCACCCTGCATGCTAAATTTAAACAGGAAGGTGTACAAACAGGAACTATTGAAGATCGTGGACATCCTGGTAGGAATTTTGTTTTTTCTGACCCGGATGGGAATGCATTTGATGTTTGGAGTATCTTGAGTCCTACGTATAAAGCTTTACGGAAAGAAGCTGTTTTAGAGAATGAAAGATGAGATGGACAGTAGGTATTTTATTTTCTTTGGTAGGTATCATCCTATTAACACATGGACTTAATCTAAGGGCAATAGCTGAAAATTCCGTTGACGGTGACGGCATCGGTGTGTACTTTTTAGGAATAGAAATAAATGAGAGTGTTCCTGCTGTAGATATACCATCCTACTCGAATGGGTTCATGGGATCCGGAATTATTTTTTTAATACTAGCTGTTTGTTTGTTCGTCATTCTATTAAGAGAACATAACACATTGTTGCCGATTGCGCAGGAAAAAAAGGCTTCAGAATGATAGAGTTTCGGGTAATGTTAATTGTGCACGAAACTGTGATGCTAGAGTGAAGGATAGGAGGTGAGAGTATGAAGAAAGTTAAGGTATTTGGCATCATCTTTTTATTTTTTGCTATTAGTCCTGCCGCTAAAGTGATGTCACCGACTACAACTGATTCTAATGTTCAACTTTCTCACTTTATCCCCGAACCCCAAATTCTAGTAGAATAAATATAAAAACAGAACCTGTTTCTTTAAAGAACAGGTTCTGTTTTTTCGTTATCGTTTTCCAGTAAGACCATACATGATAAACGATACGATCTGATCAATCTCTTTTTCGTCATTCCACTCTTTATCTGAAAAGAGAAGAAAACGTGGCAGGATGTAGCCGATGATACTAGATGCAGTCATGCGCATGATCGTTTCTGGAGGAAGAGAAACAATCTCTCCTTTTTCTTGGAAATGCTCGATGATCTTCTTGAATTTCTGATACACATGTTCAGTGAAAAGTTTTTGAAACGGTTCGCGCAATTCATCATGAAAAGCGATTTCTTGAATGAATATTTTTAAGACAGGAAACTGTTTGCGAACGAATTCCAGCCTGTTTTTAGCAATGACTCTAATAAAATCTTCATAGTGTTCATATTCGCTCTCGAAAACTTCTTTTGCAAAAGACTTGATGAAAAAGGGTGCCACGAATTTGGCGACTGTTGGTGTCACGATGGCGAGCAATAGTTCTTTCTTTGTTTTGAAATGACGAAAAATCGTGCCTTCCGCAACTCCAGCTTTTTTTGCGATCTCACTCGTAGAAGAAGCCGCAAATCCTTTTTCTGAGAAAGTATCGATGGCAGCTTCAAGAATCTTTCGCTGTTTATCGCTCATTGTGGGAGCATCGTGATCGTTAATAAGGTCATTGATCCACTCTGAATTGGACATGAAAGCTACTCCTTTTATAAACGTACATTTATTCCATTATAGTCATTATAGTCACTATTAATAGGCAGTACAAACGCTATAACTTATAGTTTGCGGTGTTTTTTTAATGCGAGTACGTTTAATAACATGAATAAAAGGGAGAAAACGAGGAGTACGAGTACATTCCCATAAACCATTCCTAAACCGTCGCCTTGAATCATAACATCCCGAATCGCTTTTCCTCCGTATGTTAATGGCATAATCATGCTTAAAGGCTGAAGCCAATCTGCCATCGTTTCAATAGAGAACAAACCTGAGAAAAACACTTGAGGCACAACGATAAGCGGAATGAACTGAATCATCTGCAATTCATTTTTTGCAAATGCAGAAAGCAGGGTTCCAAGTGAAAGTGCTGTAATCGCGAGCATCAGTGTAATTAAAGTAACTAACCAAATGGAACCGGCCATCTTGATATCAAGAACATAGATGGCAAACGAAACAATGATCGCCGATTGTAAAATGGTGAAAATGCCAAAACCTAAAACATATCCGACAACCATCTCCCATCGTCGCATCGGAGTAGCGAGCAGCCGCTCCAGTGTTCCACTCGTTCTTTCACGTAGAAAAGAAACACCTGAAATTAAGAAAACGAAAAAGAAAATGAAGAACCCTATTAAAAAAGGACCAATGTAATCAAAAGTCTCCATATCAGCAGAACCGTGCAAATAAATAATTTCTGAGTTGCCTTTTATTTTGTTCGTGTCTTGAGTCTGAATGGACTTTAATGCTTTTTCAATCGTTAAGATCGAAGCCTTATTTGCTGTTGGATTACTTCCTTCAAGTGTAATAGTAGTCGAAGGAAATGTAACTTCAATAACAGCATCAAGTTTTTCATCTGCTAAATCTTGATGAGCTTTCGATTTGTTTTGGTAAACGGTAAATGCTTGATCTGAGGATTTCAGCTGATCTACAACTTTTTGATCACTTATAACCCCGATCTTCGGTTCATAGTCATTGCTCGAAAAAACTAAGTTCACAAGGGTTAGGATAAAAAGAGGAGCAATAAACATCATGGCAAGTGTGCGTTTGTCACGTATGAACTGTCTGATGATCCGAATCACTAATGCTTTAATTCTCATGTTGAACACCTCCATAATAGAGAAATGCGTCTTCGATTGAAGCACTTGATGTAACATTCTTTAATTCTTGTGGTGTTCCAGAGGCGATGAGCTTTCCGTCCCGAAGCATTCCCAGTTGACCGCATTTTTCCGCTTCGTCCATTACATGAGTGGTAACTAAAATCGTTGTTCCGCTCTTGCTTAACTTATACAGTTCATCCCAAATAGATTGCCGGAGTACGGGGTCTATTCCTACAGTAGGTTCATCAAGAATGAGGATCTTTGGTTCATGTAAGAGTGCGGCTGCTAAAGATAATCTTCGCTTCATACCGCCTGAATACTGATTAACTGGTTTTTGTAGAAATTTTGAAAGGTTCACGAGTTCAGAAACCTGATGAATCCTTTCTTTTTGTTTTTGACCTTTTAAACCATAAATAGCTGAGAAGAATTCGAGATTTTCTCTCCCGCTTAGTTCTCCGTAAAGAGCATCAGATTGAGCCATAAATCCGATTTGCGACATGATATTAAGACTCGGCATCGATGAATGGAGAACGCTAATGCTGCCATTTGTGGGAGTTTCAATTCCTGCAATCATCTTAACCAATGTTGTTTTTCCTGCCCCTGAAGGACCCAACAATCCATAAATCTCATTGTTGTTCACTGTCAGATCAATGTTCTTTAGCACTTGATGTGATTGATAGTCCTTGGAAACATTCGTTACTTTTATGACAGGTTCCATAATACGCCTCCTTATTAAGTGAGTACTCACTCATTTATTATTATCATATGTAATGAAGTGATAAAGGTCAAGTGAGTACTCACTCATTTTTTGTGAAAAGCTGTGTTCGTATTTCGTGTTGCTTTTGTAAGTATTTGATTTCCGTTCTAGGGTATAAAATTCAAGAAATAAAATGGATATTGAAAAGATGTTGGGTTTTCTGAGGGTAAGGTCATCGCAGAATTTGAATGGGGTAAGGAACCTACGCATGCTAGACAAAGCTTTGTGATTAAAGCAATAAAAAAAGAAAGAACCATTCGCAATAAAAAGCGAATGGTCTTTTTGTTATTTTGAGTCTAAAGTTCTTTTATAACGATATTGCTGCCATCTGAACCTAATAAAGCAACCGATACAAAAGCCAAGTATAGCTACGATAGAAGCTGTTGCAACCATAATCGTAGCGATCCATGCGAGAGTTTCCCAACCAAGTACATAACTTAGAAAACCCACTGCTAGTAGCGATATAGCAATCAACTGATTAAACTGTTGCTGGTCTTTATCTTCTGGAATGTACGCAGAAGGATTCTTTTTTAAAAATAAGGTGGCAACTTTCATCACAGGATTGTAATCAAAAAACATTCCTAGAAGGCCGGCACCTAAAGGAAGTAATAAGAACCATGGTTGACCAAATAGCCAGGTAGCTAGTGTAGATAAAAAAATGAACCACTGATTTGTTCGAACTAAAGGTCTTGGAATGGAAATGGAAGAGTGAGACAAGTTAATCCGACCTTTCTTATATGTTTAGTTCCTTTATTGTAAATGTATTCGTACAGAATGTGAAGTGTTAATCCTTATATAGGTAAGAAGAGAAGGGGATAATCATTGAACCCAGAATGTCTTATAGTGAGGTGATAAATATGAAAACCATAAGAGATGATCGGGAAGTACATATTCAGTTTAGAGAGGAGATTAAGGAAAAGCTCCAAAATGACACTTTTGCAAAATGGTTAGGTATCGAATTATTAGAAGTCGGTCCCGGTACAGCAGAAGCACAGATGACAATCAATGAAAATATGTTAAATGCTCATGGAACAGCACATGGAGCTGCTTTATTTGCCATTGCAGATTTTGTCTTTGCTGTAGCATGTAATTCCTATGGAAAAACAGCAGTCGGACTTTCTGTTAATATTGGATATCTCGCTGCATGCCAAAATGGGGACAAGGTTACGGCAAGAGCTACAGAGATCAAACGGAATCATCGAACCTCTTGGTATGAGGTGAGAGTGGAAAACGATGAAGAACTTCTTGCTCATGTAAGTGCTCTATCTTATCGGAAGAACGAATATTTTGTAGGAACAGAGGATGATTAAGCGGAAGATTTCAACAAGCTAAATGTAAAAGACGACGAAATCAGGGCAACCCCTGACTTCGTCGTCTTTTTTATCTTAATGTTTTCTTAATATATTTGATTGTCTTTCTTAAATCTTCAGCAGTAGGCCTTCCAAATGGTCCAGTTTGAATATCAAAGTAGACAACTCGTTTTTGATCATCTACTAAAAATAATGCGGGTTCTCCATGCTCACCATGATCGTCATATAGTTTTCCGTTATGATATTGGACGCCGTACGGTTCTCCCGCAACACGGTCTACATCACTAAAAACCGGAAAAGAAAGGGAGTGTCTGTCCTTCATCTTCTTTAGGTTTTGCTCTTCATCAGTAGAAATCGCGATGATGTGGGTGTTCAATTCTTTGAACGTTTCACTATTTTGCTCTAACTCTTTCAGTTGATCGTTACATACGGGGCACCATTCTCCCCGGAAAAAGACGAGTAGGTGAAAACGGTCATCTTTTTCAAGGTGGCTGTGAAAGGAGAAAGATTCTCCACTTTCGGTTCTTAATGTAAAGTCAGGTGCTGTGTCTCCTGTTTGTAACATGAACATCCCTCCAATAATAAGTCTCTTCTCTAGCTATTCCTCTTGCAGAAAATTTTAAACTCTCTAGCTTTTAGATTCTAAAAAAATCACTCTTCATACTAGGTCATATCTACGTCTAGATGAGGAAAGAAGTAATAAAAAAAGAGGTGGATTGATGACTTTGTTCCTATTTTAAGTTAAAACTTTTAAAAATTAGTAGTTTATATTTGTTTTTGTTAGAATAGTAAAATTCTTCTTTATTTTCTGTAAAAAGGCCTCTATATTAGAAATTGTAGTTCAACACCAAATTAGAGGAGTGAAGTAAATGATTAAGAAGATTGCCACGATGGCAGCGGTTTTACCATTAGTAGTTTCTCTTGCAACTCCAGCGGCAGCTGCAAAAAGCACAGAGGTGAAAGCGAACGTTACACCTCAAGAAATTATCGTAAAATTTAAAGACAACGTGTCAGAGTCAAAAGTAAAGTCTTTAGCAGTAAAAGGGAAAGATGAAGTAAAAGAAAAAGGTCCTAAGTTTCATGTAATCAAAGTTAAAGATGGAAACGTAGATGCAGCCATTGCAGAATATGAAGCGAGTGGAGATGTAGAGTATGCAGAGCCAAACTATACATACCATGCGAGCTGGACTCCAAATGACACGTATTTCTCAAACGGAGTACAATATGCACCTCAAAAAGTAGGTGCTCAATCAGCTTGGGACATCACACGCGGTTCATCTACTACAAAAATTGCAATTATTGATACAGGGGTCGATTACAATCACCCTGATCTAGCTGGTAAAGTTATTAAAGGATATGATTATGTAAGTGATGATTGGGATCCAATGGATCAGAACGATCACGGGACACATGCTGCAGGTATCGCAGCAGCTGCAACAAATAACGCGAGAGGTATCGCAGGAATGGCACCAAACGTATCCATCTATGCTGTACGTGTATTAGATGCGAACGGAAGTGGATCTCTTGATGATGTTGCTAACGGAATCTATCATGCTGTAGATAACGGAGCAAAAGTAGTTTCACTTAGCCTTGGTGGACCTGGTTCTGCTACTTCATTACAAAACGCAGTAAACTATGCCGTTTCTAAAGGAGTAGTTGTAGTTGCCGCAGCTGGTAACGAAAACACTTCTGCACCGAGCTACCCAGCCTACTATTCTGGTGCGATCGCAGTAGCTGCAACTGACCGTAATGACGTTCGTGCTTCGTTCTCCAACTATGGATCTTGGGTTGATGTTGCTGCTCCTGGTGTAGACATCGCTTCTACTGTACGTAATGGAGGATATGCTTACATGTCTGGTACTTCAATGGCTTGTCCTCTAGTTGCGGGTGTAGCAGGGTTACTTGCTTCACAAGGAAGAAGTGCTGCTAACATCCGTGCTGCTATTGAGAACACGACTGATTATGTTTCTGGAACAGGATCATTGTATGCAAAAGGTCGTGTAAATGCATCTAAAGCTGTACGTTACTAATTCGTACACTTATTAATTTAAAAACTCCCAAGACGATCTCTAGTCTTGGGAGTTTTTATGGTCCATAGTTTAATAGGACTAACAAAAATTGTCGAGTGATGTTGGAATTTAAGGATAAGGACATATGTTCGTATTGCGTAAAATGTCGATGTAGACTTAATAGCTCATTTTTAAGACAGGACTTGTGGTAACTTTTAACAGTTTGGTAGAATAGTAATAAGTTCAACAACTAGAGTCTTCATTTCTTACAAGTCTTGCCACCTATTAGAAAGGAGGTTCACCATTTCTTTTGTCTTTTTCAAGAGTCACTTGTTTTACAAACATTCTTTTATAATTAAAGGAGGTAATGAAGATGAGTGAAGTCTGTTTGATCCCGTTCGTGTTAGAAGAAGTGATAGAAGAATCAAAAGAAGAGATTCCATACGGAGTCGAGATGATCAACGCTCCTGCGTTTTGGCGTGAAGGTGAAAGAGGACAGAGTGTAGTCGTTTCTGTACTAGATACTGGCTGTGATACTAGTCATCCCGAGCTAGCTGAACGAATCATCGATGGTCGGAATTTTGTTGATGGGAATGAAGATGATTATCAAGATGCGCATTATCATGGGACACATGTGGCAGGTACGATTGCAGCTACATTAAACAATGCGGGTGTAGCGGGTGTAGCGCCAGATGTGAAACTTTTAATCTGCAGAGTTCTTGGTAAAGATGGCGGTGGGTCGTACCAGGGAATCATCGATGCGATTGATTACTCGGTAAAATGGAGAGGAAAAAATGGCGAAAGAGTGCGTGTGATCTCTATGTCACTCGGTGGACCGACAGATGTACCTGAGTTACACGAAGCGATTCAACGAGCCGTATTGGAAGATGTGCTTGTTGTCTGTGCAGCAGGTAATGAAGGAGACAACAAAGAGGATACGAATGAGCATGCATATCCTGGGGCGTATAAAGAGGTAGTTCAAGTCGGGGCAGTCGATGCGAAAATGAAACTTGCTCCGTTTTCAAACACGAATGATGAGATTGATCTCGTTGCTCCTGGCGTTAATGTTGTTTCTACCTATCCAGGAAATAAATATGCTAAGCTGTCTGGAACTTCGATGGCGACACCTCATGTATCAGGAGCAGCAGCATTATTGATCGAACGAGAAGAAAAATTGTTTGGCCGTGAACTTTCTGAAGCTGAGGTTTACGCTCAATTAGTAAAAAATACGTTAAGTATCGGATTAACAAAGAAAGCAGAAGGAAATGGATTGCTAGTATTAAATGCACAAGAAAAGGCAGTTTGCGATCAGGAGAGTTTAAAGGTGATGAGAACTCCTATTGAAACGGCTGCAGCGAAAGAGTCAGAATCATAAAGTTTGCCCCGTTTCTTAGGAAGAAAGGGCGTGTATGGGGATGGCGTACAAGATTATGGCGTTGTTGATCAGCTTTGCAACTCTTTGTATTAGAATCTATGAAGAGATGAGCAGACGTGCAAAGAACCGAGCAAAAGAAGAAGAGCTACAAAAGAAAAAGAAAAGAAAGCGAAAGAAAGCTGTTCAGAAAAAGGAAAAGGATAGTGCTTAAATGAATAGATGGAATAAAAGCTGATTCTGTGAAATCTAGTATATTCACATGAATCAGCTTTTTTGTCGTTATTAGTACTAGTACTCTAAAAAAGCCCATCGATGCTCCTTAAAATAGTTGATTTCCACTCCAGGTCCCTCGCTGTTCATGGGGAACAAGTTTTCAATTCTTACTAGAAAGTTGCTTCTATGATTTGAAAAGGAGTAATATATGAGCATTACTGTAAAATAGAGAGGAACGTAACTATGCTTTTATTAGGCATTCTACTTGTAATCGTAATCGTTGTATTTTTATTTATGATGTTTCATCCGGTTTTTGGAAAAAAACCTTCAAAACATGATAGGAGCACCTATGAAGCATTTACACACTATCAAAAAGGTGTTTTTACTAATCAAATAGAAACAGTGATGACAACCGATCTACGCTCTATGCTCCCTGTATTAAAAGAGTTTTTAAAAGGAAATCCGAATCGTCAGCCTAAGAAAGCTATTCCTATAAATGCACTGCAATTAAATAAAAAAATAAGCGAAGAAACAAGGGTAACGTGGTTTGGGCATTCGGCTTTATTAATAGAAATGGACGGGAAACGCATCCTCATTGATCCGATGTTTGGTTCTGCACCATCACCCATTCCATGGTTCGGAAACAAACGTTACAGCAAAAAACTGCCGTTTAAAATTGAAAGCCTTCCCAAAGTGGATCTAGTGGTTCTATCACATGATCATTATGACCACCTTGATTATGGAACCATTAAACAACTAAAACAAAAAGTGAAACAATTTGCAGTTCCACTTGGTGTTGCTGGACATTTAAAGAGGTGGGGAGTGGAACCAGAACGTATAAAGGAATGTAACTGGTGGGATGAGATACAAACCGCAGGATTTTCATTAATCTGTACGCCAGCACGACATTTTTCAGGAAGAAGTTTAACGGATCGTAATACTACTCTTTGGAGTTCTTGGGTTATACGAGGAAAGAGTGACAAGATTTATTTTAGTGGTGATAGTGGGTATGGGCCACACTTTAAAGAGATTGGAGATCAATATGGACCGTTTGAACTTTCGTTGATGGAATGTGGGCAATATCATGAGAAGTGGGCTGCCATACATATGATGCCTGAAGAAACTGTACAAGCTCATATTGATGTAAGAGGCAAAGTCATGATTCCTATCCATTGGGGAGCATTTACACTATCCCTGCATGACTGGACAGATCCTGTTGAAAGAGCGGTAAATGCTGCAACAAAAATGAATGTTAAAATATGTACACCTCAGATTGGTGAGACAGTAACACTTGGCTCAGAGTTTTTATCGAGCTCGAAGTGGTGGAGGAAAAATACGAATATATAAAAAAGAGTGCTCTTCACTTTGGAGGGCACTCTCTGCATATATTCTTTAACTTTTCCACAGTTCCATCAGAGGACCATCACTTCCAAAAAGAGGATCTTTATCAGGTAAAGGTACGAGCATAATATCATCTAATACAGCTGGTCGATCATTAGGTTCCCCTTTTTTTAAGTTGTGCTCCATACCGTTCGGGTACGCTCCAGCTACTTTGAAATCCGTGCTGCTTCCGATGCATTTATGTCCAGTACCAGCAGGGAGAACGATGACATCACCTTTTGAAACAGTAACAGACACACCATCCTCTCCTCCAAGAAGAAGAACAGCCTCACCGCTTATAACACCGAGAACTTCATGTGTATTGCTATGATAATGATGATAATCAAAAACACCGTTCTTCCAACCATTTGTCCAGCCGTTTTGTTCAAAAACGTCTAATGCATCCTGTGGCTCTTTTAATTTACCTACGTAAAGCAAAACGGGCAAGGAAGGATGATTCGGAATCTTCCCATCGTCTGTGAAGAATAAAGTTTTGACATCTTCGCTAAGCATTTTCATACCATATAACCCCTCCCCTTGTTTTTGTATCCATTCCCTTATTTTTATGAAAAGAAACCCGTCTTCTTTCGAAAAAAATTATAGAAGAAAAAAGAAAATAAGAGCAATAATGCGAAATTCCTCAATAAATGACGAAAACTTATGTGTGAAAAAAAGTTTCTTTTTATGTGAAAAGAGGTATTAGTAAGATACGGTATGATAAATGTTAGTGAAAGGTGGAAATCAGTATGAAGTACAAAGCGAAGGACTGGCTCCGGTTAACGCCGAATGAGAGATACCTGCTTTTATTCGCTGTTTCCCAACTCCAGAAAAAGCTCAGAGCAGGTTAAAAGAACTAAAAAAATAAATGTAAGGCGTTTTCGTTGCCACAACTCCCCCTTGTTTGGTTAAAATAAGAATAGAAGATAAACAGGGAGGAACACAGGATGATGACTGACCTCAATACATGGTTTGATAAAGGCATGACGCGCTATGCATATATCCATTCAATGAAAACACACAAGGACAACTTGCTGACGATATATAATTCATTCGTGCTACCTGAACCTATGAAAGATGCGTTGCAAGGCATCCAAAAAAACCGGTTGAGAGCAATCGTGATTACCGAAGATTGGTGTGGCGATGCAATGTTGAATCTTCCTGTTTTTATGCGCATGGCAGATGAAGCACTTATTGATATTCGCTTTATCTTACGCGACCAGCATCCGGAATTAATGGATCGGTACTTAACAGCAAAAGCAAAATCAATTCCTATCATCATCTTCATTGATGAGAAGGGAAAAGAAGTTGTAAAGTGGGGACCGCGTGCGCCGAAATTGCAACAAATAGTCGAAGAGCGCAAAAAGAAGATACCTTCAAAAGAGGATCCACGTTACGAAAAAGCCTTCAAGTTATTTGCTGATCGAATCTCTAGTTTGTTTACGACTGACCATGCACTTTGGGAAGAAGTAAGCCTTGATATCATAAAAAAATTATTAGCTAAACTAAATGTTAACAGCCTGTAAAACGGCTGTTTTTTTGTTTGTGTTAAAATAGAGAAATTGATGAAATCTATAGAAATGAAGTTCGAGGTGTACGATGAAAAAGAAAGCGAATGTTATCATTCTAGCTGGGTTTTTAGGAAGCGGAAAAACAACGTTGCTCAAACAGCTGTTAGCCTATGAAAAAGAGCAGAATCATAAAACAGCTGTGTTAATGAATGAAATCGGGAAGGTTTCAATCGATTCTGATTCTGTTCCAGAAGATGTCCCACTTAAAGAACTTCTCAACGGCTGTATTTGCTGTTCATTATCTGATCAGCTTGAAAAACAGCTTTTTGGACTTTGTAAGGAAAATGAACTTGACACTTTGATCATTGAAGCAACAGGTGTAGCTCATCCGGTCGATGTTCTTGATGCTTGTTTGTCACCGTATCTAATCGACGACTTACAGGTATCAGGAATCATTTCAATCATGGACGCACCAAGGTGGCTGGACCGAGAAAGTATGAATGTTCAGGCTAGAATGCTCATGCTTGAGCAGGTTAAGCACGCAGATTATATCGTGTGGAATAAAACAAGCGGTTTGACGGAGAAAGAGAAGATGCTGCTTACGAATGACGCAATAAGATTGAACGAAGGAACTCCATTTGCGTTAACAGATTTTGCGAAGGTAGAACTGTCTCAACTTTTTACACTTTCTTTAAAAAAACGATCAGAACATCAATCTGTATCCACTGATAAACTTAAAGTGAAAACATTTATCTTTTCATTTAAAGGATCTATCAATAAAGAGTTGTTTGAAAGCTGGCTACGAAACGTACCTTCATCGATCTACAGAATTAAAGGGTACATTCAATTTGTAAATCAAATTTATCTTTTTCAATACTCATATGGTTTGCCTACTTATGAGAAAGAATTGATGAAGATGCCGCTAAGACTTGTATTTATTGGTGAAGATCTTGATCCTGATCAGTTAACAAGAGGGCTGAGTGAAGTTGAAACAAAAAGTAAAGAGAGAAAACACTTGTGACTTTTGGGTTGCAAGTGTTTTTTTGCTTCGTTTAAATGGTTTTGTGAGTAAAGAGAGGATGATCGCGACTCACTGTTTTGGACAAATTTGCTCTATGAATACATGTTGGTCCATCATTTTTACAATTCCAGGATCGCTTTCAGACATACGAATAAAGCTATCAACTATATGCTTTTCATGCGTTAATAGGACAGCTTCAAGATGATGGTTCCTACAGTTCCCTTTTAGCCGATATATATATTGTTCAAGAGTACCCTGTTCTAGATTATGAAAATAACATCCGCAAGTTGGTATGTATGCAGCGACTCAGAGTGAGTAGGAATCACAAATTCTTGCTTACGTGGAAAATAAAAGTCTGTTTTCCAGCCGTATTTTTCTATCCTTTCAATGTGTTTTTTCGGTGTCAGAGCCAACGAGTAAGTATTTAAAAGTATGAAGATAATCACAAAAGAAAGAAAAAACATTCCTAATCCTATAAACCTCTTTTTGTTCAATGTAATCTCTCCTTTGTAAAGAAAATTAGTTTATTTTATGCTATTCTTTAATTATCATTATTTTCCAATTCTTATAATGAAGGAGGTATCATGATGACAATAAAGTTAAGGACTCATGACCATCGAAACATTCATTCTGAGATCTATAAAATGAAACCGGGGCCTGTTGCAGTCCTTGAAATACCAGCTATGAAGTTTGTTTCGCAAGAGATGAACACTGCCTATCATATGGATTGGGCAGGAAGGCCTGAGCCAATTGATCAGCAATGGGTTGTTTGGAAAGTGGTAAATCAGCTTAAACATTTAACAAAAAATCAGTTGAGTTATAAATTTACTTTAATGCCACATGAGATTCTTTGGCACGATAAAAATGATAGTAAATCCATTGCAACACAAATGATGCAAGTCCCCGATTGTATAACCGACGAATTATTCAATGAAGCATGTTTTAATGTTGAAAAGAGACTAGGAAAGAAACTGCCATCATTGAAACTCATTTCTAATGAGTCGATTACTTGTGTGCAAAAGTTACATATTGGTCATTATCAAAACTCGATTGAGGCATTAAAGGAAATAATGAGTTTTGCTGATCAAGAGAGTCTTTCCCTGAAAACAAGTTATAAAGAAATCTATTTAACTCCTGCGATGAAGTGTCATAAACCTGAAACATGGCAAACAGTTGTGAGTGTGGAGACTAGGAATTCAGGAGCAAGAGATGCATCAAGACAGAATAGAATTTAAGTTAAATGTAAAAGAAGATAATAAGACAACTAGTTTTACAATACGTATGTTATTTGCGTTGTTGATCGTTAGTTCTATTATCTTTGTTTTTGTAGACGTCGATGATCATAACGTTGAAACCCAAGGGATTGCAAGGCAATGGGGAAAGGCTGAATTGGCTAATAATGAATCCATGAAATACATATTACTCACCGATTCAGAAAAAAAGAAATACGTGGATATTATTTCAGAAACGAATAAAGAAGAACAACCTACATACTCATTTAAAGAGTTAGATCAGTTTGAATATCGTATAAACAGTAAGGAATATATTTACAAACTTCACTACTACAAAATGGAATCCTGTGCAGATTGTCAAAAAGATGTATGGGTTCGTATACAGAAAGAGGATAAAGGCTGGTTTGTAACTCACATCAACTTTTCTGAATCCAAAGCAGAACCAAAAATTCGTAATGAGGAAAAAGAGCAAATTCCTACTTCAGAAAAACAAGAAAAAGAGTTGGAAGAAAAAAAGCCATTCATTATGAAATGGATAAATTAACTTTTTAAAACAAGGAGTGCTTATATTGAAATATCGATATTGGGGTATTACATTCGTAATGATAGGTGCACTAATCATGTTAAGTTCTTTTATGATAGATACTGAACATGATAGGCTTATTCGCATAGGTGGGGGTAGTTTATTCTTCATCGGTACTCTGTTAATACCGGATTATATAGTCAATCCTAGAAGCCATACGAAAGATAGCTAAGAGCTGCCTCATTTTGAGCGCAGCTCTCTTTCGTTCAACAGATCAAGAAGGGATGAAAATATATAATGAGGTGTAATCCCGAGAACATCTAACGGTAGATTTCCTCGATTGATCCATGCAGTCTTAAAACCATATGTTGCTGCACCCGTTATGTCCCAAAAGTTAGAGCTCATAAATAGAATTTCATCACGGTTTATACCAAGTGTATGATGAGCATACTGATATGCAGCGGGTGCAGGTTTATATTGTTTAACATCCTCAATGGATAATAAATCTAGAACATCAGTCAGTTCTCTCTTTTTAACTAGTGGCTCAAGCATCTGATATGTTCCGTTCGAAAAAATAACTTGTTTTACATTTTTCTTATGGATCTCATGAAGAGTGTTGTGAACTTCTTCATAGACTTGCAACTCTAAATAAGCTTCCAATAAGGAACCAAGTGCATCTTCTTTGCATTGCAGAGAGAATTTTTTTAAAGTATACAAAAGAGCATTGCGGGTGATTTCGGAAAAAGGAATGTATTGGCCAGTTAGCTGGTGAAGCATAAAGTACTCTACTTGTTTTTTTCGCCATTCTTCACTAATTGTTTTACCATGCCCTTTAAAATGACGCTCGGCTTTTTCAGTTACCGAATGTACATCGAAAAGTGTTCCGTATGCGTCATAAACAAAAGCTTTAATCGTCAATGAAGCACCTCCTCATAGTATAAGGATACCCGAAATCATAACTGCTTAACTTTCAGAAAAATTTCCGTAAAAATTTAGGTGGAATTCCCTTTCAATGAGGGAATAGATAAGAATGAGGTGATAATAATGAAAATGCAATTGTATCTGTTATTTGGTTTTATCTTCGCACTAATCATTGCAACATTCGCCGTTATTAACGTCGGTGACGTAGAGATCAACTACCTCTTTGGAACTGCCAACTGGCCATTAGTACTCGTCATTTTAGGATCAGCCGTAATCGGCGGCCTATCCGTCGGACTGTTTGGATTGATTAAAGTGATTCAGCTGCAGCGACAAGTGAAAAAGCTGCACCAGATTCATAATGAAAAAGAATCTTGGAAAGAAGAGCCTGTTGCTGAACGTACTTCTGAACCCGTAACTCCAACAGAAGAAGTTCCTCATGAAAAAGTAGAAGAAAACAAGTAGATGCAAAAGAAACCCTGAAAGTAGTCTTGAAAGATTACACGCAGGGTTTTTTGCATGCTATAAAACGAATACTGGAAAGCGATACCAAAAAGCGTTAAGATAACAACTAATCAGTTCCAAAACGTTTTGGAGGATAATGTATGGCCACAATAAGAGATGTTGCAAAAAAAGCAGGTGTATCCGTAACAACGGTTTCCAGAGCGTTGAACGGCTACTCGGATGTGAGCGAAAAAACAAGAGAAAAAATAAAGATGATCGCTAAGGAACTTAATTATAGTCCTAGTTTACTAGCACGAAGCCTTGTAATGAAAAAAACAAAAACCATTGGATTGCTCGTATCTGGCCTTCGGATTGAAGGAAGTAAAGATAATTTTACCTTTGAGGTACTTTGCGGAGTAAATGACTGTGCTGGTGAATTAGGATATGAACTGGTTTTGATCAGTACTGATTCTAAGAAACAGCAGGAAAAAACGTATAACCAGTTGTGCAAGGAAAGAAAAGTAGAAGGGGTGATCCTACAAGGAATCAAGACGGATGATCCGTATTTAGACGAAGTATTAAAAAGTGATATTCCTTGTATTCTTATAGATATTCCGATAGAGAGTGATTCGGTTGGCTATGTAACAACCGACAATAAAGGAGGCGCAGAAACAGCGGTAGAACATCTCCTGAATTTAGGTCATAAACATATTGCGATGATTAATGGGCATAGTCAAGCTTTTGTCAGCAGAGAACGGTTAGCTGGTTACCAAGCGGCTTTGAATTGTATTTCTTTCAATGAAAGTTATGTTGTAAACGGAGCTTTTTTGGAGGATACAGCAGAACGGGAAACCACCAAACTATTAAAAGCATATCCTGAGATTTCTGCATTATTTTGTGCAAGTGATCTTATGGCAATGGGGCAATAAGAGCAGCGAAAAAGATGGGTAAAACACTTCCTAAAGATCTATCTGTTGTCGGATTTGACAACATTATCTTATCTGCTTATTCAACTCCATCATTATCTACAATTGCACAAGATCGATATCAACTAGGGTTTGAAGCGACAAAACTTCTTACAAATCTGTTGGAAGGGAAAGAAGTAGAAAAGATAAAAGTACTGCAAACGACATTTATAAAGTGAGAATCAACAATTGAAAACCACAAATAGTGGTTTTTACTTAGAATAAGACCGAAAACGTTTTGGATTCATATTATACTAATAATATCAGGAGGATTGAACTCGTTCAAAGGCCAGTTTATCTCTTTTTGGAACTATATTATGGCCGCATCGATGGTCTTTACCTTACCGATTATCGTCCTGTACGCATTCTTTAATCGATATTTTGTTAAAGGAATCAAGTTTACGGGAGATAAATAAGATTATTGAAGTCAAACTGCTTGAGGACGTTGAATTCAGCATACCGATAGCCAGTTGTGTAATTGTAAAAAGGAGTAAACCATTCTAACCATTTAGAATGGTTTACTTTTTTGAATATATGTTAACTTTAAATTATTTTAAGTTGACGTATTTGCCATCCTTCGCTATTCTAAAAGCGTATACAGAACTTATATGTGGAGGTTTGTGAAGATGACAGCACAAAGAAATGGCTTGAAAACGATTGATATTACGTTAGTCGGTATGTTTGTAGCGTTAATGGCGATTGGTGCGAACATCACGACCATGTTTCCGTTCATGGTGGTTGGGGGAGTACCGATCACGCTGCAGACCTTTTTTTGTATTCTAGCAGGAGCATTGTTAGGAAGCAGATTAGGTGCAATCTCGATGAGTGTATACGTACTAGTCGGATTAGTTGGAGCACCTGTCTTCGCTCAATTTAAAGGTGGCTTTGCAACCGTGATCAGTCCGACCTTCGGGTTTTTATTATCGTATATTCTTGTTGCTTTTCTAACGGGATTAATCATTGAAAAGAATGGTGGAAAAGCTTCATATATCGTAGCGACCCTTGTTGGAACAGCGGTTAACTATATTGTAGGGACAAACCTCATGTTCATGGCGTATAAAATGTGGGCAGATGCACCAGAAGGTTTCACGTACTCTATGGCATGGGCGTGGATGATGGTTCCTCTACCTAAAGATATCATTCTAGCAATTTGTGCAGGTATGCTAGCTCCGAGAATAAATTTTGCGCGTAAAAAGGCAATTCCTCAACGAACAAAACATGCATCATAAAGGAGTGTAGTTCATAATGATTTGGAATGCTCTTGCAAAAAAAGTTTTGAGTGGAGAAAAGATTACGAATGAAGAAGCTTTTGATATCTTAAATTGTCCTGATGACGACCTATTATTATTGCTGCATGGCGCTTATCAGATCAGAAAGCATTATTATGGCAATCTTGTCAAACTCAATATGATTATAAATACAAAGTCAGGCGCGTGCCCAGAGAACTGTGGCTATTGCTCACAATCTATCGTTTCGACTGCACCCATCGAGACTTATCGAATGATGGATAGTGATGAGATCGTAAAAGGAGCCGAAGCAGCGTATAACTTAAACGTTGGAACGTATTGCATTGTTGCTAGTGGTCGTGGTCCGACTAATCGTGATGTGGATAAAGTGGTTGATGCTGTCAAAGAAATAAAGAATACATATGGCATAAAGGTGTGTGCTTGCTTAGGGATATTAAAACCAGAACAAGCAGAGCGTTTAAAGGAAGCGGGTGTTGATCGATACAACCATAATCTCAACACTTCCGCTCGAAATCACGAAAATATTACAACATCTCATTCATACGATGATCGAGTGAATACGGTCAACATCGTTAAGGGAAGCGGTATCTCTCCATGCTCAGGAGTGATTATAGGTATGAAAGAGACGAAACAAGATGTTATTGATATGGCAAGAAGCCTTAACGTACTTGACGCAGATTCTATACCAGTTAATTTCTTGCATGCCATTGATGGTACACCGTTAGAAGGTACAGATGAGCTAGATCCACGCTACTGTTTAAAAGTACTTGCATTATTTCGTTATATTAATCCTACGAAGGAGATTAGAATATCAGGTGGGCGTGAGGTGAATTTAAGAAGTCTTCAGCCACTCGGTCTGTATGCCGCGAACTCCATATTTGTAGGTGACTATCTAACGACGAGAGGACAAGAGTCAACAGCAGATTATAAGATGTTAGAAGATATGGGCTTCAAGATTGATCGTACGCCTGTTATGGCACCATAGTTTTTTGTAAATGATTGAAAAGCCACTCGAAGCTTTGTACAATAAGGAGTATTCTATTGTACATCGTGGGAGTGGTTTTTTTGGAAAAATGGCAAAAGTGGCTGGAAAAAATAAACTGGGCTGAGATTATGCTTGCGGCTGGTTTATGGGCAGTGAAGTTTCTATTGATCATCGTCATGTTCTTGGTGATTCGTTCGATCGGTAGACGTGTGATCAACCGAATGTTTGATAAGGCAGCAACACATAGAAAGATGTCTTCAGGAAGAATTATTACGTTGCAAAAGCTTGTGGTCAACCTGTTTTCATACGTATTGATCTTTGTTTTTGCTGGTATTATATTTAAGCAGTTCGGACTTGAAATAGGTACTCTTATAGCAGGGGCAGGGGTAGTTGGATTAGCTATAGGCTTTGGAGCGCAGGGACTCGTAAGTGATGTTGTAACAGGTTTCTTCATTCTTCTTGAAAAGCAGATGGAGGTCGGAGACTATGTTACGATTGGCGGGGTCGATGGTATTGTAGAAGAAGTGGGTCTGAGAACGACTCACATACGAGCATTTGATGGCACATTGAACTATATGCCGAACCGTGAGATCAGTACGATTGCGAACCATACACGGGGTAATATGCGTGCACTTGTTGATATAGGTATTGCCTATGAAGAAAATATAGACAAGGCCCTCGTCATACTACAAGATGCTTGTGACAAAGTAAAAGAAAAGAATCCGAGTATAATGGAAGGTCCAAATGTGTTGGGTGTTCAAATGTTAGGATCGTCTGATGTGGTGATTCGAATCATTTCTAAGACGATTAACGGAGAACAGTGGGCGGTCGAAAGAGAGTTGCGTAAAGCTTTAAAAGAAGCTTTGGATGCTAATGGCATCGAGATTCCATACCCTCATCAAGTACAGGTAGAAAAAGGTGCATAAGAAAAGCCGGGGAAGAGCTTCCCGGCTTTTTCTTTAGTTCTTTTCAATGTTTTGTTTGGATAAATAATCCGTTACACTCTTCAGTTTTGTTTTATGTGCCATGATGTAAAGAATATCGTGAGCGTGAATCTCTGTTCTCCCTGTTGGTGTGATCAATTCATCGCCTCGAATCATTGCACTTACAATAGATTCTTTTGGTAAGGAAATTTCCTCAAGTGTCTGTCCGATGATTTTTGCATGATCGGGTACAAAGAATTCTACGATTTCTGCATTGGCTTTACCCATTGAAACAAGTTCTAAAACATGTGGGGATGTCGGTCTTTCTTTTTCCGTTAATTTTAATTTCTGAGCTACCCAAGGAATGGTTGATCCTTGGATGAGTGCTGATGTAAGAACAACGAAGAAAACCAGATTAAAGAGCAACTGGCTGTTCTCAACACCTTCAATGAGTGGGAACGTAGCGAGAACAATAGGAACAGCACCACGAAGACCAGACCACGAGATAAATATTTTTTCGTTTATTGAGAAAGCAGAAGTTGGCATACTTAGGAAAACACCAATTGGACGTGCGATAACAATAAGCACGAAAGAGATCATCAAGCCTTTCAGCATAATATCGATATGAAACAGCTCACTCGGAAAAACAAGTAAACCTAAGATCGCAAACATTAAAATCTGCATCATCCAAGCGAAACCCTCGTTAAACCTTACGATTGAATTTCTGTATGTAAGATGACTATTCCCCATAAACACAGCTGCAACATATACAGCAAGCAGTCCACTTGCTCCAGCAAGCATCGTAATCCCATATGTTAGGATAGCAAAAGAAAGAGCGAAAACCGGATAGAGTCCACTGGATTCAAGCCTAATACGGTTGATCGCATAAACGGTAAGCTTACCAAATATATAGCCAAATACAGCTCCCATACCCATCTGCCAAAAGAATGAGAAGACAAGTCCTATAATGGAAGTTGAGTCTTTTGTAAGCAGTTCAATAAAGGTAATCGTTAAAAATACTGCCATTGGATCATTGGAACCAGATTCTGCTTCTAATGTTGAAGAAAGCTTCTCTTTCACATTTTTTCCGGCCAAAACCGAGAAAACTGCAGCTGCATCTGTAGAGCCAACAATCGAACCGAACAAAAATGCTTCTAGCCAATTAACATCCAATAATAACTTAACAGACACCGCAACAACAGCTGTTGTAAGGAATACACCAAATGTTGCGAGTGACAGTGAAGTGGGTAGGACAGGTTTTACGCTCGTCCATTTTGTCTGAAGACCACCCTCAAATAAAATAATAATAAGAGCAATTACACCGACCAGCTGACTTAAGTGTGGATCATCAAAATATATAAAATTAAGTCCATCACTTCCTACAAGCATCCCTATTCCAATAAAAAGCACAAGGGCAGGTACACCAAAGCGTGAAGAGAACTTCGTAGTAATTACGCCTAGTAAGAGTAGAATGGCAAGTAAAAGTATAAAATAATCTATGTTTAAACCACCTTCAAACATAACAACTCTCCTTTTTCTATATAGGTCTGATGAGAAATTTAGCACACCATTTTCTTAGCAAATTTTTTACAGTATCGACGCCAAATATTGTCTTGAAACAATTGACAATTTAACCAAAAGCGGGTAACCTTGACGGAAGATAATGGTTAAAAAATACAACACCTTCGTCGTTTTTTTTACATAAACTATGAATGGAAGTTTTTTCTCCATCATTTCAGGGTAAGTAAAATGTTGAAGAGATTTACAGGAGGGATTGAACGTGTCAGCGGACCATCTAAAAAGAGAGAATTTAATTGCTGATCTATTGTTACATAATATCTATAAGACAGCAGATGGACGTCATTTATACGAACTTTCTTTGCAGGATCTTGAACAACAATTGAAGAATTTACTTTCCCCGCCTGCAGAGGAAAATGCAACTTAAAATAGGTTGAGTGATAAATGGTAATTATAAATGGGCTAACCATTGCCAGTTTATTGATTTGCTAGCAAATCTTCGTCAATTTTAAACTAACATAAATGAAAGAAGACTTCACTCCGGAAGTCTTCTTTCATTTTTTATTTATTTCTCTGTAGAAACTTCATCCCAAGCTTCTGTGTTTTTTAGTCCGATACTAGACGGTCGGAAAACGGGATCTTTACCTTCTTTCTTTTGTTTCAGGTAGTCCCCAAGTGCATCAAAAGCAATTTTCCCAAGCAATGCAATAGCGATTAAGTTGATGATCGCCATAAGTCCCATGAACATGTCAGCTAAACTCCAAACAAAATCAAGCGATGCAATTGCACCGTATCCAACCATAGCTACAACGGCTAAACGGTAGATAAACAACCACGTTTTGTTCGTACTGATAAACTCAATGTTAGATTCACCGTAATAATAATTTCCTACTACTGAACTAAATGCGAACAACATGACGATAATGGCTAAGAATGGGCCACCCCAAGATCCAAGTAAAGTGTTTAAAGCTTCCTGCGTTAAGATTATTCCATCCGCTTCCTTGGAGTCGTACATCCCTGATAATAGAATGATAAAAGCGGTAGATGAACAAATCAAAAGTGTGTCTACAAAAACACCTAGAGACTGAATCAATCCTTGTTTAACTGGATGACTCACATCTGCTGTAGCTGCTGCGTTCGGTGCACTACCCATACCTGCTTCATTGGAGAATAGACCACGCTTGATACCATTCATCATCGCTGCGCCCAATGCTCCTCCCGCTACTTCTTCTACACCAAAAGCTCCTTCAAAGATCATGCTAAAAACGGCAGGAAGTTCTGTAAGATTTGTAACCATCACAAACAGAGCTACAAGAATATAAAGTCCAGCCATGATCGGAACGATGATCTCTGATACTTTAGCGATTCGTTTGATTCCACCAAAAATGATAATTGCAGTTACAACCGCTAAGAAAATACTTACATAAACAGGTTTTATATCAAAAGATTGTCCAAATGCACTTGCAATCGTATTCGATTGAACAGAGTTAAAGGCAAGTCCGAACGTAATAGAAATTAAAATGGCAAAAATGACACCCATCCAACGAGCATTCAATGCTTTTTCCATGTAGTATGCAGGTCCACCACGGAAAGCGACTCCATCTCGAACTTTGTAGATTTGAGCCAACGTACTCTCTACGAATGCAGATGCAGAACCGATTAATGCGATGAGCCACATCCAGAAAACAGCTCCAGGTCCACCTGCCGTAATGGCAAGTGCTACACCAGCTAAGTTACCTGTACCTACGCGTGAAGCGGTACTGATACAGAAAGCTTGAAACGAAGAAACGCCTTTCTTATCAGCTTTTGCACCTTCACCCAAAAGCCTGATCATCTCTCCAAACATGCGGAACTGAACAAACTTTGTTCGAACCGTAAAATAAAGTCCTAACCCAATTAACATAACAATTAGGATATACGACCATAAATATGTGTTAACACTTCCTATGAAATTGTTGATCCAATCCATACATACACCTCATTTAATCTTTTGTCTATCTCAGCTGTACAACATTTTTTAATGTAACAAAACCTTACATAATAATCAATTATAATTTTTACCACTTTTGAATTACAGAAAAAAAGTGAAAAACTGCCGAGTTGTCGAATGTGCTACACATAAATATTCCCTGAAGTATGACTGAACAAACGAAATAAGTGGAAAAAGATTTCAAGCATTCCTTATTTTCTCACCAACAAAAGTTTACTGAATATACTAGATAAAATTGATTGTAATAATCGGAATTAGAGTAGGTGTTGAGGGTGGAAGGTGGAACCCCATTATTTATACAAAAGTTTTTTCAATCACCAAAACAAGTCGGGAGTCTTTTTCCAAGCTCTCTCAGCTTAGCTAAGAAGATGACCACTCAACTTTGCTGGGATCATATTGACATCGCTGCTGAATTAGGAGCAGGTACAGGAGTTATAACAAAACAAATTTTACGCAATATGAAGTCTAACTCAGAGCTTTATATATTTGAAAAAGATGATGAGATGAGAAAAAAACTTAAACTCTATTTTCCTGAAAGTACTGTCTGTGAAGATGCCCGTCACATTCTAACAAGCAGTGGAAAAGAGGAAGAATCATTGGATGCGATTTTCTCAGGACTTCCTTTTGCTAATTTCACTCGTGACTTGCAAAGAGAAATCGTTGAAGAAGTATATCGCGCGCTTCGACCAGGAGGAGTTTTCGTAGCATTTCAGTATTCTACTCAGATGAAAAGAACGTTTCTAGAGGTTTTTCGTACCGTTGAAATTGCGTTTGTACCCAAAAACTTCCCTCCTGCATTCGTATATACATGTGAAAAATAGCTAAAAACAGTAAAAGTGATTCGTTCGAATAAGAACGAATCACTTTTTTGTTTTATCGATATGAGTGATCCATGTGGTCAGAGATCAAATGCTTGTGAACCATTGCCTCCATGCATGTTACCAAGATGGCTACAAGGAACGATCCCCACAATGAGATGGTTACTCCAGGCAATACTAGCCCTAGTAGATAGACGAGTACAAAACTTGTAGCAAAATCAACGGTTAATTGTTTGCTATAAGTGATACGAGGAACCATTATATACTCTAGTAGTACACCAAGAGGAGCTAGTATAACAGTAATCCAAATGAATGGTTGAACAAACTCGAAATCAACACTTTTAAATAAAAAATTGGCTAATACAAGGGCGAGTGGAATACCTAAAATTTTTATCATCAAACTTTGCATGTTCATTTACTCCTTATCCTACTATATTTGAATAGTGAGGTAGTTCTTTTCTAATATGACTCAATCTTGCTAAGAGAACGTTTAAAACAATCTATAACAGAATGAACGTTCCAGCGAGGTTTTATACCTTGTTTAAAAAGTTATAAATGGGAGTGTCATAAAATAGCAAGAGAGTGGGTATTACTTCTGTAAGAAAGTAATGAACAAGGAGGCTAAGAGAAGTGGAATATTCACTCTATAAGAAGGACGGAAAGTTCCCATGTGATGTAACCGTTGATTATGACAATATGGTCTTTACAGTAAGAGATAGTGATACAACAGGTGAAGTATTTAACAGTGCGAGTGAAGTTGCTCAATGGATCAAACAGCATTGGTCTGTGGATCAGTTCCAAAGACCAGATGACTATTTTGATCTAATGAAGCATCTTGAAAGTTCGTTAGAGGATGAAACGAAATAAATACATTCAATAAGACCGAGGTTTGTTAACTTGGTCTTTTTTTGTAGCTGTATTTAGAAAATAATGTAAGAATGATAGAAATGATAAGTGTGGGGGATACCATGATGAAAACGAGTGATTTCGAAAAATTAATGCCAGAACTATTTGGAAGTTGGCTGCAGGAATTTGAAAACGAGGGAGAATATAGTTTTACACATAAACTCGAGAAAAAGATTAACGTAATCGCATATGCAACAAATTTAACACCAGAGACTGTAGAGAAAGCTCATAGAAGCGGGGCGGACCTCTTGATCACCCATCATGACGCTTGGGATTTTGTGTATGGAATGAAAGATGTTTGCGTAGATAGATTAAGAAAATATCACATTTCTCATTATTTCACTCATTATCCTCTTGATTTTGTAGAATTTGGAACGAGTACAGCACTATTCGAGCGCATTCATATTGATGAGATTACGACTGTATCCACATTTAAGGATAACCAAGAGTTTCCGGGTATCGGTGTTTTTCATACACCACTCTCTTTTATTGAACTAAAAGAACGTCTCGAACGTGTGATGGATGAGCCCATTAAAGCATGGGAGAATCATGATCGGTCCATAAAAAAGGTTGGTATTCTTACTGGGGCAGGAAACCAAACTTCACTCATAAAATATGCAAAGAATCACAATTGCGATGCATATATTACAGGAGAACAATCATTATATTCTGTACAATATGCGAAATTTGCAGGCATCCACTTTTATGTGGGAAGTCACACGTTTACCGAAATTTTTGGAGTAGAGAACTTAGTGGTTCGAATTCAGGAATTCTTTCCAGATGTAAAAGCGGTAAAGATTCAAGAAGATCATATGGAATCCTGCTAAGTTGAAAACCTTCTCTTTTAGGAGGTTTTTTCTTTTGGAAAAAGTAAAGATTAATAAAGGCTGAAAGTTGAGCATATGTTTTTAATGTTACATAACCCTTTGATATAATAGTATTAAGTAACATCATATAAGGTGGATATTCAGATGGAATATGTTGAAGCTTTAAGAGATATTAAAGAGATCAATGCGATTAAACGTTATTTAAAGAAAAACTCTGTACGTGATTATGTACTATTTGTTCTAGGCATCAACACGGGTTTGAAAATTACTGAACTGCTATGCATGCAAGTAAAAGATTTATTATCGGAAGATTTTATCGTTCATGATTTTTATTCTGTTCCTAATAAAGAAGGGAATAAAGAAGTTTTCTTAAACGAAACAGTGAAGAAGATTATTACTCAGTACGTTGAATGTGCAGATCTAAAGCGAGATGATTTTTTATTTTTATCTAAAAAAACAAAGTTGCCGATCACTCGACAGCAAGCATATCGAGTTATTCACCAAGCTGCAGAACATGCAGGGATAAAAGGTAAAATCGGTACAAACTCACTTCGGAAAACATTTGGCTACCATGCCTATAAAAGAGGAGTAGCCATATCTCTATTGCAAAGGCATTTCAACCATTCTAGTCCTTCTGAAACACTAAAATATTTAGGGATCTCTAGGGAAGATCTCATTAAAACACAGATTGACGTAAGATTATAAGGGAAAGCGTGGAGGTACACTTATGACAGGAGAAGCGATTACAAATACGCAAGCCATGGAACAGATTAAGAAACAACACCGAAAGCTAACGAAAGGGAAACTAGCGACAAGGGCCATCCTCATTACTTTCGGAGCCATCTTGATGGCAGTCGGACTAGAGATTTTTCTAGTACCCAACAATGTTATTGATGGGGGGATAGCGGGTATCTCAATCATGCTATCACACATTACAGGGTTGAAATTAGGTATCTTTCTATTCGCCTTAAACTTACCATTTATTTTTATTGGTTATAAGCAGATCGGAAAAACATTTGCTTTCTCAACATTATATGGAATTATCGTTCTTTCAATCGCCACAACACTATTGCATCCAGTTCCACCATTTACAGACGATTTACTTTTAGCAACTGTTTTTGGAGGTATCTTTATCGGAGTCGGGATCGGAATGGTAATACGAAGTGGTGGATCATTAGATGGTACAGAAATCTTAGCTATACTTTCAAATAACAAACTGCCTTTTTCTGTTGGTGAAATTATTATGTTCTTTAATATCTTTATTCTCGGTGCGGCAGGTTTTGTTTTCACATGGGATAGAGCTATGTATTCTTTGATTGCTTACTTTATCGCTTTTAAAACGATTGACTTAACGATTACAGGTCTTGAGGAATCAAAGTCGGCTTGGATCATCAGTGATAACCATAAAGAAATCGGAGACGCTATTCTTCATCGCTTAGGACGTGGGGTTACATACCTGAAAGGGGAAGGCGCGTATACGGGTGACGAAAAAGGTGTTGTCTTCTGTGTGATCACTCGTTTAGAAGAGGCAAAGCTCAAAGATATTGTCGATGAGTTTGATACAAGTGCCTTTTTAGCGATTGCAGATATCGCTGAAGTAAAAGGTGGTAGATTTAAGAAAAAAGGAATTCACTAAAGTACGAGGAGAGGTTTATATGTTTCGCAAGTTGAAAATTGCTATTTCTGCAGTCGTCTTATTACTTGCGGCCTATAGCATAACTACAGGAAATCTTGATATTACTCCTTTTACTTCTCTAGCACTAGCTTTATTATTACTTGTTATGGGATTTGAAGAACGGCATAAAAAGAAAAAGTGGATCAGCTATCTCTGTTTTTTTGCATTTGCAGTCAACTTTTATGTTTTTGTACAATCCTTTCTTATTTAATAGTAAAACGCCTCGATTTTTTCGAGGCGTTTTTTTTACTTATTTTACCTGCTGATTGCATTCGTATGCTCAAACAGCCATGTCATTCCTTCTTTTAAAGTTGCAGAGACATGATCAGGTTGAAAAATAGAAGAGGTGTGATTTTGATCCCATGATGCTTTGCCAGAACCAGTTAGTACTAATATGGCCTTGCATCCAGCAGTTTTGGCAGCTACAATGTCTGTCCATCGGTCACCAAACACGACACACTTTGACAGATTCAGATGATGTTCTCTTGCCGCCTTTTTTAACATACCAGTAGAAGGTTTCCTGCATTCGCAACCTTCTGAATGGTGGTGCGGACATAAGTACACATCATCAAATCCAAACGCTTTTAATTCAATGAAAAAATCTGTTTCGGCTGCAACACCACGACTGATTCCAGGTTGATTCGTGAATGAAAAAACAGGAATATTTCTGGATTTAAAGATTTGAATCACTTCTTTTGTATAATGAAAAAGTTTAAAATCCCCAGGATATTCAATATGATCTGAACCGCCGATCGTTCCATCACGATCTAAAAAAACAGCTTGATAGGTTTCATTCATCAATAGCAGCTCCTAATCATATTTGATTGTTGCATTTGGACATCTCTCACTTAATTTTTGTAAAAATTCATCTCGATTTTTTGGAGAGATAAGAGCCAATCCAAACTGGTACGTAATATTGATTCGTTTTAAAGAGAGTGCGGGACTAGATATGGGATTCAGCGTCTTATGTGCAGATGAGATTTCACGATATGGAATTCTTTTTTTGATCGGACCACTTCTAATAATTAGTTCATTTTCATCTAAGACATAATAGGTTGTAAACCAAAGCCAACTGATGAAGCCGATTAAGGCAAGATTAATGATGACCGTAATCAATATTCCTAGAAGGTTTGTCTTTTCTGTTATTAAGGCAAATGTACTGATGTAAGCGCCATAAGCAACAGCGCCCCAGAGGATCAATCCAAGCCACCAATCTTTTTTTGATGAGTATTTCATCGTGTAACAACTCCTATAAAGTGAATAATGGACATCGTTAAAAGATAAAGAATCTACAAGAATAGCAACGTAATGATCGCTGCATTTTTCTCTTGCAACTTTAAAAAATGAATCACTATAAGAAGCATAAGGATATCAAGAAGAAGTTGGATAGGAGCTCTTGTCCCTTCAGGTAGGTAGTTAGTAATTAAAACTTTACGAGGTTAGGGGACGCTATAACGACTATTAAAGAATAGCTTTACAACCTAAACCTAAAGGACAAATCCCTCACATCCTTTTTATTCCATTATAAAGTAAAAATAAAACAGAAGGTCGTTTATTTCTAAGTTTTTCTCATCAAAAAATTTGTTATGGAACTTTTTACATATTTAATCGTATTGGTTAATAGGGTTAAGAAGTAAATGTTAAAAAAGGGGATAGTTTATGAACATCTTGTTATTTTCCATCATTGTTGGGCTTGCTGCAGCATTGGTAATCTTTCCGATCTCTCGCAACAAAAAGCCTGTAAAAAAAGAAAAGAAAAACAATCTTACAGGTGCCATGATTGGTATGGTTATATGTACCATTCCTGTTATATTTGTTTTTTATTATATAACGAATCTTGATCGTAATTTTTCTTCCATTTGGATATTAGCAATCATCGTGACTGCGATTGGTGCGTTTTTTGCTACAGGTAAAGAAAGAATGATCAAGTTAGTCTTATTTCTTATCAGCTTGATTGTAGGTATCTATTTTCTGTCTGCCGGATTGTTTAACGCTGACGAAAAATATCAATCATCCAAAATGACTGAAAAGACAGAGATTGAGTCTTTTGATGAGGCGGAAACTCCGGCAAGTGTGCCCCCTAAGTTTGCAAGAAATAAAATGAGGAAGTCATTTGGTCAAGTACCAAACACGAGCTTTTATGAATTAGGAAATCTACAGATACAAAAAGTGGATGGTAAATATGTATATATTGCACCCGTAGAGTTCTCTGGACTTTTTAAGTGGTGGAACGGTGATGTGACACCAGGGTACTTTACATTAAGCGCGACTGATTCATCAGCCAATCCAAAGTTTATTAAATCTGAGATGAGCTATACACCATCTTCGTATTTTAATAAGAACGTTGAACGTCACATGCGTTCAAGTTTTCCAGAATACATTTTCTACGGAGATCCACAACTAGAGATCAATGATGATGGAAAGCCGTTCTACATTCGGTCCTATGGAGAGTTCATCTCAGCTCGTAACGGCTTTAAAGTAGAGGGTATTGTTGTAACAGATCCTGAGAATGGAAATACAAAGAACTATTTGATCAAGGATATTCCAGCCTTTATCGATGGGGCTGTATCTCCAGAAACAGTCAGCCTTCAAAACAGCTATTTTGGTAACTATGTACATGGATTTTGGAACAGCAAATTTGGTAAAAAGGATGTAAAACTACCATCTGATGAAGGAACGGAGGCTAATGTAAGTCCAATCTTTGATGAGAATGGAGATATGTTTTACTTTACCGACTTCACAAGTCCGAAAGAGGGAGTCGACTCTATGCTCGGTTATTCTTTAACAGATGCAAGAACGGGGAAGGCAACCTATTACACTGGTAATCTTGAAGAATCTTATATGGATTCTGAAGGAGCTTTAGAGATCATTGAAAAGAAATTTATCGAGAAAAAATGGGACGGTGAGATGCCTGTACTCTACAACTTTTATGGAGAAGCAAGTTGGCTGACCCCAGTTCTAGATTCGAATGGATTCTTACAAAACTATTTTATCGTTTCTGCTGCAAATCCAGAGATCTCTGTATATGCCAATACACCGAATGCTGCAATAAAACAATATAAAACAGCATTACAACGAGGCGGAGGATCTGTGGACGGAACTTCGAATGCTGAAGAAAAACAAATATCAGGAAACGTCCTGCGTGTTTATAAAGAAAAAGTTGGAGATTATACGATCGTATCCTTCTTATTAAATAACCGTAAGAGCTATATCGTATCTTCAGAAAACAATCCTCTAGCTATCTATTTAAAAGAACAAGATAAAGTTAACGTTACTTATCAAGATACGGGTGAAGCATTTTTACCTGTAACGGATATAGAAATAGATGGTTTAGAATAATAGGAGATAACGAGAAAAAAGGCAGGGCACATTTGATTGTGCCCTGCCTTTTGTTATGGTTGTGGAATATATCGTCTTGCGCCTGAGAACTCTACTGCATATGCAGGTGTTGAGATCGGGTCGAGTCTTACAGTAGAAGCAGTGTTTGGAGAGTGAATCATCATACCGTTTCCTGCGTACATGGCAACATGATGAACGCGTCCTTTTCCTTCATTATAAGCAAAGAACATTAAATCACCAGGCTGTAGTTGATCTTTATCAACGGTCAGCCCTTCTTTAGACTGTGGTCCAGAGTCTCGTGGAATGGTAATGCCGTTTGCTTTATGAAGGGTGTGAGTAAATCCAGAGCAATCAAATCCAAATCCTGATGCACCAGCCCATAAATAGGGAAGACCGAGAAATTTCTTAGCTTCTTCTACAAGAGCTTCTCCAGTTGGTACAGGAATGTCACGTTCACTTTTGTATACTTTTGCGTCTTTGGCATCAAGCCAGCGCACTTTTCCTTCAGGTGTTAGAACAGCAATTGTTTTTGATAATTTTTTAATGACAGGTAACTTTGTGTTATAGCTTATTTCAAGATCTTTTTTGTGTCCGAATGGTCCTTTAGAAAGCCACGCCGTAGGACTCGTAATCAATGCAAAATGTTTTCCTTCGGATTTTTTGAAATGGTCAGAATAGGTTAATTGTGCAAGGGGCATCCATCCTGGATAGCCGAGCTCGTTTCTCGGAGTAGGCTGGCCGTATACCGCTACTTTTACCCAATCATCTTGTTGCTCTAAAATATGTACTTTTTGACCGTATAATGCTTGTGTTTCAAGTTCACCAACTAACCAAAGCTTTTCTTCATAGGTCATACTTGTTGTCCAGCTTCGTAAGTCAACAGGTTGGGAAACGGATGCCTGATCTACAGGTCTTGCTGCATCTGGTCCTACCCAAAGGGTGGCTGCAGCAACATTCACATACATGTCACTTCCTACAATATCTTGGGCTGATGTTCCTTTTTCAGCTGAAGCTGTGTTTGAAAATATACCAAAAATAACAGCGAGTGAAAATAGGACTTTAAGAAATTTTTGCATCGTGATCTTCGCTCCTTTTTCTCTTTTTCTACACCATTCGTGTTATGGGTTAGACATTCCTTTTATCTATCAGAAAGATAAGTCGAAAAGCCCTCTGTATGTTTTGGATATCTAAAGCCAATGTACTATAAATAAAATCGTGCAGGTAAAAAGAAGGGTATAAAAAAACACCTCTATATAAGAGGTGCAAAGTAATCTAGCTGATTAAGAAGCGGTTTGCATCCATAAGTTGATTTCCATAAACAACAAATGCGGATAACACTCCTGCTAATAGCAGATACATGATCAATACGATGACTTTTGTTTTTGTGTTTGATACGTAATAGTTTTTCGTTTGTTCAAATTGTTTTTCCGTTTTAGCTTTTTCAGCTAACAAACTTTGTTCATATGCTTCAAATAGGTTGCTGTGGCTAAAGTTTGGAAGCTCTGGTATGGTTGCCATCTCTTGTGGATCAGCTTCTTGATACATGTTATGAATATACTCTCTCTGACGTTGATTGCTCTCATATTCTTTTAAGAGTGTTTGTAAGAAACGTTCACGATTGTTTAAAATTTCGATCTCCACTAATGTACGATGTTTACGAATCTTCTTCTTATCCTGAAGAACGGGGAACGAATACCCAGTTGGCATATTGCGTTTCAGTCTATCTTTAGCAACGCGCACATCTTCTAAGTACGTACCGATGATATAACCAAAGTTCGGCATGTCCTTATACTCATCCATCTCTTGATTGATCACTGTGAGTTTGTCTTGTTCGGATTGAAATAACGTAAGTGTTTCTTTTAGTTTGTTTTGTTCAAAGTCTTCACGAACTCGTTTCCACCAAGTCAAGATACCAAAGATAAAGATTAAGAAAATAATTGGGTCTGGTGAGATGAACAAATACGGGATCACTAGCAATAAACCGATGAACCAGATCTTGGTAGATAGAACTCCAACGATTCTTCCACCATCGAGTGGTGAGACAGGAAACAAGTTAAATAGATTGATCATCGCTCCTAAGAAGATGACCAAGCCCCAAAATGGTTCTTTAGTCGTTTCATACAAAAACACAGCAGGTAAGAAAGACAATAAACCGAATAACGGCCCTGCGTAAGCAATATAGGCTTCATCTTTAGCATTTTTAGGCATCTCTTTCATACCAATTGCTGCACCCATAAAAGGGATAAAAATCGCCGGAGATGTTTTAATCCCTTTTTGTTTAGCAGCAACTAAATGGCCCATCTCATGCACAAAAATTAAATAAACGATGGCTACAGCGAATTTCCAGCCATAAAAAGCCGCGTATGCTCCAAGGGATATAAACATGGAGATGAGTGTAGCGAATTTTCCTAATTTCAGCAGGCTGAATACCCACTTTAACTTACTTAGTAAAAACAAACCGATGCCCGCAATGATGGTCCATATACGGGATTGGTTTTGTTTTTCAGCTTTTTGAGCCATAAATGAATCCCCCAACTCTAGTTTCTTATTTCTATCTTAAAGGAAATACGTAGAAAGGGGAAATAAGTTTCTTCTTTAAGAATTTCCTTAATAGACGGTTTTTTGACTGAAAAATCGGGGTATACGACAATTAAGTACCCCTCTATTAATAGGAAAGTGTTGCGAATGCTGTTATAGATGAGAAGGAGTGATGAGTTTGGCTTTGCATGACCATCCATATATTAATGAAGCATTTATTCTGAACAAAGATGAAGTGATCAAAGCAGTGGAAGCCTATTTATTACGTGAAGGTTATGAAACGGGAGATAGCATGAAGGCAGATGGTATAGATCTGATGGCAACGAATGAATATCATACTCTTCTGATCGCAGCTCAAGGAAATGTGTCAGAACTGACTGCTTATCAGAAACAAGATGATTTTTCCATGCAACTTGTGAATCTACTAAAAAGTCATGAAAAGAACCCTGCTAAAACCCTTGTGCTCGCTCATCCAGACACCCCCAGTTATCGAGAAAAAGCGAATACGATCAAGCATGCGTTGGATGATCTAGGCATGGTAAGATTATGGGTCAAAGGAGACGGGACGATCGAGTGGGAATAAACGAAAGAAAAAGGCACCGGAGAAGAATTCCGGTGCTATTTTACTTTTTCAATTGTGTCATGGCTTGCCTCATACAATTCAGGTAGAACCTTCATCTCTTCGATTTCGCGCTTCGTCTTTTCGGTTCCTAATAGGTAGAGATATCTGAATAGTTCGTAAACCAATTTGCTGTCTTTTCCTCGATGATATTCAGCGTGTGATTCAGAAAAATGTCTTTTCGGTGAAAAAATATCCAAGCCTTCTTGTTTATTGTTAGCGTGCATTTGGGCAAATAGATGCTCTAATTGTTGCTTTTCATCATAAGACGCTTGAATCTCAAAATAATGAAGGTGATCGTCAGTAGGAAGAGGCTCCAAATCACCTTTAGCGGTTACATAAAACGTTCCTTTTTGTTCCATTCTCAAATACCTCCTTTTCCCTTTTCATTCCTCTAGTAAGTTAGTTTGAAACATATTATGAATAAAATAAAAAACAAGAAGCTAGATGCTCTTAGCTTCTTGTTCGTATAGATCGGCATTCTTTTTTAGTAGGGAATAGATATACATATCATAATAATGATCACCAACTCTTTGATGTTCGCGTAATAATGCTTCTTCATGAAACCCAAGCTTAGTTACTAATGAACGGGAAGACTTGTTTTCTGGTCGAATCACAGCTGCTATTCGGTTAAATTCCATCCCGTTAAATCCATAATGAAGAATGGCTCGCAGCGCTTCAGTCATGAATCCGTTATACCAATGAGCACGTTTTAGTTCATAGCCTAGCTCTGTTCTTCGATCTGATTTACTCCAATTGTGAAATCCACACGTTCCGATTAGCTTATCTTGTTCTTTTAAAATGATTCCCCAACGTATGGAGCTTCCTGCGGAGAAGCCTTTTTTAAATGCTTGAATGAGCTCATAAGCCTCTTCTTCCGTCTTTAAAGGCTCCATTCCATAAAATTGTAATGCATCAGCATCAGAGAACGCTTCATATATTTCTTTTACATCTGATTCAATTACAGGCCTTAATCTAAGCCTATCTGTTTCAATAACTGGAAAATGATCGTATGTATTCAAAAATGACCTCCTGGTTCAAGAAATAGATTTTAATGACATCTCTTCAATGAAAAGTTGTGCTAAATATGGATCCCATTGTGTACCTTTTCCTTCTTCTAATATCGCCAATGCTTTTTCGTGAGTCATTCCTTTTCGGTAAGGTCTATCAGAGGTCATCGCATCGTACGCATCGGCAACTGCGATGATCCTTCCGAAAATAGGGATATTTTCTCCAGCCAGTTGTTCAGGGTAGCCCTTACCATCATAACGTTCATGATGATAACGAACACCTGGAAGCAGCGGTTGCATAGCATCAAAAGGCTGCACTTGCGCAAGGATGTCTGCTCCTATAACTGGATGCTTTTTAATTTGTTCAAACTCCTCTGAAGTTAATTTGGCCTCTTTTAGTAAAACAACATCAGGGATTCCAATCTTTCCAATGTCGTGCAAAAGTGCTGCTTTTCGAAGTTGGACCAATTGTTGAAACGGCAATCCCGCCATTTGACCAATCTTCATCGCATAATCGGCAACTCGTAAGCTATGTCCAGCTGTATAAGGATCACGTGCATCTAGGGTAGCGGCCATCGTCGCAAAAAAACTTTCGAGCAGCTGTTTATTTTCATGCTCTCGAGATTGTATCGCTTGCGCCATATGGTTAAAACCTTTTATGAGTTTAGAAAATTCATCTGAATACAAATCATTGACTTTTGCGTTTGAATTACCGGTACGTACTTCATACATGCCTGCTTGAAGCTCGTTCATAGGCTGTTGAATATCTTTAAACAACAAATATGCTCCATAGATCGCAAAAGAAATCCCGATTAATAAGATGAAGAAAGCCCAGCTCCAATACGATCCATTTACAGGCGCTGATAAATGGTATAAACGCACTTGATTTGCAAGTGCGAACAAAAGAAGTGGAAACGTTCCAATAAATAAAGTACTCCACTGAATCTTTCGTTGAATAGATATATGTTTTGAGGTTGCTAAAGAAAGTATTTTTCCGTGGTCTTTCAGTGTTCGTTCTTGGATGGAACGAAGCACAGGCTGAACGGCTTTCGTCGTTAAAAAGAACTCAATAATGGCATGCATCCCTGCAACTAAGATCGCCCCAAGTGATGCAAGATACATGTAATAGTAGGGAAGTGATAAATAATCTAGTGAGATCGCTATAGCTGTCAAAGATAGTGCTGGTATGGATAGTCCTAACAGGTGCGGACCAAGAATTCGTTTTACCGTTCTGATCGGAAAGTGATGTGCGTGAAAATACGTTTTTTCAGCAAGTTGAATGGTAGGTTTTTGTTTGGAAAAGTAATTCTTAAATACTGCCGTATGCATACGAAAAAACACATATTCAAGTGAAAACATAACGAAGCAAGAAGTGAGAAGAATACCACACAATATCGAAAATTCCAACGTTGATAAGCGGAGTGTAGTAAAAACAAAAACCCCTCCTACTCCTAAAACAGCAGCGGTTGAACCAATAACATAATTTCTTAATAACCGTTTTTCAAAATTCTCATAGATTTTCAAGTTCCCCCGCCTTTCTTACTATTACTTTTTAGAAGATATTATTAGCATACCTTACAAAAAGTTGGAAAAAAAGCAATTTTTCAACACTTTAGAACATTTTTTGCTAAAAAATAGGTATTTCGATTTATAGGTTAGAAATAGAAAAAGAGAAATGGAGAGATTTGAAAATCGGAAGTGCTAACGAATTGTTGTTAAGTATAGCATGTATGATTATGGTGCAAAATACACAGGATGGATAATTATTCGGAATAAAGGGTATGAAATGGTATATCGAAGTAGGAAGGGAGATTGAATCATGGCATTATCTACACAAGAAATGGACCATTTTAAACAAATCTTATTATCACGAAAAGAAGAGATAAAAGGAATGAGAGAAAGAAACGACTCTTTTGGTAATGATTCAGAATTTCCGAAAGAATCAACGGGTGAACTATCTAATTATGATAATCATCCGGGTGATCTTGGCACAGAACTATTTGAAAAAGAAAAAGATATTGCTTTAAACGATTTACATGAAAAAGAGCTAGAAGATATTGAAACAGCTTTAAAAAGTATTGATAAAGGTGAATATGGAGTTTGTAAAACGTGCGGCGAGGACATTCTGAAAGAACGCTTAGAAGTTGTTCCTTTTACATTGTATTGTAAAGAGCATAGCCCTGCACAACATTCATCTGATGATCGTCCGATCGAAGAAGAGGTAATTGGTCCAGATTATAAGACCAGAAGCAATGACAATAAGGATGCGAATTTTTTTGATGGAGAAGATACATGGCAGTCCGTTGCCAAGTATGGGACGAGTGAAACTCCGTCTGACTTTACTGATCCTGATAAGAGAGACTATAACGAGATGTATGAAGATTCGGATGATGATGACGGCTTTGTAGAAGACTATGAAAGTTTTGTTGCAACTGACATTACAGGAAATGAGAGAAAAGTTGTCCCGAACAGAAACCATGAGGAATATGAAGAAGAGTTAGATAGGGAAGAAGAGAAGGAATCCAATCGAGAAAAATATGATAAGTAAAACAGAAGGCGCTGCGATTTTCATGCAGCGCCTTTGTTTATTAAATTAACGAATATAATCGATAAGCAAGGAAACTAGAAAAACAGATCAGACCGATTCCAGCTAATCTGGTTAGCCACCTTATTGTTAACTCATTGATCAGCGAACGAAAAAAATGAACGGTAAAGGCTACATTTAGGTTCCACAGGACAATTCCTGCAATTATACAAAGACTTAACCCTATTCTTATGAGTTCACTTGTTGCAGAAGGCAAGCTTTGAAGTGAACCACCATAAACTCCGAACCAGAACATAAAATTATAGGGGTTCATAAGAGCGATGACAAAACCTGTCCAAAAAGGTCTTTTCTGTTCAATATCTTTCTCTATTAATAACGGTAAGGGTGCAACTGTATTTTTTATGGTTGATATTCCTAAGTAACTTAGTAAAACTATGCCGATTAGCAGCATGCAGATTGTTATCCATTTCTCTTGTAAAAAAGGTGAAAGTCCTAGAAATATAAAAGACATAAACAAAAAATCTGCACAAACTGCCCCAAGCCCAACGAGCCAAGATGGCCAAAATCCCCCATATAATCCGTGTTTAATCATCTCAAGTTTAATAGGGCCGATTGGAATAGCTAAGCTGATACCAAGCATAACAAAATGAATACTCAATATCATGATCTCGTTCAAAACTGCTCCCCCTATTCATGTAACTTGTCTAAGTTACTTCCAAAATATGAAAGGTTAATCTGAAATAGTACGGAAGGAAAAATTAAATTCAAAGCGAAAAAGTTATGTAATGATTAAGATTTACATTCTGAATACAAGGAGATCGTAATGTGAAAAAAGCATGTTTGCTTATTATTGATGTCCAAAAAGGATTTGATGATACTAATTTCTGGGGAGAACGAAATAATGGAAATGCTGAAGAGAATATGTTTCTATTACTTGTTGCATTTCGAGAGGTTGGTTTACCGATCTTTCATGTGCAGCACCAATCAGAAAACGAGAACTCACCATTGCACCCTTCAAAATTAGGTTATCAGTTGAAAACAGGATTTGAACCTAAGACAGATGAACCTTTGTTTATTAAGAATGTTAATAGTGCTTTTATCGGAACCAATCTTAAGGAAACGTTAGAAAAAGAGATGATTAAACACATTGTGATTATTGGTCTAACGACGAACCATTGTGTCTCTACAACTACAAGAATGGCGGCTAATTATGGTTTTAGTGTATCATTAGTTCATGATGCTACTGCTGCATTTAAAATCAAATCTTATAATGGAACCGTGTTTTCGGCTCAAGATGTACATGAGTCTGCTCTTGCTCATCTTCATCAAGAATTTGCAGAAATAATAAGTACAGATGAAGCTTTGTCACGGTGGGGAAGTATTTCTTCATACATGCAATAGCAGACATAGACAATATTCCCCAGGAAATGTCGGATGTTGCTAATGGTTTAGAGGGTTTTATTTAGGGTAAAAATGTATATAAATAAATTTAAACTGAGAGTAATCTAGAGGTGTCTTACAGATGAATAGTGATCAAATCGAACAATTGATGAATAATCCTGAACAAGAATTAGAGTTTTGGAGAGAAGAAGATCAACAGCCTGAACTTGTGAGAATGAGATATGTTCCTCAGGGTGAAAGTGGTTATTTCCAAGTTACTTTTTTAGATGAGGAAGAAGGAATCATCGGATCACAAGTTTTAGATGAAGTAGAAGATGCTTTGCGTTTTTTAGAAAAGAATAAGAATGTTAATAAATAGATGAAACCAGAGGGGAATGTCCCTCTGGTTTTTTTAGAATCTATCGTTTATCTGAGAACCTTTTTTCTTGCGTCCATTCTGCAGCGTGCTCCATGCATGTTTCAAGTTGTTCGAACTTTCCTTGTTTATGCATCGAAATGATTTTCTTTGCTGTTTCATGAGCAAGATTCATTTGATCTTTATTAATATCTCCTTTTTTGAAAGCTTCCATCAACTCATTGTCATCTAGAAGAAAGAGCTCTTTGTCTGGAAGAATAACAATATCTAAATAGAGGTCATCAAACCAAGGAACTCCATTTTCATCCACGCCATGGTCGTTACACATATCAATGTAAAATTGAACTACGTTGCCTGTATGATCGAGTACCGTTGTGATCGTGTATTTTTCTCCCTCAGGAAAATGTTGCATCCACGTATAACCGGAATCGGCGATACATACCTCATGTTGTTTATAGGTAACAACTAACGGTTCAGATACTTGCTTTAAATGAATGACTGTAACATTCCCTTTGAAACAAGAAGTTACCTTATGCGTGACTTCAAAATGTTTGTCTGTTACTCTTTTCCAATTTGGTCGATCTGCCGTTTTATGTTCCATCATCAAACCTCCATATTATGGTAACTTTATATCCTTTCATTTTAGATTATAAAAAGGGATATGTAAAATTGTGGAGAAGTATGTAGAGGGATAGGTGTAGAATGGGAGGATTGTCAGATATGAAAAGAATACATAAAGAGTTAGAGGAATTTCAATTGCAAAAAGGTTGGGAGATCAGTCAAGAAAGTGCTGAAAAAAGCACCGAATCTCTCTTGCTCAATCATTTACTATTAACAACTGAAATAGCAGAGATTGCTGAAGAGTTAAGAAGAATGTTAAATAGAGCTTACGATATGAAAGAAGAAGGGGTGGAAGGAGAAAGGGCATTTCAACTCGCTAAGGAAGAAGTTGCTGAAGACATTGGAAAAGAAATTGCTGATAGTATCGCCTATCTCTTCAAATTTGCTACGTTCTTTCAAAGAGACATAGAAGGTGATATTAAAAATAAATTGAACGAGATCAACGCTCGTACAAAACCAAATCTTCAAAAGCGTATAAAAGAGGAGGTAAAGTAAATGGAGATTCTGTTTGAAGAACACAAGATACGTTCTCATGATGGCACTGAGCTTTCGGGTTATGATTATGGAGGTTCTGGAGATTCGTTGATATTAATTCATTACCTTAATGGAATAGCTAAAGCTTGGCATCCCGTCATTCCCTTTCTCAAAGATCATTATAGAATAGTAGCCTATGACCTACGTGGACATGGAAAATCTGATCAACCCGATTTCGGGTATACATTCGAAGACACGGCGAATGATTTAGAGTGTGTCATGAACCACTTTGGGATTAAAAAAGCTCATCTCGTAGGAAGCTCATACGGTTGTATGGTTGGGTTATATTTTACAGCGATGAGGCAGGATAGAGTTTTGTCACTTGCTAATATTGATGGTGCGATCATAAATGATTCTGGTGAGCACGGTCTTTATGATGAGACTTTAGAAGAGCATCTCGCTAAATTTGAAGGACAATTAGATCCCGATTACGAGTCTGTAGAAGAATATCAACAGATTTATCAAGAGCAATGGTTACCATGGAACAAGGAACGAGCAAATTATATCGCTGACTATGAACCGCGTTTGAAAGAAAACGGAAAAGTAGGTAGCATTACTACCGGTGAAACGATGATGAAGATCATTTCCGAAATCTATTATATTGATTTCTTAACTTGGTATAAAAAGGTTCGATCACCTGTCTTATTTCTACCTGCTGAAAAAGAAGATCATTTTCAAAAATCTTTAAAGTTTATTGATTTGGCAAAGAAAGGATTACCTTACAGTCAGACCGTCGTTATTCCAAGTTCGACACATTTAATGATGTTTGATCATGGAAAAGAATTAGCGGAAGCGATCGTAAAATTTCATTCAGAAATACCGATCTCACAAAAAAATTTATGATGATTCGAATAGAAGGGCTCCCTACATTGAGGGAGCCCTTCTGTGTTACACACTTTAGCCTTCTTTCTCGACATTAACGTGTGAATTTCTACGCTTATAAAACTGTTCAAGAATCATACATGTGAGCATACCCATGATCAGTCCATTACTTAAAAGAGTTACAATAATATTTGGCCATTCTTTTAATGCGGCAGCAGGAATAAAGAGACTTCCGAATCCAACCATTAAGGATGTACTAATAATAAAGAGATTATTTTCCGATTTCAACTCTGATTTATATTCTTTGAATGCTAGACCGATCATACTTGAAAAAGGAAGAAATATCGTTGCATATCCTACCGGAGCAGGAATACCTGCAAAGAAAAAAGTAAGTGGTGGAAGAAAACTAATCAAGATAATAAGAGCGTTACCAATGATGAATGCTAGTTTGCTGAACATTTTTGTCGTTAAGATGAACCCAGCGGCACCTGAGATCGGTACACTTGCAACCGCTGAAAATAGACCTGCTATCCATGTGTTTATCCCCATCATAATGGATGAACGATTGTAATTAATAGGCTCGTAATCTTTTTTTTCAGTTTCATAGGCTTTTTCAACGACGTTAATACTAGCTACCATATTAGTAAGTAAGAGCATCCCTACAAATAGGGAAGTTATGATCGTTCCGGAAGATAGTTCTGGCATTCCCCAAGCTAGCATTTCTGGAAAAGCAAAAGTTGTATGACTATGCATCGTTTCTTTTGTTAAATTAAAGAGTTTAAAAAGTCCCCAACCTAGCAACAAAGAGATCAAGATGGAATAGCTTCTTAACCATTTCACACGGGATTTGCCAAGCACGATGGACAAAACTAAGATGAAGAGTGATGTGAGAGCAACTTTGCTATCTGCACCTTCCTGTAGATAGCCAATACCGAGCATACCTTTAATAAAAGAACCGCTCAATTGTGAGACGAGAAGGATCAAGTACGTGCCGGTCACTAAAGGCGTAAAGAGAGCTCTTACTGAACTTATGATGCGAAACATGCCGAGCAGTAAAAAAAGAACGCCACTGATCAGCATTCCAGCTGTAAGTTGCTGTAGCCCATCAGCAACGGTTAGTGCCCCAGAAGCTACAATTCCTGCATATACGGTAAAAACACCCCACCATAAACCAGCAGGTCCTTCATTGATCGGAAGCTTATGACCGAACAATGCTTGCAAGATCGCAGACACACCAATGATTAGAAATGACCGCTGTAATAGATCGGCCGTTTCTGCTTGTGTCATTCCAAACGCATCACCGATAGCGATGGGAGCTACTAAACTACCAGCAAGGATGAACACCATCCATTGAAGAGAAGAAAACGTTAATTTCATGTAAACACCTTCTGTTATGTATTTCGTTACTTCTTATTATAGACCTTTCGTTTGTTTCGTAGAAAGGAAAGAGGTTTATACATGTAGATATAGCGGGTAAATTTCACTATACCAAGATCGTATAACGAGCGAACATTAAAAAAAATTGCTTCGTATACCCTCAAAAAAGAGAAAGTCGCCGAAACGTATAGATACAGGTTAAGACGACCACAAACAAAGGACGATTCTAATGATGCATAAACTTACACATGATGATGTCATTCAATGGTTAGAGAAACATCTATTAGACTTTGAACAGTTTACGCCTTACTTGTTTACTTCACAGTGGATTCATTCTTTTTGTAAGGATAAAGAGAACGGAAATGAGTTTGAAGTAAAATGGGATACATCAGGACAAGAATTGTTCTTCAGACTGTTGGACAACTTGGATTATGATGATCAATGGAAATGGCTAGGCACATTTCAATATACAGAAGAGGTGAAATCATGAGAATTGATGGACAACAACCCGTTCAGAGAAAATATGATGTGAATAAAGTGTATCAGCAGCCTTCTGTAAAGCCGCCATCATTTGCTAAAGACGAATTATACATATCTAACGAAGCAAAAGTGCTGCATGAAAATGCTCAATTAAATATAAGGGAACAAAAATTATTAGATATTAAAAAACGCATTGATGCTGGTGAATACCAGATCGATGCGCAAGCGATCGCAAAAAAGATCTCACAATTTTATTCGAATTAAAGATTACTTATTCTGATTGTCGTTTTTCTGTCTTAACAGAGAAACGGCATTTTTTATGAACTCAGGAATGGGAACGTTCATTCTTCCTGCATTCTCAATGATTGATAACAATTCATTAGATAAATAAAAAAAGATAGTAGCGGAATGAATGTAATTACCACCGAGCAATTGGTCGAGAGAATGCGCCGCTGCGACGATCGCGAATATAATCATTTTTTTAAGTATCCCTCTAAAACCTTCTTTGCTGTTCAATCTACCTTCGTAAGCTGAAGCTGCCATACCTGTTAAATAGTCTAATATCACAAATAAGATAAGCGTCTTAAACAACATCCCGGGTGTACCAAATAAGAAGCTAGCCACTGCTCCTAATGATACGACAGTCATATTGTATAGCATGGACCATTTTTCCACTTCTTTTTCCCCCTTAAAAAACTACAATTTCTATAGTATATGATTGTCCGAGATAACTCGTTTTGGCGATTACCTACTACTTGTCCCCTAATTTTTAGAAGCTTTATTTCAAATGTGTTAAATAGTCAAAAAATTTAAAAAATAAAGAGTCAGACATGCACTATATCTGTTACAATGAAACAAATCCGGAAAGGGAGGAAAGAAATGCAATGAATAAAATTACGTTAGGCTTGCCTCCACATTGCCACAAAGTAACTTGTGACGGAAGAATGATTAAAATCAAAGACTCTGGTAACAACAAATGGGCGTTCCCGCTCTCAGGGACTGAAAATGCAGTTGTTGATCAAGTGAACGATGAGACAGGATTATTAACTATCCATGGTAAGGATAAGATTCTTGCGACACTTGAGATGCCCATTCGTTTTTGTGAAGTAGGCAGAGGCTGGTTGCTTGATAAACTCCCAAAAAAGAAACGTGTGAAAATAAAAAAATAAACATTGAGAATAGGCGCACAGCAGGTCATCTTGCTGTGCGTTTTACATTTTATATGTGTTCCATCATTTATAAAAAGAGCCATGATAAAGAAATAATTAAGAAATCAAATGGGAAGAAGGGAAAAAATGTTATAATGATTTTTGATACGTGTAGATGAGGTGAATGTATTGGGGAAAAAACACCTGCCTGCACACTTAAATCACATCGCCTGGAATCGAAAAATATTAAATGTATTTTGGGTTGTCATCTTTGTGTCAGTGTGTGTAGAGGTCATTAATAGTTGTTTTACATCTAGACCATTAGAAGAATTTATTGAAATGTACATTGTTCTACCAACTATCCTTTTAATCTTTATGGTGAGTTTTGCTGAATGGAGTTTTAAAAAGAAAATAAAATACATTGATACCATCATTATTTGGACAGCAAGTATGTTCTCCGCTATCTTGATCAGTGTTCATTATGAAATGTATGTTTTGTATACGAGCCTGTTCTTTCCTATGTTAATTTCAACGATTTATTTTAAAAAGAAAAAAGTGTGGCTGTCTTTTGCTCTTAACACACTGACCTATCTCTTGCTTTCAACTTTCCATCCGGTCTTAAAGACGATGAATGATCTGATGGATCAGATCTCCATGATCTGCATTCTCTTAACCTCAACAGCGATCTGTATTGGAATCATGAGTAGAGGGTATGAGATGGTAAAAGAACTTAACAAAGCGCAGGCAGATCATCAAGATTTAATGGTTAAATCAACAATAATGGAGAAGCAAGTGAAAACAGATGCATTAACAGGTTTGTATAATCACATGGCCTTTTATGAATATATGGATGTGCTGTTGCTTCAAGCCGAAACGTACCATTATCCGGTTCATCTAGCGGTAATGGACATAGACAATTTTAAGAAAATTAATGATACTTATGGTCATGGTATTGGTGATATCGTTTTAAAACGAATCGCGAAGGCTATAAAAGATAATGTGACTACAGATGATTTCGTCGCACGATACGGAGGAGAAGAGTTTGTAGTGATCTTAAATGATATAAGTGAAGAAGAAGCATTTACGTTATTAGAGAAGGTACGATTGGTCATACAGAGGTTAGAACACCCGGAAGTGAAGGAAGAACACATAACGATCAGTACGGGGTTACAAACGTACAGAAGAGGCATGCATAAACAAGCATTCTTTGAGGGTGCCGATAATAGCTTGTACGTCGCAAAAAGGCAAGGAAAGAATAGGGTCATTACCGAAGGATACAGTGAAGCCATACATATTTAATAATTAATCTATCGCAGCAAGAGAAATCTTGCTGCTTTTTCTTTTTCTTCTAAAATCCTTGTCCATGCATATGTTTGTAAAAGATATGGCCATGGAGGTGAGGGCATGAGTAGTCGATTGAAACAAATATTGCAGATAGCCGCCACTTACATCGGCACTGTTGTAGGTGCTGGATTCGCTACCGGAAGAGAAATTGTTGAATTTTTTACTAGATACGGAACAGCTGGTTTTGTGGGAATCCTGATCAGTGGTTTTCTTTTTATCGTGATTGGTACAAAACTTATGATTATGGCAAAGCGGCTAGGTGCAACCTCATTTGATGAGATGAATCAATATTTGTTTGGAGGGATTGCATCAAGAATCGTCAACGTATTAATGTTGATCATGCTCTTCGGAGTAACTGGAGTGATGTTATCAGGAGCTGGAGCCTTGTTTTGGGAACAGCTGCATCTTCCTCTTCAATTAGGAATCCTATTAACGTTACTCGTAACCTATTTCGTTATGAAAAAAGGGATAGAGGGAATTCTTTGGACAAACTCCTTGATCGTACCCATCATGATACTCTTTTCTATTGTATTGTCGGTATCGATGTTCGATCCTTCTGCAGGAAGGCAGTTAATTGTCGAACGTGACTTTGTTGGTGATTGGAGATGGATCGTAAGTCCGTTTGCTTATGCAGCGTTTAATTTAACTTTGGCGCAAGCCGTTCTTGTTCCACTATCAAGAGAAGCTAAAGATGAATCCGTTATCAAATGGGGCGGTTTTTTAGGAGGGCTAGGATTGACTTTTATTCTATTAAATAGCCAGTATGTGCTCTATTCTGTTCCACGTGTGATGAGTTATGAGATTCCAATCGCTGAAATAGTTGGCGGTCTTGGTGTAGTGGTCCATTATATTTTTGTCTTCGTCATCTACGGTGAGATCTTCTCAACACTTATCGGAAATCTCTTTGGGCTTGCAGGAGCGTTGCAAAGGAATGTTAGATTATCCAATCAAGTCATTTTGATCGCTTTGATGACAGGGAGTTACTTGTTAAGTCAAGTAGGCTATTCTGAACTTCTTCATTACTTATATCCGGTATTTGGTTTGATCGCCATCATATTTTTAGGAGTTGTTTCTGCTAAAAAACTAACTTGATGCATATCGTTTTATATAAGAATGTTTTTTTTGAGGTGCTGTGAAATTGCTGGAAGGGAAAAAAGCCAATGGCGTATTACAATAAATTAGTGAGAGACAAGATACCAGAACTGCTCGAACAGGCGGGGAAGAAGGGAACTTTTCGAATTCTTGGAAATCAAGAGTTCGAAAGTGAACTTAAGAAAAAGCTTGCCGAAGGTGTAAAAGAGTATCGTGAAGCCAAAAGTGAGATACATGCAGCAGAAGAGCTGGCAGAGCTGTTTGAAATCTTAATAGCGTTAACGAAGGTGCATGAACTTACGCTCAGAGAACTGGATGAGATCAGGCAGGAAAAGGCTCGAAAACACGGCCGTTTCCACGAGCGCCTCTTCTTGATTAAAGTTGAAGACTAGGGAAGACTAGGGGTCTGACCCCTGACAAATACAAATTTTACGAATTTGTATTTGTCAGAAGTACAAACTCGAATACTTTTCTTTAGAAAATCTATTCACCTACAAATTCTGGCTAAAACAAGCTACAGTTATGCTTGTTTTAGCTTTTTTTATTTTAAAACAGGAAAAAACATGCAAAAAATGATTGACGAACTAGCATGAAACAGCATATGATTAGTGTACCACGTGGAAATAAGAGGTAACGGAGGAGATAATTATGTTTTCTGAAGAAAGAAGGGAAAAGATTTTAGAAGTGCTTAAGAACGAAGGAAGAGTACTTGCAAAAGAATTATCAGATGCCCTCCAAGTTTCGATTGATTCTATCCGCCGAGACTTATCATCTCTCGAGGATAACGGGCTGCTTAAACGAACTCATGGTGGTGCGATTCCTGTAACAGAAGTAAACAAAAGACCTTCATCAAACGAAGTTCGTTTTGGAGAAGGATCCAAGTATGAGAGAGCCATTGCGAAGGAAGCTGTAAAGTACATCAAAGAGAACGATACCATTTTTCTAAGTGGAGGAGGCATGCATCATGAAATTGTAAAGAACTTGCCTCAGTACCGTTTAACGGTTGTGACCAACTCACTCGTAACAGCAGATGCACTTCGCGAGAAAGAAAACATCGATCTTTATGTGGTCGGTGGAAAAGTAAAGAGATCAGGTAATATGACAGACGCTTTAGTAACCAATCTCATCAGTCAGTATTCTTTTGATGTTTCATTTGCTACAGGTGGTGGTATCTCTGAAAGAGGAATAAGTACGGCAACACCAGAAGTAGCTGCTTTTATGAGTGCTGTTGGAAAAGTCTCTCGAAAAGTCATTGGTGTATTTCCTCATTACAAAATAGGAGTTAACGCTTTTGCAAAAGTGGGTCCTGTTACGAATGTAGATGTTGTTATTACAGATGATGATGCATCGAGAGATCATCTGTCAGCCATTGAACAACAAGGAGTTTCTGTCGTTATTGCTCATTCAGATTTTAGCCATAAGCGGCCAGCTTCAAAAACAGAATAATTTCCTTAAACAATAAAAAGACCTCGGGTGTGGAGGTCTTTTTATCATTCGTTCATCTTTAGGGCGAGACTCTCCGACTTCTGAAGATAAAAACACGAGAGGTCCACCAGTTTCTATTGATCCATTCTTTAATCCTAGTAAGTTGAACTCAAGCTTAGATTTGGTGTTTTTTAAAAAAAGGCAAATACCTATAAAATAGTGTCAGATTATATGACACATCAAATGTTCTAGTGGTCAGATTATCTTATCCTTAAGACAGAGGGTGGTTCAGAGAATCAATTTCGAAATGAGGTGAACATGATGCTGCATTCTTCTCATTTTTCATCAGAAGAAAAGCTTATGATTCGTGAACTGAAGAAGAAGATAAGGAAAGAATCAAATGTAAAAGAAAAAAAGGAGCTTGAACGCCAGCTCAATCGTCTTATTGAAAAAGCTTTTATAAACAAACAGTTATTACGAAGAAAGGAACTATAAACTGTATCAATCTGTAGAAACACGTTTTAAAAAACTGGATTAACTGTCTTTTTTTCATAGGAGTGACATTCTATTTATGTATATGTCAAAGTGACAATAGTCTTTTCCAGATGGACGTATCTATTTGTTATTTTTGCGATCCTAGGCTCTTTGTATATTGTAGTCTTAACGATAATCAATGATCCTCTGGATTGTTTTACAGCAATTTTTATAACAATTGCGGGACTTCCCGTATATTATTGGCTAGAGCGTAATCATAGACAAGACTCCTTTTAGAGAGGGTCTTGTTTTTTATATAGAAAACCCACCTGAGGCAGCAGGCGGGTTAGTGGAAAAAACGTTTATACGCTTAATAATTCTTTCATCTCACGATATCGTGAGGATAGACTAGCAGGTGAAACACCATATTTTTTAGCTGTTTCTGCTTGAGTAGAAGCGATTCCTCTAATATCTTTTGACACGAGATAGTCAAGGGCAGCCGCGTAAATTTCTTCTTTACGAATTGCAGGTTTGCTTTCTGTTACGTACTCACTCCAAAGCTTTTCTGCTTCTTCTACAACTTCTGTCTCGGCATTCGCTTTAACAAGTTCAGTTACAGCATTGTATTTTTCGTCTTTTAAATCTGTTGCTTCTGCTGCTTTTTCTACTTTAGTAGAAGTAGTGTCTGTTGCCTTCTTCTCTGGTTGAGATTGAGGAACACCAGCACTAATATCAATCAAAGCGAGCTGAAGAACAGCAGGGAATTCGTTCTTGAACGTTTCTTTCGGATCTTGTTGAGGCTTGATCTTTTCTATCGCTGCTTTTAACGGCGGAAGTTCAGTCATCGGCATCTCTACGTATCCAACATAAAACTCATGGTTGATTCCGTTTGAAACGAGTGTTCCAAGTAAAGCACTTTCAGTTTTTGGCTTTTCAGCAGCATTGATCGTTACATCATACACGGCTTCAGTCCAAATATCCTGTACGGTAAAGATGAATCCAGTTTTTTGCTCTAAAACTTTATAAAGCGATGGTGCAGCTTTTGTCCAGCCAGCTAGAATTTCCGCTACTTCTGGTTTAACAGAATCCTTCACTTTTTCTACATAAAGTTGAACAGGCGTCTTATTATCCTTAATCTCTGAGCAGAAAATCTCCCAACAAACCGCAATGTTTGCGTATGTTTGTTCTTGCTCTTTAGCAACCGGGTGCTTTTTCACATACTTAGAAGTACGTGCAGCTAAATCCTGTTGATAGTTCTCTAGGGCATATTTGATGAGTCCTTCTTGATGAAAGGATACTTCACGTGTTTGCTCTTCTTTATGTAAGCAACATTTTTTATATTTTTTTCCGCTGCCACAATAGCACGGATCATTTCTTCCTATCATTGACATGCTATTCCTCCAGTAAACCACTTACTTATCCTGTACATACTAGCATAAATCGGTTTTTTTTCAAACTACAAATCATCAGACACTATTTTATCATAAAAATGTCGCAGAAAAAATCATTCAATAGGTTGGTTTTTTTTAGGAACTGAAACCTTTTACTTATAAAAAACGTCTAAGCGAAAAAAGGGGGAATTACGTTATGTGGAAGAGATGGAAATTATGGGTATTTATTGTTGTGCTTTTATTAAGTGCATGCAGCAGTGACAGCAGTTCAAAAAGTGATAAAGCTGTAGACCGAGATAGTGGCAGCAAGTCAGAAGAAAAAATGGACACCTCTACAGAAGAAAGTCAGAGTGCTGAATCAGAAAAAGGCAAAGAAGAGTTACAAATGAAGAACGAAAGAAAAGTGATCTATCACGCTGATATAGAGATTACAGTGGATACATTACAAACTTCGATGGAATCCGTTCGGAAAAAAGTAGAGACTTTGGGCGGATATCTGGTTGAATCGAATACCAGTACAGGAGAGAAAGATTATCAAACTGGTATGATGGTTGTTCGTGTTCCTATGAAAAGTTTTCGCCCTTTCTTAGCTGATATTAGAACCTTAAGTAAAGGTACTCCACAGGAAAATATTCGCGGGGAAGATGTTACAGAAGAATACGTAGATTTATCTTCACGTTTAAAAGCCAAACAACAAGTAAGAGAGCGGCTAGAAACTTTTATGAAGAATGCACAAAAAACAGAAGATTTGTTAAACATATCTGAAGACTTATCTACAGTGCAGGAAGACATTGAACAGGTAGAAGGACGTTTGAACTTTTTAAAAAACCAAAGTGACTATTCTACAATTACGATTCAATTTGGAGTAAAACGTTTAAAGGCAGAAGAACTTCAAACAGAAGGCTTAAATACATGGGCAAAAACGAAGGTCCTTTTTATGGATACGATGAACTTCTTAATGTCTGCTATATCTTTTGTTGTAGTGAGTTTATTGGGCCTCGCGCCAATCTGGGTGATCGTAGCCATTGTGATTTATGTGTGGTGGTTAAAGCGGAAAAAAGAGCAAAAGAAAAAGCCGGAATCACCGACAACTTTGACTTAAAAAGACGTTTTAACTTGTCAGTAGCGGGGACGTCAGAAACACCCTCTGCAGCACGGATGATTCCTCCGTTGGCTGAAAGGGTGTTTTGGCTTTTACGGCACCTTTTTAAGGACTGTGCCGCCTAAAAGCACTAACTGAGAAACGCTTTGTACTCTGCGCTTAATCTCATAAATCGTTCTTTATCTTTTGTATCCAAGGCAATGTCGATTTCTCTTTCGTAATACTCTTTGTAATAATTGTGAAGGGCCTCATCTAGTACCATTTGGGCAATAAGGCTGAAGGCAAATGGGTCTCTTTTTTGTTGTTTGTATTGCACCATCTCATTTTGGTTCTTGTTAAAAGAAGCGTTTTTGTCTTTCATCCTGTTTCCCTCCTTATATTATCTCCCTATCCAATTAACCTTTTATGTTTCTAGGTTTCTACTAGTATACTGAGCAAGATGCCTAATGACAACCATTTTGTTTGAAAATTCAGAAAAAATTTCTTTATTGCTTCTAAAGTACCTTTTTTTCACCACCTTATGGAAAAAATGTTAATGATTTGTAATTTCTATTTCTGGGTTACATCTTTTTGTTACAATTGTTTAATTTCTATGTTTTTTATGTTGTAATCGTGTGTTAGTTATTATTTCCCCGTATTTAAAGAGGATTAAACTTTTTGAAACCGACAACTCTAAAAAATATTGACATTCTTGTTTATGTATGAGTAGGATTGTGTTAACTCAATATTGTCATTTCGCTAGGGGTGCTTATTTTAAGCTGAGAGAAAGTTATGCTTTCGACCCTTTGAACCTGATCCAGTTCATACTGGCGTAGGGAAGCGGTGTGGATCTATTACAGTTTCCTATATGATATGAAATGTAAAGCCACCCGCTCATTAGCGGGTGGCTTTTTTTGCATAGGATCCTAGGAGGTACATGAATATGGGAAAACTGATTAAGGTAAGTAAAGCCCTTACGATCGCTGGGTCAGACAGTGGCGGTGGTGCTGGCATTCAGGCTGATTTAAAAACGTTTCAGGAATTAGGTGTGTACGGGATGTCGGTTCTTACGGCGGTCACTGCTCAGAATACGACAGGTGTCCAAGGAATATTTCCAGTCCCAATAGAAGGTTTAGAAGCTCAGTTAGCATCAATAGGGGCTGATCTAACACCTGATGCGATAAAGACTGGAATGCTTTTTTCAAGCGAGTATATCGAGAGAACCGCATATATGATAAAGAAGTTCCAATGGGAAAACGTCGTGGTCGATCCAGTGATGATTGCAAAAGGAGGGGCTACCCTGTTAGGTGAGGATGCACTTCAGGCGATGAAAACATATATGCTGCCACTCGCAAAGATTGTCACACCTAACATTCCTGAAGCCGAAGCGCTCACAGGAATAAAGATAGACAGCAGTGAAGCAAGAGAAGAAGCGGCGAGAGTTTTGTATGAAGCTGGTGCTGATCATGTGGTAGTTAAGGGTGGACACTTTGGAAATGGTGAATATGTATCAGACCTGGTCTTTAATGGAATCGAAATGGTTGAACTTACAGAAAAGCGAATTCAAACGAAAAATACACATGGTACGGGCTGTACCTTTTCAGCGGCTTTAGCGGCAGAGCTTGCTTCTGGTAAAAAAACAGAGAATACGATAGTGAGTGCAAAAAAATATATACAAACCGCTATCGAACACGGAATCGATGTTGGTTCAGGTCATGGACCGGTCAATCATTTTGCATATAGGAGAGTTCCACATGAACAATACTAGAATACAAGAATGGAAAACGTTCGTTTCACAGATTAGAGAAGAAAAGCCACTCATCCATCATATAACGAATAACGTGACAATGAACTTTCTAGCCAATGGTGTCCTCTCAGCCGGAGGAAGTCCGATGATGGTGCACGATGCACGAGAAGTGGAAGAAGCAGTAGGGGCTGCAGATGCGTTAGTGTTGAACATCGGTACATTGGATGGAGCTACAGCGGAATCTATGATACTCGCTCTTCGTAAAGCGATGCTTGCAGAAGTACCGGTAGTCCTCGATCCCGTAGGAGTAGGCTTAACAGCTTTCAGGCAAGAACTTGTAAAGAAACTATTATTAGAATATTCAGAATTTAAGGGGGTCAGACCCCAAACAATTCTGACAATTTGCGGAAACGCTGCTGAGATGCAGTTTTTGGCTGAGGGTGCATGGGAAGGAAAAGGGGCAGATGGTGAATTGGCTACCTCTGAAGACGATTTGATCAAGCTTGCATCTGCAGCAGCGAAGCAAACGGGTTGTCTTATTGCAATGACAGGAAGTAAGGACGTTATTTCAGATGGCGATAGGGCTATCGTGCTTTCTCATGGAGATCCTATGCTTTCCTATGTTACAGGTACTGGATGTTTTGCTACCTCAATGGTAGCTCTTTACCAAGCGAATCAGAAACAAGAACTCATAAGTGAAAAAGTTGACCTGCCAGTTTTAGAAAGAACGGCTCTCGCCATTTTGATGCTTACTAAAGCGGCTGAAGAGGCGGTGAAAACGGCCAAGGGACCTGGAAGCTTTCAACAAAATCTACTTGACCAGCTTTATTGTTTAGAATCTACTCATGAGATATTTCATGAATCCATTCAGTGGAAAGATCATGTGCTGAAAGAAGGAGTGAATCGATGAATACGCAAGAGATGTCACGCTTACAACAAGATTTATCGCTCTATTTTGTAGCAGGAACGATGAACTGCCATTCCCCAGAAGAATTTTACCGTATTCTGAAGCAAGCGGTTCAAGGAGGAATTACCGCCTTTCAGTTTCGTGAAAAAGGTGTTAACTCATTAAGTGGTCAGAAACAGTTAGAGATGGCAAAACGTGCAAAGGAAGTTTGCCACAAACATGATGTGCTATTTATCGTGAATGATGATCTAGATTTGATGAAAGCTGTTGGTGCAGATGGTCTTCATGTTGGCCAAACAGATGGTAATCTAAGAGATATTCGTAGAGAAACAGAAGGCAAACTTCTAGGTGTTTCCGCTCATACCCTTGCTGAGGCAAAGGATGCCATCGTACACGGGGCAGACTATATTGGTGTAGGACCAATCTATCAAACGCGTACAAAATCTGATGCGAAGAAACCTGTAGGTGTAGATTTAATCCTAGAACTTCGCAGCAATCATATAAACGTTCCACTTGTTGGAATCGGGGGGATTACGCTCCAAAACGCCGGTGAAGTGATTAAAGCGGGTGCAGATGGTGTGGCTATTATTTCTGCGATAAGTGGGGCAGTTGATCCTTCTTCCGCTTCAAGTAACCTGCTTCAAATTATTTATACGGCGAAAAGAGAATCGTAAATGAAGATTTCTGTACAAACACTTACTCTCATGGCTATGTTGGTCGCGATCGGGACAATCTGTTCCCATTTGTTTTATATTCCTGCTGGAGTAGCAAAAGCGTTTCCTGTTCAGCACGCGATTAACGTAATGGCTGGTGTGATGTTCGGCCCCATCCCCGCGGTAATTGTAGCATTTAGTATCGGCTTGCTGCGTAACTTATTTGGAATCGGCTCACTGCTGGCGTTTCCAGGAGGAATGATCGGTGCATTTTTAGCGGGTTACCTTTATCAAAAAGGAAGAAAATATACGTTCGCAATAATAGGAGAATGGGTTGGAACAGGAATCATAGGAGCGACTATAGCGGTGCCGATTGCTTCTATTTTCTTAGGATCAAAAACCGGTGCATTCTTTTTTATAACTCCTTTTTTAGTCAGTTCATTAGTGGGTGGAGTGATCGGATGGGTGGTTCTCCGTATTCTTCATAAAAATGCTGCAGCAAAAAACTGGCTAGGATCGAACGAAGAAAAATCTCTGTGAAAATATGCACCGGATAGGCTCTCACGCCGTACACTGTACGATCAACCAGTGAATTGGGGGGCCGATATGATGAAAAAACGTCCAAAACCCTGGGTGTATACAGAGATGGTGCTTATGTTTTTTGGATTACTTCTTGCTATTTATAACGGAAAGACATGGGAAAATCCCACCCTGTTATTTTCCATCTTAATGGTGATCTTTATCTTTCGTGCGGTTGAACGGAAAATTTTCAATCAAAAAACCGAGTTTTGGTTGAACACAGGGATGGCTATGGTCTTTTTTATTCTTGGAATCGTACCGTTCGTATAAACTGAATAATGAGCTAAAGCAGGCTGAACTGACAATCAGTCTGTTTTTTATTTTTAGGCAAACGTATATTTTTTTCAAATCTTTGACAAAATGATGTTTAACGTAATAAAATAATTTTACGTAAAGTTATATTTTTACGTGGAGGCCATACACTATCGTAAAGTGAGGTGATGAGAGTGAAGAGGGATCAAAGCATGCCAGAGACGTTTATTGTCACAGAACCAGAACAAGCAGCTGCACTTTTACATCCAGTAAGATCTGAACTCATAAGTCTGTTAAAAGAGCCGCGTTCTGCGACGGAGCTATCAAAAAGAATGAACGATTCCGCTCAAAAAATTAATTATCATCTTAAAGCACTGGAAAAAGTGGGGCTTGTGGTACGCGCAGGTACAAGGAATGTTCGAAACCTTGTAGAAGTTCTATATGTAAGTGCCGGCCGATCTTTTTTATTGTCAGATTCACTAGGTCTATCTGCTGACACCGTCAAAAAGCTTCAGGATCAAACCGCTCTTGCTCATGTATTATCCCTTACAGAGAAGATCAAGCGAGATGCGATTTCTTTAATGGAGCAATCGGAGGAAGAAGAGATACCCAGCGCTGTAATGGAAATGGAACTTGCCCTTTCTGACAGGGATCACCGCAATGCTTTTTTGCAGGAATATGCAGATATGCTCACCACTCTCATACAAAAACACCACAGACCGAACAAAGAGAATGCGAGAGTGTATCACGTTTCGATGGCGATGTACCCAAAACCTGAAGGAGGCGGCCAACGTGAATAAGAAGAGCAAAGGTACTGTTTTCCCAATCAATCCTGAATCGACAAATGAGGATACAAACATCATTCCTATGAAAACGGAAGTACAGGTTCAAGAAACAGAAACGGTGGAGGAGCCAGCTAAGATTATTTTTATCACATCAGGATTTGGAAAAATACATGTTTCACCAAAAACCAATACAAACCCAATGGCAATTGCAGCCTAACGAGGAGGAAAAACAGATGAATCTAATCCCTATGGTAGTAGAGTCTACAAACCGTGGAGAGCGTTCTTATGATATTTATTCACGTTTGTTAAAAGATCGAATCATCATGCTTGGAAGTGCGATCGATGATAACGTAGCGAATTCTATCGTTGCTCAGTTACTCTTCTTGGCAGCAGAAGATCCGGATAAAGATATCTCCATCTATATCAACTCACCAGGAGGTTCTGTTACGGCAGGGCTCGCGATCTACGACACGATGCAATTCATTAAACCAGATGTTTCAACGATCTGTATCGGCATGGCAGCGTCTATGGGAGCTGTCCTCATGGTAGCGGGTGCAAAAGGTAAACGATACGCGCTACCGAATGCAGAAGTGATGATCCACCAGCCTTTAGGAGGAACACAAGGGCAGGCATCAGATATGGCGATACACGCGAAACGCATCTTGCAAACTCGTGAGTTGCTGAATAAAATCATCTCTGACCGTTCGGGCCAGCCGATCGAGAAAGTTGAAAAAGACACAGATCGTGATTATTTCATGTCTGCAGAAGAAGCATTAAAATACGGGATCATTGATAAAGTGATCGAGAAGATCTAATAGAAGACAAGAGAGAAGTGCGAGGAGGCCAGCCGTTTTTTAACGGCTGGCTTTCTTATGTGCTTATGGTGTTTATAGGGGTCAGTCCCCAAACTATTTATTTCCCGTGTTGTTTTACGTTTTCTCCACGGGTGTTTGCGTCATTTTGAACACCGAACGAATGCCATCTCGTTTCTTTAAAGTGAAATATGGTAATCTATTGTAAGTTACATAGATGAAAAGTGTGTATGAGCTTGTAATGATAAACGAAAGAAGGAATGAGGCATGTCAGCTCCAACAGGTAAGATAACAGATACTTCTATCCAACAACAAAAAACGATCTATTCAATTCTTTTCGCCATAAGTTTTGTCCATTTATTAAATGACTCTATGCAGGCTGTTATTCCGGCTATCTTTCCGATATTAGAGAAATCAATGAATCTTTCTTTTACTCAACTTGGATGGATCGCCTTTACTTTAAACATTACATCTTCTATCATGCAGCCAGTGATCGGTTGGTATACGGATAGAACGACATCACCTTACATACTTCCGGTAGGTATGATGGCGAGTTTAATCGGTATGCTTGGGATTGCATTTGCAGATTCTTTTTACCTGATCATCCTTTCAGTTATCGGAATCGGTTTAGGCTCTGCTGTGTTCCATCCTGAGGGGTCTAGAGTCGCATATATGGCAGCTGGAAACCGTCGAGGGTTAGCTCAATCCATCTATCAAGTTGGAGGGAATACGGGCAGTTCTCTTGCTCCTGTGATGACGGCACTCGTCTTCGTGCCTCTCGGACAGTTTGGAGCTGTATGGTTTACTTCGCTAGCGGCTATCGCTATTTTTGTATTGTTTTATGTTTCAGGCTGGTATGCTAGACAACTCGTGCATTTTCCACGTGTTCAAAAGCAAACTGGGGAAAAGAAGAAGATCGATAGAAAACGAAAAAAACAAGTTGTTGGTGCGATGGCATTACTTGTCTTTTTAGTGTTTGCTCGTTCATGGTACTTTTCTGGAATCGGAAACTATTATCAATTTTATTTGATCGATGATTATGGGTTAACGATCAGACAAGCTCAAGTTTATTTATTTGTTTTTATGGCCTCCGGTGTACTTGGAACATTCTTTGGAGGACCGATCGCAGACCGGTTAGGAAAACGGAACATGATCTTTTGGTCGATGGTGGGTACAGCTCCACTCGCTCTCCTTCTTCCACACGTAGGACTGTGGGCGGTTATTCCTTTGTTCTTCTTGATCGGTTTCATCTTGAATACGAGTTTTTCGGTGACAGTCGTGTATGCTCAAGAACTAGTACCAGGCAGAATAGGCATGGTATCAGGTTTGATCGTAGGACTTGCCTTTGGTATGGGCGCGCTCGGATCGGTAGTGCTCGGTAAGGTGGCTGACGTTACAAGCATCTCAAACACGATGTTCTTGATCAGTTTCTTACCGTTAGTCGGACTGTTAACGGTCATGTTGCCAACAGATAAAACGCTTGAGAAATGGTCTTCTGGGGTCTGACCCGGGTCAGACCCCCAAAAAAGACATCATCACCATTATGTCTTTTCCACAAACACAAAGGCCCCGGTCTCTTTAGAGACCGGGGCCTTTGTTCAGTTATTCAATCGGCGATACCGGGCACTTGCGAACATGAATATCCCATACGCAATAAAGCCTAGCGATACGATGGCGAGTAGTAAGGGACCAAACGGCTGTGCTGCAAGTTCTAAGAGTGCACCATCCAATCCGCGTGTCTCTTTTGGATCAGCTAGTATCGCCGTGCGAACGAGAAAGAACGCAATAATCATAAAAACGATTCCCCTGGCTGCCATTCCGAATGTTCCAATATAACCGCTCCAACGCCACTCTTTTTTGTTCATTTCATTTTTCTTTAAATCGCGCTTAAAGCGGTGTGTGAACGCTCGGAACATGAAGACGATGCCTGTAATCGCAAAAATAATACCACCGATCGCGACCAATAGCTGACCGAATGGCTGTGAGAGCATCTGTGCGGAAAGCGTTTGGTACGTCTCATCAGAAGACTTTGCTCTGGCACGAAATAAGATGCGTAGGGAGCTTATACACATTGCGATATAGATTCCTGCTATGATTAAATAATTTAACCGATTAAACCACCTTTTCCAATGGTGGTTGACACATTCAGGATCGAATAGCGCTTTTACGATCTGCCAAAAAGCAAATGCACTCAAGCCTAAAGAAAGGGCTATTAAAAGGATAGGACCAAAAGGCTGTTGAGCGATTGTATAGAGTGCACCGTTTGAACTCGCTTCATTTGGGTGCTTACCTATCGACATGATTAGCGCGAGAATGCCGATGATGATGTACACGATACCTTTTGATAGATAACCGATACGAGCCGAACGGTGCACCCAAGGGCGATAGGATTCGAAATGACTTTTCATTTTATCTTTAAAAGTTGGTTCTTTTACAAAAGGCTGTTTCACGATAAGCACGTTTCTCCTTTCAGAGTAAATTACTTCTAGTCTCAGGTGGGTTATATAGCAAGTAAATTCGATAAACGTTACTGATAATCGTTTTTAAAACAGCATAAGTAGGAATAGCTAATAATAGACCTATGAATCCAAAAGCTGCGCCAGCCATGAGTACGACTAGAATGATGGTGAGCGGATGGATACGAAGCTGTTTTCCCATGATTTGAGGAGACAGTACATTTCCTTCTACTTGTTGTACAACGAGTGTGACGATGGCAACTTTTACTGCCATAAAAGGGTCTTGGATCAAAGCTACTAAAAGAGCAGGGAATACCCCGATGAACGGTCCTAAAAAAGGAATGACATTCGTTAGGACGGCAAACAGAGCAAGTACTAGAGCAAACTTTAATCCGATCAAGAGATAACCGGCATACATGAAGATACCGACAAAACATGCTACAAGAACTTGACCTTTTATGTAGGAGGACAAGGTAGAGTCTATATCTCGTAAAATCGCGGCAACTTCATACTCCATGTGATGAGGGGAAAACCTTAAGAAATATTTAAAAAATTTCTTATCATCAAGCAACAAATAAAAAAGAATAAAAGGGACCACTAACAATACAAGAGCAATATTCGTTAATGTTGCTACAAGGGCAATCACATCTTTTGAGACGGTACTTGTAAACTTTTCTAATCGTTGTGTGGCAAGTTTTGTTATCTGTGTGCTATCGATGAACGATTTTTTGCTGCCCGTAATCATCGTTCCTGTTTTTTCAGTAGCTTCACCTATCTTTTTCGGGAAATCGTCGGTGATATTCGTAAGCTGATCTGCTACAACGGGGACGGCTAACGTGGCAATACCTGAAACGGCTAGGATCAATCCGACCATCACCACCAGTATGGCTACAAATTTAGGAACTTTTTTCTCTATCAAAAAACGTATGACTGGTCTCAGCAAATAATAAAGCAGCCCTGAGATAAACAAAGGGAAAAAAACACTCGATATTACGAGATAGAGGAAGTCAAGCAGATAATCGATCTTTCCTAGTAGATAAAGGATCGTTAACAGTAAGACGGAACCTGCTGCGTATTTGAAGAATGAATGATGATACCACATTAAATCTGACCTCCATTTCATATTAGTAGTCTTTTCCCTTTTTAATAATCTGTAATCTTATTTTGATAATAAATTAATTGACATTTTCTAAGAGCGCTGATAGATTGTAAGTGTAAATGTAAACGTTTACGTAACAAGAAAGCAGGGAGATGTTTTGAATCCGACAATAAAAGATGTGGCCAAACATGCAAACGTTTCAATCGCTACTGTTTCTCGGATTGTGAACGGGTTGCCTGGTTATTCGGAGGAAACGAAGAAAAAAGTGCAGCAATCCATCGAAGCACTCGGCTATCAGCCTAACGCGATCGCACGTGGACTCATCAACAAGCGCACACAGACGATTGGGGTTCTGTTTCCCGACGTTTCCGGAATGCTTTCATCAGAAGTACTTGAAGGAGTAGAGAATGCAGCACATGACGGAGGATTCAGCGTTATCGTCTGCAACACCACTTCTAGTGGGAAGAGAACTGTGAAGTATTTGAGGCTTCTGCAAGAAAAACGAGTAGATGGCATCATCTTTGCTTCAGAAGATGTAAAAGAAGAGTATTATAAAATCTTTCAAGAGATGAAGGTCCCTGTTGTTCTCGTGTCTACCGCGTCAGCCAAGTACGATCTTCCATTTGTTCGAGTGAATGATTTTGATGGAGCGTTTCAAGCTACAGAGTACTTAATCCATAAAGGGCATAAAGTGATTGGCATGATTGGTGGCAGCGAGGAGGATCCTATAGCAGGAGTACCGAGGATGCAAGGGTTTCAAAAAGCTCTAGAAAGCAATGGTCTTACGTATACTAAGTATCACATTACAAAAAATGAAGGCTATCGTTTTCAAAACGGAAAAGAATCATTGCCACAACTGCTGAAAGAACTACCTAACATGACCGCGCTATTCGCAGCAAGTGATGAGATGGCTATTGGCGCTATGTCAGCAGCACATCAGTTAGGAATAAGGGTGCCGGAGGAATTATCGATCATCGGATATGATAATCTGAAGATTGCTGAGATGTGTTACCCACCATTAACGACCGTTTCTCAGCCGTTAAAGGACATGGGACAGACATCATGTGAAATGTTAGTCAGTATGATTAAAGGTGAAAAACAAGAAGCAAAAAGCCGTTATATGCCTTTTACAATCGTGGAGAGGCAATCAGTCAGTGATTTACATGACAAGTAAAAACGGGTTAAAACAAAGCTTCATTTTTATTTGAGAATTACGTAAACGTTTACGTAGAACGCTTACACCTATATAGGAGGATATTATCAATGATTAAAGTAATAGTATGGAATGAGAACCGCCATGAGCAAAAGAATCCGGTAGTTAAAGACATCTATCCAAAAGGCATTCATGGTGCCATTCAGGAATTCCTTGAAAAAGCAGGACATGATGTGAATACAGCAACACTTGATGAAGTTCAACATGGTCTTACTGAAGAAGTTTTAAACAACACGGATGTATTAGTGTGGTGGGGGCACTTAGCTCATGATGAAGTAGAAGATGAGATCGTAAATAAAGTATATCAACGCGTTCTTGATGGAATGGGTCTGCTCGTTCTTCACTCTGGTCATTTCTCTAAAATCTTTAAAAAATTGATGGGCACTTCATGTGACTTAAAGTGGCGTGAAGCTGATGAAAAAGAACGGATCTGGATCGTTAACCCAAGTCATCCAATAGCAAACGGACTTGGTGAATACATCGAGCTTGATAAAGAAGAGATGTATGGAGAGCATTTTGATATTCCTGCTCCAGATGACCTTGTATTCGTTAGCTGGTTTGAAGGAGGAGAAGTGTTCCGATCAGGTGCTGCTTACAATCGTGGCAAAGGAAAAGTTTTCTACTTCCGTCCGGGGCATGAGACGTATCCAACGTATTATAACGAAGATGTGCAAAAAGTGATCACGAATGCTGTATCATTCTTAGCTCCTTCAGGCAGTGAAGCTCCAAAATACGGAAATGCAAAACCACTTGAAGCAATCGGAGCAAAATAAAAATAAAAGCCTTTTTTTAAAAAACTATGAAGTTATTGAGTGGTTGATTTCCGCTGGGCAGGCGGTGAGCAACATTTGTACGTTTCACGTTAATAAGAGTTAAAAATAAAAGGAGGAACTAAATATGACAATCAAAGTTGGTATCATCGGTTGCGGCAGTATCGCACAACATCGTCATCTTCCAGAATATGCCGCGAATCAGGACGTGGAGATCGTTGCTGTTTGTGACATCGTAAAAGAACGTGCTGAATCAACACAAGCGGTTTATGGAGGAAAGATCTTTACGGATTATAATGAGCTTCTTGCGCTTAAAGAAGTAGATGCAGTGAGTGTTTGTACGCCTAACTATCTACATGCACCGATCTCCATCGCAGCACTAAACGCGGGAAAGCATGTACTATGTGAAAAACCGATGGCAACGTCGCTTCAAGAAGCAGAAGAAATGATCGCTGCAGCAGAAAAGAGTGGTAAGACGTTAATGATCGGACATAATCAGCGTTTTGTTCCTGCTCACCAAAAAGCGCGTGAGCTTATCGCATCTGGTGATATCGGAAAAGTTTACAGCTTCCGAACGGCTTTTGGGCACCCTGGACCAGAAGGATGGAGTGTGGATGGTGCAAGCAGTTGGTTCTTTAAAAAGGATGAAGCGTTTATCGGAGCTATGGGAGACCTCGGCGTTCATAAAACTGACTTGATTCGATATATCCTTGGAGAAGAGATCGCTGAAGTAGGTGCTTTTGTTGAGACGAGTGCGAAAGAGTTTGCTTCAGTTGATGATACGGCCGTTTGTGTGTTGAAAACGGAGAGCGGAACCATCGGAACATTGGCTGCTAGTTGGTCATACACGGCAAAAGAAGATAACTCTACGATCATCTATGGTGAAAAAGGTATCCTTCGCTTAGAAGATGATCCAAAGTATTCTTTAGTTGCACAATATACGAATGGAAATGTTGTGCGCTATGAGATGGGCGCGATCCAAACGAATGATAACCAGTCTAACTCAAATGTGGTAGATCATTTTATTGAATCGCTTGAAGCGGGTAAAGCTCCATTGATCACGGGCGAAGAAGGTAAGCGCTCATTGGCTGTTATCTTAGCTGCGTTAGAATCAAACGAGAAGAAGACGATTGAAAAAGTTAAAACAGGAGTTCACGCATGAAACTAAGAATTGGGATCATCGGGGCAGGCGGTATTGCACAAGGCCGTCATATCCCCGCTTTTCAAAGTTTAGGTGAAAAATCAGAAGTTACTGCCATCAGTGATGTAAACGTGGATGTTGCAAAAAGTGTTGCTGAAAAATTTCACGTACCGAACTATTTTACGAGTTATGTAGAGATGTGGCCACATGTAGATGCGGTTGTGATCTGTACGCCTAACAAGTTTCATAGAGAGATCACAGTTGCAGCATTGGATGCTGGTAAACATGTTCTATGTGAGAAACCGATGGCAATGACCGTTGAAGAATGTGCTGAAATGGTTGAAGCTGAAAAACGATCAGGAAAAGTTCTATCTATCGCTTATCACTATCGTTACATGAAAGAGTCGCAAGCTGCAAAACGAATCATGCAGTCAGGAGAAGTGGGTAATCCTCTTGTTGTTCGTGTTCAAGCGCTCAGAAGAAGAAAAGTTCCAGGCTGGGGCGTATTCACAAATAAAGAACTTCAAGGTGGAGGCAGCTTGATCGACTATGGCTGTCATCTGCTGGATCTAACACTTTGGCTTCTAGATAACCCGGTTGTAAGTGAAGTGTCTGGTCAAACGTATAACACGGTCAGTCGTGAAGCTGAACAAGTGAACCAATGGGGTTCGTTTGATGCAGAAACATTTGAAGTCGATGACCATGTGACAGCGTATATCCGCCTCGCGAACGGTGGTACGATTCTGTTTGAAACATCGTGGGCTGCAAATATTCCAGATGATGCCGAACTGCTTCGTATTTCGGGTGATAAAGGCGGACTAGATGTATTCCCGTTTGCAGTGAACAAAGCAGTAAACGGCATGATGACGACAACTAAAGCAGATTGGATCCTTGGAGAAGATGATCCTGGCCTTCCTCAAGCTGAGAACTTTGTGGACAGCTGTTTAGGTAAAGCTGAACCTCTTGTAAGAGCTGAGGAAGCTATGAATACTTCACGGGTGATTGAAGCGATCTATGCGAGCAGTCTTATGGGAAAAGGCATTCAATTTGGAAATGAAAAAGGAGTGAAATAGCATGAAATTAGGTGTGTTTACGGTTTTGTTCTCGCAAAAATCATTTACAGACATGCTTGACTATGTGAAAGAAGCAGGCGTACAAGCAGTAGAAATCGGAACAGGTAACTATCCAGGAAACGCTCACTGTCCGCTTGATGAACTACTTCAGAGTGAAGAGAAGCGTTCCAAGTACCTTCATGAAGTAGAAAAGCGCGGTTTAACGATCTCAGCCTTCAGTTGTCACGGGAACCCGTTATCTCCGGACGAAGCTTTTGCAAAAGAATCACATGATACTTTTGTCAAGACTGTTGAACTGGCTAACTTGATGAACGTACCTGTCGTAAACTGCTTCTCAGGTGTACCGGGTGACTCAGAGAATGCAAAATATCCGAACTGGCCTGTTTCACCATGGCCAAACGAATACAGCGATGTGTTGAAGTGGCAGTGGGAAGAAAAATTGATTCCATATTGGCGCACGTGGGGTCAATTTGCAAAAGAACATGGCGTGAAGATCGGCTTAGAGCTTCATGGTGGATTCTTAGTGCACACTCCATATACGTTACTGAAGCTGCGTGAAGAAACATGTGACGCGATCGGTGCAAACCTTGATCCATCACATCTATGGTGGCAAGGAATCGATCCTGTTGCAGCAATCAAGATACTTGGAAAAGCGGGAGCCATCCACCACTTCCATGCAAAAGACACATACTTAGATCAAGACAACATCAACATGTATGGATTGACAGACATGCAGCCATATGGTGCGGTTCAAAACCGCGCATGGAGCTTCCGCTCTGTAGGGTGTGGGCACTCTGTTCAAGATTGGTCCGACATGATGAGTGCACTTCGTACGTATGGTTATGACTACGTAGTAAGCATAGAGCATGAAGATCCGATCATGTCGATCGATGAAGGGTTCAATCGCGCGGTGAAGAACCTTCAGTCGATCCTCATCGCCGAGCAGCCAGCGGAGATGTGGTGGGTTTAGGGGTCTGACCCCAAACAAATACAAATCTACTAAATTTGTATTTGTGGAGCGAACACTTCTTTAGCGTCAATCAACTCGTGGCCTTATAGCTCGTAAAAAAACCTGATTTCCATTTAGAGGAAATCAGGTTTTTTTTGATCACAAATATCATTCACTTCATCCATTTGAAAAAAGATTTGACAGTTCATCCCAATATCACATATAATTTCAAAAACATATGAAGTAGAAAACGAATAAGAGGATTAGTAGATTGATTCTGTCTTTTTAGAGAGGGAGCTGTATGGCTGAAAGGCTTCTACTGACAAACGATTGAACCTGCCTCTGAGTTCTGTGTCTTATTTTGAGATATTCAGCGGTTAAATACCGTTATCATGAAAGAGTGTAAAGCGATGCTTTGAATTAGGGTGGTACCGCCAAGAAATTGGTCCCTAATGAGAAGTGTGGCTTTTTTTATTTTCTAATAAAAGCGTGGAGTGCAACCAATGGCAAAGGAATTTGTTAAGAATGTAACGAGTATGCAAGATGATTTTGCTCAATGGTATACAGATGTTGTAACAAAAGCGGAACTAATCGATTATTCAAGTGTTCGCGGCTCTATGATCCTTAGACCTTATGGGTACGCAATATGGGAAAACATTCAAAAGCAACTTGATAAGAAAATCAAAGCGACAGGTCATGAGAATGTGTATATGCCACTTTTTATTCCAGAAAGTTTGCTTCAAAAAGAGAAAGACCACATTGAAGGATTTGCACCTGAGGTAGCATGGGTCACACACGGTGGAGAAGAAAAGCTGACAGAACGCCTTTGTGTACGCCCAACATCAGAAGTTCTATTTGCCGAGCATTTTAAAAACATCATCCATTCTCATCGTGATCTTCCAAAACTTTATAACCAATGGTCGAACGTTGTGAGATGGGAAAAGACAACAAGGCCATTCCTTCGTACACTCGAGTTTCTTTGGCAAGAAGGACATACTTGCCATGAAACAGATGAAGAAGCTCATGACGAAACGGTAAGGATGCTTAACGTCTACGCTAATCTCTGTGAGGAATTCCTTGCAATACCAGTCGTGAAGGGGCAGAAAACAGAAAAAGAAAAATTTGCTGGAGCAAAATATACCTTTACGATAGAAAGTCTTATGCATGATGGAAAAGCGTTGCAGTCTGGAACTTCTCATCATTTAGGAGATGGATTCGCCAAAGCTTTCGGTATTGAATTTACGAACAGAGAAGGTAAACTACAAACTGTTCAGCAAACATCCTGGGGCTTTACGACTCGTATTATCGGGGCGATGATCATGGTACATGGTGATGACCGTGGGCTCGTTGTACCGCCAAAGATTGCACCAACTCAACTCATGATCGTTCCGATTGCTCAGCATAAAGAAGGGGTTCTCGACTTTGCATACGATTTAAAAGAGAAGCTATCACAGACCATTCGAACAGGAATTGATGCCAGTGATAAGAAGCCAGGATGGAAATTTAATGAGTATGAGATGAAAGGAATCCCGCTTCGTTTAGAGGTAGGGCCGCGTGACATCGAACAGGGTCAAGTGATAGTAGTACGACGTGATACAGGAGAAAAAGAAACAGTATCTCTTCAAGGTTTAGAAATACACATTCAACATATATTAAGTGATATTCAAAGTAACTTGTTCAAAAAAGCTAAGACTCATCGAGAAAATCAAACAACCACAGTCACCTCATTCGATGAATTCAAAGCTAAGCTTTCCGAAAAAGGTGGATTCATGAAAGCGATGTGGTGTGGGGATGAAGCCTGTGAAAGCTTTATAAAAGACGAAACAGGGGCAACTTCACGATGTATACCGTTTGAACAAGAGAGACTTGCAGAAAAGTGCATTTGCTGTGAACAAGAAGCCCAACACCTCGTCTACTGGGCGAAAGCATATTAAGGAAAAAGAAAAAGGGTCAGACCCGGGGTCTGACCCCTTTTCTTTTTTAAAAATATAATATTTCACACTATATTAGGAACTTTACATTACTGTACGTCATACACTATACGATAATCGAGGTGATTGCATGAGCGAATTAATTTTCTCTCTAAAGACAGAACTGCGAAGAGGAACGTTAACTTTAGCAGTCTTAAGCCAGCTCCAAACACCGCAATACGGGTATTCACTCGCGCAACGGTTAGAAGAGAACAACGTATCGATTGATCAAAGCACCCTGTATCCACTTCTTCGAAGGCTTGAAAAGCAAGAACTGCTTACGAGTGAATGGGATACAACAGAGAACCGACCTAGAAAATATTATCTTCTGAGCGAGTTTGGTCAAGAAGTGTTCAAGCAACTGAAAGAAGAATGGCATAACACGTCCATGCAATTAAATTCGATGTTATAAGGAGGAATTCCAAATGAATTTGATTGAAACATATATCAGTGAAGTGACACAAAGACTTCCCGAAAAAATACGGAATGACATCGCGATGGAGCTAAGGTCAACGATTGAAGATATGCTTCCAGACCAACATACAGACAAAGAGGTTGAAGACGTTCTAATGAAGCTCGGAGATCCTGTTAAACTTGCTAGCGAATACAACAACAAACCCCGCTATATAATAGGTCCAATGTTTTATGAAAGTTATATTAATGTGTTGATCGTGGCAGCTATCATTTCTGTAGTGGCCAGTAGCCTCATCCTCTTTGTGAACGGTATGATCACGTTTGAAGGTGATAAATCTCTATTTACTCTAATGGCTTTTATCGGTCAACTTTGTTTAAAGATGTTCTTATCTAGCTTGACTGTTTTGTTTCAAGTATTCTTCTGGGTAACGATTGTTTTTATCATGCTAGAACGATCAGGAGTTTCAAAGGGTGATATTTATACTCGAAAAAAGAAAACATGGTCTCCATCCGATCTATATCAACTTAAAAAACTAGTACCGAAAAGACAGATTCCAAAAGCAGAAGTTTTCTTTAGTTTATTCTGGACAGCAATTTGGGCCATAATCCTATTTAACTCGTCTGAAATGATTGGCTGGTATGAACAAAGTGGAAAAGGATTAGAAGGACTTACACTCAAAGCACCACTATTTAATGAAGAAGTTTTGTTCTCGTATGCTCCTTTTATCGTTCTTCTGATTCTCATTGAGGTGGGTTTGGCCATCTATAAATTCTTCATTGGAAGATGGACGTACCTACTTGCTTCATTGAACTTGATCTATCATTTTATCTCGGTAGGATTATTTTGTTTTATGCTAACGGACGAAACACTTTATAATAAGTTATTTCTTGAAAAGTTATATATCACAGTCCCGAACGTTCCCGCCTTTTGGTTTGTATCTACAATAGCCACAATCGTAGCTGTTTTTTCAATCATCGAAATCATTTCTGGTTTCAATAAAGCAAATAAGTCAAACACAGTAATGAATCAATGGATGAAGAATGGATAAGCAAAAGACTTCTATCATGAAGTCTTTTGTATTTTTTGGAATGGAGCAATATGTTACTTTTTAAAAAGTAGAAATGGAGAATACCTTGATTACACTCGTAAAAGCAGGTTCTTCAAAAGATAGGTTTTGTTATCCAAAAAGAACGAATCCATATAAAAATAGAACTTTCAATAGAAACAATGGTTAGAAAATAGTACTATTTTTGTTTCCCCTCTATGAAAAATATTTTTTCCGTATAAAATAGATAGAGTGTTTATGATTCTATTTAAGGGGAGAATGTTTTATGAAAAATACTTGGAAAGCATATCGCTCACCGATTATCTTGTTACTGGCGATCATTGCTGGTAGTATTATCGGTTCGACGATGGGTAAGGACGCTGCTGTTCTTAAACCGTTCGGCGATCTGTTTCTAAACGTAATGTTCATGATCGTTGTTCCACTCGTGTTCTTTTCGATTTCCTCGAGTGTAGCAAGCATGGCTGGCACAAAGCGTTTCGGTAAAATCATCAGCTCTATGTTAATCGTGTTTTTATTCACCGGAACAGTTGCAGCTATTATCAGTATGGCAGGAATTAAGATCTTTCCGCCTTCCGAAGGTGTGAAGATCGATTTAGTCAAACCTGATACAACAGGTGAAGAAGTATCGATTGGTGATCAGCTAGTAAGTACAGTTACGGTTCCTGATTTTGTCGATCTATTGAGTCGTGCCAATATGTTAGCACTTATTCTCTTTTCTGTGTTGTTAGGCCTTGCAACATCTAAAGTGGGAGAGAAAGCCAAGCCGCTCGCAAACTTCCTTTCAGCGGGAAGTGAAGTTACCCTTCAGATGGTAAAATACGTGATGTATTATGCTCCGATCGGTTTAGGAGCGTATTTTGCAGCACTTGTTGGTGAATTCGGTCCAACGTTGCTCGGTTCCTATTTTAAAGCGGTTTTATTCTACTATCCGTTTTCCATTCTTTATTTCTTTGGCTTCTTTACGCTTTACGCATTCATGGCTCATGGAAAACTGGGTATACGTGTGTTTTGGAAAAATATGCTCTCACCATCTGTAACAAGTCTTGCAACGTGTAGTTCTGCAGCAAGTATCCCAGTAAACTTAGAAGCTACTAAGAAAATGGGAGTGCCTGATGATATTAGTGAAACAACGATTCCTCTTGGTGCAACCCTGCATAAAGACGGGTCTGTTATTGGTGGGGTATTAAAGATCACGTTCCTTTTTGGAATATTTGGTATGGATTTCTCAGGCATCAACACGTATCTTTTAGTTGGTGGAGTAGCGCTTTTAGTGGGTATGGTGATGGGTGCGATCCCTCAAGGTGGACTGATAGCAGAAATGCTTATTCTATCATTGTTCGGTTTTCCTCCAGAGGCACTGCCGATCATCGCAGCGATCTCTGCCATTATTGATCCACCAGCTACACTGCTGAACGCGACTGGTGATAATGTTGCAAGTATGTTGACGGCGCGTTTAGTTGAAGGTAAGAACTGGCTCTTGAAAAAGACAGGTTCGTTAACAGAACAAAAAGGCGCATAAGCGTGACCATCTCTAACTCATCTTATCTTGAGTTAGAGATTTTTTTATAAAAATATAAAAGTTCCTCATCCTCAAATCATTTTGTACATGGTACTCTTAACGTAACAAGAATGAACAATGTGTGGTTGATAAAGGAAGTGTACAGATGAATTCTTCATTACAAGCTGACTGTTCTCGTTGTTTTGGCCTTTGCTGTGTGGCGCTACCATACGCAAAATCAGCAGATTTTGCTTTTGATAAAGACAGTGGAACGCCTTGTAGAAACTTACAAGACGATTTCCGTTGCGGGATTCACCAACATCTAAGAGATCAAGGGTTTAAAGGTTGTACGGTGTATGAATGTTTCGGTGCAGGACAAAAAGTCTCACAAAACACTTTTTCAGGAATGGATTGGGAGACAAATCCAGAGCTAGCGAAAGATATGTTTGATGTTTTTCCAATCATGCAACAACTTCACGAGATGTTGTATTACCTAACAGAAGCGTTGACCCTCAACGAAACAAAACCTATACATCATGAGATAGAAGTGGCGATAGGTGAAATAGAACATCTCACACAACGCAGAGCGTCGGAAATCATACTGTTTAACGTATCCAACATCCGTATGAAAATCAACGAGTTGCTGATTCGTACGAGTGAACGAGTAAGAGCAGAATTTATTCACAAAAAATATCAAATAAAAGGGAAGGTTAGTAATTTTATCGGTGCTAAGCTTCGAAAAGCAGATCTTCGTGGCGCAAATTTACGTGGCGCTCTGCTCATAGCGGCAGATTTAAAATATGCGGACTTAAGAAAATCAGATTTAATAGGAGCGGATTTACGTGATGCTGATTTAAGTGGTGCAGACTTAAGAGGGAGTATCTTTTTGACACAAGCTCAAGTAAATTCGGCTAAAGGAAATGCTGAAACAAAACTCCCTGATAGATTAACTCATCCGAATCACTGGCAAAAAGTAAAACAAAACAAAAAAGCCTTCCGTTAACGAATAACGGAAGGCTTAACTTTATCTAAAAGATTAAGTTTAATACGAGGTAAGATAGGGCCGCTAAAGTTGCAGAGATCGGAAGGGTGATGAACCAAGTGATGACCATCGTCTTAGCTGTTCCCCATTTGACCCCTTTTAATCGGTGAGACGCACCAACTCCTAAGATAGAAGAAGTGATAACGTGCGTTGTACTGACAGGAATACCTAAGAATGAAGCACCAAAGATAACAGATGCTCCTGTTAAATCAGCAGATACCCCGTTAACAGGGCGAATCTTCATGATCTTTCCGCCAACCGTCTTGATAATTTTCCAACCACCTACAGATGTACCAAGACCCATAGCAAGTGCACAGGAAATCTGTACCCATAGCTGAATGTCAGTGCTATCTGTGTAGCCGTTCGCGATTAATGCCATCGTGATGATCCCCATCGCTTTTTGCGCATCGTTCGTGCCGTGTGAATAAGCTTGAAGAGCGGCTGTAGCTACCTGCACTTTACGAAAACCGTTATTTGTTTTCGTTAGATTCGTATTCTTAAATATCATCTTGATAACATTATAAAATATAAAACCTACGATAAATGCTAGAATCGGAGAAAGAAGCAAACCGTAAATAATTTTTAGAAATCCAGAATAATGAAGGGCTTCAAATCCAGCAGCTGCAATGGCAGCACCCGCAATAGAACCAATAATCGCATGTGAAGATGAACTTGGAATACCATAGTACCAAGTGATCAAGTTCCAAGCGATAGCTGCAACAAGAGCAGCAAGAATAACGACTGACCCGTTAGGAAGTGTAAATGGGTCAACGATATCTTTTGTGATCGTTTTTGCAACACCAGTGAACGTCATGGCTCCGACAAAGTTCATGACTGCAGCTAAAATAATAGCTCTTCTTGGCGTTAAAGCTTTTGTTGAAACAGATGTTGCAATCGCGTTCGCTGTATCATGAAATCCATTAATAAAATCAAAGGCAAGCGCACCGATAACAACAAGAATGGTAATGAGTAATACTGTATCCATACCAGCCACCCGTTACGCGTTTTTCATAATGATAGATTCTAATGTGTTCGCAACGTTCTGGCAGCTGTCGGCAATGCCTTCAAGCACTTCGTACATCTCTTTATACTTGATAACTTTGATCGGATCTGCTTGGGTTGCGAACAATTCGCGTTGTGCTTCGCGGTAAAGATCGTCACATTTTGATTCATAATCTTTAATCTTGATTGCATGTTCACGCATATCAAGAAGTTTTTTCTCTGATAACAAGTTAACAGTAAGAAGAATTTCTTCCGCACTTAACTTGATGTATTCTACAAATTTAACCATGTATTGATCTGGGTTTGTGATTGCGTAAATGTCAAACAAAGCAGAAGATTGCTCGATACCATCTAAAATATCATCCATGCTCATAGCAAGTGATAAGATGTCTTCTCTTTCAATAGGTGTAATAAACACTTTGTTCAGTTCCATGATAACGGTATGAACATAAGAATCACCTTTAGATTCAAGTTCTTTTAAATGGTCTGCAAATTCGCGAAGATCATTTTCGTTATTAATTTTGAAATCGTGGAAATAACCAGCAGAGTCCTTCAAGTTGCTAGCAATATCCGTTAGCATGACCATGAACTTATCCTTTTTCTTTGTAAACATAGTACCCTCCAAAAGAAATGTCTTTTATCCTTTTTCTTTTACGTTTTTTGTGGTAGTTATTTTTTTTTCTTTTTTAACCACCCAACACATTATACAAAAAAATAAGAGTTTTTGTCGAAAAAGAATGAATTGTAATCAATAATTTACAAAAGCTTTACAAAGTTAAGCTTTCTTTTAACGTTCAACTAACATGGGATTAACAAATGTTTAGAAATGAAATATAAACTCTACATTTCTTTCATCATTCCCTAAACGAACTATTTGGAATCTTTGGGCAGTGAAAGCCCATAGAAAAACATTTGAAAAATATCTGTTGCGAGTTTTTGTCCATTCTCGCCTGTTATCATGGAAATGAGCGTATTGTTATTAAATAGCTGAATATATACCATGATCGACTCCATGGAAAGATCAGGATTGACCTCCCCGTTGTTTTGAGCATTCTTGATTAGGTCAACGATTAATGGAATGGCATACTTAGTTTGAAAGTCAGCTAGGAATAATTTTAACTCTTCATCGTTTAACATCATCTCTTCTATAACTTCAGGATGAATGTTTAGTACATTATTTGTTTTATGAAGAATGCTTGTAGTTATTTTTTCTCTAAAAGAGAGATCTTTTTGAAAGAGCTCTTTATGAAATTCGTACTCATCTGCAACGAACTCTTTAATCACTTCACGGAACAATGCTTCTTTGCTTCCAAAATGGTTATAGATGGTTACTTGAGATACCCCCGCATGTTTTGCTAGATCCTCTATCTTGATTTCTTTTATGCCCTGTTTTTGAAACAGAGAGAAAGCAGCTTGCTTAATATCTTTTTTCTTTTGTTCCTTTCGACGTTCGTATCCGTTCAAAAGTCTTCACCTCTTTACTAGGATAAAACACTTTTTGAAAAATAACAAATCACATATTTCAAAAAGTATTGCTTAGTGTGAGGAAAAGATTTATGATTATTTTGAAATATACATTGATTAATATTTCAATAAGGCTGGTGAGAACATGATACATGTAAAGGGACTATCAAAGCATTTTTCTAAAGGAAAAGGTTTATTCGATCTGAACTTTGAGGTGAAGAAGGGGGAAGTGTTTGGATATATTGGACCAAATGGAGCAGGCAAATCGACAACGATTCGTCACTTAATGGGTTTTATGAAACCAGATCGTGGTCATTCTTCCATTAATGGTATGGACTGTTGGAACAACGCCGCGCGTATTCAAGACCAAACAGGATACTTACCGGGAGAGATTGTTTTTTTAGAGGGAATGAGTGGGCTTGGATTTTTGTCACTACTTCAAAAAATGAGAAAGCAAGAAACTACAAAGCGGAGAGACGAGTTAATTGAAAGATTTCAGTTAGATGTAAAAACACCAATAAGAAAGATGTCTAAAGGTATGAAACAAAAAGTAGGAATCATTGCAGCGTTTATGCATGACCCACAAGTTCTTATCTTAGACGAACCTACATCTGGGCTAGATCCTCTCATGCAACGGGTCTTTATCGATCTTATCTTGGAAGAAAAACAAAATAACAAAACGATACTTATGTCATCTCACAGTTTTCAAGAGATTGAGCGAACGTGTGACTCGGCTGGTATCATAAAAGATGGAAAGCTAGTGGCCTTAGAAGATATGTATTTGTTGAGAAGCGTACAACGACGAGTATTTGAAGTGAAAGTGAAATCTGAGAATGATATGGAACACATCCTTCGATCATCACTCGATATAGAAGTGAAAGGCGCGAGAACTGTTCATGTTACGGTACAAGGGAACGATCAGGAATTTGTTCAGTTGTTAAGTCGTTGTGAAGTTCAGCATATTGATACACGGCCTCAGGATTTAGAAGATATATTCATGCATTATTATGACAGAAGGGAAGTGGAGAAATGAGCTTGCCTTTATATCTTGCGATGATGAAAAGTCACGGAAAGATGTTAGGGGGATTCATTTACGGTGCTTCAGCTTATATTGTACTGATCATTTGGATCTATCCCTCTATTGCTGATATGCAAGGATTTAATGATATGATTGGTGCACTGCCAGAAAGTATGCGGAAGCTTATCGGGATGGAAAACGGCATAAACTCCTTATCAGATTATGTAGCGGGTGAATTTTACGGCATGTTGTTTCTGATCATCTTGATGGTTTATGTGATTTTGACTTCGACACGAGTGATGGCACGGCTGGTCGATCAAGGATCTATGGCCTACTTGCTTGCCACACCCCATTCAAGAGTAAAGATAGCCATTACACAAGCAGCAGTCTTGCTTACCGGACTCGCCTTAATTGTAGGTTTTACAACATTTAGTGGTATTGCTGCAAGCGAGTGGCTGATCGAAGGTTATCAATTAGATGTTGCTTCTTTTATTGCATTGAACATACTCACTTTTTTAACCTTCTCTTCAATTGCCGGATATTGCTTCCTGATCTCTTCTATAAGTAATGATGAGAAGAAAGCACTCGGAATCTCTGCAGGAATTACGCTTTTATTTTATATTTTAAATATGGCGGGCAAATTAAGTGAGAAAACAGAGTGGATGTTAAACTTTTCAATCTTTAAATGGTATGATCCGATCAAGATGATAAATAATGAAACAGATGCGTTTTGGATCGGATGTTCACTAAGTATCTCAACTTTTTTATTATTTATGATTAGCTTGATCGTGTTCAAGAAAAGAAATCTTCCTTTATAAATATTCTAAATCTTTTGATTAACATGTATAATAAAATAAATAATGAAGTAACCAAAAGGATAATTCCACATACAATATTAGTGCTAGGAACCGAATATTGGAAAGTTTTCAGGCTGCTGTCGTAAAAGACGGCAGCATTTCTGCTTTTTAAGGGTACTTGAGGATGATAGTTATTATCAAATACGCAGGAGGGGAAGTCCATTGGAACTCTCTGCACGTACACAACTGTTGATGGCAACAACGTCTGGTCTTTTCATACTAACGGCTTGGATGATGGAAAAACATTCAGATTCTCCTTATTATGTTCTTTTTTATCTATTAGCTTTTATCGTAGGTGGCTATGCAAAAGCAATCGAAGGCATTCAGGAAAGCATAAAAGATCGACAATTGAACGTTGAACTTCTAATGATGTTTGCCGCGATCGGATCTGCCGCGATCGGTTATTGGGGTGAGGGAGCTGTATTGATTCTAATCTTTGCTTATTCTGGCGCTCTAGAAATGTATACCTTACAAAAAAGCGATAAAGAGATTAAAGCGCTAATTTCCTTGCAGCCTGAAGAAGCTTGGCTTTTATTGGAGAATAAGGAACTGAGAGTGGAAGCTTCCTCATTAGAACCTGGTAATCGTATAAAGGTTAGACCAGGAGAGCGAGTACCGGCAGACGGTATCATCGTAAAAGGAAACTCATTTATCAATGAATCCGCCTTAACAGGAGAACCTCTCGCTCGAGAAGTTCATACGTCATCAGAAGTATTAGCCGGAACTTTGAACCAATCTGGATTGTTAGAGATTTCTGTTACAAAACACATGAAAGACTCAGTATTTCAAAGAATGATAGATCTTGTGAACAACGCACAGAATGATGCTCCGCCTGTTCAAAGAAAGATAGAAGAGTTTGAAACCAAATATGTTCTTTTTGTTTTACTGGCAGCGGCATTAACCTTTTTAGTTCCTAGTTCGATAGGGATTTGGAGTTATTCAGAATCTCTATACCGCGCTTGCGTTCTGTTAGTTGTCGCTTCTCCTTGCGCACTCGTAGCCTCTACCATGCCTGCATTATTGGCTTCTTTATCTAACGCGGCTAAGCATGGAATTCTATTTAAAAGCGGTGTCTTTTTAGAAAAGCTGAGTTTAGTAAATGTGATCGCTTTTGATAAAACGGGTACTTTAACAAAAGGCCAGCCTTCAGTAAAACACGTAGAATTTCTGCATTCATCGTGGAATAAAGAAGAGTTAGCCTCGATCATCTATGAGATTGAAAAAAATAGCATACATCCACTTGCAAAGGCCATAAATGAACATCTTAAAGTTATTCCGGAGGAGTACACACCTATAGAACTGACCATGTTTGAAGATGTTCCTGGAAAAGGGGTTAAAGCGAACATTCAAAGTATCATCTGGAAAATAGGGAGCCGTGAGTGGGCGAACATCACTGAAAAGCAAGAGTTTGAACTTTTGGAGAAACTAGATGATTCTGCAAATACAGGACACACGGTTGTGTATGTTACAGCTGACGATGAACTAGTGGCTTACTTTCTTTTAGGAGATACAGTAAGGGAAGAGACCGTTAACGCGATAAAAGATTTGCAAACCAAACAAATCTTAACGATTATGCTTACTGGAGACTCTAAGCGTGGGGCAGAGATGATCGGAAGGATAGCAAAGGTCGACGAAATTGGTTACTCATGCATGCCGGAAGATAAAGTGAACACCGTGAAAAAATGGAGAGAAAAAGATGCGGTTGTAGCGATGATCGGAGATGGTGTGAATGATGCACCTGCACTCGCTATAGCAGATGTGGGTGTTGCGATGGGGATGGGAAGCGACGCTGCCATAGAAACAGCGGATGTCGTACTCGTTAAAAATGATTTGAGTAAGCTGCTTTATGGAATGAACCTCTCTGAAAGACTCTCAAAAGTGATTAAACAAAATATCATTTTTTCAATTAGTGTTATATTACTCTTATTATGTGCGAACTATTTACAGTTTCTCACCTTGCCATTTGGGGTGATCGGACATGAAGGAAGCACAATATTAGTCATTTTAAATGGGTTACGTTTGTTAAAATAACTAAAGAAAAAGCCGGACACATCGTCTCGGCTTTTTCTCATTGTTACGATTAATAAGATTTGTTATTTACATCACTTTACTTTTTCTCGTACGTGGAATCTGTTCCTGTTTTTTGTTGTGTGTCTGTTGAAGATAGGGTACGTGGTGTTACAACAGCTTTTGTCTGAGTGTTGGCATTTGATTGGTACTCGTCTTGTTTCGCCTCTTGTTTTGCTTCATCAATCGCAGTTTTTGTTTCACTTTTAACTTCGCTCGCTGTATTCTTAGCTTCTTGCAGCTTTTGACGAGCAGATAGAGAAAGGTTTCCTGATTTTTCTTTAATGGAAGCAACTGTATCTTTAGCATCCATTTTTCCAAGCTTCGCTTTTAGCATGGTTTCGTCTTTCATCTGTTGCGTGCGCTCTTTCAATTTAATTGACGAATCACGAAGATCGTTTCTAAATTCATTACCGTTTTTAGGTGCATATAATAGAGCTGCGGCAGCTCCCACAAGACCTCCCACTACTAATCCTGTAGCGAAACCAGAGGCATTACTTTTCTTGCTAACATTCGTATCAGCAGTATCTCGAGTTTGAAAATCAGAATGTGTAAAAACGGGTTCTGCAGTAGTCGTTGGTGTATTTGTATAGTTAGGCATAGTATTAAATCCTCCTTTTAGTCTGTATAAAACCCTACCCGGAACCCATTGATGATAAACATGAGGTAATAAAACGGGATTAGTGTAAGGACACAAACCTTTTTGAATGGCGGGAGAGATCGAATGTTTCAAGTAGTAACGAGGAAAAAAACAGAGGTTTTTAGAGAATAGAAAAAGCCGGGCAACGAGCACCCGGCCGATTTCTATTTATTTCATTAACTTTTCAGTTCTGGAAGCATACGAACTTCTTCATTCATTGCAGATTTGCAAATGGGGCATTGCGGTTCTTTTTGCAAAGAATAGTCAGCGCGCATCCAGCATGAGCATCCATCACTCGTACATGCCCAAACCTTCGTTTCTACGTCTGGAATCGGCTCTGCAGGTTGTTTTGAAAAAAAAGCCATAGATATCCCCCTTTTCTGTTCTACTTATAGTATACGCCTAAAAGAGGAAAAATATGTATCAATTTGATTACATATTTAAAATAACTTCATAATGAGTAGAGATTTCCCTCGCCCAACGTGCATGGAACTCTTTGATTTCTATAGGAGATTGTATAGAGATGCTCGTCTTGAGCGGCCACAAATACTCAGCCGTTTTCTCAACATAGGTTGCCAGAATGGTTCCAGAAAGGCCATGTAGACCATTCTCTTTCGCTCGTAAAAATTGTCGTAGAAAAGGATGAGACTCACAATAGTTCAATCCTTCTTGTGAAATATCTGCTTCAAGTCTAAAATAGTTTCTAGGTTTGATCTGGGATGCCCAATTATGAATAGTCACCTCAGTTAGATCTTTCACTTCTATCGGTTCGTAGTTTATAACAGCATGTTTAATATCTGAAAGCTTGAAAATATGATAATCCATAAGCGAATAACAATATGCGGGGCAGTACCATTCACCATTTTCGCTAAAAAGACCGATCAGTTGAATGTTGCAATACAATTTTTGTTCTTTCATCGTATAAAGAATGGTAACCATCTTTTGTTTGATTGCAGCCTCAAGGATGATTGGTGCTAATGAATTCTTCGGAGGCAGTGGAAGCTGAACAAAAAGTCGTTTTTGAATCTGAGTCCAATTATCTTTAGCATCTTCAGGCATAAATTGATGAAGTTTATTCACAATAGATTTACTTTGCGTTTGAAATGGAAAACTCGTTTCAGTATACGTTTGTAAACTAAAAAGAATAGAGGAAGCTTCCATTTCAGTAAATCCGATAGGAGGGAGGATCCGGTCATTTTCAATTCGATATCCACCGTGTGGACCGAATTCGGAAACGATAGGAAGACCCATCTCAATAAGATTTAGAAGATCTCGTTGAATCGTTCTAGTAGATACTCCGAATTCATCGGATAATTCCTTTAAAGTAAAATGCTTTTTTGAGTTTATGGAAAGCAGTAGCCGTTCCAGTCTTTTTATCTTTGACATGTTAGACCCCTAATTGACATATTCATGTATTAAAACTTTTGTACTAGTTTATGTATGTTATATCGTACAAATATGATGAAATGTTAGGGCTTATCCAAATAAAGTAAGAATAAATTTAAAAACACGTTATTCCTCTGGATAACGTGTTGATTCGTAGTATGAAAGGTAGGAAAACTAATCTGCGGTCATTGTTATAAGCAGTTTTTTAGAATCAGTTCTTTACTATTGAAGAAAGGTGCTCAATACATTGAACCATATCCGCAAGCTGTTTATCAGTGAGCTGTGACATGTACTTGATCAGTACACCGTTTCTTTTTTCTTGAATTGCATGAAAGGCTAATAAACCGGTTTCATTTAATTGCACGTATACAATTCTTCGATCGAGGTCAGAGCGATAACGATCTACTAGTCCTCTTTTAACGAGTCGGTCGATGATAACGGTAGTAGCACTTGCACGTACTTTCATTGCGTCCGCAATTTCAGAAACCGTCCATTTTTCACGTGATGATAAAGTCTTTAATATCTGGAATTGAGTAGAAGTTATCTCTTCTTCTTCCCAAATCTCAGGCTTTATCACGTCCATGATTTCGTTGAACGCTTTCTCTATACGCTCTACTTCCATTAATACATTTCTACTATCTGTCACCACTTTCACAGTACTGCCTCCTTAGCTTACATTACTCCTATTTTAATATAAATTTCCGATAAGTTCCATTAAAGAGTAGTATAAAGTATCTAGTTTTCAATGTGTATCTCTGTGCTAGTATTTAAACTATTGAAATATAGGTTTAATTTAGAAATAAAAATATATTCTTTGACAATAGAGGATTTCTCTTATCCTTATCTAATAAAAAATAGAGAGACAAAGGGGGATGTGCAACATGGCACGTATTGCATGGATTACAGATAGTACAAGCTGCATCACGCAGGAAGAAGCGAAGCAATTAGGCATTCATATCATTCCTGTTTCTATCATAATGGAAGATAAAATCTATAAAGATGGTGTAGATATTACACCGGATGAATTTTATACAAAACTTGAAAGTGTGTCTGAACTCCCAAAAACGAGCCAACCAACAGTGGGGGAATTCTCAGACTTCTATGAAGTTCTTAAGCATAGGTATGATTGTGGAATCGCGATCCATGTTTCTGAAAAATTCAGCGGTACGATTAACGGATCTAGACTTGGGGCAGACATGGCAGACTTTCCTGTCCATATTGTAGATTCAAAGATAACATCTGAATCCATGAAACAACTATTGTTAAAAGGAAAGAAGCTTGAAGAGGATGGCTTAGAAGCACAGGAAATAGCAGCGATGCTCCGTGAAACGGCAGACCATGTTAAAGGGTATGTATGCATCGGAAGTCTTGAACAGTTAAGAAAAGGTGGTCGATTATCTGGCGCAAGCTTCCTTGTTGGAAATCTTCTGCAGATCAAACCGATCCTTACCTTTGACGATGGATCACTCGTACCCTTTGAAAAGATCAGGACATTAAAAAAGGCAGAATCGCGCGTTCTCGCATTATTTGAGGAAGCTGCTCAGAATAAAGGTGCATACGGTGTGAGTGTCGTATACAGCGGCCCATCAGAGAAAGCGGAGGATTGGCTTCATCTTTTAAAAGAGAAGTATCCTCATATTTCATTTAATCTTGGGCAGTTGAGTCCAGCTATCGGTGTTCACGTCGGCGCAGGCACCCTCGGCATCCTCTGGTTCGAGGAATAGGGGTCTGACCCCGCACAATTACAAACAGCCAGAATGTCCATCCTGGATGGACATTCTGGCAGTTTTGCATTTAACGATCTATGCTAGTTTCTGTTTATTACACTCTCTTTCTAACGGCAAAGACGATCAAAACACCCCAAAGAATAAGGAAGGGCACCAAAGCGGACACTTCTGTAAACAAATCTACAGAAAAAAATTCGTTCAAAATGGTTCTTAAGTTCGTTATGATGATTAAGCCTCCAGCTAGGACACCTAATAGTGCTGGCTTTAGCTTTTGCACGAGCCATGCTGCAAAAGGAGCGGCAATGACCCCACCTAACATCATCGCGACAACGACCTGCCAAAGTAGAGTCTCCCAACCGATAAACAAAAAGAAACCGATAGAAGCTGATAATGAGACTGCAAATTCACTGAAGTTTACAGAGCCGATTGCCTTACTAGGAGTAAGGTTCTTTTGTGTAAGCAGAATTGGAGTTGTTATGGGTCCCCATCCGCCCCCTCCTGTTGCATCCATAAAACCAGCGATGAGCCCCAATGGTCGATACATCCTTTTTTTAGCACTGCTCTCAGTAGAATCAGTTTCTATATTTACGTTCACTTTGATCCATAAGAAACGAAACAATACGTAAAAGCCAAGTCCTAATAGAAATAAAGAGATATACGGTTTAATCAAGGTGGAAGGAATATAACTTAAAAAAGCAGCTCCTAAAAATGCGCCGATAGCCCCTGGAATGACAAGCTTCTTCACCGTTTTCTTATCGACGTTTCCGAATTTAAGATGCGAGTAGCCTGAGACAGCTGAAGTCACAACTTCAGATAAGTGAACGGAAGCAGAAGCTAATGCAGGTGAGAAACCAGCAACTAACAAAAGAGTCGTAGAAGTAACTCCATATGCCATACCAAGAGAGCCGTCGATGAGTTGCGCCATGAGTCCGATCAGAGCAAGCATTACAATTTTTTTCATAGAAGGTCCTCCAATTAAAGAGATTCTATAGATTATGTGGACAAATTGAGAATGCTACAGGTCAAATGGTCAAGATTAAAAATTTTTTCTTTGTTATTTCATACAAAAAGAACTGAAATAATTGTTTTTTTTCTCATTTTTAGATACTCTAATAGACAGTGTTGCAAGTAGAGGTTAATCCCCTTTATTTTGTGGAATAATACAAAACAGACTTAAATACATAAATTGGAGTGATATGTACAATGGAAATCGGTTTAATCGGCCTTGGAAAAATGGGCTTCAATATGGCACTGAATATGAATGATAAAGGAAATACGGTTTTCGCTACAGATGTAAACAAAGATACAGTGAAAGAGATCTCAGCAGAAGGTGTTAAAGGTGTTGACTCGATCGAAGAACTTGCTAATTCTTTTACAGGAAGAAAAGCGGTTATTCTTTTAGTTCCAGCTGGAGAAATTGTTGACCAAGTTATCGAACAACTGAAGCCACATCTAACAGAAGGCGATATCATCGTTGATGCTGGTAACTCCATGTACAAGCACACTCTTCGCCGCTATGAAGAACTAAAAGCAACAGGCATCCATCTTGTAGATGTTGGTACGAGTGGTGGAACTGATGGAGCTCGTTACGGTCTTTGTGCAATGATGGGTGGAGATGACGATGCTGTTAACTACCTTGCTCCTCTATACGAAAAAATCTGTGTAGAAAAAGGATTTATGATCACTGGCCGTGCAGGTTCTGGTCATTTCTTGAAAATGGTTCATAACGGAATCGAGTACGGGATGATGCAAGCGATCGGAGAAGGATTTGAGATCTTAGATAAAAGTGACTTCGATTACGACTATGAAGCGGTTTCTAGAGTATGGAACAATGGATCAGTTATTCGTAGCTGGCTGATCGAACTGATGGAGAACGCATTCAGCAAACAACCTAAACTTGAAGACATCCGCGGAGTGATGAATTCTTCAGGTGAAGGAATCTGGACAGTTGAAGCTGCACTTGACTACCAAGCGTCAGCTCCAGTTATTGCATTGTCCCAATTCATGCGTTTCCGTTCATTAGAAGATGACACGTTCCACGGTAAAGTCGTTGCAGCGCTTCGTAACGAATTTGGTGGACATGCAGTCGTAAAAAAATAAGCATACTTTGATGGAGACCTCTAAGCTTGCACGGACAAGCGGAGGTCTTTCATTATATTTTTACAAGTTAACATATACTATAGATGAAGAGACAAGAATAGGAGTTTTGATTATGGAAGAAAAGTTTGTGCGCGAATCTCGTACGGTTAAATCCTCTGTAGTCCTGCCGCCCGATACAAATAATCACGGTACACTGTTCGGAGGAAAATTGATGGCTTATATTGATGATGTTGCCGCTATCTCTGCAATCCGACACGCACGAAAAAATGTAGTCACGGCATCAACGGATTCGGTTGATTTTTTACAGCCGATTAAAGAAGGTCATTCCGTTTGTTTAGAATCATTTGTGACGTGGACAAAAACAACGTCAATGGAAGTTTTCGTAAAGGTGATCTCAGAGAATTTATTGTCTGGTGAACGAAAAGTTTGCGCAGTTTCCTTTCTCACGTTTGTCGCATTAGATGAAGAGGGTAAACCAACGCCAGTGCCAAAAGTCATACCAGAAACAGAAGAAGAAAAATGGCTCCACGAGCATGCTTCAGAACGAGCGGTAGCAAGGAAAAAACGTAGAGAAGAAAGTAAGAAATTAGCGAAAGAGTTCGGAGTAAAAAAACCGTGGGATCCCATGTGAGTATAAAGATATATTTTTAGCATTTTGCAGTTCATAAGATTCGCATTTTGAAAATAAGATGCTATAATTAAGTTACCTTTTTCCAGCCAGGGATACAGAACCCTGGCATTTATACTGTTAATTGTTAAAGCCCCAGACCGTTTGTGAATGAAAACGATCTGGGGCTTTTTTGTGTGCAATAAAAGCATGAACGTATGATACCTATCAAAAGGTTAGAGCGGCATGGGAATATTACATAACCAAAGCATGTTGTGCAAATGCTAAGAAAAGTTTGGTAAAAAAGGGGGATGGTTATGCGAAATAGAAGAAAACGTCCAATCATTAAAACTCATAAAAAGTTAACAGATATGTTGGCAGATAAAAAGCTTGATGATCCTTCTTCTCTTCGGTCAAAAATCATTTCTATGGAAACCTCAAGTAAGCAGGTAATAACAAAAAAGGTTGCCGGAGAGCTTAGTCCAGTTCTGCATGTAATGGTTGACAGGGTAAAGAACCTATTAGGTGAGCCTATGGATTTAATTGTTCGTGAGTTTGAGTTCGAGTTAGAACATAAGGTTACGGCAACCTTATTATTCTTAGAAGAAATGAACGATCCTCAAATTTTAAATGAGTTCATTCTAGCACCATTGATGTCTCTGTCATCACACAAGCAATCTTCTCCAGTGCCAGTTGACCATGCATTACACTACATTAAACAAAATGCATTAGCATTAGGAAGAGTTCTGGATGTTGAAACAGAAGATGAACTAGTTGAAGGTCTTCTTGCTGGGTTCAGTGTTCTATTGGTTGAAGGGAATACAAAGGGACTTAAACTAGGAACGACCGGTGGGAAGGTTAGGGGAATAGAAGAGCCTTCTTCTGAGGTCGTTATTCGTGGACCTAAAGATTCGTTCACAGAGTCAATTAAAACAAATATCTCTTTAATAAGACGTAGGGTACGCTCTAAAGATATTAGAGTGGAAAAATTTATAATAGGAGAGGTCACACATACGGATGTGGCGATTGTTTATCTAGAGAATATCGCAAATCCTCTATTGATTAATGAAATTAAAGAAAGAATAGAAGAAGTAAAGACAGACGGCTTGTTAGAATCCGGTCAACTTGAAGAGTTTATCCAAGATGAGACCGTTACGGTGTTTCCGCAATTTTTGAATACAGAACGGCCGGATGTGGTGATTGGAAATCTGCTCGAGGGCCGCGTAGGGATCATTATTAATGGAACACCGTTCGTACTCATCGCACCTGCACAATTTATACAGTTCTTTCAATCATCCGAAGACTATTATATGAGATATGACATCAGCACTTTTCTTCGTTTGTTGAGATTTTCAGTCTTTATTATTTCCTTGATCGCTCCATCCATCTATATTGCACTTACCACTTTTCATCAAGCAATGATTCCAACGACTCTCTTGTTTGGGATCGCTGCTCAGCGTGAAGGTGTCCCTTTTCCGGCAATAGCAGAAGCATTAGTAATGGAGATTACTTTTGAAATATTACGAGAAGCAGGCATTAGGATGCCACGTGCCGTAGGCGTAGCTGTTTCAATTGTGGGGGCTCTCGTTTTGGGACAAGCAGCAGTGCAAGCAGGTCTTGTATCCCCTGCTATGGTTATCGTTGTAGGAATTACAGCTGTGGCCAGCTTTGCGATTCCATCTTTCGCAGTTGCCACATCCGCTCGATTATTACGCTTTCCGTTGATGTTGATCTCTTCTATCTTTGGCTTCTATGGGCTTACACTTGCTTTAATCGTGATTATCGCGCATTTAACAAGTTTAAGATCTTTTGGATATCCTTATTTGAGTCCTTTTGCTCCTATTCAAACAGAAGACCTAAAGGATAGTTTGTTTCGATTTCCAATAAAGAAGTTATTCAAAAGACCAGAGAAGCTTTCGAAACGTAACCAAACACGCACTCGCCCTTATTCTGTGAAGAAGAAAAGGGAGGAGGAAACAACACGTTGAAACTGTTAAAAAGTTGCCTATCCTTCAGTATCTGTCTTCTATTTCTCACAGGATGCTGGGATCAGAATGAACTGGATGAGCTTTCAATCGTAATGGGAATCGGAATTAACATCGATAAAAAAGGAGATCTGATCGTGACTTATCAAGTGGTCAATCCCACCGAAGTCGCACCAGGGATAACAGGGGCAGGAGGAGGAAAACAACCTGTTTTCACGGTTTATGAAACAAAGGGAAGAAACTTGATGGAAGCGACGAGAAAAGCAAGTAAACAAACTTCACGACGTTTGTTTTTTGCTCATGCAAGAATGCTTGTTTTCAGTGAGAAAATTGCAAAAGACAGCATATATCAAGCGGTCGATATGATCTCACGTGACCCGGAAGTTCGTTCGACGATTCAAGTTGTTGTTGCGAGAGGTACTACGCCATCGAAACTGTTAAGAACGTTTACCGCCATCGATAAAGTTACGTCTGATGAAGTGGCTACGATATTAAAGATCTCAGAGAAAAATTGGGGAGAAAACATGCAACAAGATATTAATGAAGTGCTTCAATCCATTATTGATGAAGGCGGAGAACCGATTATCAATGGTATTAAAATTACGGGTGACAAAAAGTTGGCTGTAACAGCACAAAACTATGAAGTAGGTGACCCTGCGCGAGTACAGCTATCAGGTATGGGGGTTTTCAGAGATGGCAAGCTCAAAGGCTGGCTGGATGGTCCTGAAGCGAGAGGTGTTCTTTGGATAAAGGGGAAGCTTGTTAGTTCTGCGATCACCGTACCTTGTATGGGTAATGATAACGGCTATTCTATCGAGATTGTCCGTTCTAATACTGAGCTATCTGCAGATACTAAAGGGAAGATACCTTCTTTAGCGATTGAAGTATTTCCTGAAGCGAACATTGCTGAAGCGAACTGTGCAGTGAATCTAGAAAAACCTTCTGAGATTTTTAAAATCGAAAAGAAGTTAAACGGAGTCATTGAAAAAGAAATTGAAAATACGATAACAGCTGCACAAGATTTTAATAGCGATGTTCTTGGTTTTGGTGAATTGTTGTATCGAGAGAATCCGAAAAAATGGCGTAATGAATATAAACAGCACTACAAAGAAATCTTTCCACAGTTAAAAGTGGAGGTGAACGTTGATTCTCGTATTAGACGATCAGGTATTCGAACTTCACCGTTCTTATTTGAAGAAAAGAAAAAGAAAGAGGCTCCCTAATGAAGACCATCAAGATTGATGTTCAACAATACTTTATCATTATCGTTCTATTTGAACTTGGAAGTGCGATCCTTGTTGGTCTAGGAATGGATGCCGGCAGAGATGCATGGATCGCGATACTATTAGGGATGATTTGCGGTATGTTTCTTTTTCTAGGTTATTATTTTCTTTATAAGCAGTTTCCTGAGCAATCTTTAACACAATATGTAGAGATCTTGTTCGGCAAGTATGTTGGAAAGCTATTTGCTTTTTTATATCTCATGTACTTCATGTATCTAGCTGCTCGTGTTTTACGCGATTTTGGAAGCCTTCTGCTATCAGCTGTTTTTGTTCAAACACCGATTATTGTTGTAAATGCGCTTATGATTGCTACGATCGTCTATGTTCTCAAATTAGGTTTTGAAGTGCTAGTCCGAACAGGAGAGATCATATTCTCATTAGTCGTTCTATTAGGAGTTATTCTTGCTGTACTCGTACTATCAGCTGACTTAATGAAATACAATTACCTTCTTCCCGTATTAGGTCAGGGATTCTTACCGGTCTTGAAGGCAGCGTTCCCAGTAACGCCTACTTTTCCTTTTGGAGAGATGGTGGTTTTTACGATGCTGTTTCCTTATCTAAAAACAACAAAGCAAACGAAAGCACTCACAGTTGGTTTAATTGCGATATTACTGAGTGGTGTGATCTTAAGTGTAACAGTAGCGATGGACATTGCGATTTTAGGGGGACATGTTGCCACTCATGTCTACTTCCCATTACTTGCAGCAGTTGCGAAGATTAATTTAGGAGAATTTATACAACGATTAGATGCGCTAGTGGTGTTCACCTTAATTATAGGAGGATTCTTCAAAATCTCTGTATTGTTCTATGTTGCCGTTAAAGCTACACAAGACATCTTCGGAGTAAAAGACGAAAAAAAGCTTATCGGTCCGATCGGTATTGTATTAATCCTTTCATCCATTGTCATTGCAGCTAACTATGTAGAACATATTACGGAAGGTTTGAAGATCGTTCCACATTTTATCCATATTCCGTTTCAAGTTGTTTTACCGAGTCTGTTCATTATTGTATGCTTGATGAGAAGAAAGAAACTTAAACATTTTGTTTCTTCTCCATCCACATCGAGAGAATAAATGTCAGGATAGGTAACAGTATCAGAGCGATAACTAGGAAATATTCCACCTTGTCCACATAGTGAAAGAATGACATAAATGATCTTTTTAGCACGGTAGCAGGCGCAATTCCTAAGAACCAATCGATCGTGATGAGTATTGAGAACATACTGAATAATAAAATGAGATAAATAAGTACAGGATTTTTCATTGTGTACACCTCCTGTTATTAGTTTTAACACGATTGACTTCCTTATCCATTCCCTGAAGTTGAGGTGATGAGTTTTGTGTGGGCGATATATGCTTTACTACGACAAAGATGTGATCATTGATGCCTTTAATCTAGAAAATGATTTTGATTACGATGAACGCTTCAATATTGCACCGAGCCAGCAAGTCCTCTCTGTAATAAAAGCTAGTACTGGTAATAGGGCTGGATACATGAAATGGGGACTTGTCCCAGGTTGGGCGAAAGATCCGAAAATAGGAAATAAGTTAATGAATGCCAGAAGCGAGACCGTTTCTGATAAACCAAGCTTTAAAGATTCATTTCATCAAAAAAGGTGTTTGATTCCTGCAAGCGGGTTCTACGAATGGGTGGCAGAAGACGATAGCACTAAAAAGTATCCATTGCAATTTAGCTTGAAAGATAAAAAACCGTTTGCATTTGCAGGCATTTGGTCAAGGTGGATCGGGGAAGTCAACGGTCAACAAGAAGAAAGAATAACCTGTTCGATCTTGACGAAAGCGTCAAATGCATCGATGATAAAATATCATCATCGGATGCCGGTGATGTTAGAGCCGATGGCTGGAGAAGAATGGCTGAATCGCTCAGCAGGGAAGGATAAATTACTTGCTATCCTAAAAGACAACGATCCTGAACTATTTGCTGAGCAAGTGACTTTAAATTTAAGCGTTCATAGAACGAACTGACTGTTTTTTGATCAAAGTTTGATCGGAAGAACGGTCTTTTTTTATATGCGGCATAATCCATGAGTCCTATATTGTAAATTCTTTGTAAGTCTTTCTAACTGTTTTAATATAAAACTAACAATTGAATCGACAAAATTGTGTTATATTTTTCATGGATTTACTATGTTTTACATACTATTAGTGGGGCAGGTGGAACGATATGTTCATGAAAATGACGAAAAGGGTTACAAATATAAGTATCATGCTAGTAATGGTGCTTAGCATGGTTTTGCCACTGCAACAAACAGCTTCTGCAGCTGACGTTCTAACAGTTAGCGAAGCATTGATTAAGCAGGATAAATCAATACAGACAGTTGAAGGGTATATCGTAGGAACTGTTAAAGGAGGAAGTGGGTCTTCTATCTCATTCACACATGAAGGACCATTTACAGCGAATACAAATTTAGCTCTTGCCGATTCGCCAAGTGAAACAGATAAAACGAAGATTTTGACTGTTCAGTTGCCTAACACTCCTCTTAGAAGTGCATTGAATCTCGTTGAGCATCCTGAGAACTTAGGGAAGAAAGTTCAACTCAAAGGAACGCTTGAGGCGTATTTTAGTGTGCCCGGCCTTAAAAATGTAAACGAGTATCAATTTGTTGATGGAACTCCTTCTGAACCACAAGTCGAAGAAGTGAAATCATCCGTAGAGGGACAAGTTGTTTCTAAAGGGACTTCTGTCGTACTATCTACTGAAACAGCGGACGCTGCCATATATTACACGCTAGACGGACAAGACCCGACTACAGAGAGCACACGTTATAGTTCTCCTATAACAGTAAATGAAGATGTAACGATTAAAGCTGTTGCTGTTAAAGAAGGGTTAAAGAATAGTACCATTTCAGAGTTTAACTACCAAGTTGCTCTATCTGGACTTCGTATCCATGATGTTCAAGGAGCAGGTCATCAATCTCCTGTTGCAAACAAAGCGGTAGAAGGCGTAGAAGGTATTGTAACAAAAGTGGTGGATAACAATAATTTTTATATGCAAGACGTAAAGCCGGATGAAGACTACAGAACATCTGAAGGTATCTTGGTCTATCAAAAAAATCACGGACAAGCTAAAGGAAATCTAGTATCCGTTGATGGGGTAGTAAAAGAATGGGTACTTGAAGGGTATTCAGATAAATTAAAAACAGATCTAGCTGTTACAGAGATTAATGCAAGTCGCATCACAAAACTGCAAGAAGGACAAAAACTTCCAAAATCAACGATTATCGGCTTGTTTGGTCTTCAACAGCCTACAAAAGTAATCGATAATGATAACTTTGGAGTGTTTGATCCAAAAGAAGACGGCATTGATTTTTATGAAAGTTTAGAAGGGATGCTTGTAGAAGTGAAGAACCCTGGTGTTCTTGCACCTCAAAAGTATGGAGAACTCGTTGTAGTTCCTGATTTTTGGAAGCAAAAAGAATTTAATTCATCAGGTGGTCTGAACATCACAGAGATTGATTATAACCCTGAACGAATCTTTATTGATATGAACGATGAATCGTTTGTGGCAAAAACCGGAGATTTCTTCTTAGGCTCTATTACAGGTGTTGTGAGTTACGGATTTGGTAACTATAAAGTGTTAGCTGATCGCGAGGAACTTCCAACATTTGTTGAAGGAAAAACTAAACCGGAAGTTACAAAGATTCATGAAAAACATAAAGAGTTAACGATTGCCAGCTTTAATGTTGAGAACTTCTCTGCACTAAAAGAAGGACGTGACAGTACGAGTGATGAAAAAGTATCACGTATCGCAAAATCGATCGTACGTAACTTAAACGCACCAGATATCGTTGGACTTGTTGAGATGCAAGATGGAAATGGTCCAACAAATGATGGTACGACAGATGCAAAAGCAAGTGCTGACCGATTAATTGCAGAGATTACAGCGCAAGGCGGTCCAAGCTATGTGTATACAGATATCGCTCCAGTTGATGGAAAAGATGGTGGGATTCCTGGTGGTAACATTCGTGTAGGATTCATCTACAATCCTGAACGTGTTTCCCTTGCAAAAGGAACAAAAGGAACAGCAACAGAAGCAGTAGGTTACAAAGATGGAAAGCTTACAATAAACCCTGGACGAATCGATCCAACAAACCCAGCATTTGCTAACAGTCGTAAGCCTGTCGCAGCACAGTTCATGTTTAATGGTGAAAGCGTAATTGTAGTTGCCAATCATTTTAACTCAAAGGGTGGAGATCAGCCGCTGTTTGGGAAAAATCAGCCTCCTTTCTTAGGAAGTGAAGCGCAACGTTTAGAGATCGCAGGGATTGTGAATCAGTTTGTTAAAGATGTAACGAATGAAGATAAGGATGCAAAGGTAGTCTTGTTGGGAGATTTCAATGATTTCGAGTTTACGAAAACTCTGAAGAAAGTAAAAGGCAATGAGTTGACGAACATGATTGAAGAAGTTCCATTCAAAGAAAGATACACGTATTCTTATCAAGGAAACGCTCAAGTTCTAGATCATATTTTAGTAACGAATAATATGGCGAAGAAAACAAAAGTGGACATCGTTCATATCAATTCGCAGTTTATGGAAGAACACGGTCGAGCAAGTGATCATGATCCTGTATTGATTCAGGTCAAACTAGATAAAGTCAGATAAATAAACAGGCTGTTTTCTAAAGGATTTTTACTTTTAAATCTTTGTATTACTTCTTTGACAGTTGATTGGAGCGGAAGGTGCGAGACTCCTACGGGACAGGCGGGCAGTCCTCAAAATGTAAGTGGCTCGTTTAGCCCCGACAAGCAAAAGGTGAATGGACTATGAAGGCGCACTTTGCCTTCTTGGCCGTTTAACTTTTGACCTCGAGGGGCTAGCCACTGCAACTAGACAGGTGAGACACTTAAAAGTGAAACGTACGAATGTGGCTCACCGCCTGCCCCGTGGAAAGCGAGCAACCTGGAACGGAAATCAACACGGCCAAAAGCAACTAAGTTTAAGAAAACAGTCAATAAACAAAAGTCATCCGCATGATGTGGATGACTTTTTCAAATTGAAATCGGTCTAGCGACGGTATCCGCCACCTAGCTGTTGTTCTGCCATTTGAACAAGACGTTTAGTGATTTCACCACCAACAGATCCATTCGCACGGGATGTTGTGTCTGGTCCGAGTTGAACACCAAACTCAGAAGCGATTTCATACTTCATTTGATCCAAAGCTGCTTGTGCACCAGCTACTACTAATTCGTTAGAGTTATTGTTACGTGCCATATGTATCACCTCCTTGTACTACTAGTTTGTATATATTTAACAAATTTATACAACGTGTGAATATGCTCAATAGGTATTCGCATATTTTTGCTTTAACCGACACCAAACTCTGTAAATTTCGTATGATACATCATCCCCCTATTTTATTTTCTAGATAAGCGCTGAGCTGGTTTTTTGCTCAGTGCTTTCTATTTTCGTGGCCTTTGATAAAAAAATAAACTACGTTTTAAATTTCAGCTGTTTGATACATAACAAACTAAACTTGTAGAAATTAGAATAAAGAAAATGTATTTGAATTTAACGGATTCGTTCTATAATAAATGAAGGATGTACAATTATGTGTGATATAAATAAGCATTGAACGAAAATTGAACGTTGCAATGGGAAGTGGGTGTAAGATGGGGAATCAAATAAAAAATTCTCGGTGGAAAGGGATAGGACTAGCATTAGCGGGAGCTTCACTTTGGGGATTCTCAGGAAATGCGGCAGAGTGGATCTTTTCACATTCAGCAATGACTGCCACTTGGTTAGTATCTGTCCGTATGGTGATGGCTGGAGTGCTGCTTTTATTTCTTATCTCTTTTCAGCAGAATATATTTGGAGTTTGGAGAAATAAAAAAGACCGATTTGATTTGGTAGTATTTTCTTTAACGGGTATGCTTGGCGCACAGCTCACGTTCTTTTTGAGTATAGAGGCGGGGAATGCTCCAACAGCTACATTGCTTCAGTTTTTAGGACCGGTCTTTATTACAATTTACTTTGCGTTAAAATTATTAAAATGGCCAAAAAGAAAAGAATGGATTGCGGTTCTAATGGCGCTTTCGGGTACCTTTTTGCTATTAACGAATGGAAGTTTACAAGAGATCACGGTTTCTGAAAAAGCTATCTTCTGGGGAGTTTTGTCAGGTGTTTCTGTTGCGGTATATACCGTCTATCCTGTAAGACTCTTAAAGCAATATGCATCTGCTACGATTGTTGGCTGGGCGATGTTGCTTGGAGGATCTGCTGTTTCCATTTTTACTCAGCCATGGCAGCCGAATGAGATCAATTGGTCATTCTCCCTATTCGGGATGCTATCATTTGTTGTTATATTCGGTACCTTATTACCTTTTTATCTTTACTTAGATAGTTTGAAGTATATAAGTTCGACTGAAACGAGTTTACTTGGAAGTGCTGAACCTTTAGTAGCGACGATCGTATCCGTTATTTGGTTAGGTACTGCGTTTGGAAGTTTTCAAACAGCGGGTGGCATGCTTATTATTTTGACAGTATTCTTGTTGTCTATGCCAGAAAAGGGATGGATTCAAGTAAATCAATCTCTAAAAAAGTAATGAGAAGCGCTTGATTTGACATTTATACGGAATCGTACCACTATTGTAAGATAGAACATTCAACAGGAGACGATACGAGATGAACGACAAGATAGTATTTTTTGATATAGATGGAACGTTAGTAAACGATGAGAAAAAAATTCCTGACAGCACGAAAGAGAGTATTGCACAATTAAAAAAGAATGGTGTACATGTTGCGATTGCAACTGGACGAGGTCCGTTTATGTTTGAACCGATTCGAGAAGAACTAGAGGTTGATTCGTTTGTAAGCTATAACGGCTCTTATGTTGTTTTTAAAGATGAAGTAATCCACAAAACACCGTTATCGAGAGAAGCAATACTGAAAATAGAAGAAGAAGCAGATAAGGCTGGTCATCCTCTTGTATACCTTGATCATGAGAGAGCAACTAGCAACGCAGATAATCACGAAATCATTAAGAATTGTACGTTTAATCTCATGCCAAGTTATCCCGTTTTCCACCCAGGATTTTATAAGGAGAACGAGGTTTATCAAGTATTATTATTCTGCCAAGAACAGCACGAACATGTCTATCGAGATGGATACAAAGGTACGTTCGATTTTATCCGCTGGCATGAAAATGCATTAGACATATTACCTACTGGTGGTTCAAAAGCAAAAGGAATTCAAGCGTTTATGAACCAGATGAACATGAAGCCGGAGAACGTATACGCTTTTGGTGATGCATTAAACGATATCGAGATGCTGACAGCAGCAGGAACAGGAATTGCGATGGGTAACGGATTAAAAGAAGCAAAAGACGCCGCAGACTACGTAACTAAATCAGTAGATGAAGATGGTATCTATCACGGACTTAAGCATTTTGGATTGATCTAATAAGTAACACCCTAGTTAACCACAACTAGGGTGTTTTTTGTTCGCAAAAATGCAGTGAGAAAGGTCAAGAAAGCCTCTTAATTGACGATATAACTCGTACAGCAAGTATAGAACTTTTTGAATAGGAGTTGTATCGTGTGAGATCGAATGTAAAGATGATGTATTTCTTTCTAATCACTGTCTTATTAATCGCAAACTTTCCATGTATACCTGTTTCTGCAGCAACTAAAACGGCTACAGTAAACGCTACAAGCTTAAATGTACGCACTGAACCTTCCTCTTCATCTAAACAGATCGGTTCATTAAAAAAAGGATCAATCGTTACCGTGTTCAACGTGGAAAAAGGATGGGCTAACATTTCTTTTAAAGATAGAAAAGCTTGGGTTAGTTCCGCATACATTAAAGTGAATGCAACCAATAGTCCCACTACATCATCTCAAAAAGAAGTAAAACCTACGAAAACAGCAAAAGTAACAGCAACATCGCTAAACGTGCGAGATGGTGCAGGAGCACAGTATAAAGCGATAGGATCGCTTAAGAATGGAACTGTCGTTTCTATCGTTAAAGAAGAAGGCAGTTGGACTTCTATTTCCTATGGATCCATGAAGGGATGGGTAAGTAGTGCATATCTTTTGAACCAAACAGGTACCGCTCCGACTACTCCTAAGCCTTCTGCGACTAATCCTGTAAATAGTGGAAAGTGGGGAAGGGTAACAGCAACGTTTTTAAACTTTCGATCTGCTGGTAATCTATCTTCACCTATTCTTGGTTCACTCAAATATGACACTTCGGTTCAGATTGTGTCAGAATCAGGAAGTTGGCTTTACATTCAAACTTTGGATGGAAAGAAGGGTTGGGTATCTAGTCAATACATATCCATACAAACGGGAGGATCTCCAATCGTAACAAATCCTAAGCCTGCAACGAAGCCTCCAGTTGTCCCACCTTCTTCTGTTTCTAAAAAAGTTGTCATCATGTCAGATGGTGTAAATGTTAGGCAAGGTCCTTCTACAAGCTATTTAATCGTAGGAAATGCAAATCAAGGGGACGAATTTGCTTATCTACAATCGAAGAACGACTGGGTACAAATCAAGATGCCAAATGGTAAAAGTGCTTGGGTGGCAGGATGGCTTGTGGTTGTACAACAATCCCCTTCTTCTAACAATCCATCAAGTCCTAAACCATCCTACTCAGGATTAAAAGGAAAAAGAATTGTGATAGATCCTGGTCATGGTGGAAATGATCCAGGTGCATCTGGTAAATCATCCGGTACACAAGAAGCTAGTATGACGTTGATGAGTGCGAGATTATTAGCTACACAGCTTAGTAATGCAGGAGCTAAAGTGATCTTAACCCGAAGTGATAATACGTATATTTCTCTTAATAAACGAGTGGAGATCAGTCATTATCATTTTGCTGATGCGTTCGTAAGCTTGCACTATAATTCAGCTACAGATAAAAGTGCTACAGGACTCTTAACCTTTTACTACGGTCAAAAGGATCTGAATTTGGCAAACTCGGTAAACGCGGGATTGGTTCAAGCCAATACGGGATTAAAAAGTGGTAATGTGAGGTATGGAAATTTTCACGTTCTACGTGAGAACAAACAACCAGCTGTTCTAGTAGAACTTGGCTTTTTATCGAATCCATTTGATGAATTAACAGTTAAGAGTAATTCGTTTCAAAATAAAGCCGCATCGGGTATTACAGCAGGTTTGGCTCAATATTTTCAATAAAGATTATTAGCGGCATCTCAAGTGGTTAAACCCTAGGAGATGCCGTTTTTTTGAACAAAAAAATTCATTGGAATAATAGTCATGCCGTTACATTGAACGTTACATAAGCTCTTTTCTATCTTTATAAACCGATTTACTGGATTTGAGGCGTCGTTTATTCATATAATTAAAAGCATAAATAATAAATGTAGTTAACAATAGGTGGTGCCAAACTTGGAGAACTCTGGACTTATTCTTGAAGGTGGCGGAATGCGCGGTGTTTATACGGCAGGAGTACTTGATGTTTTTATGGAGAACGATCTTTATTTTCCTTATGTGATCGGGGCATCTGCTGGTGCGTGTAATGCTGTATCATACCTTTCACGTCAGCACGGAAGGAATCGCACGGTGAATCTAGAATACAGCTCTCATCCTGAATATATTTCATATAAGAACTGGTTGTTTAAGAAAAAGGGATTGTTCGGCATGGACTTCATATTTGACGAACTTCCAAATCGATTAGTTCCCTTCGATTATGCCGCATTTAAAGAATCGAAAGAAAGATTTGTTGTTGTTGTAACAGACGTAAGAACGGGCCAACCCGTTTACTTAAATAAAGAAGATTACGAAGAGATGGAGATCTCAAATGTCTTACGCGCATCGTCATCCATTCCATTTATCGCACCAGTTGTAGAGCTTGCAGGAGGACAGATGATGGATGGGGGAATTGCAGATCCTATTCCTGTTCATAAAGCTTTAAAAGATGGTGTTCGAAAAGGAGTTGTTGTACTGACTCAGAACGAGGGGTACCGCAAGAAAAAGCCTAAAATGACATGGGTAACAAAAAGATTCTATCCTGAGTACACAGGACTCGACGAAAGTTTGCGTGGACGCTATATCAAGTATAATGAAACACTCGATTTTATAGAGAAAGAAGAAAAAAATGGTAATCTATTCGTACTCCGTCCCGTAGAGAAGATGCAGGTGAAACGAATAGAACGCGATCCAAAACGACTCGGAGTTCTTTATGAACAAGGAAGAGTTGATGCTCTGAACCAATTGGATAACTTAAGAAGTTGGCTCGCAGACTAAATGTTTTATACGAAATAAATAGGAAAAGCTTGCTATACAAGTCACAAAAGATCTCTATAGCAAGCTTTTTCTGGTTAATATATCTTTTGAATCACTTGCTCAATATCCGGTTCTTTCATTTGAATATCGACCGGTTCACCCCATTGTGTGACTTTTTGAAGTAAAAGAGGTGAAGAGAGAAGAGAGCGATCATAATCTATGATTAACTTCTCGCCTTCCCATGTCATCCTTTCAATGCCTTCTACTTGAATGTCAGGGGTGTTTGGTTTTATTCGATACTGAATCTCCATGACGCTTGGTAATCCAATATTCTTCCTTAAATCTGCGAGCGTCCCATCTAATACAATTTGTCCATGATTAATCACAATCACGCGACTACATAACAGTTCGATATCATCCATATCATGTGTGGTTAACAGGATAGTTTTCTTCTCATTTTGGTTCAGTTCCTTTAAGAAGGCTCGTATACTCGTTTTTGCATTCACATCTAATCCGATTGTAGGTTCATCTAAAAAAAGGATGTCAGGATCATGAATCATAGCTGCAGCTAGATCTCCACGCATACGTTGTCCTAAAGAAAGTTTTCGGACTGGAGTGTCCATAAACTTTCCGATCTGAAGCATATCATCATATAACCTCAAAAACTGTCGATACTTTTCGTCAGATACTTTATACATCTCTTTTAAGATATCAAAAGAATCACGTAACGGGAGATCCCACCATAGTTGTGTACGTTGTCCAAATACAATGCCGATCTTTTTGGCTACTTCTTTTCTTTTTTTCTGAGGGCTCAATCCTCCCACTTTGATTTCGCCGCTTGTCGGATGCAGAATACCTGATAACATTTTAATCGTAGTGGATTTTCCAGCTCCGTTCGGGCCGATATAACCAACGAATTCACCCTCTTCAACAGAAAAAGATAGATCATCTACTGCCTTTACCACATGATGCTTTGTAGAAAGAAGAGAAGTAAACGAACCGATAAAGCCTTTCTTTGTTTCATAGATCTTAAAGTGTTTATTTAATTGTTGAGCTTGAATCATATATAGCCCTCCTCAACTTCCTGTACTATGATAATGTCGGATTCCAAACTTCCAAAATCGTAACGCTATGAAAAGAAAAATGATTGATACGAGTGGTGGTAATGCTAGGTTCCAAGTGTCACCACCTTTATTTAATAGAAACAGAACAGGTGTATAGTTCATAAATCCTACAGGGATGACTGTGAAAAAAATGATTTTGAGCCAGCCGGGATAGATATTCATCGGATAGTTGGCTGCATTAAAAGGAGCATAAAGAGTAAAGGTTTGGAAATCTTTTATCCTCTGTGTCCAAAAGGCAATGGTAGCTGTGATCAACCCTAGAGAAAAACAAATAAGCACTCCCGAAAAAATAGTTACAGGTAAATAAATTAACAAAAGAAATAATTCAACGTTATTAAGTTTTAAACCGATAATAGAAATAACAAGGATTAAAATACCTTGTATCGTTCCACCTATTCGGGATAGGTCTAAGTTCTTAGTTAAAAGCAAAGATAACGGAGAGACAGGTCGAATTAAAAGACTATCGAATTCACCTTCGATCATGTATCGTTCAAAATTATGTACCTCTACACAAAATACTCTGTACAGAGTTATAGCGACAGAAGAGATTCCATAGAGCAATCCCACTTCATAAAGATTCCAGCCCTTTACATCATCAAAACGTTGCAGTATGGCTGCGAGCAGTACAAAGTCCACTGCCATGATCAAACCGTATGATAAGGAGGATACAAGGAAGTTCATCTTATACTGCATACGCGAACGTAAACTACCTGATAATAGTTTCAGATAAAGGTTCATTATTTTATCCTCCTTGAATTTCTAACTTATGACGAGCTTTCTCAGTTATCCATAGATTGAAGCTTGTTAACACCATGACCCAAACTAGCTGAATAAGAATAACATCACTTGAAGCTTTCTCAAGAAATATCATGACAGGATAATAGATGGCCCCAGCAAAAGGTAAATAAGGTGTGATAGAAGACAGGGGAGCTGGGAGCAGGTCGATAGGTACGAGTTGTCCACCTAGACCAACTAATAAAGTAAAGTTCACAAAATGTGCCCAGTTGATCTCAGTCGTCCAGCAAGCACTTACTCCAACTAGATAGTGCAGATTGATTGAAATAATCATGGCAAACAAAATGGAAATACATAAGAAAAAATAGGTCGGTATGTGTTGAGGTATATAAAAGCCTACCGTAAAGAAAAAAACAAGCCCGATAGGAAGAGAGCGAAAGAACAAATTATACAATAATCGTCCAGCTTCTTGAGAGGTAACATAGAGAAAAAAGTTTGTTGGTCTTGCGAGTTCCAAAGAGATTGCACCGTTTCGTACTCCGTTTTGAATGTTGAGTCCTGCCGTTAGAAATCCGGATAACCAGAGGATGCATTGTACAGCCGCAATATAATAGGTCATATCTAGGGCACTGTAGGGACTTTCATTTTCTTTTCCTTGGAGTACACCGATCCAAATAGCGATAAAAACAAATCCGAAGATTGCGCTTGCTGCATTGTTAATCAGATGTGCCACCTTGTATTGCATGTTACGCATAAAGCTCTTTTGTAATAGAATCCAATAAACCATAAGTCCCCCTTTATGAAGTTTTCATTTTTTAGCGCAGAATTATAAAATAGCAAATTTTACAAAAGTTTGCAATTCTTTTTTGGAGGTTATTCTATGTCATGTTCACAGTGTCGCCCAACAGGAGATTTTCCGGAGAGTGGCTTTATTCATATCCGTACCGATCATCCCGTACTTGTGCAAAGCTTGATGAGTTTATTCAAAGAAAACGGGCTGGAAGGCATCCTTTCTGGAAATATTGCATCAGCAAAATACAGCAATCTAATAGAATTGCAAGACGTGATGACAAAGTCACTTGAAACATTCAACAACATTGCTGTGGAATCGTATTATTGTTCAGTTACATCTACAATGGAAGCAGTGAGTGTCTTCACTCCATGGATTCCATTTCAACACTTTTTTGAAAGAATGAAGCAAATTGATTTGTATGAAATTATTCAACAGCAGCTTTTTACTACACATTCTCAGCCAATAATTTCTTTACAGAGCAAAGATATTTATGGATATGAATTCTTACTTCGACCATCATCTGAGGAATATGAATTTAAACCATATGAACTTTTTCAGTATGCTGAACGAACGGGTCTACAGGCATTATTAGACGGAAATGCTAGGATGACTTCTATTCGAAACAGCGCTGGAGCTGTTGCGCCAGGGGTGAAACGATTTATTAATTTTCTTCCGTCATCGATCTATGACCCTAAGCATTGTCTGGCTACAACATTTAAAGCTGCTGCTGAGGCAGGAGTAGACCCAAACGACCTCGTCTTTGAAGTAGTGGAGACTGAAGAAATCGCAGACATCAATCATTTGAAAAGCATCCTTCATGCATATCAAGAGCAAGGAATGAAAGTGGCACTAGATGACTTGGGTGCTGGCCATTCAACACTTTCTGTATTAAAAGAGTTAAAACCAGACTATGTGAAGATTGATCGTAAAATCATTTCTTTCTGTGATGAAGATGCATCTAAAGAAGATATGATTCAGAAAATCGTAGAGGTCGCTAAAGAAATAGGCGCAGTTGTACTTGCTGAAGGAATCGAGAGAAAAGAAGAAGCAGAGATCGCTTTGAAATGCGGAGTAGAGCTTGCTCAAGGCTATTATTTTGGCCGTCCTGTTCCGACAGAATCATTAGCTGCGACCGTTCAATAAATGTCCGAAAACCTTATCAAAAAAAGATAAGGTTTTTTTTAGCGAATCACTTGGAATAGTAGCCAACATCTAGTAATCTATAGATAGATGCTTTTGTAATATAATTGTAAAATTAACGGGAATATTTCCAAAAGGAGCGGAATGATGGTAACGAAAGCGGATCCGGAAAAAAAGAAGAAAAAGTCGCAAGTGCCCTTTCGTTTAAATGTCTTGTTTTTGGTCGTCTTTTTTCTATTCTCTGTCCTTATTTTAAGGCTAGGTGTTCTCCAGATCGTAAATGGAGAGGAAAAACGACTAGAGTCTGAAGCAGTTGAAGAAGTTATTGCAAGGAAAGAAGCACCAAGAGGAAAGCTGTTAGACAGCAACTTTCGTGAGGTTGTAGGAAATGAACCTTTCTTTTCTTTAACATATACGAAAACAGTAGATACAAAAGCAAAAGACACGATGCGGATTGCAGAATGGCTAGCTGATCGCCTTGGTGTTACAGAGGATCAGATTAAAAAGATCACAGAACGCGATAAAAAAGACTATTTTATCGCAAAACAAGATGTGACAAAGATGATAGAAGAGCGTCTTAGCAAGAAGGAAAAGAAACTAAGTGATAAAGATCAATATATCGCACTCGTCAATAAGATTACAGAAGAAGAAATCAAGAGTCTAACTGACAAAGATATTAAGATTCTCGCTTATAAACGTGCGATGGATACAGGCTATGCATATTCAGCACAACGAATTAAAACGAACTTAAACAACGAAGAAGTTTCCGTGATCTCTGAGAATCTAGGTGACCTTCCTGGGGTAGATATTATGGCGGATTCAGAGAGAATCTATCCTTATGGGAAATCAGCAATTTTTGGAGCTGTTAAACAAATTCCAAAGTCACGAATGGATTATTTCATGACTAGGGGATATGACAGAAGTGATCAAGTAGGTATAAGTGGACTTGAGGTTCAATATGAACAGGTTTTAAGAGGTACAAAAGAAAAATCAGTATATCTAACGAATCCTAAAACGGGAGAAACTATTGGTGAGCCTAAAACAATAGCTGGCCAAAGAGGAAAAGATATCGTACTTACTCTAGATATGGAATTGCAATTCCAGTTAGAGCGAATTTTAGAAGAGGAAATTTTAAAGGCAAAACCTTTGCCAGGAAATGACTTATTAAATTCAGCTTATATTGTAATGATGAATCCAAAAACGGGAGAAATCAAAGGGATAGCTGGTAAGAAATATGAAGATGGAAAATTTACTAATCAGGAATATGGAGCATTATTCAATTCATATGAGATGGGTTCAACGGTTAAAGGAGCAACAGTCTTAGCAGGACTACATGAGAAAGTAATCTCAAGAGGGACTGTCCTACATGACACACCTTTTCAAATAGCAGGTGGTAAACCAAAATCCTCTTGGAAAAACATGGGTTTTATTAATGATCTAGATGCTCTGAGGATGTCTTCTAACGTTTATATGTTTAATATTATGGATCGAATGATTGGACCCGAACATTGGACCGAAACATATGATGAAGCTCGTTATATGTTTAGCCAATTCGGCTTAGGTGTTGAAACAGGTATAGATTTTCCAGACGAAGCAACGGGATATAGAGGTACTCCAATAGAAGGTCAATCCGGGACATTGTATGACTTAGGTATTGGTCAATTTGATACGTATACAACCCTTCAGCTTGTACAATATGTATCAACGATTGCCAACGGTGGATATCGAGTAAAACCTCAATTAGTAAGAGAAATTAGAGAACCTGTTGATTCATCAGAAAATGGTGGAAAACTTTTAAAGAGGTTTGAGCCCGAGATTTTAAATAGGCTTGAAATGTCAGAGGAGAATATAGAAAGAGTTCAACAAGGTTTTTGGCAAGTCATGCATAAACAAGGTGGGACTGCAAAAAGTTATTTTGATGATGAAGCAAAGTATCATAATCCTGCTGGTAAGACAGGGACAGCTCAACGTATTCTAAAACATCCAAGAACTGGACAAATTGTAGAGAAACATAACCTTACATTAGTAGGATATGCTCCTTTTGAAAATCCTGAGATTGCATTCGCTGTCGTTGTGCCAGAAGGAACTCCTCAAGGTAGTTTCCAGAAGATCAACAAATACATCGGACAACGTGCACTCGAAGCGTATTGGAACTTAAAAGAAGAATACGGTGAGAATGCAGCAACAGTTACCGGTAATTTAGAAAAAGATAGTGAAGAAGACTCAGCAGAATGATGCTGAGTTTTTCTTTTTGTATTCGTTTTGAATTTTTTAAAAGGCTCTTTTCTAAAAGATTGTTACTTTTAAATCTTTTTTATTTACGTCTATGACAGTTGATTGGAGCATAAGGTGCGAGACTCTAGGCTAGGACAGGCTGGCAGTATTAAATGTGGAAGTGGCTCGTTCAGCCCCGACAAGCAAAAGTTGCTTAGACAAGGAAGGTGCTCTTTGCCTTCATGGCCGACTTAACTTTTGACGTCGGTGGGCTAGCCACTGCAACTGGGCAGCTGAGACACTTAAGAGTGAAACGAACAAATGTGGCTCACCGCCTGCCCCGCGGAAAGCGAGCGACCTGGAGCGGAAATCAACTAGCTCCAACACTAACAATTTATACGAAAACAGCTTTTATAAAATAGAAAAAAACCGGCCGAAGCCGGTTTTCTCCCTTCACACTATTCATGATTAGCAGAAGCAAGCTGCCCCAACAATAATCAATAGAATAAATAACACTACTACCAATGCGAAAGAATTGCCATAAGAATAACCCATCGATTTTTCCTCCTTTAATTCTTGCAATTGTTAATTCCATATATCCTATGCCTGTTTTCATAATTGAAGTGGGCAGGAGCCTAGATTCCATTAAAATAGGCTGTAAATGTATGTTTGACCATGAAAGTGTCAACGATTTGTAAAGACTGGATACTTGTGAAGAACATATATTCTTTGTTTTAATGAAAGTAGAAAGAAAATACGTGACAGGGAGTCAGCTTATGAAAAAGATACTTTTACCGTTCTTCTTATTATTTACGATTGTATTCCAACTGCCTTTATCAGCATCTGCTCATTCTGAACTTGAAACTTCTACTCCAGCCGAAGGAGAGAAAGTTACAACAGATCTTGAAGCAGTGGTGTTAACTTTTTCTACGAAGATTGAATCGTTAAGTACGATGACGTTAAAAAATGGAGACAAAGAAATTCCTCTTCAGATTAGTATAGAAGATGATCAAATGACTGGCGCGATTACCAATCCACTTGAAAATGGAACCTACACGGTTGCTTATAAGATCATTGGTGCAGATAGTCATGTAATCGAAGGGAACTATTCGTTTTCTGTTGATCGTCCTACTCAAGAAGAATCACCTGAACAAGGAACTACAGATGAAGGTACACAAGAAAAAGAAAACAACGGTGAAAAAGCATTGAACGACCAAGAAAAAAACGACAAGCCGAATAACCCCACTTACTTTGCTCCCTTAACGATTGGTTTAGTAATTGTGATCGCTGTTGTGTCATTCTTTGCTTTTAGAAGAAAACGTTAAAGGAAAAGCCTCGAATATATCGGGGCTTTTTTTCGTACTATAGGAAAGGTAACAAAGTGAACTATTTATTTGGTTTTTAGTAAAGAATATGAGCAAATAGATAGTTTTTTCTAACTATTCTGTTATATGATGTATATTGTCTTTTCAATTTAAAAGGGGGAAGGTGATGGGTTTGGAAACATTTAAGAGATTAAAAGATTTTTATTGGCCGTACAAAAAGTACTTTTACTGGTCGATCTTGACATTGATTCTAGTGTCTGGAATCACCGTTATTTATCCGATGGTCTTACAATTTACCATTGATGAAATCATTATCAAAGGGGAATATTCAACCGTACCCTATGTTGCAATAGGCTTTATTCTTTTGATGGTAATAAAAGGGGCAGCTACATACACTCATCAGTTTTATGGAGATCTGTTCGGTATTCGGTCTGTTTATGAACTTCGTGAATCCCTGTATGAAAAGCTTCAGTTTCTGCCTTTCGATTATTATGACAATGCAAAGACTGGAGATTTGATGTCGAGGTTAACCGCTGATGTTGAAGGGTTTCGTTTTTTTCTTTCTTTTGGATTCTCACAGCTCATCAATTTTGTATTAATCATTGGTTTCAGTCTCTCCGTCATGTTCTTCTACTCCGTTCCGTTAGCGCTCATCACACTGTGTATGATGCCATTCCTCGCAATCGTTGTTTACAAGTTTGATAAAGAAGTTCATCCCGCTTTCCGTGGAATTCGTAAGTCTATGGCGAATCTCAATACGAAAGTACAGGAAAATATTAGCGGAATAAATACTGTTAAATCGTTATCACGAGAAGATTTCGAGATTAATAAGTTCGATACGTCTAATGAAGATTATAAATCTCAATATTTAACCACTTCTCATATTTGGGCTAAATATTTCCCGGTTATGGAATTGATCGGAAATCTTTCTGTCGTCTTGTTACTTGCATATGGAGGTTATCTCGTTATACAAGGAAACCTTACAGCAGGAGAGCTCGTCGCCTTTTTTAGCCTTGTATGGTACATCATGGGACCCATCATGAACCTAGGGTTTATCATGAATACATTTTCTCAATCTAAAGCGTCAGGAGAACGTCTGTTAGAAGTGTTAGACGAACAATTTGAGATGGAAGGAAAGGATCGTGAACTTGAGACGGTTCGCTTTCATGGAGAAGTGAAGTTTAAAAATGTGACACATCGTTACAAGAACGAGAAAAAGGAAGCACTTAAAGATATTTCGTTTATAGCAAAGCCTGGTCAGACGATTGGATTGATCGGTGCTACGGGTTCTGGAAAAACCTCCATTACACAACTTCTATCGCGATTTTATAATCCGGAATCAGGAAAGATCAAAATAGATGGTAAACCACTTGAAGACTACTCATTACGAACGATTCGGAAAAATATCGGTACTGTTCTTCAGGAGTCGTTTTTGTTTTCGTCAACGATTAAAGACAATATCTCATATGGAAATCCGTATGCGGAAATGGATGATATTATCAATGCGGCGAAAAGGGCTCAAGCACACGACTTTATCATGGAGCTTCCGGATGGTTACGACACGATTCTCGGAGAGAGAGGGCTTGGGCTATCTGGAGGGCAAAAGCAGAGGATCTCAATAGCTAGAGCGATTCTTATCGATCCAACCATTTTAATTCTTGATGATGCGACCAGTGCTGTAGATATGGAAACAGAATTTAGAATTCAGAAAGCGCTAAAAGAAGTGATGAGTGACAGAACGACATTTATTATTGCTCATCGCATCTCTTCATTAAAACATGCTGATGAGATTCTTGTTCTATCAAATGGGAAAGTGATTGAACGGGGTACACATGAAGAACTGATTCATCAGGAATCTGGAGCGTATCGCAAAATTTATGATATTCAATATCAAGACAAAGATAAAGTGTTTCAAATGAACGGGCAGGGGGTGTAGGGAAGATGCAAAACGATCAACAGACGAAGAAGACGCCTCGTTTTAAATATTCTTCAGAGCAAGTAATCGATAAACCGTTCAACTGGGGGCAGATTATTCGATTGTTTCAATACATGAAGCCTTATAGCAAAAACTTGTTGCCAAAAGCGATTATTGCGATGATGGTTTCTACGGCGGTAAGACTTGTAGTTCCTATTTTTATAGGTGTTCTGACGTTTGATCATGCGATTAAAAACAAAGATACAAACCTTCTCGTTACATTAATCGTTGCGATAGCGGGACTCTATCTCTTATCCTGGGGAGCCAATACATTACGGATCAAATGGATGAACTATCTCGGACAATATGTGATCTATGACATACGTCAGCATCTGTTCAAGCATATTCAACGCTTATCGCACCGCTTTTTTGACCAGCGTTCTGCAGGTTCTATTCTAGTTCGTATCATTAATGACGTAAACTCGTTACAAGATTTGTTCACGAACGGCGTCATCAACGTATTGATGGATGTCATCCTCTTGTTTGGGATCATTGTCATCATGTTCATCTACAGCCCAGAACTAACACTTGCGATCATGGTCATCTTGCCGCTGATGTTCTTCATCTCAACAAGTCTTCGAAAAAAAATCAGACGCTCTTGGCAAGTGGTCCGTATTAAGCAAGCTAAGCTTAACTCGCATCTGAATGAAAGTATACAAGGGATACGCGTGACTAAATCGTACACGCAAGAAGAAGAGAACATGGACTTCTTTAATGGTGTGAACAATGAAACGTATGATAGCTGGAAAACAGCTACACAACAGAACGCATTGTTCAGGCCGTTTGTTGAAATGTCGAATGCGATTGGAACAGTCATTCTATTGTGGTTTGGCTCTTACTTGATACAAGGTGGAGCACTTGATATTGGGGTGTTTGTTACGTTTGCTTTTTATCTGGGTATGTTTTGGGAGCCGATCTCGCGACTCGGTCAAGTTTACAATCAGCTTTTAGTAGGGATGGCTTCCTCTGAAAGAATCTTTGAATTTTTGGATGAAAAACCAAACGTTCATGAAAAAGATAACGCGTATTCCTTTTCAACCATTAAAGGGGAAATTGAGTTCAAGAACGTTGAGTTTTCCTACAACGCTGACCGAAAAGCGCTAAAAGGCATCGATTTAACGATTCAAGGTGGGCAGACTGTCGCACTAGTCGGTCATACAGGATCAGGTAAGACGACGATCGCGAACTTAGTCAGCCGATTTTATGACCCAACATCTGGTGCAGTGGAGATAGATGGCAAAGATTTAAAAGATGTTAATCTAGCGAGCCTACGTGAAAAAGTAAGTGTCGTTCTTCAAGATACTTTCATCTTTTCAGGAACGATTAAAGAGAACATTCGCTTTGGAAGACCAAGTGCTTCCGATGAAGAGGTTCAGAACGCTGCAAAAGCAGTCGGAGCACATGCTTTTATCGAGAGACTGTCGAATGGCTATGAAACAGAAGTAGAAGAAAGAGGAAATGTTTTATCAGTCGGTGAGAGACAGCTTCTTTCCTTTGCCAGAGCACTTCTTGCAGATCCTGATATTTTAATTCTGGATGAAGCGACCGCAAGTATCGACACGGAATCTGAACAAAAGATTCAACGAGCCCTAAAGACGCTGTTAAATGGAAGAACAGCGATTATCATTGCCCATCGTCTTTCTACGATCAGAGAAGCAGATAATATCGTTGTTCTCGATCATGGTGAGATTATGGAACAAGGAAGTCATGCTGAACTTATGGAAGCAGAAGGCATCTATTATCATCTAGTCGTCTCTCAGTTTAAGATGCTTGATGCGATATAAAAACGCCTGGGAATAATGTTCCCAGGCGTTTTCGTTCTACTGTAATGCTTTTGAAAGTGTGTCAATGTTTTGATTCATGATGGATAGATAGTCTCGCTCTTTTTTAATGTCGTCTTTCGTTAATGTCTCTAAGTTATGAAGCGTTAATGTTTCTGCTCCAACTTCTTTTTTGATCATCGCTGCTACTTTGTTATTCACGTTCTCTTCAAATAAAATATAGTTTGTCTTTTCTTTTTTTGCATTTTCAATAATCTTCTCGATCTGATGCTGACTCGGTTCATGTGATGGTGAAAGACCGCTGATTGCAATCTGTTCGAGTCCATAGCGTTCTGCCCAATAGCCATAAGCCGCATGAGAGACGATGAACGAATCCTTTGGTGCGTTTTCTACTTTTGTTTTAAACGAAGAATCTAATTCTTTTAAATCGGCTATGAGTGCTTCATGGTTCTTTTTAAAGTCATCTTTTGCATCAGGGTTTAATTTTACAAGTCCGTTATAAATGTTATCTGCAATCTGCTGGGCGAGAACAGGATCAAGCCAAATATGAGGATCTAGTGAACCGTGATCGTGATGTTCTTCTTCCTCATGGGAATGTTCCTCTTCAGCAGCATGATCTTCACCTTCATGCTCTTTTGATTCATGGTAGGAAATTCCTTTAGCACCATCTATAATAGGCATATCTTCTTCTTTTAATGTATCTGCAACAGAAGATGAGAATTCATCCGATTCAAGTTTGTTGTAAACAAATGCATTACCTTCAGTCATTTCTACCATCTTTTTTGTAGATGGCTCATAGGTGTGTGCATCAGCTCCAGGAGGTATAATAGAAGATACGTCTACATGCTCTCCACCTATTCTTTCAGTGAAATATTGTAAAGGATACATGGTAGTGTAAATCTTCAATGTACCTTCTTTTTTATCAGTTGTGCTATTATTACCGCATGCTGCTGTTAGAATCAGCATGAACGTTATACAAAGTAAGCTTATTATTCGCATTTCCCTTTCTCTCCTTTCAAACAATCCTTACTCATTATAAACGTAATGATTACGATTTGTAAAATATTATTTGTATCTTTGAAAGTTTTTTCAATAGATGTGAAAATATCGTCTAAAATGATTCACTAAAGGGTAGTGATTTATACAGCAGATGGACATCCTTTTTGGTATAATAAAGAAGGTGTTTTTTATTTAAGCGTTTAAATAAGCGTGAATCAGGCTTAAAAAGGAGAGCGCGTACTAACATGAATATTGCTTTTTATTTGTTGCCTAAAGATGAAGTGAAGTATTTGAACCCAGAAGCAACGATGAGACAGGCACTTGAAAAGTTATCCTACCACAAGTACACCTCTGTGCCTCTCGTCTCGGAAGAAGGTCGTTACATAGGAACGTTAACAGAAGGCGATCTTTTATGGAAACTTAGAGAAGCCTTCGACAAAGGGTATGATGAAGTATTAAAGACAAAGTTAGTGAATGTTCCTCAGCGTATAAATAATATATCGGTTTCCATTAACTCTAATATGGAAGATCTTATTACTTTGTCTACTGACCAAAATTTTATACCTGTTACAGATGATGACGGCCATTTTATCGGAATTATAAGAAGACGAGACATTATCAAGTATTGTGCAAATTTAATCTGGAATAAGGAAGTTACGAAAGATTAAGGCTGAATGTCTTAATCTTTTTGTACATACAGGAGGATTAATTTAAGTGAAGATACTTGCCGTAGCATGGGGTGGAATCGTTGGAGCTTTGCTTCGTTTTTGGTGTGGGCTGTTTCTTTTTAACCCAGAATCGTCATTTCCATTTCCTACTTTTTTTGTGAACGTAGTAGGAAGTTTTGTTCTAGGCTGGTTTGTTATCTATAGTGTGAAAAAGATTAAGAATAACAACATCATACTGGCTCTTCAGACAGGTGTAATCGGTTCGTTTACAACGTTTTCTACATTCAACACAGAAATCGTCTTATTGATCGAGGAGCAGCATTACAAGACGGCAATTATGTATTTTACGACTAGTGCCATTACTGGTGTAATTGCAATATATCTTGGAATGAAGATCGGCTCAATCACACGCAGTAAAGCGGGTGCAGAACAATGATTGAACAAACGATAGCAGTAGCTGCAGGTGGAGCGCTTGGTGCAATTATTCGTTTCGTAGTGAGTCAAAGAATGAACAGGAATTTCCCATGGGGGACTTTTGCTGTTAACATAGCAGGATCTTTTCTGTTAGGATGGTATGTAGCAGTAGAGGGAGATAGTTTGTTGAGTTCGCTTTATGCGACTGGCTTCTTAGGCGCACTTACCACGTTTTCTACCTTGCAATTTGAAGCTGTTACTCTATTAAGAAATCAAGCTAAAAAAGGTCTAACGTATTTGTTGCTTACATATATATTAGGGTTATTAGCAGCTTGGACTGGCTTTATTATCTGAATAAAATAAAAAGACTTCTTGAGGCTGTTTTCTAAAAGGTTTTTGCTATTTAATGAATCCTGTGCACTTCTTATGCAAGTTGACTGAAACGGAAGGTTGCCGACTCCTATGGGACGAGCGGTCAGGTGGAGACTCCTAATGGCGCAAAGCGGCAGGAGGCTCACCGTACGCCCCATGGAAAGCGAGCAAGCTGGAGTGGAAGTCAACTACTTTCATCAATCAGAATCGAATACGTAAACAGCCAATGAAAACATTAAAGGAGATACAATGAAAGATTTAGTGATTTCTTTATTAGAATGGATTATGAGCTTAGGACACCTAGGAATCGCACTTGGTTTGATGGTTGAAGTAATCCCAAGTGAACTGGTGTTATCTTATGGAGGGTATATGGTGTCTCAGGGACACTTGAACTTCACATTGAGTGTAATTGCTGGTACGATCGGAGGAACACTAGCACAGCTCTTTTTATATTGGATGGGCTATTATGGAGGTCGTCCGTTTCTTGAGAAGTATGGAAAGTATGTATTAATCTCTAAAAAACAGATCGACTTATCAGAAAGATGGTTCAATAAATATGGAACAGGCGTCATCTTTTTTGCACGTTTTATTCCGGTCGTAAGACATGCAATCAGTATTCCAGCAGGAATCGCGAAAATGTCATTCGCAAAGTTTACCCTGTTCACAACATTAGCTGTTGTACCTTGGTCCATTTTCTTTATCGAATTAGGTAGCCGCCTAGGTTCTAACTGGGAAGATATAAAAACAATCGCAGCTCCCTATACACGCGGCATCATGATTATTGCAGTTGTAGTTATTTTCTTGTTCATTCTTTATAAAGTGAAGAAGAAATAGTTATCATCTATACCTTTTCCACGTTAAAGCCTGGTGTTTATGCATCAGGCTTTTTTCCTATTCTTTTTGGTAATAACGTAGACAAATTCTAATGAGGGATGTACACAGCATATATATGTCTACCGCAACATGAACGAAAGGAGTGGATAGTAGATGGATACATTTATAAAGAGTTATCATGAAACATACAATGCAGCTAAAGTGAATGAGTTGCTTCTGCGGATCAAAGAACACCAAGGAAAAGAAAATATGGCTGCAAAAGTATCGGAAGCAATGGAAATCTGCGGATTCTCCCCTAAAGATATCGAGCAAGTGCTGAAACAACTGCGTGGGGGGGACAGTCCCTAGACAATTACATTTTCATCCATACTTTTGTACTTATACCATGAATAGATGAAGCCCTTTCTTAGACGATGACCTCACTTTTACGTTATACTTCTAGTAAGAGGTGATGGTTATGGATATAACATTAAGCGCAAAGAAGTATATAGAAGAAGTGCTTGAAATGAACAACGCCAATGGAATAAGAGTTTACTTCTCAGGTATGGGCTGAGGCGGTCCTAAGCTTGGCCTGGCTCTGGATGAGCCTGAAAACACAGATATCATCGAAGAAATCAATGGCATACGAGTGGCGTTTGATCCAAGAATTAAGGAACAGACTTCCACATTAAAACTAGACTTTGAAGATTCTAAATATGGATCTGGTCTCGTGATGCTCGGACAAGAAGATTGCTGTTAAGAAAATAAACCGCTAGTGACTTTGTTAAGAGCCACTAGCGGTTTTTCATTGCTTAGATTTTCTGAAACCAGAAGCGACCGCTTCTTTTTCTGTGCAGAACCATTTTTCTGGTTTAGTTATTTTATAATACCTTCCACTTTCAAGATGATAAATTTTATCTCCAGAAGAATTAATATTACCCTTGATTGTGCATGCTTGATTTGCCGTATTTTCAGGCTGTTTTGTATCCTCAGAAACATAACCCTCTTCTTGAACATAGTTCTCTACGCTCCAAATGCCGACACCCTCTTTTTGGGCTTGTATTTGAATACGTTCGTACTGATCAACATACTTTGTATTCGGCTCAAATACATACGCTACACGGGCTAACCCTTTCTTTAGCAAGTTTTCCTGAACACTTTGTCCATCAGCATAAACGTAAGCGAGAAGTCGACCGTACTTATCTCTTTCTCCTATTCCGAGTTCTAACTCGACATTAGCATCTTCTAGCATTCGTAATGTGTATGTACTAGCTTCTTTGCTGAATGGCTGAACAGGTTTGGAAGGGTGAACGCTTTCTGGTGTATCGACTAGCAGGAAGCGTACAGTCTCTAATCTTCCATCAACTCGAACTTTAATCGTATCACCGTCAACAACCTTTTCAACTTTTACAGGAATTCTTTTATCGTCGCTTGAGTTTAGATAGCTACACCCAGATATAAGGAGTATGGCACTAAAAAAAGAGACTAGCAATTTTGGTTTTAACATAGAAACATCCTTTATTTTGTATTTGATTTCTTTTATATGCTCTACCACTTCCTATTATATAAAAGATAAGGCAAAGAGGTTATAGATTGCCACATATAATAGCTTTAGAATTTTCCGTAAGGAGATTAGCATGAAAAGTTACATAGAAAACTCAGTATTTGTTTAGCCATCGTTCTTATGCCCGTGGCTGCTGGATGTGAAAACGATGCAAAAATAAAAGAGAACCAAAATGGTGGACCTGTGGTGTTTTTTTATCTGACAAACCATCACTCATTTTTTTTATTACAACAACTGGTTAAACTGAACGAAAACATAAATGAAATTAAAGATAGGATGTAAATATCTATGTGGTAAGCTCAGATACGGTCGAGCATCTGTCTTTCCTCCATCTAGAGATGCAACCTGGATATCAGATCCGGAATTTAAGCTCATTGATCACCTAAATATGAAAGGGGACAGTGTAGCTAAACGTGGGTACGCACTGATCGATAACAAAGGAAAGGTTATCGTGACTAAAGTGAATGATCATTGGGGAGAAGAGGTCGATCAAACGTCTAAACAGATCCATGAAGAATATAGAAAGTTAGAAAAATAAGTCCGGCAACTAACGGACTATTTTTTCGCAAATGATATCTGTCACAGTTTCTCCATACTAGTTGTTATAAAATGGGGTTATAATGAGAGTAGAAAGACTCTAGGAGGGATTTTCCATGCTTAAAAAATCGTTATGGCTTGCAGCGATCGCAGTTCTTGCTATAGGTATACTAGCAGCTTGCGGTGGAGGAAAAGACAAAGAAAAAAGCACAAAGAGTGCTGAAGAAACGATTACCATTGAAGCTAGTAATTTTAAATTCGATAAAAAAGAGTATGAAATTCCAGCAAATAAAGACGTAGCTCTTAAACTTGAAAACGTTGATGGCAACCACGCGGTTATGATCGAGGGAGAAGATGTGAACGTAACGGGTGGTTCTTCTGATGTTGTGAATTTAAAGCCTGGGGAATATACACTTCGCTGCAGCGTTCCTTGTGGAAACGGTCATGCAAATATGGTATCAAAACTCGTAGTCAAATAAAAAAAGTTGCCTCTAGCTTACTAGCTAGAGGCTTTTTATAACTCTTTCATCTGTACAAGCTCATTATTGTAAGGAAATTCATTTCCAGTAGAAGCCCACAGATTCCCTAATAATCTTGGCATCATCTGGTCTGAGGGAATCGAACCATCGTGATGTAGAAAGTGTTCGAAATACAAGAGATACAGCCATGAAGAGGTAGGCAAAAGAATATTTTGAGCAAATTCGTCACTTTCCGTAATCGTTGCAAAAGAATGAGATTCCCAGCCTGAAATAAATCGGGTGTGTTTTCCGTTCAGCTTAGATTCTATGTAATGAAGAGCGTGTGCAACTTGCGGATCGTCATCTCCATCAGCATGTGCTAGTCTGGATTGAAATTCTAATGAAACAGAATCTATATCCTCTACTTCAGCGATAACATGGCAAAGTGCTTTATCATAATGAGCGTGTAAAGGTGTCCAATGATTGCGCTTTAATAACTCTACAAAAGGTAGTTGTTCCATAGGAATATCCGTATAAGGTGGTGCAAAAAGCTGTCTGCCATATTTGATCTCATGAAGCGTTTTTCTTTCAAAAGAAGCACACACGTACCACGTATCTTTTTCGTCCTTAATCAACCGTTCACCAGACTCCAAGGAATAGACGGTGTACAACCCTTTTTTTGAGATCTCATAAGAGGGCAATTCCTCCTCGTGCAATTCACTCAATGTTTCCACATCAGGCTGTTCGATGGCAGCCATCACAAATATTGTAATCCGCATGGTTATACGTTTCCTTTAGTTTTTTATTTTCTTAAAGGTATCTTTTAAATCTGTGAATCCTTCTTTAACAGCTACAAAGCTATTCTTCTTTTGGTAAATGTCATATCTTAAGTAATCTTTCTTTTCTTGAAGAAGTTGCTGTTGAGTCTTCACATCATTCATACGAGCGGTAATGCTGTCACCTGTGCTCTTCATCTGTTGAACGGTACCCATTGATTCTTTCATCGCTTTAATTCCTGGAATTAAAATAAAAAGAGCTGCTGCTGCGCATACAGCTAAGAAAATCCATAACCACATCATTCAATCGCCTCCATTCAATCTATCTATACTAAATTACCCGAAATCATTCAAGAAAAAACAAAAAATCGAGGGATGAAAGCCTCGATTTTTTATCGCTTTGGACATGTTGAACAGCAAGTTCCATTTTCTGTTTTGTAATAAAGACAGCATGTCTTACGGGTCTTAGTCGGCCCGCAGCCGATCGGAGCAGCAAAACGATGGAACGGGTTTTTGGTTAACCCAAAATGAAAGGCAGGTGCATCCATAAAGAATGCATAATCTTCTTGAATTCTTTGTTTAACTTCTGCTGGATGTTCTTCATTTAACCAAGTTTCATAAACCCAGCGTATGTAAATCCATGCGTTCTCCCAAAGAGTCGCTTTTGAGATGCGTGCCGTGCTTGCAACATGATTCAACATCACAGACATGTTTTCTTTAAAAAGTGTTTCGATAACAGAAGAGCGCCAATCTGCTCTATTTTCGTCAGCGATGCGAGCAGATGCATCTTTCAGTGTGAATGATGGAAGCCACATGCTGTCTGAGTTGTGATCGATAAGATAGACATTTTTTATATTCATATCGAATGACTTATTAAGAATGGTCATTCCATATAAACAGGAAGTTAAACTGCAATACGCATAGCGTTTAAAGAATAGAGATGCCGTTACAGGGCGTTTGTTCGAACCAATACGCGGTCCTGTTTGATCCAAAAATTGAAGCAGTTGATCAGAATTCAACAGCTGTTCGGCAGAAACGACAACTTCATTCTCATATGGTGCTTGAAAAGAGAAGCGATAGTTTGAACTGATATGATTTTTTTCTTCTGCTGTCCAACCGTTTGACTTAGGCGTACTGAGGAGTATTGACATGTCGAACGACTCGCCCCTTCCCATAAGGAATACACATTGGTGTGCCGAAAACAGGATCAGGAATCACGGTACTCGACATCTGGAATACATCTGCTACTAATTGTTCGTTCATAATTTCTTCAGGTGCACCCTCTGCGTAGACGGTTTTATCTTGAATCGCAACAATATGATGAGCATATCGGCAAGCAAGATTCAAATCATGAAGCACCATAACGATTGTTCGCTTTTCTTTTTCATTTAACTCAAACAGCAGATCGAGAATCTCTATTTGATGTGTCATGTCTAAGTAAGTAGTAGGTTCATCCAGTAGAATCGTCTCTGTTCCTTGAGCGAGTGTCATCGCGATCCACGCTCTTTGCCGCTGACCACCTGACAGGGAATCTACCGGTGTTTCCATAAAAGGAATAAGATTTGTCGCACGAAGCGCGTTCATCACGGCTTTTTCGTCTTCTTGTGACCACTGTTGTAGCCATGATTGATAAGGAAAGCGACCTTGCTTAACAAGTTGAAGGACAGTTAATCCTTCTGGAGCGATTGGTCCTTGCGGCAAGATCGCCAGTTCTTTTGCTACTTGTTTTGTAGAACGTTTTGCTACATCTTTGCCGTTTAGCAAAACATGCCCATCTTTAGGCGTTAATAGTCTTGCCATAGAGCGTAACAGAGTGGATTTTCCGCAACCATTGCTTCCGATTAAGACGGTGATTTTGCCTTTTGGGATCTGTAGGTTCAAGTCATCAATAATCGGTTCTTTTCCATAAGCTAAAGTTAGGTTAGAGGTTGTTAATACAGCCATCTGTCATCCACTCCTGTTATTGGTTTTTAAATAATAGATAAATAAAGTAGGGAGCACCGATCGCCGCTGTAAAAACACCGGCAGGCACTTCTAGAGGTGAGAATAATGTACGTCCGGCAAGGTCTGCCAAAACGACCATGATACCACCGATTAAAGCCGAAGCTGGGAGCAAGCCGCCGAACGACGAGCCTGAAATTCTTCTAGCGATATGTGGTCCGATAAGTCCAACAAACCCCATTGCTCCTGCAAACGCGACTGCTGAACCAGCTAAAGCTGTACAGACCATTAAAAGTAAGAATCGTTCACGGTGAACCGAGATTCCAGCTCCTTTTGTTAAATCATCACCAAAACCTTGAATGTTCAATCGGCGGACGAGTAGTACTAAGATAGGTAATATTCCTAAAAACCATGGAAGCAATGCTTTTACTTCGTTCCAGGAAGTACCGTATACCGTTCCGGTAAGCCAAATAGTCGCTTGACTAGCTCTATAAATCGGTCCTATGAGCATCATGAGCGTTGTTAACGCCTGCAATAAAGCCATGAGTCCGATTCCGATCAAGATGAGACGAATTGGTGTAACACCGTCTTTCCAAGCTAATGCATAAATCAGGAATGCTACAATTGTCGCTCCACCAAAAGCAAACAGTGGTAAATAGTTAATGCTTAATAAGAGGTTGTTAGAATCATCACTGAACATCGTTAGGAAAGCGACAGCTGCAAAACCTGCTCCACCTGTTATTCCGATCATATCGGGAGACGCTAAAGGGTTACGTATGATCCCTTGCAGAATTGCACCTGAGAGAGCAAGTGAAGATCCTGCAATAAATGCGACCAATACCCTTGGGAGTCTGAATTCAGTAATGATGAGCTGATTAATATCAAGCCCTGTTCCCATTAATGCTTGAAATACATCCCACGGTGCAATATACATATCACCGACACCGATACTGATTAGCATGGCAACTATTGCCGCAAATGTTAGGGCAATGATGCTAACAGTGGTTTTTTTATCAATTAAAAAAGAAAATGATTTACGCTGTAGGACCCAGTACTTTCTCATTTTTGAAATATTCCTTTTCGAACAATATATATGAAGAATGGTGTACCAATCAGAGCAGTTACAACTCCAACAGGTGCTTCTTCAGGCATGATGATATATCGTGCACCAATATCTGCCATAACGAGCATGATACCACCGATGACCGCAGAGTATGGCACGATCCAGCGGTGATCATTTCCTACTAAATATCTAGCAAAGTGAGGAACAACGATCCCTATGAAACTGATAGGTCCAGCTATCGCAACTGATCCTCCAGCTAGTATGATAACCATGAGAGCCGCGGCTAGTTTAAACACTACTGTTTTTTGACCTAAGCTGATGGCAACATCTTCACCGAGTGCAAAGGCGTTTAATTGCCTTGATAATAAGAGTGATATGACCCAGGCGATAACGAGTGCAGGTAAGACAGCGGCAAGCATAGAAAGTTTTCTTCCTTCAACAGAACCCGCAAGCCAGAATAAAACCTCATCTAGCGCCTTTTCATTGGTCACGAGCATACCTTGCGTGAGGGATGCAAAAAGAGCGGCCATAACAGCTCCTGCCAATGTTAGTTTGACGGGTGTAAGCCCACCTTGTCCGGCAGAGCCTAATGCATAAGCCAATCCTGCAGCAACAGCAGCGCCTAGGAATCCAATCCACATAAATTGCTGTATAGATGAAATTCCAAGAAAAGTAACACCAAAAACAATAAAGAATCCAGCTCCTGCATTCACACCGAAGATATCTGGAGAGGCAATTGGATTTCGAGTTAGCGCTTGCATGAGGACGCCTGCGATTCCTAAAGAAATTCCGACTGCCATACCAACGAGTGAGCGTGGTACTCGAGAAAGTTGAATGATTAAATGTTCGTTCGAGCCGTTAAAAGCCGTATATGCTTCAATGGCTTGTTTTAGTGAAGTGTTCGTATACCCTAGTACAACACTTAGCACCATAATAATAAGTGCAATCAATAGCCCTGCGATAAGTCCAGCTGCTTTAATTTTATTTCCGTATAATATTCCGTTCATTAGAGCCTCTTTTATTAATGAAAGTTATTCTCATTTATCAGTTTAAAAGTAAAGTAGGTATCTGTCAATGACTTTGAAAATCATTATCATTTAGTTGTTGACAACGTATTCATATCAGTTTATGATACGAATTGTAATTGATTCTCATTATCATTTACAAGATAAAAAGAGGAGAGAAAATCGAATGAAGAAAATTACATACAAATGGCTTGCGTTCGCAGCGGTATTGACGTTAATGCTTGCATTAGCAGCTTGCGGAGGAAAAGATAAAGAACAAGAAGAAAAGTCAGAAGGATCTTCTGCTTCTTATAAAGTAGAACATGCGATGGGTACAACAGAAGTTAAGAAAAACAAACGAGTAGTTGTACTAACTAATGAAGGTACTGAAGCCGTACTTGCTCTTGGCGTAAAACCGGTTGGAGCCGTTAAATCTTGGTTAGGTGATCCTTGGTATGATCACATTAAGGATGACATGAAAGATGTAGAAGTTGTAGGTGACGAGAGTACGGTAAACGTTGAGAAAATCGCAGCTTTAAAGCCGGACTTAATCATCGGAAACAAACAGCGTCAAGAAAAACAATATGATGAATTAAACAAAATTGCACCAACTGTATTTTCTGAAGAACTTCGTGGTGATTGGAAGATCAACTTCGAACTATACGCAAAAGCGCTAGATAAAGAAGAAAAAGGGAAAGAAGTTTTGGCTGCATTCGACAAGCGTATTGAAGATATGAAGAAAGAGGCAGCAGATCAGTTAAAAACTGAAGTTTCAGTTGTTCGTTTCCTACCTGGAACTTCTCGTATCTATCATAAAGATTCTTTTTCTGGTGTGATTCTAGATCAGATTGGATTTGCTCGCCCTGGTGATCAAAACAAGGATGATTTTATGGAAGAAGTTACACAAGAACGCATTCCAGATATGAATGGTGACATTCTATTCTACTTCACTTATGAAGAAGGTGACGGAAAAGCGACAGATACAGAAAAAGAGTGGACAAGTAATCCGCTTTGGAAGAACCTCGAAGTTGTAAAAGCGGATAAAGCTTATAAAGTAAGTGATGCCATCTGGAATACAGCTGGTGGAGTAAAAGCTGCTAACTTAATGCTAGATGATCTTGAAAAGTATTTCTTAGAAAAATAAGAGAATATAGAAAGGGAGCGAGAAATTCGCTTCCTTTTTGTTTTCAAAGAACTGCATTAAGGCGTTCTTAATTTGTACACAATTTCGCAATAAATCTGCCATAAGTTTTCCAAGGGAATAGGAATAATAAACATAATGTATAAATATAGAATAAATTTATTCCTGGAGGTTTTTGTAATGAATAAAAAACCATCGCTTGAAAAGGAACTGCAGCAACGTGAAATCTTAATGAAAGACGAGCAAACCAATGCTTGGTATTACGAAGACCACATTACAGCCATCGTTAACCGCGCCCGAAAAGAAGGTGCATTTGATGATCTCGAAGGATTAGGCAAGCCACTTAATCTAGATGAAGATCTTACGTATAATCCCGAGAAGCGTCTTCATAAAGTAATGAAAGATAATAACATTCTCCCGAGTTGGGTGAAACTTGGTCAGGAGATAGACGTACTTAAAGAAGAACTAAAAACGTATACCGTAGAATTCAACATCAAAAAGACCGTAGAGACCATTAACAAAAAAGTCTTTCAGTATAACTTAACTTGTCCACCTAGTGCACAACGGATGAAGATCAATCTGGAGGACGTTTTGAATAAATAATTGGAGGCTGTATGGCAAAGAAAAGTGCGTTAAATGCAGAACATTACCAATGGGGAGATGCATGTGATGGCTGGCACCTTGTAAAGCAAGAGAACCTAAGCATCATACAAGAAAGAATGCCTCCTCAAACAGCTGAGGTGAGACATTATCATGTTTTTTCCCATCAATTTTTCTTTGTTTTAAACGGAGAACTGTTGATCGAAAAAGATGGTGAAGAATTTATCCTTAGCGCGCATCAAGGATTAGATATACCTGCAGGGACAACCCATCAAGTTCGAAACGAATCAAGTTTGCCTGTTGAGTTTCTTTTAACTTCTCATCCCCCTGCACAAGGAGATAGAGTGGTTGTGAAAAAAGTAAAAAGTATTAGTACAGTGACCCTTTAAACATAAAGGGTTATTTTTTTGTCATGTGAATCTGAACTTATGGGAAAGATAGAGAAAAAGGATGCCAGGAGTTCATGAGATGTTAATGTATAAAGAGGTAACAAATCAAACCGAACGAATTGAACACTTTGTAATGCCAAAAGAGAAAGAAACGATCTGGATGTTTTATCAATCTCTTGAAGAAATGAATCAAGATGGTGTGTTAGAGCAATTCGATCTTCATCCGTTAGCTAAGAATGCTTTCTTACATTTTTCTGAACATCCACAACTTAATGTTTATGCTAATCATGCTGTGGTATCAACGTTTTATTTAGGGTCAGAAGATTATGAACCGGTCAGGCTTAACCTGTTAATGGGTGAAAGATATTTAATCGTAATGAGTGAACGTGAAATTTCCTTTCGGGAACAGCTTGTTCAGGATTTCACTAACAATCCTGAACATATGAAGCATGTAAGCTATATGTTGTACTATCTGATGAAAGATATTGTGAGTTCCTATCTTGAAGTTGTGGATCAACTTTCAGATGAGTTTTTAGAGCTTGAAAAAAGTGTGTTCATCGATCCACAAAAACGAGAAATCGGACGCGATGTGTATCGCTGGAAGACTCGGTTGCATAAGCTCAGACAATATGTGGAAGCTGAAGAGAGCATCATACAGAAAATGGGTCATGAGGACTTCGAATACGCCAATGAAGAGTCAGGATTTTATTTTAAAGATTTACTATCCTCTTTTTCAAGGGTAACCGCTGCTTTTGACAGTTTTAAAGAAAATTTAAAAGGTATTTTAGATCTGCAAATGTCTTTAAAATCTGATCACATGAATAGAATCATGAAAACGTTGACGCTCGTTAGTGCAGTATTCATTCCCTTAACATTTATCGCAGGTCTTTATGGCATGAATTTCGAATACATACCTGAATTAAAATGGCGATATGGCTATTTTTACGTTTTAACTCTTTGTTTAGTGCTGCCTGTTGTGATCATGAGTTATTTTAAAAAGAAAAGATGGTGGTGACCTTTACATAAAAACGTATGTGCTGAGGAAAATAAAGAAAAAGGAGGACGTGAAGCATGGAAAAAAGACCGTATTACATCAATGTTGAGACCGGTGAGATCCTTCCGATTAAAACCGCTTCTACTTTTCAGTTTGAAATATCTGCTTCTGATGAAGACGTAAGGCATCTCGAACGAAAATTTAGTGAATTAGACAGTACTGCAAATGATACGTTTGTAAGGTCTCATTTACCATATGTACCTTATTCAAATGACTCAGACAATGATAGATATGATCAGAAACTAAGAGAAGCCTATCAGATGATTCATGATCTTGGTCAAGAGGAGACAAGACAATTTATTGAAAGTATGAGTTTTTGGAATCCTGAAAAACCACAAGATTTAGAAAAAAGACCAAAAGACTAGATGTCTTTTGGTCTTTACGTTGTTAATAAATAAAATAGGCAATGTAGATGATGAGACCGATCACGATTGTAAAGCCGGCTAGTGCAATGAAGACGGGATTCAACAATGCAGTATGTCTGGAGACTGCAGGATTCACCTCATCTTCTGTGTACACTTTTTGTTTTTTTGCGATTTTCATCGTCCACCAGAGACCTACAGCTGCTACAAGGACAGATAACAAAATAAAGAACAGTGTAAACATGAGTTCACTCCTTAAACCTTGTTTGTCCTAATAGTGTTTGTGGATTTAACGGCTTTCATGCATAAGTAAAGTAGGTTGCTTTAAGGAATGAAGGCGCGCCAGTTCATTCTGTACGAGTGTAAGGATTTTTTCCTGATCGTCTTTATCAAAAATGTTATATTGATCACTTTCGATTAACAATACTGGCGTTTTATCATAGGCTTTAATCCATTCCTTGTATTTAGCATGAAGCGTTTTATAATAGGCAAAAAGTTCAGGGTTTTCTTCAACTTGCTCGTATGAGCGCCCTCTTTGACGGATACGATTTAAAACCGTCTCAAAATCACTATCCAAATAGACAAGTAAATCAGGACGAGACTTCGGGGTCTTGTCGATTTCGTTCATCATCGTTTCGAGAAGGTCTTTATAGGTATCAAATTCAAGCTGCGTCATGTTTCCTGAATCAAAATTTAGTTCTGCAAAAATTAAATCTTCATAAAGGCTTCGATCCAGAACGTTATCTGGACTCGTGCGAGCTTCCCGTATCGTCTTAAAACGTGTATTTAAAAAATAAATCTGAAGCGGGAAAGCCCATCGCTTCGGGTTTTTGTAATAATCGGGTAAAATAGGGTTGTCAACGACGCTTTCATAAAAGATGGAGCTTCCAAGCTGCTCGCTCAAAAATTCAGCATATGTAGACTTGCCAGTACCGATCATACCTGCCATTAAAATCACGGTATATCCTCCTAAATGGTGCTTCATCGGCGCTAAAGCCAGTGATGCGAGACTAGTTTAAAACATATGTATTCACAAGTTTAAAATCAATATATGGTATGTAAGGTATAAAGCCTTTCTAAATATATCATGTAATACAAAAGGTGAACAGAGATTGTTTTCATGAATCGTTTACACCTACTTAGGAATTTCTGATCGAACGCCCTACCATAAACGAGGCATCCTATATATATGGTAGGGAACTAAGTCATATTACTTGAACAAGTATCCATTTAAAAATATCATAGGCGTCACACGTGAAAACAGTAAAACGTAGAACGTATGCTGTGAAAAAGGGGATATGAACATGACCATTCAAATAAAAGTATATTCTGATTTTGTTTGTCCATATTGTTATTTAGCTGAATCGCCATTAATAAAAGCGACGGAAGATAAAGATGTTGAGATTGAGTGGATGCCATACGAACTCCGACCATTTCCTCAAGAAACATTGCGTCCTGAAGGAGACTATCTACAACGGTCATGGCAGGAGACAGTCCAGCCTTTATCAAAAAAAATGGGGGTTCATATGATCTTGCCAGGTGTATCTCCTCAACCCCATACTTTCTTTGCTCATGAAGGATTATTGTTTGCCAAGAAACACGATAAGGAAAGAGAGTATGCACATCTCGTTTTCAAAGCTTTCTATCAAAACGGAGAAGATATCGGGAAGATTGAAGTTCTTCAAAACATTGCTGAGGAAATTGGTCTCGATGGTAAGGCATTTCAACAAGCATTGGAATTCCGTGAGTTTAAGCAAGAAAGAGAAATGATTCTAAAAGAGGCAACAGAAGATTTGAACATTACGGCTGTTCCAACTATCATTATTGGTGAGAGAGTATTAAAAGGTCTGCATCCGCAAGCTAATATTGAACGTGCTCTTAGAGGCGCGATCAGGGATGCTAAATTCGAATTTTGTGACGGCGACGAATGTGAGTAAAATTAAAAAATATTGAAAAAAGAGCGCTTAGAAGGACTTCCTTCTTGGCGCTCTCTTTCGTTCTTAACAATGAAAAAAGGGGGTTGTTGATAGGGATGTCTATAATATAGCAAGGTCACATTAAAAATGGCCGAATGTGTGATTTTTTTGATAAACGTTATTACTTTGTGACAAAGTCGCGCTGACGGACTAAAGAGCAGCGGATTAAAATGAAAAAAGCCCTAATTAGGGGAGGGCTTTTTTCGGGAAAGGGGGGTACACCTATATAAGACGAAGGAAAAATAGAAAAGTTTCAAAATTTTTAAAAATTCTTTTTCTAGCTCTTCAAAAAGTGATAGAGTAAGTAACAGAAGAGAAGAGAGAAGGATATGGGATGAGAAATTTACTTAAAAAGTGGCATCCAGCAGTTGTTGTTATTGTAGCAGGAACATTGTTTACTCGAGCAGCATTTTTTATGACGATGCCATTCTTGGCTATTTATTTGTACAATGAAAAGGGAATCGATCCTGCTATGGTTGGATTGATTATTGGAGTTAGTGCTCTAACAGGTACGTTCGGTGGTTTCTTTGGGGGCTATCTGTCTGATCGAATAGGAAGGGTTCCTGTGATGACGGTTGCTATCTTCATTTGGAGTGCTGTGTTTGTTGGATTCGCGGTAGCAGACCAAGTATGGCATTTCTTTTTATTAAACATGTTAAACGGACTGTGCCGCTCATGGTTTGAACCTATATCAAGAGCACTGCTTGCTGATGTAACGACAAAAGAAAACCGGCTGACTGTTTTCAATGCTCGATATTTTGCAATCAATGTTGGTGCTGCAGTTGGTCCGGTTGTAGGAACACAGCTAGGAACATCGAATTCAACACAAGCTTTTTACATAACCGCGGTCGCCTACCTAATTTATGCGCTATTGATTGTTTTCACTTTAAGAGGCTACTCTAAAGAATTACAGGGTGGAGAAGAAAGAAAGTTCTCTATCAAGTCTGCCATAGGAGTACTTTCAAGAGATAGAGTGCTTGCTTTTTTTCTGATCGGAAATACGATTGTAATGATGGCACAGTCACAAATGGATACCACACTCGCGCAATATATAGGGAACGCACCTCAGTTTGAAAATGGCGTTAAGCTTTTTGCCTATCTTGTTGTTACAAACGCAATAACGGTTTTGTTACTTCAGTTTCCGGTAACAAACTATGTAAGGAGATTTCAGCCGATGAATGCACTCCGTTTCGGGAGTATTGCGTTCAGTCTTGCATTGCTTGGATTTGGACTTTCAACAAATTGGATTTTTCTTGTCATAAGCATGGTGTTTTTAACAGTGGGAGAAATTATCGTGTTCGTTATGAGTGATGTTCTTTTAGATGATTTAGCGCCTGAGCATATGAGAGGTACATATTTTGGGGCGATGTCGTTTCGATCGATTGGGTTCAGTGCGGGGCCATGGATCGGCGGTTTACTATTAAGTACGTTTGGCTTCGAACAGGGATTTTATGTGTTTGGTATTCTAACGCTGATCTCATTGCTTTCCTTGCCATTCTTTCAGTACGGAGAAGGTATCCGCAAAACGCTCCTAGAACAACAATCTGCTTCAACTTAGAAAGGGGAAAATCAGCATGATTACTGGAATTGAACATACTGGAATTATGGTTTCTAACATGGAGAACTCTATCAAGTTTTATACTGAGGTACTTGGTTTAGATTTAATAGATCGTTTCGATCATACAAGCGTACCCGTTGAGTTAGCATTCTTAGGGGTAGAAGGAAAAGTACTTGTTGAGTTGATCGCTGGTTATACAGGGCCGGTAACGAATGAAGGGAAGGTCCATCACATTGCATTTTCTGTACGGAATATTGAAGAGCAGTATGAGCTTTTGCGGAAAAAGGATGTTGTCATGAAAGATAAAGAAATTACAGAGCTTCCAAATGGAAAATACTTTTTCTTTTTTGGACCAGATGAAGAATCACTCGAATTTTTTGAGAGTAAATAGAAATGAAGACTGCATAATTGCAGTCTTTTTTTGTTTCTTTGTAAAGAGTCGTCATCCGGAGAAGGTGATGAGACTAAAGTCAAGAAGTCTATGATTGAGAATTAAATGCCTGGCAGCGTTTCTTTTAAATATTGGTTTGAACAGTATTCAACACCATACTTGTAGCGACTTTCTCTAACATTTCTAGCTTTATTCGGATCAATATGAATTCGTTTGATCTCTGGGTATGTTTCCATGATCTTTAAAGCGATCTTGTCGCCAGGTTCATCTGGATCAGTTAATACATATACTTCATCACAAAGAATCAATGCTTCTTCAATCGCTCTTCGTTCTTTATGCCGAAAGGAAATTCCATTTAAAATGACAAAATGGGCGTGAGGATGAACACTCTGTACTCTCAGTTGATCACTTTTGCCTTCAACAATGTATCCGGTCATAGCGCCTCCTGTAAAACTAAGATTCATTATCATTTTATGGAGGGCATATCGATAATAGTACGACTTCTAAAAAATATTGGACAAAGGAAGTGCATACCTTGAAGAAGCTAATTATCCTTACAAAAACGTTTTTCCTTAGCTTCTTCTCCTGTATTTGTATTTATGGGTTGTATTTGTTGCTAGGCGATATTGAAGGGTTATTTATCGGAGTGTTCATTCTCTTAGTATGCTTTTTCATATTCAGCATCCGATTCATTGGATGGATAATAGGGAGAAGGAAAACTCTTGCAATGAAAAGATTTCAACCGAATCTCATTATCATTATTCTTATTGCATTCTCTACAGCCTTATTATCTGTAAACAATTATGCGCTCGAAAGCTCATTACCTCACTCTTTATCTCCTAGAATAAAAAATCAATTTTATCTGGAAGCGATGGTAGTAGAAAAAGATAGGATTTTTGAACGAGTATCCTTTTTAAAGACACTAGAAAATGTCAATGAAAAAAGCGCTTCGGTTTTCTATGAACCCCAAGATCGGGAGTTAGCAGTCTCTGCGATTCGTCACATTCGTAAAATGCAGTCTTATCACAATGAATGGATTGATGTTCATGATGCTCTTCCTGTTACGGTCATTCTGTATCGAAATCCTTTAATCTTTCAGCAACATCTGCCGATTCATGCTTATGAAAACCTGCAAGCATTATACGTTCCTGCTCAAGAGACGATTCATCTGCTTGTTACTAAGGACATGGATGAAAATACTAAACGATTTTTGGAGTTGGTCGGACATGAATACACACATCATTGGATTAATAGTTACTTATTAAATAATAAATTGGATAATCGGCATCTGCCGAGATGGTTTGAAGAAGGGCTTGCAGAATATGCAGGAAAACAGAGCGTGAGAGAAGTGCCAGACTTTGTACCTTTAAATTTTATTCCCTTCACGAGACTTCACTCAGTAAAGGAGTGGGCTTATGAAAATCGGAGAAGATCTAGTCACCGCCCCTACCGACAAAGCTACTATGCCATCGATCAATTGGTGAGAGACGGAAATGATGCTAAGATCAAATCTTTATTGCTTAATAAACAGAAAAATTTTTACCGCTTGTTTGAAGAAGAGACGGGTGAATCCCTGATCGAGTTCGAGGTACGTTTTTTAAGAGAAGAGCTAATGAACATGAAGCGCTAAAAACCTTATTGTTCATTTATTCATAGCAGGAGTAAAGCACTTTAAAAGCAAAAAAGAACTCCTTACGAATAAGGAGCTCTATAATTATCTGCTTTTTAATTTTCTTTTAATGATAGGTAGTAACCTTTTTTTACCTTGTTTAATTAAAAAAGCAACTGCCATTCCTTTAATCCCTTGTTTAATGCGTCCCATTTTCATCCTCCTATAAAAATCATAGTTGTTTCAAGTAATATACCCGAAATCAGCATGAAGCAATCCTTTTATAGTAATACGGGTTACTTGTCTATACGTTTCATCACGATATGAATAATATGAACCGAATACAATTTTATAGGAGTTGAACGTATTGAGCATGTATAGAAGTTTTCCACCTTTTCCGGGTCAAGGCGGCGGTCAAGGCGGAGGGCAAGGATTTGGCCCACCAGGTGGCCCTCCAGGCGGACCTCCAGGAGGCGGTGGTGGTGGCGGAATGGCACCAACATCAGCACCTCCATCCTTTACACCATCTCAAGCACAAGGTTTTAGCTTGCAAGGTGGAGGCGGCGGAGGAAGTCAGCCAGGAGTCTATGCTGTTGATCCAGGCGCGATCAGACCTTGTTTGTACCAATATGTCTATATCTGGCCAACATGGGGTCCGGGATTTTGGGCATGGCTTACTTTTGCAGGACGTAGATCGGTTGCAGGATTTCGCTGGACCGGCAATAGATGGATCTATTTTGGCATGGATACACGCCAAATCAGTTCCTTCTACTGTTACTAAAAACAGCCGCCTCTGGGCGGTTGTTTTTTTATCCTATAGGATATAATGGTACGTTTTGAACTTGCCATGAATGATATATTTTCATTTCAGACGGAATATGTTTGGTTAGAGCATAGTGAACGGCTTCCCAAACAAGAGGAGAGCACCACTCCATTACTAGATCATCCGTGTGGATCCACCTTGTTCCTCTTGAATCTTGATCTGGAATGTCTGCTATATCCGTTTGTGAATGAATAACTATCATACAGTCAAAGAAAACCGCTGAATGTTGGGATCGCGTCCACTCTTTATAGTTCCATGGAAGTTCATAACAGCGTTCGCCTAGTTTTATACCATTTAGCACCCTGTACCCAGTCTCTTCTAAAACTTCACGAAAAACCGTTTCATATTCTGGTTCACCGTCGTTAGGTGTGCCACCAGGAAGGTCGAATCGATTTTTATAAGGACCACCGGTCTTTTCAATGACGAGCAGTTCTCCAGACTCGTTCAAACAAATACAATAGATTCCCCTGTGTTTATGCATTTCGTAAGCCCCCTCAAAAAAATACCTTTTCATGTTCGATGAAAAGGTATTGTATCATTCTTATTCTTTTACCAGTTCATTAAGTTCTGATGTTAAAGCTTCAAACTTGTTGAAACTATCGACTACTTCTTCTACACATCTATGTTGCTCTTCTACAGATGCAAGAACTTCTTCAACAGAACCACTTGATGTTTCTGCTATTCCAGAAACCGAATGAATCTCTCCTACAATGTATCCGGTAGATTCATACAGTTGATTGATCAATTCTTGCACTTCAGAAGACTGTGTAGCAACTTGATTGGTGTTCATTAAAATTTGACTGAAATTCTCTGCCGTTTTCTCTGTTGCTTCTAGACTGGATGTGACGACCCCTTGCGACCCATTTACAAATTGGGCGGCTTGTTGGGCTTTGTTGCGGATTTCACTTAATATAGATCCAATCTGCTTAGTTGAATGTTGAGAATCTTCAGCAAGGCGCCGAACTTCGTCTGCAACAACAGCAAATCCTCTACCTTGATCTCCAGCTCGTGCAGCTTCAATCGCCGCATTCAATGCAAGGAGATTCGTTTGAGAAGAGATGTCTTCTATTGTCGTTAAGATCCCTTCAATCGATTCACTTTGCTCATTTAATTCATACATAAGAGTGTTCGTTTGCTGCATCAGCTCACTCACTTCTTTCATCTTAGAAGAAAGTTCTAATACTTGATTTTCTCCTGCATTTGTAACAATTACCGTTTGCTCTGAAAGTTTTTTCATATCATTCGAGTGTTGAAAAAGACCTTTTGCTACATCGTTGGTGCTTGTGACAGACTGACTCATTCCACCAACACTGACAGCCTGAGACTCTACACCTTTTGCTACTTCTGTAAAAGCATACGTAATGTTACTTGATATTTCTCCTGTTCGTGTAACGTTCTCCTTCACAGACTGACTAAAATGATGCAGGTTCTCTGATGCATCTTTTATTTTACTCAACAATTGTTCCAATTTCCTCTTAGCCTGCTCTGATTGTTTTTCAGCGCTTAAAATATTTTCATGCATACGCTGACCGATTCTTGCTTGTGCTACTAATGCAGCAGTAATGACAGTTAAGAAGACGTTTAATGAGATAATAATCTTAGGATCTTGTCCAGCAAACATCGTTTCTTTATATTGAAAGAAGAAGAAATTAGTTAACAATAATCCACTAATACCCGATAGTAAGATGGAAAGGTAGTTATGATATAACGTGATGACTGCTAAGCATACATAAGTCATCAGGTAAGTAGAAATCTTCGGATTCGAGTCTGCCATGATAACGGTTAGTACCGTTAATCCGAGAACAACAAAATATTGAACTGCGAAGGGAGCCCACTTTCGGTACGTCCAAATCGAGAGTGATAATAAGATTAGAAGGCCAGCTATACCATAAAAAAAGACACTGTCTATGGTTTTCGTACTCGCATATGTGCTTACTAGACCGAGAACATACATACCCCATAACATTTTTGTAACCAGTTTATTCGTTTGTGAATTTGAGGCAAATGATGGATTCAAATTTCGTCATCTCCGTTTTAAAATGTAAAAGTACTGCTTTTATATCGGTAGATTTCTCTTTGCATTTAAGGCGTTTACCAAATTTTGTTTTAGTTGTTTCTGTATTTATTGTAATCGTGAACATTTTCCATAATAACTGAATAGTAGATGAGACCTTTTGCTTTTAAACTTATCATTCGAGGTGATTAACGATGAAAAAAAAGACTTGGATATTTGCTATCATTCTGTTGCTTGCAGCTTGTAGCAGCGAATCAAAAAACACAAATACAAAAGAAGAATCAGCTCCGAAAACGACCGAACCTTCACCACCTGAAAAGAAGAATGAAGAGGTTAAAGAAGAGCCTGTTACCGAAGAAGTAACTTCCATTGAAGAAGAAGGAACGTACATTGGTCAGATTGACAATAATTCTATTGAAGTAGAGGCAGCAGGTGAGACATTAGTTCTTCGTCTAACGGATGAAGTTAGAGGTGCCGTCGAGAGTATGAAGGATGGTGCCAAAGTGAAAATTGTTTATAAGAAGAATGATGAGGGGCAATGGGTCTTAGAGCAAATTAATGAAGTAAGTACGCCACAGGCACCTACATCAAAAAAGCTTACGTACATAGTGGATGGGACTTCAGTGGAAGAAGACGCTGTATTAACAGAGAGTGAGCTTGAATACTATTTCTACAAACTTCCAGATTTTGAATTTACAGCAGAAGAGCCAAGAAAAGACTTATTGTTTGCAACAAAATTTGCAGAGACGTTTGTCAGAATAGAGCCGTTGTCAGAAGAGGCGTCCATCGATGATCTAAAAGAATGGGCAAAGGATGAACTGGAAGCAATCGGGGAAGTAAACGAAGTGAATGGAGTAGAGGTCGCTGGACCGGCATTTGAAAAGACTTCGTTATTTATTACAGCATCAAAAGAGTCTTACAAAAAATACATCGTTATTCAAGAGTTAAGTAATGGAGATCAAGTTAAATATACAGTGAATCTGCCAGAACATAAGGATGCGGCTAAATGGGAACAAGCTATTTGGGCCATGCTTTCTACTCTTCAAACGAAATAGTAATGTAAAGCGTATCTTTAGATGCGCTTTTTTATTTGAATCTACAGGAAAGAAGAATAAATGATTATCATAAATTTAGCATATGGCATATAATATTTACAAAGGTTTAAAAAGTTTCCCTAAGGAAAGATAGGTGAATGTTATGTGGTATAAAGAAAGCTCTTTGTTTAAGCTGCAACAATACACGATTATCCTACACAAACTCGGAATCTTTTCGCAGGAAGACAAGGTAGATATTTTAGGTAAAATACAAAAGTATAAGATGAAAGTTGGTTTAAAAGATTAGGCTGCCTAAGTAGGGAGCCTCTTCAAATGGTCCTATTTCTTTACATAGAAAAGACCCGGCAGCAACTGCCGGGTCTTTATATATAGGCTGAACTTATTTTTTAGTTACGTTAGCTGCTTGTGGTCCGCGAGCTCCGTCAACAATTTCAAATTCTACTTCTTGACCTTCGTCAAGTGATTTGAATCCTTCTGATTGAATTGCAGAGAAGTGTACGAATACGTCGTCTCCACCTTCAACTTCGATAAATCCGAAACCTTTTTCAGCGTTAAACCATTTTACTTTACCTGTTTGCATGTGAATGCCTCCTAGAACGTTTGCACTTTTGTGCTCTGTAATTACCAAACCACTTTCAAACTCTTAAGTTAAGATGTAATCCAGTACTGAATGGTTGTCACAAATATATCATAAGAAAAAAGCTCTCGCAAGGAACTTTTCTGAAAAATAGGAATAAAGAGTCAGGATATTTTCTCGAATACAATTTTCAACTGAACCTTATGGGTTAATGTGAAGGTTTTTCAATATTTATTGTGGATAAACATAGCAAAAATAAAAAACCATCTGCCTTCTATTCCCTAGTAGGAGATGGTTTCAAATCATGTGATGGCCGAGTTGCTACGATACCTGTCGCTTTTACAATCTGATTTAAGATGTTAACTCTGGATTGATCGTCAAAATTTTGAGCTTTGACAAAAGCGTATCCATCTTCATTGGAAACATAACGAGGTGGCAAGTTGTTCAGTGTGATCGCAAAGACATCAGCTTTACAAATCTCGCATTTGCAAGGAAGCTGAAGCTGTCCCCAATAATTCTTTAATGCTTCTTCTACTAGAATCTCCATGGCGTTTTTTACATTCATGGGCTTTTTACCCCTTTATACACAATCTATATGAATAGAATAGCTTATTCTTACTACATATGTAAACTTTTACTGTGACTAACAAGACTATTTAACTATAGTTTTTTTTATTGTTTTTCTCCTATCATACTTTGTTCCTAAATTAACAATAATATATGATTTTTCTGAAAATTAGCTTGAAATCATATATGATTTGAGATTAACATAGGATTATGAAGACTACACATAAAACAAACAAACAGCAGTATGCTTATCAAGTCATTCGTTCCCGTATCTTAGATGGCAGGTATCCGCCGGGTCACAAACTTGTTATTGACCAACTTGCTAGAGAGCTCAAAACAAGTGCAATTCCCGTTCGTGAAGCGATCAGGCTGCTAGAAGCGGATTCTTTAATCTCGTTCAAGCCTTACTCAGGAGCGATTGTTACCCCCTTTGATGAACAAGCATATTTAGAAACTTTATCCGTTCTAGCCGTATTAGAAGGTTTTGCGACTGCAGAATCATCAATACACTTTCCTCACGAAAAACTTGAAGGTTTAAGAGTGTACACAAAGCTTATGGAAGATGCACTTGAACAACTTGATTATTCTCTTTTCTCCAACTACAACAAAGAATTTCATAAACTCACATACAAATATTGCACCAATCAATTTCTGTTAGAACAGATTCATACAACTTGGGAAAGGCTCGGGACTGTTCGTCAACAGGGATCAACCATGAAACCTGTTCGAATGAAGCGATCAGTTATAGAACACTATCAACTAATCGAGATGATGGAAAAAAGAGAAGACCCCAAAATTATAGAGACATTTGCAAGAAACCATAAATTGAATACACTAAAAGCTTTTCTTGAGGATTCGCAACAAAATTCTATTTGAGGAGATGAAAGTATGAAAGTAGAAGAAGTTAAGAAATCTTTAAGAGGTTCAATTGCTCCCGTCATCACCCCTTTTCATGAAGATGAATCGTTAGATCTCAAGACACTTAAAAGTTTGATAGACTGGCATATCCAGTCTGGAAGTCATGGCATCTCAGTTACTGGTACGACAGGAGAACCTTCATCGCTGACATTAAAAGAACGCGAGCTTGTAATGGAAACAGCGATCAAAGCGGTAAATAAGCGCGTGCCTATCGTTCCTGGAACTGGATCGACCAATCACCAAGAGTCTCTTCATCTAACGAAATTAGCTCAAGAAATGGGAGCAGATGCCGCTATGGTTATCGTTCCTTACTACAATAAGCCCTCACAACATGCACTTTACAAACATTTTAAGCTCATCGCAGACTCAGTAGACATCCCACTTATCATTTATAACATCCCAGGAAGAACCGCTGTGAATCTGGAAGTAAAGACGCTAGCGCGACTTAATGAAGACTGTCCAAACATTATTGGAGTGAAAGAATCAAATAAAGACTTTGAACACATAAACCGAGTGCTTTTACATTGTGGACGTGACTTTTTGCTTTATTCAGGTATAGAGTTGCTTTGCTATCCGATGCTAGCCATCGGTGGGGCAGGATACATATCTGCAACAGCAAACGTACTTCCTTCCAAAGTCGCAGAAGTTTACAACGCATGGGATTCTGGAAATGTAGAAGAAGCATTAAAGCTTCATTATGATTTGATGCCTTTAAATGATGTTCTTTTTAAAGATACGAATCCAGCACCGTTGAAAGCTGCACTTGGAATGATGGGCAGAATCAATCCGACATTAAGAATGCCAATGGATCTGCCAACTGAATCTCTGCAAAAAGAAATCAGAGCCGTACTGGCTGATTACGGGTTAGTAGAAAAAATAGGGAGTGAAGTTTAAATGAAACACGCACGCGTTATTTTTGAAGGAAGAGAACAAAGAGGAACGGTAATAGATGATGTGATCACTTTTTCATCAGGAAAATCAGCAAAGGTGAGCGAGATCAAAACGTGGCTTCCACCTTTTACGCCAAACAAAATGATAGGGTTAGCGCTGAATTATGCCGATCATGCAGATGAGCTAGGGCTAGAAAAACCGGCAGAACCTGTCCTTTTTATTAAGCCGAATTCCTCATTAGTAGGTCATAAAGGCCAAGTGTTCTATCCAGACGGTGCAACATACATGCACTACGAAAATGAACTTGCCGTTGTCATCGGTAAAGAGGGAAGAAACATTAAAGCTGAAGACGCGATGGAATTTGTAAGCGGTTACACCATAGCGAACGATGTTACCGTCCGTGACTTTGTGAACAACTGGTACCGTCCGCCTGTCCGAGCAAAAGGACACGACACTTTTGGTCCGATGGGTCCTTATTATGTAGATGCATCTGACATTCCCGATGTGACAAACCTTGAACTTCGCACATATGTAAACGGTGAATTAAGACAGCAAGGAAATACAAAGGATTTAATGTATTCGATCCCGGAAATCATTGAATTTGTATCGTCATTCATGACGCTTGAAAGGAATGACGTGATCTGGACAGGTACGCCAAAAGGTATCTCTCACGTTCACCCTGGCGATGTGGTAAGGCTAGAGATCGATTATCTAGGAGTCCTTGAAAATACGATTGTTGATGGACGAACGGAAAAAGTGCCAACGGGAGGGAAGGATCATGAAACCGGAAATTAAAGAAGAGGTTCAGCACTATATTAACGGACAGTTTGTTTCAGGGCATAAAGGAGACTTTTTCGTTAATATCAATCCCTATACGAACGAAAAGATCAATAAGGTAAGTGAAGGAACGAAAGAAGACATTAATGCAGCAGCAAAAGCGGCAAAGGATGCTTTTAAACAAGGTCCATGGGGAAAGATGAAGCAGGAAAAGCGTCTCCAATATATCTATAAGATTGCTGAACTCATTGATCGAGATGTAGAAGAGATTGCGTTGTTAGAGTCTTATGACACGGGACTTCCTATTGCTCAAACGAGAAAGATGGTAGGACGTGCTGCAGATAACTTTAGATTTTATGCAGAAATGGTAAAGAACCGTATGTCTGGTGAAGCTTATCATGTGGATGATGAGTTCATGAACTATACGATTCAAAAGCCGGTCGGCGTTGCAGGGTTGATCACACCATGGAATGCCCCGTTCATGCTTGAGACATGGAAGATCGCACCTGCACTTTCAACGGGAAACACGGTCATTTTGAAACCAGCTGAATGGTCACCGTTAACAGCTAATAAACTAGCTGAACTTGTAGATGAAGCAGGATTGCCAGCCGGCGTTTTCAACGTTGTTCATGGTTTTGGTGAGACAGCGGGAGCATCACTTGTAGCACATGAAGATGTACAGCTCATCTCGTTTACAGGTGAGACGAAGACGGGTTCAGAAATTATGAGAAACGGTGCTGCTTCTTTAAAGCGTTTCTCCATGGAACTTGGTGGGAAGTCACCGATCATCGTATTTGATGATTGTGACTTTGAACGTGCTCTTGATGCTTGTGTATGGGGAATCTTCTCTTTTAACGGAGAAAGGTGTACGGCGAATTCTCGCTTGTTCATTCAAGAATCGATTAAAGATGAGTTCGTCGCTCGTTTAAAGGAGAGGGTGGATAACATTATCGTTGGCGATCCATCTGATCCAGATACTGAAGTTGGTCCTCTTATTCATACAGAACACTATGAAAATGTGAAACGATATTTAAAGATTGCCAAAGACGAGGGTGCTGAAGTTTACACCCAAGCACTATCTGAATCTCACAAAAAAGGAAACTTTGTCGCTCCGACACTTTTATTAAATGTGAAAAATGATATGACGGTGGCACAAGAAGAAATCTTCGGTCCAGTTTTGTCTGTGATGACATTTATGGATGAAGCGGAAGTGATTGAATACGCAAATGATATTAAGTACGGTCTCGCAGGCTATGTGTGGACGAACGATATGAAAAAAGGTCTTCGCGTTGCAAACGCCGTTGAAGCCGGAATGCTGTGGGTGAATTCACAGAACGTACGTGATCTTCGTATTCCGTTTGGCGGTTCTAAAAATTCAGGAATTGGCCGTGAAGGCGGACACTACGCGTTTGAGTTTTACACAGAGATGAAGGTGGTGCATGTTGCACTAGCTGACCATCACATTCAGCAGTTTGGAAAGAAAAAACAGTCGCTTCAAACTGAAGCGAAACATTAGGAGGGATTTCTTTGCCTGCACGCACGGGGGAACAATATATTCAAGGGATTTCAAAGGCTAAGAATAACGTTTGGATTCATGGTGAGAAAGTAGATGATGTTCCTTCTCATCCAGCATTTCGAAACATTGTAAGATCCATTGCTAATCTGTATGACCTCCAGCATGAAAAAGCAGACAAGATGCTCTATACCTCTGAACAGACAGGAGATAAAGTTGGTCTTTCCTTTATTGCACCTAAAACTGTGGATGATTTAATTAGACGACGTGAGATGATTTCTGAATGGGCAGGATACACAGGTGGGATGATGGGGCGTACGCCGGATTATTTAAATACGAGTGTTATGGCTTTCGGTACGTCAGGCAACTTTTTTGCACAAAACGATCCGATGTTCGCAGAAAATGCCAGAAAGTATTACGACTATTGCCGTGAAAATGATATCAGCCTAACACATACGCTCATCCACCCGCAAACGAACCGATCAAAAAAGCAGTCTGAGCAAAAAGATCCGTACTTATCTGCTCGTATCGTGGAAAAGAACAAAGACGGGATTGTAGTAAAAGGGGCTAGACTGCTAGCAACACTAGGTGGGGTAACGGATGAAATCGTTGTGTTCCCATCTACACTCAATAAAGCTTCATCTGAAGACGATCCGTATGCGATGGCTTTTGCTATCCCGAATAATACAGAAGGATTAAAGTTCTTATGCCGTGAATCGTTTGATACCGGTCGAAGTCAATGGGATCATCCGCTTAGCTCTCGATTTGAAGAAAGTGATGCGATCGTTGTTTTTGATAATGTACTAGTACCGTGGGACCGCGTTTTCGTAAGCGGTAGCTCCGATATATGTAACCGAACGTACGTGGAGACAAATGCGATCGTTCATATGGCGCATCAAGTAATCGCGAAGAATACGGTGAAAACTGAATTTGTGCTCGGTGTTATCTTAAATATGATGGAATCGATTGGCATCGATGTGTTTCCACATGTAAAAGAAAAAGCATCAGAAGTTATGCTGATTCTTGAAACGATGCGTTCTCACCTCTACCGTGCTGAGCACAACGCTTCAATCGATAAGTATGGAAACATGACACCGGACTTTGCACCGCTGAACGCTGCGCGTAACTGGTACCCGAAAATGTATCAGCGCATTGTTGAGATCGTGAAGATTCTTGGTGCATCAGGTTTGATGGGAATTCCGACAGAAGCGGATTTTAACGCGGATGACATCGGCGAACTCGTTCATCGTTATACGCAAGGAGCAAACATTGATGGATACGAGCGTACTCAACTATTCCGTTTAGCATGGGATATCTCTATCAGCACGTTCGGCGGACGCCAAGCTCTTTATGAGTATTATTTCTTTGGAGACCCAGCTCGTATGTCGAACATCTATTACGATCAATTTAACAAAGAGCCTTACAAAGCGATGGTAAAAGATTTTCTGCAGCGCGTGAATTCCAAAAGCCATAATTACAGTAGTGTCTAGGAGGAGTCGACATGGATTTTAACATTATACGAATCGCGCGTGTTGTTATGAACGTTACCGACCTCCATGCTTCCCGTGATTTTTATGTGAACGCCTTAGGTTTCATCGAAACGGCTGCTACTTCAGAATGGATGGCCTTACGCGGACTAGAAGAACACTCGCATCATAGCCTTTTGTTAAAAAAGGCAGATAAACCTGGCGTTCATGTCGTGAGCTACAAAGTGTGGGAAGACAGCCACTTGAATGAGCTTGAAACCTTCTTTAAAGGAAAGGGAGCTAGAGTGCTGTGGAAAGATGCAGACTCTGCCGTTGGAATCGGGAAAACACTATGTGTAGAAGATCCTTCAGGCATTCCGCTCGAATTTTTTGTGGAGATGGAGAGTGTTGAGCGCTGTATCCAAAAATATGATCTTTACCGTGGCGCCCGTGTTCAACGTATTGATCACATCAACTGCATGGTTCCTGATGTGGAAGCGGCTGTTCAGTTCTATACAGATGAACTCGGATTTAGAGTTTCAGAATATACGGCAACAGAAGACGATCGAACATGGGCAGCATGGCTGCACCGCAAACCGACTGTTCATGATGTAGCGTTTATGAACGGAGAAGGTCCTCGTCTTCATCACGTAGGCTTTTGGCTATCTGATCCGATGAGTTTAATACATTGCTGTGATGTGATGGCTAGCATGGGGTACGCAGATAACATCGAGCGTGGGCCAGGACGTCATGGCTTATCGAATGCATTCTTTTTATATGTTCGGGATCCGGATGGTAACAGAATTGAACTATACAATGGGGATTACCTGACGAGTGATCCAGACTTCAAGCCGATCAAATGGGATATTAACGACCCGAGACGCCAGACGTTTTGGGGACATAAAGCTCCTGACAGCTGGTTTAACGAGGCAACTTCGTTCTTGAGTTTGGAAAAAGGTGAGCCTGTCGAGCTAAAAAGTCCAACACTAGCGCAGCGTAAGCCTGATTTTGTGACTTGATGATTGGGTTTAGTATAGATAAAATAAAACAATTGAAGCCGGTCCTGCTTGTAATTTGCAGGAGCCGGCTTTTTTGAAGGTTTTCAAAGATGCATAGGACCAATCTAGCTCATCCAGCAGTATGAAATGCATGCTGGATGAGCGATTATCAAGATTTATGAGCGATTATCAAGATTTATGAGCGATTATCAAGATTTATGAGCGATTATCAAGATTTATGAGCGATTATCAAGATTTATGAGCGATTATCAAGATTTATGAGCGATTATCAAGATTTATGAGCGATTCTCAAGATTTATGAGCGATTCTCAAGTTTTATGAGCGATTCTCAAGATTAATTATCTTTCAAATTCATTCTTAATATAGATTAGTCCGTTTTCAGTCAATCTAGTTCCTCTTCGACCTTTGCTTTTCACGACAAACCCTTTTTGCTCCAAAAGGTCTAATCGTAATCTGACTTGAGCTTCTGAGAGCTTAACGCTTTGTGCTTCCAAGTCCAGCAGTAAGCTCTTTCGGCTGGATGCTTTACCAGAAAGATGGTTACGATAGATGCAGCTCATAATCGCAGCTTCTTCATGTGGTGCTATAAGCGGAATTTCCTCAGAGGTGGCTGCAACCTCTTTAAATGTCTCTGACGAATAAACCCTTTCATCACTATTAATCTTCATCGCTTCCTGAGGCAGATCTTTAACAGTGATCTTCTCGTTTTCAGAAACGGCAAGCATATAGTCAATAGCGTTCTTTAGTTCTCTAATATTACCGGTCCAAGTGCGGTTTATCAGAAGACCAAGTACGTCGTTTTCGACTTTCATTCTTTTAGAGGTACGAATGGCCAAAAAATGATTCAGTAAAAGGGGGATATCCTCTTTTCTTTCACGGAGAGCTGGAATTTTTAAGTATAAAACATTTAATCTATGATACAGATCTTCTCGGAACAGTCCTTTTTTTATGTCAGATGCCAAGTCTTTGTTCGTTGCAGAAATAACCCTTACGTCAATAGGGAGCACACGAGTTCCGCCGACTCGCCTTAATTCTTTTTCTTGCAGAACACGCAAGAGACGCGTTTGAAGTTTTACGCTAATATCACCAATTTCATCGAGAAAAATGGTGCCACCTTCTGCTTGTTCAAAGAGACCTTGTTTTCCGCCTTTTTTTGCACCTGTAAATGCACCTTCTTCATATCCGAATAGTTCACTTTCTAATAGATCCTCTGAAAGGGCAGAACAGTTTACTGCGAGAAAGGGGCCGTTTCTTCTGCGTGATTCGTTATGGATGGCACTTGCAAAGAGTTCTTTACCCGTGCCGCTCTCGCCTTGTAAAAGGAGGGAAAGATCTGTTACAGCCAGTTTTTTTGCAATGTTTTTTGTTTGAACGATTGCCTCGGAGTTACCGACGATATCACTAAAGTAATATTTTCCGAGATAGCCTTTTCGTTTGAGTTCATATCGTGCGGCTTTTTCCATTGAGATTGTAGTACTCGTGTTTTTAAATGTTGCAATCATCGTGTTTTCAACTGGTAATGAAAATCTGTGAACCATAAAATTTATATCATTAATCGTAAAAAATTGATCATATGGTTCACTTGCCGTATCTGTTAGAAAGTGAAGCAACTCTTTATCTTTAATGATCTGTTTAATATGTTTTCCCACAGCTTGCTTTGAGTCGGTTAGAAATATATTCTTCAGTTCTTCATTAAATACGGTGATCTTTCCCGTATGATCAAATGATAGAATACCATCATTAACGCCATTTAATACTTTGTCCAAGTGTTCGTTGAGTTGAAGGGCCTTTTGATTAGCATGTGCAAGTTTCTTCGACAACTGAATAATTTTTTCTGTAAATCGTTCAGATATGCCTGTTGCGCGGTCATCTAAGACACCAAGTTCTCCCAAGATCTCTGTTATGGTAGTAATGTCGATCAGACGTACGCCAATATTAATAATTCTCTTAACCTCTTTTGGTACTAGATGCATCTCACCGGGTGTAACAGCGATATCTGCATGTTGGTAGTGAGGAATGCCCGGATAGTAAGGAAGGTAATTTAAGTGATTGATTCCTAGATGCATGAGAGTTTGTATGGACTGTTCTACCGTTTGAGGAAAATCGTTCACATACATAACATCTGTCCCCTCTGGCAACTGTAAAAGCTGATCCATATATTCGTAGTTGACGGTGCGTCTTGCCGTAATCACTCTACAAGATTCACTTAAACAGTGAGCTACCTCACGTTTTATCAGATAAGAAGAGAGAATTACAATTTCACTCTCTAATCGTGTAGGAAGCATCTCTTCAGAAGAATAGCTCCGAATTTGAAAATAATCACCCAATATGGATTGAAGTTGATGGGTTAGTGCTATCCGTGTTTCCTTTGTACCTGCCAATAGAACAATCTGTTTTTTTGTCTCCATCATTTACACCTTCTTTAATGGTCTTTTTAAGGATGTTTTTTGGTTACGAAGCTATTATCTTATAACTAGCCAATTAATAAAACAAAATATTTAAAAACCTTTAATAAAAGGAACGGAATGTTGGCACAATTCTTGCAAATAATACAAGTTGAATTTTAGAAAAGGGGGAAGAAACGTGGATAAAAAGAAAAGAAAGTTTGAGATGCCGGATACGTTTGTTATCGTATTCTTTGTTGTAGCATTAATGGCTCTATTAACGTATATCATTCCGGCAGGTCAATTTGAAACGAAAGAAACGACCTATATACAAGGCGGGGAAGAGCAGACAAAAACAGTTCTTGTTCCAGACAGTTTCTCGTATGTAAAAGGGGAAGACGGTGAGCCTGCAACTAAAGGTGTCAGCCTTTTTGAAGAAGGCGGCGGTGCCGGATTCTTAAACTATATCTTTGAAGGATTAGTTACTGGGGATAAGTGGGGATCTGCTGTTGGGGTTGTTGCGTTTATCCTTATTATCGGTGGCGCATTCGGAATCATTATGAAGACGCGTGCGATTGAAGATAGTATTTTAAAGATGATTGATCGTACCAAAGGAAAAGAAGTTCTTATTATTCCGATTATGTTCTTGTTATTCTCTTTAGGTGGAGCTGTTTTTGGAATGGGTGAAGAGGCCATTGCATTTGCGATGATTCTGGTACCAGTCGTAATAGCTCTTGGTTATGATGCGATTACAGCGGTGATGATTACGTATGTTGCCACCCAGATTGGATTTGCAACATCATGGATGAATCCGTTTGGTGTAGCAATCGCACAAGGAATTGCGGGAGTTCCCGTATTATCTGGCGCACCTTTTCGTATTGGGATGTGGGCATTCTTTACATTAATAGGTATCGTTTATACTTGGATCTATGCTTCTAGAATTAGAAAAGATCCTAAACGTTCATTATCATATGAGTCCGATGCATACTTCCGGGAAGATTTTAAACAATCGGATATCAAAGCGAATTTTGGAACGGGACATATCCTTATACTTTTAACAATAGTAGCAGGGGTAATCTGGATAGTATGGGGCGTTGTAAAAAGAGCATACTACATTCCTGAAATTGCAACTCAATTTTTCACAATCGGTTTAGTTGCGGGTATAATTGGAGTAATCTTTAAATTAAATAACATGACAGTAAACGGTATTTCTGATGGATTCAAACAAGGAGCTAGAGATATTCTTCCTGCGGCCCTCATTGTTGGTATGGCAAAAGGAGTTATCATCATGTTAGGTGGAGACAACCCGGCTGAACCTTCCGTATTAAACACAATGCTGAATGCAGCAGGCGGACTTGTTTCAGATGTACCTGTAGCTGTTTCTGCTTGGATCATGTATGTCTTCCAAGCCGTGTTCAACTTCTTTATCGTTTCAGGTTCTGGCCAAGCTGCTCTTACTATGCCGTTAATGTCTCCGCTTGCTGACATGGCAGGCGTTACTCGACAAGTGGCAGTACTTGCATTTCAGCTTGGTGACGGATTTACTAACATGATCGTTCCGACTTCCGGAGCATTGATGGGAACATTGGGTGCGGCACGTATCGAGTGGTCTAAATGGTTCAAATTCCAGATTAAGTTTCAGCTATTGTTGTTTATTTTAGCTTCTATTGTAATTGTTACTGCAGTACTTATTGGTTTTAAATAATCTATCTTTGAAAAAATAAAGGAATGATTCACATGTTTACACTTATAAAAGGCGGTGAGGTATACGCACCTCATTATCTCGGTAAAAAGGATATTTTACTAGCTGCTGGGAAGATCGCCAGCATCTCAGAAAATATTGATTGGCCTGCACCAGCACTTGATATCCATGTTATTGATGCAACAGGAAAAATGGTGGCACCAGGTTTTATCGATGGACATGTTCATATTACTGGCGGTGGAGGAGAAGGCGGATATAAAACGAGGACTCCTGAGATCTATTTGTCAGATGTAACTAAAGCAGGTGTGACAACGATTGTTGGTGTGATCGGTACGGACGGAACAGCGCGTACGATGACCAACTTAATCGCAAAAGCAAAAGCGCTTAAAGAAGAGGGGATCTCATGCTTTGTGCATACTGGTTCTTATCAGGTTCCTGTTAAAACGCTAACAGGAAATATCGAAACAGACATTATGATGGTTGATGAGATTATCGGTGTAGGTGAAATTGCGATTTCTGATCATCGTTCCAGCCAGCCGATCGCTCATGAACTGGCTAGGCTTGCTTCACAAGCAAGAGTCGGAGGCATGCTTTCAGGAAAAGCAGGTGTTGTGAACATCCATCTTGGCGACAGCAAACGCATGTTATCTTTGATTGAAGAAGTTGTAGAAACAACAGATCTGCCTCTTTCTCAATTTTATCCGACGCATATTAACCGGAATTCTTATTTGTTTGAAGCGGGGATTCATTACGCGAAAAAAGGCGGTATTGTAGATTTTACAACAAGTACGACGAAGAAATTTTTAGAAGAAGGCGAAGTCAAATGCTCTGTTGGACTCAAAAGGATGCTTGATGCCGGTGTTGCGATTGAGCAAATCACGTTTACATCAGACGCACAAGGAAGTTTGCCTGCGTTTAATGAATTTGGAGAATTTACTGGCCTTCGTATCGGCAAAGTGAACTCACTTTACAGTGAAGTGCGGGATGCTGTCCAAACAGAGGGTGTTCCTCTTCAACAAGCATTGCAAACAATTACTTCTAATCCTGCTCGCGTTTTAAAGCTTAAACAAAAAGGGAGACTGCAAGAAGGTCTAGATGCAGATCTTGTTCTGCTTAATGCTGACCTTAGCATTGATTCTGTCATTGCGCTGGGACAGGTGATGGTTCGTGGTGGAGAAGTAGTTATAAAGGGAACATTTGAAGACTAAAGGAAGCGAGGTAAACGCTTCCTTTTTCACTTTCAACCTATGAAATATATGGTAAAATAGAGAACATACATAATTTTCTTAAAAGGTGGCGATCATGTGGCAAAACAAGAAATTCCAACAACGTTAAGTCCTGAATTGTTTGAACACCTGCAAGGCGAACAGCTTGTCCTCTTAGGGACCGTTGACGTGGAAACAACAGCTCCATCTGTTAACGCGATTTCATGGGTAAAGAGTTTGTCAAAAGAGAAGATACGTTTTACAGTGACGAACAATTCACGCATTGTAACAAACATTAAAGAAAATCCACATGTAGTTCTCACGGTAGTAGGACTTGAAACGGTGTATTCGATTAATGGAAAAGCGAACATACTGCAAGAAACCATGGAAGGTGTACCCTTAAAGCTTGCGAAGATCGAAGTGGATATCGATAAAGTGTTTGAAAGTATGTTCTGGGGTGCAAAGATCGTTCAAGAACCGGTATATGAAAAAACGTATAACGAAAAGAAGGCAAAAGAGTTAGATGTACAAGTGTATGATGCTTTAATGAAATAACGCTGACTTTTTAACAACTAGAAGAAACGTACAAACCGTCAAAACATTATGTTGTGGCGGTTTTTTGTCTATTTAATTTGTACCATTTAAAGATAGCGTCATATGAAAAGGGGGAAATCATAAATGCCTATTCTATACCGACTGTTTCTCTTATCGGGGCTTATCTCAATATTGGTCGGGATCCTGCAGATCACGAGCCTTTTGGAAACGAAAGTAGATGGTTTGAGTGTTTGGGGCTATTTTCTTTTATTATGGGGGATTGTTGCATTTCTGTGTGCGTTAAACCGTTTTAAGATCACGTGGATAAATTACATAATAGCTACAGTGGGAGCAGTCATACATGGAGCGGTGGTTATGTACAGTCTCTTATTCCCATTCGAAGCTGAGACTAAAGGAATGCAGATTATTAGTTTCTTGTATCCATTCATGTCTTTCTTCTCAGTATGTTGCTGTACGGTAATTCTAGGACTAAAAAGTGATAAAACACATTCAAAAACGATCAGCAAATAGTGAACTTTTTTACTTTGTGATAAAATTAGATGATTAACTCCTTGTAAGTTGGTTTTAAACAAGGTAACTGTGGCTACGATGAGGGTATGAGGAAGAAAAGGAGAACGATTGATGGACTGGCGAAACTGGGAACGCTATTTTACTGAAAAAAACATATTAGAGCTACTCGATCAATACAAAGATCTAGGTTTCTTGCCAGGGATATTGCTACCTATGCTCGAATCATTTTTGCCGATCCTTCCACTTTTTATTTTTGTAGCGGGAAATGCAGCGGCATACGGATTTTGGTTAGGCTTTCTTTATTCGTGGATTGGGGTATGTGTAGGATCAATCATTGTGTTTCTACTAGTACGACGATTTGGACAGAAGCGATTTCTGAACTTTTTAAACAGACATACAAACACAACGCGGATGCTTGGATGGGTTGAGAGGCACGGCTTCGGTATGCTTTTTCTTATTTATTGTTTTCCGTTTACTCCATCTGCTCTTGTAAACGTAGTAGGCGGATTATCACGAATTAATACGAAAACATTCCTGCTAGCGTTGACTCTCGGAAAATTGGTGATGATCGCGATCGTTTCATTTATCGGATATGACTTTGTTGATGTGTTGAAGAGTCCTTTAAAACTTGGAATGATTGCTTTCGGTATATTTGTATTGTGGCTAGGTGGAAAAATTGTTGAATCAAGACTTAAAGAATCAGAGCATCGGGCGTGATAAAAGCGCTAGGTGCTTTTTTGCTTTCACGAAGATCTTTTTCCTTGAATATAGATAAAAAAGAGGAAGGGAGACTTTGTATTGATTAAGATCAAGTCACAAAAGCAGATTGAAAAGATGTATGAAGCAGGAAGGCTGCTCGCTTCGTGTCACAGAGAATTGCGTAAGCTTGTTATGCCAGGAACAACAACATTGAAACTTGATCAATTTGTTGAAACTTTTTTAACAGCTCACGGGGCAAAAGCTGCTCAAAAAGGATACATGGGCTACCCTTTTGCAACTTGTGCTTCTGTAAATGATGAAGTATGCCACGGGCTTCCTAATAAAAGAGCGTTAAAAGACGGAGATATCGTAACGATTGATTTTGTTGTGAACTTAAACGGATGGTTGGCCGATTCTGCATGGTCGTATGCAGTTGGTAGCGTTTCTAGAAAATCTCAAGACTTGATGGATGCAACCAAGAAAGCACTATATAAAGGGATAGAACAAGCTCAAGTTGGTAATCGTATAGGTGATATTGGTCATGCGATCCAAATCTATGCGGAGAGTAAGGGATATTCAATCGTTCGAGAGTTTATTGGGCATGGTATTGGTCGTTCTATACATGAAGAGCCTCAAGTTCACCATGTTGGAGAGCGTAATACGGGAATCACTTTAAAAGAGGGTATGGTCATAACCATCGAACCTATACTCAATGCAGGGAAACCGCATGTTAGTTTGACGCAGGATGGTTGGACAGCTGTGACGTACGACGGAAGTCTTTCAGCGCAATATGAACATACCGTTGCCATTACGAAAGATGGACCAATTATTTTAACAGAACAAGCTTAAAATAAACATTGCCGCATATTCTTTAAAGAGAAGAGCGGTAATTTTTTTTGCTCTTAAGGTTATTTTTTTAAAGTAACTTGACATAGACAAGTTACTCATTGTAATATACTAACATAAAGTAAGTTAAAATAATGAGAAGAAAGAGGGGATTATGGATGGTATCATTAGGATTACTTATTATTCGATTAGTTGTAGGGCTTGCGTTAGCAGCACATGGAGCGCAAAAGTTGTTTGGATGGTTTGGAGGCTATGGCCTAAAAGGAACAGGGGGCTGGATGGAATCCATCGGTATTAAACCAGGCTACACGATGGCTCTATTAGCAGGTCTTGCTGAATTTGTAGGAGGACTTTTGTTTGCTGCAGGTTTATTTACCGAAATTGGTGCTGTGCTGATCGCAGGAACGATGCTTGTGGCTGCGGTTAAAGTACACTTGCAGAACGGTTTTTGGGTAACGGCGAACGGTTATGAGTTTAACCTAGTCTTAATCGCTGTAGTCATAGGAGTTGCATTAATAGGTGGAGGAGATTATTCTCTTGATTACCTTTGGTTAAAATAAAAATGGAATACAGAAGTAATTGATCAAACCACTTTATCCTAAGTGGTTTTTCTTTTGCCAAAAATGCTGAGGATCAGATGAAAAGTTTCAATGCGATACCATAGTCACAGTTAGAAAAATCACTTATAATGGTGAAGTACTTTTATAAGGAGGTGACGTTCCTTGTTTAAAGAGATGTCAGAAAACCAGATATTATTATATGTCATTAAAAATTTAAAAGAGTTACGGAAAAAAGAGTTCCAGCTTTTAATCGATGAACTTCACCCGTATGATATCGCAAATGTGTATAAAAACTTGCCTGAGAAACACAGACATAAGTTTGTTACGTTTTTAACCACAAGACAGATTGCTTCTTTGATTCAAGAGTTAGAAAGTGATCTTCAGATGGAAATCCTGAACAAGCTTGGCATTGAGCGCTCATCTCATATCATGAACTTGATGGAGAATGATGACTTAGCCGATCTTCTTGGTAACTTGGAAGTGAATGAGATCCAAGATTTTCTGTCTTCCATGAAAGCAGATGAATCCAAAACCGTTCAAAGCCTGATGCAATATGATTCAGATACTGCTGGTGGTATCATGACCAACCGGTTTGTTTGGATCCCACAAGTTTATACCGTTAGAGATGCGGTTGAAAAGCTAAAAACATTCGCCGGTTTTGCAGAGAATATTTATTACTTATATGTCATTGATGATGATAGAAAGCTTGTTGGTGTAGTCTCTTATCGTGATCTATTATTAGCAGAGATGGATGAGAAGATAGAGGAAATCATGTACAGCAGGGTTATCTCCGTACCCGCAGAGACTGATCAAGAAGAAGTAGCGCGTACCATTGAGCGCTATGACTTTATAGCTGTTCCTGTAACGGATGAAAACGATCGTTTGATCGGGATAGTTACAGTCGATGATGTTCTCGATGTATTAATTGAAGAAGCGAATGAAGACATCGAGAAGTTATCAGCAACGGGGAAATCCATTGATTTTCAGACGAGTGCCCTTGTAGCCTCCTATCGAAGACTACCCTGGCTTATTTTACTTTTGTTTATCGGGATTCTATCGGGAAGTATTATTAGCACGTTTGAAGGAACGATCGAACGCGCGGTTGCACTTACGTACTTTATGCCAATGATTGCAGGTATGACAGGGAATACGGGCACACAATCTCTTGCGGTTGTCGTTCGTGGACTTGTATCTCATGACATCGATCGGCCAACTATAATGAAATTAATACTTCGGGAATTTGGTGTTGGTTTTATTATCGGGATTACATGTGGAATTCTCATTTCAATCGTAGCTTATCTTTGGAAAGGGAATCTAATACTGGGGCTAGTTGTTGGTAGCTCTTTGTTCTTTACATTGATAATCGGTACGCTTGCAGGAACACTTATTCCGTTATTACTCTACAGATTTAAGATTGACCCAGCTGTAGCTTCTGGGCCACTTATTACAACACTGAATGATATTTTTTCACTCTTGGTATACTTTGGTACAGCAACAATGTTTTTGTCTCATCTACTATAAAAATATTAGTGAAGTCAAGTTAAGTCTTAATTATGAGTGAATAAAAAATCAGTCTTCTGACTGGTTTTTTATTTTTAAAAAAATGTTGCATTTTTCCAATTCGCGGATACAATTAAACAAAATAAGGAGGTAAAGAGATGATAGTTAAGTTGGATCAAACGTGGCACGAAAAAGTTATGGCCTATTTGAGTGAAGAACCTGCGCTAAACTTATTTATTATTGCTGATATTGAGAATTTTGGTTATGAAACAGATTCTCAAGACATCTGGGCAGATGTTGAGGAGAACGGAACGATCACAGGCATCCTTCTTCGTTATAAAGGAAACTACCTTCCTTATGCAAAAGGGGAGATTAATGCAAAAGCCTTTTCGGAAATTATTAAGAAAGACATAAATTATGAGATGCTTTCGGGTAAAAAGGAAATCACGGAACAGTTTACTCCTTATTTAAATTTTGAACGAACCAAAGAACTATATTTTGCTGAACTAAAAGATGCAAAATCCATAAAGAAAAATATAGCAAGAGAAAGCATCTTACAAGCAGAGCTTAAAGATGTTGATAGCATCATGGAATTGAAATATTTGATCAAAGAATTCTCAATTGGAAAAACAGCAAAAGAAAGCTTGGAACAAGCATTAATGACAAAAACAGGTCGGACCTATTATATAAAGGAAGAGGATACCATTGTTTCATGTGCTTCTTCTACTGCAGAAAATTCATTGTCCGCAATGATTGTCGGTGTTTGTTCACACCCTGAAAAAAGAAACAAAGGGTATGCTTCACTTTGTATGGAAGCACTATGCTATGATATTTTAGCTGAAGGGAAAACGCTTTGTCTTTTCTATGATAATCCAAAAGCAGGTTCCATCTATAAGCGTTTAGGTTTTAAAGATATTGGATTTTGGAGTATGAACTATGCTGTTCAAACAACAGATACACCAAAAAACCAAGTAGTAGTGAAATAAGGATTAAAACAAGTGAAGTCTGTTAAAGTAATCGTCTTTTTTCAAAGTTTATTGTTTTTGTAGCTCACCGCCTGCCCCGTGGAAAGCGAGCAGCCTGGAACGGAAATCAACACTACCAAAAGCAACGAAGTTTACGAAAAGTTACTTAAAAAAAATAAAAAAGACGGCAGAATCGATATCTATCGATTCCGCCGTCTTTCTCTTTTGTTAACCAAGCTTCCGTTCTGAAGCTTGTTCATGTGAAGTATTCTTTTCTTCATTAGATGTTCTTAGTGGGATTTCTTGTAAGAAGAAAAAGGTTAGTATGAAGGCAGTGCCAATAACGATTGCACCCGTTAAGAAAACACCGTTTAATGCATAACTCAAAGATTCCCGCAGTATGCCAAGCACTTGTTTAATCATATTTAATGATTCAGGAGGTAAAGCACTAAATTTTTCTAAAACAGCTGTCTGGTTCAGCAACACTTGAGGGTTTGCAAGCTCTTTAATCTGCGCACCCATCTCAGGTGTAACACTAGGAGAAGATGCAACTAGCTTTTGAGACTCTTTATTGAAGTGTTCTGCTAGAGAGTTATTCATCACACTTCCCATAATTGAAACACCAATCGTACCACCAAGCTGTCTGAACAGCTGAACAGAAGAGGTCGCAACACCTAAATACTTGTGCTCAATCGCGTTCTGTACGGTTAAGGTGAAGATCGGAAAAGCGATTCCTAGTCCTGAACCAACAAGAATCATATTAAGGATTGCTGTCGTATTCGTCGTTTGTGTATCCATAAAATGCATGCTCGTCATACCACTAACCATGATGAACAATCCAAGCATAGCTAATTTCTTGTACTTTCCTGTCTTCGTTATCATCTGCCCGCTAATCGTGCTTCCTGCAACCATAGCAAGTGTTAATGGCATCATGACAAAACCGGATTTGGTGGCGGATGTTCCCATCACCCCTTGTATGAAGAAAGGCATATACATGATAGACCCAAACATACCAGCTCCTAGGAAGAATCCAATTATGTTAGAAACGGTGAACACTTTATTTTTGAACATATCAAGTGGAAGTACGGGGCTCGAAACACGTTTTTCAGTTGCAACAAATAAAAAGAAAGCTACGATCGTTACCGTGAAAAGGCCGATGATCTCTGGAGAAACCCAATCATATTGATTTCCTGCCCATGTGAATGAAAGAAGGAGAGGAACCATGGTTAACGTTAGTAACAGAGAACCCGTGTAATCAATGGATTCTTTCTCTTTTCTTTGTACAGAAGGAAATAAAAAGGATATAGCAGCAAAAGCGACAAGACCAAAAGGAAGAAAGATCCAGAATACCCAGTGCCAATGAAAGTGATCGACGATGTATCCTCCTAAAGTTGGGCCAAACACACTTGCTAAGCCGAAAACACTGCTCATGATCCCTTGCCATCTACCGCGTTCTCGTGGTGGAAATAGATCACCGACTGCTGTGAAAGCCGTCGACATGATCATACCGCCTCCAAAGCCTTGAACCCCTCTAAATAAGACGAGTTCAAGGATGCTTCCTGATATACCGCATAAAAGTGAACCTGCTGTAAATACACCGATCCCCAATAAGATAAATGGCTTTCTTCCATAAATGTCTGATAGTTTTCCAACTAATATGGCTGTAATGCTTGAAGTGAGCATGAAAATCGTAAAAACCCAGCTATAGTATTCGATTCCTCCAAGATCAGCAATGATTTTTGGTAAAGACGTACCAACGATGGTTTGGTTTAACGCTGCAAAAAGCATAGCAGACATGATAGAAAGCATAATAATTACTTTTCGCCGCATTTCTAGATGTTCCATGCATCACCCTCCTATTCATGTTGTAAATATTTCACAATGTGAATTATTATTGAAAAGGAAAACTGCTTCACTAATCAAGCAGTTTTATTGAAGAATCTATCATTCGCTTTATGTCTTCATCTGTTAATGCAGCAAATTTTTTTTCCAGGTAGTTATTCTTAATGTTATCCATTTTTCGTGCGATTTCTCTACCATCATCAGTAATTTCCAAATAGACGATCCGACGGTCTGAATCTGATCGTACACGCTGAATGTAATTCTTGCCAACAAGCCGATCAGTAACCGCAGTAATATGACTTGAGGATACTTTTAATTCGTTTGCAATTTCTGATGCCATTAAAGGACTTTGGATAAACAAAGTCTGAAGAACAGCAAACTCATTGCTTGGAATATAATCTGAGTATACTTCGTTTAAACCTTTTCTTAACGTACGAAAAAGTCTGCGTAAACTCATTTCCAATTCACGTTCTAAATCATTTCTTAATGGGGTTTGTTCTCTATTTTCCATTTTAACACCCTTGCTTTTTGTTTCTTCTTCTACTAGTATATGATAATTTATATTTAATAAGAAAGAAAGCAAAAGGTTTGGGGAGACACGGATTATGAAAAATTCAACATTATTTTTTGTGTTATTAGGTTTTGGATTTTTAATCGGAGCAGCTTATTGGGTTTGGGCGATCACAACACAATCACAACCAGGGGGAATGTAAAAAGGGCCGTAATGGCTCTTTTTTTGTTTTATCATACACTTCTAAATTAAATAAATGGGAGGTGTATGAATGAAAGAAAAATACCAGATCACCAATCAATTTATAAAAAAAGAATGGAAGCAACGGCCAGGAGGTAATCGTAGACCACGCTTTGCGGTCGCCCACGATACCGGAAACCCCAACTCGACGGCGCAACAAAACTATGATTATTTTAACAGCAGGCATCTAGAAGCATCTGCGCACGTCTTCATAGATGATAAGCAAATATTAGAGGTTATTCCATTAGATGAAAAAGCATGGCACGTTCGATCCGATGTATCAGATGCCAATGAATGGGGAATCGGAGTAGAGTTGTGTTATGGGCCATCTATTGATTTTAATAAAGCTTATAGCCGTTATGTATGGTTTTTTGCGTATTTATGTGAGATGTACCAATGGGATCCTGCCCGGAACATAAAAGGTCACTTTCAACTAGACCCAAAAAGAAGAACAGATCCTTTAAATTGTTTTCATCAATATGGTAAGACATTTCCATTCTTTATTGAAGATGTTAAATATGAGTTAAAAAAGTTTGTTGTTAATCAAAAGGAATTTAACGAGCAAGTAACTGGAGAAGGAAAGCTTTATAAAGTGCAGATAGGAGCGTTCTCATCTAGGGAAAATGCAGAGAAACTTTCTCGAAAAGCTAAAGCTGCAGGATTTGCTGTTCATATTGATTTCTCATAATCCTAGGATTTTTCGTCTTTATTGTTCCTTTAAACAACTGACTCTCATTTCGGGTTTTACCACTTACTCCTTGTCAGGAGAGAACAAACCCATTTTTTCATGAAATAGGTTTTAAGTACACAAGTTAATGGTAAATAAAGTGGAGGTATGCCATATTTTTGTGTACATAGGGGGAAATAACTAAAAATGGAGCATCAATTGAGGGAATTAGGTAAAAAGATCATTGAACATAAGTATGATCTATCAAAGAAAATTGATGAGGTGCGTTTATCGCTTGGTGAGCAACCAGTGGAACTTTCAGAATTCGTGCTGAACCTAAGGGGAGAACTATTTTCATATTTTGGACAAGCACTTTATGAAGATAAAAAAACTTCACAAGATCATTTTATCAAATGGGGAAGAAAAAATGGTGAGCTGGCTGTTCAACACGAAGTTCCTCTAGACAAAGCATTAAGTAGTACGAGATACTATCGAATGGTGCTATGGGATTTTATTCGTAACGAAGTCAACAATGAGAAATTTACCGTTCAAACTGTTATGAAAGCTGCATCAATCATCGACCCTTTATTGGATGAAACAGTCCATGCTTTTAGTGTGGCATATGTTGAAAATAATAATCGTGTACTCGGATTGGCTCGAGAGGCAATTGAAGAACTATCTGTACCTGTTGTAAGACTGACAAGAGCGGTTGCGGTTCTTCCGCTTGTAGGTACGATTGATACGCATCGCTCTAAATTGATCATGGAAACTTCTCTTCAAAAATGCATGGAATTACAGATTGAACATCTTTTTATCGATCTATCTGGTGTAGCAGTGATTGATACGATGGTGGCTCATAATTTATTTAAGGTGATCAATTCACTCAAGCTTTTAGGTGTAAATGTAACCTTAAGCGGTATGCGACCTGAGCTTGCTCAGACGGTTGTTTCGCTAGGAATCAGTTTTGACGGATTTTCTATTGCTGGAAACTTGTATCAGGAGCTTGAGGCTATGGGGATTCGACCTCAAAACAGTAAATAATCTATGAATGCTTACCTTCTTAAAAAAGGGTAGGTATTTTTTTCTAGTATAAAAAGAACGTTTGTTCGCATATAATATAAAAAAGGAGGTTGCTTCATGACTAACTTATTAATGAGATGTATAGAAGAACGAGTTGGAATAGAAATGATCTACCTCTCACAAAAAGGTGACATCTCGCACCGTATTGTCATTCCATACTCATTTGACGGTCATATCATCAAAGGATATTGTTCAACAAGAAAACAGATTCGAAGTTTTCACATAAGAAATATATTATCTGTTCATTCACGTTTGTCTTCATAAGATTGGAGGGTTTGTCGTGCAATATGGAAGCGAAGAAGAGCGTTCGCTTATTGAAAAATTTGTGATGTATCCGATTTTACTTACTGTGTTTAATCGTGATCTGCAGATTATTAACGGCTCTCCTTTTAAATTGAAACAGCCATACAGAGCGCTAGTAGAACAAATTATGAATCAAATCAGCAAAGATCTATATGATGTTAGAATCGAATTAAGAAAACGAAGAATTAAAGTGATGGATGCACAACGTGAAGATGATGTTACTGAATATGAGATCTTTATTAGAGGTTATCGTGAAATTATGAGATTTCCAAACATTCATCTGAAGAATAAAGCCGAGACACTTATGCTTTCTTATCTAAAAGTAAACCTTGAATAATGGATAAAGCGTTCAAGTTTCATTTTTTATAACAACTGTATACAATGAACGTATAGCAGAATCATAAGTTGATGATAAGGATTAGAAATTGAATTGAGGAACGTTATGGAACACTTTATCCGGCTAGCCAGACAATTGAACGATGAGATCTTGATTGAAAGTCGTAGCCCTTTTGATCCGGTTTGCCCTGTGAATACCCCACATCCTTGGAAGATGCTCGGCTGTGGAAACTATGCAGCCGTTTTTTCACATCCTGATCATCCTGAATATGTAGTAAAGATCTACGGCAGGGATGAGCATGGTCTAGTAGAAGAAAAGAAAGTATATGATCGATTAGGCAAACATCCAGGATTTTCTGTTTGCTATCATTCGGAACAGCGTTTTTTAATCTTAAAACGCATTGAAGGCATGACTCTATTTGACTGTGTGCATAAAGGGGTAAAAATCCATGAGAGTGTAATCTACGATATTGATGAAGCAGTCAGGCATGCGAGAGACAAAGGGTTGTTTCCGAATGATGTGCATGGGAAAAATGTGATGATATCTAATAATAGAGGAATTATTGTGGACGTTTCTGATTTTAGTCGATACGAAACGTGCAGAAAATGGAAAGATCTTCGAAAGGCTTATTTCACCATTTACAAAAAAACTCTCTTTCATTTTCCGATTAAGATACCTTATTTTGTTTTGAACGGAGTAAGGATAGGGTATAGGTACTATAGGAAGTTAAAAATATCCAAAAAAAAAGGTAGTAAATAATAGGTCTAATGACTCATTAAAATGATTGGCACAAACTACCTAAGTAGGATATAATAACTATAAATCAATAGAAACCTTTGTTATTAAGGGCAAACCAGTTGAAAAGCTGGGACGCAAAGCTATGGGCCTAAAGTATGTTGAACATGCAATGGTAGCCGGTTGCCAAAGGGAAACGGACTCTTGTTTAGACACAACCGTTTCTATGAAGCTTTTTCGATTGTGTGAAAGAGGATTGATCACACGTTAGTAATGAAGCAGTCATAGAGAGTATAGTGTCTCGAACATCAATAGAAGCCATTCCCTTTATTAGGTGATGGCTTTTTGTATGTAATTTTTGAGGAATTTGAGGGGTTGTAGAATGGAAAACTTCCAACTAGACTTACGCGCACTCAAAAAAAACTTGTTGCCAGAATTTATGAAGTCTATTCCTGCTATGATACATACACACAAAGAGCATCTACGAAAAAATGAAGACTTTCATACGTTTCTAAACGGGTTTGTTGAGCAATACGAAAAGATATTAGAGAAATTTTTACGGGCAATCGTGCATGCTGTGTTTCTAGAAGAAGAACGATTTGAGTCTTTTTTAAAGCAAGGAGAACAAAAAGCGTTTCGATCAGGCATTCATTTTTTAAGACATCAACGAATTCCTCATCAAGCATTAGCATGTTTTACAACGAGTATCAGTGAATCTGTTTTACTTGAAGTAAAAAAAGCAACAAAAAATGAACCGTTAGTGATACAGTTGTTTATGTTAGATCGTTGGAACCGAATATCTCACCGAGCTGTAACCGGCTTCTTAAGTGGTTTCTCCTCTCAACAATTCAAAGATCTTAAGGAGATTAGCATTCGGGATCCACTAACGAATCTGTATAATCGCAGATACTTTTATGATTGCTTAGAAAAAGAACTCAAAAAAGCGCACAGCTTAAAACTTCCTCTTACACTTGTCATGTTTGATATCAATAACTTTAAATTGATTAATGACGAGCTAGGACACCACGCGGGTGATGAAATCCTTCAGCAGATTGCAGAACTTTCTAAACGGTTAAAATTGTTCTCTGGATTTAGATTTGGAGGAGATGAATTTGTTTTTCTTTTGCCAGGGATAACAGAAGATGAAGCATACATCCTAATTGAAAAGTTAGAGAGTCAGCTCATCGTATGGAATGAATCCATTTCATTAGCATATGGCACAATAGAATTACTTGCAGATGCATGTGAGAACATAGATTATTACCTTCAACTTGTAGATGAGCGAATGTATACCAATAAAAGATCAAGAAGTGAGAATAAATCATTCATTTGAACAATATGAAACAAGGGCCTTTCTGTGTTTCACAGATCGTATTATGCAAAGGAAGATGACTCGCATGAAAGATTCATTTACGATTACTGAGCACCGTTCTGAAACGATATCTTCTTTATTACGGTGGTTCTTTTTAGTACTTTGTTTACCTGTTTTTTATTATCCACCTATTTCGAGCGTGCTTAAATTCGAAACAGATACATTTCCGATCCTCTTCCTAATAGGGATCGTATATATGACCTCCACGCAAATTGTTTTACATCGAATGCCTGAAACGTCACTGTATTACCGCGTTTTTACTAGAGGTGGAATTATTTTTGATTGCCTCGCTTATGCGTGGTTGATGCAGCTAACTGGCGGAGCTGACAGCCCGTTTGTTTCTGTAGGATATTTAATCGTTATTCATGCCGCTCTATATTGGAGGTTAAGAGGCGCCCTTATAGTAGGAACAGCGAGTTTTATCATCCTTACTTACTTTTTCATAAGAGATAGTGGGTACATGAACACTCTTTCTTCTTTTGAATTTTTCATGAAAAGCATCTTCTTATGGTTGATCGCTTTTTATGGAGGAGTGATCGCTTCTAAAGAACGACAATATTATTTTGAGAAGAATATGTATCAGCTTCAATCTGAACAAGACTATTTGACGGGTTTATTGAATCACCGGAAATTTCAAGAAGACGTCTTAGAAAAAACAAAACAAGGTAAGCCTTTTACACTTGTGTTATGTGATATTGATCGATTTAAAAAGTTCAACGATCTTCACGGTCATCTGATAGGTGATGAAGTGCTTAAGCTTGTTGGAGCTACGTTTAAACGTTTTATCTCTCTAAAAGAAGGAGAAAGTTATCGATATGGAGGAGAAGAGTTTGCCTGGATTCTCCATACGACATGCCGTACAGAAGTAAAAAATACGATCGAAAAAATCAATAAACATTTAGAGACCTATCCTTATATGTCAAGTGATGGAGCGTTACCTGTCACACTTAGCTACGGGATTGCGAGTTATGTAGAAGGTGAAAAGCCTTCACAGATTATCCAAAGAGCTGATGTATTATTATATGAAGCAAAAGCAGCAGGAAGAAATGCATGTGAACTGGATATCGTCAGAGAACAGGAAAATCAGCTAACGATGTAGCGGTTTTCCTTTTTCTTTTCTATATGGTATCTATCATGTAGGTAAGGTGTAACTTTTATTCGAGAATGCTCCGTTTTCAATATCTATCCTATAACTACCAGGGAGAAGTGCTTGTTTTTCAGGGGAGGAGCCTTTGATGTCCTAATAGATTATGAGATAATAGAGTTAGAATTCAAGTGCGGAACAGGGGATGAACAAAAAATGAGTTTGCAATTTATTTTGGGACGATCCGGCAGCGGAAAGTCCCACTCTGTATTTAAGGAGATTCAAAAAGAACTTACAGAATGTCCTTCAGGCAATCCGATCATCTATCTTGTACCCGATCAGATGACTTTTCAATCGGAGTATAAGCTAGCTTCAACACCTGGTCTTTCCGGAATGATGCGTGCACAAGTGTTTAGTTTCTCAAGGCTTGCTTGGCGTATTCTTGGTGAGACTGGTGGTCTGACAAGAATGCACATCAGTTCTACCGGAATAAGAATGATGCTGCGAAAAATTGTTGAGCATAAAAAAGAGGACCTTAAAATCTTCCGAAAAGCTTCAGAACAAAGCGGTTTTTACGAGCTGCTCGAGTTAATGACTACAGAACTTAAACGGTATTGTGTTTCTGCAGACGACCTTTCGTGGAATGCCGAAACACTGCTTTCTCTTGGACAAAAAGAAAATAACAAAAAAGTGCTTAAGGACAAACTATCAGATCTGAGTGTCCTTTCAAGTGCCTTAGACGAAGCACTAATTGGAAAGTATATTGATTCAGAAGATTACTTACGTCTGCTCCAAGCAAAGATTCCTTTATCAGAGAGCATCAAGGAAAGTGAAATTTACATAGATGGATTTCATTCTTTTACTCCTCAAGAACTAGAAGTTGCGGCTGGATTAATGGCACATGCCAAAAAAGTAACCATTGCACTTACGACAGATGAATTCTTTAATTCAGGCTCAGAACCTCATGAATTAGATTTGTTTAATATGACTAAAAAAACGATAAAGTCACTAACAACACTGGCGAAAGAACTCGGTGTGTTCGTTGAGGAGCCGATCTATCTTCATGAGAAGCCAAAGTTTCATTCAAGTGCTATCGCTCACATCGAAGAACAGTATGATCAAAGACCTGCTATACCTTCTCACAATCATGAAGGTGTTGGAGTAGCGGCTGCAGTTAATATTCGTTCTGAAGTTGAGGGAGCAGCAAGGAAAATCACAGAACTCGTTCGTGACAAAGGATATCGATATCGCGATATCGCTGTCACCGTACGTAATTCGGGTAGTTATCAAACACTGATCGAAACGGTGTTTACAGATTATGAGATACCTGTTTTTCTGGATCAAAAAAAATCTATGCTTCACCATCCTTTGATCGAGCTCATACGTTCATCATTAGATATTGTCTTAAAGAATTGGCGCTATGAATCTGTTTTTCGAGCGGTTAAAACAGATATGCTCTATCCGCTTGACGAGATAAGAAAAACAACTTCTGAGATGAGACGTTGTATGGATGAACTCGAAAATTATGTGTTAGCACTCGGTATTCAAGGAAACAGGTGGACAGATCCTAAACCTTGGAAATATAAAAGGTTTAGAGGGTTCGAATCAGAAGATTTTGGAAAGACAACCCGTGATGATGAAAAGGAACAATTGATAAACGATATGCGAGATATCATTGTATCCCCATTGAGTCGTCTTTCTAAAAACCTATCAAACAGTAAAAGCATCATTCAATATTGTAAAAGTCTTTATCAGTTTCTTGAAGACCTCAATGTGCCGATGAAACTTGAACGCTTAAGAATTCATGCCGAATCCGCAGGGAAACTACGAGCAGCATCTGAACATGGACAAGTTTGGAATGCGGTGTTAGGGCTTTTAGATGAAATGGTAGAGTTGACTGGTGAGGAAGAACTTTCAAAAGAAACGTGGATGCAAATGCTTGAAACAGGGCTTGAAAGTCTTAAGTTCGCTCTTGTTCCTCCTTCTCTCGATCAAGTGTTAGTAGGAACGATGGAAAGGTCTCGTTTCACGGACGTAAAGGTAAATTTTGTTCTCGGTGTAAACGATGGAATTATTCCGTTAAAACCAAAAGACGATGGATTACTTTCAGAAGATGAAAGGGAAGCTCTTGAAAGAAACGGTGTAGTGCTAGCACCGACTGCTCGCAGAAAGCTGCTAGATGAACAGTTTATGATCTATCTCGCACTAACGAATGGAAGTGACCATTTGTTTGTTTCGTATGCACTAGCAGATGAGGAAGGAAAAACGTTGCAGCCTTCCATGGTCATACAGAGATTGCATGACCTTTTCCCTGATTTGAAGGAAGAGCTTTATCAAAACGAACCCGCTTCACAAAATGATAAGGATTTTGTACAGCATCCGATAAAAAGTATCTCTTTTTTAAGTGCTCAGCTCCGCGAATGGAAAAAGGGATATCCGATCTCCTCTATCTGGTGGGATGTATACAATTGGATGATTGAAGACAACGAGTATGATCTCTATGCAAAGCGAGCTCTTTCTTCTCTTTTTTATTACAATCGAGAAGCACCACTCAGCTCATCTGTATCCAAAGAACTTTATGGCGATAAGATCTTAACGAGCATCTCGAGGATGGAGCTTTTTCAGTCATGTCCATTCTCTCAGTTCATGTCCTACGGGCTTAAGCTAAAAGAACGACAAACGTACAAGCTAGAAGCTCCTGATATCGGACAACTTTTTCATGCTGCGTTAAAACAGATGAATGATTCATTACAACAAAGAAGCGTGGCCTGGAGTGATCTTTCTAAGGGAGATTGTTATCGTTTAGCAGGAGATATTGTTGAACTTTTGGCACCACAGCTTCAGCATGAAATTCTGTTAAGTTCCAACAGACATCTTTATATTAAGAAGAAGTTAAAAGAAGTAGTTGGAAAGGCTTCACACATATTAAGTCAGCACGCAAAGGCAAGCGGGTTCTCACCTGCAGGTCTTGAATTAGCATTTGCTTCTGGTGCAACATTGCCACCATTAACCTATACATTACCGAACGGCACGACGATGGAAGTCATCGGACGTATCGATCGTGTGGATACAGCCAAAAGTTCAAAAGGACTTCTCATGCGCGTGATTGACTATAAATCCAGCTCAACTGGACTCAACTTGGCAGAGTTATATCACGGCATTGCTCTGCAGATGCTGACCTATCTAGATGTTGCGGTCACACATTCACAAAGCTGGTTAGGTGAAGAGTCCGTTCCGGCAGGGGTTCTGTACTTTCATGTTCACAACCCGCTTTTAAATCAAAAGAAACTGCTTAGTGTGGAAGAAATCGAAAAAGAAGTGTTAAAGAAATTTAAGATGAAAGGTTTAGTTCTTGCAGAAGAAGAAGCCGTTCAACTTATGGATAGTACCATGGAAAAGCGTTCTTCTATCATTCCTGTCGCTCTAACTCAAAAAGGATTTCATAAGTCACATTCCTCAATCGCCTCAAGTGAGCAGTTTAACACGATGCGTAATCATGTTCGAAAGATGGCTGTAAGGAGTGGAGAAGGAATTACAAACGGAGTGATCGATATCTCTCCATATGAGATGAAGAAAAAAACACCATGTACGTTCTGTTCGTATAAACCTGTTTGTCAGTTTGATCAAACCCTTGAAGAGAACCAATACCGTCAACTTCGTTCTGAGAAAGATGATGTTATTCTAGAGAAAATGCATGAGGAAGGAGGAAAGGTCAATTGAAGACTTTAATCCCAAAACCAGAAGGTGCAACATGGACAGACGAGCAGTGGCAAGCTATTCAGGCCAGAGGAGAAAATGTTCTCGTTGCTGCAGCAGCTGGATCAGGTAAAACAGCTGTCCTTGTCGAGCGGATCATCACGATGATTCGTGAAAAGATTGCGGATGTAGACCGTTTGCTTATCGTTACATTCACAAATGCTGCAGCTGCTGAAATGAGAAAAAGGATAGGAGAAGCGATTGAAAAAGAGCTGTCTTTAAATCCTTCATCTCTTCACTTAAGAAGACAGCTTAACTTGTTAAACAAAGCATCGATCTCTACTCTTCATTCTTTTTGTATAGAGGTGCTTCGTAAACATTATTTTGAAACGGACCTCGATCCAGGATTTCGTGTGGCAGAAGAAACTGAAGCAGAACTTATTCGCCAAGAAGTGATAGAAGATTTATTTGAAGAAGAGTACAGCAAGGGAGAAGACCATATTTTTTACCAAGTGGTCGATGCTTATAGTTCTGACCGAAATGATATGGAACTTCAAAAACTCATCTTATCTCTCTATGATTTTTCTCGAAGTCATCCTGATCCGAACGGCTGGCTAGATCAGATGGCAGAAACGTATCAGGTCCAAGCTGCAACCATTGACGATCTTCCTTGGACGAAAGAGCTTTTGTTCGATATATCAATACAGATAGAAGGCGTTCGTTCGTTGGCTTTACGAGCAATCGAGCTGAGTGAGCATCCAGGAGGACCTCTTGCATACGCAGAAACACTTCATGAAGATCTCGTCTTTATCGAACGATTACTTCGTGCGAAGAATAGCTGGAGTGAGCTTTATGAGGAATTTCAAGCCTATGAGCCGCCGAAGTTAAAAGCAATTCGTGGCAAAGATGTAGATGAAGAATTGAAAAATAAAGTAAAAGCCATGAGAGACAACATTAAAAAACGGACAGGTGCATTAAAAGAAGAGTATTTTGAAAGACATCCTGATTCGTATATCGTTCATATCGAAGAGATGGCTCCTGTTGTTAAGGAACTTTCTTCCTTAGTGAAAAAATTTGGGGAACGCTATCTAGCAGCCAAACAAGAAAAATCTCTTGTTGATTTTGGAGATCTTGAACATTATTGCCTTGGAGTTTTGAAAGGTGAAGGGTCAACGATGGATGTGCCCGTTCCATCAGATGCGGCGTTAGAGTACCGTGAAAGATTTGTAGAGGTGCTAGTTGACGAATATCAAGATACGAATTTTGTTCAAGAATCCATTGTTCGCTTAGTTTCTAAGGATGGGGAAGCAGGAAACATGTTCATGGTAGGTGATGTAAAGCAATCCATCTACCGATTCAGACTTGCAGAACCACTTCTTTTTCTATCTAAGTACAAACAGTTTACGAAAGAAGGCGGCAAGGGGTTACGAATTGACCTTGCCAAAAACTTTAGAAGTCGAAACGGAATCTTGCAAGCTACAAACTATTTGTTCAGACAGATCATGAACGAAACAGTAGGTGAAATTGAGTACAGCGATGATGCTGAACTAAAGCTTGGTGCCACTTATTATCCTGAGCAAGAGGGAAATGAACCAGAACTTCTTCTTATTAATAAAAGTCAGCCTGTAACAGATGAAGAAGGTCTTGAGAATGGAGAAGTAGAAAAATCTGAGCTTGAAACCGTCCAGTTAGAGGCAAGAGTTATAGCTGAAAAAATAAAACAAATCGTTGGAACAACGGGGAATTCTCCTCATCTCGTTCTTGATAAGCATACGAAAAAATTGCGTCCTGCAAAATACAAAGACATCGTCATGTTGTTCCGGGCAACCTCCGTATGGGCACCGGTCATATTAGAAGAGTTTAAACAGCAAGGGATACCAGCGTATGCTGAACTCTCAACTGGTTATTTTGATGCGACGGAGATTCATGTCATGATGTCACTGTTAAAAGTGATCGATAATCCACTGCAAGACATACCGCTTGCGGCTGTTCTACGTTCGCCGCTAGTCGGGATGACAGGTGAAGAACTTGCAGTGATCAGATTGAAACAAAAACAAGATCATTATTTGGGAGCCGTAGAACTGTATCGTACAGAAGGAGAAAACGCTCGGATTCAAGAGAAGGTCTCTATGTTTTTAGAGCAGCTGGAAAAGTGGCGTCATCAAGCACGTCAAGGTTCTCTTTCTGATCTGATCTGGGACATCTACCGAGAAACTGGATATTTTGATTATGTAGGCGGATTAACTGGTGGAAAACAGCGGCAAGCAAACTTAAGAGCACTATATGATCGTGCGAAAATGTATGAAAGTACATCTTTTCGAGGGCTTTTCCGTTTTCTTCGATTTATTGAAAGAATGCAGGAGCGTGGAAAAGATTTAGGAGCTGCAAGAGCTTTAGGTGAACAAGAAGATGTTGTTCGTGTTATGACGATTCATAAAAGTAAAGGTCTAGAATTTCCTATCGTATTCGTTGGAGGTATTAACAAACAGTTCAATACAAGAGATTTAAACGAAAAAGTGTTGCTTCATAAAGAGCTTGGACTGGGGACTCAATATATAAATCCAGAATACCGCGTTGCCTATCCGACACTGCCGAAGCTTGCGATCGCCGGAAGAAAGAAAATGGAATTAATCGCAGAAGAGATGCGAGTACTATATGTCGCGCTTACACGTGCTAAAGAAAAACTGTATTTAGTCGGCACAGTTAATGACATTGAAAAATCTGTGGATGCGTGGAGGGATTCTCTTTATGAAGAAAACTGGATTCTACCAGACTTTGAAAGAGCTGGAGTAAAGAGTTATCTTGATTGGATCGGAAGAGCTGTCATCCGGCATAAGAATGCAGCGCCTCTTTTATCGCTACTCGGAACAGGTGAAAGAGGAAGAGGTGAAGTCTATATAGATGAAACAGACTGGAAGATTGAGGTTCTTCCAGCGAGTCAATATGAAGAGTTAGAAGTGGAAGAGAAAGATAAGCAAGAAGAATTGCTGAAACAGTTAGAGAACTTTGAAAGAGTGAATGTTGCTTCAGATGACTTTGATGAAGTGAAACGTCGTCTAGAATGGTGTTATACACATAAACAATCCACATATACCCGTTCCAAACAGTCAGTTACAGAGATCAAAAAACAATATCAAGCAGATGAGTACAGTTCTACCGAATTAGTTAAAGCTGCCCAACAAGTTATACATGAGCGGCCGAAATTTATGCAAGAAGAGCAGTTGAATGCAGCTGAAGTGGGTACAGCCATGCATATGGTCATGCAGCATGTTGATTTTAGAAAACCAAGTACAATTGAATCTCTACAGGATCAGCTTGCAGAAATGGAAACGAAAGAGTTACTTACAAGAGAACAAGCTCAATATATAGAGCTTCCTCAAGTTCAGAAGTTCATGGAAGGGCCACTCGGCAAGAGAATGAAGACCGAGAACTTGAAAAGAGAAATGCCGTTTAGTATGGCACTCCCGATATCAGAGATTCAAAGAGATTGGTCAGGCGAAGATGAACATGTTCTTGTACAAGGTGTTATTGACTGTCTGATCGAAGAGGAAGACGGATTTATATTGATAGATTATAAAACAGACAAAATCACGCACCGCTTTACAAACGGTTATACAGGAGCAAAGGATATCCTGTACAAACGATACGAACTTCAGCTGAATTTGTACGCTAAAGCTATTGAAAGAATATTAAAGAAGCCTGTTAAAGAAAGTTATCTTTACTTTTTTGATGGGGGACACATTCTTCATGTGAGATAAGGAGGGATACGATGCGACTACTTCATACAGCCGACTGGCATCTTGGGCGTTCATTAGAAGGACGCAGCAGACTTCATGAACAACAAGAATTTTTGGACGAACTTGTTGAAATCGTACGACGGGAAAAAATAGATGCTGTTCTGATGGCAGGAGATGTATTTGATACGGTAAACCCTCCAGCTGCGGCAGAGCAAATGTTTTATGATGCACTGTCACGAATTAATAGAAACGGAGAATGTCCGTTCATCGCGATTGCTGGGAATCATGATCATCCTGAAAGGCTAGCAGCCTCTTTTCCCCTTTTAAGAGAGCTAGGCATCACGCTTGTAGGACTGCCAACGCTTGAACTTCAGCGTGTTCCGATTAAGAGAACGGGAGAGATCTTAGAAATCGCTGCTCTGCCGTATCCTTCTGAATCAAGACTAAAAGTACTCTTGAGTGAATCTGCTGAAGAATTAGATGTTAGAACTCAATATGATGATTGGGTGAACTCGTATTTTAAGCAGATCACCTCTCACTTTACGCCAGGAAACGTGCATGTTGCGATGAGTCATCTTTATGTTGCAGGAAGCAAGGAAACCGATTCTGAACGACCTGTTCACATTGGTGGTGCGTATACGGTAGCTGCAGAAAGTCTTCCGAGTGCAGCTCAATACGTTGCATTAGGTCATCTGCATCGTCCGCAAAAAATTAAACGAGCCAAAACAGATGCAAGATATTCAGGTTCTCCTCTATCCTATAGTTTTTCAGAAAGTGGACAAGCAAAATCTGTGTTCATCATTGACGTTGAACCAAACGGAACTGCAGAAGTTGAAGAGGTGTATTTACGTTCCGGAAAGCCACTAGTAGCATGGGAAGCAAAAGATGGAGTCCAGGAGGTCATTCATGGAATTCAAGATGGTTTGCATCAGAATTGCTGGATTGATCTATCCATACATGTACAAGATGCACTGTCTATGGAACAAATTCAGCAGCTCAGAAAAGCACATGATGGAATTGTTCATATCAAACCTGTATTTCAAGAAAAGTCTGGAGACCAAGTCACTGTATCTGCACAAAAACTACCTGTTGATGAACTGTTTACAACGTTTTATAAGCGACAGACTGGGGGAGCGGTTCCAGACGAAGAGTTGATCTCGTTATTTCTTGATCTTGTTGGAGAAGAGGGAACAGAAGGAGAGGAACGAGAATGAGACCTATAGCATTAACCGTTTCAGGTTTGCAAAGTTTTCGAGAAGCGCAATCCGTTCCTTTTCATGAGCTTTGCTCTGGTGGTGTCTTCGGTATATTTGGACCGACTGGAAGCGGGAAATCCACGATTCTAGACGCTGTGACACTCGCTTTATACGGAAAGGTAGAACGAGCGGCTGGTGGAACACATGGAATCATGAATCAGGCAGAAGATAAACTGTCTGTTTCGTTTACTTTTCAAATAGGTGAAGGTACTCAGCAAAAAGAATACAGCGTGGAACGAATCTTTAAACGAAGTGGCGAACATTCCATCCGGACAAGTACTTGTCGATTAATTGAAGTGGTAGATCATGAATCTATCGTTCATGCCGACAAAGAACGGGATGTCACTCGTCATGTTCAAGAGCTGATCGGACTAACAATTGATGATTTTACGCGGGCAGTCGTACTGCCTCAGGGTAAGTTTGCTGAATTTTTATCTCTTAAAGGTGCTGATCGAAGGCAGATGCTGCAACGTCTGTTTCAACTAGAAAAGTACGGAGATCAATTAAATCAAAAGCTAAAGAAGCGGTCAGATGAACAAAAAAACCGTCTGAACGAAATTACAGCAGAGCAAACAGGATTAGGTGAAGCTTCTTTAGAAACATTGGAACAGGCATCTGTTCACTTAAAAGAAAATGAAAAAAAGTTAGAGCTTCTATCAAAACAATACAAAGAAGAAGAAGAGAATCTCAAAATCCTTGAGGTGTTCTGGGATGCTCAAGTTCAAAATGAAAGGCTAATCGAAGAAAGAAACGAACTGCAAAAACAAGAAACTTCTATGGAACGTCTTCAAGGGGATTTAAGAAAAGCTATTTTTGCAGATAAGATTTATCCTTACGCGAACGAATGGAAGCAGTCACTCACAGAAGAGAAAAAAATCCGCGAAGAGCAAGAGCAATTAAAGAAACAAACTGTACAGCTTAAAACCATTCTTGACGAGCTTGAGGAGAAATATGAAATAGCCAAGAAAGCGATCAATCAAGAAGAACCTGTTCTTATTGAAAAAAGAAGTGGCTTAAAAGAAGCGGTTCTATGGGAAAAAGATCTGGATAAAAAAAATCAGATTTTGCAAACCGAAATGGAAAGACATAAACAGTTAATCACATCGTACGAAGAATGCGAAAAAGCAGAGTTTGAAGCAGCGCAAATACTTAAACGCGGGAAAGATAAACAATCTGCCCTAAAGAAAGAATTATCTCAAATTGAAATCACTCAAAAAGATCGCAATCTGTTTCAAAAAGCGATCTTACTGAATCAACGCTTAGAAGATGTTCAAGAAGAAGAGAAAGAGATTCAAAAAGAAATCTCTAAATCAGAGACTGAGATGAATGCTGAAGAAATAATAAGAAAACAGATCAGTTCAAGAGTATCTGACACTTTTGATGCAGGAAAAAAACTGCAGCACCATATTCAACAAATGTATGAAGAAGTTTCTGATGCGCTGCGCTCAAATGAAAAGATCTCAAAGGCTCTATTGGATAAACGGATTGAATGGAAAAACGAACAAGAAAAAATAAGGATCAACCAATTGGCAGCACAGCTTTCTGCAGAATTAAAAGAGAACGAACCGTGCTCGGTTTGTGGTTCAACTACCCATCCTTCACCGAACACAACGCATGAAACGATTGAACATGAAAGCGGGCGTATTCAAGAACTAGAAGAAGATCATGAACGTTTGAAAGAACACTATCATGTGCTCAAACATCTTAGTGAAGGACTTGAAAAGGATTCCCAAAGGCTTTGGGAAAAACTAAATCTCGCTGAAGCTGAAATCGCAGCATCAGATCAAAGTACGATTACAGTGGAGAAAGAAACAATCAGCTCGTTCTCTCTGGACCAACTTAACGACCATATAACGAGAGTAAAAGGTATACAACAAGATAAGCTCCTTATTGAAGAGCAAATGCAAAATTTATTGTCAAAATTAGAGGAAGATCAAAAACAATTTGAACGAATATCAATTTCTGTTGAAAATAAGGAAGAGACAACGAATAAGTTAAAACAACAGCTTGGTTTGATAACAAAAAAAATGGATCAAATTCATTTGGAATGGAAGCAAGGGGAAATCCCTTTTTCGCAAGAGGAAATAAGTGAGAAGCTAGAACTTTTTCAACAAAAAGAAAGTCGCCAAGCTGAAATCGTAAAAAGTTTAACGATTGCAGAAGAATTTCTAGAAACACAAACGAAAAAAATGGATTCGGCCAAAGAGCAAAAATCTGATTTGAAAATGAAAATATCGGTCTCTTCTAACCAGCTAGAAATGCTTCAAAAAGAAATTCAAAGTTTAAAAGAAAAGCTGTACGACAGAGTAGGCGATGAAAAGGTTCAACGAGTTCTTGAAGAAGTTCAAGATGAGTTGCAGAAGATGAAGACAGCATTCGTTCGCTCAGAACGGGAGTATGAAGATGCTAAAAAGCAGTATGTCGAAAGTGATAAAGTATATCATGCTGCTGTTCAACGAATGAACGATGCTGAAGCAAGGTTAGAAAAAGCAAAACAAGAATGGAACAAACGGTTGAGTAAGTCTGATTTCCAATCATACGAAGACTTTGAAAGCTGTTTAAAAGATGAGAACGTGCAGTTGGAATGGGAAAAGCAGTTAGTGGATTACCATGATCGGTGTAAATCAAATGCTATGGCTTTAGAAGCGATAAAAGAAAAGCTTCCTAAGGAGATTCTTTCAGATCAACATGTTGAATCTGCCAAAAACCAGCTGAGAAGTCTCAAGCAAGATATGAATCATACGCATGAGGCTGTTGGAGAAGCGCGACAAAGGTATATGATGATCGAGAAAAATCACACACGTTACAACGAACTGGAGAAGGAACGAAATAAAGTTTCAAACGTACTAGAGAAACTAGGTAAACTTCAGGCTGTATTCCGTGGTAATGCTTTTGTTGAATTTATGGCAGAAGAACAGCTTCATCTTGTAACACGTGATGCGTCAGGGAGGCTCGCTAAACTTACTCGTGGACGTTATGCGATCGAAGTCGATTCAGCAGGTGGATTTGTTATACGGGATGATGCAAACGGTGGAATCAAACGTCCCGTCACCTCTTTATCTGGTGGAGAGACATTCTTAACATCACTTGCACTCGCTCTCTCGCTTTCTGCTCAAATCCAGCTAAGAGGGAGATTTCCTCTTCAGTTTTTTTTCCTAGACGAAGGATTCGGCACACTGGATCAAGAGTTGTTAGATACAGTTGTAACCGCACTTGAAAAAGTCAGAATGGAAAACTTTTCAATCGGCGTAATATCCCACGTACCAGAATTAAAAGCAAGATTAACGAAACGATTGATCGTAGAACCAGCGGAGCACTCAGGCAGAGGAACTCGTGTCAGATTAGATCAGTTGTAAAAAAAGATGCAAGGCAATTACGCCTTGCATCTTTTTTTATTCGATAATACCATGACCAATAACTTTCACATTCACTGAAGCGGTATAATCAATATTCGGATACTCTTTGTTCCAATCTAACTTTTTCCACGTTGGATTATGAAACGCGATTAATTTTCTACCTACACCAAAAGCGTCGCTGTTCATGTCTTGCAAATCATGGAGGATGGTATTTGCATCCTTTGTCAGTCTCTTCGATAATGCTTTTTCAATGTTTTGGATTTTCTTTTTCGTAGTAAGGTTATCCCTTGGGTATTCAGTAATTACAACTTTCATATCTAGTTTAATGTGAGCAGATATTTTATCATCTGGAGAAACATTCACGTTGAACGTTCGTTTGTTCTTTTTCACTTTTATTGAAACATAATTTAAAATTCTGTCTTTGTGTTTGTCTGTGATTTTTTTCGTTAATGACATGGATAGATGCTTTTGTTTTCCTGTTAGCAATGTATACATGACCCCTTGAGCCCCATAAATCTTGCCGACCATCTTATAACCATGAAAAATGGCAATCCCATTAACAGATACATCATTCTTTTCTGGAACGAGATAAGGCAGACCAAAATCTTGACCGGGATCAAACATGACAGGACAAATCGTTTGAATATTTTCTGTTGGAACAATAGAAGCCTTCTCTGCTGACCTCACAGATTCATTTAGATATTGACCTATACCAACCGTTGTTTCTGTTTCCTCAAATTTGGAACTGATCACATCAGATGCTTTCCCTTTTGCTACGGCGATTCGTGCGTTAAGAGCGGATTTAGGGTCACGATAGAAAACATCTAAAATATGATAGATGTCGTGTTCAGCAGCATTTTCTCCTAAAATGACAATTAAATTTTTGGAAGCATCCACTTGCTCAGATATTTTTCGGTCAAGTTTAATTCTACTTTGTCGAGCCGTGTTGCCTACAGCGTAGAAAACCTGATTATTCACTTGTCCTACTCCTCCTGCTTCAGTATTGATAGATTGAGGAACAGATGCTGTGTTTTTTATTTTTCCGTTCTTTATATAATCGAATCCTGCCGCTCTGACTAGTTTTGTTTCATTTAGCTGTGTTTGATCCCAACATCCACTTAATAAGAAAAGGCTAGAAAAAAGAGAAAGTAATGTAGCTTTCCTCATGTGGAAACCGCTCCTTTTTCTTTCTTCTTTCGGATTACGGCAATCAGCAACAAGAAGATGGGAAAGAGTGCAGAACAGCACAATGCTGACATCCCGATCAGTTTTGACCACAGTTGAACATCTATTTTACTTGCTGGAATTGAAGCGATCAATGCACAAATAACTCCTACATAAGGTGCAGCTGTTTTATGATGTTTTAGTTTAAATAGCGACTGTACGCCTTTTGCCGTAAAGAACAGATAACTAATAAGAGATGTTGTAACAAACACGATCCATATGGATAAGAAGATAAGGTCTGTTCTCTCCAGGATTTTGAATGAAAAAGCTTTTAACATATAAAGCACTGGCTCTGGGACAATTACAATTTCAACAGGATTAAAAAAAATATATGTTGTGAATGTCACAAAGCAATAAAAAAGGGTGACACATAGTGAAGCATACGATATGACTTTCAATTTACTGTTTGATTTTCCTTGCGTATAAGCTAAAAATACAAGTGCTGTATCAAAACCTAGTAAAGAGATTAATGCATCTGTAGACCCTGAAAGGATGGTTTTGATGCCCGTTGCTCCAACTGGAAAAGCATAAAGAAGATGAACATCCGTATAGGCATAGGCAACAAAGATAAACAGCACAAGAAGTAAAGGTGATACTAACATCAAAAACCTGGCGATCTCTCGAGCCGTACATGTAATACAATAGACGCACGTAAAAGCTAATATGGATATTACGACTAAACGTGGAGTCTGAAAGAAAATCCATTTAGATACAATGCTGTTATACAGGATGAGAAGTACTACACAAACAGAGAACAAGTGAAGAACGAATAACGTATTTAGAATGACTCCTAATTTTGTTCCAACAATCTTAGGCATAAAATCAAAGATCGTCTGCTTAGGATACATCTCACAAAGCTTCCAAATCGCAAGTATGGAGATCTGAATAAAGAGTCCTGCTAATAATAGTGACATCCAACCGTCTGTTTTGGCTTTTGCAAATAACGTATAAGGAAGAGACAGGACACCAACTCCAATTTGGGATTGAACGATAATAAAGAACAGCTGTCTATGAGTAATCGTGTGGCTGTTATTCATGACTTATCCCACTTTCTTGTATGATTATCTTCATCTTTTTTAATTGGCGTGATATCACTCGGTCGAGAGTTCATCTTGAAAAAAGGTAATCGAATGATCGTATCTTTTAAATCTCCAATTTTAAACGGTGCAAGCGGTGCAAAATAGGGTGTGCCAAATGAATATAAACGGCAGAGATGAAAGAACATGAGAATCAATCCGAATACGATTCCTAAGAAACCGAATGTCGCAGCAGCTACCATGAATGGAAAACGCAATAAACGAACTGCCAAACTCATCTCATTAGAAGGTACTGTATAAGCAGCAATCGCTGTCGTCGCAACAACGATGATCATTAGGTTTGAAATGAGTCCTGCTTTTACAACCGCATCTCCGATTACCAAACCACCAACGATAGCGATCGTGGAACCGATTCTAGTAGGTAAACGAATAGCGGCTTCACGGATTAACTCGATCGTAAGTTCCATCACTAATGCCTCAAAAAGTGGAGGGTATGGAATATTTTCAAGTGAACTTTTCATCAAGAGTATGAGAGCGGATGGGATAACCTCGAAATGAAAAGAAACGATTGCAATATAAAAAGCTGGCAGACCAATCGCAATGTAGAAGCTAAACAACCTGATCATTCTATAAAAGCTACCTAACATCCAACGTTTGTTGTAATCATCTGGTGTTTGATAGAACACAAAAAAGTTGACGGGTGCTAGGTTTACGGTAGGTGAGCTGTCGTATAATAGTGCTACTCTTCCTTCCATCAGGTTAGCAGCTACACGGTCAGGTCGTTCTGTACTCAACGTTTGCGGAAATAGACTAAATGTTTTATCTTCAATACTCTCCTCGATATTACCTGGAGTCATAACAGAATCTGCTTCAATAGCTTTTATTCTCCTTTCAACTTCATGAAGTACATCTGGGTTAGCAATATCTGACATGTAAAGCATCGCAACATTTGTGTGAGTCTCTTTACCAACTTGTAAATACTTTACAACTAGCTTAGGACTTTTGAGTCGCTTTCGAATGAGCGCTATATTCGTTGACATGCTCTCAATAAATCCTTCATGAGATCCACGAATAACGGCCTCGTTATCCGGTTCTTTAATATCGCGTTCTGTTTTAACAGGAGTGAATACTGAATAATAACAGGTTGTGTCTTTCGTAAAGATCAATGTATAAGATTGTAAGATTAACTCTTGAATCTTTGAAAAATCTGTTTGCTGTTTAAAGTCAATATTGATGACTTTTTCGAAAGTATGAAGATCAATATCTTTGTCCAGTTCAAATAGAGGATTCAAGATCAAATCCTGAAGTTTCTGTTTATCAATAATAGAGTTTAAGAAAATCAATGCCACTCTGCTTTTATCAGCAGGCATTTCAATCCAATGAGTCATCAAATCTTCTGAAGAAGAAAAGCTTTTTTCAATGTCTTTTAGCAGATCATCGATCGATTGATTTTGTTTACTATTCGCATCCTGCAGAGAGTGAGAGGTATTAACAGAATCTGTTTGAGAGGATGGACTAGACTCTTGGATTTTATCTTCATTACTGGTGTTTTTTTGTTCTAGCAATTTTCTTGGCTTTTTAAAGAAAGTCATGATGAACATCATCCCGATTCGCAATAATTTGGTTTAGTTTTCGCTACCTCAACGTATTTATGCGGATAAGGTACTATTTTTCAAAAATGAGTCAGAAATTGTCATTATGAGTAAAAAATTGTGATAACATAGACAGAGATAAAGAGAGAAGGGGGCGGCACCATGACAGGAAGAGCACAATTTATTCCTGCTTTAACAAAGCCGAATACATACTTTGCGTTTTATAATGAGTGGAAAGATAAAGAGGGTTTTTGGATTCGCTTTTTTGCTATTTTAATCACAAGTGGATTGTTGCATGCACTTTCATTTTTTGCAGCGTTTCCCTCATTCAAAACGATTTCTTTTGTAGAGGCAGCAAAACTAAGTGGAACGGAACTTGAGTTGTTACGATATCTCATCGCTTTAGTAGGCGGTGCTTGGGGAATGATTGTCCCGTTCTTAGTGGTAAATTCAGGAGCACTTTTTTTATATGTTTTCTTCCGTGATATTGGATATAAAGCACTCTTTTATGTAATGACAACGGTATATCTCCTATTTATTCTCGGATTACTTTTTGAACTTCCGGTTCAGTTTGTAACAGGTGCTGAAGAAGTTGTTCAGCCGTTAGGATTCGGTTTTGCGGGTGTGTTGTTCTTTAAGCATGGCTTTTGGCAAGAACTATTAAACAGCATCAATATATTTACGATTTGGGGTTCAATTGTTTTGTATTATGCACTTCGACAACTATCGTTTAAGGAAAAGAAATACTGCCTCGTTGTTACGATTGGATTTGTTGTGATGTTCATTTTATTATCTTCACTATACGCTGCATTAGCTAGTGGACAGCTGGTTTAAGGAGGAGACACGATTATGAATAAACTGAAATGGGTTGCTGCAGCTATTATGGTTGTCCTCCTGCTTGTAATGAACATCGTGATTTTTGATAAACAAGAATCTGCCGCTGTTGAAGCGCCAAGAGTTAAAACCGGTCTATCTTTACAGAAAGATTTTATTAGGAAACACAAAACAACGGGTGTCGCTCAATCAAAAAACACCTTTGAAATTTATGAAAATGCATCACTTGGATCAATAAAGGAAGTAATGGTTTCGAAGGGTGATACGGTTACTTCTGGTCAAACGTTAATTACATATGAAAACGAAGAGATCGAAAAAGAACTTCGCGATTTGAAGCGAGACAAAGAATCAGCTGATGTTCGAAGTAGTCATTATTCCGGACAAATAAGTGAATGGAAAAGTGAACTTTCAGATTCTGATGAAGAAAAAGACAGCAAAGATGCTAAAGTGCTTCTTCAAGAAAAATTAGCTGAAGCTGAGTTGCAAAGTGATTTGGCTGAAAACGAAAGTTCTGTCTTATCAGATGAAATATCGGAACTAGAAAGAAAACTCGATGACCTTAGTGTAAAAAGTCCAGCTGACGGTGTCGTATCAGAATTAAATGGAGTTGGCGATGAAGATTCGCTTATGACTATTGTAGGACAAGGAAACTTTGAACTAGTTAGTAATATCGACCAAAAAATGGCTTCACTCGTGAAAACTGGGGACCAAGTTCAAATCAAATCCACAGGTAAGAAATCATTGAAAGGAACCGTACAAACGATTTTGCCAACTGAACAGAATACCTTTACGTTAACTGTTCTTGTCGAAGATGAAGCGGCTTGGGTTGAAGGACAATCCGCTACGATCATCCTAACAGAAAAAATGGCAGAAAAAGCGACTAGCGTCCCTAAGAAAGCCATCTTAAAAGACGATGGGGAAACGTATGTGCTCACGATTGTTAAAAACAAATTGTATAAACATAACGTTTCCACGGGTCTAGAGCAAAAGGGGAACGTGCAGATTACAAAAGGACTCAAAAAAGGTCAGGTAGTCGTGCTGAATCCTTCGTCTGTATTTGTTTCAGGGCAACCGGTTTTAAAGAAGTAGTTCTTTACCTTTTACCTATAAAAATGCCAGTGGGATTACACTAATTTGACGTTTTTTTAAGAAGAAAAAGGGTTTCGCATGTATATTACTTGCGAAACCCTTGTTTTTTTACTTAGCTTTTTTTAGTTAGTGTCTTTACTCTTTTTCGTGCTAACTTTTAGGGGTTGGAGCGGCAGGGGGCTCACCGCCCGCCCCGCGGAAAGCATGTACCCTGGAACGGAAATCCCCGCTTTAACGAATTTAAGAATTTTTTGTTAGCAATGACTTTTTAGATGTTGTGAACACTTTTGTTGATTGTTGCTTAGGATCAAACAACGCGATGAGTAAGAAATCTTTCTCACTTTGTGGCTCTAATTGATCGGATAGTGGATCGATCGCTGTATCCGTGACAAACGCGTGCTTGTGCATATCTTTTTCAGAAAGAGCCGGAAACCCATCAATCATTTCAGGATATTGTGCGAGCAGTGAGAGTACTTTTGATGTTTCTTCTTTGTTTTGTGTGTTCTCCCACCATGGCTTACGCGGTTTGAACTGTTGTCTTTCTAAATAATCAAGTTTCATCAAGCTTTCTGCAACTGGAAGTGAGTGTGGTGCAGCTTCTGTTAAGAATGCGATCAAGCGCGTATACAAATCTTCTAACTGATGACCGATTCTTGACCATCCACGTGTTTCCCAATAAGTCCCGAATTCTTGGAAGAAGTCAAAAGGCGATTGGAATACATGATGTATCAAATATTTAACGGTATGATCCATGCGATGATCGTTCCAATATTTTTCTAATACGTCTTCAACTTGTTTGATACGGATAATTTCATCAAACGTTAGAACGTTGTTTCCTAAAATTTCATATGGAGAATGATCCATATACACATAGTCATGTTTTTCAGCTGTTAATCGTAGCCCTGTACCTCTTAACATCTTCAAGAAACCTAACTGAACTTCTTCAATGCCAAAAGCGAAAACGTCATTGAACGTCTTTCTAAACGAATTGTAATCTTCCTCAGGTAAGCCTGCGATTAAGTCTAGATGCTGAACGATCTTCCCGCCATCTCTAACAGTTGTTACGGTACGTGTGAGCTTTTCAAAATTCTGTCGGCGTTGTACCAATTCGTTCACAGCGTCATTAGTCGACTGCACACCAATCTCAAAACGGAACAAACCTTTTGGTGCATGTTCATTTAAATAATCAATGACTTCGGGTCTCATGATATCTGCTGTGATCTCAAACTGAAATACAACCCCTGGTCTTCTGTTTTCAATAAGGAATGAGAACATATCGAGTGCATAATCTCTGCGAATGTTAAACGTTCTGTCTACAAACTTAATTATCTTAGCCCCGTTATCCATTAAGAAGATCAAATCGTCTTTAACGAGTTTTGGATCAAAATATCGAACCCCAACTTCAATAGAAGATAAGCAGAACGCACATGAATAGGGGCAGCCGCGGCTTGTCTCAAAATACGTGATCCGTTTTGATAAAGACTGGATATCTTCTTCGAAGCGGAATGGAGATGGTACTGTTTTTAAGTCCAGTTTCTCTCGTGGCCCGTTAATTTTAGGATTGCCATCTTTTCGATATGCCAGCCCGGCAACAGAATCGAAGCCACCATCATTCTGAATCTGAGTGAGTAGATGTTTAAACGTTTCCTCACCTTCGTTCACAACTATAAAGTCTACTTCTGGAATGTGTTCGAGCCAATGCGCTACATCATAAGATACTTCAGGACCACCTAAGACGATCTTCGTTTCCGGTTTGATCTTTTTAAACATCTGGATTACTTTAATCGTCTCTTCAATGTTCCAAATATAGCAGCTGAATCCAAGAACATCAGGTTCTTGGCTATAAAGGTCGGTTACGATATTTAAAGAAGGATCTTTGATCGTGAACTCTCGAATCGTTACAGGAAAGTCAGGTTCGCTGTAAGCTTTTAAATAGCGTAACGCAAGACATGTGTGTATATATTTAGCATTTAACGTACTTAGTACAGTTTTCATAATTTTGATTACCTCATTATTGTTACCCTAAGAAAGGGCGTTTTAGATGACAAACTATTTTACCATATTTTAAAAAGAATCAAAAACGAGTATTGTCTATTTACACAGCAAATTTCTTTACGGTACAAAGTCAGAACCGATATAGTAGTAATCATTAAGATGTAAGCGTTACTTAAAGGAGGATTCAGGTTATTGTGAAATGGGTTACAGCTGTTAAAAATGACAAGTGCTTCATAGGCATCGTACGAGAAGAAAAGATTATAAATGTATCAGAGCTCGCGGAAAAAAGCGAGATGGAATTTCCTTCAACCCTACTAGAGGCGATTTCTCTTGGTGACGAATTTTTAGAAAAGGTAGAGAGCTTAATTCACTCTGATCTAGTACCCAACCATACATACGAACTCAATGAGATTCAATTAAAAGCACCAATTCCCCGGCCAAGTAAAAATGTATTCTGCATCGGGAAGAATTACAGAGACCATGCGATAGAAATGGGAAGCGAAGCAGACATTCCGGAAGATATCATGGTGTTCTCAAAAGCTCCTACGTCTGTAATCGGTCATGATGAAGGGATTCCTAGTCATTCTACCATAACCAATCAACTAGATTATGAAGGTGAGTTAGCTATAATTATTGGCAAAACGGGTACGAGTATAAAGAAGGAAGAAGCGATGGATCACATTTTTGGTTTTACGATCATCAACGATATTACCGCTCGTGACCTGCAACAGAAGCACAAGCAATTTTTACTCGGAAAAAGTCTCAACGGAACTTGCCCGATGGGGCCATGGATCGTCCATCACTCTGAGGTACCAAATCCAAGTCGCCTATCAATTGTCACAAAAGTGAACGGAGAAGTGAGACAGAAAGGAAACACATCTGATCTTATCTTCGACATACCCACGATGATTAATGAGCTTTCAAAAGGTATGACGTTAGAAGCTGGAGATATCATCGCGACAGGTACACCTGCTGGAGTAGGTAAAGGGATGAAGCCTCCTGTTTTTTTAAAGCCTGGAGACTCAATCGAAATTACAATTGAAGGAATCGGGACACTTCGTAATGAAATAGTAGAATGAAGTCGAATTAACTAGTTACATAGAGGAGGAATTCATTTGGAAAAACTGCTTTATATTAACGGTTCATGGACAGGAGATTCTCTTGAAAAAATAGAGGTGTATAATCCTGCTAACGGTGAAGTGGTAGGGACTGTAGCATCTTGTGGAAAAGAAGAAACAGATGCTGCGATTGATGCAGCGCACGAAGCGTTTCCGAGCTGGTCAAAGTTAACGGCTTATGAGCGCGCTGACTATCTGATGAAACTGCATGACTTAATGATCGAACAAAAAGAAGAATTAGCAGAACTAATGACGCTTGAGATGGGAAAACCATTAAAAGAATCTGTAGGTGAAGTGATGTATGCTGCTTCTTTTATTAAGTGGTATGCCGAAGAAGGTAAGCGCATCTACGGCCGTACGATTCCTTCTAGTGCCGAAAATAAGAGAATGCAAGTATTACGCCAGCCTGTTGGGGTCGTTGCAGCCATCACACCGTGGAACTTCCCGGCAGCAATGATCACAAGAAAGCTTGGTCCAGCGCTTGCAGCTGGCTGTACCTTTATTGTGAAGCCACCAAAAGAAACGCCACTAACAGCGATTAAGTTAGTCGAATTAGCCGATCAAGCAGGCTTTCCAAAAGGTGTCATCAATCTTGTAACAGGATCTTCTTCTGTAATCGGCAAAGCCATTATGGATTCTGAGAAAGTTAGAAAAGTTACCTTTACTGGCTCTACAGAGATCGGTAAGAAATTGATCGAGCAAAGTGCCGCAACTGTAAAGAACGTTTCTATGGAACTAGGCGGACATGCTCCAGCTGTTGTTCTTGAGGATGCCGACTTAAATAAAGCAGTCGCTGGAATCGTAGCTTCTAAGTTTCGTAACGCAGGTCAAACGTGCATCTGTATTAACCGAGTATACGTACAAGAAAGTGTTTATGAAGAGTTTGTAGAACGAGTGGCTGCTGAAGCTAAGAAATTAAAAGTAGGAAACGGTATGGAAGAAGGTACAGATATCGGTCCAATCATTAACAAAGACGGGTATGAAAAGATCTCCGAACACGTGGAAAATGCGGTTTCAAATGGTGCAGAGTGTGTAACAGGAGGAAAAGGAAGAGCAGATAACGGTGGGTATTATTACGAGCCGACGGTCCTGAAAAATGTTTCACAAGATATGCTGATCATGAATGAAGAAACGTTCGGTCCAGTCATTCCAATTCACAAGATCAGCAGTGTTGAAGAAGGGATCCGCCTTGCAAACACGAGTCCGTTTGGTTTAGCGGCATATGTTTATACAGAGAGTATGTCCAAAGGAACTCAAGTGGTTGAAGGTTTAGATTACGGAATCATAGGCTGGAACGATGGTGTTCCTTCTGCTGCACAAGCACCGTTCGGAGGTATGAAAGAGAGCGGTCTTGGCCGTGAAGGTGGAGTAGAAGGTATGGAAGCTTATCTTGAAACGAAATACGTAAGTTTCGTATTATAAAATCTTTCTAAGAAACCAGGTGAATGTGATATGGATTTAGGGCTAAAAGGAAAAAATGTACTTGTCCTTGCTTCAAGTAAAGGACTTGGAAAAGCTTGCGCACTTGAATTTGCACGAGAAGGTGCGAACGTGATGCTAACCAGCCGTGATGAAGAGCAGCTTTCTTTGACAGCGGAAGAGATAAAGCGGGAAACAGGCGCAGTGGTTACTTATAAAAAATGTGACATCACACAGCGCAATGAAATCGATGAGCTTGTAGCAACAGTAGTTGAGAAGTTTGGGAGTGTGGACGTGCTCGTAAACAATGCAGGAGGTCCTCCAGCTGGTACGTTCAATGATTTTGAAGATGAGCATTGGCAAGGTGCTTTTGAGTTAACGTTACTGAGTCTTGTGCGTTCCGTTCGAGCCGTTACGCCTAACATGATTAAAAACGGTGGAGGACGCATCGTGAATATCGCTTCTTCGTCCTTTAAACAGCCGATCGACGGACTCATCTTATCTAACACTTTCCGAACAGCCATTAACGGATTATCTAAGAGTCTTTCACAAGAGTTAGGGAAAGACGGCATTTTGATCAATACGATCGGGCCGGGACGAATTGGAACTGATCGAGTAGGTGAATTAGATCAAATGGTGGCTGAGAAAAAAGGAGTTTCTGCAGAAGAGGTCAGAACTTCCATGGAAAGTGGAATTCCGCTTGGTCGTTACGGTGAACCTGCAGAGTTTGCTAAGATGGTCGTGTTCCTTTGCTCTGATGCAAACACTTATATAACGGGGCAGTCACTGCTGATCGATGGCGGTATGGTGAAAGCACTATAATTGGAAGAAGCAGCTCACTCTGGCTGCTTCTTTTTTGAGTTAAGTGTGGGGTATAAGTTTCAGTGTAGATGTCAATTTTTGTAGACTCGTGGATAAACAGTGAAAACTTTTGGATTGGGAGCTAAAACTTCTGGATAAAATGCTAAAATTTTTGGATTGATCCATAAAAGTTGTGGATTCATCTATCAAACTGAGGATAAATCCCCTAGTGCGTATATGAAACTGAGCTCAATGATAGCCCCCAAAAAAAGCTGACTCCAAAAAGAGTCAGCCTCAGTCGATGATTTAAACAGAAAGTACTTTTTTAATGCGTTCGATCGCCCAATCTAGATCTTCATCAGAAATGATTAAAGGTGGCGCGAAACGAATAACGTTTTCGTGTGTTTCTTTACATAACAGGCCTTGTTCTTTTAAGCGCTCACAATATGGACGAGCGGGTTCGTTCAATTCAACACCTATAAAGAGACCTTTACCACGAACTTCTTTTATTACTGGATTATCGATCTTCTTTAGCTCGCCTAAGAAATATTCACCAAGTTTGAGTGAACGCTCAACTAAGTTTTCTTCTACAAGCACGTCTACAGAAGCTACAGATACCGCACAAGAAAGCGGGTTTCCACCGAATGTTGATCCGTGAGATCCAGGATTGAACACGCCGAGAATTTCGCGATTAGCTGCTACACATGAGATCGGCATTACACCACCGCCAAGTGCTTTTCCTAAGATGTACATGTCTGGCTCGATTTCTTCCCAGTCACAAGCAAACATTTTGCCAGAACGTCCAAGTCCAGATTGGATTTCATCCGCTACAAAAAGTACATTTTCGGACTTACAAACATCAAGAGCTTCCTTCAAGAAACCTTCGCGTGGAATAACGATTCCTGCTTCACCTTGGATCGGCTCTAGAATGAATGCAGCTGTATTAGGTGTAATGGCTGCTTTTAACGCGTCTAAGTCACCATAAGGAATTACTTTGATTCCCGGGAGCATCGGACCGAATCCACGTTGGTAATCAGGATCAGATGACATCGATACGGCTGTCATCGTACGTCCATGGAAGTTTCCTTCACAAACGATGATCTCAGCTTGATTATCCGCAACACCTTTTACATCATATGCCCAACGGCGAACAGCTTTAATAGCCGTCTCAACCGCTTCAGCACCTGTGTTCATCGGTAATACCATATCTTTCTTCGTTAGACTTGATACTTTTTCATAAAAGTCTCCAAGTTGGTCGTTATGGAATGCACGTGATGTTAGTGTTACTTTGTCTGCTTGGTCTTTTAGTGCTTGAATGATTTTAGGGTGGCGGTGCCCTTGGTTTACCGCAGAGTATGCACTTAGCATGTCCATGTAGCGGTTACCTTCTGGATCTGTTACCCATACACCTTCGGCTACCGAGATAACGATAGGAAGTGGATGATAGTTTTGTGCACCATATTGTTCCGTTTTTGAAATTACAGTTTCTGTATTTTTCGTTTCTGTCTGTTTCAAAGGAAACACCTCAATTCTGCAAGATTTCTCACATTGCTATTATAGCAATGAAAGTGCTTACTTTACAGAGGGAACTCATTTCATTGCCTAGTTTATAACAGTTCATGGTATAGTTATATGGAGAATTATACATAGGAGGATATATTTATGATTCATGCTCACGTAACATCTTGGTTCCTGGCGTTAATTTTGTTTTTTGTAACGTATATGCTATACAAAAAAAATGCCGGAAAAAAATCAAAAATTTTGCATATGATTCTTCGCGTTTTGTACTTAGCGATCCTTGCAACAGGAGGCCATATGCTTGCTGGTTATCTAACGGACCCTGGTATCGTTAATCAAGGACCGATTATCATCAAAGGAACTTTAGGAGTTGTTCTCATCGGTTTGATGGAGATCATCCTTGTACAAAGAAAACGTGGTGAAAGTCGCCTGCTGAACTGGGTGTTTTTCTGGATCACTTTATTATTAGTGTTATTCTACGGTTATTCCGTTCTTGGTTAATACTTTTAAAAGTCGCTCTTTACGGAGCGACTTTTTTATTTGTATAAAATAACCATCTATTGTTTTGTTAACAATGCCTCCTGTGCACCGATATAAATGATAGAAACGTATCACTATATTAATGGGGTTCATTGGACAGATGAGGTGTAAGAATGAAAGAGATGGATGAATATTTAGCGCTATCTCATTTAATCAAGATGAATACGAAAGAGATGGAAGAGCTTAATGATAACTTAATTGAATCTGAACAACGCTATAAGTCGTTGTTCGATCATAATCCAGATATGATCTATTCTATGGATTTAAAAGGGTATATAACGAGTGTAAATCATGCACTCGTTCAGTCCTTAGAGTATTCAGAAGAAGAGTTGCTCTCGACCCATGCACTGCAATTTGTATGTGAGGAAGATCATAAACGGGTCGTTGAACACTTTAGGCTTGCCATACATGATAAACCGCAAAATTTTGTGGCGAGTATTAAGAAAAAAGATGGCGGCCACATTTTAAACAGCATCACGAACATTCCCATTGTTGTGAACGATCAAGTTGTTGGTGTATATGGGATCGGAAAGAACATCACGTGGCAGAAGAAAGCGGAAGAAGAGATCGAACAACTTGCATTCCACGACTCGTTAACAGGTCTGCCAAATCGAAGTTTATTCGAAAAGAGGTTAAGAGAACTCGTCTCTGAAAGTGATCATTCAAACCAATTATTAGCTGTAATGTTTGTGGATATTGATCATTTCAAAATTATTAATGAGAGTTTAGGCCACCATATCGGAGACGTTGTGTTAAGGCATGTAAGCAATCAACTTAGACAGGTGATTCATAGTCAAGACTTACTATGCCGATTTGCTGGGGATTTATTTACATTAATCTTAACGATTGAAAAACCAGCTGATGTAATCGATACAGCAGATCGGATAGAAGAAGCGCTTCAATTGCCGATCTATCTTGATGGCCAAGAGTATACCGTTAGTACGTCGATTGGGGTCAGCATCTATCCAAATGATAGTACGAGTGCCGATGTTCTCATCAAGAATGCTGACACCGCTCTCCATAAAGCGAAAGAAAAGGGCAGAGGAAAGCGTGAATTCTTTACCGGTGATATGAACGCATTCACACTTGAACGGTTAAAGCTAGAAGGCTTTTTACGTAAGGCGGTTCAAAAGGGTGAGCTAGAACCTTACTTTCAGCCTCAATATTGTTTGAAAACGGAAAGAATTATTGGATTTGAAGCACTTGTAAGATGGAATCATCCTGAATTGGGACTAATTTCTCCAATGCAATTCATTCCTTTAGCTGAAGAAATCGGGCTTATTGATGAAATCGGGCGGTTTGTTCTATTCGAATCTTGTAAGCAACTTAAGAGATGGCATGATAATGGAGCTCCTACTCTTTCTGTTTCTGTTAATGTATCTGGTAGACAGTTTCAGAGGTTATCATTTGTCTATGAAGTAAAAGAAGCGATAGAAACGGCCGGAATATCCGCAGAATATCTACATCTCGAGTTAACAGAGAGTACGATGATTCAAAATGTACAATACAGTATCAGCATCATGCAAGAATTAAGAGAGCTAGGTGTTCGTTTATCGATCGACGATTTTGGTACGGGTTACAGTTCTCTGAGTTATTTAAAAGATTTCCCGGTCGATTATTTAAAAATCGATCAAAGCTTTATCAGACATCTTAGCGATGACTTCTTTAACACGAGTGATGCAGCGATCATTAAAGCAATCATTATGATGTGTGAAGGACTCTCTCTATCAACAGTGGCAGAAGGTGTTGAAACACATGAACAGATGAAATTACTACAAGAGTATGGCTGTCACACTGCTCAAGGATATATAATCAGCAAGCCTATGCCTGCTTGTGAGGCGAATGAGTTCTTAAGAAATTTCTTATCGGCAAAAAACAGCACAACTCCTTAAAGGGTGTGCTGTTTTTTGATTGATTCTATTAGAATTTTTGCTTTTTATTGTTTTGTATGTCTTTACCTTCATTGCTTGGTTGATTGAAGTGGAAGATGTGAGACTCCTACAGGACGAGCGGACAAGTGGAGACTCCTAATGGCGCATTATTTTTTCTTTTCATAATACATAAACGCCAGGGCACCGATCAGAATCGAACCTTTTACGATATCTTGTGCATAGTAAGGCACGTTCAGCATCGTTAAACCATTTAGAAGTATACCGATCAAAACAGCACCTACAAAAGTGCCGATCACATTCGGTTTTCCAGCACCAAATACAGAAAAGCCAATAAACGCAGCGGCAACACCATCCATCAATAGAGGAGCACCAGCGGAAACTTGGCCGGTTCCAATTCGTGCTGCTAACAGAATACCTGCAAGAGTGGCAAAGAATGCAGATAAAAGATAAGCATACATCTTGTAGCGCTGAACAGGGACACCAGATAGACGAGCAGCTTCTTCATTTCCTCCTGTAATGTATAATAATCTGCCGAAGCGAGTCTGCTGTAGAATGATATGAACAACAATAACCGCGATCAGCATGATGATGACAGGTACCGGAACAGACCATATTTCACCTTGACCAATATACAAGAAAGAAGGAAGGAAAACCCCAGGAGCTGTTCCACCTTCTGATAAAGGCATATTGTTGTAGATCGAAAATCCTTTTGTGAACGTAAGATGCAATCCATTGATGATATACATTACCGCTAATGTGGCGAGTAGATCTGGAAGCCTTACTTTTACAACGAAGAACGAGTTTAATAGACCTACTAATAGACCGATTGCTATCGGAATAAGAATGGCGACGATCGTTTCTTGGCGATATAGAACGAGAGCTGCTGCACTTGTAACCGTTGCAAGGCTCGCAGTGGATCCAACAGAAAGGTCAAAGCCCCCAACGATCAAGGATATGGTTACACCAATCGCAAGCAACGTAATGATAGAAACGGAGCGTAGGATATCCGTAAAGTTTTGATAGCTTAAGAACTTGTCGTTTGCAAGACTAAATCCAATAACGGTTAATAATATGACAAGAAGGGTACCGTATCGGTAAAGAAAAGGAAAGATCTTTTCTTGAAGTGAGAGTTTAGAAGTGTTTAGATCGTTCTCAACGTGTTCTTTATGAACGTACTGTGCCATAATGACCTCCAGTTGCATAGTGCATAATTTTTTCAGTGGTAGCTTCGTGTTTGTTTAATTCTCCGGCAATTTTCCCATCGTACATGACAAGGATTCGGTCACAAAAAGCGAGCAATTCTTGTATCTCACTCGTAAAATAGAGGACGCCCTTTTTATTAGCAGCTAAGTTCTTGATGCATTGAAACACATCTTGCTTAGCCCCAACATCAATCCCTTTAGTCGGTTCGTCAAAAATAAACACATCTCCGTCAGTAAGAAGCCATTTGCCGATCGATGCTTTCTGTTGATTTCCTCCGCTTAGATGGTTCAGCAAGAGTGAGGATTTTTGTGTCTTGATACCAAGCTGTTTAATCCATTTTTCCGCTTCTGTTTTTTCTTGTTTTCTTTGGATAAAACCAAACTTAGTAAACTGTTTTAAGACAGGCAAGGTTAAGTTTTCAACCACATTGTAATCAACAAGAATTCCTTCTTTACGTCGTTCTTCTGGGACGAACCCGATACCGGCCGAAATCGCTTTTTGAGGATTCGATACCCTTATTTTTTTCCCTTTCATGTAAAGAGAATCTTTAGATGGGTCTGCACCAAACAATGCTCTTGCCGTTTCTGTCTTACCTGCACCCACTAATCCGGCAACGCCAACAATTTCTCCTTCTCGAACAGATAGGGATACGGATTCACCTGTAGAAGGAATTCTGAACTGCTTCGCTTCTAAAAGGGTATCGCCTAGCATTCTATCTTCTTCATCATTCAATAGTTCAACCAATTCGTTGCCTAGCATCGCACGAACGATCTCTTCAGAAGAACAGTGAGATGTTTCTTTTGATAGAGTCACGTATCCATCTTTTAAGACCGTTACTCTTGTCGACAGTTCCATAATTTCAGGTAAGCGGTGTGAAATATAGATGATGCCCACGTCTTGCTTCTGAAGTTCACGAAGAACAGTAAACAGATGTTGAGCTTCTTTCGTGCTAAGTGCGGCTGTAGGTTCATCTAAAATAATAAATGAGATGTCTTCAGAAATTGCTTTTGCGATGAGTACCAACTGTTTCTCTGCTAAAGAACATCGAGAGAGGGGGATGGCTGGATCAAGTTTTAAGCCAACTCTGTTCAATAGTTCTTGAGCCACTCTGTATCTTTTTTTCCAAGAAAAAAAGGCAGGACCTTTGATAAAAGTATTCATCGTTACGTTTTCTGCGATACTTAATGAAGAGACGAGGGCAGTATCTACTTCTTGAACGACCATCTCAATGCCAGCTGCTTTTGCATGAGCCGGTGTGTTAATCGTCAGTTCTTTTTCATTCAAAGTGATGACACCGCCATCGCGTTCATAATCGCCTGAGAGTATCTTCATGAGTGTACTCTTACCAGCACCATTGGCTCCTAAAAGAGCATGGACCTCACCGCTTTTTACGGTAAAGTCCACTCCTTTTAATACAATCTGTTCACCAAATGATTTTTGTATAGAAGTTAATGAGAGTATCGTCATTGTTTATTATCCTTACTTAAGTTTTCCATCCACGGTGATGTTCCGGCATCAGATTTGCCCCAGCCTTCCACATACTTACCGATCTCATCCATAGATACTTTGGACTTAGGTAGATCTTCTTTTTCAACAAGGTGAGGTTGAACACTATAGATCTGTGGTGTTTCTTCACCGGCTACTTTTTGGTAGAGAAAGCGAACTTGTAATTTTCCAACATCAGCAGGATCTGTAGCTGCCGTTGACACCCATGGACTATCACTTTCTTGCATCAGTTGCAGATCTTCGTCACTAAGGTCGATTCCATATACTTTAATTTCCTCACGTCCTGCTTGTTGAATCGCACGTGTCACACCTTTAGCAAATTCGTCCCAAGGAGCGAACACCGCGTCAATGTCACCCTTTTTAGGATACTTTTGCAACAGGGCTTCCATTTGTGATTGTGTATCAAGCGCTGTATTCTGTGTTGCTGTACCAAAACGCGCGATCTCTTTGATCGAAGGATAACGTTTCTTGAAGGCTTCATACATAACGTTTCTTCTTTCCATTGGTGTGAAACCACCTACCCAAACGTATACGATCTCACCTTTTCCATTTAAGTCTTGCGCCATGCTTCGCAGAGCATTCCACGAAAGGCTATAATCATCCTGGTCGATAACGGTTACACCTGGTATGTTGATATCACTATCAAAAGCGACAACAGGAATTCCTGCTGCAACTGCTTTTTTTACACTTGGTGCGATCGCATCAGCACGACCATGATCAATTAAGATTCCATCTACTTGTTGGTTAACGGCTGTTTCTACATACGCTGCCATTTTTGAAAGGTCGTTATCAGCGTTATAGACCTGCACCTCACCACCGAACTCTTCCACTTGCTTCTTTACACCACTAATATATTGAGAGGAGAACGTCCCGATAGAGAACTGGTTGATTGAAGCGATTTTTAATGGCTTCTGAAGCTGTTCTGGAACTTTGCTTGACGTTGAAGCGGTATTTTTTTGTTTTGATTGCGACTCATTTGCGGCAGCTGGTTTGGATTCTGTCTTATTGGAAAGAGCATCTTGTTCATTTGTGCATCCTGTTAAGAACAAGGCAGTAGTAAGGCAAGCGGTTGCCAAGACTTTATAAGGTCTCAATGCTTTCATCCTCCTTAAGTGTAGATAGGGCTTCTTGATAATTACCGCTCACGATTCCTTTTTCTGTAATGATTGCTGATATGTATTCAGCGGGAGTTACATCGAAAGCTGGATTGAAGACTTTAATTCCTTCTGGAGCAATGCGAACTCCGTTTAGGTGCGTGACTTCTTCTTCAGGGCGTTCTTCGATCGGAATATCCTCGCCGCTAGATGTTTTGAGATCTAACGTAGATAGAGGACATGCTACATAAAAGGGAATTCCGAGTGCTCTCGCTTGAAGTGCAAGACCAAAAGTCCCGATTTTGTTAGCTGTATCCCCGTTTGCTGCCACGCGATCACATCCAACGATAACGGCTTTGATATTCTTTGTTTTTAAAGTGTGCGCTGCCATATTATCCGTAATTAGCGTCACAGCAATATCGTTTGCTTGAAGCTCCCATGCAGTTAAACGAGATCCTTGTAAGACAGGACGCGTTTCGTTCGCGTATACAGAAAGATTCCAACCCTGCTCTTTTGCAAGATGAAAAGGAGCTAAAGCTGTTCCGTATTTGCTTGTCGCGATAGCACCTGCATTACAGATCGTCATGACAGCATCTCCGTCTTGAAGAAGGGATAACGCGTACTCACCAATCTTTCTGCATGTATTTTCGTCTTCTTCTTGAATTAAAAGTGCTTCAGCTTCAATGTTTTTTTTCGCCTCTTCTACAGAAGCGGATCGTTTGGCAGATGCGACAACACGATCTAACGCCCAGAATAAATTAACAGCAGTAGGGCGAGAGGAGGCTAAATAATCTCTTTGTTTTTTCAATTTTGATAGAAATGAAAAATGATCAACCTCTTTTTCAGAATTACTCCAAAGTGCAAGTCCGAATGCAGCAGCGATTCCGATCGCAGGAGCGCCTCTAACTTTAAGCTTTGAAATGGCGTCCCATACGTGTTCAATCGTGGTTACATTTAAGTAAACCGTATGATGGGGAAGTTGTTGTTGATCTAATATAAGAAGGTGGTTACCTCTGTATCGAACAGAAGGAACCCACTTTTCAGCTACAGTCATAATTTAAGCACCTCTAATCCAGTCAGTAAGTTCTGTGATGTTTGTAAGTTTTCTCTGATTCTTAATCAGTTTTGCACCTAGCTCTAGGGCTGTTTTTTTATAAAAGAGCTCCACTTCTTTTTGGGGAATAGAGTCTAGATCAGCTACATGTGCAAGTCCGATCGTTCTTCGAATGATTTCACAACCAGCAAATCCAATCGCTTCTTGAAACGTTTTTTCTAAGAAATTTTCAAGAACACCCAAAATCTTGGCAAAAGGATCTGTCGCTTTCTCGTTCCAAAGCTGTGTGAATGTTTCACTGTATGTTTCCCAAGTTTTTTCGATGGTTTCTAAAAGATAAGTTTGTAAAGTCTCTCGATGAAACGGCTCTTTCGCATGAGCATTTTGAGAAAGGTGATTAAGAGCAAGGTTCGCTATGAAATGAGCGATATCAAATCCTGCTGGGCCATAGAACGCAAACTCAGGATCGATCACTTTAGTAGAATCGCTTTTCACAAAAATACTTCCAGAATGTAGATCACCATGAAGGAGGACTTCAGCTTTTGTTAAGAATGAAAGTCTGAGTTGAGCTACTTCTTTTAGAAGCTCTGTGTCGTTCCAAATGACATCAACTTCACTTTGAAGTTCAGCAGGGAAGTCGTTCGTTTCGATGTTGAAAAAAGGATCTGTGAACACTAAGTCTTCAGTGATCTTACACAGTTCAGGGTTTGAGAATCGTTTCACTTGTTCTTTCTTTTCAAACGGATGAAGATAAAAGTCGCTAGAATAAAAAGCTGTCTTAGCTGCAAACGTTCCAATGTCATTAGCAAGTTGTGGGTAGATCTGTCCTTCAATTAGCCCTTTTCGAAGAATGACATGATCAGATAAATCTTCCATAACCGTTACGGCAAGTGTTGAATCTGAATACAAAACTTTAGGAACTAAGTGAGGAACTGATTCGGCTTCTTTTAGTAAGGCTTCGCTCTCAATACGTGCACGGTCTAGTGTTAACGGCCAACTTTCGCCAACCACTTTTGCATATGGAAGTGCTTGTTTGACGATCACCGCTTTTTTAGAGAGTGCACTTTCTATATGAAAAACAAGGTTTAAGTTGCCATCTCCAATCTCTTTAACAAGCAGTTGGCTATGTTCGGATTCATCGAAAAATGCTAAAGGTTTTACCACATCAAGGACTGTCAGTTTATTTAACGGTTCATATGTAGGTTTTACTTGTACGCTCATTTTTGTTCCCCCCGGAAAGTTTTTTTACAAATAAAAAGAGCCTCTTTTCGTATAAGAAAAGAGGCTCGGAATGATGATTTCCCGCGCCTCTTATCTTAGCAAAACAAAATTGTTTCGCCGGAATTAGCACCGTGCCATACGCTGACTAAATCAGCGGCTCCCCATATAATGCGGGCGCCCCATCTTGCAATGGTATTACGGTCGGTTGCTGGGTTTCATCGGGCCATATCCCTCCACCTGCTCTTGATAAGAGACCAAAATTATTCGTTTTTTTAATGCGTAATAATATTCACGCAATTCATAATCGTTATACTACAACGTGATGTGAAGATCTGTCAACACAATTTTTCAAAAAGGTTTAATACAGGTCTGTTCGACGGTCGTTAAACACAGGAACCTTTTCGCGTACTTCGTCTACTAATTCAGGTGATATCTCTGCTGTAATGGTCTCCTCATCGTGTACAGATCCTTCAGCGATAATATCTCCCCAAGGGTCAATGATCAACGATTGACCGGCAAAGGTATTTTTAGGATCGCTTCCGACCCGATTGCATGCAACCACGTAGCATTGATTCTCTATAGCACGTGCGATAAGCAGAGCTCGCCAATGAGATTGTCTTTGAATGGGCCATTCTGCGGGAACGAATAAAACCTTAGCGCCGTTTAAGAAAGGAGCACGAATCCATTCAGGAAATCGAATGTCATAACAGATTGCAAGTGTGGAAAGGGTGCCATCGAGTGTAAACAGTGTACTGATATTCCCGGGAGAGATATACTTTTCTTCTTCCATCAATGTGATTAGATGAGCTTTTGAGTACGTAGAGATCGGTTCACCGTTTCGGCTGTAGGTGAGAGAAGTGTTAAATACTTCATCCTCATCACGGTAAGCGATAGAACCGCCAACAATATTGATATCAAGTTCTTTTGATAAGGAGCTTAACCAGTGCTTTGCTCTCTCGCCATTCTCATCGCTAATCTCATCTAAGCGTGTTAGGTCATATCCTGTATCCCATAGTTCTGGGAGAACAATCGTATCAGGTTGATGCTGAACAACTGCTTCACGAATTTTATTTTCAATGTGTTCATAGTTTTTTTTAGGATCGCCATAATGTATGTCGACTTGAATGCAGGCAATTTTCATGATTGTATCCTCCAGATTGTAAAAAAGTCTTTACAGAATTTCCTTAAGCGTATAACATAACTGATTAGAATTTCAAGAACATTCAAATTAGACTGGAAGTGATCGTCGTGAAACGTTTTGAACAGGCAGAAGTGATGGGGAAATTGCCAGAGCAATTTTTCGCCAAGCTTGTAAAAAAAGTATCTCACTATGTGGAGCAAGGCTATGACGTTATTAATCTAGGACAAGGAAATCCCGATCGACCAACGCCACAGCATATCGTTGAAGCATTGAAGGAAGGTGCAGAAAGACCTGACTTTCATAAATACTCCCCGTTTCGAGGACACGGATTCTTAAAGCAGGCTGCTGCCGATTTTTATCAAAGAGAGTATGGTGTGACCTTAGATCCTGATAAAGAAGTAGCTATTCTCTTTGGGGGAAAAGTGGGATTAGTAGAGTTATCACAGTGCTACTTAAACCCAGGAGATGTTGCCCTCGTTCCAGATCCAGGATACCCGGATTACTGGTCAGGTGTAGCAATGGCTGGTGCTTCGATGGAGACAATGCCTTTAAGAAAAGAAAATGAATTCCTCCCGAAGTACGATGATTTACATGAAACGGTCTTGAACAAAGCAAAGCTTATGTTCTTAAACTATCCGAACAATCCTACAGCAGGTGTTGCAACGGAATCATTTTTTAAAGAGACAGTAGAACTCGCTAACAAACATGATATTCTCGTTTGCCATGATTTTGCTTATGGAGCTATTGGATTTGAAGGACAGAAGCCGATCAGCTTTCTACAGACCGAAGGAGCAAAAGACGTAGGCATAGAGATCTATACCCTTTCTAAAACGTATAACATGGCAGGATGGCGCGTTGGTTTCGCGGTTGGAAATGAATCTGTCATCGAATCCATTAATCTACTTCAAGATCATTTTTATGTAAGCTTGTTTGGAGCGGTTCAGCATGCAGCAGCTGAGGCATTGAACGGCTCACAGCAATGTGTGGATGAACTGGTAGATACATATGAAAGACGCCGAAATGCATTCATCGGACGTTTGAATGAAAACGGATGGAACGTGGAATCGCCAAAAGGTTCCTTCTTCTGCTGGCTACCTGTACCTGAAGGGTATACATCAGAAACGTTCGCTGACTATTTGCTTGAGAAAGCACATGTCGTCGTCGCACCTGGCATCGGATTTGGAAGTGAAGGCGATCGATATGTACGTGCCGGCTTACTAACGTCAGAAGAACGTCTGATAGAGGCTGCTGATCGAATTACTAAATTGTTTTAGAAGTTTTATTTAATTCTTTATGCCTCTTTGATTAGTTGAATGGAGTGTAAGATGCGAGACTCCTACGGGACAGGCGGGCAGGTGAGACACTTAAGAGTGAAACGTACGAATGTGGCTCACCTTCTGCCCCGTGGAAAGCGAGTATCTGGAACGGAGATCAACATCTTTCAAAAACTTTAAAGCTTACTAATAAGATATTGAAGATTTTGGTTGACAGATCCTTCATACCCTGTCATAATCACAATTAAAATTATATTCTAACAATTTGCACTCTTATTAAGAGCAGGTGGAGGGACTAGCCCGATGAAACCCGGCAACCATTCAGTTAATTTTTCTTAACTGAAAACGGTGCTAATTCTTGCAGTCGAACGTTTGACTGAGAGATAAGAGGAAGCGGAACTGTCAATATGTAGACACCCCTTCCTCGTGAAGGGGTTTTTTGCGTTTTTGAAAGGAGAACTACGAACATGAGTAAAATTACAGCAACGTACTTGGTACATGATAAAAAAGAAAATCTATACAAAAAAGCGGAAGGCATTGCGCTAGGACTTACTGTAGGTTCATGGACTGATCTTCCTCAACTTGAGCAAGAACAGCTAAAAAAACATAAAGGTATCGTGGAAGAAGTCATTGAACTTCCTGAAGATCCACGTACAGATCAATTTTTAGGAAGTAAAAGAACTAGAGGCTTACTTAAGATTTCCTATCCATCAGCAAACTTTTCAAATGACATTCCCGCTATACTAACGACGGTTTTCGGTAAACTTTCGTTAGATGGTGAGATCAAACTCGTAGATTTAGAGTTTGATAAGAATCTAGAACAGCAATTTCCTGGTCCAAAGTTTGGGATAACTGGAATCCGAGATATCTTAGGCGTACATAACCGTCCACTTGTTATGAGTATTTTTAAAGGGGTGCTCGGAAAAGATCTATCATTCTTCAAACAACAATTATATGAGCAGGCTTTAGGCGGGGTAGATCTTGTGAAAGATGATGAAATTCTATTTGAGAACCCACTTACGCCTTTTGAAGAAAGAGTAAGAATCGCTAAAGAAGTTTTAAAGTCCGTTCATGAGCGAACTGGCGAAAAGACGCTCTACGCAGTTAACTTGACAGGCAGAACGAGTGGACTTCGAGATAAAGCGCGGCGCGCAGCAGAATTAGGTGCTAACGCATTATTGTTTAACGTACTATCCTATGGACCAGATGTATTACAAGAATTGGCAGAAGATAAAGAGATACCTCTTCCAATCATGGCGCATCCTGCACTATCTGGAGCTATAGGATCATCATCTCTCTACGGGATTGGTTATTCCGTTTTATTGGGTAAACTGCTTCGTTATGCAGGGGCAGATCTGGTGTTGTTCCCATCACCATATGGAAGCGTAGCCCTTGATCGTAACGAAACCCTAAGTATTGCGGGTGCCTTAACAACAGATAGCATCTCATTAAACAAGTCGTTCCCAGTTCCATCAGCAGGTATCCACCCAGGTTTAACACCGGTTTTATACAATGACTTCGGATTGGACAGTGTTATAAACGCAGGTGGAGGAATACATGGTCATCCAGATGGAGCAGCAGGTGGAGCACGTGCCTTCCGTCAAGCGATAGATGCCGTCGTTAAAGGGGAAGACTTTGAGAGTTTTGCAGAAAAACATCTAGAACTACAAAAAGCATTAGAGCTTTGGGGTGGTGTTCCAGTAAAATGACAACTCTACACCAATCGGTAATCTTTTGTGATTTTGATGGAACTGTAACTGAGAAAGATAATATCGTTGCGATCATGGAAGAATTTTCACCCGAGGGCTGGCAGCCGATCGTGAATGAAATCTTGAATGAAACCATCTCGATTCGAGAAGGAGTCGGTAAATTGTTTTCGAGAATCTCTTCGGACAAAAAGGAAGAGATCATTGAATTCGTTGTAACACGTTCTAAGATTAGAGACGGTTTTCAGGAATTTATCTCATTTACTCAAAGTGAGAGGATTCCACTTTACATCGTTAGCGGTGGTATTGATTTTTTTGTTCATCCTGTACTAGAGAACAAACTAGAAAAAGACTATGTTTTTTGTAACGCAAGTGATTTTACAAACGACATGATAAAAATCACTTGGCCGAATGTATGTGATGATCAATGTGACAATGATTGTGGATGTTGTAAACCGTCTGTTATAAGGCGGCTGGAAGAGAAGTTTCCCCGAGCTGAAAAGATTGTGATCGGGGATTCGATTACTGATCTTCAAGCTTCTAAGATGGCTGATGTTGTTTTCGCAAGAGATTATCTGATTGAAAAATGTGAAGAAAACCAAATACCATACACACCATTTGAAACCTTTCATGACATCATTCATGTCTTAGAGAAAAGAGGTGTAAAAAGTTGAGTAAACAACAGCGCTGGAATGAGCTTGCAGATGTTAAGGATGAACTGGCATCAAGAGACTGGTTTCCTGGAACCAGTGGTAACGTATCCATTAAAGTAAGCGATTCACCTCTCGCTTTTTACGTTTCTGCAAGCGGAAAAGATAAAACAAAACGTACCTCAGAAGACTTTCTTTTAGTGGATCAGTTCGGTGAACCGGTAGAAGAAACGCATTTGAAAGCTTCGGCAGAAACAGGTATTCATTGTGAAGTGTATCGGTTAACGAAAGCAGGCTGTTGTTTACACGTTCACACCGTGGATAATAACTTAATCTCTGAATTGTATGGTGATGCAGGAGAGATTACATTCCAAGGCCAAGAACTGATTAAAGCATTTGGGATATGGGAGGAAGAAGGCCGTATCACGGTTCCGATCGTTGAAAATTATGCTGATCTTTCGAAGCTGTCTGAAGCAGTGGGTACAGTAATCAAACAGGATACAAAAGCTGTCTTGATTCGCAATCATGGTATTACCGTATGGGGAAGAAATGCTTTTGAAGCGAAGAAACATTTAGAAGCTTTTGAGTTTCTTTTCTCTTACCACATCAAGTTACAAACTTTAAACGTTTTAAATAAAAATCAATCATTTGGAGGCGTTAAAAATGGCACAACTACGATTTCATGATAACAACGAAAGAATTGAAAAACAGAGTGAGGTAGAAGCGTATCTGAACTCTCAAGAAGTTATATACGAGAAATGGGACATTGAAAAACTTCCAGCGCATCTTCGTGAAAATTTCTCGTTAAGTGATAAGGACAAAGCAGAAGTGATTCAAACCTTCCGCAGTGAGATCGATGATATTTCTGAGCGCAGAGGATATGTGACAGAAGATGTTATCTCACTTTCTGATGCGACACCAAACTTAGATGAGCTATTGAAAAACTTCTTATCAGAACATCATCACACGGATGATGAAGTACGCTTTATCGTTTCTGGACATGGAATCTTTGCGATCGAAGGACCTAATGGAAGATTCTTCGATGTTGAACTTGAACCAGGAGACCTTATCTCTGTTCCAGAAAATTTCCGTCACTATTTCACGCTGCAAGAAGATCGTAAAGTAGTAGCGGTTCGCATCTTTAAATCAAAAGAAGGCTGGGTTCCAATCTACGATAAACAGCCCCAAGAAGCTCAATAATATACAGAGCACACCATTTCATTCGAACGAAATGGTGTGTTTTCTTTTGAAATAACAAGTTGGCGCTCGTCCGGTGGCTGACAAGCACGCTGGACGAGCGCTATACAGAAAATACGAGCAAAGAAAAAAGCATCAGACTTCAGTAGTCGATGCTTTTTTCCATTCCCTCATTATTCTTATAACTCTTTTGATTTTCTAAGATTGATTAAGCGATACGTGTGCAGGGCAATAACTTTTAACACCGCATATACTGGAACGGCTAGAATCAATCCAAGCAGACCACCTAGGCTTCCTGCAACAAGCAAGATCGAAATAATGGTAAGCGGGTGGATATCCAGCTTCTTACCCATAACTTGCGGAGAGATTACATTTCCTTCGATCTGCTGAGCGATAACCATAACGACTAGAACTTTGATCACCATCGCCGGTGAATCTACAATCGCTACGATCAATGCGGGAACGACTCCGATAATCGGTCCGAGGAACGGAATCACGTTTGTGAACATGGCGATTATAGCTAGAATCAGCGAGTAGTCGATTCCGATTACGAGATAACCGATATACAGCATTGTACCCACACAGACACTGACCAAGATCTGCCCTTGGATATAAGAACTAAGTGCGATGTCCATGTCTTTTAGAATTTTTGTTCCATTATTACGCTGTCTTTCAGGAAGTGTTTGAAGCACCATCTGTGGAGCTTTCTCACCTTCTTTAAGCATGTAATACAGTATAAAAGGTACGGTAACAAAAATCATAATAATGTTTGTAATGATTCCAATAAAGTTTGCGATGTTTGTACCAATTGTCTGAACACTAGTAGACAGATAAGCGGTTACTTTATCAGAGATTTCTTTTACATCAAACTGTTCACTTTCTTGGAAACGGCTTACCCATTCATTCTGCTGTAAATCATTCAGCTTAGATCGAATAGCATCGATTAAAGCAGGGGTATTCTCAATTAGATTACTAACCTGTCTTTGTAGAATCGGACCAATAGAATAGAACAGCAATACGAATAATCCGATCGCAAGCAGGTAGATGAGAAGGATGGATAATACCTTAGGAACTTTTCGTTTATGCAAAAACTGAACGACTGGCCGGAAAAGATAATAAAGAACACCGCCAAGCAAAAACGGAAAAAATAACGTTTGAACAAGAACGACGATCGGCCTGAAAATAAAATCAATCTTTGTTCCTACCAAAATAATTAGAAAAATGAGGAGAAATCCGTAACCGATACGAAAAAACTTCGACTGTGGCATTTAATGATCACCTTTATCTTCTGAAATATGTATTCATTATATACAACTTATAAGAACATACACAAATTTTTAAAAAACACCGGTACAAGGATAAAAGCATATGCTGAGTAATGGGCATACGTACTAGAAATGGAGTTTCTATAGAAAGGATGAAACCAATGTGCGGAATAACCGGTTGGGCAGATTGGAATCGTAACCTCACACATGAAAAAAATATATTAATCAAGATGGCCACACCTTTGTCAAAAAGAGGACCAGATGCACTCAATGTATGGAGTACCACACATGCAGGGTTTGGTCATGCTAGGTTAGCAGTAGTAGATATTGAAGGCGGCGTCCAGCCGATGACAAGAACAAAGAACCAGTGGAATTATACGCTTTGCTACAATGGAGAGCTTTACAACACAGAAGACCTACGAAAAGAACTTTTACAAAGAGGTTATACGTTTGAGGGACATTCCGATACAGAAGTTTTGCTTACTTCCTATATAGAGTGGGGAGAAAGCTGTATTGATAGGTTTAATGGTATATTCGCATTTGGAATTTGGGATGAAGAGAAGCAAAGTTTATTTGTAGCTCGAGATCGACTGGGAGTTAAGCCGTTCTTTTTTACGGAAAAAGGCGGAATGTTGTTATTTGGATCCGAAATAAAATCCATACTCGCTCATCCTGAAGTGAAGGCTGAAGTCGATCGTGAAGGATTACAAGAGGTGTTCGGACTAGGACCATCCCGTACACCTGGTAATGGTGTTTATAAAGGAATAAAAGAACTTCGCCCAGCACATGCTGCGACGTATTCTAAAAACGGTATGAAAATTTGGCGGTATTGGAACGTGGAAAGTAAACCACATCAAGACTCATTAGAAGACACGATTGAAAAAGTGAAGGTTCTTGTGACGGATGCAGTAACACGACAGCTGGTTGCGGACGTACCCGTGTGTACATTTCTTTCTGGAGGCCTCGATTCAAGTGCCATCACCTCAATCGCAGCTAAATATTTTAAAGAAGAAAACAAGGGTGAACTTCATACGTTCAGCATCGATTATGTTGATAATGAGAAGTACTTTAAAGCGAGTGATTATCAACCCAATTCAGATGCGTATTGGATCAATCAGATGGTTGAGGCTACAGGATCTGTTCATCATAGCTGCGTGATTGATAATGAACTGTTGATCAATCATTTGCGTGAAGCTGTCACAGTAAGGGATCTGCCAGGTATGGCTGATGTTGATTCTTCACTTTTATGGTTCTGTCGTCAGATCAAACCACAGTCAACCGTTGCTTTATCTGGAGAATGTGCAGACGAAATCTTTGGAGGGTATCCATGGTTTCATAAAGAAGAGCTCTTGAATCGTCCGATGTTTCCCTGGATGCGTTCAACGGAAGCGCGTCAGAACCTCTTGCAAGACTCGTGGGCTAGCAAACTGAATCTAGCTTCGTATGTGCAGCAACGATATGAAGAGACAGTGAACGAAACACCAACTTTAGAGGGAGAATCTAAAATAGAAGCGAGAAGAAGAGAGATCTTCTATTTAAATATGATTTGGTTCATGACGACTCTATTGGATCGCAAAGACCGTATGAGCATGGGAGCATCACTAGAAGTAAGGGTACCCTTTGCAGATCATAGAATTGTAGAATACGCATGGAACATTCCATGGGACATGAAAATGTTGGATGGGAGAGAGAAGGGAATACTTAGAAAAGCACTTACCGGTGTACTGCCGAATGATGTACTATATCGAAAAAAGAGTCCTTATCCGAAAACGTTCCATCCAGACTATACGAACGGTGTAAAAGATTGGTTAACGAGCATCGTCGCGAAAAAGAATTCACCTTTGTTTGAAGTGTTAAACCGAGCACGCGTTCAGGAAATCATTCAAACGAATGGAGAGACGTTTAAAGAACCTTGGTTCGGTCAGCTTATGACAGGCCCGCAATTAATGGCTCATCTTGCACAGATCGACAGTTGGTTAACTGATTATAATGTAAATATCATAGATTAAACACACAAAACCGGAAAACATATTGTTCTCCGGTTTTTGTATTTATGCAGTTGCTTCTTGTGGCACAATGAATTGTTTTTGCCACTTTCTCTTGCGCCATCTCGCCAACATAAATAGTCCACGAAGCCATTCATCTGCAGTGAAAGCTAGCCAAATTCCTATTAAGCCTAAGTCAAATGTTATTCCTAATAAGTAAGCAAGAGGAACACTTACACCCCACATAGAGATAACACCCATTATGACCGGAAACTTCACATCACCTGCAGCCCTCAAGCTTGATATGATAACAAGATTAAAAGATCGGCCAGGTTCTAGCAGCAAAGTTAAGTATAAGAGGATAGTACCTTCTTTAATAATCTCAGGATTGTCTGTAAAAATAGACAGCAGTGGCTTTGCGAATAGAGAAGCTACCCCTGCCATAAGAAAACTTATGATCATGGCATATGTCTGGCTTTTGAGACACATCTTATAAGCAGCGTCATATGATTTTGCACCTATCAAGTGACCGATTAATATTTGTGTACCTTGACCGATCGCTACAGCGAAAAGGAAGATAAACATCATGATATTAAACGTATACACTTTAGTCGTTAGTGCAGTTGTACCAAGTAGCGTAATAAAGAATGTGATCAGCATCTGAGATCCACTATATGAAAGGTGTTCTCCGGCTGATGGCAACCCGATTTTTAATACACTCTTAATATGAAGATGGAATAGTTTGAACGAGCTCGCAAAAGGCAGTGGTATAGAAGAACGCTTGAATAATAGATATAGAATGACAACTAAGCCTAAAAACCGACTAACAGAGGTTGAAATCGCAACACCTTCAACACCCAGTACTGGAAAACCGAAAGCTCCAAAGATAAATAAGTAGTTTCCAAATACATTTATGATGTTCATTCCAATCGTCACGTACATAGCATCTTTCGTAAAACCGTAGCTTCTAATCGCAGCCCCAATCGTCATGATGACCGATTGTATAAAAGAAAATCCTCCTACAATCATAAGATAACTCGATGCTTCCGCCATTAACTCAGATGGAGTATTCATCCATTTTAAAAACACATCTCCAAAGAGCAATAACGCCGCACTTAAGAGCAAGCCAAAAAGCAAGTTTGCTAAGATCGCAACGACAGCTACTTCAGCAGCAGTTCGTTCATGTTTAGCACCTATTGCCTGAGCAATAACAACACTTGCTCCTGTAGCAACAAACCCAAACATAACAATTACGATTGAAAGTAGTTGATTCGTAAGACCCACAGCGGCTACAGAGTGATCAGAATATTGACTGAGCATGAGAGTATCAGCGTTCCCCATTAACATATGAAGCATTATTTCAATAAATATTGGCCACGTTATGGCAAAAAGGGAAAGCTTAGCAGCTTTGTTGCCTTTCATGTAAATCCCTCTCCATCGTGTTTATATTGTATGGTTTTAACATTTACCTATTGTAACAGGTATGCGTACTTACTGAAATAAAATCCCCCCACTTTTTACAGTGAGGGGAAAACATTAATTTCTTCTATAGATACTGAAACCATATGCAGGAAGAGAGTCTGAGATGGATGACCCTAAAATAAGAGAGTAGCCTTCAGGAATCTCAATCGAAAGGTCCGCACTGTTTTCACTCGCATTCAAAAGAATCCAAATACTTTCTTCTTCTGTTGAACGTTCGTATACCAATGTTTGCTCAGTAGCATTAATAAACTTTATTTCTCCATCATTTGCTAGGACCTTATGATTTTGACGAAGTGTAAGCAAGGATTGGATGTGATTGAACAGATCTAGATCTTGTTTCGTTTCATCCCATTCCATACATTTTCTGCAACCAGGATCGTTACCACCCGTCATGCCGATCTCATCGCCATAATAGATACACGGAGTTCCTTTAAAGGTTAGCATTAATAAGAACAATAACTTCATCTTATCCTTATTCTCATCACAAAACGTTAGAACACGTTTTGTATCATGTGACCCTAAAAGATTGAACGCAGCTTCGTTAACATTTTCAGGATACATATGAAGAACAGCAGTGATCTTTTCAGCAAATACTTTTGCATCAATGGTTTCTTTTGCTACAAAATCAAGAGCTGCGTTTGTGAATGGATAGTTCATAACAGCATCGAACTGATCTCCTTGGAGCCAATTCATCGAATCATGCCAGATCTCACCTAAGATATAGGCATCTGGTTTGACAGACTTAACAGCTGTTCTGAATTCTCTCCAAAATGAATGATCCACTTCATTGGCAACATCTAATCTCCAACCGTCGATATCAAACTCTTCCACCCAATAGCGTGCAACCTTGAGCAAGTAATCTCGAACTTCAGGATTTTCAGTGTTCAGTTTCGGCATAGCTTTTTCGAAAGCAAAAGCATCATAATTAGGGCGTGGTTCAGTCTGGATCGGAAATTCTCTTAAATGGAACCAATTCTTATAAGAAGAGTTTTCTTGATTACTTAACACATCCTGAAACGGTTCAAAATAGTACCCGCTATGATTAAACACGGCATCAAGCATAACTTTAATGCCGTTTTCATGACAAACTTTCACTAGTTGCTTAAACGTTTCTTTATCACCGAATTGTGGATCGATCTCTAAATAGTCGATCGTATCGTACTTGTGATTAGATTTCGCTTTAAAGATAGGTGTGAAATAGATCCCTGTCACACCAAGTTTAACGAGGTGATCGATGTGATCGATCACACCTTGAAAATCTCCGCCAAAGAAATTATTAAACTTTGGTTCTTCACTTGCCCATGGAAGTGAACCTTCAGGATCGTTACTCTTATCTCCATTTGCAAACCGTTCAGGGAAAATTTGATACCAAACCGTGTCCTTCACCCAAGAAGGAGCACGAAATACATCTATGCCATTTAGAAATGGAAAACAGAAGTAATAAGCCGTGTCATCGAATGGAGCTTCATTATAGAAGCCTTTTTCGGTAAACACTAACGTTTCATCACCGCTTTTTAGTTCAAATCCATAGCGTAAACGGCGATAAGAAGGTTGAATCGCAATGAAATAGTAATCGAAATATTCGTCTGTACCCGAAAGTGTCATGAGCGATCGAGACGTCTGCCAGCCATCCTTTGTCCAGTCATAAGGATCACCGTGAATTAACGTTACAGAATCCACATCCCCTTTCTTTGTACGAAGACGGATGTGAAGGGTTTTCTCGTCATATGCATAAGCAAAGTTGTTGCCTGCTCTGTGGTATATTGCTTCTTTTAACATATTTTGATCTCCTCTCAGTTTTCGGCAACAAAAAAAATAGGGCACAACCTATAGAAACTAGGTTGTACCCCTAAGGAACGTACATTGCCTTCAACTTGTAATGGTGATAGTATAAACCGCTTTCACTAACAAAATCAAGGGAAATGAAAGCGAAACCAAAAATAATTAAAAAAGTATTGTAAAAATTCAAAGCATAGGTATAATGAAATTGAGCAGGTAATGCAATCGTTTTCATAAACAGCAGAAAACATGATAAGAAACAGAAAACATTTTTTTTGCTAATCTGTGCAAACGTTTGTATGCTTTGATCTTTTAACAATAATAGGGGGTACAATTGATGAAAAAGTTATTAGCATTGCCTTTAACTTTTGCTCTAGCTGCAAGTGCGTTAGCTGCTTGCGGACCGCAAGAAGATAGTTCTTCTACAGGCGGCAAGAAAGAATCGGCTGCAGACAAGCCTGAAAAATTAGTAATGTGGGAAGACCAAGAAAAAGGTGCTGGAACGAAAGACGCGATCAAAAAGTTCGAAGACAAATACGGCATCAAAGTTGATTTAAAAGAAATTCCGATGCTAGATCAACAAGAGAAGCTTCGTCTTGATGGACCAGCTAAAAAAGGACCGGATGTTATTACAACTCCGCATGACCGTATCGGGCCATTAGCGATCGAAGGTCTTATCGCACCAATTAAAGTTTCTGATGATGTTACAAAGCTTTACACTGAATCTTCAATTAACGCATTAACATATGATGGAAAGCTTTACGGACTTCCAAAATCAACTGAAACACCTGTATTCATCTACAACAAAAAATTAATGCCAGAAGCACCTGAATCTTTTGATGATGTACTTGCATTCTCTAAAGGTGACAAAGGTGGAGCACAGTATGGTTTCTTAGCTAACTGGACAGATTTCTACTTTGCAAACGGTGTACTTTCTGGGTATGGAAGCTATGTATTTAAAGACGACAACGGAACTTTAGATGCAAAAGACCTTGGTCTTTCTAACGAAGGTGCTGTTGAAGGATTAGATTATATCACTAGCTGGTACAAAGATGGCTTATTCCCTAAAGGAATCATCGGTGAAAAAGCTGGCCCTACGATCGACGGTCTTTTCCAAGAAGGTAAAGTTGCTTCTGTAATGAACGGACCATGGTCTTTCCAAGGCTACAAAGATGCTGGAATCGATATTGGTGTTTCACCAATGCCTAAACTTCCAAACGGTGAAGATGTAAAAACGTTTATCGGTGTTAAAGGTTACAACGTAAGCCAATTCTCTCCAAACCAAGAGTGGGCTGCGAAGCTTGTTGAGTTCATCACAAACGAAGAAAACGCTAAGACTCGTTTTGAGAAAACAGCAGAGATCCCTCCAATCGTATCTTTAATGGAGGACCCAATCATCGCAGACAACGAAGCAGCTAAAGCTGTAGCCGTTCAATCAGAACGTGGAGTTCCAATGCCAAACATTCCTGAAATGGCAGAAGTTTGGGCTCCAGCTGCAAACGCACTTCAATTATCTGCAACTGGCAAGTCTGAGCCAAAAGCTGCTCTAGAAAGCGCAGTTAAGACGATCGGACAAAACATTGAAGCGAACCATGGTAAAAAATAATAAGCAGTAACTGGAAAGCGGTACCCAGACGTCGCGGGTACTGCTTTCTCTAACTATTGTGTGTGTTGGAAAGATTTCACTTATAAATGGGTCCTAAAATCTTTCGAACAATACACAAAAGTGGGGAAAAGAAAGGGGAAACCTGTAATGACACACCGTAAGACCGCAGCTTTGCTGTCAATCATTCCAGGAATGGGGCAATTTTATAACAAGCAATTTGTTAAAGGTTTCGCATTCTTGTTTTTGGCAATTTGTTATTTTATAGCATTTCTTGATTTTCTAAACATTGGACTATGGGGAATTGTAACGCTTGGAACGGAAGTACCTAGAGATCACTCCATCTTCTTACTTGTTAACGGTGTAATCTCTATACTTGTAGTAGGCATTGGATTAGGATTTTACTACTTTAATATCTATGATGCTTTTCAAAACGGAAAAAAACGTGATAACGGCGTTAAACTTAACACACTAAAAGAGCAATACCACAATGTAGTAGATAAAGGGTTTCCTTATTTAATGGTTGGACCTGGATTCTTATTGTTGATCTTCGTTGTTATTTTTCCAATCATTTTTATGTTGTTGTTAGCCTTTACGAACTACAACTTATACAACTCACCCCCAGCAAAGCTTGTTGACTGGGTTGGATTCAAAAACTTTATTGAAATTTTCTCTTTAGACATTTGGCGTGAGACGTTTATCTCGGTATTTGCATGGACGATTATCTGGACATTTACAGCGACTACACTTCAAGTTTCTGTCGGTATTTTCTTAGCAGTTGTATTGAACCAGAAAGAGATTAAGTTTAAAGGGATCATTCGTACACTATTAATCTTGCCTTGGGCTGTACCGGCTTTCGTATCGATCTTAATTTTCTCAGGATTGTTCAATGATACATTCGGAGCGATCAACCAATCTATTTTAGCACCACTTGGAATCGATTCCATACCTTGGATGACTGATCCGTTCTATACAAAGGTGGCTTTGATCTTTATCCAATCATGGCTCGGTTTCCCGTTCATCATGGCGATGACAACAGGTGTGCTTCAGTCAATTCCTGGTGAACTTTATGAAGCTGCGACTGTGGATGGAGCATCGAACTGGGATAAATTCCGTAAGATCACCCTTCCGATGGTCTTATTTACAACAGCACCAATATTAATCACGCAATACACGTTTAACTTTAATAACTTTAACGTTATCTATCTATTTAACAATGGTGGACCTGCAGTAGCAGATCAAAATGCAGGTGGGACAGATATCTTGATCTCTTGGATCTACAACTTAACGATGACTTCAGCTCAATACAGCAAGGCTGCAGCTGTAACTGTATTATTATCGTTGATCATCGTGTCACTGGCATTGTGGCAGTTTAGAAAGACGAAATCATTTAAGGACGAAGGAATGATTTAATATGAGTATAAAAACAGCAAGAAGAATACGTTTAACTCTGTCCTATCTAGTATTATTATCAGCGATCGCAATCGTGATCTATCCCATCCTTTGGGTAATAGGTTCTTCTTTTAATCCTGGAAACACGTTATCAAGTTCTACGATCATTCCAAAAAATGCGACGCTCGCTCATTATAAAGAGCTATTTGCTGAAACGGATTATCTGATCTGGTATTGGAACACATTGAAGATTTGTTTTATTACGATGGTTCTTTCTGTTATCTTTATCGGCCTAACGGCTTATGCATTCTCAAGATATAAGTTCATAGGGCGTAAGAACGGATTACTTCTTTTCTTAATCTTACAGATGATCCCGCAATTCGTTGCGATTCTTGCAATCTACATCCTTGCTTACCAAGTAGGATTGCTAGATACACACTTTGCTTTAATCCTTGTTTATGTCGGTGGGTTGATTCCGATGAACACATATTTGGCAAAAAACTATTATGATACGATTCCAAAAGAACTAGACGAATCTGCGCGTATTGATGGCGCTGGTCACTTCCGTATCTTTTGGCAGATCATCCTGCCGCTTTCAAAGCCAATCTTAGCGGTAATCGCACTTTTTAGTTTCATCTCACCGTTCGCTGATTTTATCTTAGCGTCTATTCTGATCAGTTCGGATGAAAAGATGACACTTGCCGTTGGTCTGTTTAACATGATTAAGAATGAGTTCGGGAACAGTTTCACATTGTTTGCAGCGGGTTCTGTATTAGTAGCGATTCCAATTGGATTGCTTTTCTTATCACTGCAACGTTACTTTATCTCCGGCTTAACTGCTGGTGGTACAAAAGGTTAATCACAGCACCTTACTATAGGAGGAACGGCGATGGGCAAAAGAATGATATTCTTAGCTATGTCGTTTCTTCTTTTTTTATCTGTTCAAAATAAAGCGCTTGCAGAAAAAAAGGAAGAACGATCATGGAAAGACGAAACGATCTATTTTATCATGGTGGACCGGTTTAATAATGGAAACAAAGATAACGACTTTGATGTAGATCTTAATGACCCTTCAGCTTATCATGGGGGAGACTTCAAAGGGATCATGGATAAGCTTGATTATCTTGATGATCTTGGGGTTACGGCGATCTGGTTAACGCCTGTGGTTAAGAACGAACCCGGAGGCTATCACGGTTATTGGACGGAGGACTTCTATGAAACCGAAGAACATTTCGGTTCAAAGGATGAGTTAAAACAGCTTGTCAAAAAAGCACATGATCGAGATATAAAAGTCATATTAGATCTTGTCGTAAATCATACAGGGTATAAACATCCTTGGTTAGAAGACAAGTCAAAACAAGATTGGTTCCACCCAGAGATGGAAATCGGCAACTGGGATAACCAACAAGAAGTTGAGAACGGGTGGCTCGCTGGATTGCCCGATCTGAACACAGAGAACAATGAAACACGTAAGTACTTACTCGACATGGCTGAATATTGGATCAAAGAAACAGACATAGATGGCTATCGTTTAGATACGGTAAAACATGTGCCAAAAGATTTTTGGCAAGAGTTTTCTGAACGAGTAAATAAGGCTAAACCTGACTTTTATTTAATCGGTGAAGTTTGGCACAATGATCCAAGATATATTGCTGAGTACAATAATGCAGGCATTCAATCGTTTGTAGATTATCCATTGTTTAATGAGATGGTTCGAATCTTTAGACAAAGTGGACAATCGCTTTCAGAACTGAACGCTGTATGGGAGAGAAACAAGTTCTATTATAAAGATCCGTATACGTTAGGAAATTTTATAGATAATCATGATAACATTCGATTCGTGCGTGAAGCACTGCTGAAGCAAGAAGATCCGGAAAAGAGGCTAAAGCTCGCTCTTACTTACCTTTACTCGGCACCTGGTATTCCTATCCTCTATCAAGGAACAGAGCATATGATGGATGGGGCCAAAGATCCTGATAACCGCCGTATGATGGATTTTTCTCAAAATAAGGAGTTCGAAACATTCACATCAAAATTAGGAAAGCTTAGACAGAAACATCCTGCACTTAGACGTGGCGATTATTCGATGATTGTTGATAAAGATGGGAAAGCCGTGTTTAAACGAAAATATCAGGATGAAACAATCTATATCGCGTTTAACAATGATAAGAAGAAGTCTGCTATTTCTTTTTCGGATAAGAACCTTCATAATAAAAAACTTGTAAGTTTGTTATCAGACGAAGAGATAAAGGTGAACGATACTTCTGTCGAAATGAATATGGCTGGGGAATCAGCTGAAATATATGCTGTGAAAAAAGCAGATTCTGATTGGAAGTTCTATGTAATTGCTGCAGCATTAATAATAGCGGTGTTAAGTGTATTCTATTTATACAAAAGAAAAAAGACGTAAAAATGATTTGGATGCAATGTGAAATTGATGAAGAAGTTCGATTTACAAAAAAAGTAGAAACATTAAAAGTGGAAAGGAATTAATATTTCTTTTTTCCTACGAACGCTATACAATTATTGATGGAATAAGTAAGCGTATACACTATGCCAAATAGTCTGAAAGGAGGACTATAACATGTCAGTTACGATAAAAGACGTAGCAAAATTAGCTGATGTTGCCCCCTCAACCGTTTCAAGGGTAATCGCGAATAATCCTCGAATATCTGAAAAAACAAAGCGCAAAGTTAAAGAAGCAATGGACTATCTTGGCTATCATCCAAACTTCAATGCAAGAAGTCTGGCTAACCGAAGCACTCAGGCAATCGGTCTTGTCATGCCTAGTTCTGCAGACAAAGCTTTTCAAAATCCCTTTTTTCCAGAAGTCATCAGAGGAATCAGTACCATTGCACATGAACAAGAATACGCCCTATACATGTCCACAGGAAATACGGAAGATGAAATCTTCGAAGGGGTTGTGCGTATGGTACAAGGTCGTCGAGTGGATGGCATCGTTATGTTGTATTCACGTGTTGATGATCGTATCATGTGCTACTTGCAAGAACAGAAATTTCCTTTCACAGTAATCGGAAAGCCGTTTAAAAATGCTGAGACGATCACACATATAGATAACGATAACTTTAAAGCAGCTCAAGAAATGACTGAATATCTCATATCACTTGGTCACGAACGAATCGGTTTTGTAGGAGGAAATTTGAATTTAGTCGTAACCATCGACCGGTTATTAGGATATGAAAAGGCGATACGAAATGCGGGTCTGCCCTATAAAGATGAGTATATTGTTCATGAAGAGTTCTTAAAAGAAGGAGGGCAAGAAGCGGTAAAGGAACTTCTTGCATTAAAAGAGCCACCGTCAGCACTTCTTGTTATTGATGACGTTATGTCCTTCGGTGTGTTGAGCACGTTAAACGAGCTAGGAGTGAGCGTACCCGATGACATCTCGTTACTAAGTTTCAACAACGTTATGCTATCTGAACTCTCATCACCTTCACTAACATCTGTAGACATCAATATCTTTAAACTCGGTTATGAAGCCGCTAAAGGACTCCTGGAATGCATTCAATGTCCAGAAAAAGAAGCAAAACGAGTAGTCGTTCCCTTTCAGTTGATCGAAAGACAGACGTGCAGTAAGGTTAGTGGGAAGTAAGCTCATTAATACTGCATAATAAAAAGCCTCAAGAAGATAAGTTCAAATCTTCTTAGAGGCTTTTTTCCTTAAGAGCTTTAATTACAGGTAGGATCGGCTGCTTACTTTTACAAGAAAAAAAATCTTTAAACGGGTCGTCTACTTCTTTTATCCGATCCATGATTGATGTAAGTGGAAAATGTTCAGGCTTTAAGGAAGTATTCACTTCTTCCCAGTATAGAGGGGTAGCCACTAACGCATCATCATTTCCTCTTACTGAATAAGGACCGATAATGGTTTTCCCCTCGGCGTGCTGAATGTAATCCACATAACAACGGTTTCCACGATTCTTTTTTAGTCGTTCGATCGTAAACCATTTTGGCTCACGTTCGATTAAATAATGGGCTAGAAATTCTGTGAATAGACGTGAATCATCAAATGTAACGGATTGTTCAGGCAATGGAATATAGATCTGCATACCCTTATTACCGCTTGTTTTGATGAATGTGGTGAGATGTAACTTGTCACAGACTTCTTTTATCAAAAGTGCAGCTTCTACCGAAAGATGAAATTCCTTACGAGAGGGAGGATCTAAATCCATCACGATCTCTGAGGGGTGAACATTTTCAACGGTTCGATAAGGAATGTGAAACTCGAATGCAAGCTGGTTTCCTAACCAGAGCAATGTAGGTAAGTTATTACAAAGGATATAATTAATCTCTTCTTCCAGAGCCGTATGTACATAGTGTGGAGCATAATCTGGACAATTCTTTTGATAGAACTTTTCTTCACTCACTCCATGAGGATACCTGATGACCGTTAAAGCTCGATGCTGTAAAAAAGGCAGCATATATGGCGCTACTTGAGTCAAATAATTGATATATTCTACTTTAACAATATTGTGATCCGGCCAAAGTGGTTTGTTTGGGCTTGTTAACGTAACGATCTCGCCGTTTACATTAAGATCTATTTGTTCTTTTGAAGACTTTCCCATGTACATTCCTCCCAGCTTGTATCAAAACGAAATGAAACAAACCTTGGCTGTCTCAATTGATTTTTGTATAGTTCTAAATACGAAAGTTCTACACAGATCGAAGGCTCTATCATAATAAGCGTACCTTTCCTGCTTATCATATTTTTCTTTATGATTTGAATCAACGCTTCCTTCTCTTCTGGAGATATGCCATGAGAGAATAATCCGACAAACTCAACGGTCCCTTCATTCATTACACCAACATGGAAAAAACCGTTTTCCGTATCATAACCTAATACGATAAAGGGATGATATTTAAGATTTTTCACTTTGATCCATTCATTTGTCCGAATTCCTGGAGTCCATTTATTAGAAGTACTCTTTGCCACAATTCCTTCACTCTTGTCAACCTGAACTCTTTTCGTTATTTCCGATCTTGCCGAAGTAAATGGAATAAAATTAAGACGACTCTCGGGTGAAATTTTATTACTTTGAACACCTGCAAGCTGAAGAAGCCTCTGCAAGTTTTCTTTTCGTTCCAGAAAACCCCTTTGATAAATGTAATCATCCTTACTAGCTAGCAGATCGAATGCACAATACGACGATGGGTTATTTTTAGAAGCTTGTGCAATTTTATCGGGTTGTTTTAATCTGCCTCTTTTTTGAATGTGTTCAAAATCGGCTTTATTCTCGTTTTCTAGAATGCATAGTTCTCCATCTAAAAGAAGGGGAAACATGTGTTTAACACGATGCTCAATGCTTTTCAGATGATCTGCAATCTCAGGGAAAATACCATGCAGAGGATGACCATTTCTAGATGTCATGATCACAGTTGAATGATCCCAATAAAGTAAACATCTAAACCCGTCGTATTTCACTTCATATACCCATTGATCTCCTACGGGCAACTCATTTGAAAGAGAAGGGAGCATGGGTTTTAAAAAGGATTGAATCATGAACTAGCTTTCTTCTTTGCTGTTGATTTTTTCTTTTTAGGCTTCGTTTCTGTGGAATCTTTGCTTTTTTTCGAAGCAGCTTCTTTGGTCTTCTTACCTTTATCAGGGGTTTCTTTTCCCTTACTCTCATTGATAGAAGCTTGAAGTGCTTCCATTAGGTCTACAACATTCGTTTTCGGCCTTTCTTTAGCCACTTTTACTTCATCACCAGAAATTTTTGAGTTGATCAATTCGAGAACGGCTTCACGGTATTCGTCTTCATACTTTTCAGGCTCGAACGGAGCAGTTAACTGTTCGATAAGCTGCTTCGCCATCTCAACTTCTTTTTCGTTGAGTGAAACTTCATCTGTCAAACCAGGGACATGATCAACATTTCTAACTTCATCGGGATAAAAAATCGTTTCCAAAACTAGACCGTTCTTGTATACTCGAACGGCTGCAAGGTGTTCTTTTGATCGAAGTGTGAACTTGGCAAGTCCGATCTTCCCGGTGTCTTCCATTGCCTTTTTTAAGAGGGCAAAAGATTTTGTACCGTTTTCGCCAGGTCCAACGAAGTAAGAACGGTTATAAAAGATAGGATCAATTTCCTCTAACTTTATAAAATCGATGATCTCGATTGATTTATCAGAAACACCTGCTAGTTCATCAAGTTCTTCTTTTTCAACCACTACGAACTTACCTGGCTCATATTCATACCCTTTAACAATTTCTTTAGAATCAACTGTCTCTTCGCAGACAGGGCAAATTTTTTCATACTGAACCGGACTATGGCACTTCTCATGTAAATATCTCATTTTTATATCTTTATTTTCAGTTGCTGCAAACAGCTTGATTGGAATATTAACAAGACCAAAGCTGATTGCACCTTTCCACATCGTGTGCATGAAATCCATCCTTTCATAACTCGTTTACAGTTAGTTTCTCCATACGGATCAACATCATGTATATTTTTCCATAATTTAAACACATTTCGACAATGCATTGTAGAAACGTGCTATTTCATTCATAATGAGAATAGAGTTTTTTTCAACAAAAGGGTGATAACATTGGATAGCAGTACAAACACACAATCAAATACAGAACTTGCTCGATTTTTAAAGAACCAAAGAACAAGCATTGTTGAAAAATGGCTGGAACACGTACTGTTGCCTCAAAATGATCCTTTTTATGAAGAAGTTAAAAAGAACGGGCATCAAACGATAGTAGAATTGATCAACTTTTTGGAAACCGGTTCACTTGAAAGACTGAAAGCTTTAACAAGTAAGGTCGCAAAAGAAAGAATCGAAGCGAAAGCGAACGTAGGGGATTTTGTTCATAACATCAATGTTGGCCGAAGCATCGTATATGAACTTTTAATGTGTTCGCTCTTAAATGACCAATTAAAAGGCGATGGCGTTTTAAAGATGCAACTGTATTTTGATCAGCTCGTCTTCTTGAGTGTTCAGGAATACACAGCACTAAAGGATTCGATCATTGATCGGAAAAATCAGTTCATTCAAGAGATGCATCATGATCGGTTAACTATGCTTGGGCAGATTGCTGCCAGTTTTGCTCATGAATTTCGAAATCCCCTTACTTCTGTTAAAGGCTTTATCTATCTTCTTCAAAAAGAATTGAATAAGACGGACCAATCAGAGTATTATTTTGAAATTATACAAAACGAGATGCAGAGCCTTGAAGAAAAGATCACACAGTTTCTCTATTTATCAAAGATGAGGGGCTTGCAAGATAAGCTTGAGAAAATCTCGTTATCATCAATTTTGAAGGAAATGCTTAATTTTATGTATCCGCGTTTTACTGAAACGAATATTGTAACCTTATCACGAGTCGAAAATGACGTGTTTACAGAGGGTGACAGTTCACAGGTCAAACAAGTGTTATTAAACATCCTAGTGAACGCAGTCGAAGAATTAAGTGGCTGGAATGGTGAGAGAAAGATTAAAGTTTCTCTAAAGAAAAACGAAGAGAACATGGCAGAATTATCAATCTGTAATAATGGTAATCCGATTCCTGACTATTTACTTGAAAATGTCTTCGAGCCGTTTGTAACGACAAAGTCACTCGGAACAGGACTCGGGCTTTCGGTTTGTAAGCAGATCGTTGAAAAACATAACGGAACGATTTCAGTAAGTTCAACGAAAGACGATACTTGTTTTACGATAAGATTTCCACTCATCTAATTATGATAAACTAAATAATTGAAGATGAAAAAAGCTCCCTTATCTAGCATAAGGGGGCTTTTTTAGTGCTCTAGAGATGATCTGGCTTTTTTGAAAAAGGTTGCTTTCCTTTTTGTTTGCTCACAAGTTCTGCTTCATTTTTCAGTTGATTCATGGCCTGATTATCTTCAGGCCGCTTATTATTGTCTTTCGTATTACGATGTGTCATGAAAATCCCTCCTGTCTCTAACATCTGTCAGAAGTGGCCTCATTATTCATCATGTTTTAAGATACTTTTTTAGGTGTATTTAAGAAGAATAAGGCGATTGTCCCAGGACCTGCGTGAGCACCGATCGCACAACCGATCATCGTAACTAAAATGTTTTTGTTCCCTGTTTCTTCAATAATCAGTTCTTTTAAAGCTTTTGCCGTTTCTGTATCATCAGCATGACTGATTCCGATCGTGATGTCATCAAGAGATGAAGCTCTTTCTTTCATGATTTCTACCATTCGTCCGAGAACTTTTTTCTTTCCGCGCAGTTTCTCAAGTGGAAACAGTTTTCCATCTTCCATATGAAGAACGGGCTTGATCTTTAAGAGTGTGCCCATGACAGCGGCCGTTTTACTTACTCTTCCGCCGCGCAATAAATATTCAAGGTCATCAACGGTAAAAATATGTTCAAGGTGCTTCTGATAGTGTTGAAGGGTAATTAGGATCTCTTCAAAAGATTTTCCTTCCTTCGCTTCTTTAGCTGCTTCATAGACCATTAGACCATACCCTAATGACGCAGATTGGCTATCAAAAACTTCTATTTGAGCGTTCGGGTATTCTTCTAATACTTCATTTTTCATAAGAACAGCTGTCTGATAAGTCCCACTGATACCTGAGGATAAAGTGATATAGATGGCAGGTTGTCCGTTTCTTGCACATGAAGTTAAGGTTTCTTTGATGATCGATGGAGGAACTTGAGCTGTTTTGGGAACGGCGCCTTCCTTCATATATGTATATAGCTGCTTTGGTTCGATATTAGATCGATCTAAATATTCTTCATCATTAACCTGAACGATTAAAGGCAACATGATGATCTCGTATTCATCCAATAATTGTTTGGGTAGATCAGATCCTGTATCGGTTATTATGGTAGTCATTATTGTTCACCTGCTTGGCTTTTTTCTATAGTTTAACTTGTGATGGAATGAAAAGGCAATGATCATGTTTGAAAAATAGCTCTTATGACTATTGACGTGGGCTATCTTTATCTGTTAAAAATGAATCTTGGATTAATGAAAAAGGAGGGACTCTCACTTATGACAGAACGTTTTCGCTTAAATGATCTTGGCGTAACTGAACTAAAAAAAATATTTTTTATAATCGTAGGAGCCCTGCTTAATGCCGTCTCACTTAACATGTTCTTAATACCGGCAAAGGTTTATGCGAGTGGATTTACTGGCGTTTCTCAGCTGATCTCATCACTGCTCGTTAATACGGCTTTTCCGATCAGCACTGGTATTTTGTACTTATTATTTAATATTCCTGTTACGATTTTAGGCTGGCTGAAAGTAGGAAAGTCGTTTACGATATATAGTTTCTTAAGTGTTATTATGATCACGGCGTTTTTAGAAATCATACCTATCACAGTTGTTTCTTCAGACATACTCCTGAATGCGGTCTTCGGTGGTGTTATCGCAGCATTAGGTGTTGGAGTGACGTTAAAGTATGGAGCATCAACAGGAGGACTTGATATTATCGCCATGATCTTATCAAGAATGAAGAACAAACCGATCGGTGGTTATTTCTTTATCCTCAATGGATTGATCATACTTGCAGCAGGTTTCCTTTTCGGATGGGAGAAGGCGTTATATACGCTTGTTGCTCTTTACGTATCATCACGTGTTATTGACGCTGTACATACGCGTCACGAAAAGCTAACAGCGATGATTGTCACGAAGAAGGGGAACGAAATCCAAGAAGCGATACACGGAAAGATGGTTCGAGGTATTACGATTGTACCTGCAAAAGGCGCTTTCTCTAAGCAAGACAAAGAGATGCTCATCATCGTTATCACACGCTATGAACTGTACGATCTAGAGCAAGTGCTTAAAGAGGTAGATCCGAATGCCTTCACAAATATCGTACACACAACAGGCATCTATGGCTTCTTCAGAAATGACTAAGGGGTCTGACCCCACACAATTACAAAACCTTCATTTTTGTACACCAGGTATGGACAAGGTCCATACTTGGTGTTTTTTTATGAATGTTTTCAATAAATTCACCATATAAAGGTAAAAATGAAAGGGAGGTGAATGATAACATGAGGCCATTTAAAATTTCCGTTATAGTCTTTCTAACGGTTTGTTCGGTTCTATTCTTACTGTCAGCGTGTGGCAAAGAACAGGGTAAACTTAAAGGTAAGCAAGGCGAAGTTTCTTCTCAGCTAAATCCGGTTTTATCCATCCAACAAAGAAGTGATGGGATTGATGTTCTCGCAGTTCTTGAGAATCATAGCAATCATATGGTAACTTTATCTTTCAATAGCTCCAAGATGTTTGATGTGACTATTATGGATTCTTCGAATAAAGAAGTGTTTAGGCATTCTAAAGGAAAGAACTATGAGAAAAAACAAGAGGATGTACATATTAAAGCAGGTGCAAGCCACATTTGGAAAACAAAGTGGGAGCTTTCAGCTGCGAGCAGAAAAGCAGGGATTTATCGAGTCAGCGCAACTTTTCTACCTCATGAAATTTCACCAGGATCATTGAAGACTGAGCGTCTATCAGTAGAAGAAGTGCTTACTCTTCAAGGGGGCTCTGAGGAAAAGGAGAATAAATCTTTTCGAAATATACACTTTTCAGGAAAAGACGGTACTTATAAAGTATCTGGACAGGCAAGAGTGTTTGAAGGCACATTTGTCTACTCCGTTTCTGATGGCCATAACATCTTTGTTGAAAAGAATGAACAAATCGTGGAAGGTGGACCAGATTGGGCTCCATTTTTATTCGAAGTCCATTTGAAAAAAGAAGACCTGCCGATAAACGGTACCCTCATGCTAGAACTGTTTTACTACAGTCCAAAGAACGGGAAAAAATCAGATACACTGTCAGTGCCGCTTCAGACCTTTAAATAGAAAAATCTTAAAATGTCGCAACAAAAAAACCAGCCCTATCGTAAAGGCTGGCGTAAACCACTTAAGCGTTCTCTTCTAACGCTTTTTGAATCTCTGGCATCAATTCGTTCCAGTCACTGTCGTTTGTTTTATTTACTGTTATAAAGTTCTCAAAACCAAAAATTGAATCTACGCCATCAATGGATAATAGTGCTTTAGCAAGAGGGGAGTCTGAATCATCACCTACACGTGCAGAAAGTCTTCCTTCTAAAAATTTCTCTGAACCATCAAATTTAATTGCGTTAGGGTTCGGTGTTGGTTGGATCGAAAATTCTACTGCCATTACGAACACTCCTTCAAATAATAGTATTTAGTATCAAAAATGAAATGCATACCTTTTAGAGATGATATCATGAAAATCCAATGAATTGTATAGATGCTTCGTAACGGAGTTATTGATCCCTGTTTCAAGTTCGATGGATTTGATTCCATCTCTCTCAGCCCAATAGATCAAGTGTAGCAAAAGTTTACGGGCAATTCCTCTGTTTCGATGGTTCTCATGTACATAAAGCTCATTTAACCAAAGGTAAGGTCCACCGATTCGAAGGCTTACTCCTAAGTTAAAAAAGGCAAGTCCAATCACGGAGTTTTCTTCTTCTGCGATGATAATTCCGCTTTTATCTGGGTTTTCAAGCGCCATCTTAATACCAGCAAACGTTCTGGATCTCTCTTCTGGCTCACCGTCCATCGTACGCTGCTGTAAAAATAAATGGGCAATTTCTTCAATGATATGAGTTTCAGCTTCTTTCGTTACACGATATATTTTCATACAATGCCCCCAAAGTTACTCTAAAACATAAGATATCTTCTTCACATATCACATTATAACAAAAATAATGATGGTTTGACGTTTGATAAATGGTAATTTCTTTCGAATAGTCTAATTAGAGACATTCAAACAGAGGAGATGAGTAAGAAATGAAGACTCTTGTTTGTTTTGGAGACAGCATCACTTCAAAAGAAAAGAGTAAAGATGGCTCACTTAGGTTAACTTCCCGCTTAAGACAAGAATTAACCGAATGGGTAGTAATGAATGCTGGAATACCTGCAGAAACGACGAGAGCGGCACTTGTAAGGCTGCAAGATGACGTTCTGAGGCATCATCCTGATTTTGTTACTATACTTTTTGGGGCCAACGATTCAAGCGATCATAGACTTATTCCATTAAAAGAATACGAAAAGAACCTAACCTATATGGTGAATAAAATTGGAGCAGATAAAGTCATCTTGATCAGCCCAGCTCCTGTGTTTGAAGACCAACAGAAAGCACGGACGAACAATAGGATGAAACAATATGCACAAACCGTTAAAAAAGTGGCGAAACACGAGGGGACATCATATATACCATTGTTTGAAACATTGGTTGAAAAGAACATTCAAAAATACGTCATAGATGATGGTCTTCATTTTAATAAATATGGATATGAAGAACTTAGTGAACTTGTAATAAGAAAGATTAAAACATTGACTGCCATCACATTTCCAAAAAAACAGCTTTCTCCGTGAAAAGAGAAAGCTGTTTCTTCATTCTAATTAGTTGAGGCGATCGGGATTCTCTTCCAATAAGCTTTGGGCGTCTTCTAAACTTAAGCCGGTAGCTTGAGTAAAAGATTGAGGCTGTCCTGCATCCGAGTGCTGCTGGTTTTCTGCTGCATCAGAATTCATATGCGAGGAAACACCAGAGTGGCTATCCAATTCTTTTTGGAATTCAGCCAACTGTGCGCGCTCTGCATCAGAAGAATTTGCCATTGCAGAAGAGAGAGCATTCTGTGCGACTTCTTTGTCATGACTAGAAAGTTCGGCATGATTGGCATGTTCACTGTTAGAAATCTGGTTATTTAATTCATGTGTTGAATGTTGGACCTTTCCTACAGCTTGTTGAACGGCATTTCTCGCGATTTGAAATAATCTGTTTGCCATCGTTATATGCCTCCTAATGAATTTCTTTCTTCTTTTTCATTTTTGCGATTTTGTTGCTCATTTTTACTGAAAGCCATTGTGGTTTCTTGACTCACCATATCGGCACCTTGCTTGATAGAACGTTTGGATCGACTTTTTTTACTCAATGGAATTCCTCCTTTTCTCCCGTACGTTTAGTTTCTACCGTAAGAAGTACAATATGTAGATTGAAGCCTTAAACATATGGAAAAAGAAATGGAAAAAAGATCTCCTGCTGACACTCAGCTGAAGATCTTTATTAAGACTAAACAAGTTTTAAAATATTTTTCAAGTAATGAGCAATACCTTCTTCTTCATTTGTAAGGGTCACATAATTTGCACGTGCTTTAAGCTCATCAATAGCATTTCCCATCGCAACACCATGACCGGCATATTCAATCATTTCAAAGTCGTTGTCTTCATCTCCAAAAGCTACAATCCGTTCTTGTGGAATATTGTAGTATTCAGCAATTTTATTAAGTCCAGAAGCTTTGCTGATACCTGAACGAATAACTTCAATGATATTCCATGGAGCTGCCCAAACTCTCTGATCCACAACTTCAGCATGTTCTTTTTGAAGCATCGCTCTTAACTCAGCAATATGATGGTCTTCTGGATGAACTAAAATAGCCGTTGGATCGTCTTTTAAGGTTTTATGAAGATCACCAATCTGAAGAGGGTTTTCATTCATGATGAAAGTATTAACGATAACTTCATCAGGCTTTTTTAAATACACATCATCAAGAACCTCAACCATGATATTCTTGACTTTAAAGTTCTCACACGCTGAAATGATTCGTTTTGCAACGTCCAGTTCAAGTGGAGAATGGTGTATACCGAAATTTGCATCGTGTGGATGATGAACAAAAGCTCCGTTAAAATTCACAATCGGAGTGTTGAGTTCTAACTCCTCATAATACATGTTTGATGATCGAAAAGGACGACCTGTTGAAATACAAACATGATGGCCAAGATCGATCAGTTGAAAAAGTAAATCTTTTGTTTTTCTGGGTATTTTCTTCTCATCATTTAATAAAGTTCCATCAAGATCTAATGCAATTAAGTAAGGTTGTGTCACAAAAGTACCTGCCTTTTTTAGGATGCTTATTTAAAGTGTATTATTTTACTTACAAAAAGTCTATTCCTACAGGGCGTCTTTCATGAAAAAGAAACATGTATCATGATAAGATGGAAAAAAAGAGAAAGAGGAGATACACACATGGTTTCAATACAAAAAGGAACGATCGGCGATATTCCTTTCTTACTTGCAGAAAAAAAAGAGAATGCTGGAAAACCATTGCCCCTATTTATTTTCATACACGGCTACACAAGTGCTAAAGAACACAATTTACATTTTGCATACTCACTCGCTGAAAAAGATTTTCGAGTGATCTTACCTGATGCTTTACATCATGGTGAGCGAATCGTTGCAAATCCTCCTAAATCCATGGAATATGATTTCTGGAATATCGTTCAACAAGGCATTCAAGATGTGAACCTTATTATGGATTGGGCAAAAGAGAATGAATTTGTTCTAGAGAATCAAGTTGCTGTCGGTGGAACTTCAATGGGTGCTATTATCACTTACGGTTCACTCGTCAACAATCCAAAAATAATAGCAGGATGTGCACTCATGGGAACTCCAGCACACGAAAAATTTGCAAGATGGCAGATCGACAGAATTCAAAAGGCGGGTTATGAAATCCCTCTCACTGTGGAAGAGCTTGAGAATGCTATCTCTTCTACGAAAGATTACGATCTTACACGTAACCTTGATAAACTAAACAACCGTCCATTGTTCATCTGGCATAGTGAGGTTGATGCGGTCATTCCTTATGAGTTTGCAAAACCTTACGTGCAAACATTAACTGAGAAAAATAGTGCGTCTGTGTATATGAACGACAAAACGTCTGGTCACAAAGTGTCACGTGCTGCGTATTTAAACGCAGTTGAGTGGGTCGCACAACAATTAAAATCAAAAAAAGAAACGGTGTAAGGATTACCCCGTTTCTTCTAGTTTAAGCCTATATGTTCTTTTGGGCTGATACATATGATCGATTTCGTCAATTTGCTTTTGTAGAGAATGCATGATGCGTAGGGACCAAACTCCCTGTTCGTTAAATTCTTCTGGGATGTCGGTAATGGTTACTTTATAGCCAGAACGGTGGTAATATTCATAAGAAACCTTCATTCGATCAACATCCTTTCCATAATTTAAAAAAATAATATCAAAAATGCTTATAAAAGTAAACTGAAAAGTGTTTATATTCTGATAATTAAAGGAGTGGGAAGATTGGTAGTTACAAAACGTACACCACTACCTGTTGCTGAGGCAGTATATAAAATCATGGATCATACGAGGCTTTGGGGAACTGAAAAAATTTCAATCAACGAATGTGATAACCGGATTCTAGCAGAGGATCTGACTGCTACCCATGATGTTCCTCCTTTTGATCGTTCTCCTTATGATGGTTTCGCAATTCGTTCAGAGGATACCAAACATGCTTCACTCGATCATCCAATTATATTAAATGTAGTTGAAACAATAGGTGCAGGACAAGTAGCTGAGCAAGAAGTAAAAAGCGGAACGGCCGTTCGAATTATGACAGGTGCTAAAATTCCCGAGAGTGCTGATGCAGTTATCATGTTAGAACTAGTAAAAGAGCGGGTGACAGATAACAAAAACCAAATCATAATAAAGCGGTCTGTTAAAAAAGATGAAAACATTTCTTTTCAAGGTGAAGACACTAAAGAAGGCACACCATTAGTAAAAGCAGGAACTAAAATTACCCCAGGCATCGTGGCCATTCTTGCAACCTTTGGCTATCACAGAATTTCCGTGTACAAACAACCAGTCGTCGGAATCCTTTCAACAGGCACAGAACTTCTTGATGTAAATGAAGAATTGCAACCAGGAAAAATAAGAAATAGCAATGCATACATGTGTGCAGCTCAAGTAAGGGCGATGGGCGCAAAAGTAAAACTCTATCAACATCGTGAAGACAACTTTGATTCTTTGTACAAAAATATAAAGGAAGCACTACATGAAATAGATGTTTTGATCACGACTGGGGGAGTATCTGTTGGAGATTACGATTTCCTACCAGAGATATACAAAAAACTAGGTGCAGAAGTTCTTTTTAATAAGGTTGCCATGCGTCCAGGGAGTGTAACGACCGTTGCGATTTACGAAGATAAATGGCTCTTTGGTCTTTCCGGAAACCCGTCTGCATGCTTTGTAGGTGCTGAACTTTTTGTAAGGCCAGTTATTTTAAAAGGAATGAGTGTGTTAAAACCACACTGCAAGGTTACAAAAGCAATACTTTCAAAAGATTTTCCAAAACCAAATCCATTTACACGATTTGTTAGGGCTATTCTATCTGAAGATACTGATGGAAACGTTGTAACTCCTGCGGGGCTCGATAAGTCCAGTTCTGTTTCTTCTTTAATCGAAGCAAACTGTCTGATCGTATTGCCGGGAGGTACGAGGGGTTGGGAAACAGGTAGTGAAGTCGGCGTAATCACATGGCATGGGGAAGGGAGCGAATGGCCGTGGGATCACCCGTTATTCTCCAAGTCGTCGGCTATCAAAACAGTGGAAAAACAACGCTAATCAGAAAAATATTAAAAGAGTTAGCAAGTCGGCACATACAGGCAGGAGTCATCAAACATCATGGGCATGGAGATCGCGTAGATCAAAATGATTCTGGCAAAGATACAGAGCAACATCGAAGTGCTGGTGCTTATATAACATGTGTTACATCATCGAAGAACGCCATATTATCCATGAATTCGGAACTACCATTGTATAAAGCCATCGCCCTATATGAAACACTTGAAATGGATTGTATTCTAATAGAAGGATATAAAAATATTCAGTTTCCTCGAGTCGTCCTTTTGCGAAACGAGATGGAAGATAGAGAAATTCTGATGAATTCTCATGATGTCATTGCATCTATCCATTCTGATAAACCTAACAGAGTCAATTTTCAGGAATCGAAAAGCCCCCATTTCATGAGGGACGATGAAGAAGGATGGAAGGACTTTTTAATCACTCATATCACTCGTGAACATGGAAAGGAGAGGGAATTATGAAGAAGTATAAGATAACAACAGAACCAATAAACAATCAAGACGTTATTGATTCTGTCGTCCATCAAAATGCAGGAGCAATTTCCGTATTCATCGGTACGGTTAGAGAAATGACAGGACAAAAACAAACGAAGTTTCTTCATTATGAAGCATACGTTCCGATGGCCGAAAAACAACTTGAACGAATTGGAATGGAGATTCAAGAAAAATGGCCGAGTGCGATCACTGCGATTTCCCATCGAATCGGAACGCTGCAAATATCCGATATCGCAGTTGCGATCGCAGTTTCCACTCCTCATCGTCAAGATGCCTTTGAAGCAAGTCGATATGCGATTGAGCGCATCAAGGAGATCGTACCCATCTGGAAAAAAGAGCATTACACGGATGGAGAAGAATGGATAGGAAATCAACAAGGGACAAAAACCTATCCTGCTGGACATCCCGAGGAAGTAGTGAAATGATGATAAACATTTTATTGTTTGCAAATTTAGCACAGCAGGCCGAAACAGAAAAAGTTTCGATAGAAGTAAATTCTGCACTTAGCGTAAAAGAAGTAAGAACCTTGTTGCAACAGAAAGTTGGAAAATTAACTGGAATCGAAAATGCCCTACTTGCTGTAAATGAGGAGTATGTAGAGTTAACGGGTCAAGTGAAGGATGGCGATACCGTTGCTTTTATTCCACCTGTTAGTGGAGGTTAACAATTTGCAGATCGTTAAAAAACCTTTCAAAGCACATCCGATTAGAAGGAACCTGTCCGTTATTACTCTGCAGGTTCCTTTGTGTTTTGTTTAAAACAATGAAGACAGAAATTTTGATTATTGACGATATGACCCTGAAAAAAACCGTCGATACAATATAGATTTACACCACAAATCGCACAGGTCCCCACCAATTCCTTCATGTTCTTATCTCCTTCGTTTTAAACGGTTTGACTTTTTCATACGAGGTAGCGTTGAGGCTGGTTGTTTACGTAACCATTTTAAGAATTTTTTTAGTTCCGGAGCATCTCTTAACTTCTCAATCGAATCGTACAGTGATGCCAATTCGGAATTAGTATACAAAAAATGAATCTGTTTATGACAGGGAATACAAAGATTTGCTGTTTCAAAAAATCTGCCGCCTTCTTCTTTAGGAATTAAATGATGAACAGTTAATTCTACGGGTTCCCTTCTACACAATTCACATGTACCTTTCTCCACGGTATTATCATTCCCTTCAAGGTAGAATATCTGTCTATAGATAAATGTACCAACTTCTTTTTCTTTGAATAGGATGTGGTAGAAGGAGGGGGTAATATGTATCCACAACCATATCCATATGGAGCATCGCAAAATTTTGGTGGACAATCGGCAGGAATGGGTCGGTCTTCATTTAAAAAAATGTATAAAACATGTTTAAAAAACAGAAACCAGCATGTGCAATTAATGTTGATGGATGGTGCAACCTATACAGGATTTATTGAATATGTTGATCAGCAAAACGTATATTTTGCAATACCTTATGTAGAAGAATCTCAAGAAAATCGAAACTCAGAAGCGCAATATGATGTAAGAGGGTATCAGATCTATCGATGTATGTTTCCGCTTCAAGCTGTGGCAGGGGTAAACGGGGCATTTTAAGGGAAATTTTGATGGAATCCTTCTTTTTTTAGCAAGAGTTATCAATGAGAGCGCGGGTAACCTATAAAAGAAAGGAGGTACATCAACATATGGGGCAGCATAAACAATTTAAACATGGTCAGAAAGCACCAAATAACGGGATGTATGTAGAAATCGGTGAAACAGGAAGTATGGTAAATGATCCGCAACAGATTCATTTATCAGCCGGAGATCGATTTCCAGAAACAACGAATCATAACAGAGTTTGGACATATAAACGAAAGCCATAGCAAAAATAAAAACCCGGCATACAAACCGGGTTTTTATTTTATATCTCTTCGCTTTTTGCTGGCAATAATTCACCAAGAATAGAAATTATGACTGTAAACACTACTCCAAAAATACAAGCTTTTACGAAATCGAATGTTCCGCCTTGCATTGAAACGAGCACATAAAAAATCATATTGCTTAATAATAAAGACCAGATTAACGTCCAAATATAACGCATGCCACATTCACCTCTTTATGTAAACGAATTCTTTACCCTTCTGTATAGTAACAAAAGTTGAGATAAAGGGAAAGATTCTTTACGTAAATAATCGCCCATAAAGCGATAAATGTTAAAAATTTTCATAAATTGTTCAAGCTTAACAGGATAGGGGATCTATTGCGAAGAAAATGGTACTTACATAATACAGGTTTAAATGGAGGGATCTTTTAATATGGAAGAAAAGTTGGAAGAATTGAAAGCGTTGGAAGAACAGGAAGAGGCGAATTTAACGGTGGAAGGAAAACAAACGTTATAACAACTGAAAAAAGAACTAAATTCTTAGGCAGATAACTTTAGCTAATTTGTTTCCCCTGCATACATTAGTTAAGAAAAGCGAATTCGAGGGGAGAAATGTGAGTATAGACAAACGCACTTTCCAAATAGACAATCAATGGAATATCATTCACCTACCAAAGCAACCGAATGGTTTTGCCGTTATGATCATCGGTGATTGCAGTCATTATGTTGATGAGCATACGAGTCTTTGGAAACAAAACACTGAACGTGCAAACCTCATCCAATCCCTCAAAAATCAAGGATATACCATCTTTTATTCTAATCTATACGGAAGACATTGGGGCAGTCCGAAAGCAGTCGTCTTAGCCAAAAGACTATACCACTATGTGATGAAGCATGAAATTTTAAATCCGAATATACATTTGATCGCAGAGGGTATGGGATCACTTGTTGCACTACGGCTCATGGAGGATATGGAAAAAAATATTCGCTCAGCCTTATTTATTAATCCTTGCATTGACTTGCAGCACCATTTTAATCACGAAAGACAGAACCGTTTATTTTTCAAACGATTGATCAGAGAAATCATATCCGCTTACAATACTGAAGAAGATATTGAGTACTTAATGAATAATCTGCCATCAACAGAACAACTAAAAGCGACTACACCCGTTCAAATCTGGCATGCTGCTCGTGGTGTTGCATTTAATTTTAAAGATCACTCTAGACCTTATGAAAAGAGAAGACAAGAAATAGCGGCACCGATCTCTCTGTCTATTCATGTACCTGAAGCTACGTTTAATCCGGCTAGGGCCTTTCAAGAATATTTTAAGAAACATGAAAAAGTGTTATAGAAACCTCATTACGTGATTTGTGTGATGGGGTTTTTGTGTGCAAAAAAAGTATCGTATTCTAATGGGTAACACCATAGGATAGTAAGAGGAGAAAAATGGACTGGAGGCTCTTACATGAAAAAGGCATTTGTAACAGGAGCGGCAGGGTTTATCGGTTACCATTTGTGCAGCCGTTTGTTGGATGAAGAAGTGGACGTCGTCGGCATAGATATGGCAGAATCTCCAGACCGGATTGATTTCATTGCTCGTCATGCCGGATTTAAATATCTTCCATATGATATAAATGAAACGGATCTTGAACCTCATACAAACGGATGCGATGTTATTTTCCACCTCGCTTGTTCAGTCAAGCCAACAGCACCATGGGCTAATATAGAAGATGAAGTACAGCGTAACGTATCTGTTCTAAAAAAAGTTGCCTCTTTAGCTAACAGTGAAACAAAATTGATCTATGTATCTTCCTATGATGTATATGGTAAAAGACAAGGAGATGTGTTGGAAACTTCACCAAAAAATCCGGAATCGCTTTTTGGTCTTATAAAACTAACAGAAGAGAATATCGTGAAACAATTGGCTGAACAGCATGATTTTCCATTCGTTATCATGCGACTGCCTACAGTTTATGGGCCAGGTCAGCCTGAACATCATACGTACCAACAAGTGATTTCAATAGAACACCAAGACCAAAAAAGAAATGATTCAATTTCCAAGGATTCTGTTACGGAAGATGTTCTTTTTGTTGATGACGCCGCCGAAGCTTTATTTCTGGCAGGTAAATCGGCTGCAAAAAATGAAATCTATAACATTTCTAGCGGCAACCAGAACCAATGGCTTGAAGGATTAACAGAATTAAAAGCCGATCAATTAACATTCAAAGAAAAAAGAAAGATGCGGATTAAAGGTGAGAAAGCGGAGACTGAACTCGGGTTTCGTGCTAAGACCAAAATAAAAGAAGGTATCATGAAACAAATAATGCACTTTAGGAATAGAAATAAAAAATCAAAGCCGAATTCTAAAGAGATATAACAATTGAAAGTGATCCTGGAGATTTCTGGGGTCACTCTTTATTTGTATTGCAGTGGGCTAACATGAGGGTATAGATGAGGTTATCTTTGTCGTTGTATGTCGACTCGTCGATAAGCGAGGAAAACTCGGTGAATGATCGTAAAAACTCGTCAATATAAATTCGAAATTTCTCTAATTCCACCTAGAATTTTTCAAATTATTCATACTCATACCCTAGCCAGTATGTTGGAATCCAATAGCTAGATTGAAAATTAATCATAAAACGTTTATCCATCTCACATTTTTCTTTATAATAGGTAAGGGTTAATAACTCTGTACATATAGTAAGGGAGGATTATAAAGATGGATACAGAACGCAACATGAAATTTATGCAGATTGCGATGTCACATCTTCCTGAAGCACAAGCTTTTTTAGAGAAAAAAGGAATTGAGCTTGGGATGGAAGATGTTCAGCCGATGCTTCAGCTTTTAATGAACGTCATGAATGATGCTTACGAACTTGGAAAAGAAGAAAAATAAGAAGTAAACAAAGAAAAGCCAACCAGCTCAGGTTGGCTTTTTTTACTTCTTCTTAAACGCAGAAAAGATAGGGGTGATCTGTTGTGCGACTTTTACAGATTGGTCGATAACAGAAAAAATTTTATTGTAATCTAAAGAGCCTTCCTGCGTTCGAAAAGAATGTAGAAATGGTCGAGGCATCGGTTGATGAAACGGTGCCGGCATACCTCGGAATCCAGGGCCACCGAAATGTTGTGGTGGTGGAAAACCTTGCTGCATGTGCTGTTGGTTTTGGCCCATTGGAAAACGTCCAGGAAACTGCGGAGGATACATCGGTTGCTGTCTAGCTTGAGGATTATGCATGTTGAACCACTCCTAATATCAATTTCGCTAAACTTACATTTTTCTTCCATACAGGATATGCCCTATGGCTTATATTGGTGAAAGAAAAGAACTTTAACTAGACAAAATAAAAGAGATATCATAAAATTAGTACCAGGTCATAATATTTGATTATAAAATTAATTTTCAATTGTTTCGTAAATTCTTATTTCAAATTACTCGTCTCAGTGTGATCGAGTAACAAACTTTATTTAAAAATAAACGTAACCAAAGGGGTAATGTTATGAATGCAGGAATCATAGGGATGGGAAGCTATATCCCTGAAAAAATTCTAGCGAACTCCGACCTTGAAAAAATGGTTGATACAAGTGACGAGTGGATTCGAACTCGTACGGGAATCGTAGAACGCAGAATTGCAGAAGAATCAATGAAAACGTCTCATATGGCTAGATATGCTGCGGAAGAGGCAATAAAAGATGCAGGCATCTCTGCAGAGGAAATTGACCTTATCATTGTTGCAACTGTTACACCAGACAATCCATTTCCATCAGTCGCGTGTCAATTACAAGAATCTTTAGGTGCAAAGAACGCTGTAGGTATGGATGTAAGTGCTGCGTGTGCAGGGTTTATTTATGGTTTGGTCGTTGGAAAGCAGTTCATTGAAACAGGAACGTATAAGAATGTTCTAGTCGTTGGTGCTGAAAAGCTATCTAAGATAACAGATTGGAAAGATCGTAATACAGCTGTGCTTTTTGGAGACGGAGCTGGAGCGGCTATACTTTCTAATGTTAGTGAAGGTAGAGGGATTCTTTCGTTTGAACTTGGTTCAGACGGAACAGGCGCTAAACATTTGTATCAAAATGAATTCATCCATATGAACGGTAGAGAAGTTTTCAAATTTGCCGTGCGTCAGATGGGTGAATCTTCACTTAATGTGGTTCATAAAGCAGGGTTGTCTAAGGAAGATGTGGATTTCTTAATTCCGCATCAAGCGAATATTAGAATCATGGAAGCTTCTCGAGAACGGTTAGAGCTGCCAAAAGAAAAAATGGTCATGACGATCGACAAATTTGGTAATACCTCATCAGCTTCCATACCGATGGCATTAAAAGAAGCATTGAAAGATGGTAGAATACAAGAAGATCATACAATCGTACTTGTTGGATTTGGTGGAGGGTTAACATGGGGTGCTGTTGCACTTCGTTGGGGCCGATAAACATCAATTAAAGCAAATGTGTACAAAGGAGAGTTGGTTTTACAATGAAAAAAAGAGTAGTCGTAACTGGTCTAGGAGCCGTAACTCCTCTTGGAAACAGTGTAGAAGAAACATGGAAAAAAATTGTTGAAGGTCAAAGTGGTGTAGGACCACTCACAAGAAGAGATAAAGAGAAATTTCCTGTTAAAGTTGCTGCGGAAGCAACAGAATTTAATCCGGAAGATTTTATGGATAAAAGAGAAGCACGTCGTATGGATCGCTTCACGCAATTTGCGGTTGCCGCATCCATTATGGCTGTTAAAGATGCAAACTTAGATATCACGGAAGAAATTGCACCTCGCGTAGGGGTATGGATTGGTTCTGGAATCGGTGGTATGGATACTCATGAAGAACAATTCCGTATTTTTGAAGCAAAGGGTGTAAGACGTGTTAGCCCATTCTTCGTTCCGATGATGATTCCGGATATGGCATCTGGCCAGGTCTCGATCACGATTGGTGCGAAAGGTATGAACTCATGTACCGTGACAGCTTGTGCATCTGGTGCAAACTCAATCGGAGATGCATTCAAAGTGATTCAGCGCGGAGATGCAGATGTAATGGTTACAGGTGGAACAGAAGCACCGATCACAGACATGGCATTAGCAGGATTCTGCCAAGCAGGAGCCCTTTCGACTAATCCAGATCCAAAAACAGCTAGCCGTCCGTTTGATAAGGATAGAACAGGCTTTATCATCGGTGAAGGAGCTGGAATTCTAGTTCTAGAAGAATACGAATTTGCAAAAAAACGCGGAGCTAAGATTTACGCAGAGATCGTAGGTTACGGAGCAACAGGTGATGCGTATCATATCACTCAGCCTGCACCAGGCGGAGAAGGCGGAGCACGTGCGATGAGACAAGCTGTTGAAGATAGCGGTCTAGCTCCAGAAGAAATCTCTTACATTAACGCCCATGGAACTAGTACGGATTACAACGATAAGTTTGAAACAGCTGCGATTAAAGCTGTGTTTAACGAGCATGCTTATAAGATTCCGGTCAGCTCTACAAAATCAATGACAGGTCACTTGTTAGGTGCTGCTGGTGGAATCGAAGCCATCTTCTCAGTAAAAGCAATTCAAGAGAGTATTCTTCCTCCAACGATCAACTATGAAACACCTGATGAAGAGTGTGATCTCGACTATGTTCCGAATACAGCAAGAAAAGCAGAAGTGAAAGCTGTGCTTAGTAACTCACTAGGGTTCGGTGGACATAATGCATCGTTAGTGTTTAAAAAAATCGAAGAATAAGTCACGATCAAACCCCGTTTTCTTATGAAAGCGGGGTTTTGCATACTTCGAGTTAATTACCTTTATTTAGAATAAAAAAGACAACCTCTGACTATACTGATTTTAAATACAAATCGGCAAAAAAGTGAGGGGTACAGATGTTATATTTACGTGATGTTTGGGTCAACTGGTTTGAAGGAGAAGAGAACGGCTATAACGTTTGTGAGTTTCATGAATGGAGAAAAGACGATTATATTGAACTATTGGATCAGGTGCCAATTATTAAGATTGAATCTACACTTTTTCATTACATCGAAAATGATTTAAATGATCTGCCGGATTCTCTCCTTGAAGAGGTGCACCAGAAAGCTTATGTCAGAAAGAACAACCAACGGGTACAACTCGAACATTGTTTTATTATTACGGATGAAAAGAAATCTCTCATCATAGATACGATGGGTTATAGAATACCAATCCGCAAGAGCAGACTAATACCAAGACAAGAACAGCTCGTATTTGAGATGGCAGAACAGACGGAGACAAAAGTATATACGTTCAGTGAAAAACAGTTAAGTAAGGAATATCATATCCTCTCCCCAAATCCAGACAGCATGAGAGGGTTGACTCGCAAAGAGAGACAGCTGAAGCAACTTTTATTTATGGCCCTAGATCAGCTTCATTCAACGAAAAACGTTGCTGAGATGAGATACTGGTGTACTGAATGGATGCCAGAGCAATACGGAAGAATTCAGAGGATGGATTTTGACGAAGCATGGGACGCGTTATACTGTGAGTTGAAAAGCGGTTGGTCGAAACAACATATGGATATGTGTGAACGGTTAGTAAAAGGACAACCGTATTTTGAAAAGATCTGGGAGCTTGAGAACGGAACGCAAGTGAACTAAAAGCACTTAAATAAGCTGGCTCTCCAAAACGGAGAGCCAGCTTATTGCGGTTAAGGATGAGGGTCCTCAGATGGAAGAAAACAATATCCTCAAGAGTTGGATATAAGTCGCTGGAAACAAGGGATTCCCGAAGTTTATGAGCGATTCTCAAGGTTTATGAGCGATTCTCAAGGTTTATGAGCGATTCTCGAGGTTTATGAGCGATTCTCGAGGTTTATGAGCGATTCTCGAAGTTTATGAGCGATTCTCGAGGTTTATGAGCGATTCCATACGACCCTCTGCAATAAACAGTCTGAAATAAATAAGCCAGTGGAGAAGTGCAATGATTTTCTCCACTGGCTTATTGTTATTGACTGCTCCGTAGTCTATATAATTCTGTGAAAACTGCTCAGAATCAGTTATTAAATTCTTTTACGAGCTAATCCCATTGCACGCTCTGCTTTATTTAACGTCTTATTCGCTACAAAGTTAGCTTTTTCAGCACCACGATCAAGAATGTCATCTAACTCAGTTGATGCTAAATATTCGTGATAACGTTCTTGGATAGGTTTGAGAGCATTAATAACAGCTTCAGCCACACCTTGCTTGAAGTCTCCATACCCTTTACCTTCGTATTTCTCGACAAGTGAAGAGATACTTTCACCAGAAAGTTGAGAATAGATCGTCAACAAGTTTGAAATGCCTGGCTTATTTTCTTTGTCGTAAGCAACTACGCCTTCTGAATCGGTAGTAGCACGCTTAATTTTCTTTAAGATAACAGATTCATCATCAAGCATAGAGATAAATGAATTTTGATTCGGATCCGATTTACTCATCTTTTTCTCAGGATCCACGAGTGACATGATTCTGGCACCCTCAGTAGCAATGCGTGGCTCTGGAATCACAAAGATTTCGCGATATTTCTTATTAAAACGTTCAGCGATGTCTCGAGTTAGCTCTAGATGCTGTTTTTGATCATCTCCTACAGGAACGATACTCGTGTTATAAAGTAGAATATCTGCTGCCATAAGAGGGGGATAGGTTAGTAATCCAGCTGATACAGCTTCTTTACCTGAAGATTTATCTTTAAACTGTGTCATGCGTTCTAATTCCCCGATATAAGATACACATTGCATCATCCATCCCATCTTCGTGTGAGCAGGAACTTCAGATTGAATGAATATTGTCGATTTTTCAGGATCGATTCCTGCTGCTAAGTATAGTGCAGCTAGGTTTCGGCTGTTTCTTTTTAATTCAACGGGATCTTGAGCTACTGTAATGGCATGTTGGTTAACCACACAGAAATAGCACTCATGTTCATGTTGAAGTTCAACAAAATGCCTCATCGCTCCAATGTAGTTGCCGATTGTTAAATTTCCGCTCGGCTGAATGCCTGAGAAGATTACAGACATGGTTCATCTCTCCTTTGTTTTTAAAAATCAATATAAAAAGGCCCACTCGTCGCCTCATGCAAGGGACGAATGGACCGCGGTGCCACCCTTATAATTTTCAAACTTACAGAAAATCACTTTAACACGTACAGAAAAAATCCGATACGCCGTCCATTATATCGTGCGGACATCTACACGTCTGAGCCTACTATAAAGGGTTCGGTCAGAATGCTCAAAAGCCCATTCCATAATGGTTCACTACCTGTTCTCACCAACCACAGGCTCTCTGAAAGCTTCACATCATGTACTCTTCTTTCTCATCGCATATAACTTTTATTTTTTGTAGTATACACAAATTACAAAAGATATGCAACGGCTATCGTTATAAAGGATAAAAGTAAGCCACTGAACAGAAACGACTTCATATAAGAGACGTTAACTCGCTCTGATATTTGAAAGTTAGTCTTAAATGAAACAACATCATCGATCTCTGGATGTCTAGATAAGGTTCGAGCCACTTTTTTAAAGCTATACGTAATAAAATCAAAAAATCCGCCTTTTGCTACATACAAAGCTATGCCAATAAGCGCAATCGACAATGAAAAATAAAATAATGTATTTACGTATTTTTCAAGGGTAAAAGGTCCGGAAGATATCAAACTAATGCCAAATGCTATTACGATAGGGAACGCTGATATAATCAGGATTCTCTTAAAAAGTATGTTCATCAATAGAAGCCTCCATCTAGTAAGAATTACACCATAAACATAAAAAAATGTACCATATTTTTTGGGTTATACCGTCAGACTTTACTCCCATTGTAACAAATGAAATATAAAAGTGACGAATTATCTTACAAAATAAAGCATCTTCTACGTTCACGAAAAATCGAGAATGTAATATTCATGCTAGTTTACACATATTTTTGGTAAAATTTGTAGAATTATCAGAAAATAAACCCTTATCACCAATAGGTATTTATACCTATTTTTTGTTAAGAGAAAGTAAATATAATGGGCTTTTTGTAAAACTCTTAAAAAAAATAAATGCACAATTGTTTGAAAACTTGTATAATCGAACTTGTAGATGAAAATGTCTGATAATTCTTGATGCTTTTATCTGCTAACAATTTAACAGGATAAAAAGGGGAGGTCGACTCATGAAGAAGTCAAAATGGTCTTTGCTTCTTACATTAGTACTTGTACTAAGCATGTTCTTAGCTGCATGTAGTGGTGGAGACAAAGACAACACAAGCGATTCTAAAGGTGGCGAAGGCGAGAAAGCAACTGAAAAGCCAAATGAGCCACAAGTACTTAATCTTGTTGATTCATCTGAAATTCCTTCAATGGATTCTTCACAAGCAACAGACGCTGTTTCATTCGAAGTAATGAACAACGTATTCGAAGGACTATACCGTCTTGATAAAGACAACCAACCAACTGAAGGTGTAGCTGCTAGTCACACAGTTAGTGAAGACGGAACAGTATACACGTTTAAATTAAACCCAGACGCTAAATGGAGCGATGGTTCTCAAGTAGTTGCGAAAGATTTCGTTTACGCTTGGCAAAAAGCATTACACCCAGATACACTTTCTGAGTATGCTTACATCATGGGACCTGTAAAGAACGCTAACGCGATCCAAACTGATGGAGACCCATTATACGGTAAAGTTGACCAATTAGGTGTTAAAGCAGTTGACGACACTACTCTAGAAGTAACTCTTGAAGCTCCAGCTCCTTATTTCTTAGGACTAACTGGATTTGCAACGTTCTACCCACAAAAAGAAGAATATGTTAAGAAACAAGGCGACAAGTTCTCTCTTGAAGCTGACACAATGATCTACAACGGACCTTTCGTTCTTTCTGAGTGGAAGCATAACGAAGGATGGCAGTATAAGAAAAACGATCAATATTGGGACAAAGACACAGTAAAGCTTGACGAAATTAACGTAAAAATTGTTAAAGACGTAGCTACTGGTGTTAACTTATATGAGACAGGTCAAGTAGATTCAGTTGGATTAAACTCTGAGTTTGTTGATCAGTTCGAAGGTAACGAAGATATTACAAAGCGTGGAGAAGCAACAGTATTCTTCCTTCGTATCAACCAAAAGAAAGAAGAACTTAAAAACGTAAACATCCGTAAGGCAATCGATATGGCTTACGATAAAAAATCATTAGTTGATGTACTACTTAACAACGGATCTACTCCAGCATACTACCTAGTTCCTGGTGAGTTCACGTTCAGCCCTGAAGGAAATGAAGATTTCCGTAAAACAAACGGAGACTTCGGAAAATTCGATCCTAAAGAAGCGAAAAAGCTTTGGGAAAAAGGACTTGAAGAAATCGGGAAGAAAGAAGTTTCAATTGAATTCTTAAACTACGATTCTGACGGTGCTAAGAAAGATGGAGAATACATTAAGAACCAATTAGAAAAGAACCTTCCTGGTTTGAAAGTTTCAATCAAAGCTCAACCGTTTAAGCAAAAACTTGAGTTAGAGTCTAACGGAGAATATGATATTTCTTATGCTGGTTGGGGTCCTGACTATCAAGATCCAATGACTTTCATCGACATGTTCGTAACTGATGGAGCTCACAACCAAATGAACTACTCAAACCCTAAGTATGATGAGTTAGTAAACAATGCGAAAAAAGAAACTGACGTTAACAAGCGTTGGGAAATGATGCTTGAAGCTGAAAAAGTATTATTTGAAGATCAAGCAATTTCACCAATCTACCAAAGAGGCTTGACTGGCCTTCGTAAACCTTATGTTAAAGGCACAGTTAACCACTTATTCGGTGCAGATACTTCTTACAAGTGGATGTACATCGAAGGTAAACAAAAATAATTCTATTGAAAAATAGTAAATAGTTTTTCTCAGGAGAGTACATGTGTTCCTGACATGTACTCTCTTTTTTGCCATGAAAAAGGCAAATGGAAGAATTAACAAATAGCAAAAGAAATCAGAAAATGTCGAAAAAAGAATATTTTCTATTGATATAAAATATTTTGTCCCTTAAGATAGATATTACAGAAAGATTTCAAAATATTAAGGCTTGAAACATTTGGGGGAGGTGTTTGTAATGTTGCGTTATATTACACAGCGGATCTTATACATGCTTTTAACTTTGCTGGTCATTGCAACGATTACATTCTTTTTAATGAAGTTGTTACCTGGTTCTCCATTTAACAACCAAGATAAGTTAACAGAGACACAAAGGTATGCGTTAAATGAAAAATACGGGTTAAATGACCCGGTGCCTGTTCAATACATCAACTATATAACCAAATTGGCACAGGGTGATTTAGGATATACGTTTCAGTTTGATGGACGTACCGTCAATTCATTAATTGTCAATGGTATGGGACCATCAGCTACTGTGGGGTTTGAGGCACTTTTATTCGGTACGATAGTCGGATTGCTTTTAGGTATCTTGGCAGCGTTAAGACATAACACTTTTCTTGATTATGGTGCTATGGTCATAGCTGTGTTCGGGATAGCCATTCCATCTTTCGTATTTGCAGGTCTATTGCAATATTACATTGGTGTTAAGCTCGAATGGCTTCCAGTTGCGTTCTGGAATGGTCCAGAATATCACATCTTGCCTGCATTCTCTTTATCCGTAGGAGTTATAGCTACAGTAGCTCGTTTTATGAGAACTGAAATGCTTGAAATTTTAGGAACAGATTATATTCTAATGGCTCGATCAAAAGGAGTTAGTAAATCTTCAGTAATCTTCAAGCACTCTGTAAGAAATAGCTTAATACCGATTGTTACTATCCTTGGACCAATGGCTATTGGACTGATTACGGGTTCTTTAGTTATCGAAAATATTTTCGCGATTCCTGGAATTGGTGAGCAATTTGTAAAAGCGATACAGGTAAATGACTATCCAGTAATAATGGGTACAACAATTTTCTATAGTTTCTTAATCGTAGCGATTATCTTAATCGTAGATATTTTATACGGAATTATTGATCCACGTATTCGTGTAGCAGGAGGTAAATCATAATGAGCATGTCAGAACGCAAACTAACACCTGATTTATTCCGCCCAGCGAATCTTGATTCGAATAAAGCAGAAGAAATTTCTAAACCAAGCTTAAGTTTTTGGCAAGATGCCTTTAGACGTCTTAAACAAAACAAAGGGGCAATGCTGGGACTATTCGCTATCGTGTTTATTATCATTTTTTCTTTAATTGCACCAACACTTACTAAGTATGGTATTGATGATCAAGAACTAATGAGATCTAATCTACCACCTAAAGTTCCTGGTCTTGAGAAAATTGAATTTCTGGGAGTTAACGGTGTAGACATTCGTGGAGTTAATCAATATGAAATGAAGAGTGTGCCTAAAGACCAATACTTCTGGTTTGGAACTGACAACCTAGGACGAGACCAATGGACTCGAGTTTGGAAGGGTACTCAAATTTCTTTATATATCGCTTTTCTAGCTTCAGCTATCGAGTTGATCATAGGTGTTGCATACGGTGGAATCTCAGCATTCTACGGTGGAAGAACAGATGATGTGATGCAGCGTATCGTAGAAATTTTATATGGTATTCCTAACTTGGTGGTAATCATCTTGTTTATCATCATACTTGATCCTGGAATACTCTCAATAACACTCGCGCTTGTAATTACAGGGTGGATAGGTATGTCACGTATCGTTCGTGCGCAGATTATCTCATTAAAGAATCGTGAGTTCGTATTAGCATCCAGAACGCTTGGATCAACAAACGGAAGATTGATTTCCAAGCATCTTTTACCTAATACACTAGGTGCAATTATCGTAACAAGTACGTTTACTATTCCTGGGGCAATATTTTTTGAATCATTCTTAAGTTTTATCGGTTTAGGAATTCAGCCTCCAGTAGCATCATTAGGTTCGTTGATTGCGGATGGGTTTAGATCCATTAGAATCTATCCTCACTTAGCTATTTATCCTGCTTCAGTATTATGTATACTGATGATCAGCTTTAACCTTCTTGGTGATGGTCTTCGCGACGCGCTTGATCCTAAAATGAGAAGATAGGAAGGGGATTATATAAATGGAAAAACTATTAGAGCTAGATAACATACATGTCTCCTTCCAGACGTATGGGGGAGAAGTTAAGGCTGTTCGTGGCGTTAGCTTTACATTAGATAAAGGTGAATCACTTGCCATCGTTGGTGAATCTGGTTCAGGTAAATCTGTAACTTCAAAATCAATCATGAGACTTTTGCCAAATAAAATCGGCTCCATCAAGCAAGGATCGATTAAGTTTCAAGGTAAAGATCTTGCAAAAGCATCTGAGCGTGATATGGAAAAAATTCGTGGTGCTGAAATCTCAATGATTTTCCAAGATCCAATGACATCTCTCAACCCGACGATGACAATCGGGAAACAGATCATGGAAGGTCTTCGTAAGCACCAAAACATGAGCAAGAGTGAAGCAAAAGAACGTGCGGTTAACTTATTAAAACTTGTTGGTATTCCGAACCCAGAGCTTCGTGTGGATGAATACCCTCACCAATTCTCAGGTGGTATGCGTCAGCGTGTAGTTATTGCGATTGCACTTTCATGTAATCCAAAAGTACTAATTGCGGATGAACCTACAACAGCATTAGATGTTACCATCCAAGCACAGATTCTTGACTTGATGCGCGATTTACAAGATAAGACAGGAACGGCGATTATCTTGATTACACATGACCTTGGTGTTGTAGCTAACTTAGCTCAACGTGTGGCTGTTATGTATGGTGGTATGATCGTTGAAACTGGGACGGTTGATGAAATCTTTTATAAGCCAAAACACCCGTACACTTGGGGACTATTGGCTTCAATGCCTAAATTAAATGCAGAATCAAAAGAACTTTTAGCGATTCCGGGAACACCGCCTGATCTTATGAATCCTCCAAAAGGATGTCCGTTTGCAGCGCGTTGTCCATATGCGATGGAAGTTTGTTTGGAGAATATGCCTGAAGCTACAGATGTATCTTCTTCTCACAAAGCAGCTTGCTGGTTATTAGATGAGCGGGCGCCAAAAGTTGAACCGCCGGAAGAGGCATTAGTTGGGGGTGCTCGATAATGGCAGTAGTAGAAAGAGAAAAATTATTAGAAGTAAAGAATCTTAAAAAGTATTTCCCAGCTGGAAAAAAGGGCGTACTAAAAGCTGTAGATGATGTTTCCTTTGATATCTATAAAGGAGAAACACTTGGGCTTGTAGGTGAGTCAGGTTGCGGTAAATCTACAACTGGACGTACAATTATTCGTTTATATGATGCTACTGAGGGTGAAGTTCTTTACGAGGGCGATGATGTTCACGATAAAAAGTCTCGTTCTGAGTTAAAGAAATTTAACCGCAAAATGCAAATGATCTTCCAAGATCCATACGCTTCTCTTAATCCGCGTATGACGGTTAAGGATATCATTGCTGAAGGTATCGATATCCACGGATTGGCGAAAACAAAGAAAGACCGTGAAAATCGTGTTTACGAACTACTTGAAACAGTAGGTTTAAATAAAGAGCACGCAAACCGTTACCCGCATGAATTCTCAGGTGGACAGCGTCAGCGTATTGGGATTGCTCGTGCACTAGCAGTAGATCCAGACTTTATCATTGCAGATGAGCCAATTTCAGCGCTAGATGTATCCATTCAAGCGCAAGTTGTTAACTTGATGATGGAACTTCAAAAAGAGCGCGGACTTACTTACCTATTTATTGCCCATGATCTATCTATGGTTAAACATATTTCTGATCGTGTAGGTGTAATGTACCTAGGTAACATCGTAGAGCTTACAACAAGTGATGAGCTTTATGAAGAGCCGCTTCACCCTTATACGCAAGCTCTTTTATCAGCGATCCCGGTTCCAGATCCTGAACTTGAAAGAAGCCGTGAACGTATCATCTTAGAGGGAGATGTTCCGAGTCCGATCAATCCTCCAAGTGGCTGCCGTTTCCGTACACGTTGCCCACACGCGATGGATGTGTGTGCAGCTGTTAAGCCTAAATGGCAAGAAGCTAGAGAAGGTCATTGGGTAGCCTGTCACCTTTATGATGAAGAAGCAGTAAAGCAACAGAATTAACACATTTAAAACGATCTCCTATAATACAGGAGGTCGTTTTTATGTTAAACTATTAGAAGTGTGTAAAGCGTATACAATTCTTTATACATCCCTAATAATTGATCGAGAAGCAGAAATGGGGTAGAACAATATGAACCTTAGTTTTATAGTTGATAGCGCAAGTGACCTTAAAATAGATCTTGAGAAACTGGATTATTCTCTAACACTTGTACCATTAAATGTGCAATTTGGAGAAGATCATTATTTAGATGGTGTGAATATTACGGAAGATGAATTTTATAGACGTATGGGTCTGGAACCAGAACTGCCCAAAACAAGTCAGCCATCACCGCAGTCTTTTTATGAAGCGTTTCAAAAAGAAGTTGATAAAGGCCATGATGTCCTATACATCGGAATCTCATCAAATTTAAGTGGAACGGTTCAAAGTGCTACGATTGGAAAAAGCATGTTAAATGAAGAAGAACAGGAAAAAGTAATCATTCTTGATTCCGGCATCGCTTCAGGTGGTGTACAGATCTTATTAAATGAAGCGATTGAGATGGCACGTGAAGGTAAGGCGATCAATGAAATTGTGAATAGCTTAGAGAAGACGAAGTCGGGCATTAGAGCGTATGTACTGCTTGAAACGTTAGAGAACTTGAAAAAAGGTGGAAGAATATCTGCCGTACAAGGTGCTATTGCTGGTATGTTAAATATTAAACCCATGATTTCAATCATTGATGGAGTGGTTGAAACGATTGGTAAGTTTAGAGGAAGTAAGAAGGGTCTTTCGAAAATGAAAGAATATATCTCTGAATGGAGAGAAGAAAACCCTGAAAAGACACTTTACCTTATCCATAGTTTTCCTTCCACGGATGAAGTGATAAAAGAATTTGAAGAATTATTCGCACTATCTAGTTTTCCGAAAGTCATCTATACTCGTTTTGGAAGCACGATTGGAACGTATTCGAGTGAAAAAGCTATTGGGTTTGTAGCCTATTAAATCAAATCAATACAAAAATGTTAAAAACACTCTTTTCCTGCTTTAGGAAACAGAGTGTTTTACTTTTTCTTCTTCATGATATTCATCTACCATTTCATCTAATTTTTTGATCATGGTTTTAGCTTTTTTATCACTAATCGTACGGTAGTGGTGGCTTCCTCCTGGTTCTTCATCTGCTTCGTCAGCTAAAGCAACTACTTTTTGCAAGGGATTCAGGTTAAGTGAGCCAGCAGGTAGATAAGAATCGGTGTGAAGTAAAATGGCAAGAGCAATTTCTTTTGCATTTCTACGATCTTCACCTAAAGATACTAAAATTCGGTGTGCACGTTCTGCTCCTTTAATCGCGTGAATATCATTCTCTTTGTACATGTCATAGTCCCAATGGCCGTTCTTATACCAAGTATAGTGACCGATATCATGAAGAAAAGCAGCCTTCGTTGCTAAATCAGGATCTACACCATACTTTTGAGACAAACGATATGCATGATAAGCCGTTGAGATGGCATGAACCATTCCAGAGCGTTTTACATATTTTTGTACATGCGGATGATTATATAGATCGAGTAAGGTAATATTTCTCATGTGATTTCTCCCTTCTGTAAAAATGTATATTGTTATATACAATAACACCTATTGGACAATATATCAACAAAAATAAATCAAAAAAAGAAGCGAGAATTCGCTTCTTTTGAGATCTGATTTTGAAATTGGATTACTTTTTACTTTTTAAAGTACTCATTCCAACGATCTGTCACTAATCGATCTATATCTTCTCGAGTTTCAACAACATCTGGATAGAATGGCTTCATTCGTGCATCAATAATGATTGTTCCTTCATATTTAATGCGATTTCTGTCAATCGTACTCTTTGCGTATACATCATAGGCTGGATCGAATCGTGTAAAGGTTGTCCACAAAAATTCAGCCTGTGTTGCTGCAATGGATGCATCATCAACAAGGAAAACTAACGGCCAATCTTTGAAAGAATCGTGACCATTCTCAAGAAGTTTTTCTGCAAAGTCAGGTGCTTCTTCAAATGATGGTCCACTTACCGTTAAACAGCCACCACAAAATACGCCAACGTCATGAATGCCTGAAATAGTACCACCATCATAATTGCGTTTTAGTTCACGAACAGGTTCCCCGAGTCCGGTCATAATTGCTTTTGAACCTGTATTGAATTTACGCCCCGTATAATCAAGAGTATCCATAGAAGTATCATGGATAATCAAAAGGTCACGTTCAGGGAGAAATCGTTCTAGAACCCCTTCAGCAAGTTCAGCGAAATTTTGAAGATTTACAGGTTTATTCGTTACCATTAAGAACTTAGTGAGCGTCAGCTGTCCTTCGCCCATAATACGAAACGCGTGTGCCAAACCTTCTTTATAATATGATTCGCGAACAACAGCTCCTGCTAGCGCGTGAAAGCCTGTTTCTGCATACGTCCAAAGATCTCGTACACCGTTCATAACAACAGGGAAGAGGGGACTCATCAATCTTTGTAAATATTCTCCGATAAAATAATCTTCTTGCTTTGGTTTTCCGACTACTGTTGCAGGATAGATGGCATCTTTACGCTTCCACATCTTATCAACATTGAATACTGGGAAGTCATGTGCCCATGAATAATATCCATAATGGTCGCCAAATGGTCCTTCAGGTTCTCGAACATGCGGTGGAACGTTTCCTCCAAACGCGAACTCTGCTTCTGCGATTAAAGGATGAGGATGACCATCAACATGAGTAAGACTTAATTTTTCTCCCATTAACATAGAGGAAAACATCAGCTCAGGAACGGCTTCAGGAAGTGGAGCAATCGCTGAGATCATTAAGGATGGTGGTCCACCTAGAAACAGCGTCACAGGTAAGGGTTCATTCTTTTGTTCAGCGGCATAATGATGAAAGCCTCCACCTTTATGAATCTGCCAGTGAATCCCCGTTTTACTTTTTTCTTTGATCTCAATTCTGTACATCCCAAGGTTATGTTCATGTTTGTCTGGATGTTCTGTATATACGAGTGGCAGTGTTACGAATGGATTACTGTCTAAGTGCCAACCTGTTAATGCCGGTAGGTCCTGCATATTCACATTTGTCGTAAACGTTTCTAATAATGGTGCTTTATTTTTATTAACTGTTTTCGTACCGAGAGTTAATACATCCTTGATCATACCTTTTTTCTTCCATAATACAGACGGAGAGGGAGGCATTAACTCATCGATCGATCCTACGAGTTCTTTTACGAGTTGCTCGGGCTTCGGCCCGAAAGCCATATCTACACGCTTGATCGTTCCAAATAGATTTGTTACAACTGGAATATTCTTACCTTTAACATTTGTAAATAGAAGGGCTGGTCCTTCTTCAGAAATCACACGTCTATGGATTTCAGGAATTTCTAAATAAGGATCGACTTCTGTATGAATCTCTACAATTTCTTTTTCAGATCTTAACTGGTTGATAAACGTTCTAAGGTTTCTATGCATTTGTACACCTCTATTATGTATGCTACCCTTATATTATAAAGTAGTTCAGACTAGAAATGTAAAAAACAACCCAAAATTCACGGGTTGTTCGCATTTTATCTTCTTTTTACAGGACTCCAGTTTTCTTGAAAAGACTTCGATTTATCCACAAAATGAAAAACCTTTTTACCGCCGAACAATTTGACAGCGATGAATTGGGAGATGCTTCCCATCAGAGCTGTAATTCCAACCACACAAAGTGCCAGCAAAGTTAAATCGGTAAAGAATGAAATCAAATGAGGACTCCTCCTTTTCACAACGAGTTCAACACGAACTTCTTTCTTTATTGTATCTCATGATAACAAAGGAAGAAAGAGGGGAAACTATATATTATCACCAAATTTTTAAGGAGCTGATGGGGAAACCATGAACTGGTATGAGAAATTAAATCAATATTTTCCGATTGAAGAAATGAAATCTAAAGAGCACATGGAATTATTATTAGACGAAAAGAGTGACATCTATCATAAAGATGAAGGTCAACATCATGTATTGATGTATGTAGAACTCTCTGACTTTGTCTTTATTGATTATTTATTTGTGTCAAAAGATGCTAGAGGTCAGGGTCTCGGCCATAAACTGATCGAAAAGTTAAAAGCAAAAGGAAAACCGATCATCTTAGAAGTTGAGCCAGTCGATTATGAAGATACAGATACAGAAAAAAGGTTGCGTTTCTACACACGTGAAGGATTCGAACATGCATCAAGCATAGGATACAGAAGACGATCTCTTGCTACGAACGAAGTGAATGAGATGGAGATTCTTTACTGGTCACCAACAAAAGAATCGGAAGAAACTATTTATGAAAACATGAAAAAGACGTATAATGAAATACACACGTACAAAGATAGTGAATTGTACGGTAAGTCCTATCAGCCTGCAAGTGAAGTGTTAACTTTAGATACAGAGAATTCAGTACCTAAGCCTGAAGTCGTCGATGAAAAGTCAATAGATGCTTCAGGAAAACCTGTTTCAGAGTAATACGATTTTTCCTTTTTAAAGGAGGACGAGGCGTCATGAAACAAAAGGACAAGAAGAAAAAAACGAAACGAGAACTTTGGAAAGAAATGCTCAAAAAAAATCTTAAAAAATTTCATCCAAGCATCTCTAGAAAAGGCCCTGCATCACAAGTCAAGAAAACAATCGCATAAAGTTAGGCTGTTAGAACAAAGTCTAACAGCCCTTTTTTTTATCCACTTATTAAAGATATTCTTTTTTTATGTTTTATGAAACTTATTCTTGGGTAATACGTCTATATAAATGTAGATACGGAAAAGTTATGTAGAAACATTTGTTAATGTATTACATTTGTATGACAAATTCGTAAAAATGTACAAAAGTCTGTATAACCTCTACCGAAAATGTAAAATGTGTAGTATACTATGAATGATTTAATAACTTTTTTAAAGTGCCTAAATCAGAGAGAGGGGAAGGAGAGTTCCACTATGGTCACACTATTTACTTCGCCGAGCTGTACATCATGCCGTAAAGCAAAAGCATGGTTAAAAGAGAATGATATTCCTTATCAAGAAAGAAATATTTTTTCAGAACCTTTATCAATAGAAGAAGTTAAGCAAATCTTGAGAATGACAGAGGACGGTACTGACGAGATTATTTCAACTCGTTCTAAAACGTTCCAGGAACTTAACATCAATCTCGAATCCATGCCATTGCAAGACTTATACCAATTGATTGCAGACCATCCTGGATTATTACGTAGACCTATTATCTTGGATGAAAAACGCTTGCAAGTTGGTTATAATGAAGACGAAATTCGTCGTTTCTTACCAAGACGTGTACGTACATTTCAACTTATGGAAGCACAGCGTCTTGTCAATGAATAAAGAAAGAACTTCCGCTATCTAATAGCGGAAGTTTTTTTATTGGTTAAAAAAAGAAGGCTTGTACTAGTACATGGCCTTCTTTTAACTTGAACTGATATCTAGTTGGCACGTTTCTTTTTAAATGTATTTGTTAGAATACCTGCAAGTATAACGCCTACAACTAAAAATACGTATAAACCGTATTTTAGAAAGTCGTTTCCTTCAAATACAGAGTGGATCATGCGTTCTTCAACGATCATTCCAGCTGATGTGAAAGCAAGTACTCCGGCACCAATGTAAATTAAAACAGGGAATCTTTCCATAAAGTGCAATATTATCTTACTTCCCCATATAATAATTGGAACAGATACTAAAAGACCGATTACGACTAATACGATATTTCCGTGTGCAGCACCTGCAACAGCGAGTACGTTATCAAGTCCCATAGCAATATCAGCAAATACAATGGTTTTTACAGCGTCAGATAGGTTCTTGCCTGCTTTAACATCAAGCTCTTCGTCTTCTTCTAAGATTAGCTTATAAGCAATAATTAGAAGTAAAATTCCTCCTGCTAGATATAAGAAAGGAATATTTAATAAATATACAGCTACAATGGTTAGTACTACACGAAAAACAATAGCTAGTCCAGTTCCTAAGAAAATGGCTTTATTTCTTTGAGCTTCTGGTAAGTTTCTACTGGCAAGGGCAATTACAATAGCGTTGTCTCCGCCAAGAAGGATATCAATTGCGATGATCTGAAGCAATGATATCAGAAATTCTGTTTCCAAACGTAAACCCCCCGTAAATAATGAAATTTCACTTGTGTTATGGTACAATATGTTAACCTTAAAGACCATTTGAATTATAGTCTAGCTTGACCTGCTCCGTCAAGTTGAGAGCTTGATATTCAAAGTGTGTACAGGTGCAAAAAAGGGCAGTTTATACAGGCCTTTTTTATTTCCATATTTTCCGTTTTGTCATAGAATAAGGTACAAGAGGTTTAATAGTGATTGATGTAATTTTCAACGGAGAAAGATTTGAAAGAAGAATTGCTTTTTTCTAGGGGTATTTATCCCTTCACGAACAAACCGGAGAGAAGGGAGAGAAGCAGAAATGGAAATTGAAAGAGTGAATGAGTTCACCATTAAATTTTTCATTACGTACAGAGATATTGAAGATCGCGGTTTCGACCGTGAAGAAATATGGTCTGATCGCGAAAGAGGAGAAGAACTTTTTTGGGAAATGATGGACGAAGCACATCAGCAAGAGCAGTTTCCATTAGAAGGTCCACTGTGGATTCAAGTTCAGGCTCTGGATAAAGGTCTTGAAATTATTGTAACTCGTGCTCAAATGTCCAAAGACGGTAAAAAAATTGAGCTTCCTATAGGCGACGATAAATTGGATTTACCTGTTGATCAAAATATAGAACAAATATTAGATCAACAGTTTCAAGTTGAAGAAGATTTTGATGAATTAGAAGAAACAGAAGAAGACTATTTATCCTTCCTCATTTCTTTTGGTGACTTTGAAGACGTAATCTCTTTAAGTCACACGATTGATTCTTCTTCTTTTGAGAATTCTCTGTTTCATTTCGAGGGTAAATATTACTTGTATGTGACATTTAATGTGGAAACAACGGATCGAGAACAAGATGATCTGTTAGCCCAGCTGTTGGAATACGGTAACGATTCTGATCTATCCGTTTACCGCATCCAAGAGTATGGAAAAACGATTGTTTCAGAAGCAGCATTAGAGCATGTACAACAATATTTTAAATTATAAGAGATTACCGATTTCAGCTATTTTGAAATCGGTTTTTATTTTTTTAGTGAGAGTTTTGATGAAAAACCAATCTTTCTGATGGCGAAATAGAGAAAATGACGAAGTGACTTTTCCTTGTTCATCGTCCATGATATGAATTGTGGAGGTGAAAGAGATTGTTAGTCGCTCTCTTTAATGATCAGTTCGTTGATATGGTGGGAGAAACAACGAAAGAAGAATGGTATCTAAAAAATAAGTCTGGAAAGTTACGGTGCCCTGTCTGTCAAAATAGAGTGATACCGAAATGCGGAACCAAAAAGACATGGCATTTTGCACATCATTCTTTTGAAGAATGTGATGGTATTCATGAAGGAGAAACGGATTATCATCTGCTTGGAAAAAAAGGCTTATTTAGATGGGTCACACAGATGAAAGGAAAAACGATTCTGGAGTATTATATTCGTGATATTAAACAGCGTCCTGATTTGTTTCTTAAAGAAAATCAGCATGCCATTGAGTTTCAGTGTGCAACGATCACACCTGAAGATCTAAGTAAAAGAATATCAGGATATCAGTCTCAAAAGATCGCTTCCGACTGGATCTTTGGTATGAAGCGAATAAAGCAAAAAGGACCTGATCTATACGTTATGAATAGCTCCGATCTATCTGCAGCAAAAAAAGATAGCAATGGCCACTTATATCTTAATTATTATTGTCCGCTTAAAGAGCAGTTTTTTCTGCTAAGAAATATCATTCCTCTATCACAAAAGAAAGTTGCTGCCCATGGACATGCTTTTTCAGCGAAGCAATGTTGTGATGTACAATGGTTATCCAGGACGTTTTCGAATTTAGAGACCCATAACCTAAATCATATAATCTTATGGAAAAAGCAGAAAACCACGTGGAGAACGACAGCTTTTAAGAATATTTCTCCTGCAGTTATGTATATAAAAAAAGTTTTGTATTTCAACCACCATTCCTTAACATTGTTTCCTTCCATTGCGGGCATCCCCACAACTAACTTTTATCACATCGAAACTTCGCCTTACTTATGGCAGACATACATACTGTTTTTGATGGAAAAATTGCCATTATCATTATTCTCTACGTGTTTCATTGAAAAGGAATTTCAACGATTGCTGGATAAACGTATTTTTCAGACACGAGATTTTCCATATCTTAAAGAATCGTGGAGGGATGCTGTCGAGAACTATCTATCCTACTTAGTGGATCATCATCTGCTCGAAAAAGTTTCAGTGGGAACTTATAGAAAGCTCCAACACGTTCACTATCCAAAAACGTTAGATGAGGCACTAAAACTAGACGAAATTTTCAGTGAAAAGTCTTAATTTTTGACTTTGCATAAGCATTTTCTGGTAATATGTAGATATACATAAGGAGAAAGTATTCCTACTTTTCTCTTTAATCTACCTGGAGGTGTATGTATGTCTCAAACAAAAACAAAATCATTGCCAAAACGTAATGAAGTCCCTGTTTCAGATACATGGGATTTAGAAGCAATATATGCGTCAGACGATGTATGGGAAAAAGAATTCGATGAAACAAAAAACTTGTTGCCTGAATTAAAATCGTTCCAAGGAAGACTTGGTGAGTCTGCGGAAACCCTTTATTCCTATTTCCAAAAGCAAGATGAAGTGACCAAAAAGCTTGGTAAACTTTATACATACGCTCATATGAGATACGACCAAGATACAACGAATTCCTTCTACCAAGGACTGAATGATCGTGCTTCCAACTTGGCAACTCAAGTAAGCAGTACAGTATCTTTTGCAGTGCCAGAAATTCTCTCTTTATCTGAAGAAGCATTGGTTCAATTTTTACAAACTCATGAACCTTTAAAGTTGTACAAACAAGCTTTAGATGAGATTAACCGCCAGCGTCCTCATGTACTTTCGAAAGAGGAAGAAGCGCTATTAGCAGATGTTAGAGAAGTAGCGAATACCTCAAGCAATACATTTGGTATGCTGAATAATGCGGATCTCAAGTTCCCAACTATTAAAGATGAGAATGGGGAAGAAATCGAAGTAACTCACGGACGATATATCCGCTTTTTAGAGAGCTCAGATCGTAGAGTGAGAGAAGATGCTTTTAAAGCTGTATATGGCACATATGATTCTTACAAAAATACATTTGCAAGTACACTTGCTGGAACAGTAAAACGAGATAATTTCTTTGCAAAAACTAGAAAGTTTAGTTCAGCTCGTGAAGCAGCACTAAACAACAATAACATTCCTGAAGCTGTTTATGATAATTTAGTCAAAACCGTTAACGATAACCTAGGCTTATTGCATCGTTATGTTCGCTTACGTAAAAAGGCGCTTGGACTAGATGAACTTCATATGTATGATCTCTATACGCCACTTGTAAAGGATGCAAAGATGGAAGTTAGCTTTAAAGAGGCCCAGCAGCTTGTCTTAGACAGTTTAGATCCTATGGGCGACGAATATAAACAGATCGTAAAAGAAGGTTATGAGAAGCGTTGGATCGATGTACATGAGAATGCTGGTAAGCGTAGTGGTGCTTATTCATCAGGTGCTTATGGAACAATGCCTTATATCCTAATGAATTGGCAAGATAACGTAAACAACTTGTTTACACTCACTCATGAGATCGGACATTCGGTTCATAGTTACTATACACGTGAGAATCAGCCTTATCCTTATGCGGATTACTCGATCTTTGTTGCAGAAGTCGCATCAACATGTAACGAAGCTTTGTTGAATCATTACATGTTAGAGAAAACATCGGATAAGAAAGAGAAGTTGTACTTGTTAAATCACCATTTAGAAGGATTTAGAGGAACTGTTTTCCGTCAGACGATGTTCGCAGAGTTTGAACAAGAAATTCATGTTCGGGCAGCGAACGGTGAACCTTTAACTCCAGAACTGTTAACGAAGATCTATTACGATCTGAACGTTAAATATTTTGGTGAAGACCTTGTGATCGATAAAGAGATTGGTCTAGAATGGGCTAGAATTCCTCACTTCTATTACAATTTCTATGTTTATCAATACGCAACGGGCTTTAGCGCAGCAGCCTCCTTGTCGAAACAGATCTTGGATGAAGGGAAACCAGCTGTTGACCGTTACCTAGATTTCTTAAAAGCAGGAAGCTCTGATTATCCGATCGAAGTATTGAAAAAAGCTGGTGTTGATATGACTACACCAGAACCAATTGAAAATGCTCTTAAAGTTTTTGAATCAATTCTTGATGAGATGGAAGAACTGCTTTTTGAGAAATAAACACAAAAAATCCTGCCATAGTTTCTGGGCAGGATTTTGTTATGTTTTTTCTAGCCAATTCTCCTTAGTTTTGATCGATAGTTATAGCAGAGTGTTGTGAGTAGTACGGCGATAAAGAGGCCGGGTATTGCTAAAATTTTGGGTGCCATGTTTAACAGAGAGAGCACAAAGAAATAAAAACTCCCTGTAAGTGAAAGTAAGCTAAACAAAATCATAATCAAATACATAAAAAATCTCCCTCCCTTTGTACATGTGTATTCATGTAGGGACAGGATATGCCGCTGCTTCTCAGATGATAGCCATAATAAAAACCGCTGAAAAAAATCAGCGGTTTGGGAGGTATCTCCAAAATGTCCCGTACTTCACTGGTACACGTTCAACCTTTTGTTGCAGAACGAGACGTTTTAATCTTTTTTCTGCTTCTTCACAACTGATCTGATAGACCACTGAAACCTCTTTTGTCGCTACAAATGAGTAAGAAGAAAGGAATTCTTCTAGTTCAGGAAGTGGAGAAGGCTCTAGAGGAACGTCAGACATTTCTTTTAGGATTTCTACATACACATCATAGGAATAACAGCCAGATATCTTAATGCCATCATCATCTGTTTTGTCATTAAAAACAATAAGTGTTGGGATTTGAGTAACATCCATTTCTTGAGAAAACTTCAAATCACACCGTAGAGCTTTAATCGTTGCTTCAGATGAAAGATCACTTAAAAATTCATCTTCGTCCAAGTTTACAGAGCGAGCTATCTCTAACAACACATCATCATTTCCAATGTTTTGTTTATTCAAAAACAAGTTCTCTCTGAGTTTTCTTAAGAACTTCATACCTTGTTGTTTTCCTTGCAGCTCTGCAGCTTTTATAGCAAGTGTTGCTTTATGGGGAGCGGAAATTGGATTTTCCAACCATACATCTCCATCACAGCTCATACCAGATATGGATGCCGTTTTTTCCCACTTCTCAGCAATTTGTTCAGCTGTATTTATCCCCTTTTTGCGAGGAACGTACGTATTGAGTGATTCAAGGCTGCCACTAACAAAATGGCGTAATGTAAAATAGTGGCCGTATTGAACTTGTAATTTTTTTAGAACAGGCTCTAATGACCAGCACTCTGGGCATAGCGGATCGATGACAGAATAGATTTCCAATGGCTTTTGACAGGCATAGGGTTTATTGTTCTCTTGTTCGTCATAAAAGGAATTGGAATTAGACAGTGTCAGCATTCTCGCCCCTTTCTGAATCCTCTGTATTAACCATATGAAAAGCAGTCATTTTTAATCGGCTTAACAGTATGTTTTGTAAGTCAGGATCTATTTTTTGAATCGTCATGGCCTTTTCCATACAAGCTATCCAAGCTTTGGCATGAGAATTTGTTATTGGAAATGGCATGTGACGCGCTCTGAGCATAGGATGTCCATGTTCCTCAGTATAAAATGGCGGCCCGCCAAAAAACTGACTTAAAAATTGAGTTTGTTTATAGGCAGTCTCTGTTAGATCCTCAGGGAAAAGTGGAGAAAGCAATGAGTCTTGACTGACCAAGCTATAAAACGTAGTAACTAGTTTTGCGATTCCCTCTTTTTCTCCTAATAGATCGTATGGTGTTTTTGATTCGTCAAACATGGTCCAAAAGCTCCTTGCGTCAAATTGTAATTTTATTGTAGCAAGGTTTATGAAGGGTAAGCAAACAATATGAATAGACAACGTTTGTTTGTACCTTCCAAAGACTCTCTTACAAAGGGAAAAATAAGAGTGTAGAATGCAAAAAAAATAACCCTCAGCAGTTGAGGGTTATACGAGTGAGTGGTACGTATTCATTATCTTATTCACGTAAGAGATGGTTTCCTTAAAAGGAGGAATACCATTATATTTTGCAACGTTTCCGGGACCTGCATTATATGCGGCAAGAGCTAGCTTTTGATCTCCATCATATTTATCAAGCATCATCTTTAAATACTTTGTTCCTGCTTCAACGTTCTGTACCGGATCGAAAGGGTTTGTAACTCCTAACGATCTTGCTGTTGCAGGCATCAGTTGCATAAGTCCTTGAGCACCTGCATGACTTTCTGCGGTAGTTTTAAAGTTGGATTCATGTTTGATGACAGAACGGATCAGGTTAGGATCTACACCAAACTTTGTAGCTGTGTTTTCGATCAACTCATCCAAATTTTTTGATGGAATGTTTAATTTTTCTGTTGTAATCGGAACAGATGGTGTTACTGGTAAGGCATATTGAGCACCTGTATGAACAGTTAGAGGTTGAAACATGTGTGCATTAAAAGTAACTTCCGACTCTGATGAAGCCCCTACGTTAGAATAGGCTTCTTGCAATAATGCTGCAAAAGGACTTGAGACTGTATTTTGCATACTTGAAACAGAAGAAGATGAGGCATTTACATTCAACTGTTGCAGTGCTTGAATTTCCATTAGTGCTTTATACGATTGAATATTCAAGAGATATCCTCCTAAATGGATTAACATAATAAGAGATCAGATTACATATTTCTGCTGCTCTCATTAAAGAAACGAGCAATTTTGCTTTCTGTATCTCTAACCGGGATCTGTTTGATCGTTAGTAATTCATTAAAATTATTTAGTCCACTTGTATAATCGGCAGATTCGTATTCTATTTCATAGTCGATTTTACCTAAATAATGATTTTCATCTAAAACGAGTAGGCCATCTTTGTAAGGAAACTCAGCTCGAAATGTTGTTAATTCCCCTAAATATGTAATGTTCATCACATCGATATTCATCTTTTTAATTTGATCAGAAACCTCTCCAGAAGGTAAGGGGTCTCCTTTTAATAAACCTTCAAAAATTTCCTTGGAAACGGTCTGATGTGTCTCTAAAATGTGTTTATCCAATTTCTGTTTTAGCGTGAGCGTGAAACCGTTATTTTTCGTTCGAACTCGTAAAGCACTTCTGTGGTGTTTCAGGTCGAATTGTTGGGTATCAAAATAATAGTTGGTCTGTTTTTGAAAATCTTGTTGCTTTACATCAAATTCATCAATAAGTCTTAAAAATTCATGTTGTGTTAGCAAATTCTTAAATTCTATTTCAATTTCTTGTGACACTTGATTTATCCCCCTGTAGCTATAACTTTAGTAAACATATTATCTCATAGCGATTCCTGCATCTCAATTTCTTATTAAACGCCTATTTTGTGTTACACTAAAAAAGAAGAAACAGGAGGTTGTTAACATGATGCCACGACGATTGAATGTGCAGTCAACTGCATGGAAAGAAAATAAGCTCATCTTGCTTATTGAGGATGAACAAAACACAGAACTTACTGACTGGAAAGACAGTGAAAGAATGCTGGTCGATTCTGATGGGTTAGCATTCATCTATGTTCTTGAGGATGAAGAAGGATTCAATTATATATCAATTGGTCATAATCATTGGAACGAAGTGAAAAAAGCTCTTGTAGAAGATGCTGTTTTCGTTGTTCAGAATGAAAAAAGAGAAGAGCTTGAACTTACTGCTTTCTCTAGAGAAATGGACTTTTTAACTGACAACATACAAGGAAACGCTAACTATGGTCAACAGATGGAAGACGAAGTGATCAAGGTTTTTGGAACTGAGGAAAAAGCGCAATGAGCATGGACTGGGAAGCGCTATTAATTCCGTACAAGCAAGCTGTTGATGAGCTAAAGATTAAATTTAGAGGAATGCGTGAGCAATTCGAAAAATCAAATCAGCATTGTCCGATTGAGTTTGTTACTGGAAGAGTGAAACCCATCAAGTCAATCGTGAACAAAGCGTATCAAAAGAACATTCCCGATCAACATTTAGAAACGGAAATTCAAGATCTAGCGGGACTTCGAATCATGTGTCAGTTTACTGATGATATAAAAACAGTAATCAATCTTCTCAGGCAGCGTAATGATTTTACGATTGTTGAAGAACGCGACTATATTACACATAAAAAACCAAGTGGTTATCGTTCGTACCACATCGTTATCGAGTATCCCGTTCAAGTATTGGATGGGGAGAAGAAGATTCTTGTAGAAGTTCAAGTACGAACACTAGCTATGAATTTTTGGGCTACAATCGAACACTCTATGAACTATAAGTATCAGGGACAAATTCCTGAAGATATTCGTCAAAGGTTACAAAGAGCGGCAGAAGCTGCAAACCGATTAGACGAAGAGATGTCTCAGATCAAAGGGGAAATTCAAGAAGCTCAGCTTGTGTTTTTGGAACGCAATGATAAATCCAATGAAACTAATTTAGGATCATAAAGGATGGAGAGAGAGAATGAAATTTGCCATCGTATCAAAGGGAGATAATAAATCCAATATCTTAACTGAAAAAATCCGAGCATATCTGGAAGAATTCGAATTGGTTTATGAAGAAAAAGAGCCTGAGATTGTGATAACAGTTGGTGGTGATGGAACATTGCTTCATGCCTTCCACCATTATGTACACCGCATTGACAAAACCGCATTTGTTGGTGTTCATACCGGTCACCTTGGCTTTTTTGCAGACTGGTTGCCAGAAGAGGTGGAAAAGCTTGTTATACATATCGCGAAAACTCCTTTTCAGATTGTTGAATATCCATTACTTGAAGTTACGGTAAGGTATATTGATGGGTTAGATGAGAAGAGATATCTCGCTGTTAATGAATGTACAGTTAAAAGTGTGGAAGGATCTCTCGTTATGGATGTTGAGATCAAGGGAGAAAAATTTGAAACGTTCAGAGGCGATGGTCTTTGTATTTCAACTCCTTCAGGAAGTACAGCTTATAACAAAGCACTCGGTGGAGCGATCATCCATCCGTCTCTTGCATCCATACAATTATCAGAAATGGCTTCTATTAACAATAGAGTGTTCCGAACGATAGGGTCACCTCTCGTTCTGCCACAGCACCATACATGTATATTGAAACCGGTAAACGATGTGGATTTCCATATTACAATCGACCACCGATTCTTAGTACAGAAAAAAGTAAAGTCCATACAATACCGAGTAGCAGAAGAGAAAATTCGTTTTGCTCGCTTTCGTCCTTTTCCATTTTGGAAACGAGTTAAAGAATCTTTCGTCGGAGAATAATATGAATACATTCACATTTACATGGGTTGTACAAAATGAAGAAGCTCCCGTCCTTTTAAGGGAGTATTTAAAGTCGAAACAGATTTCTAAAGCAGCGCTGACCGATATTAAGTTTCACGGCGGCGCTCTTTTTGTGAACAAAAAAGAAGTAACTGTAAGGACGATGCTTAATAGTGGTGACGAGGTTACTGTATGGTTTCCGCCTGAAAAGAAAAGCTCTTCAATGGAAGCAGAAAATATCTCTTTAGATATTATTTATGAAGATCCTCATTTTATTGCAGTTCTTAAACCCGCCGGTATGCCAACCATACCATCCCTTTATCAACCGAATGGTTCACTGGCTTCAGCCATCCTATACCATTATCAAATAAACGATATACCTAGTACGTTTCATGCGGTAAACCGATTGGATAAAGATACTTCAGGTATCGTATTAATAGCAAAACATCGTTTCGCACATTCACTCATGTCTACACAGCAAAAAGATAAAGTCATAAAGAGGGAATATATTGCTTTTGTGCATGGTGAATTGAAGGAAGAAAGAGGAACGATCGACCAACCGATTGCTAGAAATCCAGAGAGCATCATTGAAAGAATGATAAGTGAGGATGGTCAACGCTCGATTACTCATTACGAAAAGCTGGATTTTGTAGAGCATTTAAACTTTTCTGTTGTCTCCTTACGATTAGAAACAGGAAGAACACATCAAATTCGAGTACATATGTCTTCGATTGGCCACCCTTTACTCGGAGATGATTTGTATGGCGGGAAATTAGAAATGATTGAGCGTCAGGCTTTGCATAGTGAGAAAACCTCATTCATCCACCCCTTTACAGGAGAACGCATCTTGTTAGTTGCAGATTTACCTACAGATATGCAACAACTTTGGAAACACCGATGAAATCAAATCAGAATCACGTAAATGAGGAGTGCGGCTTAAAGGCTGAGCACTCCTTTATTTTAATCGTGGAAAGTCCGGAATTTTTCAGGGACAAAGGGCAAGCTTGAAGGGACGCTTATTGTCTCCATTTCAGGATATCGAAGCGCGCTTAACTTTCCACCGAAGACGCATCCTGTATCAATGTTCCAAGTGTTATGAATATGACGAACTTCTTCAACAGGGGTATGGCCATAAACAATAGTGATTTTTCCAGAATGTTTTTTTGCCCAATCTCTTCGTACAGGGGTCCCATCAGGATTTGACTTCCCCGTAATATCTCCATATAAGACAAAAGTTTTCACTTTGTTATGATATTGCCCAACATAATCTTCTCTAATTCCAGCATGAGCAACGACTAACTTCCCGTGATCGAGATGCAGATAAAGTGGAGCATTTTCATAAAGGGTACAGAAATGTTCTCTGACACTTTGTCTTTCAGCAGGTGAGAGCGCGTTAAGTTCTGCAACTGTTGTTTCAAGTCCATGTTGAACCTGAACGTTACGCCCTAAAAAATATCGATACAGCTTGTTACAGTGATTGCCTGGTGAGTATAGGGCTAGATCATTTTGTACAAGTTCATAAACATGCTCCATCACTTTTAATGATTCTGGTCCTCTGTCCATCAAATCACCTAAAAATACGAGTTTTCGATCATCCTTATGTACAGGTAAATGGTTATTCCACTCATATCCTAATTGCTTTACAAGCTCTTTGTATTCCTCATAACATCCATGAATGTCACCTATAATATCAAATTTCAAATGGATCACCTCATAATCATTAGGATACTTCAAAGACAAAAGAAAAACACCTGATAATATCAGGTGCTATTCAAACATATATTTAGTGGTCCTCGACCGAACATTTAGAACGAGGCCAAAGGCGATCATGTAAGCAAGAATCGAACTTCCTCCGTAACTGATAAACGGTAGGGGAATACCTGTGATTGGCATAACTTGAATGTTCATACCAATGTTTTGAAACACCTGGAAAGTTAGCATGCCAATTACGCCTGCGCATAAATAACTTCCAAAAGCTTCATTACTCTCTAAAGCGGTATTGATCATTCTGTAAACCATCAAGAAGAATAGGGAGATAACGATACTTGTTCCGAAGAAACCAAATTCCTCACCAATGATGGAGAAGATAAAATCAGTCTGTGCTTCCGGAAGATAAACTGAACCTTCTGTAAAGCCTTTTCCGAAGAGCATCCCACTACCGATCGCAAGTAATGCATTTCTAGTATGATATCCTGCATCTTTATGTTCATAAGGCTCAAGCCAAGCATAGAAACGATTAAGCTGATATTGATCAAGAATGTGATCCACAAAAAATTGTGGAAAGGTAAAATATATCCAAACTAGGATTGATATGAACAAGATAAAGGAAAGAATAAGGATAACAATGATTCTCCATCTGATACCAGATACGAGTAAAAGACTACCTGTAATCGCCATAAATACAAGACTCGTACCTAAGTCAGGCTGCATCAAAACTAAAAGTGTAGGGAAACCAGCGATTAAAGCAATTTTTCCTAGCAATAAAAGGTCTTCATGCAAAGAACGAACGATATACTTCTCATTATGAGTAGCAATGGTATTGGCGATGGCAATAACAAGAGCTACTTTTACAAGTTCGGAAGGCTGCAATGCGAAAGGACCGAATCTGTACCAGCTCTGCGCACCATTGATATTTGGAACGATGCTCTCAGGAGCGACCAGAATACCAAGCAGTAAAAGGATACCAAATCCATATACGTACCAAGATAATTTTCTAAACTGATCGAAATCTAATACCATAACGCCTACTACAGCGATTCCACCGATAAAGTACCAAACGAGTTGCTTTATGACGAAGTTGCTGCCGTATTGATCCATCATCTGCGCGCTATAGATGGCAACACAGCTCGTGATGACCATTAAGAACAATAGAAACAAAAGATTGTAATCGAGTTGCTGCCATGGTGACTTGTGGTTATTTTGCATGTGGATCGACTCCTTAAAGTAAAACAATAACATGTATTATCTTACCTAAAAACAGTGGGTTTGCAAATCATTTTGAGTATAATCGTTTGACATTTCTTTTTCTGCTTTACTATAGTAAACCAATAATCTAAAGAAACGACGGAGGTTTTATGGAAGAACATGCATCGTTTACTTCATTAGTATTAGTCATTCTTACAGCATTTTTTGTTCCTATTCTGCTAAACAAATTTCGGTTGCGGGTCATACCCGTAGTCGTAGCTGAAATTATTGTAGGAATTATTCTAGGGAAGAGCGGTTTTGATGTCGTTCATTCTGACGCATGGCTTGAGATCTTATCCGTACTTGGCTTTATTTTCTTAATGTTTTTAAGTGGTCTTGAGATTGATTTTAGTATCTTTGCAGGTGAATCTAATTCTAAGAAAAAGAAAGAAAAGAAAGAACCGAATCGACTTGTTGTTTCAAGTATCATCTTTCTCTTCATACTCATCCTGTCGTATGGATTATCACTTCTATTTGTTTGGGGTGGGTTTACTGAGAGTGCGTTCTTTATGACACTTGTGATCTCGACCATCTCACTAGGAGTAGTCGTACCCACGTTAAAAGAAGAAAAGCTTTCTAAAACGACGATTGGTCAGATCATCTTACTTGTCGCAGTAATTGCAGATCTCGTAACCATGATTCTTCTTGCTCTCTTTGTTTCAATGGAATCGGGAGATCCGAGCAGAATGTGGTTGTTACTTATTCTGTTTGGAGCGGGTATTCTTTTGTACTTTATCGGAAAACAGATGAGGAATCGTTCGTTTTTAGATACGATGTCAAAAGGAACCATACAGTTAGATACAAGAGCGGTATTCACGTTGATTATCGTCTTGGTCGGACTTTCTGAATCCGTAGGAGCTGAGAACATATTAGGTGCTTTCTTAGCAGGCGTTCTCGTTTCTCTTCTTTCACCAAACAAACAACTTGTTCATAAACTCGATTCATTTGGTTATGGATTTTTAATTCCTATCTTTTTCGTAATGGTAGGGGTGGAGCTCGATATTCGTTCCATTTTCGCAGATCCTAAAGCATTAGCGCTCATCCCGTTATTATTGATCGCATTGCTTATTTCTAAGTTTCTACCTATTCTTTACCTTAGAAAATGGTACGACTGGAAAACGGTAACGGCTGCAGGGTTCTTATTAACATCTACACTTTCATTGGTGATTGCAGCTGCAAAGATTGGTGAACGAATCAATGTAATCGATGCCCGTACTTCATCCGCATTGATCTTAACTGCTGTTATTAGCGCAATCATTACACCTATTTTCTTTAAAAAGCTGTTTCCTAAAAAAGAGGAACAAGAAGCGGGGAAAGAACAGCTTGTATTTGTTGGAGCGAATCAGTTTACGCTACCGTTAATATCAGAGCTCGATCAATCACGGTTTGAGTATCGTTTATATCATACGAAACAAGAAGAAAAGGATCAAAAACAATTGGATAGCTTTAAAATTCAAGAATTGGATGATTACGAAACAACAACATTAATCGAAGAAAGAGTTTTTGATACAGATATTATTGTGCTGGCAACAGGAAGCGATGAAACAAATGAAAACCTTGCTTTGGTCGCAAAAGAGGAAGGTGTAGAACGAGTCGTCGCTCGAATTGAGAATCCATTAAAGAGAGATGCACTGAAAGACAAAGGAATTGAAGTATATTCTGTATACTTTTCTTCTCAAGTGTTACTAAAAGCGTTAATAGAGAATCCAGCGGTTGTGGATATCCTTACAACGTCAGATAATAGTCTAAATGAAATTCTTGTTGAAAACAGTGCCTACCACAGAACCGCTTTAAGAAACTTTCCTTTCCTTGGTGATAGCATTATCGTTCGGATCTACCGAGGAAAAGAGTCGATTGTTCCGCACGGTGACACGGAGATTCTATTAGGTGACAAAATGGTTGTCACGGGTAGTAAGGAACAAGTGCTGCAAATGAGGCAAATATTAGGTTAGATAAAAAAAGTACTGGCTGAGAGAGCCAGTACTTTTTTGTTTGCAATTAAAAGATTTAGCCTAATTTACTAGAAAAAAGAGCATGCTAAGAATAATAAAAATAGGGAGTTGAAACAATATGATGCCCGTTGTACATTGTCCAAAATGCGGAAAAGATCATGATTTAAACCAAGAGGTCTTAATCGCTCAGTCGAATCAAAATGTGATCTATCGCTGTGATTCATGCGGTTATGAAGTGAAAGATATCCAGACTAGTAAAGGTTAATAGTGAAAATCCTCTCTGCTTCTGTTATACTAATTAGGACTTGGTACTAATAACAAATACTAATAAATAAAAAATGAACAGAACGATGGGGAGGAATCTTTATATGTATCAACTTTCACTAGAAAACAAAACGTTTGTCGTAATGGGTGTTGCGAATAAGAGGAGTATTGCTTGGGGAATTGCGCAATCTCTTTCAAATGCAGGTGCCCGCCTAGTATTTACATATGCAGGCGAAAGATTAGAGAAGAACGTTCGCGATCTAGCAGAATCACTAGGAAGAAATGACTCAATCGTTCTTCCATGTGATATTACGAACGATGAGGAAATTAAAAAGACTTTTGCTACATTAAAAGAAGAGGTTGGCGTGATTCACGGTCTTGCTCATTGTATCGCTTTTGCTAACACAGAAGAGTTAAAAGGCGAATACTTAAACACAACGCGTGAAGGCTTCCTACTTGCACATAATATTTCATCGTATTCACTAACTGCAGTAGTAAAAGAAGCTCGTCCTCTTATGACAGAAGGCGGAAGCATCGTAACGCTAACATACCTTGGTGGAGAAAGAGTGGTTTCGAACTACAACGTTATGGGAGTGGCAAAAGCTTCACTAGACGCAAGTGTTAAGTATCTTGCAAGTGACGTTGGGAAAGATGGCATCCGTGTTAACGCCATTTCAGCTGGACCGATCCGTACGCTTGCTGCTAAAGGAATTGGTGACTTCAACTCTGTATTAAAAGAAATTGAAGAAAAATCACCACTCCGTAAAGCAAATACGCAAGAAGAAGTTGGCGATGCTGCATTGTTCTTGATGAGTGACTTAGCTCGTGGGATTACAGGTGAGATTCTTCACGTGGACAGTGGTTATAACACGATTGCACGCTAATAAAAATAAATAGACAAAACCCCGAATGCTCTCAATGGGATTCGGGGTTTTTTCATGTCTCGGACTGTATCCTATTCTCATCAGTCCTATTTTAAGTTGTGGCTGTATCCTTTACTCTTCAGCCTAGTGGAGAGTGAAGTGGATTACAGTGCTGTTGGTGCGCCGCCATTGCGTTCTGGAACACAAATGATTGCACAGATGCAACGACAATCTAGTACGATTGTGCGTGTTTCGTTACCAGTTTGACGGAATGAAAAGACTGCACAGCAAGTTTCAGGGTCGAAACTTACAACAGTAAAGTCAGTTGCTTGACCTGGTGCTACACTCAACGGTTCTGAAGCACCTTTTAGTACAAGTTGAACTACTTGCTGCTGTCCCATTGTACAGAAGTTACCGTTCATTCTAGCGTTAGCAAGCTGGTTCAAAAGTTCACACACACAGCCACCGCACTTAGATTTCGTTGTGCCAGCTGTATTGCCATTGCCACAACATGAGCCATTATTAAATAAACTCAATGTATTTCCTCCTTTGAAATAGATACATGTACCTGATTTCTCTCAGTTATCAGGTTACTATACTATATGGATGTTTGTACGAAATGGAATGGGGTATTAAACCATTTTTACTTTAAATGGGCATTTACTCGAATAGTCCATTTTTTAAAAGGAAGACGTTTGTCCAAACCAATATGAACGAAAAGAATATATTAAAGTAGGGCTTATTAAATGCCCAAAGTGTTAAAGGAGTGTTTATTAACAATGTCAAATTATTTTGGTCCTTACCGTTTTCTTTTTGTTCTGCTTTTAGAATCTCAACAATTGATTTCAGAAGTATTTCTGATTAATTCAAACCAACCAGCAGGTACACCTGATTTAACAGGCGTAAGAGTGCTAGAAGTTGGGGGAGACTTTGTAGTATTTACACAAGCAGGTTCAGCAGGTGCTACTCGTTCTTACGTATCATTAGACAAAATTCTATTGGTTGAGCTGTAGATTAAAATGTAACTCCACGCTTAAGCGTGGAGTTATTTAATTTGAAGGGAGAGAGAAATGAGGAAGATTAACCTCCTATTTATTACTAAGGACCGTTCACAGCAACTGGAACGAAGCAGTTTTTATTTAGAACAAGAACTCGCTAAACTTACTAATCTCATAACTTGGCAACATGATGGCGACATTAAATTTATACTAGATCAACTTTCTATTAAACCTGATTTCATTCTTTTAAATGATTATAAACCTGAGTATCGGCCATTTATAAGAGGATTAAAAAATTTGTCGATACCACATGGCACATTGATGCATGATCTTCATTATAAATTATCAAAAAGAAATGTTTTAATTCACGAAGAAAAACCTGCGCTGATTTTTTGCCATTACCGTGAGGCTTTTAATAGGTGGCTGCCAGACCATATCAACCGGTTTGTTTGGTTTCCGCATCATGTGCCTGAGGGGATATTCCAACCATATTCAATACCTAAAGAGATTCCGCTCTTACTAATGGGAGCTACATTTTCACACATCTATCCTTTTCGCCATTATCTTCTTCAACAATTAAAAAGTGATCCTAGGTTTGTTTATTATTCTCACCCAGGATACGGAATAGCAGGAAAGGGTATAGCTGGTGAAAGTTACGCTACAACCATAAGTAGAGCTAAAATCTTTCTAACTTGTGATTCTATTCATCATTTCCCTCTACTAAAGTACTTTGAAGTACTAGCTTGTGGAACATTGCTAGCTGCTCCAGCTTCAGATGAATTAATAGACCTAGGCTTTATTGATGGTCAAACTTTTGTGGCAATAGATGAAACAAATTTTAAAGAAAAGCTAGACTACTTCTTAATGAATGACAATCATCGTGAGCAAATCATCCAGAGCGGCTTACAACTAATACGTCAAAAACATACCACTGAAATTAGAGCGAAAGAAATGGTTCTCACTATTCAACAATTCTTACAAAATAGTACTCGGTAAGGAGGGTGTTCTTTTCATTGAACAACAAAGTAACTATAGTTATCCCATTTTTCAATTGCCCATTTATTGCACAAGCCATAGAAAGTGCCATAAATCAAACCTATCAGAACATAGAGATTATTGTAGTGAATGACGGATCTACTAAGCACCATGAGAAAATAATCCCATACTTAAATAGAATTACTTATATTAAAAAAGAAAATGGTGGTACAGCTTCAGCACTAAATTTTGGTATACAAAATTCCACTGGAGATTATTTTGCCTGGCTTAGTTCTGATGATACTTTTCAGCCAACTAAGATTGAAAAACAGCTTCATTTTATGTTGCAAAACAATGCAAAGGCCAGCTATTCAAACTTTTATTTAATTAATGATCAGGGATCCATTGTTTCTCCTCCTCAAGGTATGGGTTTTTCAAATAAAGTCCAATTTTTCAAACGGATGCGAAGAGGATGTGTGATAAACGGGTGTACGGTTATGTTAAATATGAACGTATTCAAAGATTTTGGTTTATTCGACGAAAGTTTACTTTACACACAAGATTATGATTTTTGGCTAAGGATCTTGCCTCACTATCATTTTTATTATTTTCCAGAAGCACTTGTTCATTATAGAGTGCATGAGAATATGGGAACAAAACAACACAGAATAGAGATAAGGAAAGAACTCCAATTAACGATTCAACGGCACTTAACAAAAATGAATGCTTTAGTAAAGTCTTTCCTTCATTAAAACAATATTAAAATAAAAAGGCCGCTATTTAGCAGCCTTTTTTATTTTAATATTTTAATGAATTCATTTGCATACGTTTCTAAATCAAAAAAAGACAGGTGATTTAATGCATGATAAATAATGTTATTTCTAAGCTCAAGATTATCTATTAGTTCAATTCCCTGTAAAACGGCTGATCCTATGTTTTCATTCTTATAAAATTTCCCAGTTATATTATGGGTGATAAATGCCTTTACGCCATCAGAATCTGAAGTGAGAACAGGGCATTTACAGCTCATCGCCTCTACAACAGCATAGCCAAAACCTTCAACCTTAGAAGTAGATAATAAAAATCCTCCACTATCTCCAATAATTGAAAGATAGTCCGCCATTTGTTTATGAGGAACATTGGCGTGAACGACTACAGCGTTTGTTAGTTTATATCTGTTTAACAATTTATTAAATCGTACTTTCTCATGGTGATTTCCAAGTGTATCATCAATAAACATCCAAAATTTTGTGTTAGGTTTCTGTTTTATGAAACGCATAGCAAACATAAGATATTCATCCCAGTTTTTATTTAGCTCTAATCTTCCAATCCAGCCAATTATCGGATATGACATACGAGTGATAGAACGGTATCCAAATTCTTTACTATCAAAACAGTTGTGAAAACAATGTTTTGGAGTAGAAGGATAAAGAGTATCCATTAATCTCATTAAGTGTGATGTCTTTGGATATAGGATGCCATTTGAATAATTTACTACAAACGGTACCGCTTGTGTTAAAATTTTTTCCGCAGTTTTCACACTACCTAATCCTTGAATTTCATAGATTAATTTTCCTTTGTAACCTAGATCACGAATTCTTTTTAGCATATACATGTCAGAGCTAACAAAGATTGCATCAAAGTTTTTGGATAGGATTTTCTTAATCTCAGCATCAGTATTAGTTACATAAGTAGGAATCAAAGAAATATTCTGCATGCCGGTTCCATTTTGTAAATAAAGCAGATGGCATTCAATATCATAGTTTTGTAGTGCTTTACAGCGTTGACGGTTTAGGGTTTCCATTCCGCCGCTTGGTAAATAAAAGACAAAGAGAATTTTTGATTTTGTCATTTGATAGCTCCTTTTTACCTTATAAGCCATCATATGAACATCCTGAAAAGTTGTTAAATAAGGTAGGTTAAATAGCCGCCTTTTTTTTATGAACAGGGTAGGGGTCTAGTCCACATCGGGAATACAATCATAATTTAATATAAAGTATTAATTTAATTATGGAAGGAGAGTTTCATTGAAAATAGTAACCATTCTTGGAACACGTCCAGAGATTATTCGGCTAAGTTTGATCATCAAAAAATTAGATCAATTAGCAGATCAACATGTTTTGATTCATACGGGACAAAATTTTACACCTTCATTAAATGATGTGTTTTTCCAAGAGTTTCAACTCAGAAAGCCAGACTATATTTTAATGAAACAACAATTTTCTTTCGGAAATCAAATTGCACATCTGTTTTCAGAGCTAGAGAAGATCTTGTTACACGAAAAGCCTGACAAGGTTTTGGTTCTAGGTGACACGAACAGCGCTCTTTCTTCTATTGTTACAGAAAGGTTGAACATACCGGTCGTTCATATGGAAGCGGGTAATCGATGTTTTGACCTAAATGTACCAGAAGAAAAAAACAGAAAAGTAATTGACGCCATCTCTAGCTTTAATCTGCCGTATACCAAATACAGCAGAGAGAACTTAATAAGAGAAGGTGTTCCTGTTAACCGGATCATGGTATCAGGTAACCCGATCTATGAAGTGTTAACTCAATTTGAAGAACAGATTGATAATAGCAAAATTCTAGAAAAATTAAATGTTTCAAAAGGAAAGTATATGTTAGTCACTGCCCATCGTGCTGAGAACGTGGACAATCATGTTCATTTAAAAGAAATATTAACAGGTTTAAATTTAGTTGCTGAACATTTTAACATGCCAATCATCTGTTCCATTCATCCACGTACGAAATCAAGAATTCTAGAGACCAGTACGTTACAGATGCATCCGTTCATACAGTTTCATGAACCCTTTGGATTTTTTGACTTTGTCAAGTTAGAAAAGCACGCATTTTGTGCACTAACAGATAGCGGGACCGTTCAAGAGGAGTGTTGTTTGTTCCAAGTACCGACTGTAACGATGAGAAATAGTACCGAACGGCCAGAAACCGTTGAGTGCGGCAGCAATTGTGTATCAGGTGTTTCAGCACAACAGATCTTGGCTTCTGTAAAAGTAATGACAAATCAGAAGAAGCAATGGTCCATCCCCGAAGGCTATGGAGATTTAGATGTTTCAGATCGAGTCGTAAAGTTTATTTTAGGAGGAAATAGTATTGTTTAATAAAAGAATTTTAATTACGGGGGGCACGGGATCTTGGGGTCATGAGCTAGTCAAACAGCTTCTGCCAAAAGAACCTAAAGAGATCATTGTTCTCTCGCGTAATGAGGCAAGTCAAGTAGCGATGCAAAGACAGTTTGATTATAATCCCAAGCTTACCTTTATGATTGGTGATATTAGAGATAAAGATTCCTTAATGAGAGCGAGTGAAGGTATAGATTATATCTATCATCTTGCAGCATTAAAGCATGTGCCGATCTGTGAGCTTCAACCTTATGAGGCATTAAAAAGTAATATTCAAGGAACACAAAACGTAATCGAAACAGCCATTCATCATAAGGTAACGAAAGTGATCTATATTTCAACTGACAAAGCAGCGAATCCTTCTAATCTTTACGGAATGACGAAAGCGATCGGTGAAAAATTAATCATCCATGCAAACCTTTTAAGTAAACATACACGATTTGTTTGTGTAAGAGGTGGAAATGTTTTAGGTACGAATGGCAGTGTTATTCATGTTTTTAAAAGTCAGATCAAGAACAAAGGACAAGTGGGCATCACTGACTTTGAAATGACACGTTTCTTTTTAACCTTAGAAGAAGCGATCAGTCTATTATTTAAAGCCACTTATGAAAGTGTTGGTGGTGAGATCTTTGTTATGAAGATGCCTACGTGCAAGATTACAGATCTAGCACAAGTTCTAATTGATGCTTCGGGAGAAAAAGGCGTAAAAATGATCGAACTTGGAAAACGTCCAGGAGAGAAGCTGCATGAGATCCTTTTATCTGAATACGAAAGTGCAACAACCGTACTCTTTGATAACGAATATTTCGTTATTCTACCTACAATTGATATTGAAGGATTAAATCAACACTATGCCTCATATGAAAAAGTAGAGCTTGAGAGTTATAGTTCCGAGACGGATCTCATGACGAAAGAAGAGATTCATAAGATGCTTGTTGAAGGTGGATTTCTGTCTTGAAAATCATGATATTAGGGGCGAATGGGATGGCTGGTCATATGATCGCCTCCTATTTCAAAACAAAGACAACACACAAGCTCCTTCTGACTTCTAGAGACGGGACGGAAGGTCATATTCAGCTTGACGCAACGAACTTAACGCAGATTGCTCAAGTTGTGCAGCGTCACAAGCCAAATCTAATTATTAACTGCATAGGTCTTTTAAATGAGTATGCTGCCATCCATCAAAGAGAAGCGATCCTGGTTAATAGTTTACTCCCACACGAGTTAGCAAATCAGCTCAATGTTTATGGAGGAAAACTGATTCATATTAGTACAGATTGTGTGTTCAGCGGACACCAAGGCAACTACAATGAGGAATCTGTACCAGATGGGTTGACGATGTACGCGAAAACGAAACAGCTCGGAGAAATAAAAACACAACCACATTTAACGATTCGAACCTCTATTATTGGTCCTGAGCTTAAGAATGGTATCGGTCTATTTCATTGGTTTATTCATCAGAAGGGAACCATCAAAGGTTTTACTCATGTGAAATGGAACGGTGTCACAACGCTAGAACTTGCTAAATTCATAGATCATACCATTAGTAATCCGATTACAGGGCTCTACCACCTAACCGCACCAGAGGTTCTTTCGAAGTATGAACTATTGAAGATTATCAAGGATGTCTATCAAAAGGATGACGTTGACATTATTCCGCATACCGAACCACGTTTAGATCGAACGCTCTTTAACACGAGGTTGGATTCTGAATTTAAAGTGGCATCTTACGAAAAACAGGTAAAAGATTTAAAAGATTGGTTGAAATGAAAAAAAGGATAGTAATTACGGGTGCAGCAGGATTTACAGGAATTCATGCGTGTCAACATTTTGTTGATAAAGGATATGAAGTAATAGGGATTTCAAGGAGTTCGGTATCTAATTTGAAGGTGCGTTCAGTAACATGTGATCTTCTAGACAAAGAAAAAGTTTGCGAGATCTTTAACACGTTTAAGCCTCACTTCTGTTTACATTTGGCAGGTGTGAATTCTGTACCCCAATCATGGAATGATCCTGTATCAACAATTGAAGCCAACGTACTCGGTACCCTTTATTTGCTAGAGGCAATGCGGAAAGCAGTTCCATCATGCCGAACAGTTATTGTAAGTTCAGCACTTTCAGGAATCAATCATCCGTATGGTGTGAGTAAAAAACATCAAGAAGAACTTGTGACGGAATGGGCACATCTATTCGATCTTCAAGTTATGGTTGCAAAACCATGTAATTTAATCGGACCAGGCAGATCACCTGGTTTCGTTTCTTTTTTAGCAAACCGTATTATTCAGATGGAATCGTCTGGTAATAACAGTGCTATCAGCATCAGCCATCTTGAAAACGAGCGGGAGTTCTTAGATGTTAGAGATGCCATATCTGCTTATGAAGTTCTTTTAAAGAAAGGGTCTAAGAAAATGACCTACGAAATGGGATCAGGTAAGATGACATCATTGTTAGAGGTCGCTGATATCTTTCAAACGCTAACGAAAGAAAAACTTATTATTTTAGAGACTGCCGCTTCTCCAGATAAAAGACCTGAAGTCATGAACTCGAAGCTGATGCAAGAACTTCATTGGAAAAGAAGTTACCCTTTAGAAATTTCAATTAAACAAATTCTTTCTTACTACAGATCAATTAGTTAATATAACAAATGAATCCACTAAAAACAGCGTCCCTAATTGTGATGGGGACGCTGTTTCTTTATCTTATTCGTTTATGGTATAGAGCCATATTCATCCAATACGTATTTCCAGGTTTAATATGCTGGCTATAAAAGTGTGTTTCAACTTGATCGTTTGAGACGCCACTCAAGCTTTTATGAAGAGAATTTAATCGATACATTATTGCGTATGGTTGAATGGTTTTGTCTAACGAAAAATGAACATACCGAGTACCTTTTATAATTGGTCCTGGAGACAATCGATTTCGACGTTCGTACCAAATTTTATGATTCGTTACCAACATATCTGTTTCAGAAGGTAAGGATTCCATCTTTAACACCATCTGTTCGAGCGCTTGTGGGTCAAGCCAGTCTTCACCGGTCATAAAAAGAATATATTCTCCGATGCAATAATCTAAAGCGATTTCAACGGATTCGGTTTTTCCTCGATGATTTAGCAGCAATGGAATCATTCTGTAGTCGTGAGTTATATGAATAGAATCAGGAGTTAAATCGGTTGAACCGTCATCCACTACAACTATCTGAAAATCGCTCAGGGTTTGTTGAAGAATGCTGTTTAATGCATGATCTATTGTTTTAACATGGTTATGTGAATAAAGAAGAATACTTACTTTTGGATTCCTTCCGATCCGTTTTTGAATATCAATACTGCTAGCCATACTTTCCATCGTTAGCTGTTCAGGTGGAATGTTCGTTGTAAGTGCAAAACGCCCATTAAAGCGATATTCCATAATATATTCACGAAGCAGTACAAAGTCGCCATGCTGAAGCAAACGAATCCAAAAATCATGATCTTGTACGTTAGGGAAATCTTGGCGATAGCCTCCAGCTTTTGAAAAAGCTTCACTCGTAAACAAGAAAGATGCTCCAATGAAACAATTCTGGAAAATCTCTTCTTTCTTTCTCGTCATAAAATGCTCAACGTATTCGTACCATGCTTTTGTATAAGTGATTGGAGTCCCATGTTGATCAATACGCCGATAAAATGAATACACCAAGACCGTTTCATTCGATGCTTGATCCATCGTATCGACTAACCGCTCTAAAAAATTTGGATCGTGTCTGTTATCACTGGATATCCATGTCAGATAAGGACAATGTTTAAGAAGTTCGAAGCCCTCGTTTAATGTAGGAGAGATTCCAAGATTGATTTTTCTATCAACGATCTCATATGGAATCGTTAAAAGCTTGCTAGCTTCTTTTATCGAGGCGACCGTTTCATCATTAGGTCCATCCAGTACGATTACAAGTTTATAATCACGGAATGTTTGTTTTTCCATAGATTCTATACATTCAAAAATATACTCCCTTTCCTGATGATATACGGGGAGTACAACGCCTACTTTCACTAAAGTTCCTCCTAAGTTCAATTGCTCTATGATTGATAATGTCATAGTGCGATACAAGCATTCTATTCATTTATGCAAGAAGTGGACTGGTTATTTTGGTAAATAATTTACTTCATTATTATTTGAAACTTTTAATTGTATTTAATAGTGTCTTCCCCATGAAAAGTTGATTGGATTGGAAGGTGCAAGACTCCTGCGGGATCAGGGTGACAGGTGAGACTCCTACGCCAAGGAGGCTCACCGCACCACCAAGAGGAAAGCGAAGTATCCGAAGTATCCTGGAATGGAAATCAACCGTATTCAAAAACATCTAATGTGAAATACACTCACAAAACTTGTCTTAATTTCATACACTAGTAATGATTAGCAAGAGCTAATTGATTAATAGTTGAGGTGAAATCGATGCTCCTTCTTCCTCATGGTGGAAATTTAGTCAATCGACAATTTATTAATGTCGAGTGCAATCAAAACCAAATAAAAATTGAATTAGATGCGATCAGTTTATCTGATTTAGAATGTCTTTCTAACGGTGCATTTAGTCCACTTGATTCGTTTATGAACAAAGCGGATTATGAAAGTGTTGTAAATGGGATGAGGTTGTCTAACGGACTTCCTTGGAGTGTTCCTATAACATTGCCTGTTACTGACGACAAGGCTAAACAATTAATAAAGCAGCAAGAAGCTTTACTGATTTATGAAAATACGGTCTATGGAAAAATAGAAATTACGGATATCTATAAACCTGACAAACTTATAGAAGTAAGACAGGTCTATCGTACGGAGGATCAAACGCATCCAGGGGTACACAATGTGATGAATAGAGGAAGCTGGTACGTAGGCGGACGAGTTACGTTGGTGAAAAAACCTCCTCGAAAAGTAGATTCTGCATATTATTTAGATCCTAAAGATACAAGGGAACAGTTTAAAAAGAACGGATGGGAAAAAATCGTTGGCTTTCAAACGAGAAATCCCATTCATCGTGCACATGAATATTTACAAAAAACTGCGCTAGAACAGATGGACGGGCTTTTATTACATCCTTTAGTGGGAGAAACAAAACAAGATGACATATCTGCAGAAGTTAGGATGAAATCCTATGTAACACTTCTCCAACATTATTATCCGAAAAATCGCGTTCTTTTGGGTGCCTTTCCTGGATCGATGAGATATGCAGGTCCGCGTGAAGCGATTTTTCATTCCATCATAAGAAAAAATTATGGATGCAGTCATATTATTATAGGAAGAGATCATGCAGGAGTAGGAAATTTTTATGGTCCTTATGAGGCTCAACATATTTTTACTCAGTTTGATAAGGAAGAGATAGGAATCACACCTATTTTCTTCGAGAATAGTTTTTATTGCACAAAATGTGGAGCGATGGCTACGGTCAAAACATGCCCGCATGACGAAAAAGACAGACTTACTTTATCAGGAACAAGAGTAAGAGAGATGCTGAGTAATAATGAGCCGATTCCAATTAATTTTAGCAGGAGTGAAGTCATTTCAATATTACGGGACTATTATGCTAAATAAATCGTTATGGAGGATAAACAATTGATTCAAGAAGAAAAGAATATAACATGGCAACAGCATAACGTAACAAAGGAAATGAGACAGAAACTTCATGGTCACAAGAGCTTCGTCCTTTGGTTTACAGGTCTATCTGGTTCTGGAAAATCAACAATAGCATCCGAAGTCGAGAAAATGTTATACAAAAGGAATCACAGTACCATGTTACTTGATGGAGATAATGTTAGACACGGATTAAATAAAGATCTATCTTTCTCAAAAGAAGCAAGGACGGAGAACATCAGAAGAATTGGCGAAGTCACAAAGTTGTTTGTGGAAAGTGGCTCGATCGTTTTAGTGGCATCTATTTCTCCTATTGCTGCAGATCGAGATGCAGTTAGAAGTTTATTGTCTAAGGAAGAATTTGTTGAGGTCTATATAGATTGCAGTCTTATAGAATGTGAAAAACGAGATCCAAAAGGGCTTTATAAAAAAGTGAGAGAAGGATTGATCACGAATTTTACAGGTATTTCTGATCCTTATGAAGCACCTGTTTCTCCTGAGATCATTGTAAAAACAGACCTTCTTGGAGTAAAAGAATGTGCTGAACAAGTCATTAATTACTTGGTGTCCAAAAAATATATCTCTTAAAGGAAAAGCTGCACCCTGAGGGTGACAGCTTTTTAGTTAGATTTATTAGGTTTCCACGTTACTTTGCCGCATGAACTGCAGCCTTTTTTTACAGGGGGATTAATTAAAGACTGATTCTTTCCTGCGTTGTTCAATTTCTTTGTTTTGATCTCAGCATAAAGCTTTTGTAAATCTTCTTTATTCACTTCTGATCTCTCCTCTTGATTGAATATTTTGGCCAATGCCAGTATATTCTTAATCGGAGGACGGGGTGTTTTTATTCGGCTGAAATGGACGAATGACTGAAGTTTTCTTTGAATCAGAAGCATTCCTATTAAAAGGTTGAATCGTTTTTTCCGTTGGGCTGTTAGATTTGAAAGGGCTGATTGGACTTGCATGTCTTGATAATATTTTGTTTTGCTCATAAGGTTTTGGAATTTGGTTTGTAATGAGCGAACCAGCTGATGAAAAAGGTCGAATTTGCGGAACAGTCGCTTTTGGAGCATCTAATCTTTTATTAACAGGCTTCTGTTCAGTTGCTTCATAAAAGAGATCTTGTTTCTTATTTTGTACAGGAGAAGAAGTATGTGGCTTCTGTTTAACTTCTGCATTTGGTCTTTCTTCAACTGTGTCTATTATTGGGATTTGAGCGGCTGCAAAGTAAGAATTAATAGGCTTTAAGACTTTGTTCGCACATGAAAAGAATGTGGATTCTGAAACGGAAGAAAGAGATTCAAATGAAACGCGTAGAAAGGTTTGAATGACCAAATAACTGATCCATTCTACAACTTTCTCTTCATAAGAAGGTTGGACCGCTAAGAAGAGAGGTCCATCTTTTCTTTTTAATGTGATTCCCTTGTGAATACCCGCTTGAACGGGCAACCTGAATGTAGGAGAAGGGTTTAAATAATACAGTTGTTTTTCAGGTGTATTCAGTGCCAGTGGCATAGGATGACCGCTATGGAAATCTACATAAAAACGGTGGTCACATTTAACATGGTCATCGGTTGTCATCCTGATCCCTGTATGACTTAATTGCTGATCTAGTTCTTTTACTTTCTTTTGTGATAGCCCCTGGATGCCAAACATAAATGTAGAAAGAGCGCCTGAAATCGTTTCTCCATCATCCGAGATCTGCAATCCCCAATAAGGCAATAAAAGACTTAAAGCCTCATATTCTATAGATGATAACTCACATACCTTCTGATCTTGATACCAGATTGGTCTCATGATACCTTCCTCCTTAACGCTTATCTATAAAAATAGGCTTTCGTTCTTGTGTCATAACCCACTCTATTTCCATAGTATGTATGGAATCTTCAGATCATGATGAGGAAAGGAAGGGAAACAATGGGAAATAATCATAAACACTTGCAGGATGAGTGTATCCGCGTTCAGAAAGTTTACGACTGGGTGACTGATACACTAAACGTAAGAAAGACCGTTTCTTTTACTCCTGAACAAATCGTAGCTATAGAAGAAGCATTGGATGATCCTTCACGCCGACCGTTAAGATTAGTTACGAAAGTACCTAAAACTCCTCCAGCATTCCCGCTAACAGGTGAAACAAGTGAAGCAGCATGCCCTGAACTTTATCTATGCGAGCAAGTTGGAGAAAAGAGAGATGTTACTGTAGCACTTCACGGAGGTTTTTCTGAAGCACAGCTAGTAGAGCTACTCTTTACCACAGATATCAAAGTTCAAGTTGTAGACCGTAACGGAGTAATCGTTGTAGAACAGTTGGTTAATGCATCAGTATTTGAATCTTTCGTCTTGTGTTATCCAGATGGAACAGACTTATATTGCCGCATAACTAAAATCTTTGCTCGCATCCCAACAGGAACGGTATTGTTGAATAGTCCATCTCCAACTTCATTCGTTGTAGACATTACATTCTGTGTGGATATCCAAGTTGAAGCAGAAGTGAAACTAGAGGTACTAGCGAAGTTCTGCTCACCTCGTGAAAATGACCTAAATGCAGAGGAAAGCGAGGGAGAAATGTGTCCAGAGGTAGTGTTTCCACAACAATGCCCGGACATATATCCCAGGCCAGGCTGCCTGTGTAGATCACGAGGAACTGCTAGCGGATTAACGTGTGAAGAGGATGGAGCTACAGAAGCCGGCAGAGTAACGATATCCGTTGAAATCTGCCCGAATTATAACCTGTCAGGAAGCAGATTCCAATTATCTTTAAACGATACAGGATATACAGCTACTGAATTCACTCAAGATACACTCAGCTGTGATGAATATGCTGGTGGACTAAGATTAACTGTTTCAGGAAGAGGAACGCTGGATGCTTCTGGTGAACAGTATAAGTTTAACCTAGCTATTGTCGAGACAGCAGATGGAAATCAATTTGAGGTAGAACTTATTGACAGAGCAGGAAATAAGGTATTTACTACGGGTGTTGTAAAAGCAGATTCTGGAGAAATCGCTATAGAAAATTGCTTGCAACATCAATAATGAATAGATCTGAAGAACAGAAAGACCTGAAGGCAATTGCCTCGGGTCTTTCTTGTTCATGAAAAAAAAGTGAACGAATAATAATAGCTTACATACAATAGGGAAAGAGCCTAATTATGCAAGGGGGAAGATGCATGGGGACGAAGGATAAAATAAGTTACGAGCGGCTCGTTTCTAGGGTGGACTATTATAAGGAAAAAGCACTTGATCTTGAAAAAAAGCTCGTATTCGCTGAAGAGACCATCGAAAGACTTGAAAAAGAGACGAACAATGATCGATCTCTTAAGATAATTGAAGAAAACGAAAAGGAACTTCTAGCACTAAGAAAACAAGTTGAAGAACTCACAAAGAAATTAAAGCGTTTAGAAGGGCATGAGATGGAAAAAAGGATGCAGAGCTACGAAGAATTATTAAAGAGCATTCAAGATGAAATGAACGATAAAGACCAACAGATCGACCTGTATCAACAACGTATCAAAAGTATGGAAAAGCGAATCAACATTAACCGCACATCTGAACCGGTCTTTGAAGAGCTCGATACGGACAATAAACATTCAGAACCTCAGAAAAAAGATGGATTCAATAGTGCGTGCTATTTCGACTATTCGGTAATTTTCACAAAAGATAAGAAGGGTTTTATTAGAGGTTCGTTCTTTATCGAGAATACTGGGACAGAGACATTGGAGAATCCTTATATTTGTTTCCGATTTCAACCTGCAGAGGCTTGTGCGTTAAAAGGGAAAATCATCTCTTTGATCGCATCACCTACACAGGAAGAGATGACACAGTCTATTTGGATGTACATGGATAATGAGTGGGCAGAAAAAGCTAAAGAACGGGGAGAAATGTGGATCTGCCCGTTACGTGAAACCACATTTAAAAGTGGTGATAAACTCTCTTTGGATGATTTCCAGATTCCCTTTAAGAGTGGTATCGATGATAACATTACGGTAGAAGCATTTGTTTATTTTCATAAACAAAACTACCGAACAAAAGCAGTTAATCATATAGCGATTAACTTTTAGTGAGACAGCCTATAACCAACTCGTCAGACTTGCATATGATGTACTATACGAGGAGGTTGTAACATGGAAGATTGTTATTATTGTAAAAGGAAGAAGAAGAAGAAGCATAAAAAACATAAGAAGGTTTATGCTGATAAAGTAATCATCAAAGCAGATAAAGTTATCATTCATGAAAAGAAGGTAGAGTGCGAATCAAGCTCTAGCAAATGGGAGTCTAGTCATAAACATGAGTCTAGCCACAAACATGAGTCATCTTCTAAACATGAATCTAGCTCAAAGCATGAATCTAGCTCGAAGCACGAATCTAGTTCAAAGCATGAATCTTCTTCAAAACATGAATCTTCTTCTAGCCCAAGCTCAAGTTCCAGCTCAAGCTCAAGCACAAGCTGCCACTATGATCCTTGGGTCTAAGCAATCCAAATGTTTCTTTAGAGTACTCTCAACGGAGTGCTCTTTTTTTATTACACTTGAAAAACATAGATTTAAAAGGAATAGGGTAAGAAATATAGAAGTAATGATAAAGGAGAGGATTTTGATGGGATATATCTTGCCGTACTTACCCATTCAGCAGATGCAATATGCCAGTAGGATGGAAAAAGCCGAAAGAGGATTACCTGTTGTTGCTAGTGTTCCTCCTATTCAAAATGAAGATGTACGTTCCTTTCAGCAAAAGAAGAGTTTAACTTTTGAAGAAAAAACCAGCTTTAATCAAATCTTAAGTGAAATAGAAGGTAAAGGACTCATGATCAACGAAACCATATGATGGTTTCTTTTTTTGTTCAGAACATAAAGACTTGGAGTGTTTTATAGTGGAATTCATCGAACTTTCAACAGGCTGTTATTATTTCAAGAGTGCTGTCAATATTGGGTATATCGTGACTGAAGATAAGAGTAAAGGTATGTTAATTGATGCTGGTCTTGAATCATCAGCAGCAAAAAAAGTGATAAAGCAACTTCGAAGTGAGGAGCTTCCGTTAACTCATCTTTTTATTACACATGCACATGCCGACCATTTTGGAGGAGCTTTTTATATACAACAAAACGTTGATGTACATACAATCGCCCCTGCACTAGAAGAAGCAATTATGAGAAATCCTATATTAGAACCGATCTACTTATCAAATGGAAATTCGCCGTTAAATGAAATGAGAAATAAATTTTTAGAAGCACCAGCTATACGTGTTGATGAAATTTGTTCAGAAGGATATTTAGAACCATTTCCAGAAGTACAAGTTATTCATCTTCCAGGTCATAGTTATAATCAACATGGTATCTTATTCCGCGGTATTTTATATGCAGCCGATGCTTTTTTAGGAAAAGATGTGCTCCAAAAGCATAAGATCCCTTTTATTGTTGATGCAAGTGAAAACATAGCAACGCTTCACAAGTTGAAGATGATAGATGTAGAAGGAATGGTCCCTGGTCATGGTAACTTTGTAACCGAGTATAAAAATGTAATTCAAGATAACATCCTAATCCATGAGCAAATTACTTTAGAAGTGCAAAATGTAATTAACCATTCAAGTGATTTTGGAATATCATTTGAGAATATCGTAGCGTCCATGCTAATGAAATACGAAGTTGAACCGGCAAATTTAGGTTCATATTCCTTGTTTCGAACGGCCATCTCTGCACATCTTATACAATTGCTAGAGAACGAAAGTGCAGTATATAAGATAATGGGTGGCAAACCTGTTATTTTTTCGGTTTCGTACAAGGCATAACTAACAGTTTACCTTCTGAAAATTCTGCATACACGACTTCTGTTATATCAGAATACCCATGTTTGTGTATTTGTTCTAAAAGTTTATTTTTTGATAGTCCCGCTGTTGATAGGTTATCGTGGTTAAGTTCACCATCTAATATGAGAGTAATGGGCAATTCCGGCTGCTCCTGACTTTGCAGGTTCAAATCCTGTCTGTTTGGTGGGCCGTATTGATATTTAGGCAATATACTTAATGATCCATTAGATTCTAAAATGGCATACTCAACTTCTCTTAAGCCGAAAAAACCTTTTTGTCTAACTAAGTTTTGAAGTTGGTTGATGTCTAGTTTGCTCTTTTTAAGCATATCACGATCGATTAGTCCGTTCCGTATGACAATAGTAGGTGCGCCTTCCAGAAATTTTCGTGTTCCCTTAAATTTCTGAGTAATAATTTCAACAATATAAACCATAGAGCCCCAAACCACAATCGCATACAAGATGACGAATATAGAAGTCTCATCATCATACATAGCATTACCAACTAATTCTCCCAAGAAAATAGACGATATAAAATCAAAGGGGGTTATTTGTGAGATCTGTGTTTTTCCTAAAATTTTTGTTAATAAAAAGAGAGCGATAAACCCTACGATTAGTTCTGTCGTCAATTGCCCAACATGAATGTCCATCAACCTATTCTCCTCAACGTACGTTTTATATAACAGTTTTGACGAGATTAGACGGGAATAAACAATAAAAGCATTGAAATCGCCACTACGACGATTTCAATGCTTTTTTCATTGCTACATGCGGAATGTTAGCATCAAGAAATGGTTCTTTTGAGGTTGTTACATACCCAAGTTTTTTATAAAAGTCTTCTGCCTGAGTTTGCGCATATAATATAAGGCTCGGTAAAGAACGTTTGATGGCTGCTGTTTCCATAGCTTTCATCAATTCTTCTCCTAGTCCTTTTTTTCGATGAGAAGACAAGATACAGACGCGTTCTACTTTACCTTCTCCATTCACTTCACGAAGTCTTGCCGCACCAATCGGTGTGTCTCCATCGTAAAGAACAAAGTGTAAGGACGCATCTTCATTGTTATCAATCTCTTCTTTTTCATCAATCTGCTGTTCGCGAACGAAAACATCTTTTCTTACAGCTAGTGCATCTTGAAAACCTTGCTCGTTCGTTGTATACGTTTTAATCAATCTTATTAAACTCCTTTTCCAAGTCGAAATGTTTCATAAACTGTCCATGATCCGTTATCCAGTTGATAGAGAAGTTGAAAACGATCGATTCGTTCTTCATGTTCGATGTCTATCATACGTAAGCGTTCTAAAACGTCTGAATGTTCTTCATCAGATAGCTTTTGTCCAAGTGTTAAATGCGGTACAAAATTGTATGGTTGTTGGTGTTCAAGCGGACCAGAATATAACTGCTCATGCAGTGATTTAATCTCATCAGCTTCATTAACTTTTAGAAAGATTACGTTGTTGACAGGATGGAAAGATCCTACTTTATTAATTAGAATAGAAAAAGGATCTATGTTCTTTGCAACAGAAGAAATATAAGAGATTTGTTCTTGAATTTCTTCTTCAGTTGCCTCATAAGGCTCCTTAAGAGTAATGTGAGGTGCGATAAGGGCATAATGCGGATCATACCGTTTTCGGTAGGAATTCACTTTATCTTGTAGATTTTTTGATGGAAAAATTGCAATGCCGTATTTCATATTTCTTCCTCCCTCATCTTTTGAACTAGTATACCAAATATTCTATTTATTTCCCACAGTTACTAGTCGCTGTAAATAAACTTTAACGCGGGAATTAAGTCTTTCTGCCAATTTACCCAGAGATGATTTCCTTGAAACTCGGCGTATTTATAATCGAGAGCCAAATTATTTAGAAGCTCACTCAGTTGTCTGTTTGGCGTTAAAAAATCTTTCGTTATTCCTTCAGGATTCGTAAATTGCTCTTCTTCATCACCTATTGAGTGATAAATGGTCAACGTTTGCATCTGTTCGATCGATTCTACGGTCTCAATAAGACTTTCAGGAACGTAAGGAGACTGGACGATTACTTTACCGAACGTGTTCGGATACAGAATGCTAAGCTTAAATGCTATGTAACCACCTAGAGAATCTCCGATTAAGCCCATACCCGCACCAAGTTGGAGTGTGTTAAACTTCTCATTTAAGTAAGAGGTAAGTTCAAAGGCCATAAATCGAATGTAATTTTCGTGTTTTTCTCCTGTTGGGTCGTATTTTGCTTTTCGATCTTCGATGCCTTTATGATTAACACCAACAATGATACAGCTCTGCAAGTTTTCTTCTTCCATTAAACGATCAGCGGTTTTAGCTAGTTTTCCTAACTGAAAGTAATCTCTGCCATCTTGGGCGATTAGGATCGGGTATTTAACGAGTGGAGTAAACTTTGCAGGCAAATAAATGAGCAAATCAATTTCTTCATCCAAGTAGTTGCTGTATATTGTATCATCTGTGATTGAACCTTTAAGTATGGCCATAAAAAGTACCTCCTGTGCTGACTGATCTTTAAATTATAAGCGTTTTCATTCAACTCGTATTATTGTATCACATAATGATATAATGAAAGAATCAATTCGTTTTGCCAAAAGAGATCGAACATTAAGAAGAGGTGAAGTCTGTTGAATAATAGAGTGCACAGTCGAGAAGTTGAAGCAGCTGCAAGAAGGCTGTTGAATGAAAGAGGCGTCACAATTCCTGAAATTGCTGAGATTGTATATGAAATGCAGATACCATTTTCACCTGGCTTAACGAAAGAAGAATGTATAGAGAGCGTCGATGCTGTTCTTATGAAGCGCGAGATCCAGCATGCCATTCTTGTTGGTGTAGAACTTGATATGCTAGCGGAACAAAGAAAATTGTCTGAACCCCTTCAAAGTATCGTTGAACAAGATGAAGGTTTGTTTGGGGTAGATGAAACAATCGCACTTGGAGCCGTTTTCGGATATGGATCGATAGCCGTTACAACTTTTGGGCACCTAGATAAATTTAAGATGGGTATTATTCAAAAATTAGATACAAAGATAGCAAATGGTAAAGTGCACACATTTTTAGATGACCTTGTTGCAAGTATTGCAGCTAACGCATCAAGTCGACTCGCACACAGACTTCGAGATAAGCAGGAGCGGCTTGATCTAGAAGAGATTAAGATTCGTGATGAAGAAGAGAAAATCGGATAACAAATCAAAAAAGACACTTCAAACATCATTGAAGATGTCTTTTTTGATTTACCATAAAGAAAAGTGTTGTCAAAACTCTTAAAAAGCATATATAATAATTTTTGTTGGACAAAGATATCGATTCGATAGCTCAGCTGGGAGAGCGCTACCTTGACAGGGTAGAGGTCGGGGGTTCGAACCCCTCTCGAGTCACCATACATAATAAGTAAACCTCCTTAGCGATAAGGAGGTTTTTTTGATCATTTTTTAGTTAAATTTTGTGTGTTATAGCAACAAAAACACGCCAGAGATGAAGACCCCTGTAATAATCATCATAACAAGTCCGTACCCCATGATGTCTTTTGCTTTTAATCCCGCAATAGCTAAAGCGGGAAGGGCATAGAATGGTTGAATCATGTTTGTCCATGCATCCCCCCAAGCTACTGCCATTGCTGTTTTTGATAGAGAAACACCTAAGTTTTGCGCTGCTTCTAACATAACAGGTCCTTGAACCGCCCATTGTCCACCGCCAGAAGGAACAAAAAAGTTAACAAGACCTGCACTCCATAATGTAAACAAATGAAAAGTATGTTCGTTTGAGAAGGAAATAAGCATATTGGACAGAACAGCCACTAATCCTGATGAAGTCACGATACCCATTAGTCCTGCATAAAAAGGAAACTGAATAATAATACCGCTTGCATTTTTGACAGCATCCGTAACCGCTTTCAAAAACAACCGTGGTGTTTTATGTAAGATGATACCGATAAATAGGAATAAAAAGTTAACAATATCCAGATTTAAGGTGAAGCCATTTTTTGTGAAATAATAGACGAGGTATGAAATTCCTAAAAGCCCGATGAGGATAGATAATAACTGACTATTCTCAAGTCGGTCAGCAGGTGTTTGAATTGTTTCTTCTTTACTTGCTGCTTCTAGAGACTCTTTTTCCTCTAACAATGCAGGATCGATTACAAACGCTTTTTCACTTGGAGGGACCATTAATCTATTAATAATCGGTACCAATAGGAATAGACCTGCAAGAATGATGAAGTTGAACGATGAAAAAATTGTCTCGCTCGTTGGAACAACGCCCATAATATTCTCTGTAAAGTGTCCAGGTGTAGCGATCGTTAAGACAACAGAGCCTGATAGACCTCCACTCCAAATGATAAAACCGCTATAAGCACTTGCGATTAATAACCGATAGTCCACACCTTTTACTTTTATTGCGATCTCTTTAGCGAAGAGAGCACCAATTATAAGACCGAATCCCCAATTGATCCAGCATGCGACGAGCGCGACCAATGTTACGAGAATAATAGCTTGTCCTGGTGTTTTAGGTAACTTTGCTAAAGAACCTAATAGTTTCTTAAATAGTGGGGAGCTTGCCATCACATGACCGGTTACTAATATTAAAACCATCTGCATGGAAAACGTTAATAAACTCCAAAAACCTGTACCCCAATAATTAACGATTTCTACAGGGGTGCTATCTGTCGCTAATAAAGCTAGGCCACATACGAAGAATGTCAGTAAGATGACTAACAAGAAGGGGTCAGGCATATACCTTTGCATCAATCTGTTTGAAAATGAAATTAAAAGTTTCAAATTTCTTCTTCCTCTCCACTTAAATGATATTTGAATAGTATATATTTCAAGTACAGTTCGATTAATTTCTACAAAATCCTTTTAATACTTATTGATAAATGGACGAACTTTTTAAGTCGTCCTACATAAAATATAGAGAAATAGGATATAAGGTTTTTGAAAGGAGAACATTTTTTTGGCTTTATTTAAACGCCCTGGCATTTTTGCCAAAAAGGGAATGGTTCCTAATATGGGTGCAATGGGACCTACGATGGGAGCAATGGGGCAGATGGCGCCTACGATGGGAGCTATGCAACAGATGCCACAGATGGGTGGATGTGGATACCCAGCAGTCTCACCATCTCAATACTACCCTCCTCAAGTTTTGCCTGCACAGTTCAGTCCAACGAATCAACAAGTTCAATATAACCAGCAAGATGTATATGTTCCGATGATTCATCCAACGCAAACGACTCAAGTCAATCAGATGAACTACAAATATGTACATTACTTCCCGCAGAACACGAACGTCGTAAACCAAGCAACGCAGCAAAACCTTTGTGGAACGGTACAACCAATCATGGCACCTTGTCCTCCACCATGCCCACCGCCATGTGGCCCATGTGGCCCTTGGAGAAAGAAGTAATAGTAAAGCTGTCGACTCTGTCGGCAGTTTTTCTATTCTATTTTTGTATGAATTTGTGTGAAAATTATACGGTATGGGGAATGAATAGATTAGTACATAAAAAAATTCTGGAGGTATGAAAAATGAGTAGTGATAAAAAGGTTGTAATCGTTACAGGAGCAGCTAAAGGGATAGGAAAACAGATCGCAATCGATTTTGCCAAAGCAGGCTATATCCCTTCATTAATTGACTTTGATAAAAATGAACTAGAATCAACCTTGTCTGAAGTTACATCGATTGAAAAGAGAGCAATCGCGGTAACATGTGACGTTAAGAATCCTGATGATATTATGCAAGCAGTTGCAGAAACACATGATAAATTAGGTGATATTCAGTGCCTAATCAACAATGCTGGTCTTTCGAAATGGAAATCTCCTTATGAATTATCTGTAGATGAATGGGATGATATTTTAAACACAAACTTAAGAAGCGTATTTCTTTTTTCAAGAGAAACAGCCAAGTACATGTCTCAATCAGGTGGAGGATCCATTATCAATATGGCTTCCACTCGTGCAGCAATGTCTGAGCCACATTCTGAAGCCTATGCGGCGACTAAGGGTGGAATCGTTGCTTTAACTCATGCTTTAGCAGCATCATTCTCTGAAGATTTTATTACCGTAAACTCTATAAGCCCTGGCTGGATTCACACAGGAGATTATAAGGAGTTGCGTGAAGTCGATCATGAACAGCATCTATCAAAGAGAGTAGGTATGCCAGCAGATATTTCAAGAGCATGCTTATTTTTAGCGCAGTCTGACAATAATTTTATTACAGGGGAAAATATTACGATCGATGGCGGGATGACTAGAAAAATGATCTATGAACATTAATGTTTCCTGTAGTGAAAAAGATTGCTCTAGACCCACCCGGAATCCATTCTTTATGATGTAAAAGGTATTATTTAACGAAGGAGAATAGAGAATGCAATCTGATCAGCAAAGAAGAGTGGAACGTGGTGTTTATCTTAGTTTAGGAGCTTATATTTTTCTATCCATTGTAAAATTAGTATCAGGCATTTTCTTTAATTCAGATGCATTAGTTGCAGACGGATTAAACAATGCTACAGATATAATCGCATCTATTGCCGTATTAATAGGGCTGAAAATTTCAAGAAAGCCAGCAGACGAGGACCATCCTTATGGTCATTTACGAGCAGAAACGATTGCATCGATGGTTGCATCGTTTATCATGGTTGTTATCGGAATAGAAGTATTAATATCTTCTATTAAAAAGATGTTTAACGGAGTGGAAACAGAGCCTTCCTTGACGGCAGCCTTAATCGCACTGTTTGGGGCGGCTGTTATGATCATCGTTTATTTGTATAATATTAAGGTAGCAAAAGAAACAGACAGTCAAGGGCTAAAAGCAGCCGCTCTAGATAATCGTTCAGACGCGTTTGTAAGTATTGGAGCTGCAGTGGGAATCTTTGGTGCACAGATCGGTTTACCGTGGCTAGATCCTGCCGCAGCCGTTCTTGTGGGTCTTATCATCATTAAAACAGGTTGGGAGATTTTCACTGAAACCTCCCATAACCTATCAGATGGCTTTGATTATGAAGAAGGCAAAGAAATGGAACACAAGATTCTAGATGTTGAAGGTGTAGAGAACGTGGGAGACCTGAAAGCTCGTAAACACGGTAATCGAGCGATTATCGATGTAACGATTAAAGTCGATCCTTCCCTTAACGTGGTGGAAAGTCATGAGATCACAGAAAAGATCGAAGACACCATCAAAGAAGCTTATAATGTGGAGAGTATACAAGTTCACGTTGAACCAGAGGATGGGAAAGACAAAGATAATTTATTAAACTAAAGAAGGCTGAATAAATTCGATCCGATTCCCAAAGGGATCTCTTATCGTAAATCGAGAAAATCCTGGAATGGGAAGTTCTTCTTGGATCTGAATGTGGTGGAGAGAAAGGTGTTCCTTGAAGCTAGAGAGGTTATCAACGAAAAAAGCGGGATGGTGTTTACCTTTATAAACCTGTTCTTCCACTCCGATGTGAAGTTGTTGATGTCCGATTTGAAACCACATCCCACCATTTTTTCGAAGCGCCTCTGGTTTCGGAATTTCTTTAAGCTGTAACATACTTTCATAAAAAGCTCTAGCTTCCTCTTCTTTACCACGAGGAATACATAATTGGACATGATGAATACCAGTTATTTTCATATTCGATTACCTCCATTGAATAATTAATTGAAGAATAAGTACAACAGTTACAGTCCTCATAAGGATTGTAACTTGTTTTGTTTTTAAACGAGGTGCTAGTTTTACAGCAGCCTGCGCTCCACAGATGCTTCCGATCGTAAGCGGTATAGCTACGTTCCACATGTAGTGACCCGTATATAAGTAGGTGAACACAGCTCCCGTACAGCTTAAGAACGTATTAAAACGCGTAAACGAAAGGGTCCGAATATATGTAAAGCCGTTTCGTAAAAAAAGCTGCATCTGCAGGGTTCCTTGACCCGGACCAAATAAACCGTCGTAGGCTCCGATACCAAAAAGATAAGGATATTTACTAGGTGGGAGCTGTTTTATTTCGTGTTCAGGATCTGCTTCTCTTTTTGATTTTAGAAAAGTTAAAAACAGAGCACCTGTGAGTAAGAAAAGAGCGATGATGGTTAAGTTTTCTCTAGATATCGCAGAAGCAGTCAAACCGCCGGCAACGCCTCCTAGTAGACTAATAGCACCTGAAATGAGATAAGGAGAAAGCTTCGTATCATTTTTTCGTAAAAGAACAAAAAAGCTGGAAAAAGAACTGAACATATTGGCGAATTTATTCGCTGCGATCGCAGAGTGGACGGGAACACCTAATAATAACATGATCGGAAAATTGATCATGCCGCCACTTCCAGATAGGGTGCCGATAAAAGTAGCGATAAAACCCACGAATATAAGGATATACAATGTTTTCACATCCCTTCATTTCTCTTTACATATCTATCCTATGTTAAGGTATACTTAAAATAAATTACATAAATTCGATAATTTTCAATAAGAAAAACTTATGGATGCTAAGAGGAGAAATAATGCAGTTATCTGAGTTTCGTATTTTAAAAGTTCTTGCTGAAGAATTAAATATGAGGAAAGCTTCTGAGCGGCTATATGTGTCTCAACCTGCTCTGAGTCAAAGGCTTCAAACCATTGAGAACAATTGGGGAACCATTATTTTTGTTCGTTCTCAAAAAGGATTGAATCTAACACCTTCTGGAGAAAAGATTCTAGCTTTTGTTACGGAAGTGCTTCAAAAAGAGGAGCTTGTAAAAGAAGAGCTTCAATCCCTGTCAGAGCATGTTCACGGTACATTGAAGCTTGCGGTGGCTTCCATCATCGGTCAATATTGGTTGCCCCACGTGTTAAAAGAGTATGTGAATCTTTATCCTCATGTAAATATTTCACTTATAACGGGTTGGAGTTCCGAGATCATCAAGCACCTTTATGAAGATAAGATTCATCTTGGAATCGTAAGGGGAAATCCAGAATGGAGAGGAAGTAAAGAACATATTTTGTCAGACCATTTATATTTGGTCGATACGACGATCTCATCTCTTGACGAACTTTCCGATACGACTAAACCATTTATTCAATTTAAGAGCCATTCAACGTATTATCAAGAGATACAAGATTGGTGGCATACTCATTTTAAAACGACGCCGCAAAAAACGATTGTTGTTGACCAGATTGAAACATGTAAGCAGATGGCTCTAAATGGTATTGGCTATGCGATTCTACCATCGATTAGTCTTCAGCCAGAGGACGATTTCTATAAGATTCCACTAACAGATAAAAAGGGGAATGCCATTAAACGCGATACGTGGCTCATTCATCACGGCACAGGATCGGAGCTCAAACAAGTGAATGTGTTTATGGATTTGATTCGAAAACTAACGAATGAATAACGTTTGAATCTTTCTATATTTAGTGGTTTAATACAATACAGAATGACTTTTAAGGAGGAACTACCAAACATGAAAATGATGGATGCAAACGAAATTATCTCATTTATCCAAAACGCAACAAAATCTACACCAGTAAAAGTATATGTAAAAGGTAATCTTGAAAATATCGATTTTGGGAAAGAAACAAAAGTTTTCCCTTCAGGTAACACAGCTGTCCTATTCGGTGAGTGGAAAGATATTGAAGCTGCGCTAAAAGCAAATGAAAGTAACATTGAAGACTTCGTGATTGAAAATGACCGTCGCAACTCAGCGATTCCTTTGTTAGATATGAAGAACATCAAAGCTCGTATTGAACCAGGTGCTATCATTCGTGACCAGGTTGAGATCGGTGACAATGCTGTAATCATGATGGGCGCTTCTATTAACATCGGAGCTGTAATCGGTGAAGGAACGATGATCGACATGAACGTTGTTCTTGGTGGACGAGCTACAGTTGGTAAGAACTGTCACATCGGTGCAGGAACTGTGCTTGCGGGTGTAATCGAACCACCTTCTGCAAAACCAGTTGTTGTAGAAGATGATGTAGTCATTGGAGCGAACGCAGTCGTACTTGAGGGCGTAACAGTAGGTAAGGGTGCAGTCGTTGCTGCAGGTGCAATTGTAATCGAAGACGTAGAACCATACACAGTGGTCGGTGGAACTCCTGCACGTGTACTTAAAAAAATCGACGAGAAAACAAAATCAAAAACAGAAATCAGACAAGAGCTTCGTCAGTTAAACGACTAATTATAGTGTAGGGGATGAGAGAAGATGAAATCGTTACTTGAGATTAGAAAAGACTTGCACCGTATACCGGAGCCGGGATTTTTAGAGTTTAAAACTCAGAGATATATCCTTGATCTCATCTCTACTTTTCCTCAGAATCATCTTGAAGTTTATACGTGGGAAACGGGCATATATGTAAAAGTGATTGGAAGAAATCCATCTAAAACGATCGCTTATCGAACAGATATGGATGGACTGCCTATTGTCGAAGAAACCGGCTATGAATTCTCATCTGTTCATGAAGGAATGATGCATGCCTGCGGACACGATCTTCATATGACGATTGCGATCGGCTTATTGTCTCATTTTGCACAGAACCCAATAGATGATCATCTGTTGTTTATTTTTCAGCCTGCAGAAGAAGGACCAGGGGGGGCTCTCCCCATGAGAGAGAGTGAGCTGTTTCAACAGTTGAAACCTGACATGATCACAGCGCTTCACATTGCTCCGGAGTATCCGGTCGGTACGATTGCTGTAAAAGAAGGATTATTATTTGCGAATACATCCGAACTTTTCATCGATCTGATCGGAAAAGGCGGTCATGCAGCTTATCCACACTTAAGCAATGACATGGTAGTCGCTGCAAGCCATTTGGTTACTCAGATGCAGTCGGTCGTTTCACGTAATATTGACCCACTGGATTCAGCGGTTGTTACTATAGGGAAGATAACTGGTGGAACGAAACAGAATATCATCGCTGAAAAATCAAGACTCGAAGGCACCATTCGAACGTTATCTCCAGAAGCGATGGATAAGGTGAAAAAACGGATTGAATCACTAGTTGATGGTATTTCTCACGGGTTTGAATGTGAAACGGCGATTGATTATGGTTCGAATTATCGACAAGTAGATAACGAACCGACCTTAACTAGAGAATTCATGGAATTTGCTAAACAGCAGGAAACTGTGAATGTATTTGAATGTAAAGAAGCTATGACAGGAGAAGATTACGGATATTTCTTAGAGAAGATTCCTGGTTTCATGTTCTGGCTTGGGGTTGATACCCCGTATGGTCTTCATCATTCAAAGTTAAAGCCGCAAGAAGAAGCGATTGGGCATGCGGTAAATCTGTTAGTTAAATATTTTATCTTCAAAGGGAATAGAGATTAGGAAAACGGCCACTTCGGCCGTTTTTTTCTTGCTCTTTTCCCTAGTCTCAGTCTCCTAATGTTACTCAATCCACGAATGTTTACTTTCAATCCAGAAATTTCAACCTCCAATCCAAAAGTTTTAATACACAATCCACAAGTTTCGGTGCTCAATCCAAAAGTTTTTATGATTTATCCACGAGTCGACACGTAACGTTTATATCGACATACGTGTCCTTCTAGCAACACTTCATTGTTCCATTACATATTCCCAATAGGAGTTGGAAACATTAAGAAAGGTAAGGAGGTGGGAATATGGCTAGAATTGGTGTTGAACAATCGTTATCAAATGTCTCAGATGCTTTGCGATCTAAGGGTTATGACGTTGTAGAACTTCGTCAAGAACAAGACGCGAATGGCTGTGATTGCTGTGTAATTTCCGGCCAGGATCAAAACGTTATGGGCATTCAAAATGCAGTAACACAAGGTTCTGTGTTGAACGCTCATGGTATGTCAGCAGATGAAGTATGTCAGGCTGTTGAAAGCAGATTACAATCATAACACTCCTGGGGACAGCCATGCTGCCCCTTTATTTCTGTTTAATGCACGTTTTATAAGGGAATTAATTCATCAACCATAAAAAAATATGTTGTTTAGCAGCAGATGGGGAGGTCCATATGCCAATCGTAAATGTAATCATGATTATTCTACTAATTGTATTAACTGCATTTTTTGTAGTCACTGAATTTGCTATTGTTAAAGTCCGTAGGACGAGAATCGACCATTTAGCAGCCGAAGGAAATAGTAAAGCGATCGCTGCACAAAAAGTAATTGGAAATCTAGATGGTTACTTGTCAGCCTGTCAGTTGGGGATCACCATAACAGCACTAGGTCTTGGTTGGTTAGGTGAGCCGACGGTTGAAATCTTTTTAAGGCCCTTATTTGAAAACGCTGGATTGAATGAAGGACTTACGCATACGCTCTCATTTTCAATCGCATTTTTTTTAATTACGTTCTTACATGTTGTTCTTGGGGAACTGGCGCCTAAAACAGTTGCGATTCAAAAAGCTGAGACAGTCTCTTTAGCTACAGCAAAACCAATTATCGTGTTTTATAAGGTCATGTACCCTTTTATCTTTTTACTAAATGGATCAGCGAATCTTTTAACACGCGTCTTTGGTATTAGCCCAGCTAGCGAACATGAGGTAGTACATACAGAAGAAGAGTTGCGTCTTATTCTTTCAGAGAGTCTACAGGGCGGGGAGATTAATCAATCAGAATACCGTTATGTAAACAGAATTTTTGAATTCGATGATCGTGTAGCAAAAGAAATCATGATTCCTCGTACAGAAATGGTTTGCTTATTCTTAGAGAATACGAGTGAACAGAACATGGCAATCATGCGTGAAGAAAAGTTCACGAGATATCCTGTTGGACACGATGACAAAGATCATATTGTAGGAATCGTAAACATTAAAGAATTCTTTAACGAACACTTTAGTAGAGAAAATTTTGACTTGAATGATTATATTCGTCCCATCATTACTGTCCATGAATCAATACCGATTCAAAAACTACTCGTCAAAATGCAAAAAGATCGGACACATATGGCCGTACTCGTAGATGAATACGGTGGAACGGCTGGAATTGTCACGGTTGAAGATATCTTGGAAGAAATTGTAGGAGAGATCAGAGATGAGTTTGATATTGATGAAGAGCCAGAAATACAACAAGTGGATCAAAATCAAACCGTAGTTGACGGCAAGGTCCTCATCTCACAAATCAATGAATTATTTGCACTCGATATTGATAACAGTGAAATAGATACGATTGGTGGATGGGTTCTCACAAGATCTATTGATTTAGAAACAAACCATGCTTTTAATTACGAAAGTTATCGCTTTACGATTTTAGAGCTGGATGGCAGACAGATTAAAAAAATAGGAATTGAAAAGATTTCAGAAGATAAGGAAACGGAAACGAGTAAAGACTCCTGAACGATGTTCAGGAGTCTTTACTTTTCCATTGTCCATTTTCAGTTTTTTCATATTTATGTTTTACGGCGCTCCATGCTACTTTATGGGCTGTTTCTTCTTCTTTGTATTCTTTAAGTGCAGAATTGAATGCTTCTTTATAGATCTCCTGACCGTGATGAGGAAGGTGATCTCTTACTCCCTCAGGCAGATCTTTAAGTGAATCATATGGCATTTCTAATCCCTCCTATAGCACAAAGAGTTCCCGAGAAATCCTCAATGTAAACTCTTTATTGAGAATGAATCGCATGTAAAATGAGCGGATAATTTCACATTTTTAGTTTAAGTTGCTATGATTAAGGAGAAATTAAGACGTGGGAACAACTTTCCTTATTTAAATTAATTATTATTTAACATTGACTAAAAATAAGGACTGTACTATAATTACCCATGTAAATAAAACAGTTTTTTTGGAGGGATTTACACCTATGGCAGAACGTATGGTAGCAAAACAAGCACCTAGATTTGAAATGGATGCAGTATTACCAAACAAAGAATTTGGAAAAGTTAGCTTAGAAGAAAATATGAAGAATGACAAATGGACGGTTCTTTTCTTCTATCCGATGGATTTCACTTTCGTTTGTCCTACAGAAATTACATCACTTAGCGACCGTTTTGACGAGTTCGAAGATTTAGATGCTGATGTAATTGGTGTTTCTACAGATACTATCCACACTCACAAAGCTTGGATCAACACGCCACGTGACATGAATGGTCTAGGTGAGTTAAAATATTCTCTAGCAGCTGATACGAACCACACTGTAGCTCGTGATTACGGTGTCCTAATCGAAGAGGAAGGTATTGCACTTCGTGGATTATTCATCATCTCTCCTGAGGGAGAATTGATGTACTCTGTTGTTAACCATAACAACATTGGTCGTGATGTTGATGAAACATTACGTGTTCTTCAAGCACTTCAAACAGGTGGACTTTGCCCAGCAAACTGGAAACCTGGTCAAAAGACTCTTTAATTTTCATAATAGAGCACATTTCATAACCCAAGACTTTGTTCTTGGGTTATTTTTGTAATGAGATATGAAAACGCGAACATATTCTGCGGTTTTTACATAAGTGGTAATAGTTAGATATGGATTTTGTGGTAAAATAAGGCTATACCCCTAGAGATTGGAGTGAGGGACTTTGAAAAAGCAATATGCTGTTATCGGACTAGGTCGATTTGGCGGTAGTATGTGTAAAGCATTAGCCGATCAAGGAATGGAAGTCCTAGCGATTGATATTGATGAAGATCGAGTGAATGAGTTCTCTAACGTGGTTACGCACGCTGTAATTGCTGATTCTACAGATGAGGGTGTATTGAAAAGTCTTGGAATAAGAAATTTTCAGCATGTTGTGGTCGCAATCGGTGACAATCTTCAATCGTCCATTCTTACAACACTAATTCTTAAAGAAATGGGTGTAGAAAAAATCACGGTTAAAGCTCAAAATGATTACCATGAAAAGGTATTAAGAAAGATTGGAGCAGATAAAATCATTCACCCAGAGCGAGATATGGGGATAAGAATAGCTCATCAAATCGTTTCAAACAATGTTTTAGACTATCTAGAGCTTTCCGATGAACATAGCATCGTTGAATTGGTCGCTACAAAAAAGATGAATAATAAATCTTTGATCGAGTTAGACATTCGAGCAAAGTATGGGTGTAATGTTGTAGCTGTTAAAAGAGGTAAAGACATCTATGTTTCACCACAGGCTGACCAATCCATCCATCAAGGAGATGTATTGATCGTAATCGGTGGTGATAAAGACATCAATCGCTTAGAAAAACAAATGGCTAATGAAGAATAAAAAAACCGTTGCCCTTAAATAGGGAACGGTTTTTATTATGAAGAACTATATTTCCATGATAATGGGTAGAATCATTGGGCGTCTCTTCGTCTTTTCATATAAGAATGGCGCTAATGTGTCTGTAATCTCGTTCTTGATCTCAGACCACTGAGTGGTTCTTTTTTCGTTCATGATCGTTTCTAGATGTTTGCTAAGAAGACTTTGAGCATCATGAATCAAATCTCCAGACTCTCGCATATATACAAAACCTCGAGAGATGATATCAGGTCCTGCTTCAATTTTAAACTCTTTCATGTCCATACTTACGACTACGACTACTAGACCCTCTTCAGAGAGAATTTTACGATCTCGAAGTACGATGTTTCCGATATCACCAATTCCACTTCCATCTACATAGACGGAACCAGAAGGGATTTTCCCGGCTACCATTGCCTCGTTAGAAGATAGGGCTAATACTTCGCCATTATCCATTACAAATGAATTCTGAGTAGGAACATCACAATCAGAAGCAAGCTTCGTGTGCATCTTAAGCATACGATATTCACCATGAATCGGCATAAAGAACTTAGGTTTCATAAGACGTAGCATAAGCTTTTGTTCTTGTTGTCCACCATGACCGGAAGTATGGATATCGTTTAGGGATCCGTGAATGACTTCTGCTCCTGCACGGAACAACTGGTTGATCGTCTTACTTACACTTAATGCATTTCCTGGAATAGGTGAGGATGAGAATACAACAGTATCTCCAGGAATGATTTGAATCTGTCTATGTGTGCCGTTAGCAATTCTGGATAGAGCAGCCATAGGTTCCCCTTGGCTACCTGTACATAGAATCGTAACTTGATTATCAGGCAGACGGTTGATCTGGTTTGCATCAACAAACGTATTTTTAGGTGCTTTAATAAATCCAAGTTCTTGTCCAACAGTAATCGCTGAATCCATACTACGACCAAACACAGCTATCTTTCTATTATTTGCAACAGAAGCTTCAACGACTTGCTGCAATCTGTGGATGTTCGAAGCGAAAGTAGCGAAGATCACTCGACCTTCCATTTTTCTAAAGATGTCTTGGATGCTTTCCCCGACACGTCTCTCAGATAGAGTGAAGCCAGGAACTTCACTGTTTGTTGAATCAGAAAGTAAGCAGAGAACGCCTTCTTTTCCGATTTCAGCCATCTTTGTTAAGTTTGCTGGTTCACCAACAGGCGTGAAATCGAATTTAAAGTCACCCGTATGAACGATATTTCCTGGTGGCGTTTTCACTACAAGTCCATAGGAATCTGGGATACTGTGAGTGGTCCTAAAGAAACTTACAGATGTTTTACGGAATTTGATCACGTCGTCTTCAGTAATTTCATGTAACTGTGCACGACGAAGCAATCCGTGTTCTTCTAATTTGTTCTTGATGAGAGCAAGTGCGAGTTTGCCACCATAAATCGGAATGTTCACTTGTCTTAGGAGATAAGGAATACCGCCGATATGATCTTCGTGACCATGTGTGATAAACAAGCCCTTGATCTTTTCTTCATTCTTTACAAGATACGTATAATCGGGAATGACGTAATCAATTCCTAAGAGTTCATCTTCAGGGAATTTAATACCTGCATCAATAAGGATGATCTCATCTTGAAATTGGACGGCATACGTATTCTTACCGATTTCTCCTAGACCGCCAAGCGCGAAAACGGCGGCTTGATGATTTTTTACAAATTTCATAAATTATACATTCTCCAATTCCAATGAATTTGTGTCTTTTTCATACTCAAGAAATTTACCGTTAATTTCTTGTATGTATTCAATGTTGTATTTGCGGTCAGCAAGTTTTTTACGTACGTCGTTAATCGTTTCTGCTTCTACGTACACTGATTGAGTGTGTTCACGAACAGGAACCTCAGTTAAGCTAGTTTGAAAAAATACTTTAAAAATCATGTTTCATGTCTCCTTACCGGTCTGTAGTTTTTGAGTTTCTTCGTCCTATTATAAAGGAAAGTGACATGTTTTTCATGTTTTTTCATAATGCATCATTGGAAAACCATAAAAATATAAAAATAATAACTGTTAAGCTATAGGGAATTTCCTATATAATTACCTTAGTTAAAAGAGAAACTTAACTTAGTTAAGAATTAGTTTACCGTTATTATTTTGTTGTCTTACCCATTTCCTAAGTTTTTTTAATAAGCGCGTTCTCATCTTCATTTATTACCCTCCACGACTGTTTTTATTACTAGTATGTGTCGTTGAATGGATATTTTTTAGAGGGAAATTGTTACATTTCATGATTGCTATTTTCATTTTAAGTAAGGGGTTGAACGAATGAAGTTATACTCGGCGCTTTTTGTTTTAAGTTTGATATGGGGAATGTCTTTCATGTTCATAAAAGTCCTTCTTGAGATATTCGATCCTTGGCAGATCGTATTTCTTCGTTGTTTGCTAGGAATAGTCACGATTATTCCTCTATTCCTGATAACCCGACAGAGAGTTGATTGGAAAAGACTTCCCATCAAAAAGTTACTTTTCGTTGGCTTCTTAAACGCTGGCCTTCCTTGGGGACTTATCGCATGGAGCGAAACGTTCTTAGACAGTGGGTATACGGCTATATTAAACGCAACTACTCCGATCTGGACGACAATGATGGGTGTGTTCTTTTTTTCCGTCTCATTGCAATGGAAACAATGGGTGGGGGTAATGATCGGCTTTATAGGGATTATGTTACTAATGGACGTAGATGCTCCTGGATTGAGCAAGAATCAATTGTTGTTAGGTATTGTTTTGATGCTTGTAGCTACTTGTTGTTATGGATATAGTTCACAATATGCCAAAAAACATCTTCAGCATACAACGGTTTGGATCACTGCTTCGTCTACACTATTTGCAGGAATGCTATTAAGTGCGTTGATGATGTTTTTGACGGATGGTTGGGCAGTTCCTGAAAATCCTATTCACTACAATTCTGTACTATCACTTATCGGTCTTGGAGTCTTTGGCTCAGGAATAGCCTATTTGCTTTATTATTATATGATATCTGCAGGTTCAGCCGAGTTTGCAACTCTAGTTACTTATTTAGTTCCTGTATCAGCTGTCATGTGGGGTAGCGTTCTATTAGATGAGATGATACATAGAAGTGCATATTGGGGATTGATGCTTATTTTTGCTGGCGTCTACCTAACAGGTAAGAGAGGAACGAAAAAGAACGTATTAAACTTAGAACACGACAGATCAGCATGAGAACAAAAAACTCACTAAGTCCCAAAAGGCTTAGTGAGTTTTTCTTGATGTATATTATCTAATTACAACTGAATTCGCGGGAGGTTCGAATGGCTGTTTTTCATTAATTCGGTCATAGAACATGATACCGTCTAAATGATCAAGTTCATGTTGAAAACAGATACCAGGAAGTCCTTTTAGCTTTAAATTAACTTCTGAGCCATCAGGTGTGAAGCCTTTTACAGTAACTTTCGCATAGCGAGGAACAAGACCAGGCACATCTCTGTCTACAGACAGACATCCTTCTCCTCCATCTAGATATGTCATTTGTACAGAATGACTCATAATTTTCGGATTTAGTAGTGCATAACTGTATAAATTTCCGTTTTCATCTGATACATGGAAAGCAAAAATTCGCTTCGAGATTCCAATCTGAGGAGCGGCTATTCCGATACCAGGTCTTAGATTGTATTTTGCAGCAATCTCTGGATCTTGGCTGTTCTTTACAAATTCAAGAAGCTCGTTAGCTGTCTTAATATCTTCATCTGAAAATGGAAAAGGTACTTCGACCGCTTTTTTTCTGAGTACAGGGTTACCTTCTCTTATTACATCTTTCATTGTTAACACAAGCAAAACCTCCGTGCAGATATACTTTTAAGTTCATTTAATTTCCTCTTATCATAACATAGAGGATTTTTAATAAAAAAGAACGGGAATAAAATATTTTATGTCATCCTCTAGTAATAACTTATGTTGTAAGTTGTACTTGTTAACGTAAAAAATGACTGATACAGCAGAAAAAATAATATGAAACAGTTGAGCAGATGAGGCTTAGTAAACGTTTGTTGAACAAGCCCGTAAATATGTGATAACTATATGCAACCTATAGATTGACTGTATATCAGCAGTGGTGTAAACTAATTTACGTGAAAAGGATTGTTGTGTTACTCTATTTTTATAAGTTAGTAATACAGTTAGGGTGCCGTAAGAGGGTTTAGCTCTTGAATTCAAGGGAAAACTTCAGATGGGTACACAAAGGCATACCTAAAAAGCCTTTTAAAAATATAAACCTGTCTTAAAAATGTTTCACTTTGGGCAACCTGATAAATATGTGCATGTTTTTAAGATTAGGGAAAATTGACAGGGTAAAAGAAAGGAAGAGGTGACTTTTCATGACGAAAACAATTGATGCAGTTCAAGATCAATTTGAAACGTTCCAGATTCTTTCTGAAGACGGAGAAGTTGTTAACGAATCGGCAATGCCGAATTTGTCTGATGAAGATCTGCAAGAATTAATGCGCCGCATGGTTTACACTCGTATTTGGGATCAGCGTGCGATCTCTTTAAACAGACAAGGACGCCTAGGTTTCTATGCGCCACTAGCTGGACAAGAAGCTTCCATGCTAGGAACTCACTATGCGTTAGATAAAGAAGATTGGATTCTTCCAGGATACCGTGATATCCCTCAAATGGTTTTCCATGGTTTCCCATTAACACAAGCATTCCTATGGTCTCGTGGTCACTTCCAAGGTGGACAGATTCCTGAAGGCGTAAATGTATTGATGCCTCAAATCATCATCGGTGCTCAAATCATTCAAGCAGCGGGTGTTGGTTTCGGACTGAAAAAACAAGGTAAAAATAACGTATGTATCACTTACACAGGTGACGGTGGAGCATCACAAGGTGACTTCTACGAAGGATTAAACTTCGCAGGAGCTTACCGTGCAAACACGATTTTCGTTGTTCAAAATAACCGTTTTGCGATCTCAGTTCCAGTTGAGAAGCAATCTGCTGCAAAAACGATCGCTCAAAAAGCAGTTGCAGCTGGTATTGAAGGAATTCAAGTTGATGGGATGGACGTCCTTGCCGTTTATGCAGCGACTCAACAAGCTCGTGAGCGTGCAGTTTCTGGTGAAGGTCCTACATTGATTGAAACACTTACTTACCGTTATGGACCACATACGATGGCAGGAGACGATCCTACTCGTTACCGTACAAAAGATCTTGATAATGAATGGGAAAAGAAAGATCCACTTGTTCGTTTCCGTAAGTTCTTGGAGAAAAAGAACCTTTGGTCTGAAGAGCAAGAAAACAAAGTTGTAGAAGAAGCAAAAGAAGATATTAAAGCTGCGATTAAGAAAGCAGACGGAGCGCCTAAGCAAAAGGTTACTGACCTAATCGGGTTCATGTTCGAGAACCTTCCGTTCAACCTTCGTGAGCAGTTAGAAGAATACACAGCAAAGGAGTCGAAATAATATGGCTCAAATGACTATGATTCAAGCGATTACAGATGCTATGCGCAATGAATTAAAAAACAATGAACAAGTTCTTGTTTTCGGTGAAGACGTTGGTCAAAACGGTGGAGTTTTCCGTGCTACTGAAGGACTTCAAAAGGAATTTGGAGAAGACCGCGTTTTTGATACTCCGCTAGCTGAGTCTGGAATTGGGGGACTTGCAATAGGTCTTGGGCTTACAGGTTTCCGTCCAGTAATGGAGATTCAATTCTTTGGTTTTGTGTTTGAAGTATTTGATTCAGTTGCAGCACAAATGGGCCGTATGAGATACCGTTCAGGTGGAGTTTACACATCTCCAGTAACAATCCGTTCACCATTTGGTGGAGGCGTTAAAACGCCTGAGCTTCATGCGGACAGCCTTGAAGGTTTAATGTACCAAACTCCTGGTATTAAAGTTGTTATACCTTCAACTCCATATGACGCAAAAGGTCTATTAATCTCTGCGATTCGTGATAACGATCCAGTAGTTTACCTAGAGCATATGAAATTATACCGTTCTTTCCGTGGCGAAGTGCCAGAAGAAGAATACACGATCGAACTTGGTAAAGCAGACGTGAAGCGTGAAGGTAAGGATGTATCTATCATTACTTACGGTGCTATGGTTCACGCTTCATTAAAAGCTGCTGAAGAATTAGAAAAAGAAGGAATCTCAGCTGAAGTGATCGACCTTCGTACGATCAGCCCGCTTGATATCGAAACAATCATGGGATCTGTTGAAAAAACAGGTAGAGCGATTGTTGTACAAGAAGCACAAAAACAAGCTGGTATTGGAGCGTTCGTTGTAGCTGAAATCAACGATCGTGCAATCCTTCACTTAGAAGCACCTGTATTGCGCGTAACTGCACCAGATACAGTGTTCCCATATGCTTCTGCTGAAGATGTTTGGATTCCAGATCATCGTGATATTGTAGACAAAGCTAAGAAAGTCTACAATTTCTAAGAAAAAATGAATGTTAGCTGAAAGAGACGTCCGTTCGTGACTGTTTCTTTCAGCTCTTTCACATCATTGACGAAAAAGATTGTTATAAAATAGGAGGCGTTAATCGTGGCATTTGAATTTAAGCTTCCCGATATTGGAGAAGGAATTCACGAAGGTGAAATTGTAAAGTGGTTTGTAAAAGCAGGGGACGAAGTTAAAGAAGACGATATCCTGCTTGAAGTACAAAACGATAAAGCTGTAGTAGAAATCCCATCTCCTGTAGACGGTAAAATTCTTGAACTTAAAGTAGACGAAGGAACAGTATCTGTAGTTGGTGATGTTCTAGTAACAATTGAAGCAGAAGGTGAAATTCCTGCTGATGCTCATGGCGGTGGCGATGAAGCTCCAGAACAACCTAAAGCTGAAGAAGAAAAGAACGTAACTGCTGATCAAGCTCAAGCAGATAAATCAGAAGCAAAAACTGAGGATACTGCTAAAGAAGAACCTGCAGACGAATCTAAGCGTGTAATCGCAATGCCTTCTGTTCGTAAATATGCGCGTGAAAAAGAAGTTGATATTCGTAAAGTACAAGGTTCTGGAGATAACGGACGTGTACTTAAAGAAGACATCGATAAATTCGTAAGTGGCGGAGGAGCAGCTGAAGCAGCACCACAAGCAACTGAAGATGCGCCAAAAGCTGAAGCGAAGAAAGAAGCTCCTAAAGCAATTCCTGCTGGAGAAATGGAAACTCGTGAAAAGATCAAAGGAATTAGAAAAGCGATCTCAAAAGCGATGGTTAATTCCAAACATACAGCTCCACATGTTACACTTATGGATGAAGTGGACGTTACTGATCTTGTTGCACACCGTAAGAAGTTCAAGCAAGTTGCTGCAGATAAAGGCATCAAGCTTACTTATCTTCCATACGTGGTAAAAGCATTAACTTCTGCACTACGTGAATACCCTGTGCTTAATGCATCTATCGACGATGCAAACGAAGAAATCGTATACAAGCACTATTACAACATCGGTATTGCAGCAGATACAGATAACGGTCTTATGGTACCAGTTGTTAAAGATGCTGATCGTAAATCCATCTTCAAAATCTCTTCTGAAATCAATGAGCTAGCTACTAAAGCGCGTGATGGTAAGCTTTCTGGTGAAGAGATGAAGGGCGGATCTTGTACGATTACGAATATTGGTTCTGCAGGCGGTCAATGGTTCACACCAGTAATCAACCACCCAGAAGTAGCGATCTTAGGTATCGGCCGTATTGCTGAAAAAGCAGTTGTTAAAGATGGAGAAGTGGTAGTAGCTCCTGTTTTAGCTTTATCTCTTAGCTTTGACCACCGTCTGATCGATGGTGCAACAGCTCAAAATGCATTGAATCACATTAAGCGTTTATTGAACGATCCACAACTATTAGTAATGGAGGCGTAATTCGATGGTAGTAGGAGATTTTCCAATTGAGTTAGACACACTTGTCATAGGTTCAGGTCCTGGGGGATATGTTGCAGCAATTCGTGCAGCACAATTAGGACAAAAAGTGGCTATTGCGGAAAAGGCAGAAATGGGCGGCGTTTGTTTGAACGTTGGTTGTATTCCATCAAAGGCTTTGATTAATGCAGGTCACCGTGTAGAACATGCTAATCACTCTGAAGATATGGGGATTACTGTTGATAACGTAACAGTTGATTTCAGCAAAGTTCAAGACTGGAAAGCAGGCATCGTTAAGAAGCTTACTGGCGGAGTTGAAGGACTTTTAAAAGGAAATAAAGTTGAAATCATTCGTGGTGAAGCTTATTTCGTAAACGAAAACACTGTACGTATCATGGATGAGAAGAACTCTCAAACATACACGTTCAAAAATGCGATCATCGCTACTGGCTCACGTCCTATTGAAATCCCAGGTTTTAAATGGAGTGACCGTATTATCTCTTCTACAGGAGCTCTTGCTCTTAAAGAGATTCCTAAGAAGATGGTAGTGATCGGTGGCGGTTATATCGGTATGGAGCTTGGAACAGCATATGCGAACTTCGGTACAGAAGTAACAATCCTTGAAGGAAGCAAACAAATCCTTCCTGGTTTTGAAAAGCAAATGAGCCAAGTCGTTTCTAAACGCTTAAAGAAAAAAGGCAATGTAGAAGTATTTACAGAAGCTATGGCTAAAGGCGTTGAAGAAACGAAAGACGGTGTTACTGTAACAGCTGAGATCAAAGGTGAGTCTAAGACTTTTGAAGCTGACTATGTTCTCGTAACGGTTGGTCGTCGTCCAAATACTGAAGAACTTGGTCTTGAGCAAGTTGGTGTTGAAATGACTGAACGCGGTCTGATCAAGATCAACAAAAAAGCACAAACAAACATTAGCGGTATCTACGCGATCGGTGATGTAGTTGAAGGTCCAGCTCTTGCTCACAAAGCTTCTTACGAAGGTAAGGTAGCTGCGGAAGTAATCTCAGGACATGCTGCAGAGATCGATTACATGGCTATCCCTGCTGTAGTGTTTACAGATCCGGAACTTGCTACAGTTGGTTACGACGAAAAATCTGCTAAAGAAGCAGGATTTGATGTGAAAGCATCTAAATTCCCGTTCGCAGCAAATGGTCGTGCTCTATCTATGAACGAGACAGATGGTTTCATGAAACTGATCACTCGTAAAGAAGATGGACTTGTACTAGGAGCTCAAATTGCTGGTGGAAATGCATCTGATATGATTGCAGAACTAGGATTGGCAATTGAAGCGGGTATGACTGCTGAAGACATCGCTATGACGATCCATGCTCATCCGACATTCGGAGAGATTTCTATGGAAGCAGCTGAAGTTGCTATCGGACTTCCTGTACACATTGTAAAATAAATATACAATTGAAACCCCTTGTGACTGTTCGCAGTTCACAAGGGGTTTTTTTGTTCAATCATATATAAGGAGAAGCGTCATAATCTTTATTTAAAAGCACTTGTCTAAAATATATAAAGAAAACTATGCATTTTTCCTAATTGTTGAAACCGATCAAGATTATTAATTACATGGAGGAAGCGATGAGAGTTTTATTATGCACTGTCATTCAGATTGTCATGTGGTGCGGTTATTCGATCGTACTTTTTCTCTCACATCACGACCATAATTTTTATGAAACAATATTAATGTTGATGTTTGGATATTTCAACTTTCTGGTAGCCCAGCGTTTGAACATTAACAGATCAGTTGCTTTAAACATGACCATATCATTAACCCTTATATATGTGACCGGTAAAATGATAATTGGATAAATCCTAACTATTATTTATGCTTTTTTCTAATAATGTTCCTCATGAATGTTGATTTTCCTTACCATTTGAAAGGAGCAACTCCTAACAGGACGAGCGGTCTGTACGAGGGTGTAAATGACTCTTTCAACCTAAACAGCAAAAGATGAATGGCTAAGAAGAGGTCTTCTTAGCCATTCATCTTTTGATTTTTGGAAGGTGGAAAAAACTACTTCCCAAGGGCGATATGAGATATCATAATCAATCTTATTTTAATTTTGTCTCTTCAGAAAGTGCCTTTTTAAGAGAGATCATCATAAAGATCAATACAAATGCAAAGGGAAAGGCTGCAATGATTGACGCTGTTTGTAATCCTTCTAATCCACCTGTATACAATAGGATGGTTGCAGAAGCAGCTATAACGATTCCCCAAATGAATTTGGTCATAGAAGAAGGGTTCAAACGACCGTCACTTGTCTGCATACCTAAAACGAACGTAGCAGAATCTGCTGATGTAATAAAGAACGTACTGATTAAGAAAATAGCTAAGACCGACATGATGGTTCCGAACGGAAGATGTTCAAACAGTGCGAAAAGCGCCACCTCTGTACCTTTATCCGAAATGATTTTGTTAAGACCAACGTTATTAAAGATTTCTAGATGTAGAGCTGCTCCTCCAAAAATGGAAAACCAGAGTGCTCCAAATATAGTCGGGACGAGCAATACACCCATAATAAATTCACGAATGGTTCTCCCTTTTGATACACGAGCTATAAATGTACCAACGAATGGTGCCCATGCGATCCACCAAGCCCAATAAAAGACTGTCCAGCCTTGAATCCAGCCTGCTTCACTAGGTCTGAACGGACTGAGTTTTAAACTCATGCTAGGAAGGTATTGCAGGTAGTTCCCAAGAGATTGTACGAATACATCCATGATGAAGTTCGTAGATGACGCGAAAAGCAAGAACGCCATGAGTAGAACGGCTAACATAATGTTCAAGTTACTTAAATATTTTATTCCTTTGTTTAATCCTGTTTGAGCAGAAAGAGTGAATAAAACAGTAACGATGGCGATGATAATCAATTGTGTGGTGAAGTTATTTGAGATGTTCGTTAAATAAGAAACACCACCACTAATTTGAACGGCACCAAGTCCTAAAGAAGTTGCAACTCCAAAGATCGTGGCAAAAACTGCAACAATATCGATCGTTTTACCAATGGGGCCATTAACTCTATCTCCTAACAATGGGGTGAAGATCGCACTGATCAATCCTGGTGCGCCTTTTCTAAATTTAAAATAAGCAAGTGACAATCCGATTAACGTGTATATCCCCCAAGGGTGCAATCCCCAATGAAAGAAGCTGTATCGTAGCGCAGCTTGAGCAGAGGCGGCATTTTCTCCTTCGCCTGATGGAGGTGTATAAAAGTGGCTGATTGGTTCAGCTACACCCCAAAAGACAAGGCCAATACCCATACCAGCACTAAACAGCATAGCAAACCATGTGATCGTTGAGTACTCGGGCTTATCATCTGGTTCACCAAGTTTAATTCTACCGTACTTACTAAATGCTAGATAAAGCACAAAAATCAAGAAGCTCGTTGCTGAAAGCAGGTAGAACCAGCCAAATTTCTCTTGTAAGAAATTTTGAATATCGGTTGCCTTATCTTGGAATTCGGCAGGGAATAAACTTCCTATGATAACAAAAACGACAGAAATTATTAACGAAACGATAAAAACAATGTTCGGTTGTTTTTTCATCTCTTCACATCCTTTCATGATATGTATTCTTTTTATTTTTCCCTAAGGGCCCGAAAGTTTACATTGTAGTAAAAATAAAATAGGAAGTCCAATCATATGATTGGACTTCCTATTCAATAAAAGTCTTTATTTGTCTTACTTTTTAGGATAATAATACATCACCCTGCCATTAAAAAGGTGAAGTTCACCTTTTAATTTGGAAGCGATAAACTTACAGAATTCATTGGCTTTACCTTTATCACCATGAGTGGAAATGTCGGTAAGTGTAAATTGTATGTAATGTTGTTCATTGTCACTATCATCTTCTTTTCCGATACCAACTAAAATATATCTATTTTTTCTTTGATCTAAACCTTTTAAATAAAACCATTTTCCTTTCGCTTCTTCCTTTTCTTCGATCGTGTAAGGAAAGGCTGCTTCTGCATATCCCCATGATAATTGTTCACCTGTTTTTGTTGTAATGGAACGGTAATACAGCAGAAGGTCTTTTAGTTCATCTATTGTGATCACTTGTTGTATAGATGCGGGAACAAGCTTAACATAGGCGCTTTGAGACATGTAATCCACTCCAATTTGTAATTTTTATCGTCAACTACACATATGAATAGTATATCATATTTTAAGAAGATTTTGACAAATTGAGTTTGAAACTTCTGAAATAAGGGAATTACTCTTACATTCAATGACACTTCCATTAGTATAACTTATTTAGTTCCAGTAAATAGACGACCCGATCGATGAACGAGGTAATCATACGAGGAGGGGTAATATGGAATGGTTTGAAAAATTGTACGACGAGAGTGAGTCCGTAAATGTCAGGTTTGTAGGATTTACTACAGATACTGTCAGGTATGATTTTGGCATTGTTTATACGAATATGTTTTTTGGTAAGCCGTTAGTTGTATGCATGCAAACAGGAAGATCAGCGTTATTAGATTCAAATGATATGAGAAATCTTGAATACATCAAGCAGGTGTTTCACATAAAAACACTTAAAGAAGCTGAAGATCTAGCGCTTTTCTTTGAAGAAGCAGTACCAAATATTCAAACGATCGAACAATACGATTAAATAACATATTTTTTTAAATGTGTTATACTAAATGTGTTGACAAATTAAATGTGACATAATAATATAAGAGTATAAACGTAAGCGCTTTCAAAATGTGAAGGGAGATGGGACGGATGGGAGTAATCATTTGCCAAACGTGTGAAACAACAATTGAGCATTTTGAAGAGGAAAAAGTAACCACTTTATATTCAAACACATGCCCGCATTGCCATGAGCAAACGAACTTAGATAAGTAAGAAAAAAGAAGACCTCCTAAGGTCTTCTTTTTTATGGTTGATTATCGAATAGCAACTTGTTCTTGAATAACCTTCAAGTATTTTAAATCTGCATTCTCTGGGCCTTGAACTGGGAGACCCGCTTCGAGGTTTTCTTTAATATAATCCAAATTTTCTTTCGTGATGATTTCTCCAGGGATGAAGATCGGAATTCCTGGTGGATAGACCATGACGAATTCTGCGATGATTCTACCTGCAGATTCTTCGAACGGTACACTTTCTGTATTCGCGTAAAAAGCATCACGAGGTGAAAGTGCAAGCACAGGTATATCAGGGACATGTACAGGTAGTGCCTTGATCTCCTCATTCTTTGAGTGGCTTAACTCATCAGAAAGTTGAGTTAACGCTTTAACGAGGATCATCGTATCTTTTTCATGGTCAGCCGTTGTGATCAAACATAATATGTTGTACAGATCAGACAACTCTACCTCAATATTGAAGTTTTGGCGCAGCCATGTTTCAGCTTCATATCCTGTAATACCGAGATCCTTTACTGAGATTAAGAGCTTAGATGGGTCATAATCAAATGTAGCTGAAGTGCCGAGCTTTTCTTCACCTACACAGTAGAGATTAGGAATATCATTGATCTTTGCTCGCGTTTCATTAGCAAGTCGGATTGTTTTTTCAATCAGTGTATACCCTTCAGTAGCGAGACGACGACGAGCAGCATCCAATGAAGCAAGAAGGATATAGGATGTTGATGTCGTAGTCATCATACTAAGAATGGTTTGCACACGTTGTGGCGATACAAGACCTTCTTTTACATTTAGGATTGAACTTCCTGTAAGTGAGCCACCTAATTTGTGAACACTCGTTGCGGCCATGTCTGCTCCAGCTTGCATCGCAGATAGTGGCATGTGATCATGAAAGTGAATCAATACTCCATGTGCCTCATCTACTAGTACAGGTACATCAAATCTATGAGCAATATCTACAATACCTTTTAGGTCAGCTGCAAATCCAAAATAAGTTGGGTTGATCACAAGTACCGCTTTCGTATCAGGGTGTTGATTTAAAGCTTTTTCAACGCTATCAGGCGTAATTCCATGTGAGATCCCTAGCTCAGGATCGATCTCAGGGTGGATAAAGATTGGTGTTGCACCTGAAAAAACAATAGCTGTCATGATTGACTTATGCACGTTTCGCGGCACGAGGATCTTATCTCCTGGTGACACGACAGACATGATCATCGTCATGATGGCACCACTTGTTCCTTGTACAGAAAAGAACGTGTGATCGGCACCAAAAGCTTGTGCGGCAAGGGCTTGTGCTTTTTTAATCATGCCTTTAGGATGATGCAGGTCATCTAATGGAGTAATGTTAATCAGGTCGATTGATAGTGCGTTCGGTCCAATAAAATCTTTAAATTCTTCATCCATTCCTTGTCCTTTTTTGTGACCCGGAATGTGAAACTGCAATGGGTTCTTGTTTGCATGTTCACGCAAACCAGTGAATAAAGGAGTTTCGTGTTGAGACAATGTATTCTACACCTCATCTATCGTTAACTTATAATAAATTTCCCTTTTTATAAAACAAAAGAAGTATAACAGAAAATGCATGAAGATGTAAGTAAATGATTTAATTTTCAGGGAGGAAATAAAAATGAAAACTAGACTTACAGAACTATTACATATTAAGTTTCCGATCATTCAAGGAGGACTCGCATACCTAGCATATTCAGAACTTGCTTCAGCTGTTTCTAACGCTGGTGGTCTTGGTCAGATTACGGCCATGTCATTACCAGATTCAAATGCCTTAAAGTCTGAAATTCAAAAAACAAAAAAATTAACATCTCATCCTTTTGGAGTTAACTTTGCGATCGGACAACATGGAAGACCGTATGAAGACATGCTTGAGGCCGCAATAGAAGAAGGGGTTGAAGTAATCAGTGTAACAGGAGGTAACCCTGCGCCTATATTAGATCGGTTAAGAGGTACAGGAATTAAAACATTAGTACTCGTGTCAAGCGTCAGACAAGCTATGAAAGCCGAACAATTAGGTGCTGATGCAGTAATGGCAGTAGGGCAAGAAGGTGGTGGCCATATCGGGAAAGAGGACACCGGAACATTTGTATTGGTTCCTAGAGTTGTTGACAATGTTTCAATCCCAGTGATCGCTTCAGGAGGTATAGGGGATGGGAAAGGACTGATGGCCGCACTCGCGCTTGGGGCAGAAGGAGTTGAGATGGGAACAAGATTTATCGCTACAGAAGAATGTGTTCACGCACATCCTTTATATAAACAACTTGTTGTTGAAAGTTCAGAATTAGATACTGTGGTCATTAAGAGGACATTAGGTGCACCTGGCAGAACGCTTCGAACGGATTTCACATTAAAAATTTTAGAAGAAGAAAATAAGGGTGGTACATATCAACACTTAAAAGATTATATTAGTGGAGAGGCGAATCAAAAATTAATCTATGAAGGAAGAAGAGACGAAGGATTTGGATGGGCTGGACAAATTATCGGTAAGATTAACGATGTGCCTTCAGTAGAAGCGTTATTCAAAAGGATGAGTGCGGAAGCTGAAACCATTAAACAAAGATTAAACAACCTTTTCTAACACTTTTCTAACAATGAGGATACATACCCATACATTTCTGTTGTACGGCAATATACTAGTGGTAAGAAGCAGCGAAACTTCTGCTTCCTGCCACTATTTTTTATTTATAGTTTCTTTCTTAGTTCATAAAGAGGTAACAGTGTCTTGAACGTTTCATCGATTCGTTCGTACCAGTCACTCTCACTCATCGTAGCTGCCTTATCTCTTTCAATACGAACGCCACAAAGTAATTCTGCTTTTTTTATCGTGCTAAGACGGGTTGCCATTTCTTTTAGACGATCCTTTTTCACTTCACGATGTGGAGTGCTATCAGGCTTCATATGATCATCAGACCATACAAAATCATTAGGTATGTCCTTCTTGATCTTGTTTAAGTTCTTAAGAATAATCTTTCCGTAAGCATCCTTAATAGGTGCTTCGTAGATGAGTGCGAACCACAGAAATACATGCGTTTCCCAAAGTCCTATTTGAAAATGTGGCAACATCTTATAGCCCCTTTTGTTAGGTGCAAAAGCTACCCAAGTATCTTTTGGAGGATTTACCGTTCTTCTTGCATGTTTTGCAACATGAAAGAACATCTCTTCTCCAGTAAGTGCACTTAGTTCTTCTGCATATTTATTCCCTAAGGCCTCGAGTTTTGGGCGAATCCGGTTGATGATTTGCTCCATACGCTCATCAAGACCTTGTGTTTGGAAAACCTTAAAGTCTGAATCATTGAATCCGTTAAATGTCATTTAGAAATCCTCCTGGTCATCAAGTGCTACAAAGAATTTTAACATAGGAAAAGCTTTATAAAAAAATGTTTGCATTAGATTCCGCAAAGTGCCGTTTCCATATACATGGCTGCTTCATAAAATGAAGAAAAGAAGATAACGAGAAAAAGAAAGGATGTGCCGGTGAAATGAAACAAGTAATGAACACATTGAAAAGAACGGATGCAGAAAGAAGAATTCCAGTATTAAAACTTGAGATTGATTATGAACTAGCTACTTTGTTTGATGCTTTAAAAGCGAAAGATCAGAAACAGATCAACGAATCAAAGCGTAAGCTCGAACGATTAAGGCTGGAGCTCGTGAGATTAGAAGCATGATCCAAGCTGATAGCGGATAACAAAAACGAATCCATCATGAACGGATGGTTCGTTTTTTTGTGAAGAGAATGAAATTGACTTATACTATAAGAAAGGTAAGGAGTGAAAACATGACGAACGAAGAATTGATGAGTATTGAGAAACATTTGAAGACATGGACACTTGAATCCGCACAGCTCTTAAAAGATTCTTTTCAGAACACGTTAACGATTACATATAAATCACATATCGCAGATCTTGTCACCGATATGGATAAGAGTATTGAAAAATTCTTTATAACGAAAATCCAACAAACTTTTCCAGATCATAAAGTGCTTGGAGAAGAAGGCTATGGAGATGAGATTAAAGGGAACTCCAAAGGTGTAATATGGATTATCGATCCGATCGATGGCACGACAAACTTTATTCATCAACAAGCTAACTTTGCGATCTCAGTTGGAATTTATGAAGATGGTATTGGGAAATTAGGACTGATTTATGATGTGGAGGGAAGTAACCTTTATTTTGCTAAAGAAGGTGAAGGCGCTTATTTAAATGGTAAGAAATTACCGAGATTAGAGGAAGTGACATTATCTGAATCTGTGGTAGGAGTTAATGCTACGTGGGTTAGTCCGAACAGACGCATCAATCATGAGCATGTACAGCAGATCATCAGAAAATCCAGAGGGAGTCGATCATATGGATCAGCTGCGATCGAACTCGCTTATGTTGCATCCGGTAGACTAGACGCTTATATGACTCTGCGACTTTCACCGTGGGATTTTGCGGCGGGTTTGATCCTTTTGAATGAGGTCGGTGCTATTGTAAGCCGAACGGACGGTGAACCTGTTCAACTTCTCGAACAAAATAGCATTCTGGCAGCAAAGCCTGGATTGCATAAAGAAATGTTAGAGCACTTAATATAAAACACAGAAAAAAGGAGAACGTTCGATTATGAACGTTCTCTTTGCTTCTTTTTAAGAGTAAAACCATATCCCATAAGTAAAAATACAGAAACGATCGATATTAGAAAGATCAACCAGCTTTTTTCACCAATTGCTATACCTATGCCGCATATGGCGAATGCCGTTAATAGAGCTATAAAAAAGAAAATGATATTCATGATGACCTCCAAAGCCAAAAACTTGTCTATACTGTATTAAGTGTACCGAATTTACATAAAAAGAAAAAGCCTTTCTGTAAATTTGTGATATAATAGTCGAGTTGAACAAAAAATGATAAGAAAAAGAGATAGGATATAAGGAGAGAATACATTTGAATAGAAGAGATGATTTACGCAATATAGCAATTATCGCCCACGTTGACCATGGTAAAACGACATTGGTGGACAAATTGTTACATCAGTCAGGAACTTTCCGTGACAACGAACAAGTTAATGAACGTGCTATGGATTCCAATGCTCTAGAACGCGAGCGCGGAATTACAATCCTAGCTAAAAATACAGCAATTAACTATAACGAGAAACGCATTAATATCATGGACACTCCAGGACACGCCGATTTCGGTGGTGAAGTAGAACGTATCATGAAAATGGTTGATGGTGTTCTACTTGTTGTAGATGCATATGAAGGTTGTATGCCGCAAACGCGTTTCGTTTTGAAAAAAGCGCTAGAGCAAAAGTTAACACCAATCGTAGTTGTAAACAAAATTGACCGTGATTTTGCACGCCCTGAAGAAGTAGTAGATGAAGTGATCGATCTATTCATCGAACTAGGTGCTGAAGAAGATCAATTAGAATTCCCTGTTGTTTATGCATCTGCACTTAAAGGGACTGCTTCAATGGACCCAAGCAAGCAAGATGAAGATATGACAGCTCTACTTGATACGATCATTGAAACAATTCCAGCACCGGAAGATAACAGTGCTGAGCCACTTCAGTTCCAAGTTACAATGCTAGATTACAACGACTATCTTGGCCGTATCGGAATTGGTCGTGTATTCCGTGGAACAATTAAAGTAGGTCAAGCTGTTTCACTAATGAAGCTTGATGGATCCGTGAAAAAGTTCCGTGTTACAAAACTTTTTGGTTTCTTAGGCCTAAAGCGTATTGAAATTAACGAAGCAAAAGCGGGAGACCTTATCGCTGTATCTGGAATGGAAGAAATCAACGTTGGAGAAACAGTGTGCCCTGAAGGTCAAGAAGAAGCACTTCCTGTTCTTCGTATCGATGAGCCAACTTTGAAGATGACGTTCTTAGTTAACAACTCACCGTTCGCTGGTCGTGAAGGTAAATATGTAACGAGCCGTAAAATTGAAGAGCGTTTGATGTCTGAGCTTGAAACAGACGTAAGTCTTCGTGTTGAAAACACGGATTCTCCAGATGTTTGGACAGTGTCTGGTCGTGGAGAGCTTCATCTTTCAATCTTGATTGAAAATCTTCGCCGTGAAGGATTTGAGCTTCAAGTATCAAAACCTGAAGTAATCGTTCGTGAAATCGATGGCGTAAAATGTGAGCCAGTAGAACATGTTCAAATTGACATTCCTGAAGAGTACACAGGTGCGATCATGGAATCTTTAGGAGACCGTAAAGGTGAAATGAAGAACATGGTGAACAATGGTTCTGGGCAAGTGCGTCTTGAATTCATGGTACCTGCTCGTGGTTTGATCGGTTACACAACTGAGTTCTTAACACAAACACGTGGTTACGGGATCTTAAACCACACGTTCGACAGCTATCAGCCGATGGTCGCTGGAAACGTTGGTGGACGTCGCCAAGGTGTACTCGTTTCAATGGAAAACGGGAAAGCTTCTCAATACGGAATCATGGGTGTTGAAGACCGTGGTACGATCTTCGTTGAGCCAGGAACAGAAGTATACATGGGTATGATCGTTGGGGAACATACTCGTGAGAATGACATTACAGTTAACATCGTTAAAGTCAAGCAGATGACTAACATGCGTTCTGCGAACAAAGACCAAACAGTAAGCATGAAGAAGCCTCGTATCATGTCACTAGAAGAAGCATTAGAATACTTGAACGATGACGAGTATTGCGAAGTAACACCTGAAAGCATCCGTCTTCGTAAAAAAGTGCTTGATAAGAACGAGCGTGAAAGAGTAGAAAAGAAAAAGAAACTTGCTCAAGGCTAAACATATTTCTTAACAAAACGATCGGGAGTGGGAATCGTGGAGGAACAAGAAATCATGAAAGCGACAGGGGAAGATTCGTCCTCCATGGCATTGCTGCTAGGGATTGAGAACGACCCCGTCAGAGCTTTTCTGCTGTTATATCTCATCATAACAGTGTTAAGCATCATTGTTTTTAAGTTAGGATTTGCAAAGAAACTACCGCCGTTAAAAGCGGTAGTAATCTATTTGTTTTTGATTATCGGATGTTTGCCACTAGCATTTTTCGGCATTGGACTGCCAGTTGCTGAAGGTTTGATGGTAGCCGCACTCATCTTGATCATTTACAAAGTCCGACTTCATCAGAGTAAGAAAGAAAAAGGCTGATAGGGGGGGGCTTATATGCAGCTTGTTGACGCTCTATCCAATTGGTTGAGCATTAGGAAAGTACATGAAAAAAGACCCCATGACCTAGCAGCTAAGGAGACTTTTGAATTTTTCACTGAGATTCTTACTGAAGATCATCACGTGAACATCGTTGCTGTAACAATTTCAGGTCCTTATTATGAGGTAAAATATGAAGTGAACGGCACAGAAAGCTCGGAAAAGTTTTTTATAGACAGTATTGATGCTTTATACGAAGGAATTCAAAGTGAACCAAGATTTAACGAGGAGTGCTGATTAATCAGTACTCCTTTTTTTGTTAAGTTGAGCTACGAAATATGCAATGATAATCGCGAAGAGTATGTGGCCGAGTAACCAAAGTAAGAATGGTAACGTTAATGAGTCTGAAAAAGGCTTTTCCACAGCTAAGTAGTAAAGAGGGAAAAAGGTGATCGACATGACTCCATTGATGGCTAAAGAGATCTGGTAAGGGTGATTATAGATTTTGCAAAGTATATCTACAACTGCGATAAGGATAATCGCAATGATAATATGAAGAAAGAACTGAAAGGGTTCATTATAGATAATGGAATCAGGAAGAGGCAGAAAATCGATATTTAATAAAAATGTGTAAAGTTTCATCCCAAATAATAGTTCTAGCATGTAAAAAAAACAAGCCAGCAGAACGCCGGCGATGGTACCAAATAAAATCCATGAAATAATCCTTTTGTTATTACCAATCATTGTTAGTATCCGGACTTCGGTACAATGTAAAATTACCGGTAGCTTCACGCTCCGCAGTTTTTCGCGTTATGCGTTCTCTGCAAGATTCGCACATAAACGTGTGTATAGGACGGTTTCTTAATTTTTTTGCAAGGGAGCATTCATTTTCAATAACTTCAATATTATCGCATAATACGCATTTTACACGCAATGTTTTTCACCTCTTTCAATTAGTATACCATAAAGAAATTGGAAAATTAAACGAACGACGCTTAGGCTTTGAGTAGATAGCTAATTTTCAGGTGAACAAAATAAACGGATTGTCTTTCGATAGCGAACACACATCCTTTTATAGGAGGTGATTTGTATTTTATCCGAAGAAAGCTCCCTTATTTACGTGTAATTCAAAATAATTACGAGCATAAAATATTTTATCCGATTTTCGACAAAACCTCTGTGTTAACGTATAAAAAAGACTCATGAGCTAAGGCGTCATGAGTCTTTTCCATTCTAAAAAATCACGTTTCATTTAATCGTTGAGGCTGATTCTTATCTGATTTTTCTTGTTTTTGCTGTTGATTTTTTAGCTCTTGTTGTTCTCTTTTTGATAATTGGCTATCGTTCGTTTCCGTTGGAGAAGGCTTTTTGGTCTGAATGCTGTGAGGCACTTGTGGCATTAATCTTCCAACAATACCTGCTAGCTCTTTCATAATTCCGCCTATCGGATGGCCTTGACGAATTTGTTTACCCATCTGACGAAGTCTTTCTACTGTATCAGGGTCAGCTGTAACGAGAGCATTCTTCCCGTTAGGGTCATTCTTTAAGGATTCAGCAACCGAATATTTGATAGATCCTACTTTCGAATTATCTAGCTTGCGATCCACATCTATCCCCACGACAGCATATGGACCTAATACAACAGCTGTTGCATCTTCTACACCTGGAATACCAGTAGCTAATCCTACTAGGTGCCTTGATATCTCTTGAGAACCTTTTGGCTGGTGAGGTTTTTTACTGTTTGCGGTTTGGTTCACTTTTGTGAGCCTAGGAGTATTTTGGTCATTCTGAGCGTTATCTTTATTATTGTTCATGCAGCCAAAAAGTACGAATATGGCACTAAGGACGGCTATGATACGAAATATTTTCAATGAAATTCATCCTTCCAGTTCATTTTTCGTTATTTTTTGTACATTCTTCTAACTTTATTCCTTTGTACATACATTTTTAATAGGCAGTCCCTAAACACTTTGCATTTAATGATTTCAAGAACACATTAAGTCAGGAGGCTGAATGTTGAATAAACGATACGTCCTAGATACGAACGTACTGTTGCAGGACCCATACTCCATACAATCTTTTGGAGATAGTGAAGTAATTATTCCTGCAGTTGTGTTAGAAGAAGTCGATTCAAAAAAACGTTACATGGACGAAATTGGAAGAAACGCACGTGAGGTTTCTCGTCTGATCGATAGAGTCAGACAAAATGGACAGCTGCATAAAGGAGTTCCTCTTGAAAATGGTGGAACCCTTCGAGTCGAACTCAATCATAAATCCTTTAAAAGACTTCAAGAAACATTTGTGGAACAAACGAACGATAATCGAATACTCGCTGTAACCTTGAACCTTCAACAAGAAGAAGAAGAAAAGAAAAGTGGCATCAAAGTTATACTTGTCTCAAAAGATGTCCTCGTTCGAGTAAAAGCTGACGCGCTTGGTATTGAAGCAGAAGATTTTCTGAGCGATCGCGTAATAGATAAGAATGACCAAACGTATACAGGATACAAAGAAATATATGTACAAGGTGATCTGTTGAATAAATTTTACGAAAAAAATGAACTTCAATTGATCGAGTTGACGGGTCATTCTTTCCATCCTCATCAATTTGTAATTCTAAAAGATGTGTTCAGGTCATCTGTCTCTGCTCTTGGGAAAGTGGATGAACACGGTAAGACGCTAAAGCCTCTTCGGTACGATTCAGAACAGATATGGGGAATTCGAGCGAGAAATGTTCAGCAGAAGATGGCGTTTGAATTACTTCTACGCAAAGACTTGCCACTCGTGACTTTAATCGGTAAGGCAGGAACAGGAAAAACACTGATCACCCTCGCTGCAGCACTGCTTCAAACAGAAGACTTAAAAGATTATATAAAGCTCTTTATCGCTCGGCCAATTGTTCCGGTGGGAAAAGATATCGGATACTTACCAGGGGAAAAGGAAGAAAAATTAAAACCATGGATGCAACCAGTCTATGACAACTTAGAATATTTATTTAATACAAAAAAATCCGGTGAACTTGAAAAGATACTAGCTGGCATCGGTTCTATTCATGTTGAAGCCTTGACGTATATCAGAGGAAGAAGTCTGCCAGATCAGTTCATTATCATTGATGAAGCACAAAATTTAACGAAACATGAAGTGAAGACTATATTGACCCGTGTAGGAGAAGGTAGTAAGATCGTTCTCTTAGGAGATCCCCAACAGATCGATCATCCTTATCTTGATGAGTTTACGAACGGATTAACGTATGTGGTAGAGAAGTTTAAAGATCAAGCATTGAGTGGTCATGTTCGTTTAGAAAAAGGTGAACGTTCATCTCTGGCCCAGATTGCTGCGGATCTATTATAAATAGTGTGAAGAAGAATAAGTAAAAAAAGACAGCCCATGTATGAGCTGTCTAATTTTGAATTAGAGAATCGTTACGGCAGAAATGTGTTTGATCGGATTTTCTTTGTTACGACCATCGCCAAAATAGAAATGAACAGGACCGTCGTCTTTGAGTGGTTTTCCATTATTCGAAAAAGCAAAGTAGCCGTTTTGAGCTTCTTCAAGTGTGATCTCAACGCTACCGTCCCCTGACTCTATCCTCACTTTTTCTGCGTCAGGGTGCGGTTGTGCATTATAGATAAAATACGAAAGAGAAATAGCGAATGAACTTGTTAACAGTGTTTCTTTTAATGTGCTCTTAGAGCTTTGTTTTTTTTGTTCTGATGGAGGGACAGCACCTTCTTGTAATTCACGGTCCCAGTGTGCAGACACTTCTTTTAAGTATTTTTCTTGTTCGTTTTCCTTCGATTTATCTAAATCGAACAATGTGTGTAAATCCTCTTTTCTATCATCAAAAATCCATACACCTGGATCTAATGTAAGGGGATAGTTTACTTTTCCGTTTAATGCAACGATGAATTCCATATAAACCTCCTTGAATTTAAAAACGCTATGAAAAGCATAGCACGATTATAAGAATACTGTAATATGTTGATTTTTTTTATGCAAACCTTTATATTTAAAGGTAGAAATCGTGTCGAACGGAGGGATGATCATTGTCAGCTGAGATGGCAACTGGACATCGGGAAAGGGCATTTGAACTATTAAAAGCAGATGCAGACAAAATCCTGAAACTAATTGAAGTTCAAATGGAAAACTTAACAATGCCACAATGTCCCCTCTATGAGGAAGTATTGGATACGCAAATGTTTGGTTTATCCCGTGAAATAGATTTTGCAGTCCGTTTAAACCTGGTCGAAGAAGAGACAGGTAAGAAGTTATTAGAATCACTTGAAAAGCAGTTAACTGCTTTGCACGATGCCTCAATGAAAAAATGATCGACAACCAGTCCGAGAATAAAATTTGGACTGGATTTTTTTATATACATACAATTGCTTGCATTTTCTTGTGAGTTGCTGATCTCTTTTACAGGTTTCTGCTTTCCAAAGGGTCATTTACATTTATGAGAGGATGTTCATCAAAAAGCCGACATATCATTCGAAATACTATAAGAAGCAGGAGCTGTAGTGTTGTATCATAAATAAAAAAGGTTTATGTGTTACAATATCTAATAATTATAAAGATGCAGTTTTTAAGACTTCATAAGAGAGGAGAAAGGTGAACAACGTGAAAAAAGCAGTAAGACCCTATGACTATTCTTTGATAGTAGCCGTACTATTATTGTGCAGTGCTGGATTAGTCATGATCTACAGCGCGAGTATAGGGGTAACGATCAACAAATACGATTATAGCAGCAGCTTTTTCTTTACAAGACAACTAATCTTTCTTTTAGTTGGGATAGGACTCATGTATTTTACCATGAGGTTTAACGTTCAAATCTATAAAAAGCTAATGATGCCTATCGTCGTCTTTTCTATTCTTATTTTAATATTTGTATTATTGTTCGGACGAGAAGTGAACAACGCAAAAAGCTGGTTATACATAGGTCCGATCGGTATTCAGCCTGCTGAATTCATCAAGCTAACACTAGCCATCTACTTAGCAGCTATCTACTCTAAGAAACAAGGAAAAATGCAAGATTTCAAAAAAGGAGTCATTCCTCCGTTAACGATTTTCGCCATTATGTTCCTTTTAATCTTAAGGCAGCCGGACTTAGGGACAGGCATTATCGTTTCGGGAGTAGCCGGAGTTATTTTGTTTTGTTCGGGTATTAAATTCAAACATATTTTCTCTATGGCAGCATTTGCGGGTATCGTAGGATTAGGAATATTCCTTCGTTTGACACCTGAACAACTTTCCCGTTTTGATGCAGCATTTGCACCTTTTAAAGATCCTGCCGGTGATGGATATCAGCTTGTTAATGGCTATATCTCAATCGCTGCAGGTGGAATTACAGGATCAGGCTTAGGCGAGAGTATACAAAAATATGGGTTCCTTCCTGAACCACACACAGATTTTATCATTGCCATTATTGCAGAAGAGCTTGGTTTTATTGGAGTATTTTCAATAATCGCTTTGTTAGCGTATATCGTTTTAAAAGGATTCTGGATTGGCATGCAGAGTAATGATACATATTCAAGTTTATTAGCATTTGGTATTGCTGGAATGATTGGAATTCAAACAGTGGTCAACCTCGGTGCGGCAGTAGGGTTATTACCTATTACTGGTGTTCCGTTACCATTTATTTCTTACGGGGGCTCATCCCTTCTATTGTTTCTAACATCGATGGGGATTCTCATAAATATTTCTGCAAAAGTAAATCTGAACAAAAAAGTGCCTGATCGAAAGCCCGAAGTAAACAGAAAGATAAAAGCTATCATGTAACGGTAAAAGGAGAGGAACTTGTATGAGTAGAAAAATCAGCAAAGTCTTAGTAGCAAACCGAGGAGAAATTGCAATTCGAATTTTCAGAGCCTGTACCGAACTAGATATACGAACAGTAGCTATTTATTCAAAAGAAGATACGGGATCTTATCATCGTTATAAAGCTGATGAAGCCTATCTTGTAGGAGAGGGTAAGAAACCGATCGATGCTTATCTTGATATCGAAGGCATTATTGAGATCGCTAAGACGAATGGTGTTGACGCGATTCATCCAGGATACGGCTTTTTATCAGAAAACAAAGAATTTGCAGAACGTTGTGATGAAGAAGGAATTATTTTCATTGGTCCGAACCAAAAACACCTCGATGTTTTCGGAGATAAAGTCAAAGCTAGACAAGCTGCTATCGATGCCAACATCCCAGTTATTCCGGGTAGTGATGGACCTGTTAACAGTCTTTCAGAAGTGAGAGACTTTGCTCTGAGCAACGGTTTTCCTATCATTATCAAAGCTTCTATGGGTGGCGGCGGACGTGGAATGCGCATCGTGAGAAGTGAAAACTCCCTTGCGGAAAGTTATGACCGTGCAAAATCAGAAGCTAAAGCTGCGTTTGGTAAAGATGAAGTATATGTCGAAAAGTTTGTTGAGAACCCTAAACATATCGAAGTACAGATACTAGGAGATCATGAAGGCAATTTGGTACATTTATATGAACGCGACTGTTCTGTACAAAGAAGGCATCAGAAGGTAGTTGAAGTTGCACCAAGTGTTTCTCTATCTGAAGAGCTACGTCATGATATCTGTCAATCCGCTGTATCTTTGATGGAGCATGTAGGTTACATCAATGCAGGTACAGTTGAGTACCTAGTAACACCAGATGGCAAATTTTATTTCATTGAAGTGAATCCAAGGGTTCAGGTAGAGCACACGATTACGGAAATGGTCACTGGTATTGATATCGTTCAATCGCAGATTCTTATCGCAGAAGGATACCCGCTACACGGAAAAGAGATTGGTATTCCAAAGCAAGAAGATATCTATTGTCACGGCTATGCGATTCAATCCCGTGTAACTACAGAAGATCCTTCTAATCAGTTCATGCCTGATACGGGTAAGATTATGGCCTATCGTTCTGGTGGAGGCTTTGGCGTTCGTTTGGATGCTGGAAATGGATTTCAAGGTGCTATTATCACGCCTTTTTATGATTCTTTACTCGTTAAGGTGTCAACGTGGGCTTTATCTTATGAGCAAGCAGCTTCTAAAATGTTAAGAAACTTAAAAGAGTTTCGGATCCGTGGTATCAAAACAAACATTGCCTTCCTTGAGAACGTAGTCACACACGAAAAGTTCTTGTCAGGTGATTATGATACCTCTTTCATTGATACAAGCAGTGAACTCTTCGTTTTTCCAAAGCGTAAAGATAGAGGGACGAAGATGCTTTCGTATATTGGGGCGACAACCATCAATGGATTTCCAGGACTTAGTAAGCAGGACAAACCTAACTTTGCTAAACCAAGGATTCCGCAGATTAAACATTCTGAGCCGATTCCGAATGGGACGAAGCAATTGTTAGATGCTGAAGGGCCAGAAGCAGTATCTCGTTGGATAAAGGATCAAAAGAAACTACTTCTTACGGATACGACATTCCGCGACGGTCACCAATCATTATTAGCTACTCGCGTTCGTACGAATGATCTTCTTCATATTGCTGAGCCGACTGCAAGATTATGGCCAGAGATGTTCTCACTTGAGATGTGGGGTGGAGCCACATTTGATGTTTCTTATCGTTTCCTAAATGAAGATCCATGGGACCGCCTGATTAAGCTGAGAGAAAAGGCTCCGAATGTACTGTTCCAAATGTTACTGAGAGCTTCTAATGCGGTAGGGTACAAAAACTATCCAGATAATGTGGTTGAAGAATTCGTTAAAAAGTCAGCTATGGCAGGTATAGATGTCTTCCGTATCTTTGATAGCTTAAACTGGGTAGAAGGTATGAAAGTAGCAATTAGAGCGGTTCGTGAGACAGGAAAGATCGCTGAGGCTGCTATTTGCTATACAGGAGATATTTTAGATCCGAAACGAACAAAATATGATCTGAATTATTATGTGAATCTAGCAAAAGAGCTTGAAGCTGAAGGGGCACATATACTAGCGATTAAAGATATGGCTGGTCTTTTAAAACCACAAGCTGCTTACGATTTAGTATCAGCGCTCAAAGAATCCATTAATATTCCAATCCATCTTCATACGCATGACACGAGCGGAAACGGAATCTATACGTATGCTAAAGCGGCTGAAGCAGGTGTGGATATCGTAGATGTTGCTGTAAGTTCAATGGCAGGTCAGACATCACAGCCGAGTGCAAATTCCCTTTACTACGCGCTAGCAGGAAACGAAAGACAACCTGAAATGAACATTGACCATGTTAAAGACCTCTCTTCTTATTGGGAAGATATCAGGAAATATTATTCTGGGTTCGAAAGCAACTCAGCTGCACCAGACCCAGAAGTATATGAGCATGAGATGCCAGGCGGTCAGTTTAGTAATCTTCAACAACAAGCAAAGGCAGTCGGCCTTGGTGAACGTTGGGATGAAGTAAAACAGATGTATCGTAGAGTGAATGATATGTTTGGTGATGTGGTTAAAGTTACGCCATCTTCAAAAGTTGTAGGTGACATGGCTCTTTATATGGTTCAAAACAATTTAACCGAAGATGATGTATATGATCGAGGAGATTCTTTGGATTTCCCTGACTCTGTTGTAGAATTCTTTCAAGGGTACCTAGGACAGCCGTATGAAGGTTTTCCTAGAGCACTGCAGCGCATCATCTTAAAAGGAAGAGAACCTCTGTCAGTGAGGCCTGGAGAGCTTTTAGAGGCGGCTGATTTTAATGACATGAAGGAAACGTTATTCCACAAGATAAATCGTCAAGTAACTAGTTTTGATGTGCTGGCGTATGCCTTATATCCAAAGGTATTCTTAGATCGAGAGAAGATGTATTCCCAATTTGGAGATATCTCAGTTCTTGATACTCCAACGTTCTTTTATGGGATGAAGCTTGGAGAAGAGATTGAAGTAGAGATCGAGCAAGGTAAAACGTTAATCGTGAAACTCGTTTCAATCGGTGAGGCACAGAATGATGGATCAAGAGTTCTTTATTTTGAACTTAACGGTCAATCACGTGAAATCGTAGTTATCGACGAAAGTGCTAAAGTCACGGTATCTGCAAAGCAAAAGGTAGATCCTTCAAATCCTTCACAGATTGGTGCAAGTATGCCAGGAACTGTGATCAAAGTTCTAGTTGAAAAAGGGGAGAAGGTTAAAAAAGGTGACCACCTCATGATAACTGAGGCCATGAAGATGGAGACGACGGTTCAAGCTCCATTTGATGGAACCGTTAAAGAGATCTCTGTTCAAAACGGAGAGGGAATCGCTGCCGGCGATCTATTAATAGAGTTGATTAAGTAAAAATAAAACGGTCTTTTCTAAAAGATTGTGCTCTGACCTCCTTGTCACCTTTGACAATTGATTGGAGTGGAAGGTGCGAGACTCCTACGGGACAGGCGGGCAGCTGAGACACTTAAGAGTGAAACGTACGAATGTGGCTCAGCGTCTGCCCCGTGGAAAGCGAGCAGCCTGGAACGGAAATCAATACTTCCAAAAGCAACATACGATAACAGCAAAATAAAAAACCCAAGGTGCAAACCGTGCACCTTGGGTTTTTTGATTTACTTTCGATATACGATTAAAGCTAAGTAGCTCAGTGTTCCAAACAAGAAAGAGATGATCAATCCATGCCCAAGGGCTACGAATAAGTTTAAGTTTGAATAAACGATCAATGCTCCTGATACACCTTGGAGGATGACGAATAGGAGAGCGAACTGAAATCCTTTTGTTACTACTTTTTGATCGCTGTAGTACTTTCTCGCGTGATACCAAGAATATACGATCCAAATAAAAAGTACGATAGCCGCAATACGGTGCAACAAATGAATGCTAGCTTGAGATCCTATCGTTGCAAATATGGTTCCGTTACATAACGGGAACTCTGGACCACATCCCATGCTTGAGCCGGTATGTCTTACGAGTGCACCCGTATATACAACCGCATATAGATACGCAAATAACCAATAGATATTTTTCTTGAATCCTGGTGATACTTTCGCTATAAATGGGCGATCAGGATCTTCAAAAGAAAGAATCGCGATCAACAGAACACTTGCAAACGAAACGAGTGAAAAGCCAAAATGAGAAGCAAGAACAGCTGAAGATTGACTCCAAACAACTGCAGCGGCTCCTAAAAGGCCTTGAAGGATAATAAAGAATACCGCTGATCCAGCTAGAATCTTTATTTCTTTTCTATGCGGGTCTCTTCTCCATGCCCAAATCGCGAGTATGATAACGAGAAGACCAAGCCATGCTGACACAAACCGGTGACTTACCTCAATAATCGTTTCAAGTTTAGGTGCTGTAGGCAAGATCTCTCCATAACAGAGGGGCCAAGAATTACCGCATCCGTCTCCCGAGCCTGTTTTTGTTACAACAGCTCCCATTAGCAATACGAGCAACATTCCTAGTGAAGTAATAATAGAATAAATCTGATAAAATCTTTTCAATTCATTCACCTGCTTTTTTTGTCCTATAACCGTTCACAAATTTGTAATAATTTCAACAAGTATTCCAAACACTTCCATCGTACAAATAATATAAGATAGTGTCTATATTAGTCGAAGTATACAAAGGACTTGATTTGTTTTATAATGTTAGAGGACATTTTCTTTATATATTCTTTATATATCACTATCCTATCATATAGGTAAAACGTTCTACTTTACATATTGTGAACAGATGAAGACATTTTTTTACCGTTGATTTTAGAGTCAAGCCCATATAGAATGAATGAGGGCTTAAATAACAGCAAAAGCAAGATTTGGAACATTTTACTCTAAAAGGAGGTGTATCTGTTGAGCAAAACTCCAACTGCATATGAAGTCGCTAACAAAGTAATGGAACCTGGACCTCTATCTGAAGCGAATCCTACAGGCACCTGGAAAGATTTTTTGACCATCGCGAAGCTCGGGATCGTTATGAGTAACTTGATTACGACATTTGCTGGATTCTTTCTAGCTTTAAAATATAACAATCTTTTATTTTCCGACAAGATTGGTGATTTAGTTCTTTGTATTTTAGGTGCAGCACTCGTTATCGCAGGTGGTTGCTGCTTAAATAACTATATTGATAGAGATATAGACCAACTGATGGAACGTACGATTGAGAGGCCGACAGTTACAGGCAGGATTAGTGCGAATCAAGTTCTTTGGGTAGGTATTATTCTTTCCGCAATCGGAACAGTTATGCTTGCCATGACAACATTAACCGCAGCCGTAATGGGATTGATCGGACTTTTCGTATATGTCGTTGTTTACACGATGTGGCTCAAACGAACGCATTCTATTAATACGGTAGTCGGAGGTATATCTGGGGCGGTACCGCCATTAATTGGTTGGGCGGCTGTAGATGCAAACCTTCATTGGGTTGCGTGGATCTTATTCTTGATCATGTTTTTATGGCAACCACCACACTTTTTGGCGCTTGCGATGAAACGTTGTGAAGATTATCGAAAAGCGGGAATTCCGATGCTTCCTGTTGTATCCGGTTTCGCATTAACGAAACGTCAGATGATTTGGTATGTAGCCGCATTACTTCCTGTGTCTCTTTACCTTTTTGAATTTGGTATCGTCTACTTGATCTTGGCTGCTGTGTTAGGAACAGGTTGGCTGATTCTAGCATTATCAGGGTTAAAGACTAAAGATGACATGAAGTGGGCTCGTATGATGTTCGTGTATTCGTTGAATTATATGACCATTATGTTTGTTGCTATGATCTTAGTGAACATATAGATTTTTATGCTGGAACAGCGCAATTGTGCTGTTCCTATAATCGCCTTTACATAAAAGGGCTTTCATAAAAAAGTATGGATGAAGCCTAATTCTTTGTAATCACTCAATAGAGAGTGAGACAACTAGTTGATCGAGAACAATTTAGTGTTACAGCGTAAGATTTACTTTTGCTATTTCCATTCAAATAACCTATTTATTTGAATTGAATAGATAGAACATTCAGTCAAAACAGACTACAACGAGAAAGTGGGGTATATGTAGTGATGAAAAAATGGCTACAAAAAGGGCGTTTTCTTTCCTTATTTGCCATGTTGGCTCTTCTTTTGATGGGGTGCGGAGATCCGACTCTATCAACTTTAATTCCGCAAGGTGAAGTTGCTGACAAACAGTTCCAGCTGATGCTGATCTCTATTAGTATTATGATCCTGGTCCTGGTGGTAGTTTTCGTTCTTTATGCATTCGTATTATTGAAGTTTAGAAAGAGAAAAGGTGACGAATCTACACCTAAGCAAGTGGAAGGTAACCACATGCTTGAACTATTATGGACAGTTATTCCGATTCTTTTGCTTATCATCTTGGCTGTACCAACTGTTATGAGAACGTTTGAATTCTCTGCAGATGCAAAACCAGCTTCTAAGAACGAGCTAAGCATCAAGGTTACTGGACACCAATATTGGTGGGAGTTTGAGTATCCGAAAGAAGAATTAATCACTTCTCAGGAATTGGTTCTTCCAGCAGATACGAAAGTACACGTTGAATTATCATCTGCTGATGTCATTCACTCTTTCTGGATTCCTTCACTAGCTGGTAAGACGGATACGAACCCTGGTGATAAAAACAAGAACTACATGTGGTTTGATACGGGAAGCAAGACAGATGTAGTGTACAAAGGGAAATGTGCTGAGCTTTGTGGTGCATCCCATGCTTTAATGGATTTTAAAGTAAGAGTTGTTTCTAAAGAAGACTACAAGAACTGGGTTGCGGGCTATAAAGCGGCTGACGAAAAATCTTCTGCTAATGCTGATGGACAACAAGTCTTTGAAAAGAACTGTTTATCTTGTCATGCTGTCGGACAAAACGGCGGGAACACAGGACCTAGCTTAACTGGTTTTGGGGATAAAGACCGTGTAGCAGGTATCTTAGAACATGATAAAGAAAATCTGAAAAAGTGGATCAAGGATCCTCAAGAAGTGAAACCAGGTAATAACATGCCTAAAGTTAATCTTTCTGATGAGGAAATTGATGCTGTTTCAGATTACTTGTTAGGTCTTAAATTGAAATAGTCTTAAGCATTGCAAAAAAGGAGGTTACACCGTGGCAACTCACGAAAGTCACAAAAAGAGAAGTGGGTTAATGGATTGGCTCACTACCGTTGACCATAAAAAGATCGGGATTCTGTATCTTTTGGCTGGTGGCTTCTTCTTCTTAATCGGAGGACTTGAAGCAGTTTTAATGCGTATTCAACTTATGGAACCAGACAGCAAGATTTTCACTGGTGAACTTTATAATCAATTGTTAACGATGCATGGAACAACGATGATCTTCTTGGCAGCTATGCCGATCATCTTTGGTTTTATGAATGCGATCGTTCCCTTACAGTTAGGTGCTCGTGACGTAGCGTTTCCTTATGTGAACGCAGTCGGATTCTGGTTATTCTTCTTCGGGGGAGTGCTTTTGAACTTAAGTTGGTTCTTAGGTGGAGCTCCAGAAGCTGGATGGACAGCTTATGCACCTTTATCCACGGTAGCAGAAGACACGGGTGTTGATTTCTATGTACTGGGTCTTCAGATTGCCGGAGCAGGTACTCTTGCAGGAGGAATTAACTTCCTTGTAACGATTATCAACATGCGTGCCCCTGGTATGACATTCATGCGTATGCCATTGTTCACGTGGGCTTCATTTGTTACTTCAGGACTTATTCTTTTCGCGTTCCCTGCACTTACAGTAGGATTCTTCTTACTAATGTTCGAACGTGTATTTGATGCAAATTTCTTTAATCCAGATATGGGTGGTAACATTTTAATCTGGGAACACATTTTCTGGATCTTTGGTCACCCGGAAGTTTATATCTTAATTCTTCCAGCATTCGGTATTATCTCTGAAGTTATTTCTACATTCTCTAATAAGCGCTTGTTCGGTTATAGCGCAATGGTTTTTGCAACAGTACTTATCGGTTTCCTAGGCTTCATGGTTTGGGTTCACCACATGTTCACGGTTGGTTTAGGACCTGTAGCTAACTCAATCTTCGCTGTAGCAACGATGGCGATCGCCATTCCAACAGGTGTTAAGATCTTTAACTGGATCTTTACGATGTGGGGCGGACAGATTCGTTTCTCGACAGCTATGCTATTTGCAGTAGGTTTCGTACCAACGTTCGTAATGGGTGGAGTAACAGGGGTTATGCTTTCTGTACCTGCTGCTGACTACCAATACCATGATAGTTATTTTGTAGTAGCTCACTTCCACTACGTAATCGTAGGTGGTTTGATTTTAGGATTATTCTCAGGTTTATACTACTGGTACCCTAGAATGTTTAACCGCGTATTAAATGAAACACTTGGAAAGTGGAACTTTTGGTTGTTCTTTATTGGTTTCCATTTAACGTTCTTCCCTCAACACTGGTTAGGACTAATGGGGATGCCTAGACGTGTTTATACATATATGTCTGGCCAAGAACTTGACGGAGCAAACTTTGTAAGTACGATCGGTGCAATCCTTATGGGAGCTGGAACAATCGTACTTTTAATCAACATCATTATTTCAGCATCTTCTAAATATGCAACAACAAAAGATCCATGGGATGGTCGTACACTTGAATGGTCTATGCCAGTACCAACTCCAGAATACAACTTTGCTCAAACACCACTCGTTCGTGGTCTTGATGCATTGTATGTTGAAAAAACAGCTGGAAACGGCGAGATGACACCTGCAGAACCTGTAGGAGAGATTCATATGCCAAACGGATCAATTCTACCGTTCATTTTATCTTTAGGCATGTTTATTGCTGGTTTTGGTTTTATCTACTCAAACTGGTACGTAGCAGGAGCAGGACTCGGGCTTGTATTGATCACCATGTTCCTACGTTCTATTATTGATGATCATGGGTATCATATTCATAAAGAAGAAGTTGAAGCAGACATTAAAGGGGGTAGAGCTTAATGAATGCTGGAGAACGTTTAACAGATGCTAATTTCCCTGCTCATCCTGAAAAAGCTACCCTTGAAGGTAAGAATAAATTTTTAGGATTCTGGTTATTCCTTGGTGGAGAAACGGTGTTGTTTGCAACACTTTTTGGGACATATCTTGGTCTTAGAAACATGCATTTAGATGGTCCTTCTGGGGAAGAACTATTTTCACTGCCATTAGTATTTCTAGCTACAATGCTGCTACTTACTAGTTCACTTACGAGTGTGTACGCAGTACTTTCTTTAAAGCAGAACAAAGTACGCTCTTTACAAGGCTGGTTCCTGGTAACCTTATTATTAGGTCTTGGGTTCTTAGGCCTAGAGATTTATGAGTTCATACATTATGTTCACGAAGGTCATACGTTTACTAGTTCTGCATTTGGTTCAGCTTTCTATACATTAGTTGGTTTCCACGGAGCTCACGTATTGTTCGGAATTCTATGGATCACTACGTTGTTAGCAAGAAACTGGAACAGAGGAATCACATTATCTAATGCTCCAAAGTATTATTTGTTTGCTCTATATTGGCACTTTGTCGATGTTGTATGGGTATTCATTTTTACTGTTGTTTATCTAATGGGAAAGGTAGGCTAAACTCATGGCTAATCACACACAAAACCCTGAAACTACCGTTCATCGTCACGAAGAGATTCAGCGTAAGCTTGCCTTGAAAGAGGAGCGTAAGCATCATAACGTTTCTTTTGTCATGATGATTCTTTTAACGATCGTTGCATTCTTTGCGATCTGGAGCGACAAGATCAGTGATTCGTTTGCTGTTTTGTTTATCCTAACATTGGCAGTTGTTCAAGTATTCTTCCAGCTGTATGTTTGGATGCACTTAAGCCACAAAGGACATGACTTCCCAATCTGGGGTATGGCTAGTGGTATATTGGTTGCAGCTATAACAGTAGCTTCCTTAATGGGACTTATTTGGACATCGTAAAGAAGGAAGGGCTGCATCTTGTATGCAGCCCTTTTTATTTGTTACAATATTACGAATTGTCACTAACATTCCGTACAAGTACCAACTATGATTGATATAGTGGTTATGGGTACTTTTATAAAGGAGATGACAGACATGCATCATAATCATCATGTTCATCATACTAGTTTGAGTGATTATAACTGGTACGAGCTTTTTCCGCCTTCTATATATGTTCTAGCCATCATTCTAGCGTTCGTTTATTTTCGATTCGTTGCCCGAGACAAACAGGGTAAGAAGCTCGCGACAAAATGGCAGCAAACTTCAATGATCGCTTCACTCTTGTTACTGATCATTATAAAAGGGACTCCTGTTCAGGTTTTAGGACACAATTATTTATTTAGTGTTCACATGGTGCAGATGGCAGTGCTTTATTTAATGATTGCACCACTCATGATCCTTGCGATTCCTGAGGTGAAATGGAAGAATTGGTTAAACAAAAAAACATTTCTCACTCGTGTTTTTCATTTCCTTACAAAACCGTTGCTTGCACTGCTGATCTTTAACGCTGTATTTTCCTTGTATCATATTCCATTAGTGTTTGATGCCGCCGTTTCAAATCCTATCATCCATTATGGGTATCATGCTTTGTTATTAATAACAGCTTATACGATGTGGTGGCCGGTTCTTTGTCCGGTTAAAGAGCTTGATACGCTATCAGATATTAAAAAGATCGGATACGTTTTTGCGAATGGAGTTCTAATGACTCCAGCTTGCGCATTGATCATGTTTGCAGATTTTCAACTCTATGAAACATACAGAAATGTACCACAATTATTTGAAACGATGACACCGAAAGAAGATCAGCACGTAGGTGGAGTAACGATGAAAATCTTCCAAGAGGTTATCTACGCATTTGTACTCGGTTTGATCTTCACAAGATGGGTGAAAAAAGAGCGACTGCGCGATAAAGCAGATTTAGAGTTAATTAAGAGACAAAATAATCAATTGAAACCTGAATTAAAGTAACCGGCATATTGCGGGTTATTTTTTTGTGTAAAAGTGATGAATGAGATCCTTGTTCAATACGCACCTTTTCTGAGATGAGAGGTAGTAAAATATAAGAAAAAAAAGAAATGGGACAGTGTATGTCGAATAATAAAAGTAAAAGCTCAATAGAAAGGAAAGAAGATCATGAGAATCAGTGCCAGACAAGCAGCTAAAGAATTTATAGAATCTCATTATCCAAACTGTGATGTTGCCTATTTGGCTGGAAGCGTAGTTAGGGGAGAAGAAACAGAGAGCTCTGATCTAGATATTATCATCATCGATCGTTCTGTTAGTGAATCATACCGAGAATCACTTACTGAGTATGATTGGCCGATAGAGGTCTTTGTTCACAATATGTTTACGTACAAACATTTTTTTAAACAAAATATCGATCGAGCTAGACCCTCTCTTCCTCAAATGTGTGCTGAGGGGATCATTCTTCGTGACACAGGACAGGCATCACGAATCAAGAATGAAGCTTTACAGCTGTTAAAAGCAGGTCCAACACCTTGGAAAACGATTGAGATTGAACAAGCACGTTATTTCTTAACCGATCTATTAAACGATTTGGAAGGGTCAACGAATGTTTTAGAAGATTTATTCATCGTTTCAAAACTCGCTGATCGGACACATGAATTTGTATTACGTGTTAATGGGCACTGGATCGGAGAAGGGAAATGGATTCTACGTGCTTTAAAAGAATACAACGAAACGTTTGCAGAACAATTTGCATCTGTATTTGATGATTATTATTCCAATCGCATCAAATCAAATGTAATTGAATTTGTTGACGAAGTAATCGCTCCATATGGTGGCAGACTGTTTGAAGGGTATTCCTCTCAATCTCCAGAAAGAGCTGCTGAATAAGAAAAACCCCTCATGTTAGAGGGGTTTTTTTAAACGTGTAACTCACTATGAAGTGCTTCGATTAATTTGTTGCATTGATTAACAACGTGTTTCGGAAATACTTCATCATATTCCACACCGTGAGGGTAATAATGTTTCCCTACATAAGGTGTTCCAAGTTCAACTTTAGCATGTGGTGTTTCTGTTTCAGCTTCAATAACATGACAAGGGAATCGGAAATAATAAACATCGCCATTCGTCATGTCTTCAAATTTGTAATCATATGTAATACGTTCATAATCCCATTGGCCAGCACGGATCATGCCATGGTTTTCCATTACATGTTCTAAAAGTGAAAACTCAACAACCTTCCCGTTTAAGCCGCTTTCTTCAAATTTCATTGTGAAACCTCCTAGGAATTCAATAAAAAAATAATAATCACTTCTTAATGATATTATGAAAGCGCTAAAGATGCAATCATTGTCAAAAGTGCGTATATTTGTTTTTCTTTCGTAAAGCATAAGGAAGAATAGATTTCCATTTTAGAGGAGGTAAAGATTTTGAAAAAGGTAAGTGAGATCATGACGCGGGAAGTAGATTTTGTAACACCTCTAGACAATGTTTATGAAGTGGCCGTTAAAATGAAGAATGACAATGTAGGTGTTATTCCAGTGTGTGAAAATGAACAAATAATAGGAGTCATCACGGACCGAGATATTGTCGTTCGAGGAGTTGCTGAAAAACGTCCAGGTTCTACAAAAGTAACAGATGTTATGAGCGATGAATTATACACAGGCTCTGCAGATATGACAGCTGAAGAAGCCGCAGACCTTATGGCAGATAAACAAATTAGAAGGTTACCTATCGTTGAGAACAACAAGCTTGTAGGGATTATTTCTTTAGGAGATCTATCTCTTGCAAAAGAGAGTGACTCTGCTGCTGGACATACTCTTTCACAAGTTTCAGAGCAGCGGAATCAAATTCAATAACCAGTAGTAGTATAAAACAGTTCTATTTAAAATGGAGCTGTTTTATTTTTGAAACGGTTCATCCAAACACATACCCTCTATGCTAAACTAAGAAGAGAAGAAAGATATAGGGGGAACCATTATGCGAGGATTGGTTACTTTTTTCCTATCCGTTTTTATTTTGATCGGTTTGTTTTTTTATGATGTTCTGCCAGAATTTAAGGTCGAGAAAGAAAAGCCTGATACAAAAGTAGAGTACATAGAGGAAACATTAAAGATTCCTGATGATGCTGTTTCTAACTGGGTAGGTAAAGATATAGGTGCATTTAAGGAGCAATGGGGAGAACCTGAAAGGATCGATCCATCAAGTTATGGTTATGAATGGTACATTTATGGCAATAAGAGTCCAAAAGGTTATCTTCAAGCCGGAGTAGAAAACGGGAAAGTTGTTACGTTGTTCGTCATTGGATCTGACGTGAACACCTCACCATTTACAATTGGAGAGAATTCAAATAAGATCATTCAGAAGTTTCCCATAGAGAGTGATATCACCATTAATGATGGCGAAGATTTTTTTAGATTCGAACTATCTGAGCAGGAAGTCATGTTACGTCCACTCATTAAATTGAAAGATAACGTTTGGGTACAACTGTATTTTGATAAGTTCACAAATCAGCTCTCTAGTGTCAGGTACACGACTTCAGATGTATTATTAAAACAGAGACCTTATTCAATCGTTTATCGGGGTGATCTGCCTCCGCTTGGACAATTGAGTGAGGATGAACAGAAAAAAGTAGATCAATCTGAAGAACAACAAGTTTTTGAGTTAACCAACATCATACGTCTCAAATACGAAAAAAACCCGTTAGAATGGGATGAAAGAACTTCAGAAGTAGCATTCTTGCATTCAAAAGATATGTTGGATCAGCAATATTTTTCCCATGAGAGTAAGGATGGAAGGACGCTCTCTGACAGGCTACAGCAAAAAGAAGTCACATTTTTGCAAGCAGGCGAAAACATAGCCGCAAACTACACGGACGGGATCGCAGCTGTAGAAGGCTGGATGAACAGTGAAGGACATCGAAAGACGCTGTTAAACAATGAATATACTCACTTAGGAGTAGGTGTAGATCATAAGTATTACACCCAGAACTTTTTAGTACCCATGAAGTAGATTGTTGAAAAAAGGCTGAACCTTAGAGGGTTCAGCTTTTTTTTTTGATGAACTTGGGTGTTACTCAGCAAGTTTAAAGAATGTACCTGAAGCCGAAGCGATTAACGTACCGTGTTCGTTACGCACTTTTCCATCCATACGTACTAATTGTCTGCCATTATGAACAACTTCAGCGCGGCAGATAAACAATTCTCCAACACCTGGTGTTAAATAGTCCACTTTTAGTTCTACCGTTACAGCCCCTCTTTTGTTACCTGGAACAAGACTGGCCATTGTGCCCATCGCTGTATCTAATAGGGTTGCTGTTAAGCCCCCATGTAAGATCCCGATTGAATTATCAAGAAGTGGGGAATTAGGCATCTCCATTTCAAGGGTATGATCATCGATTCTAGTTGTTTTAAAGTTTAATAAAGAAGCAATGTGTGTCATATGGTCCTTTTCTCTTTTTGTTTTTAAACTGTCTAAGAAAAGTTTCATGACTTGTTGTTCTTGTTCCGTACTCGTTTCAAAGAAATCGTTCCACTCGTCCTTAATATCCAATATTCTCTCCCTCAATCTTTTTTTATTTTTATTGTACCTTTTTGGGCGGATGAGAATAAAGTAAACAGAATTAACTTTGCACCATTTATAAAAAATGGGCGCACCAATTTATGGGCACTTATGTATCATGTAGTAAACATCATTCGTCAGTGGATGGCTGGGGGTGGATTCTGTGGTAAAGACTGATATTGAAAGTTTCAAGGAGTTCGTTCATAAACATCCTGATTTAATTAAGGAAGTGAAGAAGAATAAGAGGCCTTGGAAAGAAGTTTATCAAGATTGGATTGTTTTAGGAGAAGAACATGAAAGCTGGAATCAGTATGCAAAAGACAAAGAAAATAAACAAGAAGATCGCTCTAAGTCCGATAAGACGAGAACAGAACTTACAGTTGGAGACATCGTAACGGGTTTAAGTAAGCTTCAAATCACGGATGTACAAAAATATTTATCGCAATTTGGTAGTTTGATGGATGCGGTACAAGAGCTATTACAGCAATTTAACAATCAGTCTGACAGACCGAACCAGCTGCCGGAAAATAAAATGAATGATTATCCTTCTTATAGGGACTAAAAGGATGTGTGCGGAGTGCGAAGAGAAATTCTTGAATATTTAAATACAAGACCTGACTTGAAATATTATATAAGAGAAAAGCCGGAGTGGTATAGAAAGTTAAGCAGAAACCCTTTTTCAGTATCAGAGCTGGAAGAGGGTGCAAAAGTGTTTTACGGACGTACCTTTGGGCAAAGAGTAGATAAATTTCATCAACAAGTACAAAATTTTGGTTTGTTGATGGAGTTAATCTCTGTCATGGGAGATGAAGTTAAAGGCGGCAGTGCTCCCGTACAGAATGATTTTCCACCGATGCCAGACTCTATGAACAACGGGTAAGGATGAGGGATAATAAACATGTAAAAGGAAAAAACTACTTCTATAAGGAGTGGTTTTTTTATGAAAAGAAATAGACGGATCTATTCAGGTGCTCTATTAGTGATCATCGTTCTCACACTATTTACGGTAACCAAATTATACGAAGGACCTTCTGAGACCAAACTTCAAGAATCAAAAGCCGTTGAGGTTTCCGCTTCGTATCCATTAATGGATAAAGACTGGGCGGTCAACTATCATGTGAAAAAGCAGCGAATATATTTTGAAAATATTATTTCAAGGTTTTCCTTCCAAGGGGGTCTTACCAAGACACCCGGAAATAAGGATGGGTATATTGCGGTTTTTGTAAATAATAAGTGGAGAATGAATGCGAATCAATCTATGTTTATCTTAAAAGATATGAATCCTGGTAAACACACAATTACTTTACAGCTGAAGAAAAAGGATGGTTCTGATTACGGTTTAAAGAAAAATATAGTCGTTCAAGTTCGATAACTCTTCGATTTTTGAAGAGTTTTATTTTTTGTATAAGGCTCCTATGCTTTTAAGTACATCCAATATCCGCTATAATGGATAAGAAACCTCATACCTAAAGGGAGGTGTGACGTATGAGTATAGACCAAAGTGTATTGCTGGAACAGTCCTTAGCATTAGCAGATATGGTTGCTGATTCCAGTGTTGCAATAGCATATAGAAAGTCAAAATATCACCTAGAGCAAGATGAAGAAGCACAGAAATTGATTGCTCGTTTCGCTAAGATGAAAGAACAGTATGAAGAAGTTCAGCGTTTTGGTAAATATCATCCTGATTTTCATACCGTTTCAACACAAGTTCGAACACTTAAACGAGAGCTTGATTTTCATGAAAATATCGCTCAATTTAAGAAAGCAGAAAAAGAACTTGAAAATTTATTGATGGAATGCAGCAAAATCATAGCATATAGTGTTTCAGAACAAATTAAAGTTCCAACGGGTAATCCGTTCTTTGATGAAAGCTCTTGCAGTGGTGGATGTGGTTCTGGTGGATCTTGTGGCTGTGCTTAATTTCAGTCTTTAAACCGAATGCAATCAAAACATAGATTGCCACAGCAGAACATTTTCTCTTGCGGAACTAAAAAACGCATGCGGTACACATGAAGATTATCTTCATATCTTACAAATGTAAGATTCAATGTTAGCCGTTTCCCTTTCATAGCTTTTACGGCATGTTTTTTTACAGAATCAGTTGATTGTTCGATTGTAAACTGCGAAGAAACCGTTACATATATGAAAGGGATACCGGCCATCATTTTTTTCTCAACATGAATGATCGTTGGATCTTGGTTCATACGATACAAGAACTGTTCCCAAATGTTATCTAAGTCCAAAATTCATCACTTCCTAATAAGGAGTATTCATTTTATTTTCAATTTTAGTATATAAAAGGGGCTTTAATTATGATAGGTAATCGTCGTGGGCTATCTGTTTTTCTCCATTCATTAAAGTTTTCAAAACAGTTAAGACGCTATGGAAATGTACACTATGTTTCTAGAAGGTTAAAATACGCTGTTCTTTATTGTGATGGAAACAAAATAGAAGAGATCGCAGCAAAGCTTGAATCCCTGCATTTTGTAAAAGAAGTAAAAAGGTCTCATAAACAGGAGATCAAGACAGAATATGAAAGTAAGATCGTTGATAAAGCAAAAGAGTATGATTATAAGATGGGGATTTAAAAGACAGGCCGCTAATACAAATAGCTGCCTGTTTTTTTATTTCGTTACTCTGTCTCTATGTTAATGGTGGGATGAGATAGTTCAAGCGAAGAATCCCTGTTAAATAGTGAAAAAATAGTTCGGTTTCAGCAAAATCTGTTGATGGTTTCACATCAAAAGTTATCACTTCTTTATTCAGTTCAGCGGATTTTGTTTCGAACAGGTCTATTCGTTTCGAAGGATAAGGCACTCCTTCTCGGCAAATGTATAGCGGCTGAAACTTCCCTTCAGAAGCAGGGTGAAGTACCGCAACAAGTGACGCATACATTTTATCTTCTTTCTTGACTTTTAGACATAATAGCTGTGAGATGCGTTCTTTGTTTGTTTCCATGATTTCCAGAAGTTCATAAAGATCTGAATACCCTTCCCCAAGCTCAATAAATCGTTGAATCATGATTCAATCCCCTTTCTATAAAACAATGTAGCACAATCATCTATGAGCTTTAAAGGATTTTCAGCATGAAAAAAAACCTGCAGCAAAAACTGCAGGTTGCCTTTAAAACAAAATCACTTCTGTTCAAAGGCGATGGGAGAGGAGAAACCGGATGAAGAACTTATGGGGAGTAAGTCTTCTCCGCGGTTGGCAACAACATCGTTCGTTGATGTTGTTATAAATAGTATGACCGCATTTAATTTGCCTTATACTTATAAGAAAAAGATTTGATGTTTGATTACAGGAATACTTGTGATAGGATAAGTAAGGGAAAACGGATAAAGAATTGAGTGAAGAACGTGAGAGTAATAGCTGGAGAATGTAAAGGAAGACCACTAAAAGCAGTACCAGGTACAACTACTCGTCCAACTACTGATAAGATCAAAGAGTCCATCTTTAACATGATCGGTCCTTTCTTTGATGGAGGTACGGGTCTTGATTTATATGGTGGAAGCGGTGGCTTAGGTTTAGAAGCATTAAGCCGAGGTATGGAGCATTTCATTTTCATTGACAAAGATCAAAAAGCGATACATACGATCAAAGAGAATATTAAACAATGCAACTACGAAGACAAAACAGAAGTCTTTCGGAATGATGCGAAAAGAGCATTGAAAGCGCTTCATAAAAGAGAGATGCAATTCGATATGATATTCCTTGATCCTCCTTATGCGAGACAGATGTTGTTAAAGGACATGGAGGAGATTGATAAACTCGAACTTCTATCTCCAGAAGGAAGTATAGTGACTGAACATGGTACAGATGTAACACTACCAGAGGAGATCGGGAACTTTTATCAGGTCAGACAGGAAACATACGGTAAAACAACTACAATAACGATCTACAAACGCGATTAACATAAAGTATGAGGTGAAGAAAATGCCAACAACTGCAGTCTGTCCTGGTAGCTTTGACCCCGTTACTCGTGGTCATCTGGACATTATTAAACGTGGAGCAACTGTATTTGATGAAGTAATTGTCGTAGTAGCCAACAATCAGAGTAAAGACCCATTGTTCACAGTGGATGAGAGAATTGTGCTTTTAAAGGAAGTCACGAAACAGTTTCCAAATGTGAAAGTTGATTCGTTTAATGGACTATTGATCGATTACGTAAAGAATATCGGAGCAAATGTTATTCTTAGGGGACTTCGTGCGGTATCAGATTTTGAATACGAGATGAAAATCGCTTCTATCAACAAAAAATTAGATGACGAAGTTGAAACATTCTTTATGATGACTAACAATCAATACTCATTCCTAAGTTCAAGTATCGTTAAAGAAGCAGCAAAATATCATGCGAACGTTTCAGACCTTGTCCCTGAAGTTGTAGAAGAAGCCTTAAAAGTAAAATACAACAGCCCCCGTTAAGTACGGAGGCTGTTTTTTTTCACAAGGTTTCTGTTCCAAATGAGGATTGAAAGAATCAAGAATCCGAGTGTTACATAATGGCTATGCATGAGTGCATACATACCGAACTCACTAATATGCACCGTTTTCTCTGTAAGAAATGCAAATGCAGGAGCTGTAGTACTTTTAACGTGATACAAATAGGGGAATACTAAAAGACAAATGGTCGCAGATAAAAAACCATGAAGTATTCTTGCGAAAAAGAAAGGTTTGAACTTGATATCTGTATCTGCAAGGATACTAGCAACTTGAGCTTGTACGGAAAAACCGCTAAAAGCTAATATAAAACTTACAATCACTGCCTGTTGTAAAAGGGGTGATTGTGCGAGACTCGTTAAGTTGCTGCCTAACGTAATTTCGAAGATTCCTTTAATAAGAGGAAGGCTTAACTGTTCAGAAAGCGATAGCGTTATAAAAAAATAATTGATGATGCTTGAAAGCAGTTCTGCTACGTGAAGAAGATCCATCATCTTACTTAGTACAGAGAAGAGAATAATGAACCCACCGATCATAAGCAGTGTCTTTGTAGATTGTTGCACGGCATCTCCAAGAAGCTGTCCGATGGGGCGATTATCCGCTAGTCTTGCTTCATGCATATGTTTAAACGCGTTGGTCAAACCTTTTCCTCTATACCGTATCTCTTTTTCAACGGGTTCTTTTTTCCAACCATGGAACCTCATGATCAGTCCTACGAAAAAATTGCCTAAATAGTGGCTTGCCGCAAGAACGATGCCGAGAGCTGCATTATGAAAAAAGCCAACTGCAATCGCGCTGAACATGAACAAGGGGTTTGAACAATTCGTAAAAGATACAAGGCGTTCTGCTTCTAGTGTCGTAATCTGTTTTTGGTGCCATAGTCGGGCTGTTAGCTTTGCGCCAGCAGGAAACCCAGAAGATATGCCCATCGCCCAAACGAACCCTCCAGCACCAGGCACACGAAAAAGCGGTCTCATGAGTGGTTCGAATAAAACACCTATAAGATGTACCACACCAAATCCCATTAATACTTCTGATAAGATAAAAAAGGGCATTAAAGATGGGAAAACAACGTCCCACCACATCTTCAGACCGTTAACAGATGCGATATATGTTTCTTTTGGGTATATTATTATTGAAACTGCTAAGATGATGGCTGATGCTGACAAAAACAAGGTTTTGAAATAGGCTTTGTTCATAAGGGGGGTCTCCTCTCGCAAAATACACTATACTTACTTGTCCTCATCCTTATTTATACGTATAGCCTTACTCTTTAGACCATATGTTAAAAAAAGACGGTGCTTCTAAAGGAGGAGCAAAGGATGAAAGAACCGAAAATCGGACTTGCTCTAGGATCTGGTGGTGCCAGGGGGTTTGCACATCTTGGTGTTGTTAAAGCAATAAGAGAAGCTGGGATTCCTATAGATATGGTAGCCGGAAGCAGCATGGGAGCATTAGTGGGTGCGATGGTAAGTATGGGTCATAGCGATGAAAATCTTTACCGTATGGCAACGCTTTTTAAACGTAAATATTATATGGATTATACAGTCCCTAAGATGGGATTTATTACAGGGAAGAAAATCAAAGAACTCGTAAGGCTTCTTACTAAACAAAAACATATTGAACAAACGGATATTCCGTTAGCGATTGTAGCAACTGATCTACTGTTAGGAGAGAAAGTGGTATTCAGAACTGGTCCGATTGCAGATGCAGTTCGTGCTAGCATCTCGATCCCTGGAATATTAGTACCTGAAAAAATAGATGGCAAACTTTTAGTGGACGGTGGAGTCATCGATCGAGTACCTGTTTCAGTGGCAAGAGAGATGGGAGCAGATCTTGTGATAGCAGTAGATATCTCTCACTTTAAAGCGGAACTTCAAGTGTCATCTATTTTTGATGTTATCATTCAGAGCATTGATATCATGCAGCGGGAAATGGTCCGCTGGCATGAAATTTCAGCAGATATTATGATTCGTCCGATGGTTGAACAATTCAGCTCTACAGCATTTAAAGATGTAAATGATATAATCGCTATAGGAGAAGAAGCAGGCACAAAACAGATCCCAAAAATTTTAGAGAAGATCAACAACTGGAAGGAGTCTATGCATGACCACTGAAAAGACAACAAAACGAAAAAACTTTTTCTCGCAAAATAAATTCATTATTCTATTTTTGTTGGTGTTTGCTTTTTTAGCGTTCTATCCACTTCCTTACTACATTACCTCGCCTGGAGATGCAAGGGTATTAGATCCCATCATTAATGTTGAGGGAGGAGACGAAGATACAGGAGTCTTTATGCTGACTACAGTATCTGTGGGTACAGCGAACATTCCGCAATACATATGGGCAAAGCTGAGTGATTACCGCGAAGTCATTCCTGCTGATCAAATCAGAGGAGAAGATGAGACAGATGAAGAGTACAATCAACGACAACTTCAGATGATGGAAGATTCACAACATGCTGCAACGATTGTTGCGTTTCAAGAAGCAGGAAAAAAAGTAGATATTGAATATCATGGTGTTTATGTTACGGGGATCATGTCAGGCATGCCGGCAGAAAAAAAGTTAAAAGTTGGAGATAAGATTATTGCAGTTGACCGTAATCCGGTTATGGAAACAAAAAAACTTCTTGATACACTTGCTCCTAAAAAAGCAGGAGATTCAGTAGATTTAACGATACTCCGCGGCGATAAGAAAATGAATGTGAATATAAATATCGAGGAGTTTCCAAAGAAATATATTCAAGATCAAGGACCTAAAGCGGGTCTAGGCATTACTTCTCCTGTAGCAGATGTTTCAATTGTAACAGATCCTAAAGTGAAAATTGACACTTCACAGATCGGAGGGCCATCAGCTGGGCTGATGTTCACGTTAGAAATTATGGATCAGCTAACGCCAGAAGATCTAACCCATGGAAAGAAGATTGCAGGAACTGGAACCATGGACCTTCAAAAGAATGTTGGACCGATCGGCGGTATCCAACAAAAGATTGTTGCAGCTGATGAAGCTGGCGCCGAAATTTTCTTTGCTCCTGTTGATGGAGAAAACTATAGTGATGCAGTGAAAGCTCAAAAAGATATTGGATCTAAGATGAAAATCGTTCCTGTTAAAACGTTGAACGATGCACTGGATTATTTAAAGAAATTGTAGAGAAAAAGGATGCAGAAGCCACATTTGGCTTTTCTGCATCCTTTTTTCGCTCGTCGGAGCGGCTTTTAACCACGCTAAGAAGAGCCAGCCAATCATCACACCATTACCGGCGGAGTGTTAAATTCTTCTTTCTCAGCTTCTAGAGTATTTCGAGCTGCCCCTTGGGCGTAGACCAAAGATGCCTTAGCCTCCATCCTTAATCCAGATAAGTCATGCTTCGAGACCGTTGTAACAAGAGGAAGATCCAACGATTTTTTTACAGAACCTAGATACTCCCTGCCTCTACCTGTCATCCCTAACACGCGTATGTAGGAAGGGGGAGAGTCTAGAATGGCTAGCATCTCTTCTTTTTGCACCTTATTTAAAATGTGTAAACACGCACGTTGCAGTCTTGTCCAAGTATAACGTTTAGTCTTTAGATGTTTCATGAACGTATCGAATGAGTCAGATTTCTTCATCGCTTCGATCATCCTATATTCTAAACCCTCTTCAACCTCGTAATAACGGTTTATTTCACTAGGAGTTGTAGATAATAGTTGATAACGAAGAAGTGGATAAAAGCGTTCCCAGTTCATAAGTGTACCTTTTTCAACTTGTTCTTGAGCTAACAACTCAAATGTGTAACTAGGCATATACGGTGCTGCTTGTTCGGCATCGCTTGTAAAAATCGCTTCTCTGATAGCCGTGGCGCTAGCGATGTTGCCTGTACCTAGCATCACGTCATGGTAATCAGCATTTTTCCTCTTTATTGTAACAGGTCGAATATGTGAACCTAACTCACGGCTAGCTCTTACATATTCAAAACCTAAGATATTATTGGGCTTACTGAGATCAAGGGCTAATGGAATATCTAGTGATTCGTAAGCTCTTGAAGCTGCTGAAGGATAGGATAGACCTTTGTTCAAGAATGAACGAATAAGTTCTTGATACGTTTCCTGCTTATCGTCCAACCATTCATGTGTCTTGCTAAAAAGTTCAGCATCCCCAGATTCGCTTCCAAAACAAAAAGATTCTGCACCAAGAGACTGCAGCAAATAAATGCTGCCAGAAGCAAAACGAGGTGCATGACTAGTGGCATAAGCATACGGAAGTTCAATAACAAGATCGGCTCCACCTAATAAAGCCATCTTTGTCCTTTTCCATTTGGATAAGAGAGCAGGTTCTCCTCGTTGAAGGAAATTACCGCTCATCACGGCGATAATACAATCAGCACCTGTAGCTTTTTTCGTTTCTTGTAAATGATAATAATGTCCGTTGTGAAACGGATTATATTCTACAACAACACCAGTTGCTTTCAAGTGTTCCACTTCCTTTAAACGTTCGATTATACTTGTTTACATTGTACTAAAAAGAGTTTAGAATCAAAAGTATCAGTGTAAAGATAAAATATTGACATTTTATTTGATGACCGATATAATTACTACTGTTGCCTTGAGGTGATAAAGACATGAAATGGTCACTACAAGAAATTAAAAATTTTTACCGTAAACCGTTAACGTTTGAACAAAATGTTGATGCGAGCGGAGTGATGGAAAAAGACCCGGAGATCAGAAGCGTTGATCCTGTTCACGTAGAAGGACATGCAGATGTAACTCAGCAAAAAGCCACTTTTTACTTAAACATAAAAGGAAAAATGGTGTTGCCATGTGCCAACACATTGGTAGATGTGGAATTTCCATTCTCGGTAAAAACGACGGAAATTTTTATTTTCGATCCGAATTATACGGAATACGAAGATGAAGAGAGCCTTCACAAAGTCGAAGGACATTACGTTGACCTTCTCCCTGTCATCGAAGAGCATATTTTGCTTGAAAAACCGTTGAAAATTACGGCTGCTGATGTGACAGACAGTCCTGCTCCTAAGGAAGGAAAAGGATGGAAGAGGGTTACGGATGAAGACATGAAAAACCGGATTGATCCGCGTTTGGAAGGTCTGGCTAAATTTTTTGACGAAGACAAAAAGTGAAAGAATAGGTTATAATGATTCTTTCTAGAACCTTTAAGGAGGTGGATACAAATGGCAGTACCTTTTCGCAGAACTTCTCAAACTCGCCAAGCGAAGCGTCGTACACACTACAAGCTTTCCATGCCTGGTATGGTAAAGTGTCCACAGTGCGGAGAATACAAGTTATCTCACCGCGTTTGCCGTGAGTGTGGATCTTACAAAGGAAAAGAAGTAGTAAGCAAGTAATGAAAACAGGAAGCTATAGGCTTCCTGTTTTTTCATATACATAAATAAAGCGTTTTCTTTTGTATCGGAGGTGAACATAATGAACGAGCAACCTGTACTATGGGAGAAAAAGAATGGAATAGGATGGATCACATTAAATCGACCTTCTGTACGTAATGCGATTAACTACGATGTGATGAAAGAATTATCAACGCTTTTAAACGTAGCGAAACTGGATAAAGAGGTTAAAGTTCTTATCCTTACAGGAGCAGGTACAAAAGCGTTTTGTTCGGGAGGAGACCTCAGTGCATTTCATTCATTAAAGACTGAAGATCAAGCGTATGGGATGTTATCGAAAATGGGAAACATCCTTCACGATCTATTTTTCTTCCCGAAACCTACTGTCGCTCTTTTAAACGGATCAGCAGTTGGAGGGGGATGCGAGATTGCATCCGCATGTGATATCAGACTAGCTCGTGCAGAGGCAAAAGTGGGTTTTATACAAGGTCGTTTAGGCATTTCAACGGGCTGGGGAGGCGGTACATACCTCTTAGAAAGAATCAACCTGACAAGAGCTATGGATCTCTTATACAGTTCCACTCCTGTTACTGCTAAGCAAGGTATGGATTACGGATTCATCCAATATGTCATTAAAGGAAACAGTTTGAAAGAAACGGAACGCTATGTAAGTCGTTTTACTTCTCAACCTCTCGGAGTCATCGAATCTTATAAAGCTCTTCAGCTTGAAAGATTTGATAAAGAAAAAATAAAGCAGAGCGTACAAAATGAGATCACACGATGTTCAAAGCTATGGGCGTCAGATGACCATCATAAAAGAGTAGAGGCATTCTTAAGAAAATAAGTTTTCCCCATTTTAGTAGAATAAAAAGTCTATCTTATCTAGCACTAGCATATTCTTATTACAAACCACTAAAATGGGGGGATCTAAATGACAAATTTGCGCCAGGATGCCTGGACAAAAGATGAAGATGCTATTCTTGCTGAAGTAACACTTCGGCATATTCGCGAGGGAAGCACACAGTTGGTTGCTTTTGAAGAGGTAGGAGAGAAGCTGACTAGAACACCAGCAGCCTGTGGATTTCGGTGGAACTCACTTATTCGTAAACAATATGATAAAGCGATAACTGAGGCTAAAAAAGTACGCAAAGAGAGAAACAAGCGAAAAGTTAAACAGTTTGCATCTACCATTGAACATCACAATAACGAAGTACTTCAAATGGAGCATTCTAACACCGCGAAAAATGATAAGCCACTATCTTTAAACGAGATTATTTTGTTTTTGCAGCAGCTTCAGGCTGAAAAGCCGGTTTCCAAGAACTTAGAAGCGGAAAATAAAGCACTGATGTTGAAACTTCAAAACCTGAAGAAAGAAAACGGAACGTTGAAGAATAAACTTACTAAAGTGAATAAAGAATATGAAGCCGTACAACGAGATTATCAAGATGTATTGCAGATTATGGACAGGGCAAGAAAGTTAGTAGAAGTACCTGTTAGAAATTAAAAAAAGATGGCTTCCGCCATCTTTTTTATTTTTTATGCAAGGCGTTGTTCACTTACACCTGTTGGGTACCATACGTAAGGATTTTGTCCGCGGTCACGATCTTGATTATAGGTTACAGCTTCAAAGCCCATCTTCTCCCAAAAACCGCCAGACTGTTGTCTGCCATTCGTCTTGATCGGAAGCTGGAACGTTTTTGCGAACTCTACTAAAGCTTTCCCTAAACCTTTTGTCTGATGGTGAGGCAATACCTCTAACTTCCAAAGCTCTAAATAATCTTGTGGAGGATCAAAGTATTGATCATAAGCAGCTTCGATCTGATACAGACTCATACGTGCAACTAGTTTATCACCATAGTAAATTCCGTAGAATGGAGACTCACTGTCGTTTTCGATCATATTTTCTTGAAGATCCTCAAGCATTGACAGTTCTTGTACGCCGTATTCCTTGAACTGCTTAAATTCTTCAAGCGTTTTATAGTTAACTAATAATTTTTTTACTTCATACTTAAACATATGTTCTCCCCCAGTCTTTCTGTACTTTTCTCTATATTTATAGTATATACTAATTATACAAAAAATTCTTTAAAAATAAAATATTCGTTTAGTTTACGCTTACAAAAAGGAATTTTGGTTTTTATGTCGAAAAACGTAATGTTGACAACAGGAAGGAGGATGAACATGAAAAAAATATTAATCGCTAATCGTGGTGAGATTGCACTGCGTATTATTCAAACGTGTAAAGAAATGGACATTCAAACGGTTGCTGTATATTCTGAAGCAGACAAAGACCTCCCTTTTGTAAAAGCTGCGGATGAAGCGGTACATATTGGTGAACCTCCAGTAGCAAAATCTTACCTGCAGAGTGATGTAATTCTAGAAGTCGCTCTTAAACATAAGGTAGATGCTATTCATCCGGGTTACGGATTGTTATCTGAGAATGATGAGTTTGCCAAAAAGATAGAGAAAGCTGGAATAGCATTCATAGGTCCGTCGCCACAAACAATTGAATGGATGGGCGATAAGATCATGGCGAGAAAAACGATGCAGCAAGCAGGTGTACCTATCGTACCTGGTACGATCGAGCCTATCGAAGATGTTGAAGAAGGTGTGAAACTTGCTGAGCAGATCGGTTATCCCGTGATGCTTAAAGCGAGTAGCGGTGGTGGCGGAATCGGTATGGTAAAATGCGATAACCGCGAAGATCTTCATAAACATTTTGTCTCATCGCAACAAAGGGCAAAGAACTACTTTGGTTCTGGCAGAATGTTTATTGAGAAATGTATCGAGAATGCTAGACATATTGAAGTTCAAATCATGGGTGATACTCATGGAAATATCGTTCATCTTTTTGAACGAGATTGCAGCGTTCAGCGACGAAATCAAAAAGTTGTTGAAGAATCACCATCACCATTTCTAACAGAAAGCCTTCGTTCTAAAATTACGGATTCTGCTGTTAAAGCAGCTGAAGCTGTGAATTATGTGAATGCTGGAACGGTTGAGTTTGTCGTAAGCGAGAATGGAGATTTCTATTTTCTAGAGATGAACACACGACTTCAAGTCGAACATCCTGTTACAGAGAGTATTACAGGGCTTGATCTAGTAAGATGGCAGATCGAAGTAGCTAGAGGTGAAAAGTTACCATTAACTCAAGAGGAAATCATGAGTAATGGCCATGCGATAGAGTTTAGGCTTTATGCGGAAGACCCGATCACGTTCTTCCCATCCCCTGGTAAGATTGAAAAACTTATATGGCCAAGTTCTGAGAAAGTAAGGATCGATTCTGGTTATGAGAGTGGAAATGCTGTTACACCTTTTTATGATCCGATGATTGCGAAAATAATTGTAAGCGATTCCAATCGTGAGAAGTGTATAAAGAATGCGGTTGAATTCTTTGATGCACTTGAGATAGAAGGCCTAAAAACAAACACACCGCTATTTCAAATGATCTTGAAGGAAGAGGATTTTGTAAAAGGTGACTATACCACGAGTTATTTAAGTAAAAAGAAAGTATCAAAACCATAAATTAAAAAGAGGAGAGAGAGAAATGAAAGAAATTACAGCATCTATGGCAGGCACAGTTTGGCAAGTATTGGTTAGTGAAGGTGACGAGGTAGCAGCAGGACAAACCGTTATCATCTTAGAATCTATGAAAATGGAAATTCCCGTTGACGCTGTTGATGCGGGAACAGTAGAAAACATTAAGTTTGCATCTGGAGACTTTGTGAATGAGGGTGACGTACTGGTTACACTTAAATAGAATTAGCGTGCAAACAATCTGAACGAGCGCTCACTCTCTTGAAGGAGGTATATCATGGTAGCAAAATTAGAAAATCAATTAAAAGAAAAGATCGACGAGATTGAAGCTGGTGGTGCACAGAAATATCATGAAAAGAACAGTTCTCAAAATAAGATGTTCGTTCGTGACCGACTAAGACTTCTTTTTGATAATGGTGAATACACCGTAGAGGATGCAAAATTTGCAAACAACCAAGCAGGAGACCTTCCAGCTGATGGAGTTGTAACGGCGATTGGAAAACTTGGCGGAAAGACGGTCTGTGTAATGGCCAATGATTCGACTGTAAAAGCTGGATCTTGGGGAGCTAGAACAGTTGAAAAGATCATTCGCATACAGGAGACAGCACAAAAGTTAAAAGTTCCGATGCTTTACCTTGTTGACTCGGCAGGTGCTAGAATTACGGATCAGATCGACATGTTTCCGAACCGCCGTGGAGCAGGAAAGATTTTTTATAATCAAGTAAAGATGTCTGGGATGATTCCACAGGTTTGTATTCTATTTGGTCCATCAGCGGCAGGTGGCGCTTATATACCCGCTTTTTGTGATATCGTGATCATGGTCGATCAAAATGCTTCTATGTACTTAGGAAGTCCGCGAATGGCTGAAAAAGTAATTGGGGAAAAAGTGACGCTTGAAGAAATGGGCGGAGCAAGAATGCATTGTTCGGTTAGTGGATGCGGTGACGTTTTAGCAGTGGATGAAACAGAAGCCATTGAAGAAGCGAAAAGGTATCTATCTTATTTCCCTAGTAACTATAAATTAAAAGCTCCGAATGCTGATGCTATTGCTCCGAAAGCGGGGAGAGAGTTAGAAGCAATCGTGCCAGAAAATCAGAATGTTCCGTTTGATATGTATGAATTTATAGATGGACTCATCGATGAGGGTAGCTTCTTTGAGATGAAAAAATTATTCGCGCAAGAGATCGTGACGGGTTTTGGTCGAATTGATGGAAAACCAGTTGGTATCATTGCGAATCAACCTAAAGTTAAAGGCGGCGTACTCTTTGTTGATTCTGCGGACAAAGCAGCACGATTTATCACGCTTTGTGATGCTTTCTCCATTCCGCTTCTTTTCTTATCAGATGTTCCAGGATTTATGATCGGGACGAAAGTAGAGAGAGCGGGTATCATCCGTCATGGAGCAAAGTTGATAGCAGCGATGAGTGATGTAACGGTACCAAAAATTTCAGTGATCGTCCGAAAAGCATACGGTGCCGGTCTATACGCGATGGCAGGTCCAGCGTTTGAACCTGATTGTTGCATCGCTTTGCCTACGGCTCAAATTGCAGTAATGGGACCAGAAGCAGCAGTGAACGCAGTATATTCAAATAAGATCAATGAGATTGAAGATGTGAAAGAACGTATTCAATTTGTTCAGCAAAAGCAACAAGAATATAAAGAACATATCGATATTTATAAACTTGCATCGGAAATGATCATTGATGATATCGTTTCACCTTCATTCTTAAGAGATGAACTAATAAATCGTTTTGCATTCTATGAAAATAAAGAAATGGTATTTAGTGAACGAAAGCATCCTGTTTATCCTGTTTAAACACATGAACCTCCCGTATTCGGGAGGTTTTTTTAGTATCCCTTAAGAATATGATAATATCGAGAAAGAGAATATGGGGTGAGCTATATATGAGAGTAAGTGTCATTGGCGGCGGGGCAATCGGGTTATTGGTTTCCTACTTTATAAAAAAAAATGGGGGAGAACCTGTAGTTTATACAAGAAGCTTTGAACAAGCGGAGGAACTTAGAAAGTTTGGATTAACGTACAAAAACGTTGATGGTTCTGAGACAACTGTAATGGTCGATGCAAAACCTTTTGCACAATATTCTGGTGAAGAATCCTCGTGTGTGATTGCAGTTAAACAAAATGCTATGCATGAATTAAGGGGATTGAATAAATACCGAAACGTTTCCTATCTCTTTTTACAAAATGGAATCAGTCATCTACCATTTTTAAAAAGAATGCCACAAAAACAAATAGTCATTGGTGTTGTTGAACACGGATCGGTTAAGAAAGATGATACGACCGTTCATCACCTCGGAGAGGGCAGGATTAAACTCTCTTCATATCGAGGGGATTCTGAACAGAGATGGAGCGACCTTCTTCATTCAAGTCATTTTCCAATTCTTTTAGAGGCAGAGTGGGAACCAATGGTTTATGAAAAACTAATTATGAATGCATCCATCAATCCTCTTACAGCGTTATTAAGAATAACAAATGGAGAACTTTTAACAAATTCGCATGCGTTATCCATGATGAGAGAGCTTTTTGAAGAAACCATTGCTGTATTGAATATGACAGAGCAGCGTGAAGTATTATGGAAGGAATTGTTAGTCTTGTGCAGAAATACTTCATTAAACCGATCCTCTATGTTAAAAAGCGTAGAGAGCGGCAAGCAGACGGAAATAGAGAGTATTACGGGTGAGATTATTAAGCGAGGATTCGAGTTAAAGGTCCAAACCCCTTATTCTCGTTTTGCGTATGAAGCGATTCGTGCATTGGATTGGAGAGGATGAATGATTGACTAGTGTTGTAGGTGCGATTGTTGCTACATTGATAACCGTTCCTTATATTGTCTTTTTTCTTGTTAATAAGAGTATGCTGAAAGTTACGAAAAAAAGGAGAAAAGCCTTTAAGGCGGGTGTTGATAGTACAACGTTATTTTTATTTTTTGCTATTGAAAGAATGACGGTGGAAATTTGGGGACACTCTTATTATTGGATTCTTATACTCGTATTTTTATTCGGTTGTTTGTTTTTTACATATGTGATTTGGAAAAATGATTTAGAACTGTCTATCGGAAAAATACTTAGGTTAAATTGGCGTCTACATTTTCTTGTTCTTTCGATCGGTTACTTTTCGTTGATGACATATGGAATCATTTCACGTATTTTGGACATTTAGAGCATATTTTTTATGTTCTTTATTCGTTCTTTGCTATACTCGTTAAGGATGTAATTGATACGTAGAAAGGAAGTTCATAAATGAGACTGGAGGAAATGCAGCTTCATACATCGCCTTTTTTAGAAGGGTACTCCAACGGAGATGCGGAGATTGTCCGTTTTTTTGATTATAAATCTCCTTATGATAAACACGAATGGACAAAGAGACAACAGGAATTGAAGCGTTATTCGTTTCCTAGAAAGGGTCTAACGGATTATCTGACTACTTATAATCAAAAGATCGGTTCCTCTGCCAAAACAATAGAGAATATACAAAAACTGAATGCAGAAGAGAGTTTGGCTGTGGTTGGTGGACAACAAGCGGGACTTCTAACCGGACCGCTCTTAGTCATCTACAAGTGCATCAGTACCATTCAACTAGCAAAACAAGCTGAAAAAGAATTAAATGTTCCCGTTGTTCCTGTTTTCTGGATAGCTGGTGAAGATCATGATATGGATGAGATCAATCATGTTATGGTCTCTAGGAACAATACAGCTAAAAAAGTATCATTAAAGTCAGCGAGCAGCGTGAAGTCTTCAGCCTCCCTATGGGAGTGGGATTGTGATGAGGTTCAACCTTGGTTGAAGGAAGTATTTCGTTCCTTCGGTGAAACAGCTTTTACAAGTGATTTAGTCGCAGAGACTGAACGTATCTTAAAAGACTCAGACTCTATCGTTACGTTCTTCGCGAAGCTTCTATCCAAATGGTTTTCTGAAGAGGGGCTTATCGTTTTAGATTCTGGAGATCCTTCGTTTAAAAAACTGCAATCTTCCATGTTAAAAGAGATGATTGTTCAAAACAAAGCGATAGATAAAGCTTTTAACGTTCGAACTGAAGAACTGTGTAAAAGTGGCTATTCAGCTCCGATCGAGATTCAAGAAAACAATGCGCACCTCTTCTACATGAAGAATCAAGAACGGATCTTACTGTATCGTGATAAAGAGGGATTCTCTTCTAAAGAGAAAGACTTCACGATCTCTGAATCAGAACTTCTTGAGGAAGCGATTAACCACCCAGAAAAATTCAGCAATAATGTAGTGACACGACCATTGATGCAAGAATTTCTTTTACCGGTATTATCGTTTGTTGCTGGACCAGGAGAGATTGCGTATTGGGCTGTACTAGGAAAGGTTTTCAGTCAATTTAATAGAATGATGCCTATACTGACACCAAGGCTATCTTTTACTCTCGTTACGACTGGCGTTAATGAATTGCTTCAATCAAAGGAAATAACGGTGAAACAAGTTCTAGAGAATGGAACAGAAGAATATAAGCGTGAGTGGTATGCAATGAACCGGCCGATTGAGACTTACGACACCGTGCAATCTGTTAAAGCAGATTTCACTTCTTCCTATGAAAAGTTGATTCGATTAGCCGAAGATATCGATCCAAAACTCCTTTCGGTTGCAGATTTGAATTTAAAACGAATCTTATCTGAGATCGACTATATGGAGAATAAGTTAGAACAACGCGTTCGAAAAAAGATAAAAGAGCCACTTGCCGAATTTGATGAAATCATGCTTCAATTGAAACCGACTGGAATCTTGCAAGAGAGGGTATGGAACATCTATCAATTCATAAATGGAGAAGGTCCTTCTCTTATGAACAAACTTATACAATACCCTTATCAATTCAATGGGAAACATAAGATTGTATATGTTTAAAACCTTAAAATATTTTAGAAAAAATCCTGTGCTACAGCAGGATTTTTTTTTTTGTACACGAATAATACTTGTAGTGGTGAAAAGTGGAGCGTTGTGGTAGATTTAGGGGAGAAAGTGGGGTGATCATATGTTCATGGGAGAGTATCAGCACAGCATCGACGAAAAAGGACGTATGATCATTCCCTCCAAATTTCGTGAAGAACTAGGCACAGAGTTTATCTTAACTCGCGGATTGGATCAATGTGTATTCGGCTATCCTTTAAATGAGTGGAAAGTCATCGAGGAAAAACTGAAGAGTTTGCCATTCACTAAAAAGGATGCACGTGCATTTACTCGTTTTTTCTTTTCTGGAGCTGCTGAGTGTCAGTTAGATAAACAGGGAAGAGTAAACATTGCATCTCCGCTCAGAGACTATGCAAAACTAGAAAAGGATTGCGTAGTAATAGGTGTGTCGAATAGAATTGAAATTTGGAGTAAATCAATTTGGGAAGAATACTTCTCAAAGTCAGAAGACTCATTTGGAGAAATTGCAGAGAGTCTGATGGATTTTGATTTATAACCCTTAAGTTTATAGCAGAGAGGAATTTTCCATGTTTGACCATATAACCGTTTTAAAACAAGAATCAGTAGACGCTTTACACGTGAGACCAGATGGAATTTATGTTGATTGTACGTTAGGTGGGGCAGGTCATAGTGCACTTATCCTGTCTCAATTAGAAACTGGCCATCTATACGCATTTGATCAAGATGACATAGCTATTGAAAACGCCCGTCAGGTTCTAAAGGAACATGAAGGAAAGTATACGATTATTCGCAGCAATTTCCGTCATATTAAAGAAGAGCTTTCTAAACGTGGCATACATAAAGTAGATGGCATCCTGTTCGACTTAGGTGTATCATCTCCACAACTAGATGAAGCGGATAGAGGGTTTAGCTACCAGCATGACGCTGAGCTTGATATGCGAATGGATCAATCAAGTGATCTTACAGCAAAAGAAGTTGTGAATGAATGGTCGTTCAATGAGCTGATGAAGATCATCTCAAGATATGGCGAAGAAAAATTCGCTAAACAGATCGCTAGAAAGATTGAGGCGGCTCGTGAGAAAAAAGAGATTCAAACAACTGGTGAACTTGTCGAAATAATAAAGGACGCTATACCTGCTCCTGCAAGAAGAACAGGTGGTCATCCTGCTAAACGAACGTTCCAAGCCATTCGTATCGCTGTAAATGATGAATTGAACGCTTTTGAAGATGCATTGCAAGATTCCATTGAACTATTAGATGTAGGTGGCAGGATTGCAGTTATCACCTTCCATTCTTTAGAAGATCGTGCGTGTAAGAATATACTAAAAAAAGCAAGCACAGGTCCGGAACTCCCTCCAGGTCTGCCGGTTATACCAGAAGAATACAAACCAGAGTTAAAACTCATCACAAGAAAACCAATCGTACCTACAGATGATGAGCTTGAAGAAAACAGAAGATCACGCTCAGCAAAATTGAGGGTCGCTGAAAAACAAAAATAGAGAGGAGAGCTAAAGTGAGCAATTTAGCCTATCAAGTTCAAAAACAACAAGTACAGTTACAGCCAGAAAGAAATCCAAAGCCGGTACAGCAACCATCACCATCTCGAAAGATATTTACAAAAGGTGAAGTCGTTTTATGGGGAGCTATGGGGGTCGTCTTAATTGCTGGATTGATTTGGCTCATTTCTCTATACGCGTCTGTTTATCAGGCCACTGCTAAAGTTGAGAGTATTCAAAAGGACCTTACTGCTGAAACAAAGATCGTTGAAGATTATCATCTTCAAGTTACAGAACTAAGTAATCCGGAACGCATCATGAAATTGGCAAAGAAACAGGGGTTCATCTTTGACGATAAGAACGTCAAAGTGGTTCAGGACTAAAAAGCAGGTGTTGTTATGAAATTAAAAAGAAAAAATGTTGGAGCAGGTATTCTGATGGTTGTGTTTACCGTGCTCTTTTTTGTATTAACGAGTAAGTTCTTTCTAGTGGCTTCTTCTCAATCTGCAGAAGGAGTAGATCTAATCGAATATGGCAAAAGGAAATGGATGAAGAGCGATGTTTTAGATGCAAAACGAGGAACCATGTTTGATCGAAACGGTGAAGTGATAGCGCAAGACATTCCTTCATACAGCGTAATAGCAATACTCGATAAAAAGTATCCAAATCATATTAAAGATCCAGAAGAAGCAGCAGAAAAACTTACAAAAGTCTTGGATTCTGATAAGGAAGACCTAGAAGAACTATTGAGTAAAGAAGGAAGATTTCAAGTAGAGATTCCGTCTGGAAGAAAAGTGTCTTATCGAAAAAAAGAACAGATCGAAAAGATGAAGATTCCTGGTGTTGATTTCTTAAGAGAATCTAGACGCTATTATCCTAACCAAAGCTTCGCGGCTCATGTATTAGGGTACACGGGTAATGGTGAAGAAGGTGTTCAGACCGGTCTGATGGGACTTGAAAAATCACTAGACAAGTATCTAAAAGAAAAGGATGGCAAGATTTCCTTTGTTGGGGATGCTTTCAGTCGAGCGATTCCAGCGAATAAAGAGTCGATCACACCACCAAAACATGGTCAGGATGTTTATTTAACACTTGATGAAAAGATCCAACTTTATTTAGATGAAGCGGTCCAAGAAGCGGCTAAAAAATATAAACCTGAAAAGATTACTGGTATTGTTGCTGATCCAAAAACAGGAAGAATTCTCGCGATGAGTAATTCACCTAGTTTTAATCCGAACAAAAAGGACATAAAAAACTATACGAACTTTGCTGTTTCTTATCCTTTTGAGCCAGGATCCACTATGAAGATCTTTACTTTGGCAGCCGCCATCGAAGAAGGTAAATATAACGGTAATGAGGTGTTCCAATCTGGATCGTATAAGCTTCCGAACATCGGAAGACCGATCTATGACCATAATAAAAGAGGATGGGGACCGATCACTTATAACGAAGGAGTTCAAAACTCTTCTAACGTTGCCTTCTCTAAACTTGTACGTGAAAAACTAGGTTATGAGAAATATAGAAGTTATCTTTCTAAATTTGGTTTAGATCAAAAGACGAATATTGATCTGCCGAATGAGAAGAGTGGATCCATTCTTTATAACTATGAGATAGAAAAAGTAACGACTGCGTTCGGACAAGGAACGACGATCACGCCAATTCAACAGATTCAAGCGGCAACAGCTATTGCCAATGGCGGTAAGATGATGCGACCATACGTGATCGACAAGATCATGGACCCAGAAACGAAGAAGACGGTGTTATCGAATGAACCGAAAGTAGCAGGTAAACCGATTTCCGAAGAAACTGCGAAACAAGTAAGAGATATATTAGAAACAGTAGTAACAGATGGAACGGGTAAACCTTATATGATCGACGGTTACAGCGTAGCCGGAAAGACAGGAACAGCACAGATCGTAGGGAAAGACGGGAAATACATTTCTGGTTGGGGGGAGAATGTGTTCTCTTTCTTGGGGATGGCTCCTAAAGATGATCCTAAATTGTTAGTCTATGTGGCTGTGGAGCGTCCAAAGGTTGAATTCCCTGAGATGGGTTCTACACCTGTTGCGAATATTTTTACAAGTGTAATGAAAAGCGGGCTTCAATATTTAAACATTCAGCCTGAAGTCAAAGTAAACGATAAGTCCTCTAAAGTTAAAAAATCGTACGGCAAAGAATTACCAGATTATACGGGTCAGTCGGCTGAAAAAGCCAAGAGCGATCTAGAAAAACTCGGCATGCAAGTTTCAGTCATTGGTTCAGGTAATGAGATCATCAACCAAGAACCTTATGAAGGTGCTTATGTGATGAAAGGTGAAAGAGTCATCTTAAGAACATCTGGGGATGCGAAGATGCCTGATGTTAAAGACTGGTCTTACATGGATATCTTAAGAATCAGTAAACTTCTTGGATTGAAAGAAACGATTACAGGAAGTGGATTTGCAGTAAAGCAAAGCATTAAACCTGGAAACCCTGTTAAAGAAGGAGATTTCTTTGTTGTTCAACTAGAACCTCCTAAAGTGACAGAAACAGATGCTGAAGAAGAGAACGTGGAAGAAACAGGATCTACAGAAGAACCGTCAGAAGATGAAGATCTGCCGGTAACAGACTAAATGTTCTAGGCGCTTGTGTACAAGCATATATTTGAAACGAGACATACAAGGGAGGTATTGTGTGTGCGAGTTTCGAATGTAACTGTACGCAGGCGCTTAATTTTTGTTCTTGTTTTTGGGGTAGCTTTCTTTTTTGTCATTTCTGTAAGGCTCGGCTATGTTCAATTTGTGCTTGGAGATATGTTGACAGATCAAGCGCTTGATTCCTGGAGCAGGGACATACCCTTCGAACCGAAAAGAGGGAAGATCTTAGACCGAAATGATGTGGTACTCGCAACAAATATTAGTGCTCCGACCGTTTTTGTTGTTCCAAGACAGATAAAGGAACCAGATGAAACAGCTGAAAAATTGGCTGCTTTGTTAAATATATCAAAAACAGAAGTGTATCAAAGACTTACGAAGAAAGCCTCAATTGTGAGGATTGATAATGGAGGACGAAAAATCAGCAATGCGAAAGCAAAAGAAGTGGAAGCATTGAACCTGCCGGGTGTCTTTGTTGCAGAAGATAGTAAAAGGCATTATCCATATGGTTCTTACCTTTCTCATGTGTTGGGTTTTGCAGGTATTGATAGCCAAGGGCTCACAGGCCTAGAACTATACTATGATGAGCAGCTGAATGGGGAAAAAGGTCATATCTCTTTCTTCTCGGACGCAAGGGGACGGAGGATGCCATCGTTATCGGACAAGTATGAGAAACCGAAAGATGGATACGACCTTAGATTAACGACAGATTCACGTGTTCAAACCATTATTGAAAGAGAGCTTGATATCGCTCAAGCTACTTATGACCCAGATGGAGCGATCGCTATAGCGATGAATCCGAATACGGGCGAAATTCTTGGCATGAGCTCACGCCCCGATTTTGACCCAGAAGAGTATAAGCGTGTTTCACCAGAAGTCTACAATCGAAATCTGCCAGTGTGGGCACAATATGAACCTGGTTCTACCTTCAAGATCATTACACTTGCTGCTGCACTCGAAGAAGATAAAGTTGACTTAAATAAAGATCATTTTCACGATCCTGGATCGATCGAAGTTGCAGGGAGAAAGCTTAAATGCTGGAAAGCAGGTGGTCATGGCAGTCAGAGCTTTTTAGAAGGCGTTCAGAACTCTTGTAACCCGGGATTCGTGATTCTTGGTCAACGATTAGGTAAAGATAAGCTCTTTGAATATATTAAAGACTTTGGGTTTGGGGAAAAGACAGGTGTTGATTTGGCTGGGGAAGGTAGAGGAATCTTATTCTCATTAGATCGAGTTGGTCCACTTGAGCTTGCTACTACCGCGTTCGGACAAGGGGTTTCTGTTACTCCGATTCAACAAGTAGCTGCCGTGTCTGCGGCCGTAAACGGTGGTTATCTGTACGAACCCTATATAGCTAAAGAATTAGTGGATCCTATAACAGGAAAAGTAGTGAGTAAGCAGACTCCAAAACTGAAGAGAAAAGTGATCTCTGAAAAAACGTCAAAAGAAGTTAGACGTGCATTAGAAAGTGTTGTAGCTCAAGGGACGGGGAAAAATGCATTTGTAGATGGTTATCGTGTTGGAGGGAAAACGGGAACTGCTCAAAAGGCAGAAGGTGGTGTCTATTTAAAGAACAACCATATCGTTTCCTTTATCGGGATGGCTCCTGCTAATAACCCTGAGATCGTTGTTTATGTTGCAATAGATAATCCGAAAGAAACCCTTCAGTTTGGTGGAATCGTGGCAGCACCAATCGTAGGAAATATTATTGAAGACAGTCTCTCTGCCATGGGAGTTAAAAAGCAAAAAGATCAGATAGAAAAAGAGAAAACTTGGCTCGATGCTCCAGAGATAGTTGTTCCAGATTTAGTTGGAAAACAAACGAAAGAGCTGACGAACCTATTGTATAACCTTAAAATTGAAACTTCCGGAAAAGGGAATTACATCGTAGAGCAAGCTCCAAAAGCTGGTGTGAAGCTTGAAGCTGGTAAGACAATTCGTTTATTTTTGGGTGACAAAAAAGAAGTGGAAGATTAAAATAAAGAATGTACACATAGCCAAGCGCGGAATCTTGCTTGGCTTATTTTCTTTAAAGATGCATATTAAACGCTCTATTATAGAAAGATGTTACTTTGGTTCACTCATCTTCAAGTGATATAAGATAACACAAAAAGACGCTTTCTATGTGCTGCTACAACTATGCGAAACTACACTATTTAAAAATTAATGCTTAACAATGATTAGAGGAGAGATCAGGATTAATGGAATTAAAAGAACTGCTTACATATTTAGTGAACTATGAAATGGATATCCAAGCCAATCCTGAAATTACCTCCATTCAAATGGATTCCAGGAAAGCTGGGGAAGGCTGTCTTTTTGTTTGTATGGAAGGTCTACTGTTTGATGGACATGATTTTGCAGAAGCCGTCGCTAAAAATGGTGCTGCTGCTATTTTAGCTGAGAAGGACATCGATGTTAACATTCCTGTTATAAAAGTGAAAAATACAAAAAAAGCTCTTGCGGTATTAGCGGATGCCTTTTATGGCCACCCTTCACAAAAGCTTCATCTGATAGGGATAACTGGTACGAATGGGAAGACGACGACATCACATCTCATTGAAAAAGTTTTAAGAGATGCTGGGAAAAGCACTGGGATGATCGGGACGATTGAAATGAAGATCAAAGATCAAAGCTTTAAGGTAGCCAATACTACACCTGATTCATTATTTTTGCAGAATGCGTTTTATCAAATGAATCAAGAGAAAGTTGAGGCAGCTGTAATGGAAGTGTCTTCGCATGCTCTCGTTCAAGGTAGAGTCTGGGGATGTGACTTTAATATCGCTGTATTCACGAACTTGACACAAGATCATTTGGACTACCATAAAAATATGGAAGAATACAAGTTTGCAAAGAGTCTTCTGTTCTCTCAAATGGGAAATACTTATAACAAATCAGATCGAAAAGTTGCAGTACTAAATAACGACGATCCAGCTTCAAAAATGTTTGGAAGTGTAACATCGGCACAGGTTATTTCTTATGGAATAGATAATGATAGTGACGTTCGTGCGACCAATATTTTGATTGGATCTCAAGGAACTACATTTACACTGCATACTCCAGTCGGGTCACGAGAGGTTACGTTGAAGCTGATCGGAAAGTTCTCCGTATATAATGTGCTGGCAGCAACAACAGCATGTTTGTTATCGGGATTAGATCTAGATCAAATTCTTTCAAGTCTAAAAGAAGTAACAGGAGTTTCTGGCAGATTTGAACCTGTTATCGCAGGTCAAGATTATACGGTGATCGTTGACTACGCACATACGCCAGATAGCTTAGAGAATGTTCTGAGAACCATTAAAGAATTCGCTACAGGGAAAATTACAGCGATTGTTGGGTGTGGTGGTGACCGTGATAAGACAAAGCGCCCACTCATGGCAGGAATTGCAGCTAACTTAGCTGATCATGCGATCTTCACTAGTGATAATCCGAGAACAGAGGATCCTCTTCAGATCTTAAAAGATATGGAAGAGGGTGTAGACGAAGGGAATTATGTGACCATCCCTGATCGTAAAAAGGCAATTGAATATGCAGTTGAACAGGCTAGTGCAAACGATGTTATACTAATAGCCGGTAAAGGTCATGAAACCTATCAGATCATTGGTAAAGACATTTTAGAATTTGATGATCGAATCGTTGCAAGGGAAGCAATTAAGGCGGTGAAAAAATGAAATTAGATTTTAAAGAACTGGTCTCATTAGCAGATCGTACGAGTGGAAAGTATGAAAACCTTATATTAGAGGGTGTTTCTAAAGATACAAGACTTAAAAGTGAAAATGCACTTTACTTACCGATAGCTGGCGAGCGATTTGATGGTCATGATTTTCTACTAAATGCGATTGAACAAGGTTGTACAGCTACGGTCTGGGAGGAAGGGAAACTTCTTCCAGAAGGATTGCCGGAAGATTTTCCTATTCTTTACACAAAAGATACAGTGGCGTTTTTGCAAGATGTATCTAAATATTATTTGAAGAAGATCAATCCTGTTGTTGTAGCTGTAACGGGCAGTAACGGTAAAACAACAACAAAAGACATGATCGAAAGTGTTTCTTCTGAAAACTTTAAGACGTTTAAAACGCAAGGGAATTACAACAATCATATTGGAATGCCTTTGACCATTCTAGCGATGGAAGATACTACAGAAGTACTCATTCTAGAAATGGGTATGAGTGATTATGGAGAGATATCTCTTTTAAGTAAGATTGCAGAGCCAGATGTGGCTGTTATTACGAATATCGGTGAAAGCCATCTCGAACAACTTGGTAGTCGTGAAGGAATTGCAAAAGCGAAACTTGAGATCGCAGATGGTTTAAAACAAGGTGGGCTGTTTATCATCGATGGAGATGAACCGCTTCTTTCACATGTAAAAGGTGAGAACGTATTACAAGTTGGTTTTGGAGATTCAAATACACTGAAGTTATCTAACCTTAAGACAGATGTAAATGGTGTAACGTTTTCTTTAGAAGAAGGTACGACCGTGTATCGCATACCAATGCTCGGACGTCATAATATTAAAAATGCAGCATATGCCATAGCTGTAGGACATTACTTGAATATTGAAGAAAATAAGATACTAGAAGGACTTGAGAACCTTAAAGTGACTTCCATGCGTCTTGAAATGAAAAGCGGCAAGAAGGAAACACTTCTTATCAACGATGCCTACAACGCTAGTCCAACGAGTATGATTGCAGCTCTAGAAACACTTGCTGAACTGAAGGATTACTCTAAAAAGGTCGCTGTCCTCGGAGATATGTATGAATTAGGCTCAAATGAAGAAGAGATGCATCGAAACATAGCGAAGCATGTGGATGATACGATTTCTCACGTGATATGTGTAGGGCAAAAAGGTGCTTGGATCGCAGATGAACTAATGAAACATAAAAATGAAGACCTTGAAGTTATTCAATGTCTGACAAAAGAAGAAGCGGAAGAACCAATAACTAGATTATTATCAAAAGACACTGCTATTCTTTTTAAAGCATCAAGAGGGATGGTATTAGAAACCCTAGTCTCGAAATTTGTAGAGAAAGAACAGGAGTCGAAAAAATGATTGAGCAAGTCTTACTATTTACATTAGTAGCATCCTTCTTAATTGCGGTATTAAGTTCACCCTTTTTCATTCCGTTTTTAAGAAGATTGAAATTTGGGCAGAGCATCCGTGATGAAGGCCCGAAATCTCACCAAAAAAAGCAAGGAACACCTACGATGGGCGGGATTGTTATCGTCTTAGCCCTCGTTATCGCAACTTATGCGATGACCGCTAAGTTTTTTGCAGTTACAGCAGAAACCCATCTGCTAATCCTCGTTACATTAGGATATGGACTTATTGGTTTTTTAGATGATTTTATTAAAGTAGTGAAGAAAAGAAATCTCGGTTTAACATCGAAGCAAAAATTAGTAGGGCAATTAATCATTGCAGCTCTTTTCTTCTTAGGATTAAGAGCGATTGATTTTTCAACGGAAATTTCAGTTCCTGGAACAGATTTTTCGTTTGACCTAGGATGGTTTTACCCAGTATTGGTTGTATTCATGTTAATCGGTGCTTCTAATGCAGTAAACCTAACGGATGGACTGGATGGATTGTTGGCAGGAACAGCAGCTATTGCTTTTGGTGCATTCGCTGTCTTGTCATCTACCATTCTCCAATTTGAAGCTGCCATCTTCTGTGTGGCTGTTGTTGGTGCTGTACTTGGCTTTTTAGTTTTTAACGCGCACCCAGCGAAAGTGTTCATGGGAGATACCGGATCACTGGCTCTAGGTGGTGCGATTAGTGCGGTCGCAATCTTAACCAAGCTTGAGATTTTGCTAGTTATTATTGGCGGAGTTTTTGTAATTGAAACCCTTTCTGTAATGATTCAAGTAGCTTCATTTAAGTTAACTCGCAAGCGTGTATTTAAGATGAGCCCGCTTCATCATCACTATGAATTGTCAGGCTGGAGTGAATGGCGTATCGTTGTTACATTTTGGCTTGTAGGATTGGTATTTGCAGCACTAGGAATTTATTTAGAGGTGTGGGTATAAATGAAGGACACTACTTTTTTTAAAGACAAAAAGATATTAATCGTAGGATTAGCCAAGAGCGGTTTTGCTGGTGCAAAACTGCTTCATTCGTTTGGGGCTCATCTAACAGTGAACGACAAAAGCCCTAGAGAAGGAAATGCAGAAGCAGAAAAACTGGAGAAACTTGGTATTGAAGTGGTTTGTGGAGACCATCCGCTGACATTGCTAGATAGCAAGTTGGACTTTATTGTAAAGAATCCAGGAATTCCTTATCAAAACCCTTTGATCGATGAAGCGGTCAAACGAAACATTCCGGTATATACGGAAGTGGAAATTGCAGGTATGATTTCAGACGCATCCATTATTGCGATCACAGGGTCAAACGGTAAGACGACAACAACCACCCTAATTGGGGATATGTTAAAAAACAGTGATAAGACACCAGTCGTAGCAGGGAATATCGGTACTGTGTTCTCCGAGGTTGCTGCCAAATCTACTGAGAAAGATATATTAGTAGCTGAACTTTCTAGCTTTCAGTTAATGGGAACAGAGCGGTTCAAGCCACAGATCGCCGTTTTTCTGAACTTATTTGAAGCACATTTAGATTATCACGGTTCTCTTGATGAATACGGAAAAGCAAAAGCTAAGATCACTGAGAACCAAGATTCCTCTGATTATGTAATCTATAACGCAGATGATGAACGTGTCTCATATTTAATGAAGAACTCTAAAGCTAAACATATCCCATTTTCTGTTAAAGAGAAACATGAGGGTGGGGTCTATGTGGAAGATGGTGCACTTTATTTTCAGGATCAAAAAGTTATTGATCTAAGCGAGATCGTCTTACCTGGTAAACACAATCTATCTAATATTATGGCAGCTGTAGCCGCTTCTTTATTAGCTGGCGCAACATTAGAACAGATCCGTCAAGTCCTAACTTCGTTTCCGGGAGTTAAACATCGTCTCCAGTATGTAGGAGAGCTTAACGGAAGACGTTTCTACAATGATTCCAAAGCCACGAATATATTAGCGACGAATGCCGCGTTGTCGGCATTTGAACAACCTGTAATCTTACTAGCTGGTGGTCTTGATCGTGGAAATTCATTTGATGATCTGCTTCCATCACTAAAGAATGTAAAAGCAATGGTTACTTTTGGTCAAACCGCTGAAAAATTAGCACAAACTGCAAATCAGGCAGGAATAGAAACGATAAAACGTGCTGATAATGTGGAAGATGCTGTTCCCCTTGCGTACAGTCTATCGGACGAAGAAGACGTTATCTTGTTATCCCCTGCATGTGCAAGCTGGGATCAATATAAGACATTCGAACAAAGAGGGGACATGTTTATCAACTCTGTGCATAAACTTAAATAAGGTTTGTACAAATAAGAAGAGTTGAGGTGTTTCCCTTTGCCTGCAACGAGATCAACCCCTGATATCATAATGATTGTTGTTACGCTTTTGTTGTTATCGATCGGTATAATAATGGTTTATAGCGCGAGTGCAGATTTAGGGCTATACAAGTTTGATGATGCGTTCTTTTTTGCAAAGCGACAATTATTATTTGCCGGTGTGGGAATTGCAGCGATGTTTTTTATCATGAACATCAATTACATGACGTGGAGAGTCTGGTCTAAGATCCTTCTGATCATTTGTTTTGTATTGTTGATCGCTGTTCTTATCCCAGGTATCGGTATGGTACGAGGCGGTGCAAGAAGTTGGATCGGTGTGGGTGCTTTTTCCATCCAGCCGTCTGAATTTATGAAACTTGCCATGATTACATTCTTAGCTAAGTATTTATCAGAGCATCAAAAAAAGATCACTTCACTGAAAAAAGGTTTAGTACCTACTCTAGGATTAGTGATGATCGCTTTTGGAATGATCATGCTTCAACCAGATCTAGGAACCGGTGCTGTGATGGTCGGAACTAGTATCGTGATGGTTTTTGTTGCAGGAGCGCGTATCTCTCATTTTGTTGGGATGGCTTTGATCGGTCTGATCGGACTTGCGGGGCTGATCATATCTGCTCCTTATCGAATTAAGAGGATTACTTCTTTCCTTGACCCTTGGAGTGATCCATTAGGTAGTGGATTTCAGATTATACAGTCACTCTATTCTCTCGGTCCAGGTGGATTGCTTGGACTAGGCTTAGGGCAGAGTAGACAAAAATTTGGTTATCTCCCTGAACCGCAAACGGACTTTATCTTTGCGATTCTGTCAGAAGAGCTCGGTTTTATTGGTGCTGTTTTTGTATTAATCCTCTTTAGCCTTCTCTTATGGCGAGGTATCCGAATCGCTTTAGGAGCTCCAGATCTATTCGGCAGCTTTTTAGCGATAGGAATCATAGGAATGGTCGCTATACAGGTGATGATTAATATCGGAGTTGTAACAGGTTTGATGCCTGTAACTGGAATAACACTTCCATTTTTAAGTTATGGAGGATCCTCATTAACACTAATGCTCGCATCAATTGGAGTAATCCTCAATATTAGCCGGTATTCAAGGTATTAATACTTGAGTTTCAAAGGAAATTCTCTTATTCTAAACATAGCGATTTAAAGACGTTACCCTGTCAATTATGGCAGGGTAACTTCTTTTTCTATATTTGTTTTTTAATGTTATTGTTTCTTATAAGCTAGTCTCTGCTCTTAAATTCTTGTCTTCTAGACAGTTGATTGAAGTGGAGGGTGCGAGACTCTCAGCTAGGACAGGCGGGCAGTCCTAAAAGTGGAAGTGGCTCGTTCAGCCCCGACTAGCAAAAGGTGAATGGGCTAGTAAGGCGCACTTTGCCTTATGGTCCATTTAGCTTTTGACCTCGAGGGGCTAGCCACTGCAACTAGGCAGGTGAGACACTTATACGAGAAACGTACGAATGTGGCTCACCGCCTGCCCCGCGGAAAGCGAGCATGCTGTAACGTAAATCAACCACATTCAAGAGCGACAATGATAATCAGATGTCGTTTTTCAGAAATAAGAAACAAAATCGTTAGTTCTAACGAATACTACTTTGTCGATGTTTAAGGACATTGAAAACATGGAAAAGATTAACGCATAGCATATAAATAGAACGATGCGTATGAACGTAGGGGGTTTTTAATGATGTATAGCCAATTAGCTGAGAAATTAAAAAGTGAAGATTTAGGTACTGTCCTAGTAAATGAGCCATTAAAAAATCACACCACATTAAAAATTGGTGGGCCAGCTGATCTTTTTTATGAACCGAAAGATATTGAAAGTCTAAAAAAAGCATTAGGTTATATAAAAGAAGCGAACGCACCGATACGTGCAATCGGAAGAGGATCTAACCTGTTAGTTGCTGACGGGGGCATAGAAGGTGTTGTCATTAAAGTAGGGGAGGGGATCAACCACCTTGAAAAAGACGATACCAAGATCAGAGTTGGTGGTGGATATTCACTCATTCCGCTTGCAACTCTAATGTCACGTGAAGCATATACGGGTCTAGAGTTTGCAGCAGGTATTCCGGGCTCGGTTGGCGGCGCTGTTTTCATGAATGCAGGTGCGCATGGATCAGATATGTCAAAGATCGTTGAGAAGGCTTTAATACTATTACCTGATGGTGAACTTACATGGCTTACTAATGAAGAACTTAAATTCTCTTACCGTACTTCTGTCCTTCAAGAGACAGGTGGGATCTGTGTAGAAGTCATCCTCGTTTTGGATAAGGGCGATAAAGAAACCATTATGGCCGAGCTTAAGAAGAATAAAGATTATCGCAGAAACACTCAGCCGTGGAACTTTCCATGTTGTGGTAGTGTGTTCCGTAATCCTCTCCCTAATTATGCAGGACATCTTATTGAAACATCGGGACTTAAAGGAACAAAAGTAGGTGGAGCACAAGTTTCTGAGATGCACGCGAATTTCATTGTAAATACTGGAGATGCAAAAGCAAAAGACGTGCTGGATCTTATCAGTTTTATACAAAAAACGATTAAAGAAAAGCATGGTGTTGAACTTCATACAGAAGTTGAGATCATTGGTAGAAATGATTAACAAAAAATTGGATAAATAGTGCTGAATTGCGGCTTATCCGTGCTATAATACAAAGAACAAGAAAAAATTAACTTTTGACGTTTCGAAACGAACCATACATTTCGTTATCTTCTGACAGTTGGACTGTTATCAGTACCTTTTGAAGACTTGGCGTCTAGCTGCCAAGTTCTTTTATTTCTGTCAACCGTTAATGTTTCTTGTACTAACTTATAAAACGGAGGAAGAGGATGGACAAGGTAAAGGTTGTCAAGATTGAGGACCGAATTCCGAAGCTGAAAGAACACCGCAAACAAAAAGCAAATCGTCGTCTTATTTATTACTTGTCCTTTTTCTTCCTGTTATTGTTGGTCGTCGTTTATTTTCAATCTGATCTTAGTCATGTGAAGAAAATTACCGTCTCAGGCAACTATTTTGTAACCGACAATGAAATTCTTGAAAAAAGTGAAATCTCAACAAAGACAAAGTATTTAAATGTATCTGAGGATGAAATGATGGAGCGACTTGAGGAAATCTCAGAAATTAGTTCTGTTTCCATCCAAAAGAAGTTTTTTAACCAAGTTATAATTAAAGTGAGTGAGTTTCAACGAGTCGGTTATTTCAGAAAAGAGAACCTATACTACCCGATGCTTCAGAACGGGAAGATGTTAGAGCCTTTGAAGAAAAATGAGAGACCCGTGAATGCGCCTGTAATCGTCAGCTGGAAGGATCCAGAACAATTAGAGATGATGGCACAGGAACTACAAAAACTACCTGAAGGAATCATTCATCGTATATCTGAGATCACACATACACCTGCTGCCAACAGTTCAAATCAACTAACGTTGTTTATGACGGATGGTAACAAAGTGGTGACGACGATCTCTAAGTTCTCAGATAGGCTGACAGCATATCCGTCTTTAGTCAGCGAACTAAAACCTGAGGAAAAAGGAACATTTTATTTAGGAATCAGCACACGTTTTGAACGATACAACAAAGTGGAGGAAAGTAATGAGCAAAATTAAAGGGACGCATCTTTTCCTATCTTTAATCCTTCTCGTTACCGGGTTCATACTATCTTTCTCCTATCAGAGAGCACAGATCGAAAAGCAAAATGTTGTGCAGAACAATGAATGGAAAAAAGAAGATTCATTGCGAAGCCAAATCTTAAATCTTCAAAAAACGAATAGAGAATTAGCAGGCGACCTTCAAAGTCTGCAGCAAAATGTTGAGAAGAAAGAAAACAAGCTGGCAGATCAAGAGGAGATATCTTCTAAACTAGTAGAAGATTTGAAAGAGCTCAGAATGGTAGTAGGAAACGTAAAAGTGAAAGGGGAGGGGGTAGAAGTTACCCTTCAAGATTCCTCCTATATACCGGAAGGGGAGAACCCTAACGATTATATCGTCCATGAAGAACATATTAGAAGTGTCATTGACGAACTTCACGTATCAGGTGCGGAAGCCATTGCGATAAACGGTCAAAGGATCTCTCATGATACGTATATCGCTTGTATCGGTCCTGTCGTTTCTGTGGATGGTAACCAATACCCTGCACCTTTTGTGATCACAGCCATTGGGAATTCCACAACCCTAGAGAAATCTTTGAATCTATACATCGTTGATAAAATTGTAACGGATGGTGTAGAAGTGAGAGTGGAGCAAGAGAGCGCGATCGAGATGGAGCCATTTATTACAGAAGAGGGATGAGTTAGTTGAAAGAGAGACAATTCATGTTCGCAACAATTGCCCTCATACTTGGCGGAATGCTGGCGATCCAATTTGAGACCACAAACAATCCTGTTGTTCGGGATACTCGAGATTTATGGGAATTAAGAGCTGATTTGGAAAAAGAAAAACAGCGTCAGCAGGAGCTTAATGAGGAATTTGAACGCTACAGTGAACTTCTAAACCAATACAAAGGTAACGGGAAAGACGAAAAAATCCAAGCAATGGAAAAAGCACTCGGAGATTTAAAAAAACAAGCAGGATTAACGACGATTAGCGGACAAGGAATCGTGATAACGATCGAACCTTTTAATGAAGAGCTAATTGGAGTAGGTCAACCTGTTCCTAAAATAGATCCTGATATGCTTAGAAGACTTGTAAATGAATTAAATCGATATGATGCAAAAGAGATCAGCATCGATGGACAACGTATCGTATCGAAAACCCCGATCCGGGAAGTGAATGGAAACATTTACATAAACAATGAGCCTGTTTCTTCATTTCCGATTGAAATCAGAGTTTTGGCAAAAGACAATGAAAAACTTCATCAGAAGATTATTGCTTCACCAGCTGTTGAAGAATTTATTCGAGAAAATTTTCTTGTAGAATCTAAGCAAACCGCTAAAGTTATTTTGCCAGCTTTCGATAAAGATATGAAGGTGAAGTTTATGAAACCGGCAAAGGAGGAAACGTAAGATGTGGTTGCCGGTACTTGGACTGCTATTAGGTCTGTTATTAGGTTTCATGTCTGATATCCGGGTCCCTCCAGAATATGCAAACTACTTATCCATTGCTGTCTTAGCTGCACTTGATACCCTATTCGGCGGTATTCGTGCACATCTTCAAGGCAGTTTTGAAGATAAAGTGTTCATTACTGGTTTTTTCTTTAACATTTTATTGGCTGCAGGGCTTGCATATTTAGGGGTGCACCTTGGTATTGACCTGTATCTAGCAGCAATCTTTGCATTTGGTGTTAGGCTGTTTAATAATATCGCAGTTATTAGACGCTTAATCATTTCAAAATGGTCAGATTCACGCAAAAAGGCCTAAAAAATTTGAAAAAACGGTAAAAAAAAAGAGGGATAACCCGTTGTTTGTGGAATTTATTCCATAATTAAGCGCAAATCAAGGGATTTTTTAAAAAAATGAAGATTTATTGGATGAAAGGTAAGGAGGTGCCACAGAATGAACAGCAATGAAATTTATGTAAGTTTAGACATCGGTACATCCAATATTAAAGTGATCATTGGAGAAATGACTAGTGAGTCCTTTAATGTAATTGGTGTTGGCCATGCAAAATCAGCTGGAATCAGAAAAGGTTCCATTGTAGATATTGACGAAACTGTTCGTTCCATTAGAAAAGCCGTAGAGCAAGCCGAAAGAATGTTAGGTATTCCGATTAATGCCGTCATCGTAGGTGTTAAAGGAAACCATATTCAGCTTCAACCTTGCCACGGTGTAGTTGCGGTATCAAGGGAAGACCGAGAAATTGGTGATGAAGACATTGCTAGAGTAATAGAGGCAGCTCAAGTTATGTCAGTGCCTCCAGAACGCGAAATTATAGATGTGATTCCTCGACAATTTATTGTCGATGGTACAGATGAGATTATCGATCCACGAGGCATGCTAGGTGTACGCCTTGAGATGGAAGGAACCGTAATAACGGGTTCCAAAACGATCTTACATAATTTATTACGATGCGTAGAACGAGCTGGACTAACAGTGGCGGACATTTGTTTAGAGCCATTGGCAACATCATCGATTGCACTTTCACGAGATGAGATGGAGCTTGGTGTAGCACTGATCGATATTGGTGGGGGTTCTACTACACTATCTGTTTTTGACCAAGGAACCATGCAGTTAACATCCGTTCTTCCGATAGGTGGAGACTTTATCACAAAAGATATTTCCATCGGATTGAGAACTTCTGCTGAAGATGCAGAAAAGATTAAGCTGAAGCATGGTCATTCTTTCGTGGATTATGCATCAAAAGATGAAACATTTACTGTATCGCAAATTGGATCTTCACAAGAACAAGAAATCTCGCAATACGAACTCTCATTAATTATTGAAGCTCGTATGGCTGAAATATTTGAGATGATTGATGATGAATTGCATCAGCGTGGATATTCCGAACTGCCAGGTGGTTTTGTTATTACAGGCGGAGTTGCTGCAATTCCAGGAGTACTTGAACTCGCTCAAGATATCTTCCAGCAGAACGTACGCGTTTCGTTGCCGGATTATATCGGAGTCAGAGAACCGAAGTTTACAGCGGGAGTTGGATTAATCCAATTCACTCACAAAAATATTAAAGTTCAAGGAAAAGAAGTTGCTACTGCGTTAGTTGATAACGCTGGAGAACCTTTACCTAAAAAGAAGCAACAATCCAGCCAAAAATCGGGACAAGAAAAACAATCCGGTGGCATGAAATCAAAAGTCAAAGACTGGTTTGGTTTATTTTTTGAATAACATTAAGGAACTAGTCATTAGGAGGAACGCTCATGTTAGAGTTTGATATGAATATGGATCAATTGGCGACAATTAAAGTTATTGGTGTTGGTGGCGGCGGAAGTAACGCTGTTAACCGAATGATCGAACACGGTGTGCAAGGTGTAGAATTCATCTGTGTAAATACAGATGCTCAAGCTCTAAACCTATCTAAAGCACCTGTAAAAATGCAGATCGGTACGAAATTAACAAGAGGACTTGGTGCAGGTGCAAATCCTGATATTGGTAAAAAGGCTGCTGAAGAAAGCCGCGAGCAGATCGAAGAAGCACTTAGCGGTGCGGATATGGTCTTCGTTACAGCTGGTATGGGTGGCGGTACTGGTACTGGTGCAGCTCCTGTAGTCGCAGAGATCGCGAAAGATCTTGGCGCTCTTACAGTGGGTGTTGTTACAAGACCGTTCACTTTCGAAGGACGCAAGCGTTCTACTCAAGCAGTAGGTGGAATTTCTGTATTAAAAGAAAAAGTGGATACACTGATTGTCATTCCGAATGATCGATTGTTAGAGATCGTAGATAAAAATACTCCTATGCTTGAAGCTTTCCGTGAAGCGGATAACGTACTTCGTCAAGGTGTACAAGGTATCTCTGATTTAATCGCTGTACCAGGATTGATCAACCTTGACTTTGCCGATGTAAAAACAATCATGACGGAACGCGGTTCTGCACTGATGGGTATTGGTGTAGGTACTGGGGAGAACCGTGCCGCTGAAGCTGCGAAAAAAGCCATTTCATCTCCACTTCTAGAAACATCTATTGATGGAGCAAAAGGTGTATTGATGAACATTACTGGTGGAGCTAACTTAAGTCTTTACGAAGTAAACGAAGCTGCAGATATCGTTTCATCTGCTTCTGATCCTGAAGTGAATATGATCTTTGGTTCCGTGATTAATGAAGAACTTAAAGATGAGATTTTAGTTACGGTAATCGCTACTGGATTTGATGAAACGGAAAAGATGGTTAACAACCAACAGAGAGCAGAGCGTCCTAGAATGCAACAAGCTCCAACATCTAGTCAGTCTCATGCATCTCAAAGTCAATCTCAACCACAAAGCCAGTCTCAAGGGCAAACTCGTGAAGAGAGCCAAGAATCAAGAAATACTTCTTACACGAATGCTGATTCAGATACGCTTGATATTCCAACATTCTTGCGTAACCGCAGCCGTAACAGAAGAAGATAAATACAAAATGAAAGCATGTTCTCTATTTTAGAGAGCATGCTTTTTTGTTTTAGCAAAAAACCTCTTCCTAAAGGTATTTTAAAGCTGTTTTAGGATTCATGTTGCATTTGTTAGTTGTCGATTTCCGTTCCAGTATGCTCGCTTTCCGTGGGGCAGGCGGTGAGCCACATTCGTAACGTTTCACTTTTAAGTGTCTCACCTGACCGCCAGTCCCACAGGAGTCTCGCAACTTCCACTCCAATCAACTTGACAATGAAGAATTACAAAATCTTTTTTAGTAACCAGCTTTTTGATAAGAGCCAAATTAAATCAGCTTTTCTAAAGTACTAGTGGCATTTTTGAGAAGAAGATTGTTGCTATCAATAAATTTTGAAAAATGCTTCAATGAATAGATAATTGGAGAGGGAGGGCGAGACTCCTGCAGGATGAGTGGGACAGGTGAGACCGTTCAATGACGCAAAGCGGCGAATGGGCTCAACGCACACCCTGCGGAAAGCGAGCTCTGCATCGGAAATTAACCTCCTTCATGAACAACAATGTATAAGCATACAGTTTTTTGTCATATTCTTGTCCGAAAAGCGTATATCTAACATATAAGTTATTTTGACAAAAATAGAGAAAATAAGAACTTTACTTCTCTCATAAACTGACAGACTTTCAAACAACCTATACGTTATACTGATTTCAAAATTAAGAAAGGAGAAAACCAATGACCCTTTATTTGGATGTCATTTGGTTTCTTAATTTCTGCATTGATTATGTTTTGATCTCTCTGACAGCGTATGTGCTAAAGCGCAATGCATCGAAAAAGAGAATCCTATTTGCTTCTTTATTAGCATCAAGTTATGTGTTTTTAATCATCTTCCCAGAACTTATGTTATTTTCACAACCAGTCATGAAATTTATCCTATCCGTTTTCATCATGATTGTGGCCTTTGGGTTTAAGCGTTTTAAATTTGTTATGAAGAATATCGCCATGTTTTATTTCGTTTCTTTTGTTACAGGTGGAGGTATTTTCGGTCTTCATTATTTTATGCAGAGTGATGCTGTGATTATGAATGGTGTTATCACGACAAAAAGTTCAGGGATGGGTGACCCGATCAGCTGGCTTTTTGTTGTAGTGGGTGTTCCTCTTCTTTGGTACTTTTCAAAGAAACGAGTTGATGATATTTCTGTGGAAAAAATGGATTCCAACAGTCTTGTCAAAGTTTCTATCAAAATTGATCAAACCATAATTTCTGCAAATGGCCTTATTGATACCGGAAATAAATTATATGATCCCATTTCTAAAATGCCCGTCATGATTCTTGATATGAACAAACACGGTGACTCTTTTCCTGAAGTTATCCGAACCGCTGCGAAAGATGTTCTCGCATTGAATACCGATGACAATGAGCACCCTTGGCTGAATAGACTCCGAATCGTACCGTACCGTGCAGTTGGTCATCAGCAGTTTTTAGCTTGTTTGAAACCAGATCATGTTGAAATTGAAAAAGAAGGTGTTTCTTTAGTATCTCCACAATGCCTCATAGGCTTGAGCTGGACTGTTTTATCTAGCGAAGGACAGTTCGATGCCATCGTTCATCCTAAGATGTCTATGCAACATGTACAAGCGTCTTAAAAGGCAAAAGATAAATCGGGAAAAAAATACACCTGATACACATTGAAAGTATTTTTAACAACAGTTATATGTGAGAAACAACTAAAAAGATCATGTGGAAGGGGAGTTATGATGTTTAATAAGTGGCGTTTAAAGATGACGATGTATTGGTATAAGTTACTCTTTAAGTTAGGGCTGAAGTCAGACGAGATTTATTATATAGGTGGGAATGAAGCTTTACCACCACCACTTAGTAAAGAAGAAGAAGCGGTCCTACTTGAAAAGCTTCCTTCTGGTGACCAAGCTGCTAAATCTCTTTTGATCGAAAGAAACCTTCGTCTAGTTGTTTACATTGCACGAAAGTTTGAGAATACAGGAATTAACATTGAAGATTTAATCAGTATTGGAACGATAGGCTTGATTAAAGCTGTAAACACGTTCAATCCAGAAAAAAAGATCAAGCTCGCCACTTATGCTTCCAGATGCATTGAGAACGAAATCTTGATGTATTTGCGCCGGAACAACAAGACGCGGTCAGAAGTATCATTTGATGAACCGTTAAATGTGGATTGGGATGGAAACGAACTTTTGCTCTCAGATGTTCTAGGTACAGAGGACGACATCATTACTCGCAGGATTGAGGCTAATGTAGACCGTAAACTCTTATTAAAAGCTCTTTTTACATTGAACGACCGTGAAAAACAGATCATGGAACTTCGCTTCGGTCTTTCAGGCGGTGAAGAAAAAACACAAAAAGATGTGGCTGATATGCTCGGTATTTCTCAGTCTTATATTTCCAGATTAGAAAAAAGGATCATAAAGAGACTTCAAAAAGAATTTAATAAAATGGTTTAGCATTTATTCTATATAGGTTTTGAATTGTTTTTACCATTATCTCTAAAATGACAATTGCATAAATTTCCCTCCGTTCGGTGATACTTAATTTGAAATTAGCTCCCGGCAGGAGGGAAAAGACTTGACAAGAAATAAAGTTGAGATTTGCGGAGTTGACACATCAAAGCTTCCTGTTTTAAAAAATCCAGAGATGCGTATTCTTTTTGATAAGATGCATAAAGGTGATCCTGATGCACGCGAAACTTTGGTTAACGGAAACCTCAGACTCGTTCTGAGTGTCATTCAACGGTTCAACAACCGCGGAGAGCATGTAGATGATTTATTTCAAGTAGGGTGTATTGGGCTGATGAAGTCCATAGACAATTTTGATCTAGGTCAGAACGTTAAGTTTTCAACCTATGCAGTTCCGATGATCATTGGTGAGATTCGCCGATATCTTCGAGACAATAACCCGATAAGAGTTTCTAGAAGCTTAAGGGATATCGCATATAAAGCACTGCAAGTTCGAGATCAGCTTATGAACAAACTATCTCGGGAGCCAACTGCACAACAGATTGCAGAAGCTCTAGATGTACCGAAAGAAGAAGTGGTCTTTGCGCTTGACGCCATCCAAGATCCAGTTTCACTATTTGAACCGATATACAATGACGGCGGTGATCCGATCTTTGTGATGGATCAAATCAGCGATGATAAAGCAAAAGACATGCAGTGGATTGAGGAGATCGCTTTAAAAGAAGGAATGCGCCGTTTGAATGATAGAGAAAAGATGATCTTAACGATGCGTTTCTTTCAAGGGAAAACGCAAATGGAAGTAGCGGATGAGATCGGAATATCACAGGCACAAGTATCAAGACTCGAAAAAGCAGCGATCTCTCAGATGAATAAAAACATCCAAAGCAGTTAAAACCCGTTTTCACGGGTTTTTTTATTTTTGGACAGAAACATGAAATAGCTTTGTCCTTCATATACTGAAAGAAGAAAGGCGGGGATCGTAGATGAATAAGATATCAGATTTTCAAGTCAAAGATGTGGTTAACGTAGCAAATGGGAAAAAGCTCGGTCATATAGCTGATCTTGAAATCAACTTAAATACAGGTAAGATAGATGCGATCATCATCCCTGGTGCTGGAAAGATGCTTGGTTTTTTTGCAAGAGAGAACGACATCGTGATTCCTTGGAGAAATATTGTTAAGATCGGTGCAGATGTTATTCTTGTAAGACATATGGAAGCTAGCGAACTAAATGAATATGTTAAAGAACCGTTTGATCAATTGAAATAAACGGTTCTTTTTTCTTTCTTGCTTAAAATTGTGGTAAAATAAAGATAAAACTTTCCAGGAGGAATAGATACAGATGAACACATTTGAACGCTCTGGAAAGCATCTTGCAATAAAGAGTTGGCAAAAGATAAATTCTAATCTTATAGCTGGTTTCACAACACGTGAGGGCGGGAATAGTACAATGCCCTTTCATTCTATGAACATGGGCTTTCATGTGAATGACAATCCAGATATGGTACGAAAAAACCGCAAATTATTTGCAGATGAGATCGGTTTTTCAGTTGAAAATTGGGTAGGCTCTAAACAAGTTCATGCTAAAAATATTGTAAAGATAACGAAAGAAGACAGAGGTTTAGGTGCTTTAGATTTCGAAACAGCAATACCAGATGCGGATGGATTATATACATCAGACGAAAATATTCTTTTAACATCCCTTTATGCGGACTGTGTTCCTCTCTACTTTTATTCACCCAACGATAACTTAATCGGACTCGCGCATGCGGGGTGGAAAGGAACGGTTGCGAAGATCGGTCCATCGATGATCACCATGTGGCAAGATAAAGAGAATGTTGACGTAAAGTCGGTATTAGCTGCGATTGGTCCTTCTATAGGACAATGTTGTTATGAAGTAGATGATGTAGTGATAAATGAAGTAAATATAGCGCTAGGCGTAGATAATGTAGACAAGGTGTATAAGAAGAATGAAGCAGGAAACTATCAATTAAACTTAAAAAAATTGAATGAGGTCCTTCTTTTAAGAGCTGGAGTATTGCCTGAAAATATGAGCGTTTCCGATCAATGTACGAGCTGTCAGAACGACGTGTTCTTTTCACATCGTTCTGACAGGGGCAAGACAGGAAGAATGATGAGTTATATAGGCAGGAAAGGGGATTAATTAAGAAATTGGGTATCAAAGAAAACAAAGAGTACATTTTAAATGAAATACAAAGCGCATGTGAGAAAAAAAACAGGTCTTCAAAGGGCGTTAATTTGATCGCTGTGACGAAATATGTGAGTAACGAAACAACAAGAGAAGCAGTCTTAGCAGGTATCGAACATATTGGTGAGAACAGAATAGAAGGACTGTTATCCAAAAAAGAATATCTGAAAGACCTGCCTGTAAAATGGCACTTTATTGGAACTTTGCAGACTAGAAAAGTAAAAGACGTGATTGAACATGTGGATTATATTCATTCATTAGATCGTTTAAGTTTAGCAAATGAGATTCAGAAAAGAGCAGTTAAGACTATTTCCTGTTTTGTTCAAGTTAATGTAGCTGAAGAAGATTCCAAACACGGCTTGCCAGTAAAAGATGTAGTAGCTTTTGTCGATAAACTAAAGGACTACGATCGTATAAAGGTTGTCGGCCTGATGACTATGGCACCTTTTACTGAGGATGAATCCTTAATCAGAAACGTGTTCTCAACACTAAAGCAACTTCAATTGGAGATACAGAAACAAAAAATGGTTCATGCTCCATGTACTGAACTATCTATGGGGATGTCTAACGATTATTCGATTGCTGTTGAAGAAGGTGCAACATTTATTAGAGTAGGGACGAGTTTAGTAGGAAAAGAATTTTAGGAGGTGGTACAGATGGGAATTAAAACAAAATTCAAGCGTTTCTTTGATCTGGAAGACGATTATGAGTATGAAGAGGAATATGAGGAAGAGTCGATGCCTGAAGAAGAAGAAATCACACCTTCCCATACGAAAAAAGGAAAACCGAACGTGGTGAGTCTTCAGAGTATCCAACAACAAGTTAAAGTTGTGCTTGTCGAACCTCGAGTATATGCAGAAGCACAAGATATTGCGGATCAATTAAAAAATCGCAGAGCTGTTGTTATGAATTTACAAAGAATTCCGCATGATCAAGCAAAAAGAATCGTAGACTTCTTATCAGGTACTGTTTATGCAATCGGTGGCGACATTCAAAAGTTGGGACCGAATACATTTTTATGTACTCCTGAAAATGTTGATGTTTCCGGAACGATTTCAGAAATGATGGAAGAAGATTAAATCAGGTAGGTGAAAATTATTGAATATGATCTATGCAGTTGAAGACGTAGTACTAACTCTTATTCAGATCTACTACTACATGATTATCGGGTACATACTATTATCTTGGTTTCCAAATGCTCGTGAGTCATCTATCGGTCAGGTGATCGCTAGGCTAGTTGAACCATATCTTTCTCCATTTCGAAAGATTATTCCGCCTCTTGGCATGATTGATCTTTCTCCGATCGTAGCACTTATGGCACTGCATTTTGCTCGTTTTGGAGTATCGGCGATCGCACAGATGATAGCACGTTCACTGTAGGTTTTGTTATGAGTATCTATCAGCATTACAGACCAGAAGAGCACGAATTTGTGGACCGGGTCTTGAACTGGAAGTCGGAGGTGTTGGAGAGGTATAGTCCAAGATTGACTGACTTTCTTGATCCGAGAGAACAAGAAATCGTAAAAACCATCATTGGTAACGATACTGAAGTTCGCCTCTCTTTATGGGGAGGCTCTTCTTTTTCTGAACGGAAGAGAGCATTGATTTATCCGGATTATTTTACTGCTCAAAATGAAGATTTTCAATTAGTCTGTTATGACATTCAATATCCTGCTAAATTCTCTACGATTGAACATCGAGATGTTTTGGGTGCTTTAATGAACATAGGTGTTAAAAGAGGTAAGTATGGTGATATCTTAATTTCAGGAGATCGTGTACAGTTCATCTGTGCAACCGAGATCGCTGGATTTATCGATTTGAACTTAACGAAAATCGGCAAGACAGGTATTACGCTACATACGATTCAAGAAGATGAATTAGTAGAAGTAAAGACTGAATATCACGAAAAGACTGGTACTGTGTCTTCCCTACGACTTGATGTGATTGTCGCTGAGGTGTACAACCTGTCTCGTGCAAAAGCTTCTCCTTTGATACAAGGAGGACGAGTTAAGCTCAACCACAAAATCGTTGATCATGTTTCAACTGAATTGATGGAAGGTGATGAGCTCTCTGTAAGAGGATTTGGCAGGAGTAAACTCATCGCGATCGAGGGAACGACTAAGAAAGAGAAGTGGCGCATCCGCTACGGACTTTTAAAATAATTTCCTTAAATAGAAGGAATGACAGAAAATTTGTCGAAATTAGGTAAAAAATAATGCATCAATGGAGGTGGCCGTTGTGCCTTTAACACCACTGGATATTCATAACAAGGAATTCACAAGAGGTTTCAGAGGGTATAGTGAAGATGAAGTGAATGACTTTCTAGATCAAGTCATCAAAGATTATGAAACAGTGATCCGAGAAAAGAAAGAACTAGAGGAAACGGTAGCGAACCTTGAAGAAAAGATCTCTTATTTTAAAAACATTGAGGAAACTCTAAATAAGTCGATTCTGATTGCTCAGGAAACAGGAGAAGAAGTAAAGCGAACAGCTACGAAAGAAGCTCGTTTAATTGTTAAAGAAGCTGAAAAAAATGCGGATAGAATCATTAACGAGTCGCTTTCTAAATCTCGAAAGATCTCGATGGAAATCGATGAATTAAAGAAACAGTCTTCTGTTTACCGAACACGTTTCAAAATGTTGATTGAAGCGCAACTTGAAATGTTAAAGAATGATGACTGGGATTCTTTAAATGCACCAGATAATCTTGAAGGCTATGAACTTCAAGAAGTAAAGTCGTAAGCTTGACATTACTTTGAAAAATCGCATATACTTTTCTAAGATTAATATGTGACGAAGACGGGGACAGTAAATTACTTTAATCTATTCAAGCGATCTAGGAAATGGTGCGAGCCTAGTATAGAGAAGTATTCGAAGATCACCCTTGAGTTCCTGAACTGAAAAAAGTAGTAAGTTCAGGCGCTTCATCCACGCTACGGATGACTAAGCGGGTTTCGTGTTTTAATACGAACCTATTAGGGTGGTACCGCGGGATAACCTTCTCGTCCCTACTGTTAGCATGCAGTAGGGGCGAGAAGGTTTTTTTGATTTCACATGGTACTTTTGGTCATCTGTCACGTTTTATCGTAATGAAGGAGGAAAGATGATGAATTATAAAGACACGTTATTAATGCCGAAAACAGAGTTCCCGATGCGAGGAAATCTTCCTCAAAGAGAACCTGTTGTTCAAGACAAGTGGAAAGAACTAGACATCTACAATATGGTGTTAGGAAATACGAAGGATTTACCTCCGTTTATCCTGCATGATGGACCACCTTATGCCAATGGTGATATCCACATCGGACACGCAGAGAATAAAATTTTAAAAGATATCATCGTGCGCTTTAAATCAATGACAGGTCACTATGCGCCTTACGTTCCTGGTTGGGATACTCACGGATTACCGATCGAAACAGCTCTTACAAAAAGCGGTAAAGTAAAACGCAAAGAATTAACTGTTGCAGAATTCCGTAAGCTTTGTGAAGAGTATGCGTTGAAGCAGGTCGATCATCAACGTGAGCAGTTTAAACGTCTAGGTGTTCGTGGAGATTGGGAAAACCCATATATCACGTTAGATAAAGGTTACGAGGCTCGACAGATTGAAGTATTTGGTGAAATGGCTAAAAGAGATCTGATCTACAAAGGGTTAAAACCTGTATATTGGTCTCCTTCTTCAGAATCTGCATTAGCAGAAGCAGAGATCGAGTACCAAGATAAACGCTCAGCTTCTATCTATGTAGCTTTTGATGTTAAGGATGGAAAAGGTGTTCTTGATACAGATGAGAAACTTGTAATCTGGACAACGACTCCATGGACGATTCCAGCAAACTTAGGAATCTCTGTTCATCCAGAATTAGACTATGTTTCTGTTCAAACGGAAAATGGTAAATACGTTGTTGCAGAAGCACTATTAGAATCTCTTACAAAAGAATTCGAATGGGAACAAGCTGAAATTGTTAAACGTTTCAAAGGTGCTGAAATTGAAAATGCAGTAGCAAGCCACCCGTTATATGGACGTGATTCACTAGTTATGCTTGGTGACCACGTTACAACAGACGCAGGAACAGGCTGTGTTCATACAGCTCCTGGTCACGGGGAAGATGACTTTTTAGTAGGTAAGAAATACGGATTAGAAGTATTGTGTCCGGTTGATGACAGAGGTGTTATGACAAAAGAAGCACCTGGTTTTGAAGGATTGTTCTATGATGAAGCGAACAAGCCGATCACGGAACAATTACAAGAAAAGGGTGCACTTCTAAAGCTTTCATTCATCACTCACTCTTATCCACATGATTGGAGAACGAAAAAGCCAGTAATCTTCCGTGCGACTGCACAGTGGTTTGCATCTATTAAAGGAATCCGTGAAGATATGCTGCGCGCGATCGAAGAAGTAAACTGGGTTCCAACTTGGGGCGAAACACGTTTACACAACATGATCAAAGACCGTGAAGATTGGTGTATTTCCCGCCAAAGAGCTTGGGGTGTTCCAATTCCTGTCTTTTATGGTGAAGATGGTGAAGCAATCCTTACAGAAGAAACGATCGCTCACGTTGTAGAATTGTTCAGAGAGCATGGCTCAAACATTTGGTTTGAAAGAGAAGCAAAAGATTTACTTCCTGAAGGATTTACTTCTCCTCATAGTCCGAATGGCCGTTTCTCTAAAGAGACGGATATCATGGATGTGTGGTTTGATTCAGGTACATCTCACTGGGGTGTTCTTGAAGAGAGAGAAAATTTAGTAAGACCTGCAGATTTATACCTTGAAGGTTCTGACCAATACCGTGGATGGTTTAACTCTTCTCTTTCTACATCTGTTGCGATCACTGGAAAAGCTCCTTACAAAGCAGTCTTAAGCCATGGATTCGTTCTGGATGGAGAAGGACGTAAGATGAGCAAGTCAATCGGTAATACATTAGATCCGATCAAAGTGATGAAGCAACTTGGTGCTGATATCATCCGTTTATGGGTATCTTCTGTAGATTATCAATCTGACGTACGTGTATCAGACGATATCTTAAAACAAGTAGCCGAAGTATACAGAAAGATCCGAAATACGCTTCGTTTCTTGTTAGGTAACCTGCATGGTTTTGATCCGAATCAGCATGCTGTGAAGTTTGAAGATATGCCTGATCTAGAAAAATACATGATGGTTAAACTTGATAAAGTAGTAGCCAAAGTAAAAAAAGCTTACGAAGAATATCAGTTTATCACGGTATATAATACGATTCACAACTTCTGTACGATCGAGTTGAGTTCATTCTATCTCGATATGGCAAAAGATACGCTATACATTCAAGCAGAGGACGATCATAAACGCCGTAGCATTCAAACTGTGCTTTATCAATCCTTAATGGCTCTTACAAAACTTTCTGCTCCAGTACTTTCTCATACAGCTGATGAAGTATGGGAATACATTCCGGGTGTTGATGAAGTGAGTGTTCAATTAACAACAATGCCAGAAGTGCAGAACTACCAAGGTACAGAAAAGCTTGAAAAAGACTGGGATGTATTCATGGATGTTCGTGATGAAGTATTAAAAGCACTTGAAGAAGCAAGAAGCCAAAAAACAATTGGTAAGTCACTTACGGCTTCCATCACTCTTTATCCAACTGAATCATTAAAACCATGGTTAGAATCAGTGGAAGACTTAAATAAGCTCTTTATCGTTTCTAAAGCTGAGGTTGGAGGAGTAAAGTCAGAAGCTCCAGAATCTGCAGGAGTCTATGAGCATGTTGCTGTTTCGGTTAGCTCTGCAGAAGGTGAAACATGCGAACGCTGCTGGGTTGTTTCTGAAGATGTTGGTCAGAACGAGAGCCATCCAACACTTTGTGCAAGCTGCGCGGAGATCGTTGAAAAGCACTACGCTTAAAAGCTGTTTTCATATTCAAAGTTGTTATTTGTTAATGGTTGATTTCCGTTTCAGATGCTCGCTTTCCGCGGGGCAGGCAGTGAGCCACATTCGTACGTTTCTCGTATAAGTGTCTCACTTGCCTACCTGTCCCGCAGGAGTCTCGCATCTTACACTCCAATCAACTTGACTGTGAAGTGAATGAGCTAGAGTGCATTCCATTTTAGAAAATACCCCAAAAAACAAATCCCGCATTTTGCGGGATTTTTGTTTGTTGTGGTGTACTTCATTGATGTTAGGCACAAATTAAATTGTAGAACGTCCGATGGCTGTGCTACAATTCATAAAGACATTAATTTCTGTATCGGAGGAGTTCTATTGTTTTATTATCTTGTAGCTTTGTTCATCTTGGTAATCGACCAAGTGACGAAGTGGCTAATCGTAAAGAATATGGAATTAGGGCAATCTATTTCTGTTATTGATCAAGTATTCTACATAACCTCTCACCGAAACAGGGGAGCCGCTTTTGGTATTCTCCAAGATCAGCGATACTTTTTTATCATAATTACCGTTATTGTTGTGGGTGCAGTAGTTTATTACCTACAAAAACACGCACATGATACACTCCTGAAAACGGCGCTTGCTCTCGTATTAGGAGGAGCTATTGGTAATTTTATCGATCGTTTGCTTCGCGGAGAAGTTGTTGATTTTCTAAATGTTTACATCGGCAGCTATGACTTCCCGATTTTTAATGTGGCTGACTCAGCACTCGTCGTAGGTGTTGGTTTGATTTTTATTCAAAGTTTTATGGAAAGCAAAAAGAAGGAGCCAGAAAATGAACAAATTTGAATATACGGTAACTCCTGAACAAGCAGGAAACCGTATTGATAAAGTTTTATCTGATGTACAAGATGATTGGTCACGTTCACAGATTCAAAACTGGATCAAAGATAAGATCGTATTGTTAGAAGGAAAACCCGTAAAGTCTAATTATAAATGTGTAGCTGGAGATGCCATCGAGATTGATATTCCAGAACCAGAAGTACTTGATGTTGTTCCAGAAGAGATGAATCTGGATATCGTATATGAAGATTCTGATGTGCTTGTGGTAAATAAGCCTCGTGGGATGGTCGTACACCCCGCACCTGGCCATTACAGTGGAACACTTGTCAACGGACTAATGGCACACTGTAAAGACCTATCTGGAATCAATGGTGTACTTCGTCCAGGGATCGTCCACCGTATTGATAAAGATACTTCTGGTTTATTAATGGTCGCAAAAAACGATAAGGCTCATGAATCACTTGTTGATCAGCTTAAAGCAAAAACAACAACTCGTGTTTATAAAGCAATCGTTCACGGAGTGATGCCACATGACCAAGGTACGATTGATGCACCGATTGGAAGAGACAAAAGTGATCGTCAAAAAATGACCGTAACCGATGAGAACAGCCGAGATGCTGTTACACATTTTAATGTGATCAAACGCTTTACAAATTACACGTTTGTAGAATGTCAACTTGAAACAGGACGTACTCACCAAATTCGTGTTCATATGAAATATATTGGATTCCCATTAGCCGGAGATCCGAAGTATGGCCCTTCAAAGACGCTGCAGATCGAAGGTCAAGCGCTTCATGCGCAAACTTTAGGGTTTGATCATCCAACGACGGGTGAATATATGGAATTTGAGCGAGAAATCCCAGCGGATATGATGGAGCTATTAGATCTTTTAGAGAAAAGAAGTTGACAAACGTTTAACGGTTTGTCATAATCAATGTAACTTAAATAGTCCTTTAACTTTAGTCCCGTGAGGCTGAGAAGGAAACGTTATTCTTGAGAATTCTTGTTTAGGATTTCTCTATCCTCTCGTCATGTGACGGGAGGATTTTTTTTTTGGAATTAACGGTTAAAGGCAACAAGTTTTAAAGGAGGGTTAGTTTATGTCAAAGACCATATTAATGGATGACCAAGCAATCAGAAGAGCACTTACTCGAATCGCACATGAGATCATTGAGCGAAATAAGGGAGTTACAGACATTGTATTAGCTGGCATAAAGACCCGTGGCGAATTTCTTGCAAAGCGTCTTGCTGAACGCATCGAACAGATTGAAGGGAACGCTGTTTCAGTAGGTGTCATTGATATCACATTGTACCGAGATGATCTTAAGATCAAAACGGACAATTCAGAACCCGAAGTAAAAGGAACGGATATCCCGGTTGAAGTGACAGACAAAAAGATAATCCTAGTGGATGATGTTCTTTATACAGGAAGAACAGTTAGAGCGGGAATGGATGCCATCATGGATCTAGGACGAGCTTCTAATATACAGCTTGCGGTTCTCATCGACAGAGGACATAGAGAGCTTCCGATTCGAGCCGATTATGTTGGAAAGAATGTTCCAACATCAAGCGAAGAAATCATTTCCGCTTCTTTGATTGAAGTGGACGGATTCGATGAAGTTTCTATCTCAACAACTAAATAAGTCCCTTTAAATTCAGTCCAGAGAGGCTGGCAAGGGAGGTATGAATCAAGTGACACGATCCGTGTACACTTGTGCCTCCGCGGCCTCTTTTGCAAAAAGCAGAAGAGGTTTTTTTATTGCAAAGAGCTGAAAGTACCTTTGCAAAAAACTATGTGTTATCAATCAGGAGGTCAATCGTTATGGAAAACCAGACAAAAGCGATTTTAGATGTACATGATAAACCATCACCCGTTCAGTGGTTAACGTTGAGCTTGCAGCACCTGTTCGCCATGTTCGGAGCTACCGTATTAGTACCGTTCTTAGTGGGGCTTCATCCAGGTGTAGCTCTCGTTTCGAGTGGACTTGCAACCTTAGCTTATCTACTCGTGACAAAAGGACAGATTCCAGCGTATCTTGGATCAAGTTTTGCATTTATCACACCGATCTTAACGGTAAAAGCTTTTGGAGGGCCAGAGGCAGCGATGCTTGGAAGCTTTTTAGCTGGATTAGTATACGGAGTGGTAGCTCTTTTGATCAAAGGGTTCGGTTTTAAGTGGCTGATGAGAGTGTTGCCACCTGTAGTAGTCGGTCCGGTTATTATTGTAATCGGTTTAGGATTAGCAAATGTAGCAGTAGGCATGGCGATGAACGATCCGGCCACAGAAAAATATAGCTTGATGCACTTTACGGTAGCATTATTTACTCTCGCAGTAACCATCGTTTGCTCGATCTTCTTTAGGGGAATTTTAGGAATCATCCCGATTCTGATCGGAATCATAGCAGGCTTTACTTTTGCTTACTTTAGAGGAATCGTAGATTTTTCGAAAGTAGCTGAAGCGAAGTGGATTCAAGCTCCAGATTTCTTCGTACCTTTTGTAAATTATACACCTGACTTTACGTGGAGCATCGCAATGATCATGATGCCAGTGGCTGCGGTAACGATAGCAGAACATATCGGACATCAGCTCGTGCTTTCAAAAGTAGTTGGGCGAAACTTTATTGAAAAGCCAGGTCTTCATCGTTCGATCTTAGGCGATGGAATGGGAGTGATCATTGGTTCATTCATCGGAGGACCTCCTGTAACAACATATGGTGAAAATATTGGGGTATTAGCGATCACGCGTGTCTATTCAGTCTTTGTGATCGGAGGAGCAGCGGTAACAGCCATACTATTCGGATTCTCTGGAAAAGTAACAGCGTTGATCAGTACGATTCCTACAGCGGTCATGGGCGGCGTCTCCATCCTATTATTCGGTATCATCGCTTCATCAGGTTTACGCATGTTAGTAGACAACAATATTGATTTTGGAAACAAAAGAAACTTGATCATCTCATCCGTGATCTTAGTAACAGGAATTGGTGGAGCAGCATTAAAGATTAATGCGAACTTTGAGATTGCAGGTATGGCATTAGCAACGCTTATCGGTATCGTTTTAAACCTAGTGCTTCCAGGGCGACAGAACGACAAAGATCTAATAAACAAAATGTTCAAAACAAACGATAACGACACAGCCGCATAAAACACCTTTTAACTAAGTACGAGAGACTTAAAAGGGTGACGACAAGAGAGGAACGATATTCTTCTTCTGTTAAGAGCACCCTGAAAACATTTCAGGGTGCTATTTTTATGTCAAAAGGAGAGATTAGGATGAACCATTTACTAACGATGAATGAGTTATCGATTGAAGACATTCAATTTATATTAAGAAAAGCAGAAGAGTTTAAAAGCGGAAAGCAAGATGAGATCTTTCAACAAAAGTTGATCGCGAATTTATTTTTTGAGCCAAGTACGAGAACAAGGTTCAGCTTTGAAGCTGCAGAACACAGACTTGGCATGAAACCTTTAAACGTAGAAGTGACCGGTTCCTCCGTACAAAAAGGAGAGACGCTTTACGATACGTTACGAACGCTAGAAGAAATAGGCGTGGAAGCTTTTGTGATCAGGCATCCGGAAGATCGCTTTTTCGATGGCTTAGCTGAAAAAATAAATGTGCCGATCATCAACGCTGGCGATGGTTGTGGCAATCACCCAACTCAATCTTTGTTAGACCTACTAACGATTCAACAAGAATTTATCGTACTACAGGGATTAACGGTTGTAATCGTAGGGGACATTCTACATAGCCGTGTCGCTCGCTCGAACGCAGAAGTCCTCCGAAAGATGGGGGCTAGAGTCCTTTTCTCAGGGCCAGAAGAGTGGTTCGTGGATGAATGGAAAGAAGACTTTATACCGATGGATGAGGCAATCGAACAAGCTGATGCTCTTATGATGCTCAGGATACAACACGAAAGACATAGCGCTTCTATGCATCTCTCGAAAGACGATTACCATCAGCAATATGGATTAACGGTTGAACGCGAGAAAAGGATGAAAGCACACAGCATCATCATGCACCCAGCACCTGTAAATCGAGGCGTTGAACTAGCAGATGAACTTGTAGAGTGTGAACGCTCAAGAATATTTAAGCAAGTACAGAATGGTGTGTTTATCCGAATGGCGGTATTGAGATGGGCATTGAATACGAATCAGGAGGCTATTAACGATGAGCTACTTATTAAAAAACGCTAAGATCCTAGACGGAAACAACAATCTTGTGCAAACAGATATCTTAATTGTGGATAACAAAATCCAAAAGGTAGAGAAAGATATTGATACTCAGAATCATGAAGTGCTAGATGTAGCAGGAAAATTAGTAACACCGGGTTTTGTAGATCTTCATGTTCACTTAAGAGAGCCAGGTGGAGAACATAAAGAGACCATCGCATCAGGTACGAAAGCAGCGGTAAAAGGTGGATATACAACACTTGCTGCGATGCCAAACACGAGACCTGTACCAGATAGCAAAGAAACTTTAGCGCTCGTACAAAACAAGATCAGTGACACAGCAAACTGCAGAGTACTCCCTTACGCATCGATCACAACAAGGCAGATTGGAAGTGAGTTGACCGACTTTGAAACGCTCCTGGCGGGTGGTGCATTCGCTTTTACGGATGATGGAGTAGGAGTCCAATCAGCGGGTATGATGCTGAACGCGATGAAGGAAGCAAATCGACTGGGTGCTGTCATCGTAGCACATTGTGAAGACAACACCCTTCTTCCTAAAGGAGGAGCTTTTCACGAAGGTGAGTTTACAAAGAAGGAAAATTTGCCGGGAATTCCATCTGTTAGTGAATCTGTCCACATCGCACGTGATGTACTACTCGCAGAAGCAGCAGATGCAAGATATCATGTTTGTCACGTGAGTACGAAAGAATCTGTTCGAGTCATAAGAGATGCGAAATCAGCAGGAATTAAAGTAACAGCAGAAGTAACACCCCATCACTTGATCTTAAGTGATAAAGACATTAAAGCGAACGATACACACTATAAAATGAATCCGCCGTTAAGAAGTGAAGCTGATCGCCAAGCTTTAATCGAGGGACTAAAAGATGGCACGCTTGATTTCATTGCAACCGATCATGCACCACATAGTGCAGAAGAGAAAGCACAGAGTGTTGAACTTGCACCTTTTGGAATCGTGGGCCTTGAAACAGCGTTTCCTCTTCTATATACAGAGCTAGTTGTGAAAAAGAAGATATTCACGCTGCAAGAACTCGTGGATAAGATGACGAAAAAGCCTTCAGAAAGCTTTAATCTTCCATATGGCAGACTTGAAGAAGGCTCGCTTGCTGATCTTACAATCATCGATTTAGAAAAAGAAGAAACAATCCATGCTAAGGATTTTGTATCTAAAGGAAAGAACACACCGTTTGACGGTTGGAACTGCATAGGATGGCCAGTTGCGACCATATTTGATGGAAAACTTGTTTATCAACGAGAGGAGAGCTTAGTATGAAACGCTACTTAATTTTAGAAGATGGAACGATTTTTAACGGATTGGCTTTTGGTTCACAACGTGAATCTAGTGGAGAGGTAGTATTCACAACAAGTATGACAGGATATCAAGAAGTGATGACGGATCCCTCATATTGTGATCAGATTATCTGCTTCACGTATCCACTAGTAGGAAACTACGGAATCAACCGTTCAGATTATGAATCGATCTCTCCTGCAACGAGTGGAATCATTGTGAATGAACATGCTGAGTTTCCAAACCATCATGAAGGCATGCAATCCCTAAGCAGCTGGCTGACAGCCAAAGATATTCCTGGTTTATATGGTATTGATACACGTAAACTTACAAGGAAAATCCGACAGCACGGAACGTTAAAAGGTAGAATGACAAATTCTATTGAAAATGCTGAAGAAATAATAAAGAACTTAAATGCCGAAGAGCGAATAACGGATCAAGTGACTAAAGTATCAACAAAAACACCTTATCACTTACCGAACAGCGGTCATCGAGTGGTAGTCGTAGATTTTGGGGTAAAAAGCGGAATGTTACGCGAGTTGTCTAAAAGATTGTGTGATGTGATCGTTGTTCCACACAACACATCTGCAGCAGATATTATCCGCCTTCAACCGGATGGTGTGCTCTTGAGCAACGGACCTGGAGATCCAAAAGATGTTCACTCAGCAATTACGATGATTCAAGAGCTTTTAAAAAATAACATCCCGATCTTAGGAATCTGCTTAGGTCATCAGCTGTTAGCTCTTGCTTGTGGTGGCGATACAGAAAAGCTGAAGTTTGGACACCGAGGATCGAACCATCCAGTAAAAGATCTTGAGACTGGAAAAATTGCGCTCACTTCTCAAAACCATGGTTATGCCGTAACAGAAGCATCTCTACAAAACTCAGAGCTCGTTCTAACACACAAAGCCGTTAACGATGGAACGGTGGAAGGATTGAAACATAAAGTAAAACCAGCGTTTTCGATTCAATATCATCCAGAAGCATCACCTGGACCACAAGACTCGAATCCGATCTTTGATGACTTCATGAACATGATAAAAACAACGAAGAAAGAAGGTTTGATGCAATATGCCTAAACGACATGACATCCGAAAAATTCTAGTGATTGGTTCTGGACCGATCGTAATTGGACAAGCTGCAGAATTTGATTATGCAGGGACACAGGCTTGCCAAGCTTTAAAAGAAGAAGGATATGAAGTTGTACTCGTAAACTCTAATCCTGCGACGATCATGACAGACCCTAATATGGCAGATAAAGTGTATATCGAACCTTTAACTCTTGAGTTTGTATCTCGTATCATACGCCAAGAACGTCCAGATGGACTGTTAGCTACATTAGGTGGACAGACAGGTCTGAATCTAGCGGTTGAACTTTTTAACTCAGGCGTTCTAGAAGAATACAACGTGGAACTATTAGGTACGAAACTTCCTTCGATCCAACAAGCTGAAGACCGTGATTTATTTAGAGAATTGATGAGAGAGTTGAACGAGCCAGTTCCTGAGAGTGCAATCGTTCATAACATGGATGAAGCAAGAGCATTCGTTAACGAGAACGGCTTTCCGGTAATCATCCGTCCTGCGTTTACGCTTGGTGGAACAGGCGGCGGAATCGTAACAAATGAAGAAGAGTTCTTAGAGATCACACCATCTGGCTTACACGCGAGTCCTGTGGGACAAGTATTGATCGAAAAAAGTATCGCGGGATTCAAAGAAATTGAATATGAAGTCATGAGAGATAAGAACGATACGGCCATCGTTGTATGTAACATGGAAAACATCGATCCGGTAGGAATTCATACAGGTGATTCCATCGTCGTAGCACCAAGCCAAACACTTACGGATAGAGACTATCAGCTTTTACGAAACGCCTCTTTAAGAATTATTAGAGCGCTAAAAATTGAAGGTGGTTGTAACGTACAGCTCGCTCTAGATCCCGAAAGCTCACAATATTATGTGATCGAAGTAAACCCGCGTGTTAGCCGTTCATCTGCTCTTGCGTCTAAAGCGACAGGATATCCGATCGCGAAGCTAGCAGCAAAAATCGCAGTAGGCTACACACTCGATGAGATCAAAAACCCAGTGACGGGAACGACTTATGCATGTTTTGAGCCAGCACTAGATTATATCGTTTCAAAGATTCCAAGATGGCCGTTTGATAAGTTTGAAGGAGCGAACCGTAAGCTTGGCACACAGATGAAAGCGACGGGAGAAGTTATGGCGATCGGACGTAACTTTGAAGAGTCCCTTTTAAAAGCGGTACGATCTCTTGAGATTTCGGCTTTCCACCTTGATGTGAAAGAGAATAACTTAACAGAATCTGCCGTTCAAGAAAAAATCTTGAGAGCAGATGATGAAAGGCTGTTCTACATCGCTGAAGCCTTAAGAATGGGAATTACGGTAGAACAGATACACGAATGGACAAAGATTGACTATTTCTTCTTAGAAAAGCTTCACGGCATCATACTTTTAGAGAAACGGCTTAAAGAACGTAAAAAAGATCCAGTCATCTTAAAGAAAGCAAAAGAAAAAGGATTTAGTGACCGTTGGATTGCAGAAGCTTGGGAAATGGACGAGTATGATCTGTATCAGTTCCGATTGAACGAGAGAATCAAGCCAGTCTTCAAAATGGTAGATACGTGTGCTGCTGAGTTTGAGTCAGCTACACCTTATTATTACGGAACGTATGCAGAAGAAGATGAATCAATCATCACAGATAAAAAGAGTGTGGTCGTTCTAGGATCTGGTCCGATCAGAATCGGGCAAGGTATTGAGTTTGATTATGCGACCGTTCATACGGTATGGGCAATCCAAGAAGCAGGTTATGAAGCGATCATCATCAATAACAACCCAGAAACAGTTTCTACTGACTTTAGCATGTCAGACAAGCTCTATTTTGAACCGCTGACGGTAGAAGATGTTATGCATGTGATCGATCATGAGAAGCCAGAAGGCGTTATCGTACAATTCGGTGGTCAAACAGCGATCAACTTATCAGAAGAGCTTGAAAGAAGAGGAATTAAAATCCTCGGTACATCACTAGACAGCATGGACTTAGCTGAAGACAGAGAGCGATTTGAACAAGTGATGAAACAACTAGAGATCCCGCAACCGGCTGGAAAAACGGCGTTCTCCGTTAAGGATGCCGTGACTATCGCGAATTCTATCGGATATCCTGTCCTCGTTCGTCCATCATACGTGCTTGGTGGAAGAGCAATGGAGATCGTGTACCAAGAAAGCGAGCTTCTTCAGTATATGGAGAACGCAGCTAAAGTAAATCCTGATCACCCGGTATTAGTCGATCGATATCTTGAAGGAAAAGAGATCGAAGTAGATGCGATCTCAGACGGTAAAGATGTATTTATTCCTGGAATGATGGAGCATATTGAGCGTGCAGGTGTTCACTCTGGAGATTCAATCGCAGTCTATCCTCCTCAAACGCTGCCTGATGAGATCAAGCAGAAGATCATTGACAGAACGATTTCAATCGCTAAAGGTTTAAAGATCATCGGACTTTTAAACATCCAGTTCGTTTGGCACAAGAATGAAGTGTATGTACTTGAAGTGAATCCCCGCTCAAGCCGTACAGTACCATTTTTAAGTAAGATCACAGGTGTACCAATGGCGAACGTCGCTACAAAAGTCATCCTAGGTGAGAATCTAGTTAGTCAAGGATACGAAACGGGTTATCAGAAAGAAGCAGATGAAGTTTCGGTCAAGGTTCCCGTATTCTCGTTCGCAAAACTGCGTCGAGTGGATACGTATTTAGGACCTGAGATGAAATCTACAGGTGAAGTGATGGGAAGAGATAAGAACCTTCAAAAAGCACTATACAAAGGCTTGATTGCTTCAGGTATGAAAATTCCAACACACGGAACGGTACTCTTTACAGTAGCAGACAAAGACAAAGAAGAAGCGCTAGAGATGGTGAAGAGATTTTACGAGATCGGTTATACGATTATGGCAACAGAAGGAACGGCAAACATCATTGAACAAGAAGGCATCCCTGTTGATGTTGTTGGCAAGATCGGATCTGAAGGAAGAAATCTCCTAGATGTAATCCGTAAAGGTGAAGCACAGTTTGTAGTAAACACATTAACAAAAGGAAAGATTCCGGCAAGAGACGGATTCCGCATTCGAAGAGAATGCGCAGAGAACGGAGTGGTATGTTTGACAAACTTAGATACGTCAGTCGCTCTATTAGAAGTACTCGAGTCTATCTCGTTCTCAGCACATGCACTTTCAGCATTCACTAAAAAAGATAAGGTGCTCGTATGAAGAAGCACTTGTTGAACGTTACATCAAATATAGAAATCGCGAGAAACATATTTGAGATGAAACTGACTGGCCCTGGTGTAGGTAGTATGACTACACCTGGTCAGTTTCTCCATGTCTCTGTAGGAAATCATTCTTCAAAACTATTACGCCGACCACTTTCGATCTGTGATGTCGATCTTGACCGAGAAGAAGTAACACTCTTGTACCGTGCACAAGGTGAAGGTACAAAACAACTCAGTCAAAAATCAGCAGGTGAAATTGTAGATGTACTAGGTCCGCTAGGTAACGGATTTGAACTCGCTGAAAATGATCATAACAGAAAGGCATTACTCATCGGCGGAGGGATCGGTGTGCCACCCCTGTATTACCTTGGGAAACACCTAAAGAGTAAAGGAATAGAAGTTACGTTTATTCTAGGTTATCAATCGATTGAAGACAGCTTTTACATTGAGAAGTTTAATGAGATCGGTGAAACCATCGTGACAACAGTTGATGGATCCCTTGGGATAAAAGGTTTTGTTACAGACGCGATGATGAACGTTATGAACGATGAACCCATCATCTACTCTGTTGGACCAGCAATCATGCTAAAAGCGGTAGAAGAGAGAGCAGGTGGCCTTCGAGGATATCTCTCATTAGAAGAACGGATGGGCTGTGGAATCGGAGCATGTTTTGCCTGTGTCTGTCCAACCGAAACGAGAGAATCAGGTTATGTGAAAATTTGTAGCGATGGACCGGTATTTAAGATGGGGGAGGTTGTACTATGAGTAGGCTGCATGTTTCATTACCAGGTTTAAATATGAAAAACCCTATCCTTCCTGCATCAGGATGCTTTGGATTCGGAAAAGAATATGCCAAGTGGTATGACTTAAGTGTACTGGGTGGTATTACGATAAAAGCAGCTACTCTAGAAGGACGTTTTGGCAATCCTACCCCTCGAGTGGCTGAAACAGAGAGCGGAATGCTAAATGCTATAGGTCTTCAGAACCCAGGCGTACAGAAAATTTTAGAGAATGAAATTCCAGCGTTACAACCTTTTAATATCCCGATCTTAGCGAATATTGCGGGTTCAACAGAAGAAGAGTATATCGAAGTGACAAGGCAGATCTCATCCTCTCCTCAAGTGTCTGCTGTAGAGCTAAATATTTCGTGTCCGAATGTGAAAGAAGGCGGAATCCAGTTTGGTACACACTATAGATCTGCTGCTAATCTTACAAGAAAAGTGAAAGCTGTATCAGAAAAACCAGTTTATGTGAAGCTTTCTCCAAATGTCTCAAACATCGTAGAGATGGCACAGGCGGTCGAAGAAGCAGGAGCTGACGGCCTTTCGATGATCAACACACTAGTCGGAATGAAATTAGATTGGAGAACCGGCAATCCGATATTAGGGAACAAGACGGGTGGACTTTCAGGGCCAGCCATAAAGCCTGTGGCTATTCGTATGATCTATGAAGTAAGTCAAAAAGTGTCACTTCCGATAATCGGTATGGGTGGGGTCAGTACAGCTGAGGATGTTCTTGAAATGATGTCTGCTGGTGCATCAGCTGTTGCAGTCGGTACAGCAAACTTTGTAAATCCTTATGTTTGTCCCGAAATCATAGAGCAGCTTCCTAAACTGCTCGACGAGATTGGTGTAGAAAATATTAGTGAGATGACAGGAAGGAGTACAAAGCAATGGAAAACCCCGTTATCATCGCGTTAGATTTTAAAGATGCAGATCAAGCAAAATCTTTGTTATCAAACTTTGAAGGACATTCTCCTTATGTAAAGGTTGGTATGGAGCTTTTTTATGCGGAAGGAACTTCTTTTATCAAATGGCTAAAAGAAAGAAACTTTCGTATCTTCCTAGATTTAAAGTTACATGACATCCCGACAACGGTTCATAAAGCTATGAAGGTATTAGGTGGACTGAACATTGACATGGTAAATGTTCATGCAGCAGGCGGAATTCAAATGATGAGTGCTGCAAAAGAAGGTCTACTAGCAGCTGGTGCCAACCATACAAAATTGATTGCGGTCACACAGCTTACAAGTACAACAGAAAAAGTATTGAACGAAGAGCTCTTGATTAAGGATGTTGATATGAAAGAGTGTGTAACGCATTATGCAGATCTTGCTAAAAAAGCAGGATTAGATGGTGTCGTTTGTTCTGTTCAAGAAGCTATGAAGATCAAAGAAGTTTGTGGAAACACCTTCTTGACAGTAACGCCTGGCATTCGTCCGAGCGGCTCTGATACACATGACCAAGCTCGTGTTGCGACACCAAGAGAAGCTGCGTTAAAAGGATCAGATTATATGGTGATCGGCAGAAGTATCACCCAATCAGAAACACCTGTTACAACGTATTCTCAACTATTAAATGAATGGAGAGATAGTCATGAAAACAACAACTTCCCAACATTTGCTTAACATTGAGGCCGTAACTCTTTCACCAGAAAGTCCCTACACATGGTCTTCTGGAATGAAATCTCCCATTTATTGCGATAACCGTTTGATTATTGCGTATCCTGAGATTCGTAAACAAGTTGCTGGGGAGCTTTCCGCGTTAATAGAGAAGCATTACCCAGAAGCTGATCTTATCGCCGGAACCGCAACAGCAGGTATACCTCATGCTGCTTTTGTAGCGGATCAGATGAATTTACCGATGTGTTACGTACGATCGAGTGCCAAAGCTCATGGGAAAACGAACCAAATTGAAGGGTTAACGAATAAAAGCAAAAAGGCAGTAGTGGTTGAAGACCTGATTTCAACCGGCAAAAGTTCGATTCAATCCGTAATTGCCCTTCGAGAAGCAGGGATCGAAGTGGTCGGTGTTGTAGCCATCTTCAGTTATGGTCTGAAAAAGGCAGATATAGCACTTGGTGAGTTGGATATTCCTTTTCAAACCGTAACAAATTTTAGTACATTAATAGAGGAAGCACAAGAAAGCGGAAAGATTAGTGAACAAGGGCTTTCTTTATTAAAAGAATGGCAACAAGACCCAGAACATTGGGGAGCTGCCTCTTTTTCTAAATAGTGTTACGTAAGGAGAATACATTTTGAGAAAAATGAACGGTGAAGAATTTGATGAACTTGTTTCCTTTTTTGACAGCATGGCGAGAACGACTTGGCTGAAAAAAGTTCATGATCATCTAAAAGAAGTAACAGGGTCATGGAGTGAAAAAGATGTTTTAGATGTTGGATGTGGAACAGGGAGATTGCTGTTACGTGGAGCTGAGGAAGCGAATAGACTAGTCGGAGTTGATCTGTCATCAGAGATGGTCAAGGCTAGTATTCAGCAGTTCTTTTACCATGAGTTGAGTGGGAAAAGTGAGTTTATTGTTGCTGATGCAGAGAACCTTCCGTTTCAAGATCATTCGTTTCATCTTGCTCTATCAACTTGTGTGATGTTTCTATTACCGGATCCAGCTAAAGGAATCCATGAGGTTCATCGTGTTCTAAAAGATGATGGTCATATCGTCATGTTGAATCCAAGCGGAAAAATGAGTCAAGAAAGCGCAGCTTCTTACGCAAAGGAGCATGACATTTCAGGGTTCGAACGAACAGCCCTATTGAAATGGTCAAATGTGAGTACGAGAAGACATCGTTATTCAACAGATGAAATGACAGAATTACTTCACAACCTAAAATTTACTGAGGTTCAACATTATGAAGTGTTAGGTGGCCTCGCCATTATCAGTAAAGCAAAAAAAACGCAGAACAGCTAAAATTAAGCTGCTCTGCGTTTTTTAATTATTGCTTTCTGAAACGTGTTTTTATGGTCATAATCTACTTCTGATAGATGCAAAGGAGTTTCAGAGTATTTAAAACAGCACGGTTTAAATAACATCCTGTATTTAGACTTCAAATGTATTAAAATACTTCACTGAATACTTGATTGGAGCGTAAGGTGCGAGACTCCTGGGGGATTAGCGGGACAGGTGAGACTCTTAATAGCGCATAGCGCTAAGAGGCTCACCGCACGCCCCCCGGAAAGCGAGCAACCTGAAGTGGAAATCAACACATTCAAAAACATCATTGCATACGGTTTTTCCAAAAAAGGCTACTTTTTTAAACGGAAAACAAGATCTTCATCCGGCGTCACGAAAAGCGTCTGCTGATTGTCATAAATAACAAATCCAGGCTTTGCCCCGTTAGGCTTCTTCACATGTTTTACTAACGTGTAGTCAACTGGAACAGAACTCGAATTTTTGGCTTTACTGAAAAAACCTGCCAAAACAGCCGCTTCTTTAATAGCTGTTTCACTGGGACTCGACGAACGGATCAAAACATGAGAACCTGGAATGTCCTTCGTATGAAGCCATGTCTCATTTGCTCTTGATAACTTAAAGGTCAGGTAGTCGTTCTGTTTGTTGTTCTTACCCACTAAGATTTCTGTACCATCAGTAGAAATGAACTTTTCAGGCTGAGGCGTCTTGTTTTGTTTTTTCTTGTTCTTACTTTGTCTATGTTTTAAATAACCACCTTCACCAAGCTCTTCTCTAATTTCTTCAACATCTTTCATGGATGCTGAATCCATCTGAACGATCAGACGCTCAAAATAGAGCAATTCATTTTTTGCCTTTTCGATCTGATCTTTAATAATAGAAACTGATTTTTTCAGTTTTCCATATTTTTTGAAGTAACTTTGCGCATTATCAGCAGGCGTTTTAAGAGGATCAAGCGTGATTTTTACAAGTGGTTGATCCTCAGTGAAGTAATCTTCTACCTCAACTTCTTTATCTCCCTTTTTCGCGAGATACATATAAGCTGTAAGAAGTTCTCCCTTTCGTTGATACTCCTCGGCATTATGCGTTTGTTGAAGTTCTTTCTCTAATTTTCCTATCTTTTTCTGTATCTTGTCATATTCGTTCGATAGATATTTTTCAAGATCGTTTGCTTGCTGTTTGATTCGATCACGGTCGGCTTTCCCATAAAAATACCGATCTAGCATATGGCTGACCGTATCAAATGATCGGCTCTCACCCGTCACATGATGCAGTGGAAGAACTGAGAAATACTCTTTCTTATCGTTTATGATCATTTGAGGTTCATATGCTTGATCTGATAGTTGCTTCATCACACTGAAGAAGGCTTCCGCCACTTCGTTTTTAACGGAGAGTCCCGCTCTGTGCACGATTTCTTTAGCGATTAGAGGAGAGAACCCGCTGAATCTGGATACGAGTTGTTTATCCAATTTTCCTTCGTTCCAAGAAATCTTAGAAACAAATTCATCGACGTTTGTCACTGTAAAAGGATCCGTTTTTTCTTGTGCAGGAGGCATGATGTACTCGAAACCTGGCAGGATGGTACGGTGTCGATTCTGAAAGCTGGGAATGTGCTTGATACTGTCAACAATCTTCTGTGATTTTTGGTCGACAAGAATAATGTTGCTATGTCTTCCCATGATTTCGATATAAAGTACCTTTGTCGTTTCGTCCCCGATCTCATCTCTATTTTTAACAGTGATCGTTATGATTCTCTCAAGATCAAGCTGTTCAATTTTTTCAATAAAAGCGCCTTCCAAATGCTTTCTAAGAAGCATACAGAACATAGGAGGAGTATCTGGATTCTCATACGTATTTTCAGTGAGATGTACTCTTGCGAATGAAGGATTTGCAGATAATAAAAGTTTATGATTTTTTCCGTTCGCTCGGATCGTAAATACAAGATCTGTCTTATGTGGTTGATAGACTTTGGAGATACGTCCTGAAGTAAGTATGTTTTGTAATTCAGTTGTTATGGCACGTGTCATTATTCCGTCAAAACTCATGTTATGGTCACCTCTTATTTCTGATTCATAGTATAGCATTTTTGCGGACATGCCTGCATATAAATGGTATTAACTAATCTTATCAGAGGTGGAAGCTATGAATTGGTACCAGCTGCCGCAAGACGAAATTGAATCCATTCTTAACAGCAGGATGGAAGAAGGGCTCTCGAAAAGTGAGCAAGAACGAAGGTTAAAGTTAGATGGACCGAATCAGCTAGAAGAAGGAAAGAAGCAGTCTGCCATTTTGATGTTCCTTGCACAATTTAAAGATTTCATGGTCCTGGTCCTCTTAGCGGCTACATTGTTATCCGGTTTCTTAGGAGAATATTTAGACGCAATCGCCATCATATTAATCGTGGTGATGAACGGTGTTCTAGGGTTTATACAAGAGCGAAAAGCCGAGAAATCCTTAGCTTCTTTAAAAGAACTTTCAGCACCTAGTGCGCAGGTGCTAAGAGAAGGTAGATGGGTTTCCATCGCTGCAAAAGACGTAGTTACAGGGGATGTAATTAAAGTAAAAAGTGGCGATCGAGTCGGAGCAGATATTAGACTTCTAAAAACATCAGGATTACAAATCGAGGAATCAGCTCTAACGGGTGAGTCTGTACCCGCACAAAAACACAACAACATCATTTCTAATGAAGACTTAAATCTTGGTGATCAAGAGAACATGGCGTTTATGGGCACGATGGTCACTAGAGGAACAGGACAAGGTATCGTTGTAGCAACAGGTATGAAAACGGAGATGGGCAAGATCGCACACCTCATACAAACAGCTGAAAATATTGCAACGCCTCTACAGATGAAACTTGAACAGCTTGGAAAAATTTTGATCGCTCTTGCGTTGTTATTAACGGTCTTAGTCGTTTTAGCAGGTGTTATGCAAGGACATGATCTCTATAGCATGATCTTAGCAGGTGTGTCACTAGCTGTTGCTGCCATTCCGGAAGGACTTCCAGCTATCGTTACGATTGCACTCGCGTTAGGCGTTCAAAAGATGATTCGAAAACGAGCGATTGTAAGAAAGCTGCCGTCTGTAGAAACATTAGGATGTGCAACTGTCATCTGCTCTGATAAAACGGGCACACTGACTCAAAATAAGATGACGGTTACACGTATCTGGTCTCAAGGCAGACAGTGGAGTGTAAATGAAGAAGGCTTTGAAGTCATTGGTGGCGGTATTCAAGAAAACAATAAACGAGAAGATAAACTCACAGAAGTATTGGCATATGCAGCTCTTTGTAACAATGCCACGATAGAAGAAGGGAAGAAAGGCTCGTTATTAGAAGTTGGTGATCCGACCGAAACTGCATTACTCGTTAGTGCTTATAAAGCAGGAATCACGAAAGAATCATTAAGTGAACAATTTTCGATTCAGCATGAGTTTCCATTTGACTCTACACGTAAAATGATGAGCGTTGTTGTACGGGACACAGAAGGAAATCAGATGCTCGTGGTAAAAGGAGCACCAGATGTCCTACTTGAGAAAAGTGATTATATCGTGTGGGATGATAAGAAACAGTTGATCAAACAAGCTCATAAAGAAAGAATCAAAGAAGCGATCTATGCTCTCGGCAGCCAGGCACTGCGTACGATTGCAGTTGCGATAAGACCTTTAAAAGACGGCGAGCACTACTCACAAGCTTCTTTTGCAGAAAGAAGTCTTACATTTATCGGATTACAGGGAATGATGGACCCGCCACGCCCTGAAGTTGAACAAAGTATTAGAGATTGCCAGACTGCCGGCATCAAAACGGTGATGATAACGGGAGATCACGTAGTAACTGCAGCGAGTATCGCAAAAAAATTAAACATGCTGCCTACTGGTGGAAGAGTGATGGAAGGTGCTGAGCTTGCACAATTAAGCGATGATGAATTGGACAAAGTTTCAGAAGATGTTTACGTTTACGCTCGGGTTTCTCCAGAGCACAAGTTAAAAATCGTAAAGTCTCTTCAACGAAGAGGTCACGTTGTAGCAATGACAGGTGATGGCGTCAATGATGCGCCAGCGATCAAGTCAGCAAATATCGGTATTGCAATGGGTATAACCGGAACCGACGTTGCGAAAGAAGCATCCTCGCTTGTTCTTGGTGATGACAATTTTGCAACGATTCGTTCGGCGATTGAAGAAGGAAGAAACATCTATGAAAATATACGAAAATTTATTCGTTATCTTTTAGCGTCCAATGTAGGTGAGATCTTGGTTATGCTTTTTGCGATGATCATGGGATTACCACTTCCTTTAGTTCCGATTCAAATTCTTTGGGTTAACTTGGTGACAGATGGTTTGCCGGCAATGGCACTAGGTGTTGATCAGGCTGAAGAAGACGTTATGAGAAGAAAGCCAAGACAAGCGAAAGAAGGGGTCTTCTCTAGAGGATTAGGATGGAAGATCGTTTCAAGGGGATTCTTGATCGGTGGAGCGACAATACTTGCATTCTGGGTCACGTTAAAAGAAAATCCAGATCAACTGATCGTCGCGCAATCCGTAGCCTTTGCAACACTTGTTATGGCACAATTGATCCACGTGTTCGATTGCAGAAGTGAGCGCTCTGTTTTTCATAGAAATCCGTTTCAGAACGGTTACCTAGTCTTGGCGGTTATTTCATCTATTCTATTGTTACTAGTCGTTATGTACGTAGAACCTTTGCAAGATATATTCCATACGGTACCGCTTTCCATAAGACAATGGCTACTCGTTCTTGGTATGGCTTCTATTCCAACATTTGCTCTAGCAGGCTTTCAGTTATTTAAAAAAGAAGCAAGATAAACAAATAGAGCTGGTTCCCAGTTGTTTGGGTACCAGCTCCTATTATTTTTTATCATGACAAGTGTTAATGCGCTCGTCCAGCGGCTGTGAAGCACGCTGGACGAGCGATTCTAGACTTTTATGAGCGATTCTAGACTTTTATGAGCGATTCTAGACTTTTATGAGCGATTCTAGACTTTTATGAGCGATTCTAGGGCTTCAGTTAAAATTCGAAGCTGTACAAGTCGCAGATGTATCTTTCAACTTTTTTACGCGAATTCCTTAAAAATAGGGAAATTAGTTTAGATTTCAGGATTTATGTGCTAAAATATAAGAACATGTGTACAGTTTTTCACAATATCGTACAATTAGCGTATGACCCGTTATTCCATTTGGCTAGAATAGTAGCAGGTTAGGGGCGTTTAGAGATGAAATTAATTAACATTGGGTACGGAAATATTGTTGCTGCTCACCGAATTATTGCGGTAGTCAGTCCTGAATCTGCACCGATTAAACGATTAATCACGGTCGCACGAGAAAAAAACATGCTGATTGATGCTACATATGGCCGCAGAACGAGAGCGGTTGTTGTGACTGACAGTGATCATGTCATCTTGTCAGCTGTTCAGCCTGAAACAGTAGCTCACAGACTGATGTCGGTTGATGAGGGCTCAGAAGAAAGTTAGGTTGTGGAGGTTTTTATGGAAAAAGAAAGAGGCATTCTGTTTGTTCTTTCCGGTCCGTCGGGTGTTGGAAAAGGAACGGTGTGTAAAGCGCTTCGTGAACAAAAGCTGGACATTCAATATTCCGTTTCAGCAACGACTAGAAAGCCGCGTGAAGGCGAACGGCATGGGGTAGAATACTTCTTTAAAACAAAAGAAGAGTTCCTTGATATGATTGAAAATAAACAGCTGCTCGAGTGGGCAGAATATGTTGGCAACTATTATGGAACACCGATTGAATATGTGAATAGTACGCTTGATGAAGGTAAAGATGTTATCTTGGAAATCGAGGTACAAGGTGCACTTCAAGTTAAAAATATTTTTCCAGAAGGTGTGTTCATCTTTTTAACACCGCCTAGTCTGGATGAGTTAAGAAGTCGTATTGTTGGACGCGGAACTGAGACGGAAGATTTGATCAATAACCGCATGTCTGTAGCTAAGGAAGAAATCGAACTCATGAGACACTATGATTATTCTGTAGTGAATGATGAGATCGATGCTGCTTGCAATCGAATCAAAGCGATCATTACCACCGAGCATTGCCGTGTGGACAGAGTTCGTCCAAAATACGAAAAAATTTTAGGAGATGACAAATAATGCTATATCCATCCATCGATTCTCTTATGGAAAAGATAGATTCAAAATACTCACTAGTTACACTTAGTTCTAAGCGTGCTAGAGAAATTCAAAAATACGATAACCAGCAGATCGCAAAACCTGTATCACACAAGTTTGTCGGTAAAGCACTTGAAGAAATTCAATCTGGTGTATTAATGAAAGTCGGAGAAACTCCAGAAGATTAATAGAACAAGCGAAAAAATATACAACCTTGACTAAAGGTTGTTATTTTTTTGTTCTCGACAGATTTCAATTCATTTTTTAATACATATAAATGCTGTAAAATAGAGTTAGCATGTATAAGTCAAGAGCGGCGGAAGGGGTTTATTATGGAAAAGAAGAGAATATTGCTTGCTGTTTCAGGCGGAATAGCTGCATACAAGGCAGCAACAGTAGCAAGCAGATTATTTCAAAACGGATACGAAGTAAAAGTGATCTTGACTCAATCTGCACAAAAGTTCATTACACCACTTACCTTTCAAACGCTAACAAGAGAAGAAGTTTATACGGATACGTTTGAAGAAAAAAATCCAGCAGTTGTTAGCCATATAGATCTTGCCGACTGGGCAGATCTTGTATTAATCGCCCCAGCAACAGCAAACTCTATCGGTAAGCTAGCTAACGGTATCGCGGACGATATGCTCACAACAACATTGCTTGCAACAAAAGCAGACGTACTGATCGCACCTGCGATGAATGTAAATATGTTCAACCATCCCGCAGTGAAGAAGAATATGGAAACATTAGCTTCATTTGGATGGCGTTTTATAGAACCGAACGAAGGACTTTTAGCATGTGGATGGATCGGTAAAGGGAGACTTGCCGAACCTGAAGAACTAATAGAATCTGTTCATACCTATTTTAATGAACAAAAAGCAGAAGATAAGCCGTTAACAGGAAAAAAAATACTCGTAACAGCTGGTCCAACAAGAGAAGAATTGGATCCTGTTCGTTATTTTACAAATCATTCATCAGGCAAGATGGGGTATGCAATAGCAGCAGTTGCAAAAGACCTAGGTGCTGATGTAACCCTTGTTACAGGACCAACCGCACTGCCAGTTCCAAAAGGCGTTACCATTGAAAATATCATTTCCACTAAGGATATGTATGAAGCGACAATGTCTCGTTACCATGAACAAGATGTTGTCATTAAATGTGCAGCCGTAGCTGATTATACACCTGTAACGGTTCATTCAAACAAATTCAAGAAGAAAAATGATATTTGGACGATTGAGATGAAAAAGACGATTGATATTTTGCAATCATTAGGTGAGAAAAAGGAACATCAAGTGTTAGTAGGATTTGCGGCTGAGACTGAAAACCTGGAAAGTTACGCAAAAGATAAGATGGTAAGAAAAAACCTAGATATGGTTGTAGGAAATGATGTATCAAAAGAAGGTTCTGGTTTTGGAAGTGACACGAACGAGATCATAATAATCAAGAAGGATGGCTCTAAGAAGGTTCTGCCGATTCTGTCAAAAGAAAGGGCAGCACATGAAATATTGATAGAAGTTATGGAATTGATGAAAAGATGATCGCTGCAGTGGTAGTTGACGTTCCTTCAGGTAGTGTAAACAAAACCTTTGACTATAAAATTCCAGCTGTTTGGGAGAAATGGGCTGAACCTGGTATGCGTGTTATCGTACCGTTTGGGCCGAGAAAGCTTCAAGGCTTCATTTTAGAGGTAAAAACAACGTCCACAGTAAAAGGGATAAAAAACATTACGGAAATTCTGGACCCGCTCCCTGTATTAACTTCCGAACTGATCGAGCTAGGCAAGTGGCTTGCTGAAAATACGCTTAGCTTTTACATTACAGCTTATCAAGCCATGTTGCCAGCTGCGATGAAAGCCACTTACGAAAAGTCTTTTCAAGTGATCAAACCTGATAAACTTCCGGATTCAATTCATTCCCTTCTCTCAACTAGCAATGAGATTCATGTAAGTGATGTGACAAAATCAAATCCTGATTTATTGCCGGTACTGCAGGCACTTGCAAAAGAAGGAATTCTTGAAGTTGTTTATAAAGTGAAAAATAAAGCGAACAAAAAGCGGCGGAAATTCGTTTCTATCAAAGACCGGACTTTAGCTGACGAACAGATCCACAAGTTGAACAAAAACGCTGAAAAACAAAAGGCGATTCTCTTAGAACTATTACATCGGCCAGATGGAGAGTACTCTTTGCAGGAAATTTTGAATGAAACAGGAGCTACTCTTTCAACAGCACAAACATTATCTAAAAAAGGCATTCTTTTTATAGAAGAAAAAGAGGTCTATCGCGATCCGTTTCAAGGGCGTACCATGAAACGAACACAGCCTCTTCTATTAACAGAAAATCAAGAAAATGCGATTAAACCGATTCTACATTCGATCGAAAACAATAAACATGAAACTGTACTTCTCCATGGCGTAACGGGAAGCGGGAAAACAGAGATCTACCTGCAGTCCATCCAAAATGTTCTGGATAAAGGAAAAGAAGCCATCGTACTCGTACCTGAGATCTCGCTCACACCACAGATGGTAAACCGTTTTAAAGGCCGTTTTGGTAGTGCGGTTGCTGTTCTTCATAGCGGATTATCAATTGGAGAAAAATATGATGAATGGCGAAAGATTCTTAGAAAAGAAGTTTCAGTCGTTGTTGGAGCGAGGTCTGCGATTTTTGCTCCGTTCCAAAACTTAGGAATCGTCATTATAGATGAAGAACACGAAACAAGTTATAAACAAGAAGATCACCCACGCTATCACGCACGAGATGTCGCGATATGGAGAGGAAAATACCATTCATGTCCAATTGTTCTTGGAAGCGCGACACCAGCGCTCGAGACATACGCAAGAGCTCAAAAAGGACGGTATCAGTTAGCAGAGCTAGCTAATCGTGTACATGCTAATCCGATGCCAGAAGTCACCATAGTCGATATGAGAGAGGAATTAAAGAACGGGAACCGCTCTATGTTTTCACTTGCATTGATGGACAAGCTGAAAGATGGACTTCAAAAGGGAGAACAGTCGGTTTTGTTCTTAAATCGAAGAGGCTATGCTTCGTTTATTCTTTGTAGAGATTGTGGATACGTAGCACAATGTCCTCATTGTGACATATCTTTAACCTATCATAAGCGTTTTGGTGAATTAAAATGCCATTATTGCGGTTATAAAGAGAGTACACCTTCTGTTTGTCCTAGTTGTACTTCCGAACATATCCGTTTTTTTGGAACCGGAACACAGAAAGTAGAAGAAGAGCTTGCAAAAGTCCTTCCTGAAGCGCGCGTGATCCGGATGGATGTTGACACGACTTCAAAGAAAGGAAGTCACGAAAAGCTGCTGACGGCCTTTGAAAATGGTGAAGCTGATATCTTACTCGGTACTCAGATGATCGCAAAAGGTTTAGATTTTCCAAAAGTAACATTAGTAGGTGTATTGGCTGCCGATACGATGCTTCATCTCCCAGACTTTAGAGCTTCAGAAAAAACCTTTCAGCTTCTTACACAAGTGAGCGGACGTGCAGGCAGACACGAACTTGAGGGAAAGGTGATCGTACAAGGGTATGATACACAGCATTACAGCATTCAATTAGCATCAAAACACGATTATCACACCTTTTATAACCATGAGATGCAAACACGGAAACTGCATCAATATCCACCCTTTTATTATTTAGGATTGTTAACGTTCAGTCATCTCGACCTCATGCAAGTTGTTGAAGCAAGTGAGAAAGCAGCAACATACCTATCGAAGAGATTATCACCGGATAGTCTGCTTCTTGGTCCTGTTACTTCACCGATCGCACGTGTGAAGGATAGATATCGCTATCAGGTCATGATAAAATACAAAAATGAGCCGGAGCTAAGAACTTGGTTTGAAGAGATTATGGCTCATTTTCAAAAAGATAAAGAGATTAAAGATCTTCAGATAACGGGTGATTTAAACGCCCAAACACTTATGTAACGAGTTAAGGAGATATATAATGACCATTCTTAAAATTGTAGAACATCCACATCCCGTTTTAGAGACTGAATGTGAACAAGTAAAAACATTCGATAAAAAGTTAAAGAAATTAGTGAAAGATATGTTCGAAACGATGTATGAGGCAGAAGGTGTAGGACTTGCTGCACCACAGATCGGCATTGCAGAACAGATCGCTGTTGTAGATATTGGTGATGACACCGGTCAACTGGTTCTAATAAACCCTGTTATCAAGAAAGCATCTGGAAGCCAAATTGGCCCTGAAGGATGTTTGAGTTTCCCAGGATTGTTCGGTGAAGTCGAACGTCCTTTTAACGTTACTGTTACAGCTCAAGACGTAGATGGAAAAGCGTTCACTATAGAAGCAAATGATTTTCTTGCTCGTGCCATCCAACATGAAATCGATCATCTGCACGGAATTTTATTTACTTCAAAAGTAATCGAATACTACGAAACGGAAGAACTGGAGGGATAAGCATGAAAGTATTATTTATGGGAACGCCTGATTTTTCCGTACCTGTTCTTCGTCAGCTCGTGGAAGATGGCTACAATGTCGTGGGGGTTGTCACACAACCTGACAAGCCGGTAGGCAGAAAAAAAGAGATCAAGCAAACCCCTGTTAAAGAAGAAGCGTTAAAACATGGAATTTCTGTGTATCAGCCTATTAAACTGCGAGAAGACTATGAAGAAATCATCGCTCTTCAACCAGACTTAATCGTCACAGCAGCATATGGACAGATTTTACCAAAAGCGATCCTTGAAACACCTCAACATGGATGTATCAACGTACATGCATCATTGCTTCCAAAGTATCGTGGAGGTGCTCCGATCCACAAAAGTATTATGGATGGAAACGATAAGACTGGGATCACGATCATGTATATGGTTGAAAAATTAGATGCAGGTGATATACTTACCCAAGTTGAAGTTGAAATCGAAGAACATGATCACGTTGGTTCGATGCACGATAAGTTGAGTGCAGCTGGCGCGAAATTATTGTCTGAAACTATTCCTCAACTTGTTGAAGGAAAACTAACCCCTATGCCACAAGTGGCCGAAGAAGTTTCATTTGCTTGGAACATCACTCGAGATCAAGAGAAGATCGATTGGACGATGTCTGGTGAAGAAATTTATAACCACATTCGTGGGCTACACCCATGGCCAGTTGCTTATACGTATTTGAACGGACAGCCACTTAAGGTGTGGTGGGGTGAAAAGAAAGAAACAAGTGCTGATAGTGAGCCGGGGACTGTAATCGGTGTTCATGAAAAAGGACTACAGGTCGCAACAGGAAACAAAACAAGTATTATTATTACAGATTTGCAACTCTCTGGTAAAAAGAGGATGTTAGCAAGTGATTATCTTAAAGGAGCAAGCGTTTCAAAAGGCTTGAGATTAGGTGAGTAGAGTTGGACAACAACATTCGGGCAATCGCCCTGGACGTTTTACAAAAAATAGAACAGAACCAGGCATATAGCAATTTACAATTGAATCAAACGTTACAGAACACGAATTTAAAGAATGTCGATAAAGCACTTCTGACGAATATCGTGTATGGAACGATACAACGAAAAAACACGATTGATTTTTATTTAGATCAATTGTTGAATAAACCGATCAAGAAAAAAGATCGCTGGGTTCTTTCATTACTGAGATTATCTATTTTTCAGATGTTATATTTAGATAGAGTTCCTGATCATGCGATCATTCATGAAGCAGTAGAGATAACGAAAGAACGCGGAAATCAAGGGTTAGCGGGTCTAGTCAATGGTATTTTGCGTAAACTTCAGCGAGAAGGTACAGCGGCCATGGATAAAAAGGCAGAAGAAGGCATTGAAAAAGAAGCTCTTTCATACAGCATGCCTCAATGGTTGTTTGACCGGTGGAGAGATCAGTTCGGACAAGAGGATGCCGAAAAGATGGCACAGTCTAACTTATTAGCTTCTCCTGTAACCGCAAGAGTGAACACGAAGAAAAGCAATAGAAAAGACGTTTTGGAGCTTCTTTTAGAAGAAGGAATTGTAGCTGAAGAAGGAGAATTGTCTCCTGAAGGTATCATCGTTAAAGAAGGTTATCTTCCAGCAACTGATGTTTATAAACAAGGACTCGTAACGATCCAAGACGAAAGCTCCATGTTAGTAGCACGGGCTGTTGATCCTGTTTCTGGAGAGACCATTCTAGATACATGTGCCGCACCGGGTGGTAAGTCAACGCACATGGCAGAACTGATGCAAGGCGAAGGAAAGGTAGTTTCGCTAGACCTTCATGCTCATAAGATTGACTTGATCAAAAGACAAGCAGAACGTCTTGGACTTGAAAATATTGAAGCGTCCGTTTTAGATGCACGAAAAGTATCGGAAGAGTTTCCATCTGGATCTTTTGATAGAGTTCTCGTAGATGCGCCGTGCAGTGGTTTCGGTGTAATTCGTAAGAAGCCTGATTTAAAATGGTCAAAAACAGAAGAAGATGTGACGAGATTAACTAGCATACAAAGAGATATACTGCACGCTGCTTCAGTTATGGTCAAAGAAGGCGGACTCCTCGTGTACAGTACGTGTACAGTAGATAAAGAAGAAAACGATAACGTTGCCGATTGGTTCTTAACAAACCATCCGGATTTCGAGTGGGATTTCCAATTTGCCGAAAAAATGCCTAAGAAGATAAAATCCTATATAATAGAAGGTAGATCGGACCTTCAGATCATGCCGCACTATTTTAATAGTGACGGATTCTATATAGCAGCATTCAGAAAAAAGACAACAGGTGGTGAGAAACATGCTTAAACCTTTAACAGAGAAACAAACAAAACCAAATATCAAACCTTCTATCTTCTCTTTAGAACTTCATGAGTTAGAAGCGTGGCTTACAGATATAAGAGAACCAAAGTTCAGAGGAAAACAGATCTTTGAATGGCTGTATAAAAAACGTGTGTCTTCTTTTGAGGAGATGACGAACCTTCCTTTAGGTCTTCGTGAGAAGCTTGAGAAAGATTTTTATATCAAACCATTAAAAGAAGTTGTGCGTCAAGAGTCTTCAGATGGCACGATTAAATTCTTATTTGAGCTACAAGACGGCTATTCGATTGAAACGGTTCTCATGAGACATGAATATGGAAATAGTATTTGTGTGACTACTCAAGTAGGATGCCGTTTAGGTTGCACGTTCTGCGCTTCTACATTAGGTGGGCTGAAACGTAATCTTCTAGCTGGTGAGATCGTGGCTCAAGTTCTGCAAGTTCAGCGTGCACTTGATGAAACAGAAGAAAGAGTTAGTTCAGTAGTTGTTATGGGAATAGGTGAGCCTTTCGATAACTATGAAGGACTCATGTCGTTCCTGAAAATAATCAATCACGATCAAGGCCTTAATATCGGAGCTCGACACATTACGATCTCAACGAGTGGTGTAGTGCCATACATCTATAAGTTTGCGGACGAAGGGATGCAGATCAATTTTGCGATCTCCTTGCATGCACCGAACACAGAGACGAGAAGCCGATTGATGCCAGTAAACAGAATGTATCCGTTGAACGAATTGATGGATTCTATTCGTTATTACATTAAAAAGACAGGACGTCGTGTGACGTTTGAATATGGATTGTTCGGGAAAGTTAACGATTCCGTAGAACATGCGAACGAGTTAGCCGATCTGATCAAAGATATTAAGTGTCACGTAAATCTTATTCCTGTAAACTATGTACCAGAAAGAGACTATGTCCGAACACCAAAGACACAAATTTTTAAGTTCTTAGAGACGTTAACCTCCAGAGGCATTAATGCCACCATCAGAAGAGAACAAGGACATGACATTGATGCTGCATGCGGTCAGCTGCGTGCGAAGGAACGTAAAGAAGAGACGAGGTGACGGGAAAATGCAAATTGCCTTTCAAACAGACGTTGGAATGGTAAGGAAGCATAATGAAGACAGCGGGGAAGTGTTCACAAAGGGTGAACACTTTCTTGCAGTTATCGCAGATGGTATGGGTGGACATAAAGCAGGCGATATCGCGAGCCAAGAAGCCCTGAAAGTGATGAAAGAAGCATGGTCTCAATTTGAAGAAGATATGGAAAACGTGAAAGAATGGATTCAGAATGTTTTAAAAGACACGAATAAACATATCTTTGATTTTTCTCAGGAAAATCCTGAAACGAGAGGTATGGGCACTACAGTTGTGGCTGCTTTAGGTACCAATAAAGAAGTTACAGTCGCTCATATCGGTGACAGCCGATGCTATCTGTATTCGAATGGTGAGTTGAAACGAGTAACGGATGATCACTCACTTGTCCAAGAATTAGTGAAATCTGGTCAGATAACAGAAGATGAGGCAGAGATTCATCCAAGACGAAACATGATCATGAAAGCTGTAGGTACTGATGAAACCGTAGAAGCTGAGTTTAATACGATCACTTGGCAGTACGGTGACTATCTTTTGCTTTGTTCTGACGGTCTATCAGATAAAGTATCGTCTAAACGGATTCAAGAAGTATTTCAAGATCCTTTGGAATCTGTTACTGAGAAGGTAGAACGATTGATCACTTGGGCAAAAGATGCCGGTGGAGAAGATAACATTACTGCTATCCTTATACAGAATAGTTCTGACACAGAGATAAAAGGGGAAGCAATAACATGATAGGAAAAAGAGTCAGTGGCCGCTACAAGCTTTTAGAAGTTATTGGTGACGGCGGAATGGCCATCGTTTATCGAGCAAAAGATTTAATCTTAGATAGAGATGTAGCAGTAAAAGTTCTACGTTCAGAGTTTAATAAAGACGAAGATTTCATCAGACGATTTAAAAGAGAAGCTGAATCAGCAACAAGTCTTAACCATCCAAACATTGTGAGCATCTATGATGTTGGAGAAGATGAAGAGATCTATTTTATCGTGATGGAGTATGTGCAGGGTAAAACACTAAAGCAATACATAAAAGAACACGGAAAAATATCAGTAGAAGAATCTTTGCACATAATGAAGCAGATCGTTTCAGGGATGGCGGTCGCTCATGATCATGGAATCATACATCGCGATATCAAACCGCATAATATATTAATTACAGATAACGGAACCGCTAAGTTAACAGACTTTGGAATCGCGCTCGCCATCACTTCAGCTACGATCACGCATACAAACTCTATACTGGGTTCTGTTCATTACTTTTCACCTGAACAAGCAAGAGGAGGTATCGCGAACGCAAAATCGGATATCTACTCTTTTGGAGCTGTACTTTACGAAATGGTTACAGGAAGAGTGCCTTTCGTAGGAGATTCACCGGTTTCTGTTGCGTTAAAGCATCTACAAGAAAACGTGATCGAACCGCGTAGGTTGAATCCTGAAATCCCGCAAAGTGTAGAGAACATCGTATTAAAATCGTTGGCAAAAAATCCTTTGAAAAGATACGACAGTGCTGATGAATTGTTGAGCGATATGAATTCAGCGCTAGATCCAGACCGTATGTATGAACAAAAGTGGAACGAAGAAAGCGAGGAAGACGAAAAAACGAAGTATATTCCTCCTATCGTCGCACCACCTGTCGAGACACCAGTAAAGAAAGTGGAAGCTGAAGGAGAAGAAGTAAAAGAAAAAAAGCCTGAGAAACCTAAGAAAAAACGAAACTGGTGGCTTATTTTACTTCTCTCACTTCTTTTATTAGGCGGAGCTGGAATTGCTGCTTTTACGATGATGCCTTCAATCTTTTATGTTGAAGAAGTCAGTGTTCCAGATGTAGCGGGAGAAGAATATGTCGATGCTTTCGATAGCTTGAGAGCAGAAGGTCTGGAAGTGAAACGGCAGGAAGTATTTGATCCCGAGATTGAAGAAGGCCTTGTAGTAAGACAAGACCCATCTCCTGGAACAAAGGTGAAGCAGGAGGCAATCGTCACTTTATTCGTATCAAAAGGACCTGAAAAAGAAAATATGCCTGATGTAGAAGGGTATAATATAGAAGATGCGAAAGAACGTTTGAAAGAAGATGGCTTCTCACAGATCAATATCAACTATGAAGAATCGGACTCTGAACCTGAAGGTACCGTACTCGAACAAAGTCCTGATCGCGATGAAAAAGTAACACCTGCAGAAACAGAAGTTACGCTAACGGTCAGTTCTGGGACACCAACGGTTCAAGTTGAGAACTTGATCGGTGCATCTGAACAAGATGTAAAAACGTTTGCTGACAATGCTGGACTGACAGTTGAATTTTCAAAAGAGTTCTCTGATACCGTTGAAAAAGGCAGAGTTATCTCGCAAAACCCATCTCCTTTCAGGCAAGTTGAAAAAGGGGCTACGATTTCTGTTGTACTTTCAGATGGACCAGAGTCAGTAGAAGAAGAACCACCACCGGCTGAAGAGGAACCACCTGCTGAAGACCGAACGGTTACAAAAGATATTGAAGTTAAGGTAGATAAGAAGGACAAAAGAGAACCAGTTACAGTTAGGATCGTATATTCGGACAAGAATGCATCGAATGAAGTGTTTGTTGAAGAACAGATTACGGACAAAAAGAAATACAAATTGCCTCTAACGATTGGTGAAGGAGGTTCTGCTTCTTACGTTGTATATGTCAATGGACAAGAAGAGGAATCCGAGACGATCAATTATGATGATGTAAAGAGTGCTAGTGGACGAATGAGTAGAGATGATCAGGAAGGGGACGATGGTGATTAAGCATGCCTGAAGGAAGAATTGTTAAAGCGCTCGCCGGCTTTTATTACGTTAAGGAAAACGGGAAATCCGAAGTTTTTCAATGCAGAGGAAGAGGGAACTTTCGCAAAAAGAAAGTAAACCCATTGGTAGGGGACTGGGTAGAATACGAGTCAAGCAACATTACAGATGGTTACATTCTTGATGTGAAGGAACGCAGAAACGAATTAGTTCGGCCTCCTATCGCAAACGTAGACCAAGCCATTCTTGTTTTTTCGGCTACCGAACCGGATTTTAGCACGCTTTTGTTAGACCGTTTTCTCGTTCATATTGAAGCGAACGACATCTTGCCTGTAATCTGTATCTCAAAGATGGATCTAGTACAGAAACCGGATGAGATGAAAGAGATCAACCATTACATTGAGACGTACAAAACTTTAGGTTATGAAGTTATTCCAACTTCGACCAAAACTGATGATAGCCTTGAGATGTTCTATCCGCTTTTCAAAGACAAAGTAACCGTCTTTGCAGGGCAGTCTGGGGTAGGTAAATCTTCACTTTTAAATGCGATCAATCCAGAACTTATGCTCGAAACAAATGAGATCTCGAGCCATCTAGGTCGAGGGAAGCATACAACTCGTCATGTGGAACTCATTCTTTTCGGTAATGGCTTGGTTGCTGACACTCCTGGATTTAGTTCGTTAGACTTTTTAAACATTGAAGCTGAAGACTTGTCCATGTACTTTCCTGAGATGAACGAGCTTCGTGGCGATTGCAAGTTCAGGGGCTGCTCACATACGTCAGAACCAAAGTGTGCGGTTAAAAAGGGTGTAGAGGACGGAGTCGTTCCAACCTTCCGCTATGACCATTATGTTAGTTTTTTACAAGAAATTAAAGATCAAAAACGGAGGTACTGATGATTAAAATTGCTCCTTCCATTCTTTCGGCTGACTTTTCAAGGTTAGGCGATGATATAAAAGCTGTTGAAGAAGCAGGTGCAGACTATATTCATGTTGATGTGATGGATGGTCATTTTGTCCCGAACATCACGATTGGACCGCTTGTCGTTCAAGCGATACGACCTGTTACGAAACTTCCTTTAGATGTACATCTCATGATAGAAAATCCTGATCATTACATTGAAGAATTTGCAAAAGCGGGTGCTGATATTATTTCGGTACATGTAGAAGCATCACGGCATCTTCATCGAACGATTCAACTCATTAAACAACTGGGTGTAAAAGCGGGTGTAGTAATAAATCCAGCTACTCCAGTCGACTCGATCAAACATATATTGCAAGATGTTGACCTTGTGTTGTTGATGACTGTAAATCCTGGTTTTGGTGGACAAGCGTTCATTGAGAGCGTAGTGACTAAGATTAAAGAAGTTTCCGATCTAGTAAAAACACAAGGATTGAACGTTGAGATCGAAGTTGACGGTGGCGTGAATCCAAAAACAGCTCGTCTTTGTGTCGAAGCAGGTGCAAATGTATTAGTTGCTGGTTCTGCCATTTACGGGAAGCAAGATTTAAAGGGTGCAATAGAAGCCATTCGTGGTGTATAATTGGAAAAGAAAATAAAATAAGCAACCACAGGGGGAGTCCTTTAAAGGGCTGAGAGGGGAGTGTTCTCCCGACCCTTTGAACCTGAAGCTGGATCATACCTGCGTAGGGATGTGGAGTCGTATGACTTTTTTGAATGTATATCTAAAAAGCAACCGAGCTCACATGCCGGTTGCTTTTTTTGTTTTCTGTCAAAGGAAGAATATAGGGGGTATTTTGAATGAAAACAAACAACATTTCATTGCTAACAGAAATCGCTATTATGTCTGCATTATCGTTGATCTTAGGTTTGATTAAGTTTGCAGGTCCTTGGCCACAAGGTGGTTCTGTTTCGTTAGAGATGGTTCCGATCTTTTTAATGGCGTTTAGAAGAGGACTGAAAGCAGGAGTCCTTACAGGATTGGCTGTTGGGCTCTTACAGCTACTTGTGAATCCTTATGTGATCCACCCCGCTCAGATGATTCTAGACTATCCTTTAGCGTTTGCTTTAGCAGGTGTTGCGGGGGCATTCGCACCATCTATCTCTCAAAGTGCAAGCAAGAGAACGTTCTTGATGGTTACAGGAATCTTCGTAGGGTGCTTGTTAAGAACCATCTCTCACGTTTTTTCAGGGGTTATCTTTTTTAGCGATTTAGCAGAAGAGATGAACGTATGGATTTATTCGTTCTTATACAACGGATCATTCATGGTTGTTATTTTTGCGATTACGGCGCTAGTTGTTATTCTATTAACGAATACAGCACCGAAACTACTACATGCCGCACGTAATGGTCATCACCAAGCAGCATGAAGATAAGCATCGTCGCAGGTGGTCCTGAATATCTGATTCCTGATCTAAAGCACTACGATCTCAAAAGGGATCACATTTGGATCGGAGTCGACAGAGGAACGCTCTTTCTGTTGAAAAATGACATCTTCCCACAGCATGCATTTGGCGATTTTGATTCTATTTCTGATGATGAGAGAAAAAGTATTCTAGACTCATCCATAATAGTGAATCAATATCGATCAGAAAAAGATGCTACAGACATGGAGCTCGCACTAGAGTGGGCGTTGAAACAGAACCCAGAACAAATACTCATATTCGGTGCGACTGGTGGAAGGTTAGATCATGAATTGATGAACATCCAATTATTATATCGATCTCTGAGAGTACGTACAGACGTTAAAATTATTGATAACAGGAATGAAATCTCTCTCCATTTACCGGGATGTTATGATATTGAGCAGGATCATAGATATTCATACATCTCATTTCTGGCTCAAAGTGAAGAAGTGACAGGCATAACTTTAGTGGGATTTAAATATCCGTTAGAACAAGCTAAGCTTCAGGCTGGATCATCATTATGTGTTTCCAATGAGCTTGTAAATAAAAGTGGTACTTATTCTTTTGACTCCGGCATAATATTGATGGTAAAGAGCCGTGATTAAAAAATCACGGAATACAGGCCCCCAATGCACCTTTTTATAAAAAGGGGAATAAAGTATTTATGTTTAGCTCTTATCATTTTTTATGGGCCTGGAGGAGGGGTAAGATGAAATTTTATACCATTAAACTTCCTAAATTCTTGGGAGGCTTCGTACGTGCCGTCTTAGGTTCTTTCAAAAAAGGATAACAAACAAAAAAAGCGCTTGTGCGCTTTTTTTGTTTGTTTTGTAGTGGTTCTATGTAAGTGGTTGATTTCCGCTCCAGGTTGCTCGCTTTCCATGGGGCGAACGGTGAGCCTCCTGTCTAGTTGCAGTGACTAGCCCCTCGAGGTCAAAAGTTAAACGGTCTGTGATGAGCAAAGTGCGCCGTCCTCGCCCATTTACCTTTTGCTTGTCGAGGCTGAACGAGTCACTTGCACTTTTCGGACTGCCGCTTTGCGCCATTAGGAGTTTCTACCTGACCGCTTCAAGGTTGTCTCTCTGCTCCTGCGTCTACAAGTTTATGCTAACGAAGTGAATTCCTCGTCGCATGCCTTGCGAGAAGCACCTCATGTTGCAGGCAGGCAACCTTACGCTCCAATCAACTTGCCTAAGATGAGAAAAAGAAAATACCAAAAAAGCAAAAATCATTTAGAAAGAGTCTTTTAAGAGTAAATAATTTTTAGATTGGATGATTTACTGTCCAGTTTAAAGAAAATACTGTCCGCTTTCAGCTTTTTACTGTCCAGTTTGGAATAAATACTGTCCACTTGAATCTATTATTAGTTATCAAAGCGCTTTTTGGACAAAGAAAAAAACAGCAGCGGCTGCTGCTGTTTTTATTTATACACGTTCAACTTTGCCAGATTTAAGGGCACGAGCAGATACGTATACGCGTTTAGGCTTTCCGTCCACAAGAATACGAACCTTTTGGACGTTAGCTCCCCAGCTTTTCTTTGATTTGTTCATTGCGTGAGAACGCTTGTTACCAGTTTTAGGTCCTTTTCCAGTAATAAAACATTTACGAGCCATGTAGGTGAACCTCCTTTACAGCAAAAAAGCTTTGCATCAATTCAATCGTATGTTAAATACTAAATAATATTAGCATGACTTCAGAAGCAATGCAACATATTCGTAAAAGGTTTTCAAGTAAATTTCCTTGACAATACTATTTACATAGTGTGAAATGTAGTAGTCCTTTCAAAATACGCTGATATATAGTAAAATATTTGTTAGCCATTTAACAAATTAAAGGGGGATGTAAGCATGTCCATTGAAATGAAAACAACCTATGGTCAAATTGATATTTCTAATGAAGTAATTGCAACTATCGCCGGTGGAGCCGCAATTGATTGTTACGGAATTGTTGGCATGGCATCAAGGAAGCAATTAAAGGATGGAATAACTGAGCTTTTAGGACGTGAAAATTTCTCCCGAGGGATCGTTGTTCGACAAGAAGAAGATGAAGTACATATTGATATGTACATCATCGTTAGTTATGGAACAAAGATTTCTGAAGTGGCTCATAACGTTCAGAACAAAGTGAAATATACCCTGGATCAAATGCTTGGTTTGGCGGTTGACTCAGTCAATATCTACGTTCAGGGTGTCAGGGTGACAACCCCTTAGTTAGGAGGAAGTTTTGTGTCTTTAAAAGTATTAGATGGAAAAAAGTTTTCAAAAATGGTACTCGAGGGTGCTTCAAACTTAACAAGAAACGCAGCAATGGTCGACGCACTTAATGTTTTCCCTGTACCAGATGGTGATACAGGAACGAACATGAATCTAACGATTACTTCTGGTGCAAAAGAAGTAGAAAAAAATACTTCTAATCAAATTGGCGCTGTTGCCAGTGCTTTTGCAAAGGGTTTACTTATGGGAGCACGCGGAAACTCTGGTGTTATCCTTTCACAATTGTTTAGAGGATTCTCTAAATCAATCGAAGGAAAAGAGACGATCAACGCTGCTGAATTTGCCAATGCATTTGATAAAGGTGTAGAAACGGCATATAAAGCTGTTATGAAACCAGTAGAAGGTACGATTTTAACTGTAGCTAAAGATGCTGCAAGAAAAGCAGTTAAAGAAGCTAAAAAATCAGACGACATCCTATACATTATGAAAGAGCTTGTTAAAGAATCGAAAGCTTCCTTAAACCGCACGCCAGATCTACTTCCAGTGCTGAAAGAAGTAGGTGTTGTTGATTCGGGTGGACAAGGGTTAGTCACTGTTTACGAAGGGTTTTTAGCTGTACTAGAAGGCAAAGAGCTGCCAAAAGTATCTGTTAACGCTCCATCGATGGGTGAACTTGTTAACGCTGAGCATCATAAAGCACAGATGCACATGAAGACGGAAGATATCCATTTCGGGTATTGTACAGAGTTCATGGTAAGGTTCGAAGACAAAAAGATCAAAAACAATCCATTCGATGAGATCAATTTCCGTAATGAGTTAAGTCAACATGGTGATTCCTTATTAGTTGTTGCTGATGAAGACGTCGTGAAGGTTCACATCCATACGGAACAACCGGGTAACATGCTAACACTTGCACATCGTTATGGTAGCTTGATCAACATCAAGATTGAAAACATGCGTGAGCAGCACTCAGCGATTTTAGAGAGTGAGAACGAAGTGATTCCTTCATACTCACAATCTACAGCAGAGAAAAAGAAAGAATATGGCATCGTTACAGTTGCGATGGGTGAAGGAATCGAAGAGATGTTTTCATCAATGGGAGCATCAGTGATCCAAGGTGGACAAACGATGAACCCAAGTACTGAAGATATCGTAAAAGCGATTGCTGAAGTTAACGCTGAGAAAGTGTTCATCCTTCCGAACAACAGTAATATCATCATGGCATCTGAACAAGCTGCAAGTGTTGTTGATGAAGAGGTTGTAATCATCCGCACAAAAACAGTGCCACAAGGTATCGCTTCTATATTAGCTTTCAATCCTTCAGCTGATATGTCAGAGAATGAAAAGAAGATGAACGAAGCGATTACTTCTGTTAAGTCAGGCCAAGTTACTTATGCAGTTCGTGATACATCGATTGATGGTGTTGAAATTGCAAAAGGTGATTTTATGGGAATATCTGAAGGGAAGATTCTAACTTCTAAGACAGACAAACAAGAAGTTACGAAAGAACTTCTCTCCAACATGCTTGATGAAGATTCAGAGATCGTTACGATCATCTACGGTGAAGATAGCTCTGAAGAAGAAGCACAAGAGCTTGCTGAATTTATTGAAGAAAAGTATCCCGATGCGGAAGCTGAAATTCATAATGGTAAGCAACCGATCTATTCATTCATCTTATCTGTAGAGTAAAAAATGAAAAGTATTCTCTCTTAAACTTAAAGTGTGATAAAGTTAAGAGGGAATACTTATTTTTATGGGAAAAAACGCAACTTGAAGGAGAACGTCATGAAATATAAAAGTGTATTTGATATTATCGGTCCCATTATGATTGGACCCTCTAGTTCACATACAGCTGGTGCTGCACGTATCGGACGAGTAGCGAGAAGTCTTTTCGGCAGGAAACCTAAATACGCAACCATCTCATTCTATGGCTCTTTTGCTAAAACCTATCGTGGTCACGGGACGGATGTTGCGATTGTCGGTGGAATCTTAGATTACGACACGTTTGATACTCGAATTGTGGATGCGCTTACAATCGCTAAACAAGAGGGGATCGAGGTTAAGATGACTGCTGAGGATGCTATAACCGACCACCCTAACACAGCTCGAGTGATTATTGGAGATGAAACAGACAGAATCGAAGTGGTTGGAATTTCGATCGGTGGTGGGAAAATCGAGATTACTGAACTGAACGGATTTGAGTTAAGATTATCTGGAAATCACCCAGCTCTTTTGATCGTTCATAATGATAAATATGGAGCGATAGCAGGAGTGGCAAACATATTAGCTAAGCATGAGATCAACATTGGTCATATGGAAGTATCAAGAAAAGAAAAAGGGAAAGAAGCATTGATGGTTATTGAGATCGATCAGAATGCAGACGAAATCATCATAAACGAACTAAATTCTCTCCCGATTGTTCAACAAGTAGTAAAGATACACGATTAAGAGGTGAGAAGTATGTTTCGTAATGTAGCTGAATTAATAGAATTAGCTGAGTCGAAAAATTGTAAGATCTCAGAGATTATGATACAGCAAGAAATGGATGTTACAGGTCGTTCCAGAGAAGAAGTTCTTGGATTTATGGATCGAAATTTAAGAGTGATGGAAGAAGCAGTCTTGCGAGGAATTACTGAAGATGTGAGATCTCATTCAGGTCTAACGGGCGGGGATGGAAAACTTCTACAGACCTATATTAAATCTGGTAAGTCTCTATCAGGCGAACTGATGCTTGATGCCGTAAGTAAAGCGATGGCAACGAATGAAGTGAACGCGGCAATGGGTACGATCTGTGCTACGCCTACTGCTGGTTCTGCTGGGGTCGTTCCTGGTACGCTGTTTGCGTTAAAGGAAAAACTAAATCCTACCCGAGAACAGATGGTGGAGTATTTGTTTGCTGCAGGTGCGTTTGGTTTTGTAGTGGCCAACAACGCTTCTATTTCTGGTGCTGCAGGTGGATGCCAAGCTGAGGTAGGTTCTGCTACAGGGATGGCAGCCGCCGCCATCGTCGAACTTGCAGGAGGGTCTCCTTCACAATCAGCCGAAGCGATGGCGATCGCTTTAAAGAACATGCTAGGACTTGTTTGTGATCCTGTCGCTGGATTAGTAGAAGTTCCTTGTGTGAAACGAAACGCGATGGGTGCTAGCAATGCAATCGTTGCGGCAGATATGGCACTGGCTGGAATCGTTAGCCGTATTCCGTGTGACGAAGTAATCGATGCTATGTACAAGATTGGTCTATCGATGCCATCTGCTCTCCGTGAAACAGCCCTTGGAGGCTTAGCGGCTACACCGACAGGAAGAGAGCTTGAAGCAAAAATATTCGGCATCCCGCTGAACGAGAAATAACGATGCTGAATCAATCCATAACAACGGTAAACGGTATTGGAGAGAAGAAGGCTGAAGAGCTGGCTAGCATGGGTATCCATTCTGTAGAAGATCTTTTAGAATATCTCCCTTATCGGTATGAAGATTACCAAAAGAAAGACCTTGCGGAGATTGCACATGATGAAAAAGCAACGATTGAAGGGAAGGTTCATTCTGAGCCTTCTCTGCGTTATTTTCCGAAGAAAAAATCACGCTTAACATTTAGGATGTTGATCGGTAAATATTTGATCACAGCTACAATTTTCAACCGACCTTTCTTAAAGAATCAGATTGCATTAGGGCAGACGCTTACAGTAACAGGTAAATGGGACCGAAACAAGATGACATTAACCGTCAGTGATGTTCATTTTGGCACATTCAGTGATGATCATAAGATTGAACCGGTCTATTCGGTCAAAGGTTCTTTATATGGCAAAACGATGCGTAAGATTATCGATTCGGCATTTCGCCAGTTTTCTGGAGGGATCGAGGATCCACTTCCACAAGAGATACGTGAAACTTATCGACTTCCAGATCGAGAATCAGCTCTTAGAATGATGCACTTTCCTGAAGATTTTAAAGCGTTAAAAGCGGGAAGAAGAAGGCTTGCGTATGAAGAGTTGTTGTATTTTCAATTAAAGATGCAGATTTTTAGAAAATGGAACAGACAACAATCTAAAGGAACAGCTTTAAATTTTGATCGGGACCAAGTAGAAACGTTCATTCGTTCTTTACCGTTTCAGCTAACGGAAGCTCAACGGAGAGTAGTAGACGAGATATTAAGAGATCTCTCCGATACAAGCCGGATGAACAGGCTGCTTCAAGGTGATGTTGGCTCTGGTAAAACGGTAGTAGCAGCTGTAGCGTTATTTGCAACTGTTACGGCAAACAGACAAGGTGCGCTGATGGTACCGACAGAAATTCTCGCTGAACAGCATTTCCAATCGTTAAAAGAGCTGTTTGCTCCGTTTGGAATCACAGTAGCTCTTTTAACTTCCTCGGTTAAAGGGAAAATACGAAGAGAAACGTTGAACCTTTTACAGCAAGGTGAGATTCAAATCATGATAGGTACACACGCCCTTATCCAAGAAGAAGTGAACTTTCATCATCTTGGCCTAGTGATTACAGACGAACAGCATCGGTTTGGTGTTAATCAAAGAAGAGTGCTAAGGGAAAAAGGTGAGAGCCCGGATGTTCTCTTTATGACGGCAACGCCTATCCCTCGAACCCTTGCGATATCAGCTTTCGGTGATATGGATGTTTCAACGATTGATGTGATGCCAGCAGGAAGAAAGCCGATCATCACGCATTGGGCGAAACACGGTATGCTAAATCGTGTTCTTGATTTTATAAAAAAAGAAATTGAATCAGGAAGACAGGCTTATGTGATCTGTCCCTTAATCGAAGAATCAGAAAAAATAGATGTTCAGAATGCGATTGACGTACATGCTCAGCTTAGTGCTTACTTCCAAACATATGAAGTAGGTCTAATGCATGGCAGATTGCATTCGACTGAAAAAGATGAAGTGATGAGAAAGTTTGCAGAGAATGTTTGTCAAATTCTCGTCTCTACGACGGTTGTAGAGGTAGGCGTAAATGTTCCGAACGCTACCATCATGGTCATCTATGATGCAGAAAGATTCGGCCTTTCGCAACTCCATCAGTTAAGAGGACGAGTTGGTCGTGGAAGCGAACAGTCCTATTGTGTACTCATCGCAGATCCTAAGTCTGAGGAAGGTCAAGAGCGAATGAGGATTATGACAGAGACAACGAATGGCTTTGAGCTTTCTGAAAAAGATCTTGAGTTACGTGGCCCAGGTGATTTTTTCGGAAATAAGCAAAGCGGTGTTCCGAACTTTAAAGTAGCGGACCTCGTGCATGATTATCGAATTTTAGAAACGGCTAGAAATGATGCAGCTAGACTTGTTCAATCAGAAGCATTTTGGAAAGATGAGACCTATCGTTCCATTCGAGAAGTATTAACAAGGCAAGGTGTACTCGACAAAGAAAGACTAGATTAATCTTGAAAGAAGAGTGTTGATACTATATACTACTATTAGTACCAGCTCTTAATAGCAGAAAGATAAATAGCAGGTACGCTGTAATGGCGTTACCTGCTTTTCTACGCACTGCATCTTTACTCACTATCTTTCTCATATATGAGACCTTTGTATGGAAGAAGGAAGAAACTATGAAAAAATCAAAAAAAGAGAGACAAGAGCTGTTAAGGGAAACGATAAAATTAACCCCTTTTATAACAGATGAAGAATTGGCAGAGAAGTTCAGTGTCAGCGTTCAGACGATCAGACTTGACCGTTTGGAACTTTCTATTCCAGAGCTTAGAGAAAGAATAAAGTCTGTTGCTGAAACAAAGCTGGATGATGTAAAAGCACTTCCGCTTGAAGAGGTCATCGGAGAAATCATTGACTTGCAGTTAGATGAATCCGCTATTTCTATATTAGATATAAAAGAAGAGCATGTATTTTCTCGAAATAAAATCGCAAGAGGCCATCACGTTTTTGCTCAAGCGAACTCCCTGGCTGTAGCGATAATAAATGATGAGTTGGCATTAACCGCAAAAGCGAACATTCGGTTTTCTCGCCCTGTTCGAGTAGGAGAGAGAGTGGTTGCTAAAGCCAAAGTAAAAGAGACCACTCAAGAGCGAACTATTGTAGAAGTTAACAGTTATGTAGAGAATGAGCCTGTCTTTAAAGGTGAATTTACCATGTATAGATCTGCACAAGATACAAAGGAAGGAAGTTAAATCAGCATGAATATCGCAATAGATGCAATGGGTGGCGACAACGCACCAGAAGAAATCGTAAAAGGTGCAATTCTAGCGAAAGAACAATATCCAGAGCTTTCGATAACATTAGTCGGAGATCAAGATCAAATCGTAAAACATCTACCTGAAAAGCACGCGTTTACGATCATCCACACCGATGAAGTGATCAAAACATCAGAGGAACCGGTTCGAGCGGTTCGTCGGAAAAAAAATGCTTCAATGGTAGTAGCAGCAAATGAAGTAAAATCAGGTAAAGCGGATGCGTATATCTCTGCTGGTAACACTGGAGCTTTGATGGCAAGTGGATTGTTTTATGTCGGGCGGATAAAAGGCATTGATCGACCTGCACTTGCTCCGACACTTCCGACTTTAAACGGTGACGGTTTCTTGTTCTTAGATGTAGGCGCCAATATGGATGCGAAGCCAGAGCACCTCTTACAATATGCATTGATGGGTTCTGTGTATTGGAAAGAAGTGCGTGGTGTTGAAAAACCGCGCGTAGGCTTGCTAAACGTTGGAACAGAAAGTGAAAAAGGAAACGCTCTAACAAAAGCTGCTTTTCCTCTCTTACAAGAAGCAGATATCAATTTTGTTGGTAATGTGGAAGCGAGAGATCTTTTAATGGGAGCGGCCGACGTAGTGGTGTGTGATGGATTTGCTGGAAATTTAGTACTTAAATCGATTGAAGGTACTGCCATGGGCATGTTTTCGATGATTAAAGAGCAGCTAACATCAAGTTTAACTTCTAAACTTGCAGCTGGTATCTTAAAACCTAAATTAAGAGGCATTAAAGATAAATTGGATTATACAGAGTACGGAGGAGCTGGTTTGTTCGGATTAGCTGCACCTGTAATCAAAGCGCATGGTTCCTCAAACGCGAATGCGATGTTGAACGCAATCAGACAAACGAGAAGTATGATAGAGAAAAACGTAGTACCTACGATTCAAAATCATGTACAATCCCAAGATAACAAGGAGGAGTAAGAAATGGGGAAAATCGCTTTTCTTTTTCCAGGACAAGGCTCTCAAATAGTAGGAATGGGTAAAGAGCTAGTAGCACAGGAAGCATCAGCAAAAGCTATTTTTGATAAAGCGGATGAAAAACTTGCTATGAAACTTTCAAATATTATCTTTGAAGGACCGGAAGACTTGCTCAAACGAACAGAAAATACACAGCCGGCGTTATTAACGGTCTCAACTGCTGTTCTTGAACTGTTGAAACAGCGCGGGATTCAAGCTGATTATGTAGCAGGTCATAGCCTTGGCGAATACTCTGCACTTGTTGCAGCTGGCAGTCTTTCTTTTGAAGACGCGGTTTATGCGGTTAGAAATAGAGGATTGCTCATGGAAGAAGCTGTTCCTGCAGGTGTTGGGACGATGGCAGCTGTGATTGGGTTCGATCAAGAACGATTAGAAACAATTACGAAGGAAGTCACTAACGGTGAAGAGAGCGTTCAGATCGCTAATCTTAATTGTCCAGGGCAGATCGTTATTTCTGGAACCGTTGGTGGGGTTGAGAAAGCTAGTGTCCTCGCCAAAGAAGAAGGAGCCAAAGTGATTCCACTTCAGGTAAGCGGACCGTTTCATTCTTCCCTTATGAAACCTGCTGCAGACAAATTCAACGAAATATTAGATCAAATTGAGATAAACGAAGCGAAAACACCTGTTATTGCTAACGTAACGGCGAAAGCTATAACCGATCGTGATAAGATTAAAGAAAAGTTAATCGAACAACTTTATTCGCCTGTTCGATGGGAAGAAACGGTTCGTGAGTTAATGGACCTAGGTGTTGATACGTTTGTTGAGATCGGACCAGGAAAAGTTCTATCGGGGTTAGTTAAAAAGGTGAACCGAAGAGCGAACGTAATAGCTGTAAACGATTTAGAGACGATTAACATGGCAGTTGAGAAACTAAAAGGAGAGTCTGTGGATGCTTAATGAAAAATCAGTTTTAGTAACAGGTGCCTCTCGAGGAATCGGACGAGCGATTGCTTTGTATTTTGCTAAAAATGGCGCTAAAGTAGCGGTAAATTATTCTGGAAGCGAAGCGAAGGCGAATGAAGTTGTAAATGAGATAAAAGAAAACGGTGGAACTGCTTTTGCGATTAAAGCGGATATCTCTTCATCAGAAGATGTTACAAACATGGTCAAAACAGTTGTTGATGAGTTTGGAAGTCTCGACGTTCTCGTTAATAACGCAGGAATCACGAGAGATAACCTTTTGATGAGAATGAAAGAAGAAGACTGGGATGCGGTGATCAACACGAATCTTAAAGGAGTCTTCCTAACTACAAAAGCTGTAACAAGACAGATGATGAAACAAAGAAAAGGCCGTATTATTAATATTGCCTCTATTGTTGGTGTATCTGGAAACGCAGGACAAGCAAATTATGTAGCGGCAAAAGCTGGTGTGATCGGCTTAACGAAAACAGCTGCTAAAGAACTCTCTTCAAGAGGAATCACGGTTAATGCCATCGCACCAGGTTTTATCGAGACAGATATGACTGGTAAACTAGAAGAGGCCATCAAATCGGAAATGCTTAGAAGCATTCCGCTTGCTCGTTTTGGACAGCCTGATGATATCGCATCAGCGGCAGCATTCTTAGCAAGTGATGCAAGTTCTTATATCACAGGCCAAACCCTCCATGTAGACGGCGGAATGGTGATGTAAGAAAAGAACCTTCAATGACTACAAATCCCTCTAGTTTTTTAATGGGAAAAAGAATATACTATTGAAAGGAGGTGACACACAAAATGGCAGATGTTTTAGATAGAGTTTCAAAGATTGTTGTGGACCGTTTAGGTGTTGATGCATCTGAGGTTAAGCCTGAAGCTTCCTTTAAAGAAGATCTTGGTGCTGACTCTCTTGATGTAGTTGAACTAGTAATGGAACTTGAAGATGAGTTCGAACTAGAAATTTCTGACGAAGATGCTGAGAAAATTGCAACTGTTGGTGACGTTGTAAATTACATAAACAGCAAACAATAAGTGTAAGACGGATAAAGTCCCGTGCAAAACAGCGGGGCTTTCTTCCCTTTTTAACGGAAAAATATCAATAGCAAAATAGCCCTTTTACGAGATTTTTGGAGGAAGTTTATGAAAGGTTCAAAACAACATTCAACTCATAAGAAAACGGTGAAAAATCGGTTTAAATCAGCTTCCAAAAAGGGCATGGATGACAAGGTGCGCATTCAAAAAGTAGCCCCGATACAAGAGCGTTTAAACATTAAGTTTGAAAATGAAAAATTGTTAGCTCAAGCATTTACGCATTCATCATATGTGAATGAGCATCGAGGAAGAACGTTTGAGGATAATGAAAGACTTGAATTTCTAGGTGATGCCGTTCTTGAATTGACCATATCTCAATATTTATACAGCAAGTTTGCAAATATGAGTGAAGGTGAGCTTACGAAACTTAGAGCAGCTATCGTATGCGAGCCGTCGTTAGTTCTCTTTGCAAACGACCTTCATTTTGGTGAGTTTGTTTTATTGGGAAAAGGTGAAGAGAATACTGGAGGAAGATCAAGACCAGCCCTTTTAGCAGATGTATTTGAAGCATTTATTGGAGCGCTATATCTCGATCAAGGACTCGAAAAAGTAAAAGAGTTTCTAAATCAGTATGTGGTACCACGAATAAACGAAGGTGCTTTTTCTCATGTGATGGATTTTAAAAGTCAGTTACAAGAATATGTACAGCGTGAAGGATTAGGTCATATCGACTATCGAATCATTCAAGAAAAAGGTCCGGCACACAATCGAGAGTTTGTGTCAGAAGTAAGATTGAATGAAGCGAGTTTCGGAATTGGATATGGGAGATCCAAGAAAGAAGCTGAACAACATGCGGCACAAGAAGCGATAGAGAGAGTTTCTAAAAAGAGCTAAACAAAAAACCCCCTTAACATCAGGCGATTAGCCGTGTGAGGGGGTTTCTGTTACTTTGTTTTAAGTGATGCAAGTTCTTCAACGATGCCTTCCATGTCTCGAATGCTGAATGATGGCATCTTCATGACCATATCATAAAGCTCTTTAATGTCATCGTACTTTGAGAGTTCATAGTCTTCGGGTTGAATAAGTCCGCTGTTAACAAGCTGAAGTTTCTTTTTTAATCCTTCGATCATAAATGATAAGTTCTCATGATTTTGAGTCGTCAAGTCCATGGTGGGCTCCTTTTTATCCACATATCTTTATGTGAGATTTTACGTGCAAACATATTTTATGTCCAAACACATTTCATTTTAGCACACTGTAATCTTTGTGACTATGTATGTGTGAATCTATGATAAAATATAAAGGTTAAAGAAAAAAATACATATGAAATTCAAATAGAGCGCCCGAACATTTTAAAAACGGGAAAGAAAAAGTGAGAAGTAAAGGGGGATTTAATGATGTTCCTCAAACGAATTGATGTAGCAGGATTTAAATCATTTGCAGAGCGGATACAGGTTGAATTTGTACAAGGGGTTACAGCGGTTGTTGGCCCGAACGGAAGCGGAAAAAGTAATATCTCAGATGCCGTCCGCTGGGTGTTAGGTGAACAGTCAGCAAAATCTTTGAGAGGCTCTAAGATGGAAGATATCATCTTCGCAGGTAGTGATAACCGAAAACCATTAAATGTGGCAGAGGTTACCCTTACTTTAGATAACGAAGATCAGCATCTACCGCTGGATTACAATGAAATATCAATCACACGTAGAGTTTATCGTTCAGGAGACAGCGAATACTTGATCAATAAGCAACAATGTCGTTTAAAAGATATTGTAGAGTTGTTTATGGATTCAGGGCTCGGAAGAGAAGCTTTCTCTATCATCGGACAGGGACGGGTTGAGGAGATACTAAGCAGCAAATCTGATGAACGTAGAAAGATTTTTGAAGAAGCTGCCGGTGTATTAAAGTATAAGACTCGTAAGCAAAAGGCAGAAATAAAGCTTACTGAAACGCAAGAGAACCTGAATCGTGTTGAAGACATTCTTCATGAATTAGAAGGACAAGTCGAGCCTTTAAAAATACAAGCTTCTATCGCAAAAGATTACCTTGAGAAAAAAGAAGAGCTCGAGATCGTTGAAACAGCTGTTCTTGTTCAAGAGATCGAAGACTTGCATGCTCGATGGGAAAAACAAAAAGAACTCGTTGCAGAACTACAGAAGCAAGAAACGGTCCTATCGGTAAAAGTGAAACAAGGTGAGAATAAGATCGAGAGAGCAAGGCTTGATATGCAAGCGATGGATGAATCGATCGACGAACTCCAAAGTGCTCTTCTTCTAGCTAGTGAAACTTTGGAAAAACTAGAAGGTAAGAAAGAAGTCTTAAAAGAGCGTAAAAAGAATTACGATCAAAATAAAACTTCCTTATTAGAACAAATTCAACTCTTCAAGGCAAAAAAAGAAGAGTTAGGAAATCAGCTTTCTGTTGAAAAAGATGCGTTGCAGGATAAAGAAAAGCAATTAAAAAGCATCAAAAAGCAAGTGAAAGACGAAGAAGTTCGATTATCAGTTCTTGAGATGGATGTTGAAGCAGAACTTGAAAAGTTAAAAAGTGATTATTTTGAACGCTTGAACGAACAAACCACGATTAAGAACGAGATGCGTTATATCGAGGATCAAGCTCGGCAACAGAGCTCTAAAAGCTCTCGGCTAGATGAAGAGAACACAAAATATTTGGAACAAAGAGAAGCATTAAAAGAAACAAGAAAGAATGCTGAAGCTGCCTATCAAGCAGCAGAAACACAATTAAAAACAAAGCAAGAAGAATATCAGCGGTTAAAATCTGAGATCTCGATCGAGGATCAAGAAACGAGAACTCTCCAAGATAAATTGTACCAAGCGTATCAGTTTATTCAACAGTTCAAATCTAAAAAAGAGATGCTAGAATCCATGCAAGACGAATACGCAGGTTTCATGCAAGGCGTTAAAGAGGTTTTAAAAGCGAAGGAAACAAAGCTCACTGGAATTGAAGGAGCGGTAGCGGAGCTTTTATCGGTACCTTCTGAGGTGGAAACAGCAATTGAGACGGCATTAGGTGCTTCTATGCAGCATATTGTTGTAGATCATGAACAGAACGCTATGAAAGCTATTCAATTTTTAAAACAAACGAGAGCTGGAAGAGCAACCTTTTTACCTTTGAATGTGATCAAGCCACGTCAGATCTCTGGTTCAGATGCTCACCAAGCAAGCTCTATCGATGCTTTTGTTGGTGTTGCTGCAAACCTTGTTACGTTTGATTCTAAGTATCAAAACATCGTAGGCAATCTTTTAGGAAATATTATCGTCGCTAAAGATTTAGCGGGTGCAAACAAGATTGCAAAGCAAGTGAACTACCGTTACCGAATCGTTACTCTTGAAGGAGATGTTGTGTCTCCAGGAGGATCGATGTCTGGAGGAAGTCTAAAACAAAAAAGTAATTCTCTATTGAGTAGACAAAGAGAGATTGATTCTCTTACAGACAAAGTAGCAACAATGGAGAAGCAAACACTTCAACTAGAGGAAAAAGTTAGTGAATTACGATCAAAACTAACAGAGAAGAAAGAAAGACTCGAATCTCTTCAAACAGAAGGAGAGCTCTTAAGAGAACAAGAACAAGAGTTGAGATCTTCTTTAAGAGAAGTTGAAATAGAAGAAAAGAGCTTAAACGATAGGCTTCAGCTGTATGATCGCGAAAAGAATTCTTATGAATCAGAGCGTTCTGCCGCAGATACACGTCTCACAGCTCTACAGAAAAAACTCGATCTAGCTATGAAATCGGGTAAAGAGCTTGAAAAAACGATAGCTGACCTTACTGAGAAAAAGAAAAACAATCAGAGTTCAAAAGAAGAACTTAGAGAAGCACTAACACAATTGAAGATCAAGTCTGCCGAACTCGAACAGCAGGTCGCCAATCAGCGAGAAAAATGCTTAAGAATTCAAGAAGATTTTTATGAAGTGGAAGCTAAGAGCAAAGAAACAGAAGAAGATTACTGGCTTCTTGAAGAAGAGATGAACTCGAGCTCTTCTGGTGAAGATTCTCTTGATGAACAGATTCAACAGAGAAGGCATGAAAAAAATAATGCATTGAAATTAATTGCAGAACGAAGAAAAGAAAGAACAGATTCTTTCCATTCTATTGAAAGTATGGAGATCGGTCTAAAAGAGGCTAAAAGACAATATAAGCAACTTCATGATGGCCTCCGAACAGAAGAGGTTAGTATTAATCGCCTCGATGTTGAACTAGAATCAAGGCTTACTCACCTTAGAGAAGAATATGAACTATCATACGAAGGCGCGAGATTGAAGCATCGGTTAGAGATACCGCTTCAAGATGCAAAACGAAAAGTAAAGCTGATTAAAATGGCGATCGAAGAGCTCGGGGCTGTAAACATTGGAGCGATCGAAGAATACGACAGAGTAAGCCAACGCTTTGATTTTCTTACTGAACAAAGAAACGACTTAACAGAAGCGAAGGATACTCTTTATGGCGTAATTTCTGAGATGGATGAAGAGATGAAGAATCGATTTGAAGAAACGTTTACTGCCATTCGCTCACACTTCGGTGTTATTTTTAAAGAGTTATTTGGTGGTGGTCGAGCAGATCTCGTTTTAACGCAGCCTGATGATATGCTTTTAACTGGTGTAGATATTATGGCGCAGCCACCAGGCAAGAAGCTGCAACAACTTGGCCTATTATCTGGTGGAGAACGAGCTTTAACTGCTATAGCTTTATTATTTGCAATCTTGAAGGTTAGACCTGTTCCATTCTGTATACTAGATGAAGTTGAAGCGGCACTTGATGATGCGAACGTAAACCGATTCGCAAAATTTTTACGAGCATTCAGCAAAGAAACTCAATTTATTGTAGTAACACATCGTAAAGGGACGATGGAAGAAGCAGATGTCCTTTATGGGGTGACCATGCAGGAATCTGGTGTGTCGAAGCTTGTTTCTGTGAGGCTTGAAGAAACAAAAGAACTTGTAACATCATAGGGAGGAAATGGATAGTGAGTTTTTTAAAACGATTAAAAGAAAAATTCTCAACACAGCAATCAGAGGAATCATCAGAAAAGTTTAAGAGTGGACTTGAAAAAACGAGGAACTCTTTTTCATTTAAAGTGAACGACCTTCTAAAGCGATTTAGAAAAGTAGATGAAGAATTCTTTGAAGAGCTAGAAGAGATCTTGATCGGAGCAGATGTTGGGGTCCATACCGTTCTTGATATTATTGATCAACTAAAAGATGTTGCTCGTACGAAGAACATTCAAAATCCAATGGAGCTTCGATCCGCCATCACTGAGAAGTTAGCTGAAATGCTTCAAAAAGAAGAAAGCGATAATAAGCTGAACCTACAGACCGATGGAATGACGGTTATTCTGTTCGTAGGTGTGAACGGTGTAGGAAAAACAACAACGATTGGAAAACTCGCACATCAGTTAAAGAATGATGGAAAGAAAGTAATCTTGGCTGCTGGAGATACTTTCCGTGCAGGCGCGATCGATCAGCTAGAGGTATGGGGAGAACGTGCTGGTGTTGATGTGATCAAGCATCATGAAGGAGCGGACCCAGCAGCTGTTATTTATGACAGCATCCAAGCTGCTAAGTCTCGCAAAGCGGATGTATTACTTTGTGATACAGCTGGAAGACTTCAGAATAAAGTGAATCTGATGAACGAGCTTTCAAAAGTGAAACGTGTCATTGAACGTGAAATTCCAGGTGCTCCACATGAAGTTCTTCTTGTTGTAGATGCTACAACAGGGCAGAACGCTATGAATCAGGCAAAAACATTCGGACAATCAACAGATGTAACAGGTTTAGTTCTAACAAAGCTCGATGGAACGGCAAAAGGCGGAATCGTTTTAGCAATCCGTCATGAACTAGATATTCCAGTGAAATTTGTAGGACTCGGTGAGAAAATTGATGATCTGCAGGAGTTTGATGCTGATCAGTTTGTATATGGTCTGTTTGCAGGAACAGAAGAAGAAGGTGCAGAGTAAATCTGTAATTTATTATTAAAGCCATTTAGCTCTCTTTACTTGGGAGCTAGATGGTTTTTTGATTTAGCAGGGGGTATCTGAACATCGAGAATTATCGAGGATTGTAAACTCGCGGATAAATGAACATAATTTTTGGATTCGAGTCAAAAACTCGAGGATAAATAACCAAAATTTTTGGATTGAAGCCTTTTTTATGTGGATAAATCCTTATAAATACGATCTAAATACCCAGTAGGGTATCAATTTTTATTGTCTCCCACGGACACAGTACACTCGCAGACTCACTGATTCACATTATCAGTTAGAACGCGCTTAAAAAACGATAGGAACCTCTTATTTCCAGGCCACCTTTAACAACAACAGTGTTAAGAAAAAAACTTGACATCTAAAACCATGGGTTGTATAGTATTCAAGTAAAGGCATTTCACTTAACAAGGGTTGTGGAAGAATGCTAGATAAAACAATGAGAATTAATTATCTATTTGATTTTTACCAAGCATTATTAACCCCTAAACAGAAGAATTATATGGGTTTGTACTATTTGGACGATTATTCTCTCGGTGAAATTGCTGAACAATATAATGTCAGCCGCCAGGCCGTTTATGATAATATTAAACGGACAGAGGCGATGCTAGAAGAATATGAAGATAAGTTAGGGCTTTTTGCAAAGTTTCAGGAACGTGAACAGTTGCTGTCATCTTTAAGAGAGCTTCTGAATTCTGAACCTGATAACGTAATTGCAATTATCGATCGCCTTGAAAATATGGAATAGGAGGCGTTCAGTGAGATGGCATTTGAGGGTTTAGCCGACCGTCTTCAGAACACTTTACAAAAAATCCGTGGAAAAGGGAAAGTAAATGAAGCGGATGTAAAGGAAATGATGAGGGAAGTACGCCTTGCTCTTCTTGAGGCGGATGTTAACTTTAAAGTAGTAAAAGATTTTGTGAAAAAAGTATCTGAACGTGCTGTTGGTCAGGAAGTATTAAAGAGTCTGACACCAGGTCAGCAAGTAGTTAAAGTTGTTAACGATGAACTGACAACCTTAATGGGTGGGGAACAAAGCAAGATTGCTGTTTCCAACCGACCGCCAACCGTTATTATGATGGTTGGATTACAAGGTGCTGGTAAAACAACGACAACAGGAAAGCTTGCAAATCATTTACGTAAAAAGCAAAATCGCAAACCGCTACTGGCTGCAGCTGACATCTACCGTCCTGCTGCGATCAAGCAATTAGAAACCGTAGGGAAGCAGTTAGACATTCCTGTGTTTCAGATGGGTGATCAAGTAAGTCCTGTCAAAATTGCTGAAACAGCCATCGCAAAAGCAAAAGAAGATCATCATGATTATGTTATTATTGATACAGCTGGGCGTTTGCACATTGATGAAACGCTGATGGATGAGTTGAAGCAGGTTAAAGAGATTTCAAAACCTGATGAGATCTTCTTAGTTGTAGATGCGATGACTGGTCAAGATGCTGTGAATGTAGCAGAAAGCTTTAACGAAGCGTTAGGAATCACAGGTGTTGTATTAACCAAACTTGATGGTGATACACGTGGTGGTGCTGCACTCTCGATTAAAGCTGTTACAGGCCTTCCTATTAAATTTGTAGGTCTAGGTGAAAAGATGGATGCTTTAGAGCCTTTCCATCCTGATCGTATGGCTTCCAGAATCTTAGGAATGGGTGACATGCTTACGCTTATCGAAAAGGCACAAACCTCAGTAGATGAAGAGAAAGCGCGTGATCTTCAGAAGAAGATGCGTGATATGTCGTTCACGTTCGATGATTTTCTTGATCAGATGGGACAAGTGAGAAATCTTGGACCGCTTGATGAAATACTTGGCATGCTTCCAGGTGCGAATAAGATGAAAGGCCTCAAAAACGTACAGATCGATGAAAAACAGATCGGACACGTTGAAGCCATTATCCGTTCGATGACTCTTCATGAAAGAGAACAGCCTGAGATTATCAATGCCAGCCGTAAACGCCGCATCGCTAAAGGAAGCGGAAGAACGGTACAAGAAGTAAATCGCCTCATCAAACAATTCGAGGACATGAAGAAAATGATGAAACAAATGTCTGGAATGATGAATGGCAAAAAGAAAAAAGGTGGATTTAAATTCCCTTTTATGTAAACTGAATTTTCAGGTTTACAAACCTGTCAATTTATACTATTATATTATTTTGTGTGAACTATTTTCGGAGGTGCAAGTTATAATGGCAGTAAAAATTCGTTTAAAGCGTATGGGTGCTAAGAAAGCTCCTTTTTATCGTGTAGTAGTAGCAGATTCTCGTTCTCCTCGTGATGGACGTTTCATCGAAGAGATCGGAACGTATAACCCAGTTGCTAACCCAGCTGAAGTTAAAATCAACGAAGAAAAAGCTCTTGAGTGGATGACTAACGGTGCTAAACCATCTGACACAGTTCGTAACCTATTCTCAAAAGCTGGTCTTATGGAGAAGTTCCATAACGCGAAAAACCAAAAATAATTTTGACGAAGGGGAACAGATATGACAGAGTTGATCGAATCAATTGTGAAAGCTCTAGTTGATCACCCAGATGAAGTTAGCGTCAAAGAGGTACAAGAAGGACACCGACTTGTTTATCAACTAACTGTTAACCAGACGGATATGGGAAAAGTTATCGGTAAACAAGGAAGAGTGGCTAAAGCGATTCGTACGGTTGTGAATGCAGCAGGTACGAATCAAAATAAAAGGATTTCAATCGAAATCGTCTAAAAAAGGATGAGGGAAACCTCTTCCTTTTTTCTTTTATTCAAAGGCTTTTTTAGTAAGTTTTTAATGACTTGCAAGTAGTTGATTTCCGTTCCAGGTGCTCGCTTTCCGCGGGGCAGGCGGTGAGCCCCTTGCCGCTTTGCGCCCTTAAGGGTCTCACCTGACCGCCAGTCCCGCAGGAGTCTCGCACCTTGCACTCCAATCAACTGAACGTTGGAGAAAATCTAAAAAGCAATTCAATAGGAAAGTTCAAAAAAATGCTGAGTTTTTCGGAGGGTCCCTCTTTAAGTAATATTTATGCTTTCGTCCAGCGTACTTTAGAGATTGTGAATTTTAGTCCACGCTCTGAACAAGTCTTTAAAATAAGACTTTATTTTAAAAGTATACATATCGAGTTTTATGCTAAAATTTAGATTATAAGTAACTGATTAATTTGTACGGAGGTAGTGTATCAATATGGAAAATGAATGGCTGAACGTAGGTAAGATAGTAAATACACACGGAATTAGAGGAGAAGTCAGAGTGATCTCAAGAACAGACTTTCCTGAGGAGCGCTATAAGATCGGTAACACCTTATATGTGGATATGGGATCAGAACATATACCTGTTAAGATTGAAACGCATAGAAAGCATAAGCAATTTGATCTTTTAACATTTGAAAATCTGCATAACATCAATGATGTTGAACGATTTAAAGGGAATCTTCTCAGAGTGCCAAAGGACCAGTCTGTTTCGTTAGATGAAGGAGAGTTTTTCTATCATGATATTATTGGTTGCTCGGTTTTCACAGTTGAAGGTGAAGAACTAGGAAAAGTAAAAGAAATACTGTCTCCTGGAGCAAACGATGTTTGGGTAGTAAAAAGAAAAGGATTTGGTTCCGACATTCTTATCCCTTACATTCCTTCTGTTGTGAAATCAGTGGATGTGAAAGAAGCAAGGATTGTTATTGAACCTTTAGAAGGACTATTCTAATGAAAGTAGATGTCTTAAGCCTTTTTCCAGAAATGTTTTCCGGCGTATTTAGTCAATCGATTCTAAAAAAGGCCCAGGAAAAGAATGCTCTAGAACTTCGAGTAGTTGATTTTCGTGAGTTTTCAACCAACAAGCATCGGAATGTGGATGATTACCCATACGGAGGAGGAGCAGGCATGGTCCTTACTCCTCAGCCTTTGTTCGATGCGGTTGATCATCTAACGAAAGAGGCAGCTGTAAAGCCGAGGATCATCCTTCTATGTCCTCAAGGAGAAACGTTTACTCAGAGCAAGGCGGAAGAGTTGGCAGAAGAAGAGCATCTTATTTTCTTGTGTGGTCACTATGAGGGTTATGATGAACGCGTTAGGAAACACCTTGTGACAGATGAGATCTCAATCGGTGACTATGTGCTAACGGGTGGGGAGCTTGGGGCTATGGTAGTCATAGATGCAGTTGGGAGACTGCTTCCTAATGTTCTTGGTAAAGAAGAATCTCACCAAGAGGACTCATTTAGCACAGGCTTGTTAGAACATCCGCAATATACGAGACCTGCCGATTTTCGAGGTATGAAAGTGCCTGATGTTCTCATGTCAGGCAACCATAAGAATATTGAGATTTGGCGTAAAAAAGAGTCTTTAAAAAGAACATATGAACGCCGCCCAGATCTATTAGAAAAAATTAATTTATCAAAAGAAGAAGAAACTTGGCTAAATGAGATAAAAGATCATAAAACAACTTGAACACTGTTTGAATTGTATGGTATTATATTGTTTGTGGCTTATGCCCGTTTAATCCGGTGTTCCGCTGCTCTATCATTTAGCAAGAACATCCATGGGAAGGGAGGCAATAAACTATGCAACAGCTTATTGCAGATCTAGCGAAAGATCAATTAAAAGATTTACCAAAATTCCGTTCAGGTGACACTGTTCGTGTTCACGTGAAAGTAATCGAGGGTACTCGTGAGCGTATCCAGCTTTTTGAAGGTGTAGTTATCAAGAAGCGTGGATCAGGAATTTCTGAAACGTTTACTGTTCGTAAAATTTCTTATGGTGTTGGAGTGGAGCGTGCGTTCCCATTACATTCACCGAAGATCGCGAACCTTGAAGTAGTTCGTCGTGGTAAAGTTCGTCGTGCGAAGCTATACTACCTACGTGCACTTCGTGGTAAAGCAGCTCGTATTAAAGAAATTCGCTAATAATTCTCGAAAGGAGCTTGACTTATTCAAGCTCCTTTTTCCATATTATAAGTAAGGAATTTCTAAGAGATGGTGAGGATTAAGAATGGCACGTACAAAAAACGAAACGTGGGAATGGATTAAAGCATTAGCGGCAGCCTTATTATTAGCAGGAATCATCAGATTTTTTCTTTTCGCACCTGTAGTGGTTGATGGACAATCTATGATGCCAACTCTGCACAATGGAGATCGACTGATCGTGAACAAGTTTTCATATGTGATTGGCGATCCCAAAAGATTCGATATTGTTGTCTTCCATGCAACCGAAGAAAAAGATTACATAAAAAGAGTAATCGGTTTACCTGGAGATACGATCGAATATAAAGACGATACTTTATATGTGAATGGTAAGCAGGTAAAAGAAGAATATTTAGAAGCGTATAAAAAGAAAACAAAAGACGGAAACTTCACTTATGATTTTAAGTTGCTTGAAGTAACGGGTAAGCAAAAGGTTCCTCAAGGTCAGCTATTTGTATTAGGTGATAACCGAAGAAATTCTCAGGACAGCCGAAATATTGGAACTGTTGATGACGATACGATTTTGGGTAAAGCATCTTTCCGTTTCTGGCCGTTAAAGGATATTGGATTTGTAAAGTAGGGTGAAGAAAACATGACCATTCAATGGTTTCCTGGACATATGGCCAAAGCGCGCCGGGAAATAACTGAAAAACTCAAGATGATCGATGTCGTTTTTGAGTTAGTAGATGCTAGAATTCCACTAGCCTCAAGAAATCCTATGATCGATGAAATTCTGGATCAGAAACCTCGTATTGTGCTTTTGAACAAAGCTGATCTGGCAGATCCAAAAGTAACATCGATGTGGGAAAGTTATTTTTCTGAAAAAGGAATCCCATCTCTTGCTATAAATTCGCAAGATGGTAAAGGGATTAAAAAAATTGAACCGCTTGCTCATGAGCTAGTAAAAGAAAAGTTCGATAAGATGAGAGCAAAAGGAATCGTTAAACCACGTGCGGTTCGAGCATTGATTGTTGGTATACCTAACGTTGGTAAGTCAACGATCATCAACCGTATGGCTGGCAAAAACATTGCTGTAACAGGGGATAAGCCTGGTGTAACGAAAAAGCAGCAATGGATCAAAGCAGGTAAGACATTAGAATTATTAGATACTCCAGGGATTCTGTGGCCAAAATTTGAAGACCAGTCAATCGGTTTGAAATTAGCAGTTACTGGAGCGATTAAAGAAACACTCTTTGATTTTACAGAAGTCGTCTTATATGCGATTAAATATTTAAAAGAGCACTACGAAGAGCGTTTAGTGGAACGATACAAGCTGTCTGAGATTCCAGATGACTCGCTGCCCCTTTTCGAAGAGATCGGAAAGAAACGTGGGTGTATGATGAGTGGCGGAGAAGTAGATCTTGAAAAGACTGCTGAGATTGTGTTGCGAGACCTTCGAGCAGAAAAGCTAGGACGCTTGTCTTATGAGCGCCCAAATGAGTTTGAAATTAAATAGTGAAAACCGAACAGGCGCTGATGAAAGTGCCTGTTTTTAAAATTTCCGGGCTTTCTAAAAGTCTTTCTGAAGACAAAGTTGCTCTTTGGAAGTGGTTGATCTCCGTTTCAGGTTGCTCGCTTTCCGGGGGGCGTGCGGTGAGCCACCTCGCCGCTTTGCGCCCTTAGGTGTCTCACCTGTCCCGCTGATCCCCCAGGAGTCTCGCACCTTACACTCCAATCAACTTGTCAACGATGCTCATAAAGAATAAGCAAAAGTTACAATCTATTATGAAATAGCTTCTAAAAAGTACTTATATAAAACCGATAATACATACATAAAGAGCGTGATAAATATGAAACTGTCGATAAAAGAATGGGAACAAAAATTAAAAGCTTGTGAAGATACTGAATTAGTATCTCTACTGAAAATCCTCTCTGAAGATGAAAGATTAGGTGCAAAAAAGTTATTCCAAACCTTCTCCAAACGCTTACAGCGAGAAGAAGCTGAGAGAACGAGACTGAAGTTAATGCATACTTACGAAGAGCAATGCCAAAGACAGGGTAAAACTTTGATCGCGGGTGTAGATGAAGTTGGCCGTGGACCGTTAGCTGGTCCTGTCGTTGCTGCTGCCGTTATTTTACCTCTAGGGTATATGTTACCTGGGGTCAATGATTCTAAAAAGTTATCTGAGAAAAAAAGAGATGCCCTTTATGAGATCATTTTGAAGGATGCGATTTCCTACAGTGTCCATTTAGTGCAACCAGATCAGATCGACACGATCAACATCTATCAAGCATCTAAGTTAGCGATGACAGAAGCGGTGTGCTCGCTGAATGTTACTCCAGATCAGCTTTTAATTGATGCTATGGAAGTTCCTTTAGCGATTGATCAATTAAAAATAATAAAAGGTGATGAGAAGAGTATTTCTATCGCAGCTGCATCGATCGTTGCAAAGGTTACAAGAGATCGATATATGCAGGAGCTACATGAAAAATATCCTCAATATGGACTGAATTCAAATATGGGTTATGGAACGAAGGAACATCTACACGCACTTCAGCAGTTCGGCCCAACAGACATTCATCGTCGATCATTTAGTCCGGTAGGAGAACTTATTAAACTTACAGGAAGTGATTAACCTGTTACAAATCAATCAGATTAATGGTAAACCGTTAAACCCGTCTAGACCATTGGATGAACCTTTACTAATAAAGCTTAATCAGTTCATATCTGCAAGAATTTTAGAAATTTTTCCTGATCAAACAGCGAAGGTTCAATATAACGGTTCAACACTTCATGCGAAATTAGAAGCGCCTTTAATCAAAGGGGAAAACTATCTATTCGAAGTGTCTGAGAAGAACGGTGCGATCTATTTAAAAAAGATGGACTTAGATCCCGTTAAGTCTACTTCAGAACAGATCTTATCGAGATGGAGCCTTCCAGCATCTGATCTAAACAAAAAAGCAATTGATTTTGCTGTTATAGAAAAGTTACCTTTATTAAAAGAGAACATTAAAGTCATTTCAGAGATTTTAAAACATACGAACGCGTTGCCTTTTCATGAAAAAAAAGCAGTTGTTCAGCGAATGATGGAGCTTCAACTGCCTCCAAAGCAAGAAATCATCCAAGCAGTGACTTTTAGTCTAAAAAGCAGTACAGGTTCAAGTGATGAATTCAAACAGCTCTATGAGTCTCTCTTACCCTTTATTCATAAAGATAAAGCTGTTTCGAAAACAGTAGAGCTAATAAAAGATCTCTATGTATTTAAAGGTAACGAGGGAAGTAAGGAACAGGCTCCAATTCTAGATAGAGTGCGAAGTATGGATTTGAAGAACACACCAGAAATAGTTATGCCATCGAATGGGAAACTTCCAGATCCAATAAAGGTTCAATTGGGTATAAAGGATGGTCAAGAAAACATATCAGGCTTTTTAAAAGACGATGGAATGAAGGTTTCTAAAGAAACAAATCTGAACCCATCACAAGAATTTATAACAGCTGCAAAAAAGTGGCTAGTGAAATCCGGTCTATTGCATGAAAAAAACATTATTTTAGATCCGGTGCAACTTAAACAAACAGAAACGTTAAAATCACAACTACTATACCTGCAACAGAACGCTGACCGTCTAGAGCTGCCTGAGATCATCCAACAAAAAACAGAACAAGCGTTGAGTAAACTAACTGGTCAGCAGTTACAAAACTTACAGAGTAACGAGAATATGCAGCAATTTGTTCTTCATATACCGTTTAGCCAATCAGAAAATCCGAAAGAGATGACTGTTCGTTGGGAAAGTAAAAAGCAAGATGGGAAAGGGCTCGATCCAGATCATTGCAGGATGCTATTTTGGTTAGAGATGAAGCATCTAAAAGATATAGCTTTAGATGTGCAGATTCAGAACAGGATCGTTTCATTAAAAGTTTTCCATTCGCATCCATCATCCATCGAAAAATTTTCAGAACCGTTGTTGAATACGTTAAAGGCAAGCATGAAGAACATGAATTATACGCTATCTTCCGTTACATTCAGTTCTCAAAACGAAAAGATTAAAAATAACGAGACATCTATCTCATATAAAGGATTGGATCTAAGAGTATGAGTGATCGTAAAAAAGAAGCTGTGGCTTTAAAGTACAATCCCCTCGAATCGACCTCGCCGGTTGTGATTGCAAAGGGGAAAGGGGAAACAGCAGAGCGTATTCTTAAATCGGCAGAAAATCATAACATTCCGATACAGGAAGATCCCTCATTAGTCCATTTATTATCGAAGCTAGAGATCGAAGAGAGTATTCCTGAAGAATTATATGAAGTGGTAGCTGAACTTTTCGCTTTTATCTATCACCTGGATAAAGAAGCGGGAAAAACTACATAAATGTCATTGAAACGGGGCATTCCTATCTTAAAAGGAGTGTGTTTTAATGCCTAAAAATAAATTAGTTGTACAACAATCCGAGCAACTAGTGAACCAGTTTAAAGAAGAGATGGCTGAAGAGTTTGGCATGTACCGTTCAGCAGCCGAATCTGAAGCGATAACACCTAAAATTATCAAAAAACAGAAAAACGAAAAAAACAAATGAAATAAGAAGGTCTTTTCGTTCTTAAAGAGAACGAAAAAGCGTTGAAACCAAAGTCATTTTAAAATGATTTTGGTTTTTTATTTTGGTTAAAAAGCTGTATGCGCTTGCAATTTTCTGAAGAATAGTAGACATAATAGACTAGGTCTTATACAATGATAACGGTACTTTAAGTTTTCACCATGATAGGAGGATGGAGAGTAAATGAATATCCACGAATACCAAGGTAAAGAGATACTTAGAAAATATGGTGTGGCTGTTCCAAACGGGAAAGTAGCATTTACCGTTGAAGAAGCAGTAGAAGCTGCTAATGAGCTGGGGAGCACTGTATCTGTTGTTAAAGCACAGATCCACGCAGGTGGCCGCGGTAAAGCAGGTGGCGTTAAAGTCGCTAAAAATATTGATGAAGTGCGTACATACGCAAATGAAATCTTAGGAAAAGTTCTTGTAACTCATCAAACAGGTCCAGAAGGTAAAGAAGTTAAGCGCTTACTTATCGAAGAGGGCTGTGATATTAAGAAAGAATACTATATCGGTCTTGTATTAGATCGTGCAACTTCTAGTGTTGTTATGATGGGATCTGAAGAAGGCGGAACTGAAATTGAAGAAGTGGCTGAAAAGACACCTGAAAAAATCTTCAAAGAAGTAATCGATCCAGCGATCGGCCTTCAAGCATTCCAAGCAAGAAGACTTGCTTATAACATCAACATCCCTACTGAATTAGTAGGAAAAGCAGTGAAATTCATGATGGGTCTTTATACAGCTTTTGTTGAAAAAGACTGTTCAATCGCTGAAATCAATCCATTAGTTGTAACAGGTGACGGAAATGTTATGGCACTTGATGCAAAGATGAACTTTGATTCTAATGCTTTATACCGTCACAAAGACATCTTAGAATACAGAGATCTTGAAGAAGAAGATGCAAAAGAAATCGAAGCTTCAAAATATGATCTTAGCTACATTTCTCTAGATGGAAATATTGGCTGCATGGTTAATGGTGCTGGACTTGCTATGGCAACGATGGACATCATTAAACATTACGGCGGAGACCCGGCTAACTTCCTTGACGTTGGGGGCGGCGCAACTACTGAGAAGGTAACAGAAGCATTCAAGATCATTCTTTCTGACCAAAATGTTAAAGGAATCTTCGTTAACATCTTCGGTGGAATTATGAAATGTGATATCATCGCGAACGGTGTTGTTGAAGCAACGAAACAAGTTGGTCTTGAGTTACCTCTTGTTGTGCGCTTAGAAGGTACGAACGTTGATCTTGGTAAAAAGATTCTTAAAGAATCTGGTCTAAACATTACAGCTGCTGATTCTATGGCTGATGGTGCAGAGAAGATCGTAGCTTTAGTTAAGTAATAGAGAAAACATCGTAGGAAGGATGGATGGATGCATGAGCATTTTTATTAATAAAGATACAAAAGTTATCGTTCAAGGTATTACAGGTTCTGTTGGTCTTTTTCATACAAAACAAATGCTTGAATATGGTACGAAAATTGTAGGCGGTGTTACACCAGGTAAAGGTGGAACAGAAGTTGAAGGTCTTCCTGTTTTTAACACCGTTGTGGATGCAGTTAAAGAAACTGGAGCTAACGCTTCTGTTATCTATGTTCCTCCTGCATTTGCTGCAGAAGCGATCATCGAGGCTGTTGACGCTGAACTTGATCTAGCGATCTGTATTACTGAAGGTATTCCTGTAATGGACATGGTAAAAGTTAAACGTTATATGGAAGGCAAGAAGACTCGTCTAGTTGGTCCGAACTGCCCAGGTGTAATCACTCCTGAAGAATGTAAGATCGGTATCATGCCTGGATATATTCATACAAAAGGGCATGTTGGGGTTGTATCTCGTTCTGGTACATTAACGTATGAAGCTGTTCACCAGCTGACAGAGCGTGGAATCGGTCAATCTACAGCAGTAGGTATCGGTGGAGACCCAGTCAACGGAACTGACTTTATCGACGTCCTAAAGGCATTTAACGAAGATGAGGACACATATGCAGTAATCATGATCGGTGAGATCGGTGGAACGGCTGAAGAAGAAGCCGCTGAATGGGTTAAAGCGAACATGACGAAACCTGTAGTAGGATTCATCGGTGGACAAACTGCACCTCCAGGAAAACGTATGGGGCATGCTGGTGCGATCATCTCTGGTGGTAAAGGTACAGCAGATGAGAAGATCAAAACGATGAAAGCTTGTGGAATTAAAGTTGCAGCAACGCCTTCAGTTATGGGTGAAACTTTAGTTGAAGCTTTGAAAGAAAACGATTTATATGATCGCTGTGTAACAAATAAAGCAAAAGCGTAATAACGATTACAACGTGAAAAGCTCCCAGATCGGGAGCTTTTTGTTTACATTGATTTGTTTCATGAGGAGGAATGTAGTTTGGATAAAGAACGCTTAATTTTTCTTCATCATTGCGAAGGACTCACTTGGAACCATCTAAAATCAATAGTCGCCGCTGATCCTGAACTAAAATCTGTTTTTACCATGGATATTCGCATGTTGAGAATGTCGTTTGGACTGAGTGAACAAACGGCAAAGCGTCTCTATCAACACATGAAACAATATAATAGTACATACATAATGAAGAATCTTATGAGACATTCTATTTCAGCAGTAACAATTTTTGATAAAAATTACCCGCCGCTTTTAAAAAGTATTTATGATCCCCCATGGGTTCTTTACGGAAAAGGCGATTGGACTGTTCTAAATCGGGATAAAATGATTAGTGTGGTCGGTACTCGTAATCCTAGTAAACAAGGAAAACAAGCTTTGCAGAAAGTGCTTGAGCCATTAATTGATGATAACTGGATCGTGATAAGCGGATTAGCTAAAGGGATCGATACGTTTGCTCATGAGTTAAGTGTTCAGAACAACGCTCTGACTGCAGCTGTTTTAGGCTCAGGCTTATTACAGATCTATCCGAGAGAAAACAGAGAACTAGCGAAAAAAATTAGTGAACATGGCATTGTTATATCTGAGTTTTCCCCTCAGGTTACACCAAAACGCTGGCATTTTCCGCTTCGTAACCGTATAATAAGCGGTCTTAGCCGTGCAACGCTTGTTGCTGAAGCACGAACTAAAAGTGGTTCTTTAATTACAGCTGATCAAGCACTCGAACAAGGAAGAGATGTATTTGCGATACCAGGATCCATTTTAGAAGAGTGCGCGAACGGGACCAATTTTTTGATCCAAAATGGAGCAAAATTAGTCATGAGTGCAGAAGATATACAGAATGAAAGTTTCTAACCGTTTTCATTTTAATGAGGAAACAGTTTGACAAATGCAGATACATTATTTAATAATAGGGAAGATTTCACTAAACCCTTAAAGGGGGATAAACTGTAAATGGAAAAATATTTAGTCATTGTTGAGTCTCCCGCAAAAGCAAAGACAATAAAAAAGTACCTAGGGAGTAAATATGACGTTAAAGCATCTATGGGACATGTTCGTGATCTTCCCAGAAGTCAGACTGGGGTCGATGTAGATGCAAACTATGAACCGAAATACATCACGATTCGAGGCAAAGGGCCAATTTTAAAAGACTTGAAAACTGCAGCGAAAAAAGCAAAACGTATTTTTCTCGCAGCTGACCCGGATCGCGAAGGTGAAGCAATTGCATGGCATCTTGCTCACAGTTTAGACATGGATTTAGATTCTGATTGTAGAGTTGTGTTTAATGAGATTACCAAAAATGCGATAAAAGATTCATTTAAACGACCAAGAAAGATCAATATGGACTTAGTCGATGCACAGCAAGCAAGAAGGGTGCTTGACAGACTAGTAGGTTATAAAGTCAGTCCGTTATTATGGAAGAAGATCAAAAAGGGATTGAGCGCTGGCCGTGTACAAACGGTTGCTGTCAGATTGATCGTTGAACGTGAAAAAGAAATAGAAGCTTTCCAGCCAGAAGAGTATTGGAAGATCAAAGGAATCTTTAGTGCTGCTGGAGAGGACTTTGAAGCTCAGTTCTACGGAACGGGCGGCAAAAAAAAAGAACTTTCCAACGAAGAAGAAGTAAAAGAGATTTTAAAGACGATAAAGGGGAAACAATTTAAGATCGATTCTGTTCAGAAAAAAGAAAGACGCCGAAATCCTTCGCCACCTTTCATCACTTCTTCACTTCAACAAGAAGCGGCTAGAAAACTAAATTTCCGAGCTAAAAAGACGATGATGCTTGCACAGCAATTATATGAAGGAATCGATCTTGGAAAAGAGGGTACGGTCGGTCTGATCACCTATATGCGTACAGATTCGACACGTATTTCAGATACAGCTAAGACAGAAGCTGCTGAATTCATCGAAAAAGAATATGGAGAGCAGTTCGTCAACAAATCACGAGTAGAGAAGAAATCCGGAAAGAACGCTCAGGATGCCCATGAAGCGATCCGTCCAACTTCTGTCATGTATCATCCCCGTGATCTAAAGAATTATCTTTCAAGAGATCAACTCAGATTATATAAGCTGATCTTTGAGCGATTCTTAGCGAGCCAAATGGCATCAGCCGTTCTTGATACGATGACAGTGGATCTAGAGAACAACGGAATTAACTTCCGTGCGACTGGATCTAAAGTTAAGTTTCCTGGATTCATGAAAGTCTATGTTGAAGGCAATGATGATGGAAAAAAAGAAGAAGATCGTATTCTTCCAGATGTTCAAGAAGGCATGAAAGTAGAAAAGAAAGACCTTGAACCAACACAGCATTTTACACAGCCACCTCCGCGTTATACGGAAGCAAGACTTGTTCGTACGATGGAAGAACTGGGTATAGGCAGACCATCAACATACGCACCAACGCTTGATACGATTCAAAAACGTGGGTATGTAGCTCTAGACGAAAAGAAATTTGTTCCAACTGAACTTGGTGAGCTTGTGTTAGAGATGACACTAGAGTTTTTTCCAGAAGTTTTCAACGTTGAATTTACTGCCAAGATGGAAAGTGATCTTGACGAAGTAGAAGACGGGAAAGAAAACTGGATCAGAATAATCGATGACTTCTACAAAGGTTTTGAAAAGAAACTGAAGATTGCAGAAGAAGAAATGCAAAAAGTAGAGATTAAAGATGAGCCAGCCGGTGAAGATTGTGAGAAATGCGGACATGAGATGGTCTATAAGATGGGCCGTTTTGGAAAGTTTATGGCTTGTTCAAACTTCCCAGATTGCAGAAACACGAAACCGATCGTGAAAGAAATCGGTGTTACATGCCCAACTTGTCTTGAAGGAACAATCGTAGAACGAAAGAGCAAGAAAAAAAGACTTTTCTATGGATGTAACCGTTATCCAGAATGTGAATTCGTATCTTGGGATAAACCTATTGCCAGAACGTGTCCGAAGTGTAATAGTATGTTAGTAGAAAAGAAAACGAAAAAAGGCAAAGTCGTGCAATGTGTATCTTGCGATTATGCTGAAGAGGAAGCAAAGTAAGGAGTTTATCTTCATGAATCAACATGTTAACGTAATCGGAGCAGGCCTTGCTGGTAGTGAAGCAGCTTGGCAGATCGCTAGCCGAGGAATTCAAGTAAAATTATACGAGATGAGACCGGTTAGACAAACACCGGCTCATCACACAGAGAAGTTTGCAGAACTAGTATGTTCGAACTCACTTCGTGCCAATACACTAACGAACGCTGTCGGTGTATTAAAAGAAGAGATGAGAAAGTTAAACTCTGTTATTATTTCATCAGCAGATGATTGTGCTGTACCGGCTGGTGGAGCTCTGGCGGTCGACCGTCACGAATTTGCTAGTCTTGTGACAGAGCGAGTTAAGAATCATCCTAATGTTGAGGTGATCACGGAAGAAGTAACTGAGATCCCTGAAGGTCCGACTATTATTGCAACAGGACCTCTAACTTCTGATAACTTGTCAAAATCGTTGAACTCATTAACGGGAGAAGAGTATCTTTATTTTTATGATGCGGCTGCACCGATCATTGAAGTGGACAGCATCGACATGGACAAGGTGTATTTAAAGTCTCGTTATGACAAAGGCGAAGCAGCCTATCTAAACTGTCCGATGACAGAAGAAGAGTTTGACCGTTTTTATGAAGCGTTAATCACTTCTGAAACAGTGCCTCTAAAAGAATTTGAAAAAGAGATCTTTTTTGAAGGGTGTATGCCCGTTGAAGTTATGGCTAAAAGAGGAAAGAAAACGCTATTGTTCGGACCGATGAAACCTGTTGGTCTCGAAGATCCGAAAACAGGCAAGATTCCTTATGCGGTAGTTCAATTAAGACAAGATAACAGTGCAGGAACGCTATATAATATTGTAGGTTTCCAAACACACCTTAAATGGGGGCCTCAAAAAGAGCTTTTAAGACTGATTCCAGGCTTAGAGAACGCTGAAGTAGTACGTTACGGCGTAATGCATCGCAACACGTTCTTGAACTCTCCACGCCTCTTAGAAGAGACGTATCAGTTAAAAGCTAGAAAAGACCTTTTCTTTGCAGGTCAGATGACTGGTGTTGAAGGGTATGTTGAAAGTGCCGCTTCAGGTTTGATCGCAGGAATTAATGCTGCAAAGTTAATCAAAGGTGAAGAACTAGCTGTCTTCCCGAAAGAAACAGCGATCGGAAGCATGGCATATTATATTACGACTGCTAATCCTGATAATTTTCAGCCGATGAATGCTAACTTTGGTCTTCTTCCACCACTTGAAAAGAGAATCAAAAACAAACAAGAGCGTAATACAGCTCTAGCTGATAGAGCATTGGAAACAATTCAGAATTTTATAACAAATTTGTGAACATGTATTGATTTAGCCCCTAAATTGTGTTACGATTTAGGGGCTTTGTGAGGTGTATGAAATGGTATCAGAACGCCAACACGTGGTGGATTTCTTGAATTATTTAATGATCGAGAAGAACTGTTCACCTTATACGATTGAACACTATGAAAAAGACATTAATGATTTTACTTCTTTTTTGAAACAGCAAGCAATCGAAGGATTCGCTGCTGTTTCTTATGTTTTAGTCAGGCAATATTTAGTGACCCTTCATGAGAAGAAGTATGCTCGTAATACAGTAGCAAGAAAGATATCAGCGATGAGAAGCTTTTATCGTTTTCTAAACCGCGAAAAGATCATTGAAGAACATAATCCTTTCGCTATGGCATCACTCCCTAAAAAAGCAAGAATGCTTCCTCAATTTCTTTATGAAAAAGAGTTGGAGAGGCTTTTTAATGTGTCTGATGTTACAACGGCTATGGGACAGAGAAATCAAGCCATCCTCGAAATATTGTACGGAACTGGTATTCGTGTCAGTGAATTGTGTAAGATGGAATTGAGAGATCTTGATTTGACTGTAGAAATAGCACTTGTTAAAGGAAAAGGTAAAAAAGAAAGATATGTTCCAATCGGATCGTTTGCGAGAGAAACGCTTGAAAAGTATATACAGGACGGTCGCAAGTTGCTTATAGAAAAAACGGAGAAAAAGTCCGATGCATTATTTTTAAACTATAAAGGGGAACCTTTAACCGTTAGAGGCGTAAGAACTATATTAAATAAACTAATTGAGGAATCCTCCCTTACCATACATATCAGCCCGCATGTTTTGCGACATACGTTCGCGACGCACATGCTGAATGAAGGCGCAGATCTTAGAGCGGTTCAGGAACTTTTAGGGCATGCGAACCTTTCCTCTACACAAGTTTATACACACGTTTCAAAAAGCCATTTAAAAAAAATCTATAATAATGCGCATCCTCGAGCATAAAAACAAAAAGGGAGGGATTTTTCAATGTCAACATTTCATGCTACTACAATTTTTGCGATTCAGCATAACGGCAAGGCCGCTATGACTGGAGATGGTCAGGTAACGTTCGGCAACGCAGTTGTAATGAAACACACAGCCAGAAAGGTAAGAAAGCTCTTCGGAGGAAAAGTGCTTGCGGGATTTGCTGGCTCGGTTGCAGACGCATTTACGCTTTATGAAAAGTTTGAGAGCAAATTAGAAGAATACAGTGGAAACCTGCAGCGTGCATCAGTAGAGATGGCTAAAGAATGGAGAACAGATCAAGTTCTCAGAAAGCTTGAAGCTCTATTGATCGTTATAAACGAAGAGCATATGTTATTGATTTCAGGAACTGGTGAAGTAATCGAGCCGGATGATGGGATTCTCGCGATCGGATCAGGTGGGAATTATGCTCTTGCCGCTGGTCGGGCACTGAAGAATCATGCACCTGAACTTTCTGCAAAAGAAATCGCTCTTGCAGCCTTAAAGACTGCTGGCGAAATTTGTGTGTACACGAACACGGAGATTGTTTTAGAAGAATTGTAAAAAGTAAAGGAGCGGTTGCAATGAACAGTCAATTAACTCCAAGGCAGATTGTTGAAAAATTAGACCAGTATATTATCGGTCAAAACGATGCGAAGAAAGCTGTTGCTGTTGCGCTTCGTAATCGTTATAGAAGAAGTTTGCTTGACGACAAGCTTCGTGATGAAGTCTCACCTAAAAATATTCTGATGATCGGGCCGACCGGCGTAGGGAAGACAGAGATAGCGAGAAGGTTAGCAAAACTAGCTCAAGCTCCTTTTATTAAACTTGAAGCAACTAAATTTACTGAGGTGGGTTATGTTGGCCGTGACGTTGATTCGATGGTCCGTGATCTAGTAGAAACTTCAGTAAGGCTAGTTAAAGAGCTTAAGATGAACGATGTAAAAGACAAAGCTGAACAAAATGCGAATAAGAGACTTGTAGAGCTTTTAGTTCCTGGTAAGAAAACAGAAACAAGTTTTAAAAATCCATTAGAGATGTTCTTTGGTGGAGGTAATCAAGAGCAAGAACAAAAGCCACAGCAAGATGACGCTGCAGATCTTAGACAGCGACGCAACCAAATGGCTCAAAAGCTTGCGCTCGGAGAGATGGAGGATCATCTTGTTACAGTAGAAGTAGAAGAGCAGAACCCTTCGATGCTAGACATGTTCCAAGGTTCAGGACTTGAACAAGTGGGAATGAACATGCAGGACATGATCGGTGGACTTATGCCGAAGAAAAAGAAAAAACGGAAACTTACAGTTCGAGAAGCTCGTAAAGTGTTAACACAAGATGAAGCGGCAAAGCTCATCGATATGGACGATGTTACGAGTGAAGCTGTTTACAAGACCGAACAAACAGGTATTATATTTATAGATGAGATCGATAAGATTGCAGGAAAGAACCAAAACTCTGCTGATGTGAGCCGTGAAGGTGTACAGCGAGACATCCTTCCGATCGTAGAAGGTTCTACAGTGATGACGAAGTATGGCTCGATCAAGACAGATCATATCCTGTTTATCGCAGCTGGAGCTTTTCACATTTCAAAGCCTTCAGATCTCATTCCTGAGTTGCAAGGAAGATTTCCGATCAGAGTTGAACTAAATAGCTTGTCTGTTGAGGATTTTACACGTATATTAATAGAGCCTGATAATGCGATCATAAAACAGTATAAAGCTCTATTGAGTACGGAAGGTATAAATGTTGAATTTTCTGACGATGCTATTGCTAAGATTGCAAGCATTGCCTATGAAGTGAATCAAGACACCGATAATATTGGTGCACGTAGACTTCATACCATATTAGAACGCTTATTAGAAGATCTATCTTTTGAAGCGCCTGATATCAGCTTAGATCAAATTACCATTACACCCGAGTATGTAGAAGAAAAACTGGCTAACATCGCAAAGAACAAGGATCTGAGCCAATATATATTATAGGATGCAGTAGGAGGAAGAAATACAATGAATTTATTGAACAAAGCAAGAAGTATCAACTCGATGCTTCAACAAACAGGTGGTAAACAAGTAAACTTTAAAGAGATGGCTGAAACACTTAGTACGGTGATCGAAGCAAATATATTTGTGGTCAGCCGTCGAGGTAAACTGCTAGGTCTCGCTCTTAAACAAGAAATTGAAAACGAGCGTATGAAGAAGATGATCGAGGATCGTCAATTCCCTACAGATTACACAAAAAATCTTTTCAACATTACAGAGTCTCTTTCAAACATTGATATAGAGAGCGATTATACAGCGTTTCCTGTAGAAAACAAAGATTTGTTCTCAACAGGATTAACGACGATTGTTCCGATCGTAGGTGGTGGTGAAAGACTAGGAACTCTTATTCTTTCAAGACTATCCACATCTTTCGAAGAAGATGATCTCGTTCTAGCAGAGTACGGCGCTACAGTTGTTGGAATGGAGATCCTTCGTGAAAAAGCGGAAGAGATCGAAGAAGAAGCTCGTAACAAAGCGGTTGTTCAAATGGCGATCAGTTCATTATCATATAGTGAGCTAGAAGCGATTGAACACATCTTCGAAGAATTAGAAGGAAATGAAGGGTTGCTTGTAGCAAGTAAGATTGCAGACAGAGTGGGTATTACTCGATCAGTAATCGTGAACGCTCTTCGTAAATTAGAGAGTGCTGGTGTAATTGAATCACGTTCTTTAGGTATGAAGGGAACGTATATTAAAGTGTTGAACGATAAGTTCTTGCTTGAACTTGAAAAGCTTAAAACTTCATAATAACCAATAATAAGAACCAGCTCTGTAAATCAGAGCTGGTTCTTTTGTTTTAAAAAATAATATTTACGAATTATGAATTTCATGTTCATTTGTACATTCAGAGAGTATTTGACTCCCGTGCCCTCAATCAACATTTTCCAGATGTTTTATACGTGAACTCGTTCGGAACAATTGTTGAAGAAAACAATTAATATTTGTTTATTGTAAATAATAAACATCAAAAAGGCCGGAATTGTAAATATTTGTCGATTGTGTACGAATGTGGTATAGAGGTACCAAAAGTAGTATAAATATAGGGATTTTATTACTAGTTTTCAAATTAGGCATAAAGTCACGGTCGAAATATAGTCCTTTCTATCGAAAAAAGTCAGTTTGGGAAAAAATACATAGACACTTTTTGGATATATCACTTAAAATATGATAGTGAGGTAAGATTTAACATAATATGAAACTTCTATAGTAAAAAAGAGGGAAGTGAAGAATTTGTTCTCTGGCTCAGTCATGAAAAACTTAGAAATGGCATTAGATGGATCAGCATTAAAACAAAAGACCATTTCAAATAACTTAGCTAATGTGGACACACCTGGATATAAAGCAAAAGAAACAGTTTTTAACCAGGAATTCAAAAAAAGCTTGCAAGCCTATCGAACAGATCAACGGCATTTTTCATTCGGTACTGAATCATCCTCTTCTTTTAGTGTAAGAGAAAAAACAAATACAGTGATGAATCATAACGGAAACAATGTTGACGTAGATAAAGAGATGGCAGAATTAGCGAAGAATCAGCTTTATTATCAGACACTTGTACAGCGAATCAATGGAAAGTTTAATTCGATTAAGATGGTTGTTAAAGGTGGGAGATAAATATGGGAGTATTTGATGCAATGAATGTATCAGCATCCGGTTTAACCGCTCAGCGGCTTAGAATGGATGTTGCTTCCTCTAATATGGCAAATGTCGATTCGACACGTGGGGAATATAAGAATGGTGTGTGGGAACCGTATCGACGTAAAATGGTCGTTTTAGGTTCGGGTGAATCTAGTTTTAAAAATATGTTTAATAAGGCCGTTAATAACGGAAAAATGGCTGGTGTTAAAGTAAATGGAATTGTGAAAGATGAAACGCCATTCAAAACGGTTTATCAGCCTGAACATCCTGATGCAAACGAAGAAGGATTTGTTCAGCTTCCGAATGTAGATCCATTAAAAGAGATGGTTGATCTAATGAGTGCTACTCGATCTTATGAAGCAAATGTTACAGCACTGAACGCAGCAAAAGGAATGTATTTAAAAGCATTAGAAATTGGCCGTTAGGAGTGTTGAAAACATGGACAAAATATCAATCGGTTCACTTCAGAATATTAGTAATCCAACTTCCGTTGCAAAAGTGACACCATATGAAGCTCAAGAAGATTTTAAAAGTTACCTTAAAGGTGCGCTAGAAACGTTGAGTGAAACACAAGCACAATCGAATCAGGCTACTCAAGGTTTGATGAATGGAAATATGGATAACCTCCATCAAGTGATGATTACGGCCGAAAAAGCAAGTGTGACGATGCAAACAACTCTTGAGATTCGTAATAAAGTTGTTGAGGCCTACCAAGAAATCATGAGGATGCAAGTATAGTCTCTATTACATATTTCGATATTAGCATTCGATTTTGGGGGTAGCTGTTAAAAATTTTTATTGCGTTTATCGGGGGAAAAAATGAAAGAAAAATGGAAAAACATCATCAAGCAAACGACAGAGCGATTTAAAACTCGTTCCAATGTACAAAAGGGAATGATTCTCGGAGGAATCTTTCTCATAATCACAGCATTCATCTTTGTAACCATCATGATGTCATCACCTAACCTTGTTCCTTTGTATTCAAATCTTTCCCCTCAGGAAGCAGGCCAAATACAAGAGAATTTAAATAGCAAAGGTGTCGCGAATGAAGTCCAAGATGGCGGCAAAACCATACTGGTTCCTGAAGAACAGGTAAACAACCTGCAAGTGCAGCTTGCCGCAGAAGGATTGCCTGAAAGCGGAAATATCGATTTCTCCTATTTTGGTGAAAAATCAGGTTTTGGAATAACAGATAAAGAATTCGGTGTGTTAGAAAGAGAAGCCACACAAACAGAGATTGCTAGTTTAATCAAGAGCATCAACGGGGTTGAAGATGCAAGCGTAATGATCACCTTACCTGAAAGCAGTGTCTGGGTGAATCAAGAAGAAGAGAAAGCATCAGCTTCTGTTGTTCTTTCTTTAGCAGCGGGAGCTAAATTAAATGAAGATCAAGTGAAAGCACTCTATCATCTCGTTTCAAAGAGTGTGAGTAACCTTCCTATGGAGAATATCGTCATCACAGATCAATACTTTAATTATTACGATTTGAATTCTGTAAACTCTACAGCTTCAGCTTCAAAATACGAAGAGCAGAGAAAGATTAAGCAGGATGTTGAAAGAGACTTACAACGAAGAGTTCAACAGATGTTATCAACGATCATGGGACAAGGGAAAGTAGTCGCTACAGTGACAACAGATATTGACTTTACGGAAGAAAAACGTGAAGAGAATATTGTAGAGCCTGTTGACAAAGAAAACATGAAAGGCATCGAAGTAAGCGTAGAGCGGATAAGAGAAACGTTTACTGGAGAAGGTGCAGGAGAAGGTGGAGTCGGGGGGACGGGTGATCAAGAGGTACCTACCTACCCAGGTTCGGCTGCTGGTTCAAACGGAGACTATGAAAAAGTAGAAGAACGTATCAATAACGAAGTGAACAAGATTCGTAAAGAAATTGTAGAAAGTCCTTATGAGATACGCGATCTAGGTATTCAGGTCATGGTGGAGCCTCCAACTCCTAATAAACCAGAATCATTACCACAAGAAAGATTAGATGATATTGAACAAATTTTGAGTGCAATCGTAAGAACAAGTATCTCTAAAGATATTAATGAAACATTATCAGAAGATGATATACAAGAAAAAATATTTGTATCTGCACAGCCGTTCAACGGCAAGCAAGAAGTAAGCAAAGCGTCTACAGGTATTCCATTCTGGATCTACATTGTCGGTGGCATCTTATTAATCGTCATTATTCTATTAATCTTCCTGCTGTCTCGAAAAAGAAAAACAGAGACTGATACCAAGATTGAAGAATTCGAGATGGATGAGCCACAAGAGTCTTACTACGTGCCTGATGTAAACCAAGAAAAAGGTTCTGAAGGAACCGTTCGTAAGGAACAATTAGAAAGAATGGCAAAAGAAAAGCCGGAAGAATTCGCTAAATTAGTTAGAACATGGATTTCAGAGGAGTAAGGAGGTAACGAACGATGGCAAAAGGCATGAAAGAACTTTCTGGGAAAGAGAAAGCGGCAATCCTCGTTATCTCTTTAGGTCCAGATGTAGCTGCTCAAGTATATAAACATTTAAGTGAAGAAGAGATTGAAAGATTAACACTTCAAATCTCACAAGTTAGAAAAGTAGATTCAACATTAAAAGATGAGATCATCACACAATTTCATCAGTTAGCTCTTGCGCAAGATTATATTACCCAAGGTGGAATCGGCTATGCGAAGACGGTACTCGAAAAAGCGGTAGGTAAAGACGAAGCGATGCAGATCATCAACCGTTTAACATCCACTTTACAAGTGAGGCCGTTTGACTTCGCTCGAAAAGCAGATCCGGGACAGATATTAAACTTTATACAAAACGAGCACCCTCAAACGATTGCTCTGATTCTGTCTTACTTGGATTCATCACAGGCTGGGCAGATTCTCTCTGAACTTCCACAAGAGATGCAAGCTGATATAGCGAAAAGGATCGCATTAATGGATCGAACATCTCCTGAAGTGATTAATGAAGTGGAACAGATCTTAGAAAGAAAGTTATCTGCTACTGTTACACAGGATTTCACACAAGCTGGTGGAGTAGAAGCCGTTGTGGAGGTGCTAAACGGTGTAGACCGTAGTACTGAACGGACGATCCTGGATGCACTTGAAATACAAGATCCTGAGTTAGCGGAAGAGATCAAGAAAAGAATGTTTGTCTTTGAAGATATCGTTACGCTTGATAATCGTGCGATTCAAAGAGTTATTCGTGAAGTGCAGAACGAGGATCTACTCCTTGCTTTACGTGCATCTAGCGAGGAAGTAAAAGAAGTGATGTTCAATAACATGTCACAACGTATGGCTGAAAACTTTAAAGAAGAAATGGAATTTATGGGTCCTGTTCGACTTCGTGATGTAGAAGAAGCTCAGTCTAGAATCGTTGGAACCATCAGAAGACTTGAAGAAGCCGGAGAGCTCGTGATCGCTCGAGGCGGAGGAGATGATGTGATTGTCTAAAGTCATAAAATCTTTTCACGATCACAAAGAGAAGTCTGAAACAAGCGAAGTCGTTATAGGAATTCAGTCACTTTCATTATTTAAAACGAAAAACCATGCAATTTTAGAAGTAGAGGACGAAGAATCGAAGGTCATCTACATTAAAAATCAAGCGTATAACCTGCTTGAAGAAGCAAAAAGAGAGGCTGCTTCTATAACGAAGGAAGCAGAAGAATACAAAGAGGCCCATATAAAAAGGTTAGCTGAGGAAGAGACTCTCTGGAAAGAGAAGTTAGAAGCGGCTTATGAACAAGCGAAGCATGAAGGATATGACGCTGGCTTTCAAAATGGTCTAGAGCAAGGGCACGAAAGCTGGGCTTCACAATTGAATGAAGTCAAGAGCTTTATAGATACATTGAGGAACGATTACCATAACATCTTAAGTGAAGCAGAGCCACAGATGACCATTCTTGCCATGGCAGCCGCTGAAAAAATCTTAGGAGAAACGTTACGACATGCTCCTGAAACATGGATTTCTATCGTAAAGAAACTTGTTAAAGAAGCTCGAGAGTTTGAAGAGATCAAACTATATGTTCCTCCACATTGGTTTGAACTCACTCAAAACCATCGTGAAGAACTAAAGAACATTCTTCAATCGACAGCGACTCTTTTCATCTATCCAGATGAGAACTTGACCGAGAATGGTGCAATAATCGAGTTTCCTTTTGGGAAGATCGATGCAACACTTGACGTTCAGCTTAAAGAGCTTCGTGAAAAATTGCTAGAACAACTTGAGGTGTCAGATCAATGAACGTGGAACACATGATCGAGTCCCTTCAATCAATCGATTCCTATAAAAGATATGGAAAAGTGATTCGAGTTGTAGGCTTAATGATCGAATCTAAAGGACCAAAAACGTCTATCGGTGAGGTCTGTTATATCCACATGGGGAACAACAAGCAAAAAATTAAAGCAGAAGTAGTCGGCTTTCAGGAAGAAAATGTTTTGTTGATGCCGTTTACGTATGTAAAGCATATTGCAGTTGGCAGTTTGGTAGAAGCCACACATCGTGCGCTAGAAATAAAGGTTGGACCTTCTTTGATCGGAAAAGTACTTGATGGTATGGGTGTTCCATTGGATGGTTCTCCTCTACCTCGCGGATTGTTTCGTTATCCTTCAGAGAACGAGCCGCCTAATCCAATGGAAAGACCAAGAATTCATGAAAGTATTCAGCTTGGTATCCGGTCGATCGATAGTTTGCTAACCGTGGGAAAAGGACAGCGGGTAGGTATTTTTGCTGGGAGTGGTGTAGGTAAGAGTACGCTGCTCGGTATGGTAGCACGTAATTCGACAGCTGATCTAAATGTGATCGCACTAATCGGTGAACGAGGACGTGAAGTTCTTGACTTTATCGAGCGAGATCTAGGTGAAGAAGGTTTGAAGCGATCTATTGTAATCGTTGCGACTTCCGATCAACCCGCATTAATGCGGATAAAAGGTGCATTGACGGCAACGAGCATCGCTGAGTATTTTCGAGACCAGGGCAAGAACGTCATGTTGATGATGGATTCTGTAACACGCGTGGCTATGGCTCAACGTGAGATCGGCCTAGCTGTTGGAGAGCCACCAACAACAAAGGGATACACACCTAGCGTCTTTGCGGTTCTTCCAAAATTGTTAGAGCGTTCTGGAACGAATAAGAACGGAACGATTACAGCTTTTTATACCGTTTTAGTGGATGGAGACGATTTTAACGAACCGATCTCAGATACTGTCCGAGGCATTCTGGATGGACATTTTATCTTAGATCGAAACTTAGCCAATAAAGGACAGTTTCCTGCTGTTAATATTCTTAAGAGTATAAGCAGGGTGATGAATGATATTGTTCCGAAAGAACATCGGCAAGCGGCTGAACGTCTTCGAGAACTTCTTTCATCCTATGTGGAAGCAGAGGACTTGATCAACATTGGCGCATACAAAAGGGGTTCTTCTAAATCAGTGGATGAAGCCATTCAGATGTACCCTAGCATTCTGGCGTTTCTTAAACAGCAAGTAGATGAAGATGTTAGTTATGAACAAGCTCTAGAGCGGCTGTTGATTGAATTTGGGAAGGATGAACGTTGATGTCATTTCATTTTTCTATGGAAAAGGTATTGTCTGTTAAACAAAAAGAAAAAGAATCGATTGAACAAGAATTAGGAGAAGCTGTGCAAGCATTTGAGAGCATAGCAGAAGAGATATACAGTCTCCTGAAAAGGAAAGAAGACATCGAGAACCAATCGAACTATACCTTTCAACAAAGAATCGTAGTAAACGATCTACAGAATACACAGCGTTTTCTTTTGTCGATGACGAACAAGATCAAAGAATTACAGCCGCTGTTACAACGAGCAAGAGAGAGAATGCACGTTATTCAGCAAAGATTATTGCAGCAGTCCATTGAAGTGAAAAAATACGAAAAGCTAAAAGAAAGACAACTCATCGCATATAGAGTGGAAGTTGCTTCTTATGAAAGTAAGCAGAACGACGAATTTTCGGTATTGCGTTTTGCGAAGTCGTAAATAAATCAGGTGATCAGATGAAACAGAACGAAAAATCCAGCAGAATGGTTTGGTTTTTATTAGTAATCTTCGTCCCTTTCGTTTTTGCACTGACTGTTTTCGGAATCGTCCTTTCTTTTATGGGAGTGAACGTTTGGGAAGAAGCAAAAAACACGGGTAAGAATATACCCATTATCAAAAATGTTTTTAGCGAGAAAACGGATGTGGCTGTAACAAGCAATGTACAAGATAAGCAATGGAAATCAAAGTTCGATGAACAAGAAGATTACATTAAAGTACTATCCGCTGATCTGCAAAAGAAAGAAAAAGAAGTTACCGATCTAAAAAGCAATATTGCCGTCTTAGAAAAGCAAGTGGAAGATGCAGAAACGACTGTAAAAGAGGAAGAGAATGAACAAGTAAAAAAGATTTATGAAGCCATGTCAGCAAAAGATGCTGCAGCTGTTATGTCAGAGATGAACAATAATCAGATCATGGGCATCTTGATGCTTTTACAGTCTGAAACGCAAGCTGAGATCCTTTCCAAACTTGATGCAAAACGTGCAGCCGAGCTTACGGTTCTAATGGCAAACAAAACGCTATAAAAGGAGGTGTGAAAAACGTGCAATTAATGATTTCGCAGCCAGCGGCTTCAGGAGTGCAGTCTTCACCAGTATCTGGATCTGCTCAGAAAAATAGCAACATAGATTCTCTCTTTTCTCAACTGCTAGCATCTTCAGCTACTGAAAACGAGGGAGTAACAGAAGGTTTAGGAGAAATGATCGCAAGTATTCTAGGTAACATTGAGGGACTTGAATGGAGTTCAGAACTATTAGATAACGAAACTGTTCAATCATTATTAAACGATCTACCGCCTGAAATGAAAGAAGTGGTTGAGAAACTTCTTGAAAGCGAGATTGATTTTTCAGATATTGCAATAAACCCTTCGCCTGAGATGAAGCTAGCTCTATTGTTACAGCTTGTTGTTAATGAAGAAGTTGAGCCATTCTCGCAAAAAGACCAGAAGCAGATCACAGAAATGATCAGCCGATGGTTTCCAGGAGTAAAGCTTGACCAAAAAGATTCTCTAACAAAACAAACAGAGCAGATTTTTGGAGAGATTAAAAAGCTTCTAAGCGAATCATCGAGTAATGATAAGAATACTTTCTTAAAAGTTTTTGAGACACTCTCGGCCGAAAAAAAGGTGAAGAGCTTTGCGGACCAAGCTTTTCAGCGATACCTACCAACAGCAAAGTCAGTGGAAACTAATGTTTCAGCTTCTAAAGATCTTCAAACGGTACAGAGTCCACTTTCTCCTATAGAACAATGGACATTGAAAGTGCCTGTTACAGGAGGGGAAGGACAGAAGGAGCAGTTTGTTCGTGAGGTTCAACAAATTATATCAAGAGGAAAACTGTTCGTTACAGAATCTGGATTTACAAAGATGCAGATTCGATTAACACCTGAACATCTCGGCAATATAGAGATTCAACTGATCCAAAAACATGGTGAGATCACAGCAAAGATCATTGCATCCAGCCAAGGTGCGAAAGATGCCTTGGATAGTCAGCTCACACAATTAAAACAAGCTTTCACAAGTCAAGATATAGATTTTGAAAAGATCGATGTCTTTCTTAACGGAGACGAACAGACCTTTGATTTCCGTGATCAACATAATCAAGGATATGAAGATCAACAGCATGCAGATGAGAACATGTCTGAAGATGAGAAATCAGATCATCTATCATTCGATGAACAATTATCGCAGATGGTATTAAACGAAAAGGTGTGATGAGTGATGACTAAGATTTCTGAAGATCTGATGCTTTCTAATCATCAAGCAAAAACAAAGCAGACAGGATCAAACATTTTAGGAAAAGATGATTTTCTAAAGATATTAATCACGCAGCTTCAAAACCAAGACCCTACAAGTCCAATGCAAGACCGAGAGTTTATCGCACAGATGGCAAGCTTTTCATCACTAGAACAGATGACAAACATGAACCAAACGATGCAGCAATTTTTATCGTTCCAAACAGAATCTTCACTATTACAACAAAGTCAGATGATCGGTAAACAAGTAACCTACGAAACGGAAACAGTGGACGCAGAGGGTAATAAAAAGATTGAAGAAAAAGAAGCTGTAGTGAAATCGGTGTTGTTTGAAAAAGGATCTGTCATGTTGGAAATGAGTGATGGGACAAAGATCACAAGTTACCAAGTGATAAAAATAACACATCAGGCAAAGTAAGGAGTGGATAACATGAGCGAACGTATACACGCTCATCAATTGTACCAGCCGATGCTTTATCCGAAACATCGACAGCAGAAAAAAATAGATCAATCTTTTCAGTCAGTATTTCATAAAGAGCTTGAGAACCAACTCACGGTTAGTAAACACGCTCAAAAAAGACTGCAAGATAGAAATATTAAGATATCAGAAACAAGCTGGAACAACATAAGCAAAAAGGTGATCGAAGCGGGACAAAAAGGTATTAAAGATTCATTAGTGATCATGAAGAATGTCACGCTAGTCGTGAATGCGCCAAATCAAACCGTGATTACAGCGTTAGATCGAAACGAAAGTACATCTCAGATCTTTACGAACATCAATGGTGCCATCGTCATAGACGAATAAACGAGCTGGACCTTTACAGGAGGCTCACAAAACTGCCGATTGTTAGAAGCAGTTAATAAACCAAGTAAGGGAGATAAAAACAAATGTTACGTTCTATGTATTCAGGAATCAGTGGTATGAAAAACTTTCAGGTGAAGCTAGATGTAATCGGAAATAACATCGCAAACGTTAATACGTACGGATTTAAGAAAGGCCGTACAACTTTTAAGGACCTTGTGAGTCAGCAAATTGCTGGGGCTAGTGCTCCTTCTGCTGCTACTAATGGAAGAGGAGGAGTTAATCCTTTACAAGTAGGATTAGGCTCACAATTATCAACAATAGACACAGTTCATACACAAGGAAGTCTGCAAACAACAGGTAGACCTTTAGATCTAGGAATCTCTGGAGATGGATTTTTTATTGTAAATGATGGAACGAATGATTTTGTGACTAGAGCAGGTAATTTTTATTTAGATAAAAATGGAAATTTGGTTAACTCTGATGGAATGTTTCTTATTGCAGCTGAACCAAACAATACTAACACAGGGGTATTGGGTACTGCAGGAAAAATTTCTATACCTACAGATGCTAAAAGTTTTAGTATCGGACCAGATGGAATGGTGACATATATTCAAGAGGGGGTCAGTACACCAAAAGTTGCTGGGCAAATACTTTTAGCTAAGTTCTCCAATACAGGTGGTTTAGAAAAAGTCGGCGGAAATCTTTACAGAGAAACTACCAACTCTGGAACTATTCGAAATGGAACTAACTATACCAATGTTTCCGCTCCCGGAACTGATGGTGCAGGTGGAGTTGTAGCGGGTGCTCTCGAAATGTCCAACGTAGACTTATCTGAAGAGTTCACCGAGATGATTGTTGCACAGCGTGGATTCCAAGCGAATACAAGAATCATCACGACATCGGATGAGATCCTTCAAGAACTAGTGAACTTAAAACGTTAACGTGAAGGGAGGTAGGGGTAAGCAGGTAACGGCTTAACCCCCGAAACTCATGATTTCATTAACACAACTAAATGGCAATACGTTTACGTTGAATGCGATCTATATCGAACAGATTCAATCGTTTCCGGATACTACGATCACATTAACTACTGGCAAAAAGTTTGTGGTTAAAGAAAGTGAAGAAGAGGTTGCTCAATTGATAGCAGCTTTTTATAGAGATATTACGCTATTGCCAATAAGTCAGAAAAAGGAGGGTCTGTAGTTGGGAAAAAATAAAGTGGTAACGATCATGTTCTCCATGCTTGTAGCGATCGGTTTAATCGGCGCTGCAGGATATTACGGGTTTAAGCAGTTCTCACCTAAGACCGAAGCTTCTGAACCTACAGCAGAAGAACTGGACAAGCTGATGGTCGAAACCAATGAAATGACAACCAATCTTGCAGATCAGTCTTATGTAAAGATTCAGTTCAAGATTCAAGCGGATAATGAAGATGCTAAACACGAACTTGAGAAAAGATTGTTTCAAGTGAACAACCTGATCATCTATGAGATCTCGAACAAAAAAACAGAAGAACTATCTGGACAACAAGGATTGATCTCTCTTGAAGACAAGTTGAAAACAGAGATTAATAAGGTTATGCAAGATGGGAAAGTAGTCAGAGTCTACACAACTCAAAAGATCATACAATAATTCACTAAAAACGGCATGAAAAGAGGTGAGACTCTTGGTTGATGTTTTGTCACAAAACGAAATAGATGCTCTTCTCTCCGCCCTTTCCACCGGAGAGATGGATGCAGAAGAGCTTAAAAAGGAAGAGTCAGAGAAAAAGGTTAAAGTATACGATTTTAAAAGAGCCCTTCGTTTTTCGAAAGAGCAGATTCGCAGTTTAACGAGATTGCATGAGAACTTTGCAAGACTATTAACGACTTACTTTTCAGCTCAGCTTAGAACGTACGTCCAGATCGGTGTTGCATCTGTTGACCAGCTGCCTTATGAAGAATTCATCCGTTCTGTTCCGAAGATGACGCTGTTGAATGTGTTCGAAGCCCATCCTTTTGAAGGGCGAATCTTAATGGAAGTCAATCCGAATATCGCATATGCCATGCTTGATAGAGTGATGGGTGGTAGCGGCGCTGGAATGAATAAGATCGAGAATTTAACTGAGATCGAGACCAGAATCATGAATCAGTTATTTGAAAACACACTTGATAGTTTTAAAGAAGCATGGACAAGTGTGATCGAACTGGAGCCATTCATGCTCGATTTGGAAGTGAATCCGCAATTTTTACAGATGGTTTCTCCGAACGAAACGGTAGTCGTGATCTCTTTGAATACGACGATTGGTGAAACGAGCGGAATGATCAACATCTGTCTCCCACATGTTGTCATAGAGCCGATCATTCCTAAGCTCTCCGTTCATCATTGGATGCAGAATAAGAAGAAAACACCAATCCCGGGAGAGACAGAATTTATTGAACAAAAGATAAAGAACGCCTTCTTGCCTTTTAAAGTTGAGTTAGGATCTTCAGACATGTCAATCGAAGAATTTCTAAACTTATCAATTGGTGACTGTATTGAACTAGATCAACGGATCAACCAACCTCTCGTGATAAAAGTAGAAAACAATCCGAAGTTCTACGGTCAACCCGGAAAGGTAAAGAAAAAGTTAGCCGTTCAAATTATCGAAACCATTAAGGAGGATGAGGATCAATGGTAAGTGGAGATATGCTTTCACAAGACGAAATTGATGCTTTGTTGAATGGTGGAAGTCCTTCCTCGTCCGGAGAGACCGAAACCGAAGAATACCTATCATCGATCGAACGTGATGCTTTAGGTGAGATCGGAAACATCTCGTTTGGAAGTGCTGCAACAGCACTATCCACGTTGTTAAATCAAAAAGTAGACATCACGACGCCGACGGTAACAGTTGTTAAACGCACCGAGCTAAAAGATGAGTTTCCGATTCCGCATGTTGCAGTCCAAGTTACGTATACAGAAGGGATCGAAGGAGCTAACTTGTTAGTGATCCGAAAGACAGATGCACAGATCATTGCTGACTTAATGCTTGGCGGCGAAGGTACAAATCCATCTCCTGATTTTGGAGAATTGCAACTAAGTGCTGTTGGTGAAGCGATGAATCAGATGATGGGATCAGCTTCTACATCGATGTCTACGATCTTTAATAAAAAGGTAGATATCTCTCCACCTAAAATTGATTTTCTGGATATTGAATCAAACACGAGTTTAATTCCTGATGAAGAGATACTAGTCAAAGTTTCATTCCGACTTAAAGTGGGTGAACTGATTGATTCGAATATCATGCAGCTCATTGATGCTGAGTTTTCAAAGGACCTTGTACATAAGTTGATGAATCCTGAACCAGTTGTTGAAAAAGAACCGGTTGCGGACTATGTACCTCATGAAGAAATTGCTCAACCAACTGCACCGGTAGATCATTATCAAGAGCGTCCTATTAGTGAGCCAAGACGTGATCCTCAGCCTGCTTATCAACCGCAGATGAGAGATGTTTCCATCCAGCCGGCAAGCTTTTCGGACTTTGGAGATTATGAGACGAACCAAAGAGATACGAAAAATTTAGACATGCTGTTAGACATTCCACTTCAAGTAACGGTTGAGCTAGGAAGAACGAAAAAAACGATCAAAGATATTTTAGAGATGTCTCAAGGTTCAATCGTTGAGCTCGATAAACTAGCTGGTGAACCAGTTGATATCTTTGTAAACCAAAAGATGATCGCAAAAGGCGAGGTTGTTGTGATCGATGAGAACTTCGGGGTACGTGTAACCGAAATTTTAAGTCAGCGTGATCGCTTAGAAAAATTGAAATAATTATCGGAGGTAAGTGACATGGGAGAACGTATTTTAGTTGTTGATGATGCAGCATTTATGAGAATGATGATCAAGGATATTCTAGTGAAAAATGGTTTTGATGTAGTAGGTGAAGCAGCAGATGGTGCGCAAGCAATCGAGAAATTCCAAGAGTTAAAACCAGATCTCGTTACGATGGATATCACGATGCCAGAGATGGACGGCATCTCAGCTTTAAAAGAGATCAAGAAAACGAACCCTGAAGCAAAGATTATCATGTGTTCAGCGATGGGGCAGCAGGCGATGGTTATCGATGCGATCCAAGCTGGCGCAAAAGATTTTATCGTCAAGCCGTTTGCAGCTGACCGTGTAATCGAAGCGATCAAGAAAACTTTAGGATAAGCCTTTCATGTATCGATGGTTAATTAGTTTTTTTGCAGTTTGTCTTTTGCTTGTACCATTTAGTGTACAAGCGGAAGACAGCAGTTCAGGGAAAAGTGTTTATGACACCATAAATAAATCGGATCAAAAGGGTGACAAGGAAAAAGCACCAGCAACTAGTAGCCCTGAAAGTTCTGAGAGTGAAAGCACATTCATGATGCTTGTGAAGCTCGTGTTTATGCTTGGTATCGTTCTAGCGATCTTGTTTTTTGTTTTACGCTTTATTCAAAGAAAATCTGTCAGTTTTCAAGATGGGAAAAACCTTCAGTCTTTAGGAGGCATCGGAATCGGACAGAATCGTTCCGTACAGCTGATCAAAACAGGTAATTCTGTTTTAGTAGTAGGTGTGGGTGACTCCGTAACGCTCCTAAAAGAGATCACCGATGAAGATGAAGTTCAGATGATGCTCGATCAGCGTCCGTCTCAAAACGTTTCAACGATGACGAATCCATTGAAATTAAAATGGCTGAAGAATAGAAACGAAGAGTCTAGTAGCACTTCGTCCGAAACAAAAGATCAGACGCAATCTTTTAAGAATATGCTGCAATCGATCGTTCAAGATAAGAAGAATCAGCAAAAAGAACTTCAGAGAGTGCTAGAGAAAGGGAAACATCATGAATGAATTTATTCCTGGATTAGACTTGGATTTTATTAATAATAGCGATCCAGCGAACATGGAAACTACGATTCAGCTGTTGCTGTTGTTAACAGTCCTTTCGCTTGCTCCAAGTATCTTAATTCTTATGACCTGTTTTACGAGGATTATCATTGTCTTATCTTTTGTAAGAACTTCATTAGCGACACAGCAGATGCCGCCTAACCAAGTTTTGATTGGAATTGCATTGTTCTTAACGTTTTTTATCATGGCGCCAGTGATGCATGAGGTAAACAAAGAAGCGGTCCAGCCGTTAGTAAAAGGTGAGATCTCACAAGAAGAGGCGTTTGATAAAGGAAGTCTTCCGATCAAAGAATTCATGGCAAAACATACACGTCAGAAAGATCTGATGCTGTTTATGGAATATTCAGGTGCGAAAAAGCCAGAAAGTATTAAAGATATCCCTTTAACGACACTTGTTCCGGCGTTTGCCATAAGTGAACTTAAGACAGCCTTTCAAATTGGATTCATGATCTTTGTACCGTTCTTGATCATAGATATGGTCGTTGCGTCCATTTTAATGGCGATGGGGATGATGATGCTGCCGCCCGTTATGATATCACTGCCATTTAAGATCTTGTTATTCATACTAGTTGATGGCTGGTACCTCATCGTTAAATCATTGCTATTAAGCTATTAGGGCAGGTGAAAACATGGATTCTCAATTTGTCATTTCTTTAGCAGAAAAAGGGGTATACATGACCTTGCTTTTGTGCGGTCCGCTCATGTTACTAGCCCTGATCGTAGGTTTGATCGTTAGTATATTTCAAGCAACAACACAGATTCAGGAACAAACACTTGCGTTTATACCAAAGATTGTTGCCGTGCTAGTAGGTCTTGTGTTTTTTGGACCTTGGATGCTTTCTCAAATCCTAGGATTTACATCGAATATTTTCCAAAATTTACACACTTATATAGGATGATGAAATGGTAGATTTAGTGGCTTTCCCTGCTTTTTTATTAATCCTAACTAGAGTATCGGCATTTTTCTTAACAATTCCTGTGTTTTCCAATAAAAATTTACCTGTGATGCATAAAATCGGATTATCGCTATTTTTATCTTGGATCATGTTGTACGCTGTTGACCCAAAACCAATTCCGTTAGATGGTACATTCTTTCTGTTAATCATTAAAGAAGCGATGGTCGGACTTACAATCGGATTTATTGCAGCGATCGTTTTCTACGCGATTCAAGTTGCTGGTGGATTTATTGATCTACAAATGGGTTTTGCGATCGCGAACGTGTTCGATCCGCAAACAGGCATCCAGACACCGTTAATGGGGAGATATCTGTATACGTTTGCCATTCTATTGTTGCTAGCAACAGATGCGCATCACATGTTACTTGATGGAATCTTTTATAGTTATCAATTTTTACCCATCGATTCGACCATATCTAATTTTGGTGATGGCGGGGTCATGAAGTTTGTACTAAGTGTGTTCTCCGGTATGTTCTTAGTTGCGCTGCAGATGGCGATTCCGATCGTAGGCACGTTGTTTCTAGCAGATCTAGCGCTTGGGATCGTAGCAAGAACCGTTCCGCAGATGAACATCTTTGTTATCGGTCTGCCGGTGAAGATCCTGATTGCTCTTGTATTGTTCTTAGTCGTAATGCCCGCATTCTTTGTATCTGTTCAGATGCTGGTCGATCAGATGCGTGACAGCATGATTAACTTAATGGAATTGTTGGGAGCGTAAGTCAATGAGATATCCAATTCAACTACAATACTTTTCAGGAGAAAAAACGGAAAAAGCAACACCAAAAAAAAGGCAGGAAAGTAGAAAAAAAGGTCAAGTAGCGAAAAGTGCTGACATCAATGCTGCACTTGTGCTGTTTGCATCTGTCATGTTTCTATCCTTTATGGGGGGGTGGATGGGGCAAAGATTACTTCACCTCTTCGCATACAGCTTAGATAAAAAACTACTTTATGACGTTACAGAATCTAGTATTCCTAAACTGTTTTGGGAGCTTTCTCTTGAAGTCGCCATGATCATAGCACCTGTAATGATTGCAGCAATGGTCGCTGGTGTGTTAGGAAACTATTTGCAAGTTGGCTTTTTATTATCAACAGAGGCGATTCAGATGAAACTTGAACGGATCAATCCGTTGTCTGGATTTAAAAGAATATACTCGGTGAGAGCTCTCGTTGAATTATCTAAATCGATGCTTAAGATCTTATTAATCGGTGGTGTAACTTTTTTTATCCTATGGAGTGAACGAGATATCTATTTAAGAATGAGCTTAGTGAGTATTGAATCCTCACTTCCTGTATTCGGAGGACTTGCGGTCAAGATGGGCTTTGCTGCTTCACTCGTTTTACTTTTTCTTGCGTTTCTTGACTATATGTACCAAAAATACGATTTTGAAAAGAATATTAGGATGTCTAAACAAGATATCAAAGACGAATACAAAAAATCTGAAGGTGATCCTAAGATTAAAGGGAAGATCAAGGAAAAACAAAGACAGATGGCTATGAGGCGAATGATGCAAGAAGTGCCTAAAGCTGATGTTATCATCACAAACCCTACACATTATGCGATCTGCTTAAAGTATGACGATAACAGCATGGATGCTCCAGTCGTTGTGGCAAAGGGAGTAGATCTAATCGCTCAACGCATCAAAGAGATCGCAAAAGAGCATAACGTAGCGGTTGTAGAAAACAAACCTCTAGCAAGAACGCTGTACGCCCGCGTTGAGATCGGGCATGTGATTCCTGAAGATCTGTTTAAAGCAGTAGCTGAAATTTTAGCCTTTGTATACCGTGTAAAGAAAAAAGCGTAAGGAATGAATAGGAGAGTTTACAGATGAAAGCTAGAGACATGAGTGTTTTAGCAGGCGTTATTCTCATTATCGCCATGCTCGTCATACCAATGCCAACGTTTATGTTGGATTTCTTAATCATAACGAATATATCTCTGGCACTTTTAATCATATTGATTGCCATGAACACAACACAGCCTCTCCAATTTTCCATATTTCCGTCATTGTTATTGTTAGTGACGCTTTTTAGACTAGGGCTAAACGTTTCGACAACGAGAAGCATCCTTTCAACAGGAGATGCCGGAAACGTTGTACATACTTTCGGTGAATTTGTTGTAGGTGGGAATATACTTGTTGGTATCGTAGTATTTTTCATTCTAATTATTATTCAATTTATCGTAATTACGAAAGGATCTGAACGTGTATCAGAAGTTGCTGCAAGGTTTACACTTGATGCGATGCCTGGTAAGCAGATGAGCATCGATGCAGACTTAAATGCTGGTATGATTTCAGATCGGGAAGCGAAAGAAAGACGTGAAACGATTGAACGCGAAGCAGATTTTTACGGAGCGATGGATGGAGCGAGTAAATTTGTTAAAGGTGATGCTATAGCTGGTATTATCATCGTCTTGATCAATATGTTGTTCGGAATCATCATCGGAATGCTTCAGATGGGCCTCAGTTTTGGTGAGAGTGCAGAATTGTTTACAAGAATGACCGTTGGTGATGGATTGGTGTCGCAGATTCCAGCACTCATCATTTCTACAGCGACAGGAATTATTGTGACACGTGCGGCATCAGAAGGAAACTTAGGGTTTGATATCAGCAAACAATTGCTTGCGTATCCTGTCATGCTTTTTGTAGCTGGAGGAACGATCATCATGCTTGGGTTGTTCACACCGATCAATGACTTTTTTACGATTACGATCGGAGGAATTTTAGCAATCGGCGGCTATCTTCTATTAAAAGCAGAACGTGAACAAAAAGTAAAAGAAGAAGTGGTGGAAGAAGATATACAGACAGAACAGCTGAAAAGCCCTGAATCTGTAGTGAACCTTCTGCAGATCGATCCGATTGAATTTGAATTTGGCTACAGTCTTATACCATTAGCAGACACTTCGCAAGGCGGTGACCTATTGGATAGGATCGTTATGATCAGAAGACAGCTGGCTTTAGAACTTGGAATGATCGTACCCGTCGTTCGGATACGAGACAACATCCAGCTTCAGCCGAATGAGTACAGAATAAAAATAAAAGGCAGTCAAGTCGCAAAAGGTGAGTTGCTGTTGGATCATTATTTAGCGATGAGTCCAGGAATTGATGATGAAGAGGTACAAGGTATCGAAACGATGGAACCAGCATTTGGTCTGCCGGCCATCTGGATCGGTGAAGAGATGAAAGAACGAGCTGAATACTCAGGATACACGGTTGTAGATCCCCCTTCAGTGGTCTCGACGCATTTGACAGAAGTGATAAAGAAGCACGCACACGAACTGATTGGAAGACAAGAGACGAAACAACTTGTCGACCACTTCAAAGAATCGTATCCAGCTATTGTGGAGGAAGTAACGCCAGATGTGCTTACGATCGGAGAAGTTCAAAAAGTTTTATCCAAACTTTTACGTGAGCGTATATCGATTCGTAACTTAGCGGTAATCTTTGAAACGTTGGCTGATTTTGCAAAGATGACAAAAGATACAGATCTTTTAACAGAGTATGTAAGACAAGGCTTATCCAGACAGATATCAAAAAGCTATGCGAATGAAAATGAACCTCTGCATGTCATCACACTTGGTGGGTCAGTAGAAAAGAAGATAGCGGATGCTGTTCAGCAAACAGAACATGGTAACTACCTGTCTTTAGATCCGCAAGATTCTCAATCGATCTTTGACAGCATTACATCTGAACTGGAATCGGGACGAAGTTTTGACCAATCGGTCGTTCTCTTATGTTCACCAGCAGTAAGGATGTACGTGAGGCAACTGATTGAGCGTTATCTTCCGGATGTAGCGGTTTTGTCATACAACGAATTGGAACCTGAGCTAGAAGTGAAAAGTGTAGGGGTGGTGAACATCTGATGAAGGTAAAGAAGTATACAGCACAGAACTTGCCAGAAGCTATGAAACTAGTAAGAGCAGATCTTGGAAGCGGTGCGGTCATATTAAATACAAGAGAGGTTCAAGTTGGCGGATTCTTCGGATTCTTTACTAAGAAAAATGTTGAGATTTTCGCTGGACTGGATCAAGACGTAGATTATCAGCTAACAAAGAAGCAACACAAGAATAGTATGAGAGATCAGCAACCTGTTTTTAAAGAAGAGGATCTAACAATGGAGATTCGTCAACTAAAGAAGATGGTTCACACATTGACCGTACAATCAAAAAAGCCAGAAGATACAGCACCATTTGTTAAAGAGTGGGAAGCTTTTCTTGTAAACCAAGAAGTAGATTCAACGATACTTGAAGAACTCATTCCATCATTATCTTCTAAATATGAAAGTCTGGATGAAGCAGAAAGAGAGAACTATGACTGGAATACATGGATCAGTAGCTATCTAAGCGCAAGAATGGCTAAAAGTGAGTTTGGTGGCTTTCATTACGAATCAAAATTTTTAAACTTGATCGGACCGACTGGTGTTGGTAAAACAACAACGATAGCAAAGATTGGAGCAAAAGCGGTTTTAAAGGATGGTAAGAAAGTGGCGTTTATTACGACTGATACTTATCGGATCGCAGCTATCGATCAACTGAAGACATATGCTGAAATATTAAACATTCCATGTGAGGTCGCATATACGGCGGATGATTTTAAGAGAGCGAAAGAGAAGTTCGAAGACTATGACCTTGTTCTCGTAGATTCTGCAGGCAGAAATTTTCTAAATCGATTCTATATTGAAGAACTACAAAGAATCATCCATTTTGATAAAGATATGAAAAACTATCTCGTCCTTTCACTAACTTCAAAATATCGTGATATGGAAACCATCTACAGTCAGTTTAAGAGTTTACCTGTTCATAAGGTGATTTTTACGAAGAAAGATGAAACGAAGACTTACGGTTCACTTCTAAATCTTGCAATCTTAAACAGTGTACCGGTCGGGTATGTTACAAATGGCCAGAACGTCCCTGATGATATGTTTGAAGCCGATGCGGATGAACTAATTCAGACGCTATTAAAGGAAAAAACACAACATGCTTGATCAAGCGATAAGCCTTCGAAAACAGTTGGTCTCTGTCTCATCAAGCAGTGCTCGCGTAATCTCTGTAGTCAGTGGGAAAGGCGGCGTCGGTAAAACAAATGTCACGGTGAATCTTGCCCTTTCGTTGGTTCGGATGGAGAAACGCGTTTTGGTACTGGATCTAGATATAGGTATGGGAAATGTAGACTTAATTCTCGGAAGAAGATCTCACAAGCATATGATGGACATGCTACAGAATCAATTATCTGTCTGGGAGATCATCGAAGAGGGTGAAGACGGCCTTCATACGATTGCTGGCGGTAGGAATTTCGGTTCTCTTACGAGCATAACGGATGAGATGTTGGTACATTTTATGAATCAACTAGAAGAATTAGAGAGATTTTATGATTTTATTTTTCTAGATATGGGTGCAGGTGCAACAGAAACGGCATTAAAATTTGTGCTCTCAAGCCATGAGGTATTGGTAATAGCTACACCTGAGATCACATCACTAACAGATGCCTATTCTATGATGAAATTCATTTATATGAAAGATAAAGAACTTCCCTTCTATTTAGTTATCAACCGATATGAAAACCAAAGAGAAGGAAGAGATACGGTTGAAAAGTTAAGCCATGTTTGTAAACAGTTCTTACAAAAAGAGCTCATCTGTTTAGGACAGATTCCGATGGATCAAGATGTATGGCATGCTGTAAAAAAACAAATTCCCTTTTCTATTCATAAACCATCCTCATTAGCTTCCAAAGCTGTCTATCAGTTAGCGGAAACGTATGTAGGTACGGTGAAACAGCAAGAAGTATCTTATAAGTCTTTCATCGGCAAGTTAAAATCATTTTTTAAAGAAAGGTAGATGCTGCATGAAACAGATCAGAGTGCTAATTGTAGATGATTCTGCCTTTATGAGAAAGCTGATCAAAGAGTTCTTAAGTGAAGATTCTAGGATTATGGTGATCGATACAGCTAGAAACGGACAGGAAGCAATTGATAAAACACTAAAGTTAAAACCAGACGTTATCACAATGGATGTTGAAATGCCCATTTTAAATGGCATAGATGCTGCAAGAACGATCATGAAGAACTGCCCGGTTCCGATCATTATGCTGTCAAGTACAACAAAAATCGGTGCGGAAAATACGATTCTAGCTATAGAAGCGGGAGCTATTGATTTTATCGCTAAACCATCTGGCGCGATATCCTTAGATTTACATAAAGTAAAGAATAGTTTGATAGAAAAAGTGATCACATCTTCAAAAGCAAATATCGCAACAAAAAAAGCTCTGTTTCCATATAAACTTGAAAACAATGTGCAGAAGAGAATGTTAAAGACAGAGCATAAAGACAAGCTGGTTTTGATCGGTACATCGACAGGTGGTCCGAGAGCGTTGCAACAAGTGATCACAAAGCTTCCAAGTGATTTAGATGCACCCGTAGTTGTTGTACAGCATATGCCTGCAGGGTTTACGAGATCGTTAGCAGATCGATTGAATTCATTATCAAACGTTGCTGTAAAAGAGGCGGAAGATCATGAGTTGTTACAAAAAGGTTCTGTTTACATCGCACCAGGTGGCTTTCATATACGACTATACGAAAAAATGGGGCGATTGTACGTTTCGTTACATAAAGATGATCCCGTAGGCGGACATCGACCAGCAGTTAACGTACTGTTCCGGTCTGCAAGCAAACTTCAAGACTACCAAATAGTTGCTGTTATCATGACTGGTATGGGCTCGGATGGCACAGAAGGAATCATAGATTTAAAAGAAGCGGGTTCAACGGTCGTGATTGCAGAAGCAGAAGAATCCTGTATTGTTTATGGAATGCCAAAGGCCGCGGTTCTTTCAAAAAAGGTAGATGAAGTGGTTCATTTAGAGTCAATCGGATCAGCTATTCAAAACCATTTGTAAAATAGGGGGATATATACGATGGAAATGACACGATATCTCGACATATTCATTGAAGAAAGCAAAGAACATTTACAGTCTATTAATCAACAAGCAATGCTGCTAGAAAAAACACCAGGAGAACTATCAATTGTAAATGAGATTTTCCGTTCTGCTCATACATTAAAAGGAATGTCAGCTACGATGGGTTATGAAGACCTAGCTAACCTAACTCATTGTATGGAAAATGTTCTTGATGCGATTCGTAATAACAAATTAAACGTTTCATCTTCTGTTCTAGATGTACTCTTCGCTTCACTTGATCACTTAGAAGCGATGGTAGTGGAAATTTCAGAAGGCGGTAGCGGTAAACGAGATGTCACTGCGACAGTGAAAGAGTTAGAGGCGCTTGAAAAGGGAGAAGTTCCACAATCGACCCAAGCAGAATCAAAAAATAAAGCAGGCTCATTACAAGATTATGATCAATATGAAAAACAGATCATCATTCAATCAAAAGAACAAGGATTTCATGCATACGAGCTATCGATCTCATTAAGAGAAGACTGTATTTTAAAAGCTGCCAGAGTATACATGGTGTTTGAAGTGATCGAACAGATCGGGGAGATCATTAAAACGTTACCAGCGGTAGATATGCTAGAAACAGAACAATTTGGAACACATTTTGCGCTTTCCATCCTTACGAAAGAGTCTGCTGAAAATGTTAAAGAACGTATTTTAAAAGTTTCTGAGATTAATACAGTAGAAGTAAATGATATTAAGGCAGACCAACTCAACATATCTTCAAATTTCGAGAATGAAGAGAATAAAAAAATAGAGCAACAAGAAGTGTCGCCGGAAGATAAAAAGAGTGAAGTACAGCAACCTTCTAAAAAGAGTGAAGTACAGCAACCTTCAAATACGAGTAGCAGCGGAAAAACCATTCGCGTCAATATTGAGAGGCTTGATCAGCTCATGAACTTGTTTGAAGAACTTGTCATCGACCGTGGTCGGCTAGAAGAGATTTCGAAATCATTGAAAAGCATGGAACTAAACGAGACGGTTGAACGAATGTCTCGTGTGTCAGGAGATCTGCAAAACATCATCCTAACGATGAGAATGGTTCCAGTAGAACAAGTCTTCAATCGCTTCCCAAGAATGATAAGAGGACTAGCGAAAGATCTCGGTAAAAAAGTAAACCTTGAGATCGTAGGAGCAGAAACTGAACTTGATCGAACCGTAATCGATGAGATCGGTGATCCGCTTGTTCACTTGCTTCGTAACTCGATTGATCATGGCATCGAAAACCCTGAGGTCCGTTCTTCGAAAGGTAAAAATGAAACAGGTACCATCTATCTAAGAGCTTTTCATAGCGGGAATCATGTGTTTATCGAGATACAAGATGATGGAGCGGGTATTAATAAACAAAAAGTATTAAGTAAAGCAATCGAAAACGGAATCCTCACGAAAGAAATGTCTGAAAATTTGACCGATAAACAGTGTTTTGAATTATTATTCGCTTCAGGCTTTTCTACAGCTGATGTTGTTTCTGACATCTCGGGACGTGGAGTAGGATTGGATGTAGTAAAAAATAAAATTGAGTCGTTAGGTGGCTCTATCGCTGTCGATTCAACAGAAGGATCAGGAACGATCTTTTCCATACAGCTTCCTCTGACTCTATCGATCATGTCTGTCATGCTCGTTGAAATCAGTCGTGAAAAATACGCGATTCCGTTATCATCGATCATTGAAACGGCCATTATTAGAAAAGAAGACATTCTGTCTGCCCACAATCAAAAAGTGATTGATTTTAGAGGTAAAGTGGTACCTCTTGTTAACATGAAAGACATTTTTGAAGTACCTGGTTCAATGGAATCGGGTCAGCACGTTCCTGTAGTCGTAGTAAGAAAAGGAGATAAGATGGCAGCATTAGTTGTTGATTCGTTTATCGGACAGCAAGAGATCGTCTTGAAATCACTCGGTCAGTATTTAACTTCGGTATTTGCTATCTCAGGTGCAACGATTCTAGGAGATGGACAAGTGGCGTTAATTCTCGATTGCAATGCACTCATAAAATAAGGTGGTTAATCATGATGAATGAAGAAAAAGTGATCATCTTTCAATTGAAAGATGAAGAGTATGCAGTACCTGTCCAGCACGTGAAATCGATCGAAAGAATGCAACCAATCACTAGAATTCCAAGAACGGCTTCTTTTGTAAAAGGAGTAATTAATTTAAGAGGTGTTGTTACTCCGATTATCGATCTGCGTTCTCGATTCGAGATTGAAGAAGTAAGCCACACGGATACGACACGAATCATTATTGTATCAGTAGGGACGATCGAAGCGGGGCTTATTGTAGATGCGGCGAATGACGTAATCGATCTTGATAAAGAAAAGATCGAGCCTCCTCCAGAAGTGGTAGGTGGCGTTGATGCTGAGTATATACAAGGAGTGGCAAAGATTGAGAAACGACTATTGATCCTTCTTGATCTTGTGAAAGTTTTGAATCCAGAAAAGCTGGATGTACAACCCACTAAGGAGAGTATCCAATAAGATGGATTTTCTAAGAATTCAGCCTATCCATCTGGATGTCTTACGTGAGATCGGAAACATTGGAGCAGGACATGCAGCGACAGCTTTGTCAACGATGCTGAACAAAGCTGTTGATATGAAAGTCCCTTCCGTGAATGTTATCTCTTTTGAAGAAATATCTGAGATGGTCGGCGGAGCAGAGAACGTTGTGGCTTCCGTTTTCTTGAGAATCGTAGGGGATGCTCCCGGTTGTATGTTCTTCATGCTTCCCGTTGAGCAAGCTGAGAAGCTTTTAGAAGATTTACTAGTCGGTCAAACAGTGGATCTAACAAAAGAAGATGAGTCTGACATCTCATTATCTGCTCTTCAGGAAGTAGGTAACATTCTATCAGGATCATATCTTACTTCGTTCTCTGATTTTACTGGGCTGAATTTACAGCCATCTGTACCTGCCACAAGCATTGACATGGCTGGAGCGATCTTAAGTTTTGGACTTTTGGAAATATCTACCGTTAGTGATTATGCCATTGTTATCGATACAGCATTTACAGATATAGAAAGACAAGACGAGGTAAAAGGTCACTTTTTTCTGTTGCCTGACCCTCTATCCTTCTCAAAAATTTTTCATGCATTAGGAGTTCCGTTGGATGAGTGAAATCATTAAGGTGGGAATCGCTGATATTAACCTCGTTTCTCCTCCAAACACAATTAGAACTACAGGTCTTGGTTCATGTGTGGGCGTCATACTTTTTGATCAAGTAAAAAAAATCGCAGGCATGGCGCATATCATGCTTCCGGATTCATCACTTTCAAAAACTTCTATGTTAAATGAAGGGAAGTATGCGGATACAGCGATTAAGAGTCTCTATGACATGCTGATCAAGAGTGGTGCTAATGGAAAAGGCTTAAAAGCAAAGATCGCTGGAGGCGCACAGATGTTTAAGTTCACCTCCGGAAGTGAAATGATGCGAATTGGTCCAAGAAACGTTGAACGTGTTATTGAAGAGTTATCAGCTCTAAAGATTCCTTTATTAGCAAGCGATGTAGGAGGTTCTAGCGGAAGGACGATCGAGTTCAACCCTGAGAACACTTTATTAACGATTAAAACGGTTAATGCAGGAACAAAGGTCATATAAATACCAAAAAAAACGAGGAGGATTACCATGACGGAGCCATCTTTATTAGAAGAACAATCTTGCTGGGAAAAGTGGAACACGAGTCGTGATCGAGAAGCAGGTGACGAACTGATGCGTGCTTACTTACCACTTGTCAATTATCACGTACAACGTATATCGGTTGGTTTGCCTAAAAGTGTTAACAAAGATGAACTCCGATCCCTCGGTATGCTAGGGTTGTACGATGCTCTAAAAAAATTCGAGCCTGAAAGAGACCTGAAGTTTGATACTTACGCTTCATTTCGGATACGTGGTGCTATTTTAGACGGCTTACGAAGAGAAGACTGGCTTCCAAGAAGTTTAAGAGAAAAAACAAAAAAAGTGGAAGCGGCTATTGAAAGATTGGAACAAGAAAATCTTCGTTCGGTTAGCGCAAGAGAAGTTGCTGATGAATTAGGATACTCAGAAAATGAAGTAACAACCGTTATGTCTGAAAGTTTTCTTGCTAACGTTTTATCAATTGACGAAGAGAACAAAGAAACGGAAAGTCGTGAAAAAGTTAGTTACACGATTGAAGATAAAAAAGCGATCACACCTGAAAATAGTTTACTTCAAGAAGAACTTCACGGTGAGCTTGCATTAGTAATCAAAGAATTGTCTGAGAAAGAGCAGCTTGTAGTAAGTTTGTTCTACTTCGAGGAATTAACATTAACTGAAATCGGACAAGTACTTGGTCTATCTACATCCAGAATATCTCAAATACACTCAAAAGCACTCTTTAGAATTCGACAGGTTCTACAACGATATATGTAAGGGGTAGGGATATGGATCAATGGTTTCATATAAAATTGGAGAATCGTGAAACAGAAGCTCTTTTACAAAAAAATGGAGTTGATATTCCATCTGGTGAAGTCACGTATTCTAAACTGCTAGCTTGGATCGAGTCTAAAGGAATACGACATGGAATTCGAAATGAAGTATTGAGTTTAGTGGTTGAAAATCTAAATCGTTTTGTTTTCCCTGCTGAGATTGCAAAAGGGAAACTCCCTAAAGATGGAGAGTCTGCAAGACTTATTCCATCTTTCTCAAATGAGAAGAAGCTTGATACAAACGAGAATGAGAAGCTAGATTTCAAACGACTTTTTACAATTCCTACAGCTGAGTTCGGAGAAATCTTAGCAAGGAAACAAAACGCGACTGAAGGCATAGCAGGAATAAGTGTTTTTGGAAAAGTAATACCTGCAAAAAAAGGTAAAGATCTAGTAGTGAAAAATGGTGAGAATACCGTTTATATCGAAAGTGAGAAATGTGTCTTTGCTTCAGCGAGTGGAGAGGTTACGTTCCAAAATAATCGTGTAAACATTTATCCGGTTTATCGAGTAGATGGTGATGTTTCCTTAAAGACGGGTCATATTGATTTTGTTGGAAATGTTCACATAACCGGTGATGTGCCTTCGGGGTTTAAAATAAATGCAAAAGGTGATGTTCGAGTCGAAGGCGTCGTTGAAGCAGCTGATATTATTTCTGACGGAAGCGTTGTGATCGGTGGCGGTGTTTTAGGTCAAGGAAAAGGTACGGTTCGTTGTGGTGGAGATTTCACTTCCCTTTATATTAGTCAAGGAAATGTATACGCGGGAGGAAACATCGTGGTAGCACAAACGATTCTTCACAGCCATTGTGAGGCGGAATCTAACGTGATATGTACGAGTGGCAAAGGAAATATTTCTGGTGGCACCTGTATTGCAGGAAACGGAATCTCAGCGAATAACATAGGAAGCGATACAAACTCCAAAACGTTACTATACATAAAAACAAATGATAGAATGGATAAAGAAATCATACATCATGAACATAAAATTCTTGAACTCGAAAAAAATTTAGAAAAATTAACTCATTTAAAAAACGTGTTGATTCAAAAAAATACAGAACAACAAACGATTAATAGAATTATAAATACGATTTCTCAATCGAAACTGGAGATGAATAACCATCGAGAGGAAATCGAAAAATGTAAAAATGCTCTTAAATCTTCTATTAATATTAACAGCACGCTCCATCCTAATGTTGAGATCGGGATCGGAAAATATAAACGAAAGATCCAATCTCCATACACTGCTGCGAAAGTATTTTTAGAAGAGAAGGAAATTGTTGTTCACACGCTATAAGAATAGGATGTGGATGCTGTGAGTCTTAAATTAATCGAGCTCCAAGTGGCAATTCCAAGAACTCTTGATGCTTCAAAAGCAAGCGTTGATCTTATGAACAGAGGACTTCTTCAACAACAGCATACTTCAGAAGAAATACGGAAAAAAGATAAGAAAGAAGCAGAACGGGTCAATCAAAAAGAAGCGACCGAATCAAGTTTATTTCAAACAAATGACCAGCATCAGCAAGAAAAGACGAGTTCAAAGAGTTCGAGTCATCCTTATAAGGGAAGTAAAATCGATTATTCAGGTTAGGATGGATGCGATGTACGCTTTAGTTTTACTAAGTGTGATGTTAAACATAGTATGTTTATATTTAATTTTTAATCTGCACAAGAAATTACAACAAAATAACTCACATGAATCAAAAACAAGTGAAGAAGTAGAAGAGCTTCTTGAGCTTTTTTCAGAAGAGATGAAGCAAGAAAATGAACGCTTGCATGATATGATCTTAGAATTCACACAGAAGAACCATCAACAAATGGATGTGGATGAGATCACGAATGTTAAAATTGAAAAGACAGATACGGGCCAGATTTCAGACGATAAACATTTCTCTAAAGAGACAAATGAAGTATTAATCTTAGCTCAAAAAGGATATAATGCTGAAGAAATTGCAAAAATGCTACATCGAGGAAAAGGTGAAGTAGAGTTACTTTTAAAATTTTATCGTTAACAAGTAAAAAGACTTGCAGAAATTGCGCGAAACATGTTATATTATTTCTCGGTGTTAATCACACACGTTTGCGGATTTGAGTAATGTGGTGCTGACTCAGTCAGTTATTGCTCAAAGGTGAAACAAACGGAGGTAAACAAACCTAGGAGGTGCCATTATGGCAGTAATTTCAATGAAACAATTGTTAGAAGCTGGTGTACACTTTGGTCATCAGACTCGCCGTTGGAATCCGAAAATGTCTCGTTACATTTTCACAGAAAGAAACGGTATCTACATTATCGATCTTCAAAAGACGGTAAAGAAAGTTGAAGAATGCTACAATGTTATGCGTAACATCGCAGCTGACGGCGGAAAGATCCTTTTCGTTGGAACTAAGAAACAAGCTCAAGATTCAGTTAAGGAAGAAGCTGAACGTTCAGACATGTACTACATCAACCAACGTTGGTTAGGTGGAACATTAACAAACTTCGGTACAATCCGCAAGCGTATCAACCGCTTGAAAGATCTTGAAAAAATGCAAGAAGACGGTACTTTTGAAGTACTTCCTAAGAAAGAAGTTATCCTTCTTAAAAAGGAAATGGAACGTCTTGAAAAGTTCCTAGGCGGAATCAAAGACATGAACAAGCTTCCAGACGCATTATTCGTAGTTGACCCTCGTAAAGAGCGCATCGCGATTGCTGAAGCTCGTAAATTAAACATCCCGATCATCGCTATCGTTGATACGAACTGTGATCCGGACGAAGTTGATCACGTTATCCCTGGTAACGATGATGCGATTCGTGCAGTTAAACTTCTTACTGGTAAGATGGCAGATGCTATCATCGAAGCTAACCAAGGCGGAGAAGAAGTAGCAGAAGCAGCTGAAGAAGAAACTACTGCTTAATTAAATGGAATGCTCAAGGGTGGTAGAGGGGATGACCCTTTATCACCCTTTTTATGTAAAGTCACAACTAGCACTACATATCCCATAAGGAGGCAAAAACACATGGCTATTACAGCACAAATGGTTAAAGAATTGCGTGAGAAAACTGGCGCAGGAATGATGGATTGTAAGAAAGCATTAACTGAAACAGATGGTAACATGGAGGCGGCAATCGACTACCTTCGTGAAAAAGGGATCGCGAAAGCTGCTAAGAAAGCTGACCGTATCGCTGCAGAAGGTCTAACTTCTGTAATCGTTGACGGAAACAAAGCAGTTATCCTTGAAGTGAACTCTGAAACAGATTTCGTTGCGAAGAACGAAAACTTCAAAAACTTAATCGCTGAGCTAGGTAACCACTTGTTGGCTACAGAGCCTGCTTCAGTAGAAGATGCACTAGCTTCTGACTTTAACGGAACTTCAGTAAATGACTACATCAACGCAGCAATCGCTAAAATCGGAGAAAAGCTTACACTTCGTCGCTTTGAAATCTTGAAAAAAGACGAGAATGCAGCATTCGGCGCTTACCTTCACATGGGTGGACGCATTGGAGTTCTTTCAGTTGTTGAAGGAACGACAGAAGAAGAAGTTGCGAAAGACGTTTCTATGCACGTTGCAGCAGTAAACCCTAAATACATCTCTCGTGATGAAGTTAGTGAAGAAGAAGTATCACGCGAGCGTAAAGTGTTAACTGAACAAGCACTTAACGAAGGAAAGCCTGAAAACATCGTAGCTAAAATGGTAGAAGGACGTCTTGGTAAATACTTCGAAGATATTTGCTTGAACGACCAATCTTTCATTAAAGATCCAGACCAAAAAGTTGGTAAATATGTAGCTTCCAAAGGTGCTACTGTTAAAGCCTTCATTCGCTTTGAAGTAGGAGAAGGTCTTGAGAAGCGTGAAGACAACTTCGCTGAAGAAGTAATGTCTCAAGTTAAAAAGTAAGCACAGTTTTAAAAAGAGGGGAGCACGTTGTGTTCCTCTTTTTTTACAGAAATAACCTTGGTATTTTAATGGTTTTCAAAAAAGATTGTTGCTTGTGCTTGATAAAGACATCTTTGACTAGTTGATTGAAGTGTAAGGTGCGAGACTCCTGCGGGACGAGCGGTCAGGTGAGACACTTAAAGGCGCAAAGCGGCAAGTGGCTCACCGGTCGCCCCGTGGAAAGCGAGCACCTGAAACGGAAATTAACATCTTTCATAAGCAACAAAGCTTTATACGAAAAGCCTTAACACCAAAGTAAATACATTTTTTTAGGTGATGGAGGGACAAATGACTACTTCAAAATATAAACGAGTCGTCTTGAAATTAAGTGGAGAAGCACTAGCAGGTGAACAAACATCTGGAATCGATCCAAAAATCGTTCAGTCAATTGCAGAACAAGTAAAAGAAATCGTTGAACTCGACGTAGAAGTTGCTGTAGTAGTAGGCGGCGGAAACTTATGGCGTGGTAAGACGGGCAGTGAGATGGGAATGGACCGTGCTTCAGCAGACTATATGGGCATGCTTGCTACTGTGATGAATTCATTAGCCCTTCAAGACAGTCTTGAAAACATCGGGGTTCAAACAAGAGTACAAACATCAATAGAAATGCGCCAGGTTGCAGAACCTTATATCAGAAGAAAAGCCATTCGTCACCTTGAAAAAAAACGCGTTGTCATTTTTGCAGCAGGAACAGGTAACCCGTATTTCTCAACAGATACGACTGCAGCACTAAGAGCAGCGGAAATTGAAGCAGAAGTCATCTTGATGGCTAAGAATAACGTAGACGGCGTATATTCAGCAGATCCTAAATTGGATGAGAACGCTGTTAAGTATACGACATTATCGTATCTTGATCTTTTAAAAGATGGACTAGCAGTAATGGATACGACAGCATCATCACTATGTATGGATAATGATATCCCGTTAGTTGTTTTCTCGATCATGGAAGAAGGAAACATCAAACGAGCAGTGGCTGGAGAAAAAATTGGAACCGTTATAAGGGGGAGAAACTAATGGCAAAAGAAGTTTTAACTCAAGCAGAAGAAAAGATGCAAAAAGCGATCGGAGCTTTAAGACGCGAATATTCAACACTTCGTGCAGGTAGAGCAAACCCTTCTCTATTAGACAGAGTACAAGTTGATTACTACGGAACTCAAACGCCGATCAATCAACTAGCAGGTGTAACAACTCCGGAAGCTAGACTTTTGGTGATCCAGCCTTACGACAAATCTGCAATGGCAGATATTGAAAAGGCGATTCTAAAGTCTGATCTTGGTCTAACACCTTCTAACGATGGGCAAGTGATTCGTATTGCGATTCCAGCACTAACAGAAGAGCGCAGAAAAGAACTAGTTAAACTTGTTAAAAAGTTTGCTGAAGAAGCGAAAGTAGCTCTAAGAAACGTTCGTCGTGATGCGAACGATGATTTGAAAAAACTTGAAAAAGAAGCTGAGATCACAGAAGATGAACTGCGTCGCTATAACGATGATGTTCAAAAGCTCACTGATAAATACACAGCTGAAGTTGATTCTGTAAGTTCTGTTAAAGAAAAAGAAATCATGGAAGTATAAAGCTTTTCCATGTACAATTAAATATAAAAAGCCCTCTATAAAAGGGGGCTTTTTTATTAGACAATATCACCATTTTGCTAGACTTTTAAATGATAAGGTGATTGGCATATGGAGAACACCTCCCTATGAGGTGGATTCTATGAAGTCTAAGAAGATGGAGGCTTATACATGCTTGACAAGCTTTTCTTTAAGAAAAAAAGTCCAGAGAACCATACATTCAGTGAGGAAAACATCCCTAAACATGTAGCCATTATTATGGATGGAAATGGACGGTGGGCACGAAAACGAGCTATGCCGCGAATTGCCGGTCATCATGAAGGGATGAAGACCGTTCGTAAAATCGTTAAAGAAGCGAATAAAATTGGGATAGAAGTTTTAACACTCTATGCTTTTTCAACTGAAAACTGGAAACGTCCACGCGAAGAAGTCGACTTTTTAATGAAACTTCCTGGAGAATTTTTAAATACTTTTCTTCCAGATTTGATTAAAGAGAACGTACAAGTGCGAATAATGGGTAAAAAGGAGTTATTACCCCTTCACACAGTAAAAGCTGTAGATGAAGCAATCAACAAGACGAAGAACAACAGTGGGTTAATCTTAAACTTTGCTCTTAATTATGGCAGTCGTGATGAGATTACTGCTGCGGTTAAAGCTTTGGCTTCTGAGGTGAAACAAGGAAGATTAGAACCGTCACAAATTGATGATTCCATGATTGAACAGCATTTGATGACGCATGATCTGAACGACCCCGATCTTTTGATTCGCACAAGTGGTGAAGTTCGATTAAGTAACTTTATGCTCTGGCAGCTTGCGTATTCTGAATTTTGGTTTACTGAAGTGTTATGGCCAGATTTTTCTGAAGAGCATCTACGAGAAGCTGTATCACAATTTGCCGGACGAGGCAGACGGTATGGCGGTGTTTAATTAAGGAGGACTTATGAAACAACGGATAATAACAGGTGTAATCGCAGCCGTTTTATTTATAGGGATTACCCTTTATGGAAGCTGGCCGTTCTCACTATTAATACTATTGCTAACGGGGATTGGCATGTTTGAATTATTGCGTATGAAAAGAATGGAGCTAAGTTTCGTAGGGGGAATCGGATTCTTATTAGCAGTCTTGATCGCATTACCACAAGACTGGATGAGTTCTTTAGAACCTTTTACTAAAACTGATGCCATTATACTTGCAGTTCTTCTATTACTAGTCGTAACTGTTGTACAAAAGAACCATACAGATTACAATCATATTTCGTTTGTACTTTTTAGTTCTATTTACGTAGGGTTTGGTTTTTTCTATCTACTAGAAACAAGAATATTAGAAGGTGGGGTCCAACTTTTATTCTTGATCCTATTCATGATATGGGCAACAGACTCTGGCGCGTATTTTGTTGGGAAATCGATCGGAAAACGAAAACTTTGGCCGGTGATCTCTCCAAACAAAACGATTGAAGGAGCGGTCGGAGGTATCTTCTTTAGTCTTGTTGTAGGGTTGATCAGCTATTGGACTCATTTTGTGGATATGTCGTTGTCTAATATACTATTGATTTCCATTATCGTAGGTATATTTGGTCAGATAGGTGACTTGGCAGAATCGGCATTCAAACGAATCTACGATGTGAAAGATTCGGGTACTTTGCTTCCTGGACATGGCGGGATATTAGATAGATTAGACAGTGCGTTATTTGTATTCCCGTTGCTCCACGTACTTCACTTGATAGGATAACGTTAGGAGGTATAGGATGAAATCAGTTAGTTTACTTGGTGCAACAGGTTCAATCGGTGTTCAGACCTTAGATGTGATCGCCTCTCATCCAGAACAGTTCAAATTGAGTTCGATGTCTGTAGGTAAGAATATTGAGGCTGCTGAAAAAATCATATACAAATTTCAACCTGAAATTTGTGCTGTTCAAAACGAAGAAGATGCACAAAAACTTCGTTCGAAGGTAAGTTCATCTACAAGAGTTGTCTCAGGTATGGATGGATTGATCGAGGCCGCAGTTTCTACTGATTCAACAGTTGTTGTGAACGCAGTGATCGGTAGTGTAGGCTTAATTCCTACATTAAAAGCCATCGAAGCAAAAAAGACGATCGCTTTGGCTAATAAAGAAACGCTAGTAACGGCAGGTCATCTTGTTATGGAAAAAGCAAAGAAACATAACGTCGCCATTCTTCCGGTCGATTCAGAACATTCAGCGATCTATCAGTGTTTGAACGGTGAAGATCCGAACCGTGTGGAGAAGTTGATATTAACCGCTTCTGGTGGAAGTTTTAGAGACCGTACTCGTGAAGAATTAAAAAATGTTACCGTCGAGGAAGCTTTGAACCATCCGAACTGGTCGATGGGTGCAAAAATCACGATCGATTCTGCGACAATGATGAATAAAGGGTTAGAAGTAATTGAAGCTCATTGGTTATTTTCCTTTGATTATTCGAAAATAGACGTCATTTTACATAAGGAAAGTATCATACACTCTATGGTAGAGTTTGTTGATACAAGCATCATCGCTCATTTGGGACAACCAGACATGAGAGTGCCGATACAATACGCTCTTACATATCCCGATCGACTTGAATTAATAAACGGGAAAAGGTTAAACTTATGGGAAGTTGGGAAGTTGCATTTTCAAGAAATGGATTACGACCGGTTCAGATGTTTAAAACTCGCTTTTCAGGCAGGTACTGCTGGAGGCTTGATGCCGACCATCTTAAATGCTGCGAATGAAAAAGCGGTTGAACTATTCTTGAATGGACATATCTCTTTTCTTGAGATTGAAGAGATGATTGAACGAGCTATGCAGAATTTGTCTAACGTCAGTAAGCCAGACCTTGAGACAATACAAGAAACAGATAATAGGACTCGTCAATATGTGGAGTCACTACTTAGTAAAGGCAGGTAATGGAAATGAACACTGTGATAGCCATTATCATCATTTTAGGTGCTTTAATTTTCTTTCATGAACTCGGACATCTTTTGCTGGCAAAGCGTGCAGGTATCTTATGTCGTGAGTTTGCAATTGGATTCGGCCCGAAAGTGTTTGCCTTCAAGAAAGGGGAAACGGTCTACACGATTCGTCTCTTACCTCTTGGAGGGTTCGTACGTATGGCTGGAGAAGATCCAGAGGGTATTGAACTTAAGGCAGGTCACAGAGTTGGTTTGATCTTCAACCAAGCAAATGAAGTGGAGAAAATTGTTGTCAATCACCGTGAAAAATATCCGGTACAAAAAACGATTACCATTGAAAACGCTGATCTAGAACGTGAATTGTATTTGACTGGTTTTGAAAATGAAGACGCTGGAACATCGACTTATAAAGTGAAAGAAGATGCTCTTTTTGTAGCTGATCATCAAGAGATGCAGATCGCACCATATAACCGCCAGTTTGGATCGAAGACGATCATGCAGAGAACACTTGCGATCTTTGCTGGTCCAGCAATGAACTTTTTACTAGCTTTCGTGATCTTGGTCGTATTTTCTCTCATGCAAGGAATCCCTACAAACGAATCAAGATTAGGTACCCTCCAAGAAGGAGCCGGAGCAGATAAAGCTGGTTTGGTTAAAGGGGACAAAATCATTGCAGTTCAGGGTGAAAAGATGGATGATTGGAAAGAGTTAGTGTCTGTCATTCAAGAAAACCCGGGTGAGAAGTTAATGTTTACGATCAACCGTAACGGAGAAGAGAAAGTGGTTCCTGTTACGCTTGGCTCTCGTAAAGGTGCTGATGATAAGAATGAAGGTTTTATCGGAGCACATCCATATACTGAATCGTCATTCGTTGGTTCATTAGAATATGGTGCTAAACAGACATGGTTTATGACAACTGCCATATTTACAGGGCTTGGACAACTGATAACAGGTCAGCATGGAATCGATCAGCTTTCTGGACCACTTGGAATCTATGAGTATACAGATCAAGCGGCAAAAGCTGGTGTATATATGCTATTGCAATGGGCAGCAATATTGAGTGTCAACTTAGGGATCTTTAACTTACTGCCATTACCGGCACTTGACGGAGGACGACTTCTATTCTTAGGAGTGGAAGCTTTGAGAGGGAAACCGATCGATCCGCAAAAAGAAGGCATGGTCCATTTTATCGGATTTGCATTTTTGATGTTATTGATGCTTGTCGTTACATGGAATGATATACAGAAAATTTTTCTTGGTTAATTTGGGATGATTTGAGGAGTAGAGATTATGAGACAAAGTCAGTTGTTTATGCCAACTTTAAGAGAAGTTCCTGCAGATGCAGATGTTAAAAGCCACCAGCTCTTATTAAGAGCTGGCTTTATCCGTCAGAATGCTGCTGGTATTTATTCTTTTCTTCCATTGGGGAAAAAGGTTCTTCATAAGATAGAGAATATCGTACGAGAAGAAATGAATCGTGCTGGTTCACAAGAGATGATGATGCCAGCATTACAGCTTGCTGAACTTTGGCAAGAAAGTGGCCGTTGGTATAGCTACGGTCCTGAACTTATGAGATTAAAAGACCGACACGATCGTGATTTTGCTCTTGGAGCTACACATGAAGAAGTGATCACGAGTATCATTCGAGATGAAGTGAAATCATATAAGAAGCTTCCTCTTAATCTATATCAGATTCAAACAAAGTTCAGAGATGAAAAACGACCACGTTTCGGATTGTTACGCGGAAGAGAGTTCATCATGAAAGATGCCTATTCTTTCCATGATAAGCAAGAAAGTCTAGATGATACGTATGAAGCGATGAAAGACGCCTACTCGGCGATCTTTAGTCGTTGTGGACTGAACTTCCGTGCGGTTTTAGCGGACTCAGGTGCGATCGGTGGTAAAGATAATCATGAGTTCATGGTTTTATCAGAAATTGGTGAAGATTTGATCGCGTATTCGACGGATTCAGATTTTGCAGCGAACATTGAGATGGCTCCTGTTGTTCTTCGCGAAGAACGTTCACCTGAAGCTCTTATGGACCTGGAAAAAGTAGAAACGAATCACGCGAAAACCATTGAAGAGGTTTCGGATTTTCTACAAGTTGCACCATCAAATGTGATTAAATCATTGCTTTATATCGCTGATGAGCAACCTGTTTTAGTTTTAGTCAGAGGAGATCATGAGGTTAACGAGATTAAGCTTAAAAATGTGCTGTCTGCTAAAGAAGTAGAATTAGCCACGGCAGAAGAAACTAAAAAATGGATGAATGCTGAACATGGATCTCTCGGACCGATTCAGACTTCTAAAGAAGTTAAAGTAATCGCAGATCAAGCGGTGCCATATATGGTAAATGCAGTGTGTGGGGCGAATGAAACGGGATACCATTATACAAATGTTAATCACAATAGAGATTTTGAGGTTGACGAAACGGCTGATCTTCGTTTTGTTGTCGAAGGTGATCTGTCACCAGATGGGAATGGAACGATCGTTTTTGCTAAAGGAATTGAAGTCGGGCATGTGTTCAAACTTGGTAAAGTTTACAGCGAACCGATGAAAGCTTCTTATTTAGATGAGAACGGTAAGAATCAAATCATGTCTATGGGTTGTTATGGAATAGGTGTTTCTCGTACATTAGCAGCAGTAGCTGAAGAAAACAATGATGATAAAGGGTTGATCTGGCCGTTATCATTAACACCGTTCGACGTTCATCTAATCGCTGTTAACAGTAAGAACGCAGAACAAGCAGCACTTTCAGATGAGCTGTACACACAGATCAAGAATGATGGTTTTGATTGCTTATACGATGATCGCCCGGAACGAGCGGGTGTGAAATTTACTGATAGCGATCTTATCGGACTGCCGATTCGCGTTATGGTTGGAAAACGCGCATCAGAAGGCATCGTAGAAGTGAAGATTCGTAAAAGCGGAGAATCTTTCGAAGTGCCTGTTTCTGAATTAAGCAACTTTCTTAAGAATGAGTGGGAAAAGCTTAAAAATTAGTTAGAACGTGATTGAATCGATGATGTCCATAGAGGAGGTACCTCTTTTATATAAGAGGTGCCTTTCTCTTTGGACTTTACGAATGCAGATCTAATCTTTAAGATGATATTCGAGGCTGACTACTTAAAGCTATAGTATAATTAATAAAGTAACGTTTAAGGTTTACGTTGGTTAGTCATGTGAAAACATAATTAAACCCCTTTAAGAGGAGGTTCCTATGAGCGGAAATGATCAACAGATCAGACAAGAGAGGCTGTCGCTTCTATTAGAACAACTAGGTATGCCCGATGAGATGAAAACTGGTTTTTCGGAAGGAACGATCGAAAAACTTACGATAGATAAGAATAATAGAAGCTGGCATTTTATAATTGGACTTCTTCGTCCATTAACCCCTGATAGTTATGCATGGTTTAGTGCCAGCCTTCGCCAAACTTTTCAGCACATTGCTGCGGTGTCTTTTTCTTTACAAACGAAAGAGGGATTTCAAGCAGAAGAGCTTCTTGGCTTTTGGCCGTTGTGCAAAGAAAAATTAGTTGAGACTGCAGCCCCAAGTCTAGGAAGTATGCTTTCTACACAGGATCCTATTGCGGAAGGCAACTTTTTGTGTTTGACCGTACGAAATGATGCGGAAGAAGCGCTTGTACAAAGAAAGCTTTCTCCTGTTATTAAGGAGATGTACAGTCAGTTTGGGTTTCATTCTGTAATGGTCAAAACAGAGATTAAACACTCTGAAGAAGATTTTCAAAAGTTTATCGAACAAAGAAAACAAGAAGATCAGAATAAAGTAATGGAAGCATTGGTTGAAAAAGAAAAAGCTGCTAATCGATCAGATGGTCCTGCAGCAAGAACAGATATTATGATCGGTTATTCGATCAAGGATGAACCCGTTCCGATTCAAACGATTCAAGATGAAGAAAGACGCATAACGATTCAAGGTTATGTCTTTCATTCCGAAACGAGAGAGCTACGAAGCGGACGTACACTATTAACATTTAAGATCACCGATTATACGGACTCGCTATTAATTAAAATTTTCTCTCGAGACAAAGAAGATATTCCTATCCTTCAAGGTATTCAAAAAGGAATGTGGTTAAAAGTTCGAGGAGGAATTCAAAACGATACGTTTGTGAGAGATCTAGTTATGATCGCGAACGATATTAATGAGATCAAACCAGAATTTAGAAAAGATCTAGCAGATGAAGACAACAAACGTGTTGAGCTTCACCTTCACACACCGATGAGTCAGATGGACGCGATATCCTCTGTTTCTTCTTTAGTGGGACAAGCTAAGAAATGGGGTCATCCAGCTATCGCGATAACTGACCATGCTGGTGTTCAGTCTTTTCCAGAAGCTTATAGCGCCGGAAAGAAAAACGGGATCAAGATCCTGTATGGACTTGAAGCGAATCTTGTAGATGATGGTGTACCGATCGCATACAACGAGGCGCCGAGAAAGTTAACAGATGAAACATACATTGTCTTTGACGTTGAGACGACAGGTTTATCAGCTGTATATAATAAAATCATCGAACTTGCAGCTGTAAAGATACGTGGCGGGGAGATCATTGATCGTTTTGAAAGGTTCGCAAACCCTCATGAATCCTTATCTCAAACCACGATCGAACTAACTGGAATTACAGATGATATGGTGGAGAACGCACCAGAGATCGAAGAAGTGCTTCGCGATTTTCATGCGTTTATGGGTGATGATATTCTAGTAGCGCATAACGCGAGCTTTGACATGGGCTTCTTGAACGAAGGATTACGCAAGATAGGATTAGGCGAAGCGAAGAACCCTGTTATTGATACCCTTGAATTGGCAAGGTTCCTGCTACCACAATTAAAGAATCATAGATTGAACACACTTTGTAAAAGGTTCGATATCGAACTAACTCAGCATCACCGAGCAATCTATGATGCTGAAGCAACAGGCTATCTCTTATGGAAGCTATTAAAAGAAACGTTTGAAAAGGATATCTTCTATCACGACCGTTTGAACGATAACATGGGGCAAGGTGGATTTCAGAGATCTAGGCCGTTTCACTGTACGCTCTTAGCTGTGACACAAGAAGGTCTGAAGAATTTATACAAACTTGTCTCTGAATCACATCTATCCTATTTTTATCGAACACCACGTATCCCTAGATCACGATTAAGTAAACTACGAGAAGGTATACTTGTAGGTTCAGCTTGTGATAAAGGTGAAGTGTTTGAAGGTATGATGCAAAAACCGATCGAAGAAGTTGAAAAGATCGCGGAGTTTTATGATTATTTAGAGGTTCAGCCACCTAGTAACTATTATCATCTTATCGAAAGAGAATTAGTCGCAGATGAGATGAATTTAAGAGAGATCCTCTCTAACATCGTGCAGCTTGGAGAGAAATTGAACAAGCCTGTTGTCGCAACAGGAAACGTTCATTATTTAAACCCTGAAGATGCAATCTATAGAAAGATTCTGATCTCTTCTCAAGGTGGAGCGAATCCGCTGAACAGACAAACTCTTCCAGAAGTGCATTTTAGAACGACAGATGAGATGTTGGATCTGTTCTCTTTCTTAGGTGAAGAAAGAGCTCAAAAAGTAGTTTGTGAAAATACGAGACAAATCGCCGACATGATTCAGGATATTAAACCGATCCCGGATGATCTATACACACCCAAGATTGAGGGCGCAGATGAAGAAGTACGCTCCATGAGTTATAACCGAGCAAGAAGCATCTATGGTGAGAATCTTCCTGAACTTGTTGAGAAGAGGCTGGAAAAAGAATTAAAGAGTATTATTGGGCACGGATTTGCGGTTATTTACTTGATCTCACATAAACTTGTAAAAAAATCGTTGATCGATGGATACCTTGTAGGATCGCGTGGATCAGTCGGTTCGTCGTTTGTTGCGACAATGACAGAGATCACTGAAGTGAATCCATTGCCCCCTCATTATGTTTGTCCAAAATGTAAAGAATCCCATTTCTTTAATGATGGTTCCGTTGGTTCTGGTTATGACCTACCAGATAAAGAATGTCCAACATGCGAAGTACTTTATATTAAAGATGGACAAGATATTCCGTTCGAAACGTTCCTTGGATTTAAAGGAGACAAAGTACCTGATATCGATTTAAACTTCTCAGGTGAATATCAGCCTAGAGCACATAACTACACGAAAGAACTATTTGGAGAAGATTATGTGTATCGTGCAGGGACGATAGGTACCGTAGCTGAAAAAACGGCTTATGGTTACGTAAAAGGGTATGCAGGAGACAATAACTTAACGATCCGATCGGCAGAAGTTGATCGTCTCGTAGCTGGATGTACAGGAGTAAAGAGAACAACAGGTCAGCATCCGGGTGGAATAATTGTTGTTCCAGATTATATGGACATCTATGATTTTTGTCCTGTTCAGTTCCCAGCCGATGATAGTGGATCGGAATGGAAGACGACTCATTTTGATTTTCACTCCATTCATGATAACTTATTAAAACTCGATATACTCGGGCACGATGATCCGACCGTAATCCGTATGCTTCAAGATCTAAGCGGTATTGATCCGAAGACCATTCCTGCTTCTGATCCTGAAGTTATGAAAATCTTCTCAGGCCCAGAAGTGTTGGGAGTATCAGAAGAACAGATCATGTGTAAGACAGGTACGTTAGGGATCCCAGAGTTCGGAACAAAGTTCGTAAGACAGATGCTTGAAGAAACAAAACCGAGTACTTTCTCTGAACTTGTACAGATCTCAGGACTTTCTCATGGTACCGATGTATGGCTTAATAACGCGAACGAATTAATCGCAAACGGCACTTGTGTGCTAAAAGACGTTATCGGCTGTCGTGACGATATCATGGTCTACCTGATCTATAAAGGCCTCGAGCCCTCACTTGCTTTTAAGATCATGGAGAGTGTACGTAAAGGAAAGGGTCTGCCGGATGAGTGGATCGATGAGATGAAGAAGAACGATGTACCTGATTGGTATATTGGTTCATGTTTGAAGATCAAATACATGTTCCCTAAGGCGCATGCTGCAGCTTACGTACTGATGGCCGTTCGTATCGCCTATTTTAAAGTTCATTATCCAATCTGGTTCTATGCGGCATATTTCACGGTAAGAGCGGATGATTTTGATGTGGAGTCCATGATCAGAGGATCCAAAGCTTTAAAGACAAAGATCGAAGAGATCTCAGCTAAAGGTCTAGATGCTTCTACAAAAGAGAAGAATTTGCAGACTGTACTCGAGCTAGCTCTTGAGATGTGTGAAAGAGGGTTATCGTTTCAAAAGATCGACCTTTATCGCTCAAGCGCAACAGATTTCTTAGTAGAAGGGGACACTTTGATTCCGCCGTTCAATTCGATCGCAGGATTAGGTACGAACGCAGCATTAAACATTGTAAAAGCAAGAGAACAGGGTGAATTTCTTTCTAAAGAAGATCTTCAGCAGCGTGCAAAGTTATCCAAGACGATTATTGAGTACTTGGATGACCAAGGATGTTTGGAAGGAATGCCTGATGCAAACCAGCTTTCGCTCTTTTAATAAGGGCTTTCTGAAGGCTAGATCAGTTGCAGTATTTTATTGGTTATGGTATAGTATTTTTGGAAATACTGTTGAATGAATAACTGTCGGCGAAAGAGTGGGGCTCCCCACTCTTTCGTTACGTTTTGAGGTCATTCAGTAAGAAGGAGGGCAGCAATGAGTCAGAAGATTACAGAGCTCACTACAGAGCTTGTAACCCCAATCGTTGAAAAACTAGGACTTGAACTTGTTGACGTTGAATTTGTTAAAGAGGGTAAAAACTGGTTTCTCCGTGTATATATCGATTCCACGGATGGGATTGATATCGAGGAATGCGGGACTGTCAGTGAACAATTAAGTGAAAAACTAGATGAACTTGATCCGATCGAACAGCCCTACTTTTTAGAAGTATCTTCTCCAGGTGTTGAAAGACCATTAAAGAAACCTGAAGATGTGAAAAATGCTATCGGCAAAAATGTAAACATAAAACTTTATGAGCCATTAAACGGCGAAAAAGTATATGAAGGACTTTTAAAAGACTTTGACGGTGAAACGCTGTTCATGGAGATTAGAGTGAAAACGCAAGTGAAAAAGGTAGAGTTACCTTATGCTAAAGTGGCCAACGCCCGTCTTGCGGTTGTTTTTTAATGAAGAGGGGAGAAGAAAAATGAGTACCGAGCTTTTGGATGCACTTACATTGTTAGAAAAGGAAAAAGGGATCAGTAAAGAAGTTATTATTGAAGCGATTGAAGCTGCCCTTATTTCTGCGTACAAACGCAATTTTCATCAAGCGCAAAATGTTCGTGTTGATTTTAACAGAGACACAGGAAGTATCCGTGTTTTTTCAAGAAAAAATGTGGTTGAAGAAGTTGAGGACGATCGTCAAGAGATCTCAGTGGCAGAAGCTCAAGCGATCAACCCTGGTTATGAATTAGAAGATATTGTAGAAGAAGAAGTAACACCAAAAGATTTTGGTCGTATTGCTGCTCAAACAGCAAAACAAGTTGTTACACAGCGCGTACGTGAAGCAGAGCGTGGCATCATCTTCTCAGAATTTATTGATCGTGAAGAAGACATCATCACGGGAATCGTTCAACGACAAGACCACCGTTATATGTATGTTAGCCTAGGTAGAGTTGAAGCTCTTCTACCTGCTGCTGAACAGATGCCTGGTGAATCTCATACTACGAACGACCGCATCAAAGTCTACATTACTAAAGTTGAAAAGACCACAAAAGGTCCTCAGATCTTAGTATCAAGAACGCACCCAGGTCTTTTAAAACGTTTATTCGAGCTTGAAGTGCCAGAGATCTATGATGGAACGGTTGAGATCAAATCGATCGCTCGTGAAGCGGGTGACCGTTCAAAGATTGCCGTACATGCTGCTGATCCTGAAGTGGATCCGGTTGGTTCTTGTGTTGGACAAAAAGGCGCACGTGTTCAAACGATCGTAAACGAATTGAACGGCGAGAAGATCGATATCGTTCGATGGAGTGAAGATCCAGTTGTATATGTAGCAAATTCTCTTAGTCCAGCAAAAGTACTAGAAGTACAAGTCAATGAAGAGGAAAAGATGACGACTGTTATCGTTCCAGACTATCAACTTTCATTAGCGATTGGTAAAAGAGGCCAAAATGCTCGTTTAGCTGCAAAGTTAACAGGTTGGAAGATTGATATTAAAAGTGAAACAGAAGCAATAGAATCAGGTGTGTACGATCCATCAAACGCTCGCAGTGATTTTTTCGAAGATACTGATGAGGATGAAGAGTAAGAAAAGACGAGGTGGAGACAATGAAAACACGTAAAATTCCGATGAGAAAATGCGTAGCCTGTCAAGAGATGAAGGCTAAAAAAGAATTAACACGTATTGTCCGCTCACCAGAAGGAGAAGTCTCTGTCGACACGTCAGGGAAAAAATCCGGAAGAGGAGCCTACCTTTGTCATGAACCAGCTTGTATCGAACAAGCAAAAAAGAAAAAGGTTCTTGAGTCACATCTCAAAACAAAGATTCCAGCTGATCTGTTTGAACAGCTTGAAAAAGGAAGTCATACATCTTGAAACCAACTCCTTGGGAAAACTTTCTTGGAATAGCAGCTCGAGCCGGTAAAGTCATATCCGGTGAAGAACTAGTTGTGAAAAGCATCCAAAAGCAAAACGCGAAAATTGTTCTGCTATCAAAAGATGCTTCTGATAATACAAAGAAAAAAGTTACAGATAAATGTGCCTTTTACAAAATTGATCTTGCTTGGGTAGAAGATCGCAATGTTTTAGGCAGGGCTATCGGTAAGGAGCAACGAGTTGTAGTTGCTGTAAATGATCAAGGATTTTCTAAGAGATTGAAGGAACTTCTTGATCACTAACTCGGGGGTGAACATATGAGTAAAATCCGCGTATACGAATATGCGAAACAGAAAAATGTTCAAAGTAAAGACATTATTGAAAAGCTTAAAACGATGGATGTCCACGTTGCGAATCATATGTCTATGATTGATCAGGCAGCTCTTAAAAAGCTGGATGAAGCTTATCGTCCAAAGACCAACAAAGATCAACCAAAATCAACGAATCAAAATCAACTCCCTAAATCAGATGTGAAAAATAGCAACCCTGGTAATGACACCAAATCTAATAAAAAGGAAGTTCAAAAAGAGAGTAATATGAAAATAAAAAAAGAGAACAATAACTCGTCACAAGCTAAAGGACCAAAGTCCACGAATACTAACAACCAAAGTAATCAGAACAAAACTAGCAACAACACTCAAAACAAAAATAGCAACAACAATCAAAATAAGAGCAATAGCAATCATCCAAACAACAAGAATAATAACAACAGAAACCAAAACAATAATAGAAACAACAACAAGAACAATAACAATCGCAACAAACAAAACAGAGGCGGCGGAAACCAGCAACAACAAGCTCCTCAGAAGAAAGTTCTTGAAACACCGAGCAAAATCACTTTCACTGAATCCCTTCAAGTAGGTGAATTGGCTAAAAAGTTAAACAAAGATACGTCTGAGATCATTAAAAAGTTAATGGGCCTTGGAATCATGGCAACGATCAATCAAGAGCTTGATAAAGAAGCGATCGAACTGATCGCAGCAGACTATGATGTAGAAGTAGAAGAAGAGATCATCGTAGATGAGACTGAATTCGAAAACTACGAAATCGTAGATGAAGAAAAAGATCTTCAAGTTCGTCCGCCAGTCGTTACGATCATGGGTCACGTTGACCATGGTAAAACAACGCTTCTTGATGCGATCCGTAACACAAAGGTAACTGCAGGTGAAGCTGGTGGAATTACACAGCATATCGGTGCTTATCAAATCACGAACAACGGAAAACAGATTACGTTCCTAGATACTCCTGGACATGCTGCATTTACAACGATGCGTGCTCGTGGAGCTCAAGTAACAGATATCACGATTCTAGTTGTAGCTGCTGATGACGGTGTTATGCCTCAGACAGTAGAAGCGATCAACCATGCTAAAGCAGCAGAAGTTCCAATTATCGTTGCTGTAAACAAGATGGATAAAGAATCGGCTAACCCAGATCGCGTTATGCAAGAACTAACTGAGCACGGACTTGTTTCGGAAGCTTGGGGTGGAGATACGATCTTCGTAAACGTATCTGCGATTAAAGGTGACGGAATTGATGATCTGCTTGAGATGATTAACCTTGTGTCTGAAGTTGAAGAATTAAAAGCAAATCCAAACCGTACAGCAGTCGGGACTGTAATCGAAGCACAGCTTGATAAAGGCCGTGGATCTGTAGCAACTCTTCTCGTTCAATCGGGAACGCTGAACGTTGGTGATCCAATCGTAGTAGGACACACATATGGTCGTGTTCGTGCGATGGTCAACGACCTTGGCCGCAGAGTTAAAACGGTAGGACCTTCTACACCAGTTGAAATCACTGGATTGAATGATGTTCCACAAGCTGGTGATCAGTTCATGGTCTTTGCTGATGAGAAAAAAGCTCGTCAAGTTGGTGAGTCACGCTTCAAAAAGCAACAAGATGCACAACGTAAAGAGTCTTCTAAATTAAACCTTGATGACCTCTTTAATCAGATTAAAGAAGGTGACATCAAAGAAATTAATGTCATCATCAAAGGTGATGTTCAAGGTTCTGTTGAGGCACTTGCAGGATCGTTACAAAAGATCGACGTTGAAGGCGTAAAAGTGAAGATCATCCACTCAGGTGTTGGAGCGATCAACGAGTATGATATTATGCTTGCATCCGCTTCAAACGCGATCGTGATCGGTTTTAACGTTCGTCCTGATAATGGTGCAAAGCGTACGGCTGATGCTGAAAAAGTTGATGTTCGTCTGCATAGAATTATCTATAACGTAATTGAAGAGATCGAGTCAGCGATGAAAGGGATGCTTGACCCAGAATTCGAAGAAAAAGTGATCGGGCAAGTTGAAGTTCGTACGACTTTCAAAGTTTCTAAAGTCGGTACGATCGCTGGATGTTACGTTACTGAAGGTAAGATCACGAGAGATTCTACTGTTCGCTTGATTCGTGACGGTGTTGTATCTTACGAAGGTAAGATCGATGCACTTAAACGATTTAAAGACGATGCTAAAGAAGTATCTGCTGGGTATGAATGTGGGATCACGCTAGAAAAGTTCAATGATATTAAAGAAGGCGACATCATTGAAGCTTACATCATGGAAGAGATTAAAGTAAAATGATCGGGTTCTTAACGGTTGAGTTTTTTATCTATGAAGCACAGTCGTTAAAAGATAAACTTTCAGTTGTTCAAAAAGCGGTAAACAGGCTTCGTCAACGATTAAACGTGGCTGTATCTGAAACAGATCATCAAGATTTGTGGCAGCGCGCAGAGATAAGTATGGTTACCGTTTCTTCGGACAAAATAATAGCAGAAAAAGAATTGCAAAGAGCACTTGCGATCATTACATCTATTACTGAGTTGGAAGTTACACGTTCAAACATCGAGTGGCTGTAAGGCAAGTGGCAAGAAACGGGGTGTAGTAAAAATGGGCACAATCCGTTCCAATCGTATTGGGGAACAGATGAAAAAAGAGCTTAGTGACATTATAGGCCGAAAAATCAAAGACCCCCGCGTAGGTTTTGTGACCGTTACGGCGGTAGATGTAACTGGTGATCTACAGCAGGCAACTGTTTATGTTTCTGTGTTTGGTGATGCCGATCAAAAGGAACAAACATTGCGAAGTCTAGCGAAAGCTACAGGTTTTATTCGTACGGAAATCGGAAAACGAATCCGCATGCGTAAAACACCAGACATCTTTTTTAAATTTGATGAATCTCTAAATTATGGAAGTAAGATCGAAAGTCTTTTGTCTGATATCAAACGTGAGGATGAAGAAGACGAAGAAAACGAAGAGCATCCGAAACCATAATAGCAGATGGATAGGCAATTAATTTTGTCTATCCATTTTTTGCTTACAAAACGTGATAATGTGATCGAAGGAGAAGCTTTTATGAGTGCAAGACAAGGAATTTTGGCATTGAAAAAACCTGCTGGTATGACATCACATGATTGTGTGGCAAAGATACGAAGAATCTTTAGAACCAAAAAGGTGGGTCATACAGGGACATTAGATCCTGAGGTAACAGGGGTTCTTCCTATTTGTATCGGAAGAGCGACAAAGATCGCAGAGTACATGTCAGACTATGGCAAGGAATATATAGGTGAAGTTACTTTAGGATTCTCTACAGAGACCGAAGACGCTCACGGTGAAAAAGTAGAAGAAAAACAAGTAGAAAAAGATATCCCATTTTCGGCGATCAAAGACATTTTACAGTCTTTACAAGGAGAGATCGAACAGGTTCCACCGATGTATTCCGCGGTTAAAGTTAACGGTAAAAAACTTTATGAATATGCGAGACAAGGGCTGACTGTTGAACGGCCGAAACGTAATGTTACGATTCATGAACTCGAGCTGATCAACGATAGTGATTTATTGAGTAAAGAAGAGCCGGTATTTTCCTTCCGAGTACGATGTTCCAAAGGTACATACGTTAGAACACTTGCTGTTGAGATCGGTGCGAGACTTGGATATCCAGCACATATGTCATCTTTGATCAGAACAGCATCAGGACCTTTTACTATTGAAGAATGTGTGAAGTTTGAGCAGCTTGAAAGCGGTGAGACGCCTTTAGATGATTATCTGTTTCCTCTTGAAAAAGGAATCTCTCACTTTCCAAAATGGACAGTTACAGAGGACTTGTTGTTTAAGATTAAAAATGGTTCTGTGCTTGAAGCACCAAATGATTTGGTAGAAAGCCCTTTTGGTGTTTATAATGAAGAAGGAAAATGTCTAGCCATTTATGAGAAACATCCTTCAAAACCAGGTTTAATAAAACCGGTTAAAGTGTTAGCCATTGATTAACGAAAGAAGTTAGTAGGTGAGTTTTTGGAAACGATTGTTATAAGTCATCCGCATCATTTTGAACAAGATAACCTTCCATCAACTGTATTGGCTTTAGGTTATTTTGACGGAATTCATGTAGGACACCAACGTGTGATCAACACGGCAGTAGAGCTTGCAAAGCAGAATAACGCCGTTCCTGCTGTTATGAGCTTCCATCCGCATCCGTCTGTCGTATTAGGCAAGAGTGATCAAAATTGGACCTATATCACACCTTTAGAAGAAAAAAAGAAGATTCTAGAGGAGATGGGTGTAGAGCGATTTTATCTTGTGAAATTTGATCATGTTTTTGCAGGTCTCGATACTCAGGAGTTTGTTGATCAGTATGTGATCGGATTGAACGTAGTCCATGTTGTTACTGGTTTTGATTTTTCATATGGAAAGTATGGAAAAGGAAACGTTGAAACATTAGTAAAAGAGTCTAACGGAAAGTTTGGACAGACGGTTATTGAAAAGATTGAAAAAGATGGCCAAAAAATAAGTTCTACATTGATTCGCAACTACTTAAAAGAAGGTCAAGTCGATGAGATTGAGCCTTACTTGGGTAGAAGATATAAACTTAACGGTACAGTGATTCATGGGGATAAGCGAGGTCGTACCATCGGGTTCCCGACTGCGAACCTAGACACCGATCAGTATTCACTGCCAAAAGTCGGAGTTTACGCAGTCGAGGTTTCTATCGATAACAAAAATTATCTAGCGATGGCGAATGTAGGCTACAAGCCGACATTTAAAGATGATCAAAAAAAACCTTCCCTTGAAGTGCATATCTTCGACTTCAACAAAGAGATTTATGGTGAAGATGTTCGGATCACTTGGTTGAAGAGAATCCGTGATGAAAAGAAATTTAATGGAATTGATGATCTTATCGCGCAGCTTCATGCAGATAAAAGCAAAACGTATGAAATCATACAATCACTGTAATAAAAAACTTGCATTTATTCTATAAAAAGTCTATGATAATAACTGTACATTTTAATGTGCACATAACCATTGCTTGGCAAATCGAGTCACCGACGTTTGCTCGGTAATTGGTGTTTCTATTATTAAGGAGGTGAAAAGGATGGCTATTACTCAAGAGCGTAAGAACGAACTAATCAGCGAGTATAAGGTACATGATACGGACACTGGATCTCCAGAAGTTCAAATCGCTATCCTTACTGAACAAATCAATGAGTTGAATGATCACTTGCGTACACACAAGAAAGATCACCACTCACGTCGTGGTCTATTGAAAATGGTTGGTAAGCGTCGTAACTTGTTAACGTACCTACGTAACAAGGACATCACGCGTTACCGCGAATTGATCGGAAGACTTGGATTACGTCGTTAATCCAGCAAAGCGGGATATATTTCCCGCTTTTTTTATTGCAAGCATTCATCCATAAACGGCACGAAACATGTTATTCTTGGTATGTATGAGTAAATTCTTTCGAGTTTTTCTTTTTAGGAAGGACTCCGTTAGGATATAATAGAACCATAATATGATAGGATTTTTCTAAGTGTTGAGAGGAGTACCAAGTAAAATGGATCAACAAAAAAGAACTTTTACAATGGACTGGGCGGGTAGAACGCTTACGTTCGAAATTGGAGAATTAGCAAAACAAGCAAACGGTGCTGTAATGGTCAGATATGGTGATACTGCAGTGCTTTCAACAGCTGTTGCATCAAAACAGCCTAAAAACCTTAGTTTCTTTCCGCTGACAGTAAACTACGAAGAGCGTTTATATGCAGTTGGTAAAATTCCAGGTGGATTTATTAAACGTGAAGGACGTCCAAGCGAAAAAGCTGTATTGGCGAGTCGTTTGATCGACCGTCCTATTCGTCCTCTATTCGCAGATGGTTTCCGTAATGAAGTACAAGTTGTCAGCACTGTAATGAGTGTAGATCAAAACTGTTCTTCAGAAATGGCTGCGATGATCGGATCATCCCTTGCGTTGTCTATTTCTGATATTCCTTTTGAAGGACCGATCGCTGGAGTAACTGTTGGTCGAATCGAAGGCAAATTTGTGATCAATCCAACGGTTGAACAAAATGAAAAAAGTGATATTCAATTAATTGTAGCGGGTACTAAACATGCTATCAACATGGTTGAAGCTGGTGCAGAAGAGGTTTCTGAAGAAGTGATGCTAGAAGCAATCATGTTCGGTCATGAAGAGATCAAGCGCTTAATCGCTTTCCAAGAAGAGATCGTTGCTGAAATCGGTAAAGAAAAGATGGAGATTGTTCTTCATGAGCTAGATAAAGATGTTGAACAAGAAGTTCGTGAATTTGTTGGAAACGATGTGAAAGAAGCAGTTAAGGTTGTTGAAAAGCATGCTCGTCAAGAAGCTTTAGACGCTGTAAGTGCAAACGTCGCTTCTCGCTATGAAGAAGATGAAGATAAAGCCAGCGAAGCAAAAGAGGTTTTACATAAACTCATCAAAGAAGAAGTACGTCGCTTGATCCTAAAGGAGAAAGTACGTCCGGATGGAAGGAAGACAGATGAAATCCGTCAACTTTCTTCAAAAGTTGGCATTTTAGCAAGAACGCATGGTTCAGGTCTATTTACACGTGGGCAGACTCAAGCGCTCAGCATCTGTACATTAGGTGCTCTTGGCGACGTTCAAGTCCTTGATGGTCTTGGTGTGGAAGAGTCAAAACGTTTCATGCATCAATATAATTTCCCTCCATTCAGTGTAGGTGAAACTGGGTTTATGCGTGGACCAGGTAGACGTGAAATCGGACATGGTGCACTCGGTGAACGTGCTTTAGAGCAAGTGATTCCGAACGAAGAAGAGTTCCCATACACGATTCGTCTTGTTTCAGAAGTATTAGAATCCAACGGTTCTACATCACAAGCAAGTATTTGTGCAAGTACACTTGCGTTGATGGATGCTGGTGTTCCGATTAAGGCACCAGTTGCTGGTATTGCGATGGGTCTGATCTCTGATGGTGAAGATGTAACGGTGTTAACGGATATTCAAGGCATGGAAGATCATCTTGGAGATATGGACTTTAAAGTGGCAGGAACTCCTAACGGTATCACTGCTCTTCAAATGGATATTAAAATTTCAGGAATTAATCGTGAAATTCTTCAAGAAGCTTTAACACAAGCAAAAGAAGGACGAATGATCATCCTAAAGTCTATGCTTGCTACACTTTCAGAATCTCGTACACAACTTTCTCAATATGCACCTAAGATCTTAACGATGAAGATCAATCCGGATAAGATCCGTGATGTAATCGGGCCGAGCGGGAAGATCATCAACAAGATCATTGAAGAAACGGGTGTTAAGATTGATATCGAGCAAGATGGTACAGTCTTCATCGCTTCAACTGACGAAGCTATGAACAAAAAAGCGAAGAAAATCATTGAAGATATTGTTCGTGAAGTTCAAGTAGGTGAGTACTACATGGGTAAAGTTAAACGTATCGAAAAGTTTGGTGCGTTCGTAGAACTATTCAGCGGTAAAGATGGACTCGTTCATATCTCTGAACTTGCTGAAGAACGTGTAGGAAAAGTTGAAGATGTTGTAAAGCTTGGTGACGAGATCATGGTTAAAGTAATGGAGATCGATAATCAAGGTCGTGTTAACTTATCTCGTAAAGTTGTATTGAAAGAAGAAAAAGCAAAGAACGAGCAGCAACAAAACGCATAAAATAAATAGCAAAAGACTGATCCATACAGATACATTGTATCATTGTGGTCAGTCTTTTTTTGTGTGTTGTAATAATAGCTCTTTACTTAAGGATTGGTACAACAAGAGCCGATACACTCCTTTTAATACATACACAAGCGGTTTTATAAACGTTCTAACCTGTCCAAATCGTTCATACCTTGGTTACAGGGAGGGAGTTCATGTGAAAAATAAAATTCTTCAATGGTCATTAGTCGTTATGGTTATCACTTCGATAGCATTTTCGTTGCATAATCCATTCACAAGCACGTATATTGAGAGTTTGAAGGCTCAGAGTATAGCCGTTTCACAAATGGAGTCTAATTCAATCTATCAGCAGATCAAAGAAAAAGCAAAGGAGCTTAATCGTCCTCCTAAAAATGCAGAAATTGATCCGGTCTGGAAAGCAACTCCTGGTTATAATGGTGTTGTTGTCGACATGGACGCATCCTTTAAAGCGATGAAGAAAGCAAATAAATTTGATCAAAATAAACTTGTTATAAAACAAATAAATCCTAGTGTTCATCTTGGAGACCTTCCTGCATCACCTATCTATAGAGGGAACCCTGAAAAACCTATGGTTACACTATTAGTTAACGTTGCATGGGGAAATGAGTACCTTCCTAGCATGCTTCAGACGATGAAGAAGAATAATGTGAAATCTACTTATTTTCTAGATGGTTCGTGGGTGAAGAAGAATCCATCACTGGCTAAGATGATCGCAGAAGAAAAACATGAGATCGGTAATCACGCTTACTCCCATCCAGATCTTAAGAAGATGACCAATACAAGAATAACCGAGGAACTTAAACAAACGAACGAAGTGATACATGCGACACTCGACATACAGCCAAAATGGTTTGCTCCTCCAAGTGGCAGTTTCCGGAACGACGTTGTACAAATCGCTTCGGAGATGGATATGAAGACCATTCTTTGGACGGTGGATACGATCGATTGGAGAAAACCTAATCCTGATGAGATGGTAAACAGAGTTCTCAGTAAAGTTCATCCTGGTGCAATGATCTTAATGCATCCAACAGAGTCATCCTCTGCCGGTCTTGAAAAACTCATTAAAGGAATTAAAGCAAAAGGATATAGCATCGGAACGGTTTCAGACTTGATGGATGAAACGAGATTAGTTCCTAAAACCATCAAGTAAAGTTGTGTACGCGTTATGATAATGGTATATTGTTCCTATGATTTATGTGGAACAACTGACAGCTAGGGGGAAACAAGTTTGATTAAAAGATATACATGCTCAAACGGCGTGCGAATCGTTCTGGAAAACATTCCAACAGTACGCTCTGTAGCGATCGGAGTTTGGATCGGCACAGGCTCTAGGTTTGAAAACACAAAAAACAACGGAATTTCGCATTTTCTAGAGCACATGTTCTTTAAAGGAACGAAGACGAGAACGGCACGAGAAATTGCTGAATCTTTTGATAGCATCGGTGGACAAGTGAATGCTTTCACTTCTAAAGAATACACGTGTTATTATGCTAAAGTTTTAGATACACATTCACCATATGCTTTAGAAGTATTAGCGGATATGTTTTTTAACTCAACCTTCGATGAAGGAGAGTTATCGAAAGAAAAGAATGTTGTCTTAGAAGAAATTAAAATGTATGAAGATACACCTGATGATATTGTTCATGATATGTTAAGCCGTGCTAGTTTTAAAAACCATGAACTCGGCTTTCCGATTTTAGGTACAGAAGAAACATTGAACACATTTACGGGTCATACACTTCGAGATTATATGGATACTCATTATGTGCCGGAAGAAGTAGTCATTTCTGTCGCAGGAAACGTCGATGAATCGTTTATAAAGGAAGTTGAAAAATGGTTCGGTGACTACAAAACAAGCGGAGTGATTAAGCCGGAAATTCAAACGCCAGTATTTTATCCTGAGAAGCTAACCCGTAAGAAAGAAACAGAACAAGCACATCTTTGTCTTGGATTTCCTGGACTCTCTCTAAAAGATGAACGCAGCTACAGTTTGATCATTTTAAATAATATTTTCGGATCAAGCATGTCTAGCCGTTTGTTTCAAGAAGTACGAGAGCAAAAGGGGTTAGCTTATTCTGTGTTCTCTTACCATTCAGCTTTCCAAGATAATGGGATCTTTACGATTTATGGAGGAACAGCTCCACATCAATTAGATGAATTGTATAATACGATCTTAAATATTGTAGATGATTTAAAAGAGAACGGAATCACTGACAAAGAATTAAAGAACTCAAAAGAACAGATAAAAGGAAACTTGATGCTGAGTCTTGAAAGCACGAACAGCAGAATGAGCCGCAACGGAAAACACGAGCTCATCTTAGGCTACCACCGCACTCTTGATGATATGGTGGAATCGATCGATAACGTTTCAAAAGACGATGTAGACACGTTGGTTCAGTCTATCTTAAGTGAAGGCTGTTCAGCTTCTCTAGTGAGTCCGTCTGGAGATCTTCCAAAAGTCCTTCAATAGCATAGCTACTATACTAAGAAACCCGGAATGTATCCGGGTTTTTTCTCGTTTTTAGATATCTTCCTTAAAAATGGGCTTAATGTTTTCTGAATGCCCCAAACATAGGAGTAGCTCATGAATATAATGGTGTTGATTGAAAGCTTATGATCGTGTTTATTAGCATCTAGCGTTTTTTAAATAGTCGTATACCGTTGTGCAGAATGTCTTTCTGTAACCAGATAGGCGGGGTGTTCATATGATGGTGAACGTGGATAGTAATCCCCTGCAAGAAAAGGAACAACGGAGAAAGGGGAGAAAGAATGTTAACGGATTTGCATATCGCGGTTTTTGGCGGCGATGCGAGACAGTTAGAAGTTATTCGGAAACTAACAGAACTGGATGCGATACTTACACTTATTGGTTATGACCAACTTGATCATGGATTCACTGGAGCTTCAAAGATGGATATAGATGAAGTAGACTTCACAAAGTTAGACAGCATCATTCTGCCTGTAAGTGGAACAGGACTTCAGGGGGAGATCGATACTATCTTCTCAAATAAAAAAATGATTCTTACAGAAGATCATCTTAAAAAGACAAAAAACCATTGCCAAGTATTTTCAGGTATCAGCAATTCTTATTTAGATGGTATCACAAAAAACAGCAATAGAAAGCTAACCAAACTATTTGAAAGAGATGATGTGGCGATCTATAACAGCATTCCTACTGTTGAAGGAACGATCATGATGGTCATCCAGCACACGGATATCACCATCCATCAATCAAATACGGTTGTGTTGGGATTTGGTCGTGTAGGAATGAGTGTAGCGAGAACATTCCAAGCATTAGGAGCGCGTGTAAAAGTGGGAGCGAGAAAATCTGAGCATATGGCAAGGATCTCTGAGATGGGGATGATCCCTTTTCATTTAGATGATCTAAAGAATGAAGTCTATGAAACGGACGTTTGCATTAACACGATTCCCACACAGATCGTGAATGCTGATGTCATCTCAAAGTTTCCTTCACATACATTAGTTGTTGATCTTGCTTCAAAACCTGGGGGCACTGATTTTAGGTATGCAGAAAAGCGTGGCATCAAAGCACTTCTTGCACCAGGATTACCAGGAATTGTAGCTCCTAAAACTGCGGGTAAGATTGTTGCAAATGTACTTTCGCAGCTCTTAATCCATGAATTTAAGCGGAAGGGGTAATGATGATGGATTTTAAAGATAAGCATATCGGTTTTGGCTTAACGGGATCTCATTGTACGTACGATGTCGTGTTTCCTCAGATTCAAAAGCTGGTTGAGTTAGGAGCGAACGTTTCTCCATTTTTTACACATACCGTAGGTCACACGACTACACGTTTTGGAGTAGAAGGAGAATGGGTGGAAAAGATTAAAGAGATCACTGGAAACGAACCGGTAGATTCTATTGTAAAGGCTGAGCCATTTGGACCGAAAACACCACTTGATTGTATGGTCATTGCACCGTTGACAGGAAATTCGATAAGTAAATTTGCGAATGCGATGACAGATTCTCCTGTATTAATGGGTGCAAAAGCAACACTTCGTAATCAAAAACCTGTCGTTCTCGGAATTTCTACGAACGATGGTCTAGGATTGAACGGTGTAAATATCATGAGGTTGATGGCAACAAAAAATATCTATTTCATTCCATTCAGCCAAGACGACCCAGTCAAAAAGCAAAATTCATTAGTCGCTCATATGGATGCTCTTATTGAAACGATTGACCTCGCAATTCAAGGGAAACAGCTCCAGCCAGTTCTTAGGGTAAGAGATTTAGGGTAATCCAACGAACAACAGAAGAAAATCCGTTCATAACCTCAAAGTTTATGATAAAATATGATAAATTATATGGATTAACTAGGAGAAACTAAATCTTTGAGTTTCTCCTTCTGTTGTAGATTGCTTACCTTAAACAATAAAGGAGTTAATAGAGTATGAGTCAAAAATCATTTCATGTAGCTGTTGTAGGAGCGACTGGCGCAGTTGGCCAGCAGATGTTAAATACGTTAAGTGAAAAAAACTTTCCTATAAAAAAGTTATCTCTTCTGGCAAGTAAAAGATCAGCAGGACAGGTCATCACGTTTAATGGAGAATCTCATACGATTCAAGAAGCAACTCCTGAAGCATTTGAAGGTGTTGATCTAGCATTGTTCTCAGCTGGTGGTTCTGTTTCCAAAGCTCTTGCACACGAAGCGGTGAAGAGGGGTGCGATTGTTGTAGACAACACGAGCGCATTTAGAATGGATCCGAACGTACCACTCGTTGTACCTGAAGTAAATGAACAAGACTTATTAAAACATAACGGAATCATTGCGAATCCGAACTGTTCAACGATACAGATGGTCGTTGCCCTTCAGCCTCTTCATGAAAAGTTCGGGCTGAAAAAAGTAATCGTATCTACTTACCAAGCGGTTTCAGGAGCTGGAGCTAAAGCTGTTGAAGAACTAAAAGATCAATCAAGAGCGATTTTGAACGATGAACCATTTGAAGCTTCCATTATGCCTTGTGCCTCAGACAAGAAACACTATCAGATCGCTTTTAACGCGGTTCCTCAAATTGATAAATTTGAAGAGAACGGATATACGTTTGAAGAGCTTAAGATGATGAACGAAACGAAGAAGATCATGCATCTAGAGAATTTAGAGATCGCTGCAACTTGCGTTCGTTTACCAGTTGAGACTGGACATTCAGAATCTTTGTATGCAGAGTTTGAGAATGGTAACCCTTCCGTTCAAGAAATAAGAGAACTACTTAAAACAGCTCCTGGTATTACACTTCAGGATCAGCCTGAAGAGCAGATCTATCCTATGCCAGCAATAGCTGCAGGTCTCCCTGACGTATTTGTTGGTAGAATACGTAAAGACTTAGATCGTGATAATGCGTATCATATGTGGGTCGTGTCAGATAACTTACTTAAAGGTGCTGCATATAACTCCGTACAAATCGCAGAGAGCTTGATTAAATTAAATCTGCTTTAAATATATAAAGAAGGTGCATTCATGAAGATAATCGTTCAAAAATTTGGGGGAACTTCTTTAAAAGATGATACAGGCCGCATTGAGGCGATTCGTCATATTAAAAACGCGGTAGAAGAAGGCTATAAAGTCGTTTGTGTCGTTTCGGCGATGGGACGGTTCGGTGATCCGTATGCGACAGACTCTTTATTGAGTCTTTTAGGAGATAAGAACAAGATTTCGAACCGAGAACAAGATCTTTTGTTGTCTTGCGGAGAGATTATTTCATCGGTCGTATTTTCTGGATTGTTAAATGCCAACGGCCTTTCATCTGTAGCTTTAACAGGTCCTCAAGCAGGATTCAGAACAAATGATGACTTTTCGAACGCACGAATTATCGATATGAAAGTCGATCGGTTAAAGTCTGAACTTGAAAACAATCAAGTAGTTGTGGTTGCAGGGTTTCAAGGACAATCAAAATCTGGGGATATTGCAACACTCGGAAGAGGAGGAAGTGACACGAGTGCTTCAGCCTTAGGTGCTGCTTTAGAAGCTGAATTTATTGATATTTTTACAGATGTAGAAGGAGTCATGACTGCTGACCCTCGACTAGTTAAGGATGCAAGACCCTTATCTGTCGTAACCTATGCAGAGATCTGCAACATGGCTTATCAAGGAGCTAAGGTCATTCATCCACGTGCCGTGGAGATTGCCATGCAAGCCAAGATTCCTTTACGTATTCGTTCAACGTATTCAGATCTACCGGGAACACTTGTTACATCAGCAGTAAAAGGCCCTCTAGGAAAAGACGTTCAAGAATCGATCATTACGGGTATTGCACATGTCTCAAACATTACCCAGATTAAAGTTTATGCGAACGATGGGCAGTATGATCTTCATACAAAAGTGTTCAAAGCGATGGCTCAAGAACAAATTTCAGTAGACTTTATCAACATTAGTCCAAAAGGTGTCGTCTATACGATTATGGAAGACAAGACAGATTTGGCTTTAGCAAAATTAAAAGATCTTGGATATGAACCTGAAGTGAATCGAGATTGTGCCAAAGTATCAGCAGTTGGAGCTGGAATCGCAGGAACTCCAGGGGTGACGGCGGCTATCGTCGAATCATTGTCCAGCAGAAACATACAAATTTTACAATCTGCTGACTCACATACTACGATTTGGGTCCTTGTAAAGAAAACAGATCTTATTGAATCAGTAAATGCTCTTCATTCCGCTTTTCGTTTGAATGAGGAAGGAATATCTGCAAACTTACAAGAAATTGTACAGCAGCAGTTTAATGAGTATTGAGGAGTGAAGGAAATGGATTTCGGAAGTATTAGCACCGCGATGGTAACACCTTTTGACAGCAAAGGTAACATTGATTTTAGCAGAACCACGAAATTGGTTAACCATCTGATCAACAATGGAACTGATAGTCTAGTAGTAGCAGGGACTACAGGAGAATCTGCTACATTAACGACAGAAGAAAAAATTGCCCTTTTTAAACACGTTGTAAAAGTGGTGGATGGAAGAGTTCCTGTGATCGCAGGAACGGGAAGCAACAATACGAAAGCATCTATTGATCTTTCAAAAAAGGCTGAAGAAATCGGTGTGGATGCTATTATGATCGTAGCGCCGTATTATAATAAACCGAGCCAAGAAGGGATCATCGCCCATTATAAAGCGATCGCAAGTGCTGTAAGCCTTCCGATCATGGCGTATAATATCCCAGGAAGATCAGTGATCTCATTCTCTGTTGATACAGTTCTTCGACTAGCTGAAGTGCCAAACATTGTTGCGTTGAAGGATGCTGGCGGGAATTTAGATACGATGAGTGAAGTGATTGAGAATACACCTGAGGATTTTGTTGTATATAGCGGTGACGACGGCTTAACCCTTCCATCTCTAGCGATAGGAAGCGCAGGAATCGTTTCGGTAGCTTCACATGTGATCGGAAACGAGATGCAAGAGATGATCAAGGCGTTTAGAGAAGGTGAGAATAAAGAAGCTGCGCGTATTCATCGGAAGTTGCTTCCGGTTATGCAAGAGCTCTTTAAAGCGCCTAGTCCCGCTCCGGTTAAGACAGCGCTACAAGTAAAAGGACTTGATGTTGGCGGCGTTAGATTGCCGTTACTACCTTTAAATCAATCTGAAAGAGAAGCACTCTCAAACAAATTAAATAGCTTATAAAAAGTAGTAAAGAAGGGCTTCGCATGCGAAGCTCTTTTTTCTTATGTACTCATCAGCGATCAATATAAACAAGCCCCGTCTTACATAGACAGGAGCTTTTTTAATAGGTGAGCGTATTAGTGTTGTCGCGTTTTGTCGAAGATTGTTTAATAAATTTTATCCGTGAAATTATTGACTCTATACGTGAATATATTTTGATTTACCGTGAAAATAAAATGGATTACCGTGAAATTATTAAACGTTGCGATTTCTACAAACAAAAACTTTCACTTAAACTAGATCGAATTGCAGTCGCATCATCTTTTAATAAACAAAAAGACTTTGATTCAATCAAGAAACATTGAATTAAAGCCTCAATTTTATTCAATTATGATATTTCCGACCCAGTTTTATGTCTCTTCCTATTCTCATATTGGGGCAGTCCAGACTCAGTCAAGAAAGTGTTCTCTGCCTTCAATCATCTTACTTTTGACTGCGACGCTCCCATTGTAGCAAAAAAGGTGAGACTACGAAGGCGCTTTGCAAAGGGGGGATGTAAATAGACTAAGACCAAAGTTCAAAAACAATTAGGAAGCACTTTAACCTTATTTTTATTTGTCTTTTGCTCAGTCTTGTTTTGTATTCCTCTCATAGAGTATAATGATTTTAAGTGACGTGATCGGGATTTATTTTTTTTACATACAACATAGGAGGAATATACACATTGTCAAAACAAAATAGAGATAAAATTAAAGTTTTTGCCCTGGGCGGAGTCGGTGAGATCGGCAAAAACATGTATGTCGTGGACACAGGTGAAGAAATCTTTGTCATGGACTCAGGTCTGATGTTTCCTCAAGAGGAAATGCTTGGAATCGATATCGTCATACCAGATGTGACCTACTTGAAGGAAAACCTAGAGCGTGTGACCGGAATCTTCTTAACACATGCCCATGAAGACCATATCGGCGGGCTTCCATATGTTTTAAGACAAGTACCCGTACCTGTATATGGAACACGTTTGACGTTAGGACTTGTAGAAGCAAAGCTAAAAGAAGCGGGACTATTGCGTTCGACAGAGTTAAATTTAATTGAAACGAACCAAAAGCTTTCATTTAACAGTGCGAAGGTGAGCTTCTTCCACGTAAATCACAGTATTCCAGATGCAGTAGGAATTGCAATTCACACGTCACAGGGAATTATTGCAAATACTGGTGATTTTAAGATCGATCATACACCAATCGATGGACAGCATACAGAGTTCGGCAAGATCTCAAGCCTAGCTGAAGAAGGAGTACTGTGTCTGCTATCAGATAGCACGAACGCAGAACGACCAGGCTCTACAGGTCCAGAAGCACAAGTCGGACAAGAGATCCTTGATGTGTTCCAAGCGGCAAAAGGAAGAATAATCATTGCTTCATTTGCTTCAAATGTACACCGTGTTCAGCAAGTGATGAACGCTGCTGCAAAAACAAACAGAAAAGTAGCTGTTAACGGAAGAAGTATGGTAAAAGTTGTTGATATCGCATCACAACTTGGCTATTTGACAATCGAAAAAGATCTATTAGTAACGATTGATCAAGCAAACGATTACAGTGATGAAAAAGTAGTTATCTTAACAACGGGTAGCCAAGGTGAATCGATGGCAGCGTTGTCTAGAATGGCACAAAAATCACACAAGCAGATCGCTCTTCGTCCTTCAGATACAGTCGTAATTGCCGCTACCCCGATACCTGGCAATGAAACTTCAGTTGCGAAGATGGTTGATAAACTGATGCGTACAGGAGCAGATGTTATATTTGGTCAGAAAAAGGTACACGTATCCGGACATGGTAGTGCGGAAGAACTTAAGTTCATGCTTAGTATGATGAAACCGAAATATTTCATGCCAGTTCATGGTGAGTATAAGATGCAAAAAGCGCATCAAAAATTAGCGATTGAAGTTGGAGTTGAAAAAGACAACATCTTTATCGTGGATAAAGGTGAAGTGGTAGAGTTCGCCAACGGGTTCGCTCAAAAAACAGGGAAAGTACCGTCAGGAAACGTATTAGTAGATGGTCTTGGTGTAGGAGATATCGGAAACATCGTGCTTCGTGATCGTAAACTATTATCACAAGATGGGATTTTAGTGGTCGTTGTTACGATCAGTAAAGATTCTCATAAACTGATTTCAGGTCCTGAGATCATATCAAGAGGCTTTGTATACGTACGTGAAAGTGAAGCTCTTCTTCAAGAAGCAAATACAAAAGTTCGTGACGTACTTGAAAAGTGCATGAACGAAAATATGAAAGAATGGTCTAGTCTGAAGTCAAACGTTAGAGATACATTAAGTCAGTATCTGTTCGAAAAAACGAAGAGAAGACCAATGATCATGCCGATCATAATGGAAATTTAACCCGCTGATACAGCGGGTTTTTATTTTTTTCTCATATCAATGGAAAAAACGCCCATACTAAGAAGAACCTAACTTAGAAGGGGTATGAATTATGGATCAGACACCAGAAACAGAAACACCACAAACAGATGCACCTAAAAAGGACGATAGCTCGGGACTTATACAGAAGATACAGTCGTTAGGACAAACGAACGTACCTACAATGGAAGGCTCGAGCATACATTGTTTGACGATCGTGGGCCAGATCGAAGGGCACATGCAGTTACCTCCTAACAATAAAGCAACAAAATATGAACACTTGATTCCGCAGCTAGTAGCCATCGAACAGAATCACAAGATCGAAGGACTTCTTGTTATTCTGAATACAGTAGGTGGAGATGTGGAGGCTGGCCTTGCGATCTCTGAGATGATCGCATCCCTCTCAAAGCCTAGCGTTTCTCTCGTATTAGGAGGAGGACATTCTATCGGAGTACCAATAGCGGTCAGCGCTGATTATTCGTTCATCGCTCCAACGGCTACTATGACCATCCATCCTGTTCGACTGACAGGTCTGGTCATTGGAGTACCACAAACATTTGAGTATTTAGACAAGATGCAGGACCGGGTGATTTCTTTTGTTACGAGCCATTCAGAGATCACAGAAGAGCGATTTAAAGAATTGATGTTCTCTAAAGGGAACTTGACTCGTGATATCGGTACCAATGTGATTGGAACGGATGCCGTAAGTGATGGACTCATAAACGAAGTAGGCGGAGTCGGCCAAGCGCTCAAAAAGTTAAACGAACTGATCGAAGCGAACAAAAATGAAGACGATAAAGGATTAACACAATGATCTGGTACACGATGCAGCCTTTTGAATTGATGTTTCCGGAAGAAGGAAACGAACAATCTGCGCAGAATGTTATACTTTATAATAACGTCCCTGTCCTCATCGAACGTATGGGCGATGAGACAAAGATCGTTCAGATCATGAGCACAGATCCTTCTCATTTCTTACTGGAAGACTGCCAACCTGGAATGGTGCTGCGAAACTTTTAAAAAAGTCATCTAAGAATTATGCTATACTAGTACAAAGCAGCCTTCAATTTTGCAGGGCTGCTTTTCTTTCTATTTTTGTTCATACATACATAATTGAGGCAAGCTAGCGAGGTGAAAAAAATGGCAAAAAACAAAAAAAAGAAAGCCAAGAATAAAGGCAGATGGAAAGAGCAGCTGACGTATGAGATAGCGGGACTTACCATCTTAGCACTGTCTTCTTTAGCACTTGCTAAGATGGGAAACGTAGGAATGGCTTTTGTTCATCTTCTGCGTTTCTTTAGTGGAGAATGGTATGGCATCCTTCTGCTCGGTTGTATCTTATTATCCTTTTATTTGATCTGGAAAAGAAGCTGGCCGGTTCTCATATCGAAGAAATTAACAGGTGTTTATATCCTTTTCTTCTCGTTTTTAGTTTTGAGCCACTTAACGTTGTTCGAACATTTAACAAACGGTGGAGAATGGAAAGATGCGTCGGTCATAAGAAACACGTGGGATCTATATTGGATGCAGCTTCAAGGGGAAACTGCAACGGATGATATTGGTGGAGGACTTGTAGGAGCTATCGGATTCGCTCTTTTTTACTTTTTATTTGGTGCAGGAGGAACAAAGCTTGTCATTTTCTTTCTCATAATAGGAAGCCTCCTGTTGATCTCAGGTAAATCGTTGTCCGTTCTTCTTCAGAAACTCGTTGATACATCAAGTTCAGCAACTTCTAAAATGAAAGAGTACATAAAAGAAAAGAAGACTTCAATTTCTGAAGAAAGAATGAAAAAAGTTAAAGAAAAGAAAAGTTTAAAACCGGCAACTGATGATGAAGAAGAGACGGAAGAGATCATCATCTCTGAAGAACCTGTCATTGAAGATTTTACGAAAAGAGTTCAACAAACAGAGAGTGGCGTTCAGTTAAAATTTGCTCCTCAGATGTATGGTGAGAATGAAGAAAAAGAAGAGCAAAGAGATGCAAGGGAAGCAGAGAACGAATCTACACCTTCGCCTTTACCGGTTAACTTTGGTGATGAGGTCATACAGAATGAGCATTATCAGCTTCCGACCATGAAACATCTTAGAACGCCTCAAAACAGCGGACAGCATAAAGACAAGCAATACGCTGCAAGTAAAAGTAACGCGAAAAAACTTGAAAAAACGTTCGAGAGTTTTGGCGTAAAAGCAAAAGTACTTAAAGTTCATCTTGGACCTGCTGTTACGAAATACGAAGTGTACCCAGATGTTGGTGTTAAGGTAAGTAAGATCGTGAACCTATCAGATGACTTGGCTCTCGCTCTTGCTGCAAAAGATATTCGAATCGAAGCGCCTATACCAGGAAAATCAGCTGTTGGGATCGAGGTGCCGAATCAAGAGATCTCGATGGTAACATTAAGAGAAGTTCTTGAAGCCCCTCAGTTTTCGGGTCAGCAATCACCTCTTGCGATCGGTCTTGGCAGGGATATCTCCGGTGAACCGATCATCGCAGATCTTTCTAAGATGCCTCATTTGCTTGTTGCAGGAGCGACAGGGAGCGGTAAGAGCGTGTGTGTAAACGGCATTATCACGAGTATTCTGATGAGAGCTAAACCACATGAAGTGAAAATGATGATGATTGATCCGAAGATGGTAGAATTAAATATGTATAATGGGATACCTCATCTCCTCGCACCAGTTGTAACTGAGCCGAAGAAGGCTGCTCAAGCTTTAAAACGGGTAGTCTCTGAGATGGAACGCAGGTATGAGCTATTCTCCCATAGTGGTACACGGAACATCGAAGGTTACAACGAATCGATCCGAAAACAAAACGCTAAAGGGGATGCTAAACAGCCCTTCCTACCATATATCGTCGTTATTGTTGATGAACTTGCTGATTTGATGATGGTTGCATCTGGTGATGTTGAGGACGCGATCACTCGTCTAGCACAGATGGCTCGTGCAGCTGGTATACACTTGATTATTGCAACTCAGCGGCCATCTGTTGATGTCATCACGGGTGTTATTAAAGCGAACATTCCATCACGCATCGCGTTTAGTGTATCCTCACAAACCGATTCAAGAACGATACTGGATATGGGAGGGGCAGAAAAACTTTTAGGAAGAGGAGATATGTTGTTCTTCCCTTCAGGAGCTTCAAAGCCTGTTCGTGTTCAAGGTGCATTTTTATCAGATGAAGAAGTGGAAACGATCGTAGAACACTGTGTATCACAGCAAAGAGCACAATACCAAGCAGAGATGATTCCTACAGAAGAAGCAGAACCTGCTGTCATGGAGTCTGAAGATGACTTGTTTGCTGATGCTGTCAGACTTGTCGTCGATATGCAGACAGCCTCGGTTTCCATGCTTCAACGAAGGTTTCGCATCGGTTATTCAAGAGCTGCAAGATTGATCGACTCGATGGAATCAAAAGGAATAGTAGGTCCATATGAAGGATCAAAACCTCGAGAAGTGTTGATCTCCACGATGCCTGATGAAAAAGAAGCGTCTAGTTCATAAGTCTTAGGAAAACGAGCTCATGCGGGCTCGTTTTCCTCTGTGTATGGAAATTAATTCAAGTAATGTAAAAAGCAAAGAACACCTATTAAAAATTTGTAAAAATAGTATTTATTTATAGAAATAAAAATGGTATAGTAATGTCGATTCTACTAATAATTTGTCATACGTCGAACAACTAAGTTAAGGTGGTTTTGTAATGTCAATAAAGGCTGACCATCGCTTGTTATATATAAAAGTGATTGAAAAGTTAAAAAAAGATATTGAAGAAGGTATTTATAAAGAGGGAGAAAAACTTCCTTCTGAGTTTGAGTTATCCAAACAGCTTGGTATATCTCGAGCTACATTGCGTGAAGCGCTTCGTATTTTAGAAGATGAAAACGTACTCATTCGAAAACATGGTGTTGGGACTTTTGTAAGAACTCGTGCTTTGTTCTCATCTGGCATTGAAGAACTCTACAGTGTGACCGATATGATAGAAAGAGGCGGCAAACGCGCTGGTACTATTTTCCTAACGTCGCAGATGACAGATGTTACAGAAGAACTACTTAGTAAGTTTAATGATTCATTGCCTGAAGGACTCATGATGATGGAGCGGGTACGTACAGCAGATGGTGAACCAGTCGTTTTTTGTAAGGACCATATGCCAGCACACCTTTTCCCTGCAAAAGGGTTACACGATTATGAATCATTCTTAGAGATGTTGGAAAAGGAAACGGGAAGACGTGTTATGTATGCGGTAACAAACATCGAACCGATCGGATATCACGACAGAGTTTCTGAAATATTGGAAAGCGATGAACGCGTTCCTCTCCTCATCTTAAAACAAATGCATTACGATCAATTTGATGAACCTGTACTTTATTCTTGCAACTATTTTAGATCTGATAAGTTTATGTTCTCTGTTTTAAGAAAGCGCTTATAGTTAAAGTCTTTTTTAGGGGGTGATCGGTACTTTATTTTGCAGCATTGGTTTAGTCATTAAAATGAAAACACTTACAGGGGGAAAATGACTTGAAAAAGAAATTAGGATTAATGGTAACTGCAATGTTAACGGCCGGTACGATTCTTGCCGGATGTGGATCTTCTGATGACGGGAAGTCTTCTGGCGGAGGAGAGAAAAAAGACTTTAAAGTAGCGATGGTAACAGACACTGGCGGTGTAGACGATAAGTCTTTCAACCAATCAGCTTGGGAAGGTTTAACTAAGTTTGGTAAAGATAATAGTTTAGAAGAGAGCAAAGGTTACAAATACTTGCAATCTACTGCACAAAGTGATTACAAGCCGAACTTAAACTCACTGATTCGTCAAAAGTACGATGTAGTATTTGGAATCGGGTTCTTAATGGGAACCGACGTAGAAACAGTTGCGAAACAACAACCAGATGCAAAACTTGCAATCGTTGATATGGTTGTTAAAGGTGACAACGTAGCGAACATTACGTTCTCTGAGCATGAAGGTTCATTCTTAGTAGGTCTAGTAGCTGGTATGCAATCTAAAACGAACAAAGTAGGATTCGTTGGTGGTGTTAACAGTGAACTGATCAAAAAGTTTGAAAACGGGTTTAAAGCTGGGGTATTAACAGCGAACCCTAAAGCAGAAGTAATGGTTCAATACGCTGAAGACTTCAACAAAGCTGAAAAAGGACAACAGATCGCGAACACGTTCTATCAACAAGGAGCTGACGTAATCTATCATGCTGCTGGTGGAACGGGTATGGGTGTGTTCACTGAAGCGAAGAACCGTAAGAAGAACGGTGAGAATGTTTGGGTAATCGGTGTTGACCGTGACCAACACGAAGAAGGAATGCCTGAGAACGTAACACTTACTTCAATGGTAAAACGTGTAGACCAAGCGGTATACGAAGTTTCTGAGCAAGCGATGAACGGTAAGTTCCCAGGTGGGAAAATTGTAGAGTTCGGTCTTAAAGAAGATGGAGTAGGTATCGCTCCAACTCAAGAGAACGTTGAAGAGAAGTCACTTCAATCTGTTGAAGATTTCAAAAAGAAAATCATCGCTGGCGAAGTGAAGGTTCCTAAGACAGACGCTGAATTTGAAGAGTTCAAAAAGAGCTTAAAATAATTCAAGTGAAATGAATAACAGGCCAGGACTTGGCAGAAGCCAAGTCCTTCCTTATGCAATAAGGGGGGAGCAAGAATATGGAATATGTAATCGATATGCGCAATATCCGAAAAGAATTCCCTGGAATCGTCGCGAATGATGACATCACGCTTCAAGTTAAAAAAGGGGAGATCCATGCATTACTAGGAGAGAATGGTGCAGGTAAATCAACGTTAATGAACGTTTTGTTCGGTCTTTATGAGCCTGAACAAGGGGAGATCTTCGTAAAAGGAAATAAAGTGGTGAACAATGATCCGAATATTGCCAACTCGCTTGGTATTGGGATGGTTCATCAGCACTTTATGCTCGTTGATAAGTTTACTGTTACCGAAAATATCATTCTTGGAAAAGAGCCTACAAAAGGCGGGAAAGTTGATCTTCAGACAGCTGCTAAAGAAGTACAAGCTCTTTCAGATCAATATGGACTTCGTGTAGATCCTTACGCAAAGATTGAAGATATCTCAGTTGGTATGCAGCAACGTGTGGAAATTTTGAAAACGCTTTATAGAGGAGCGGATATTCTCATTTTTGATGAGCCTACAGCTGTGTTAACTCCTCAAGAGATCATAGAACTCATTCAGATTATGAAAAAGCTAGTTAATGAAGGCAAGTCTATCATCCTCATCACTCATAAATTAAAAGAGATCATGGAAGTCTGTGATCGCTGTACGGTAATACGAAGAGGTAGAGGCGTTGGTACGGTAGAGGTTAGCGATTCTAACCCTGATTCTCTAGCAGCGATGATGGTTGGCCGTGAAGTAAACTTTAAAGTTGAAAAAATTGATGCTGATCCTAAAGAAGCTGTATTGAAGATCAAAGACCTTGTCGTTCATGATAGCAGAAAAGTACCTGCGGTAAACGGCCTGAACTTGACTGTTCATGCAGGAGAGATCGTTGGAATCGCAGGAGTTGACGGAAACGGTCAATCTGAACTTTTAGAGGCGATCACGGGTCTTCATAAAGTACATGAAGGATCGATACATCTGCGAGATAAAGAGATTACGAATAAGTCTCCTAGAAGTGTTACAGAGAACGGTTTGAGTCATATACCGCAAGATAGACATAAACATGGACTTGTATTGGACTTTTCAGTAGGAGAGAACATGGTGCTTCAAACCTATTATCAAAAGCCATATTCTAAATCTGGCATATTGAACTTTAAGCCAATCTTTGATAAAGCTAAAAAGTTGATCGAGGAATACGATGTTCGTACGCCAGATGCTTATACACCAGCTCGTGCCTTATCGGGTGGAAATCAGCAAAAAGCGATCATCGCTAGAGAAGTTGATCGGGATCCGGACTTTTTGATCGCAGCTCAACCAACTCGTGGTCTTGATGTCGGAGCGATCGAGTTCATCCATTCCAAACTGATCGAACAAAGGGATAATGGAAAAGCTGTACTGCTCGTTTCATTTGAGTTGGATGAAATCATCAACGTGAGTGACCGAATCGCAGTCATGTATGAAGGAAAGATCGTTGCGATCGTAAACCCGAAAGAAACAACAGAACAAGAACTGGGTCTATTGATGGCTGGAGGAAAGAGAGGTACCGTTCATGCAGAATAATACAAACAAGATGAAATTTTTAGTGCCTCTTATCTCCGTGTTTTTAGGACTTCTTATCGGTGGCATTATCATGCTGATCAGCGGATATCCACCGATTGAAGCGTATGCGGCTCTATTCGAAGGAATTTTTGGCGGTTCATACTACATGGGTGAAACGATCAGACAGATGTCACCTCTTATTCTTTCAGGTTTGGCTGTAGCATTTGCGTTTAGAACAGGTTTATTTAATATCGGTGTAGAAGGACAGCTTTTAGTCGGTTGGCTAGCTGCTGTTTATGTGGGGATTTTTGTTGATGCTCCAGCCATTATTCATATTCCGCTAGCAATTCTTGCAGCTGGAGTCGCTGGTGCACTATGGGGATCTGTTCCTGGTATATTAAAAGCGCGTTTTAAAGTTCACGAAGTAATTACGACAATCATGATGAACTATATTGCACTTTATAGTACAAATGAAATCATTCGTAATTTCATGCTTGCTCCAGGTGAGCGAACGGAGAATGTAAAAGAATCAGCTTCTCTTGCTTCACCGTTTTTGCAAGAACTAACAGACAATTCTACACTTCACTATGGTATTATCGTAGCAATCGTTGCAGCAGTGATCATGTGGTTCTTATTATGGAGAACAACTTTGGGTTATGAGCTTCGTGCTGTAGGGTTCAACCAGCATGCATCTCAGTACGCTGGGATCAACGTTTCAAAAAACATTGTCCTTTCCATGGCGATCTCAGGAGCATTTGCAGGGATTGCAGGAAGTATGGAAGGTCTAGGTACGTATCAATACATGACCATCAATGCCGGATTTACCGGAGTAGGATTTGATGGAATCGCTGTTGCACTTCTAGGTGCTAACAGTGCGATCGGTGTTATTTTAGGTGCTGCATTGTTTGGCGGACTAAAGATTGGTGCACTGAATATGCAAGCTATGGCAGGTGTTCCGACAGAACTTGTTGGAATCGTTATTGCTTTAATCATCTTCTTTGTTGCGTGCAGCTATCTTGTTCATTGGTTGATGAACCGTGTGAACAGAGGAGGTAAGATCTAATGAGTTTTATGGATATTCTAGCACTAATCATACCTGCTGCTATCGTTTCAGCCGCTCCCTTAATCTTTACTGCTCTAGGTGGAGTCTTCAGTGAACGTTCAGGAGTTGTAAATATTGGATTAGAAGGCTTAATGCTATTTGGTGCTTTTACAGGCGCCGTAACGATCTATTACGGCGAACAGTTTGGATTAGCCGGTGCAGCTCCATGGGTAAGTTTTGTTGTTGCAATGATCGTTGGAGCGCTATTTGCTTCTATTCATGCTGTTGCGAGTATCTCACTGAAAGCAGATCAAGTTGTTAGTGGTGTAGCGATCAACTTTTTGGCTGCTGGACTTGCGATCTTCTTAACGAAGAAAATCTTTAATGCGGGACAAACACCTGTCATCTCACAGCGTATCTCTAAAAGTGATATACCGTTTCTGTCAGATATTCCGGTGATTGGAAAACTATTCTTCCAAAACGCCTATCTGACTTCTTATCTAGCCGTATTCGTTGCTTTCATCGTATGGTATGTTCTTTACAAAACCCCATTTGGTCTACGTCTTCGTTCTGTAGGTGAACACCCGATGGCTGCAGATACGATGGGAATCAACGTTAAAAAGATGCGTTATGTTGGCGTTTTATTGAGTGGTGCTCTAGCTGGACTAGGTGGAGCTGTCTATGTAGCTTCTATTTCAGGGAACTTCACGCACTCTACGATCACGGGACAAGGTTTCATGGCTCTAGCTGCGATGATCTTCGGTAAATGGCATCCACTTGGCGCTTTAGGAGCTGCTTTATTCTTCGGTCTCGCACAAGCGATCAGTATCTCAGGAGCTCAGATTCCCGGTCTGCAAGATATCCCGAAAGTATTCTTGCTTATCGCACCATACGTTCTTACGATACTTGCTTTAGCAGGGCTTGTAGGTCGTGCAGATGCACCGAAAGCTCTTGGTACACCTTATGAAAAAGGAAAAAGATAAAAAACAGATACTGGTGGTGATATTTTCTTAGATTATATAGCAATCGCTGCTTTTTAATCTTTTTTTTATCTTCTATGAACAATTGTTGATTGTAGTAGAAGGTGCGTGCCTGTCACACGGAAAGCGAGCACCCTAAAAACGAAGATCAACTACTTTCAAAAACATCTTTATATAACATATAATAAAAAAGTCCGCCATTCGGTGGACTTTTTTTGTTTTATAGGGAGGAATGTCATGTCAGGTATCGAAAATGGGTAAACTAGGATGTAGACATAATGAAAGGGGTACTTACTCAATGGGAATTGTTAATCATAAAAAAACCAATCTCCACGGCATGACTGTACATACGATTGAAACAAAAAAGTATAAGACCACATCGTTCATACTTCAGGTTAAAGAACCGATCAACGAAAAGAACGTAACAAAGAGAGCTTTACTTGCTTATGTCTTACAGAGCGGCACTAAAGATTTTCCTTCTTCAAAAGAACTTCGAAGTGCTTTGGATGATCTTTATGGAGCTACATTAAATGCTGATCTTTCAAAAAAAGGCGAGAATCAAGTGATCAGTATTCGAATGGAAGTAGCAAATGAGAAATTCTTATCCAATTCAGAACATGTTCTTGATAAAGCTTTCCATTTGTTATCTCAAGTTCTTTTAGCACCAGCTCTAGAAGGAGACGTATTTAAAGAAGGAATCGTTAAAAAAGAGAAACGCAGTCTGAAACAACAGATCGAATCGATCTATGATGACAAGATGCGTTATGCCAATAAACGGCTTTTAGAAGAGATGTACGACTCTGAACCTTATCGTTTAAATGTCTATGGTAACGGTGATGAAGTAGATTCGATCTCATCCAAAGAACTGTTTGATTATTATCAGGAAGTGATTAAAAACGATAAGATCGATCTTTATGTGATCGGTGATATATCAACGGATGAGATGGTTGACAAGGTTAGTAAGCATTTTCGTTTTTCGAAAGATAGAAAAGAAGATGAGGCTAACGCGGTGAATGCTGCAGATGAAAAGAGGATTTCTGAGGTTAAGGAAATCTTTGAAGAGCAGGATGTTCAACAAGGAAAGTTACACATGGGTTATCGCACGTATACCACCTATGCAGACGATGATTATTTCGCTCTACAAGTGTTTAACGGTATTTTCGGTGGGTTTTCTCATTCTAAGTTGTTCATGAACGTTCGTGAAAAAGAAAGTTTGGCTTATTATGCAGCTTCTCGGTTTGAGAGCCATAAAGGTGCTGTTTTTGTTATGAGTGGAATTGAAACGGCCAACTACGAAAAGGCTGTAAAAATTATTAAAGAACAGCATGAGGAAATGAAAAAGGGTAATATCACAGAATCTGAATTTGAACAGACGAAAGCGATGATCAACAACCAAGTGTTAGAGACGATTGATCACCCGATCGGTCTATCAGAAGTGCTGTATCACAATGTTGTTGCTGGTACGGATCGATCCATTGAAGAGTGGATGGAAGGAATAAAAAAAGTAACAAAAGATGATGTGGTTGCAGTAGCTAAAAAAGTAACACTTGATACCATTTTCTTCTTGAAGGGAGCTGGCACGAATGGGAATGAAAACGTTTGATCAATTAGACGAAACGCTGCATTATGATGAACTGCCGAACGGTTTGAAGGTATATGTACTTGAAAAGAAAGGATTCAATAAGACGTATGCTACGTTTACGACGCATTATGGATCAGTAGATAATCATTTTAAACCATTAGGTAAAGATGAAAATGTAAAGGTTCCTGATGGAATCGCACATTTTCTGGAGCACAAACTTTTTGAAAAAGAGCACGGAGACGTCTTTCAAGATTTTAGTAAACAAGGTGCTTCTGCTAACGCATTCACGACATTTAACAGAACCGCTTATCTGTTTTCAACAACGGGCGATGTGAAAAAGAACTTGACGACTTTGATCGACTTCGTACAAGAACCATATTTTACAGAAAAGACAGTCGAGAAGGAAAAAGGAATCATCGGTCAAGAGATCAGAATGTACGATGACAATCCAGATTGGCGCGTTTATTTTGGCCTGATCGAGAATATGTACCACCACCACCCGGTAAAGATCGATATCGCTGGAACTGAAAAATCCATCGCTAAGATTACGAAAGATGATTTATATGAATGTTATGAAACGTTTTATCACCCTAGCAACATGATTCTTTTTATTGTGGGTCCGGTAGATGCAGAAGATATTTTAAATTTCGTAAAAGATAATCAATCACAAAAAACGTTTAAAGAAAAAGAACACATCGAACGTTTCTTTGACGAAGAGCCAAAAACGGTCGCAAAAACAAAGAAAGTGATCGAGATGACCGTGCAGACTCCAAAGTGTTATATGGGGTATAAAGAAGCTACCCCTAATCGCCAAGGCAAAGACTTAATGAAACATGAACTCAGTGTAAATCTTCTTTTGGAGATGATGTTCGGAAAAAGCTCTCCGAATTATGAATCTTTATATGAAGAAGGGTTGATCGACCAGACCTTCTCTTTTGATTACACAGAAGAGAATGGCTTTGGATTCAGCATGCTTGGGGGAGATACTGGGTCTCCAGATGAATTTGTTGAAAGAATCTCTGGGATGGTAGAAGCCTTTAAACAACAGTCGATCGATGAAGATTCATTTGAGCGTGCTCGAAAAAAGAAGATCGGTGCTTTTTTACGATCATTGAACTCTCCCGAATTTATCGCCAATCAGTTCACTCGTTATGCGTTCAATGAAATGGACCTCTTTGATGTGATTCCGGTTTTCGAATCACTTACAGTGCGTGATGTTAAAGAAGTCTTACAGAACCACTTTAAAAAAGAAGCGATGACTGTTTGCCAAGTACAGAAAAAGAAGTCATAATAAATGAAAAAAACATCCTGCTGAGGTAGGGTGTTTTTTTAGAGCAATGAGGGATTAACAGTGAAAAATGCGCTTGTCACAGGAGCATCCGGAGCGATCGGAAGCGAGATCAGTCATTTGTTAGCATCAAAAGGCTTTCGTTTGTTTCTTCATTACAACAGTAATCTATCCGCTGCAGCATCACTTCAGAACGAACTGAAGGAAAAATATGGAGTACCTGTTTCCATTGTCAGTGCAGACCTGTCTAAAGCAGGAGGATCAGCTGTTCTATGGAATCAAATTCAGGAAACCTTAGATGTATTCGTATATAATTCTGGTTCTGCTCATTTTGGCCTTCTTACAGATTTTACTGAAGAATCTATAACAGAGACGATGCAGTTGAATCTTTTAAGTGCGATCTCACTGTCAAAAATGATAGTGCCGAACATGATTCAAAGAAAATCTGGAAAGATCATCATGATTTCTTCTGTTTGGGGAGAAGTAGGGGCTGCATGTGAAACGGTCTATTCAGCTGCAAAAGGTGGAATGAATACGTTTGTTAAAGCACTCTCAAAAGAATTAGCGCCGAGTCAAATACAAGTGAACGGTATCTCTCCCGGAGTGATATCCACTCCCATGATGGACCAATTTACAGATGAGGAGAAGCGGTCATTGGCGGATGATATACCTGCCGGTCGCTTTGGAGAGCCTCGTGAAGTTGCTCATGCCGTCGAATTTTTAATGAGCGAAAAAGCAGACTATATCTCTGGTCATATCCTTTCGATAAACGGATCATGGTTTACTTAAAAAAAATGTATAAAAAGGGTGAAACTAAGAGATATTAATGCTGTATCAACCTTGAAGGAGGAGACAGCATGTCTGTATTAGACAACTTTGGTCAATGGAAAGATTTCTTGGCAGAGCGTTTAAATCACGCGGAACACGAAGGTATGAACCACGACACGATTTCGAACTTAGCAACTGAGATCGGTGGCTACTTAGCGAACCACGTTGAGCCAAAAAACGAGGAAGAAAAAGTTCTTGCCGATCTTTGGAAAGTGGCCGATGAAAACGAAAGACACGCCATCGCTAACATGATGGTCAAGCTAGTTCAAAACGACGGAAGCCGCTAAATGGTGAAGGATGTTAAGAATTTTTTCTTAACATCCTTTTATTTTGCTTTCATAATAAATTGAAATCATTTATTATTAGAAACAAGAATAGATGTAGAATTTTGTTTCATTTTGAAAGAATAAGGAGATGAATTATGGGAGAGCAAGAATGGTATTTAGAGTATGAGATACATAAAAACCGGCCGGGTCTCCTAGGGGATATATCTTCCTTGTTAGGTATGCTTGGAATTAATATCGTCACGATTAACGGTGTTGATAACGAGCGCCGTGGAATGCTTCTGATCATTGATAACGAAGAAAAGATCAATCGGCTTCAATCGATCTTAGATTCAATGGACAACATTACAGTAACCAAGTTTCGAAAACCGAAGCTGCGTGATCGTCTAGCTGTTAGACACGGCAGATATATTGAACGTGATGCAGACGATAAGAAAACGTTTCGTTTTATAAGAGATGAACTTGGTATATTAGTTGACTTTTTAGCTGAATTATATAAAGTTGAAGGACATAAATTAATCGGCGTTAGAGGCATGCCACGTGTTGGAAAAACGGAAAGTATCGTAGCTTCCAGTGTGTGTGCGAATAAACGTTGGGTCTTTATATCATCCACGTTGTTGCGTCAGACTGTTAGAAGCATGCTTGCGGATGACGAATACGACTCTGACCACGTTTTTATTATTGATGGTGCCGTTTCAGCACGTAATATGAACGATAAGCATTGGCAGCTCATACGAGAGATCATGAGGCTTCCTGCAGCGAAAGTTGTGGAACATCCTGATCTTTTTGTTCAGCAAACGGAATATACACTTGATGATTTTGACTATATTATCGAGCTAAAGAGTCATCGTGATGAAGAAATTACATATGAAGCTCTGAAACAAGATCAAACAGGATTCGGAAATTTAGAATGACGTAAGTAGGTGGGAAGGTTGACAGAACTCGGTAAGTTATTAAAAGAAAAACGTGAAGAAAAAGGAATGTCACTCGAAGAACTTCAAACAGCAACTAAGATTCAAAAAAGATATCTGGTAGCCATTGAAGAAGGAAAGTATGAAGTACTTCCTGGGTCGTTTTATGCTAGAGCGTTCATTAAAAATTATTGTGAAGCTGTAGGGTTGCATTATGAGACCATCTTTGATGAGTATGCTCATGAGATACCAAAATCGGCAAAAGAACCAACCACAGAGTTTGAACCGCGTTCAAAAAGAGAGCGTTCCGGTGTATCAGATGATCATTCTCTTTTAAAGAGGTTGGTACCGATCATACTTATCGGAGTTTTGATCGTGGTTGTTCTCTTCATTGTATGGAAGCTCCTTCCTGATGGGAATGATCAAGCGAAAAGCGGCAATGATGCACCAGGTGTTCTATTGGATGCTGATGAAAACAAACCACAGAAAAAAGAAGCACCAAAGAAAGAAAAAGAAGATGTAGCTGAAGAAAAGGATGAAAAATCGGAAGCTCCAAAAGAAGAAGAGAAACAACAAACGTTAACGAAACTTGAAACAGTCGGTAAAGTAACAACTTATGAATTGAAAGATTCAGAAGAACTAGTTGTGGAACTGAGTGCAAAAGGTCCAAGTTATGTAGGGATTCAAGATGAAACGAAGAAAAGTTATTTTGATAACCAGATGAAAGAGGGTCAGACGGAAACTTTCGACCTTTCTTCTGCCAAAGAGGTAACACTAAATATTGGCGCATCTCATGTAACATCTATTAAAATTAATGGGGAAGCATTCACATATCCTGTTCCAGCAACTGAACTGATCCATCAGAAAATCGTGATTCGTAAGGCTCAACAATAGTTAAAACAAACTGATCTTGACCGTATTTTGGAGGAATTGCATTGAACTTACCTAATAAGATTACTATTTCTAGGATTTTTTTGATCCCTCTCTTCATGATCGTTCTTTTAGGCGATTTTGATTGGGGAGTATGGAAGATAGCGGGTGAAGAACTGCCTGTCACTCATTTTGTAGCTGCACTGATCTTTATCTTTGCATCAAGTACAGATTGGGTCGACGGCTATTATGCTCGCAAATATAACTTAGTTACGAATCTAGGCAAATTTTTGGACCCACTAGCAGATAAGCTGCTTGTTTCAGCAGCACTTGTAGGGTTAGTTGAACTTGGAGCTGCACCTGCATGGATGGTTATTGTTATTCTAAGCCGTGAGTTCGCTGTTACAGGAATTCGTGCTGTTGCTTCTGCAGAAGGCGAGGTCATTGCAGCAGGACAGATGGGTAAGCTAAAGATGTGGATTCAAATTATTGCGATTTCAGCTCTATTGCTTCATAATCTTCCATTCGCATGGATCGGATTACCATTTGCAACGATCAGTCTTTGGGCAGCAACACTGATTACCTTATATTCTGGCTGGGAGTATTTCGTGAACAGCAAACATATTTTATTAAAATCAAAGTAATCAAGAATGAAGAAAAAACAGGAGCAGAAAACTCCTGTTTTTTTATTAGCTGTAAGAGAAAACGCAGAAAACGGAAAGAAATGAAAGCCATTTTTAGAATCTATAAGTTTGAATGATATGAATTGAGAGAATACAATCAAGGAGCGTGTACAAGTTGAATGCAGAGATCATAGCAGTTGGCAGTGAACTTTTATTAGGACAAATCGCAAATACGAATGCTCAGTTTATTTCTAAGGGGCTTGCTGACATCGGAGTGAACGTTTTTTATCACTCAGTAGCAGGTGATAACCAAAACCGTCTCTCGGCCGTTATTGAAACAGCTAGGTCACGATCTAATTTGATCATCTTTACAGGAGGTCTAGGACCAACGAAAGACGATCTCACGAAAGAAACGATCGCAAAACTATTTCAAAAGGAATTGGTCCATGATGAAGCTGCTCTTCACTATATAACCAATTATTTCGTTCAGACCAATCGAGAGATGACACCGAACAATAAGAAGCAAGCTCTTATTATAGAAGGGTCTACCGTACTGCCGAACGATAATGGAATGGCACCTGGAATGGCGTTTACTCATGATAACATCACATGTATACTCCTACCTGGACCACCTAGCGAGATGAGACCGATGTTTAACAATTATGTTATTCCTTATCTTTATTCTAAGATGGATGTTCAGACTAAGTTTCATTCGAGAGTATTAAGATTTTTTGGGATTGGTGAATCAGTCTTAGAAACCAAGCTTCAGGATCTAATCGAGAAACAAAGTAACCCTACGATCGCGCCATTAGCATCTGAACATGAAGTTACGATTCGGCTGACTGCAGCTCACCCTTCAGAAACTGAGGCAAAAAGATTGTTAGATGAAGTGGAACAAGAAGTATTAAGTCGTACAGGTTCCCATTTTTACGGATATGATGACGAAACGCTTGAGAAACAGTCATTCGATCTCCTACGAAATAATGAGCTGACGATCGCTTCAGCCGAGAGTTTGACGGGCGGACTCTTCAGCAAGATCATCACTGATTTTCCGGGTGCATCTTCCGTTTTTCAAGGAGGAGCCGTCGTTTATTCGAACGCAATGAAACAATCAATGCTTAAAGTACCTCCTGCTTTAATCGCAGAACATGGTGTTGTAAGTTCACAATGCGCAGAGTGGATGGCAGAAGAAATTAGAAGACAGACAGAGGTAGATATCGGTATCAGCTTTACAGGTGTTGCGGGTCCTGATGCACAAGAAGACAAGCCAGCAGGTACAGTGTTCATCGGAATATCGATGCACGAACAAACACATTCCTACTCATTAAAACTTGCAGGCACAAGAAAGGCGATTCGTGAAAGAACAGTTAAGCATGGATTTCGGTATATAAATCAATTGGTCAAAGAAGGACAATAAAAAAATCGAATAAATGTTCGTAAAATGATTGGCAAATCTATAAAAAAGAGATATGATAGAGAAGTAGCAAGTTACAGAATTAATGAAACAAAAATACATGCAAAATGAATTTGAGGAGTGAATTGAATGAGCGATAGAAAAGCAGCTCTAGATATGGCTCTACGCCAAATTGAAAAGCAGTTCGGAAAAGGTTCCATCATGAAATTGGGTGAGCAAACAGAACAGCGAATCTCGACAGTTTCCAGCGGATCGATCACTTTGGACATCGCACTTGGAATTGGTGGTTACCCTCGTGGAAGAATTATCGAAGTATACGGTCCTGAATCATCAGGTAAAACCACTGTTGCACTTCATGCCATTGCAGAAGTACAACGTAATGGTGGACAAGCGGCGTTCATTGATGCAGAGCATGCGCTTGACCCTGAATATGCTCAAAAGCTAGGCGTTAACATTGATGAACTCTTATTGTCTCAGCCTGATACAGGTGAACAAGCGCTAGAGATCGCTGAAGCTCTTGTAAGAAGTGGAGCAGTTGATATCCTAATTATCGACTCCGTTGCTGCGCTTGTTCCTAAAGCTGAGATCGAAGGAGAAATGGGTGACTCTCACGTTGGCCTTCAAGCTCGTCTGATGTCACAAGCACTTCGTAAACTTTCAGGTGCCATTAATAAATCGAAAACCATAGCGGTATTCATCAACCAAATTCGTGAAAAAGTTGGCGTTATGTTCGGAAACCCTGAAACAACTCCAGGAGGAAGAGCTCTAAAATTCTACTCCTCTGTTCGTCTGGAAGTACGTCGTGCTGAACAGCTGAAACAAGGACAGGATGTTGTTGGTAACAAAACAAAGATTAAAGTTGTAAAAAATAAAGTGGCTCCTCCGTTTAGAACGGCTGAAGTAGATATCATGTACGGAGAAGGGATCTCGTATCAAGGAGAGATTCTCGATATCGGTTCGGACATTGACATCGTTCAAAAGAGTGGTGCTTGGTATTCTTACGAAGGAGAACGTTTAGGTCAAGGACGTGAGAACTCTAAGCAATTCCTAAAAGAAAACCCTGAGATTGCATCAGCAATCGTAGCTGAGATCCGCAATTATTATCAGCTAGAAGGGAAAGCGACGGCTGAAGTGGAAGCTCCTTCCTTAGAAGAAGAGTTTGAGTTAACAGAATAGCAATCGGGAAGACTGGTCAGATGCGACCGGTCTTTTTTCTATTTCATTGTTCTTTTTAAGTGTTTTGTTCTTCTTTCGCCAATTTGTTTATTCGTAAAAAAGAACAGACTCATCGCTTGCAAGTTCACTCAAAAATCGCTAAGTTAGCAGGCAAAATATGCTCCTTGCTATTTTTAGGTCAAGCAATTATTATAGAAGATTGACTCTCTTGACAAGCTTTAGGCACACCTATAAAATGAAGATATATTTTGATTTCTTATGAAATTAAAAGATATGTATAGAATTTGTACGACATGAATGGTGCACAGCACATGTAAGACGATTGACGCCAAAAATGCAGTATGAAAAGCAGAAAGCAAGAGGAGGTGGGAATATGCCAAGTTTAGCAGTATTCATCTCCAGTTTGCTTGTCTCACTAGGTGTCGGTGCTATTGTCGGATATCTTGTTAGGAAATCAATTGCTGAAGCGAAGATTTCAAGCGCAGAACGAGCAGCTGCGCAAATTGTTGAAGATGCAAAGCGCGATGCTGACGCCAGCAAGAAAGAAGCGCTGTTAGAAGCAAAAGATGAAATCCATAAGCTACGTACCGAAGCTGAACGCGAAATTCGCGAACGTCGAAACGAGCTTCAAAAACAAGAACATCGATTGGTTCAAAAAGAAGAGATCCTAGACAGAAAAAGTGAAACTCTTGACAAAAAAGAGGAATCTTTAGAGCGACGTGAGGAGTCTCTCACCAAAAAACAGCGACAAATTGAAGAGATTGAAAGCAAAGTGGAGGAATTGCTAGAAGAACAACAGCGAGAGCTTGAGCGCATTTCCAGCATTACCAGGGATGAAGCCCGCCAAATTATCATGACTGAAACTGAGAACGAGATGACACATGAGTTGGCGATGATGGTAAAAGAGATGGAGAACCGTGCGAAAGAAGAAGCGGACAAGAAAGCAAAAGAAATTCTTTCCCTAGCTATCCAACGCTGTGCAGCCGATCACGTAGCAGAAACGACAGTTTCTGTAGTAAACCTTCCTAACGATGAAATGAAAGGAAGAATTATTGGACGTGAAGGACGAAACATTAGGACGTTAGAAACGTTAACTGGAATTGATTTAATTATTGATGATACTCCAGAAGCCGTTATTCTGTCTGGTTTTGACCCGATCCGCCGTGAAATTGCACGTATGGCTTTGGACAAGCTTGTACAGGATGGAAGAATTCACCCTGCACGAATTGAAGAGATGGTTGAAAAATCACGTCGAGAAGTGGATGAGTATATCCGCGAAGTAGGAGAACAAACAACATTTGAAGTTGGAGTTCACGGACTTCATCCTGATTTGATTAAAATTCTTGGACGTTTGAAGTATCGTACGAGCTACGGTCAGAACGTACTGAAACATTCAACAGAAGTGGCCTACTTAGCTGGCTTAATGGCAGCTGAAGTAGGAGAAGACGTTCATCTTGCAAGACGAGCTGGATTGCTTCATGACATCGGTAAGGCGATTGATCATGAAGTAGAAGGCAGTCACGTAGATATTGGTGTTGAACTTGCTACGAAGTACAAAGAACACCCAGTAGTAATCAACAGCATTGCGTCTCACCATGGAGACACTGAAGCAACTTCAATCATTGCAACTCTAGTTGCAGCAGCAGATGCACTTTCTGCTGCTAGACCAGGAGCGCGCCGTGAAACACTTGAAACGTATATCCGCAGACTTGAAAAGTTAGAAGAGATTTCGGAATCATTTGATGGTGTTGAAAAATCTTTTGCGATCCAAGCAGGTCGTGAGATACGTATCATGGTTAAACCGGATATGATTGATGATGTAGCATCATACCGACTAGCACGTGATATTACGAAAAAGATTGAAAGTGAACTGGATTATCCAGGACACATTAAAGTGACAGTCATTCGTGAGACTCGAGCAGTTGAATATGCAAAATAAAACACACAAAGCGGTGGGAGATCAGTCCTACCGCTTTTTTCTATGGGGTATTTCGTATAGATATGTGGAGTGAAGCTTGTGATCAAAGCAATCAATGGCGTTCTTTGATAAAAGAGCGATTTACTTGTAAAATTCATCAAAGTTTTAATAAAAATCCACTTTTTGGTTTGAAAGAACTTCGTTAAGGGTACTAGAATATCGGGGTTTATTCATAGGGGCAGCTGCTTTAACAAATCAGCAAATAAGAGAGAGAATGCACAATTTTGTTTCGGCAGGAATACAAGCCTAAATCAATGAATATAGTAGAACAGGTATCTATCCTGAAGGAGGTTCAAAACAATGGAAATATTAAAAGTTTCAGCAAAATCTAACCCCAACTCTGTAGCTGGTGCACTTGCTGGTGTTCTCCGGGAACGTGGAGGCGCTGAAATTCAGGCAATCGGAGCAGGTGCATTAAACCAAGCTGTTAAAGCAGTAGCGATCGCACGAGGTTTCGTAGCACCGAGCGGAGTTGACCTCATTTGTATTCCAGCATTTACAGATATCTTAATCGATGGGGAAGAACGAACGGCCATTAAATTAATTGTTGAACCGCGCTAATTAAAGTGAAACCTGCTTGCTCATCAAAAGAGTAAGCAGGTTTTTAGTTTTGTAGACATATTTTCTTTTTAGAAGGTATGCGAAGAATAAGAGAAGGAAATGCGGAAACACATCTAGAATTGTAAAAGAGTAGTAACTTTTTTAAAGCGCTTTCATTTATTTACATTTTTTGTAATAGTTTGAATAATGATAGGCGAATACTTGCATTTTTATGAAGTTAAGTCTAGAATTGTAGACGTTTAGTACATAATTTAAGTAGACGTGATAATGCGCGTTCAACACAACATGAAACCATACTAAATCAAACTATTGATTGAAAAATTTAACGTTTGGGTTACTGAAAGGGTGGAGTACATGATTGATCAACTTTCTTGGAAAGTTGGCGGACAGCAAGGTGAAGGAATTGATAGTACAGGTGAAATTTTTGCGATGGCACTCAACCGCCAAGGCTACTATCTGTATAGCTATCGACACTTTTCTTCCAGAATTAAAGGCGGTCATACCAACAATAAGATTCGTGTAAGCACGAGTGAAACCCGTTCGATCTCTGATGATCTTGATATTTTAATAGCATTCGATCAAGAAACGATCGATGTGAATGTACATGAGCTTCGCGATGGTGGTGTGGTGATTGGAGACTCAAAATTCAATCCTACAGTTCCAGAAGACCTGAATGTTAGATTATATTCGGTGCCATTCACAGAGATTGCAAGTGAACTAGGAACATCTCTAATGAAAAACATGGTAGCGATCGGAGCGACTAGTGCTGTTCTAGGTCTTCCTGTAGAAAGCTATTTAGAAGTTGTAGAAGAGATTTTTGCACGTAAAGGAGCAAAAGTAGTAGAAAAGAATATGGAAGCTATCCAAAAAGGTGCAGACCGTTTCAATGAATTATCTGGTGGCCAGATTGATGGATTCCAATTAAATAAAGCTGATGGCAAAAAGAGAATGTTCATGATTGGAAACGATGCGATCGCTTTAGGATTCGTGGCAGGAGGCGTACGTTTCATGTCCGCTTATCCGATCACACCGGCATCTGAGATCATGGAATACTTGATTAAAAAACTGCCAGAGTTTGGCGGAACTGTCATTCAAACAGAAGATGAGATTGCAGCTTGTACGATGGCAATCGGAGCGAACTATGCAGGTGTTCGTACGATTACATCTTCAGCAGGACCAGGTCTATCCTTGATGATGGAAGCATTAGGTCTGTCTGGGATGACAGAGGTTCCGTTAGTCGTTGTAGACACACAGCGTGGAGGTCCGTCAACGGGACTACCTACAAAACAAGAGCAATCTGATCTCATGGCGATGATCTACGGTACTCATGGTGAGATTCCAAAAGTGGTTATGGCACCAAGTACGGTTGAAGAAGCATTCTATGACGCTGTCGAGGCGTTAAATATTGCAGAAGAATATCAGATTCCTGTAATTTTACTTACTGATCTTCAACTTTCTCTAGGTAAGCAATCCGTAGAACCATTAGATTATAGCCGCGTTGAAATTCGTCGTGGAAAACTTAATCCAAAAGAAGAGCTTCCAGATACAGATGATAAAGATGGGTACTTTAAGCGTTATGAAGTAACTGAAGACGGAATTTCTCCTCGTGTTATACCAGGTATGAAGAATGGTATCCACCATGTAACGGGTGTCGAGCATGATGAGACAGGAAAGCCTTCAGAAGTAGCAGCGAACCGTCAAAAGCAGATGGATAAGCGTTTGCGTAAACTTCAAAACCTTCGTTTTAACGTACCGGTTGTCAAACAAGCTCCTCATGAAGAAGCTGATATTCTTTTAGTTGGGTTCAATTCAACCAGAGGAGTGATCGAAGAAGCGATCCCTCGTTTAGAAGCAGATGGATTAAAAGTCAATCATGCCCACATTCGTTTGATCCATCCGTTCCCTGCCGATGAGATGAAATCGATGATCGACAAAGCAAAGAACGTAATCGTCGTCGAGAACAACGCGACAGGACAGTTGGCGAACATTTTAAAAATGAATGTTGGACAGCATGAGAAGATTAAAAACTTGTTAAAATATGATGGGAATCCTTTCTTGCCATCAGAAGTTGTCATGAAATGCAAGGAGCTGGTTTAAAATGGCTACATTTAAAGATTTTCGTAACAGCATCAAACCGAACTGGTGTCCAGGATGTGGAGATTTTTCTGTACAGGCGGCTATTCAAAGAGCAGCTGCAAATGTAGGTTTAGAACCAGATGATCTTGCTGTCGTATCAGGAATTGGGTGTTCAGGACGTATTTCAGGATATATCAAATCTTATGGTTTCCATGGGATCCATGGTCGCTCGTTGCCGATCGCGCAAGGTGTAAAGATGGCAAACCGTGATCTGACTGTTATTGCTTCAGGTGGTGATGGGGACGGGTTCGCGATCGGAATGGGTCACACCGTACATGCGATCAGACGAAACATCGATATTACTTATATTGTTATGGACAATCAAATCTATGGTCTAACAAAAGGTCAAACATCACCACGATCTGATGTTGGTTTTAAAACGAAGAGTACACCAGAAGGATCTGTAGAGTCAGCGATCGGAGTTATGGAACTGGCTTTAACGGCTGGGGCTACGTTTGTGGCTCAAAGTTTTTCAACGGACTTAAAAGAGTTAACATCGATCATCGAAGCCGGAATCAACCATAAAGGCTTCTCATTGATCAATGTATTCTCCCCATGTGTGACATACAATAAAGTGAACACATACGATTGGTTTAAAGAGCATCTCGTATCTTTAAGCACGATTGAAGACTATGATTCTTCAAACCGTATGATGGCTATGCAGACACTAATGGAAAATAAAGGTCTTGTAAAAGGGATCATCTATCAAGATAAAGTAAAACCTTCTTATCAAGATCTTGCACACGGATACAGCAAAGAAGCACTTGCAAAAGTTGATCTGAACTTGCCTGAAGAAAAGTTCAATCAATTGATGGCAGAATTCATGTAAGAAACAGCCCTTCTCCTAAAATTTGGAGTGGGGCTTTTTTCTTAATAAAAAAAATCCGCTAATTTTTTTTGGAATCTGCGAATGTCCGCGTGGTATGGACACAGCACTTTACCTTGATGTTCAATCCATGTACAATTATTTATGGAATTGATTATTAAGGTTCAAAGTGAGGGGTGTTTCTGTGCAAGGAAAAATGAAAGCAATAGTTAAGCATCATGCGGGTTATGGAGCTAGATTAGAAACAGTAGATATTCCTGAAATCAATGAGAGTGAAGTTTTAATCAAAGTTAAAGCGACTTCAATCTGTGGAACAGATGTCCATATTTACACATGGGATGAATGGTCACAGAGTCGTGTGAAAACGCCATATGTATTTGGACATGAGTTTTCAGGGGTTGTTGAAAAAGTTGGAAGCGCTGTTACAAATGTCTCTGTTGGAGATCACGTTTCAGCTGAAACACATATAGTTTGTCATTCTTGTCCACAATGCCTAAAAGGACAGTTTCATATCTGCAAGAACACGAAGATCATCGGTGTTGATACTCAAGGGTGTTTTGCAGAATATGTAGCGATGCCATCAGAGAACATTTGGAAAAATGATCTTAAGATGCCGTTTGAACACGGATCGATTCAAGAGCCGATGGGGAATGCTGTTCATACTGTGTTAGCTGGTGATGTTGCGGGTAAAACAGTAGCTGTTATCGGATGTGGTCCGATCGGTGTCATGGCGGTCAACGTTGCAAAAGCAGCAGGTGCAAGTCAGGTAATCGCTATTGATCTTAACGATTATCGTTTAGATCTTGCCAAGAAAGTAGGTGCGACAGAAGTGATCAACCCTAAAACCATTGATCCCGTTGAAAAAGTAATGGAATTAACGGATGGTAACGGTGTGGATGTTGTTTGCGAGATGAGCGGTCATCCGGTTGCGATCGATCAAGGATTCAAGATGATCACAAACGGCGGTCGTGTTTCTATCCTAAGTCTCCCTGTTAAACCTGTTGAGATCGACTTAACGAACGATGTTGTATTTAAAGGAGTTACTGTTCAAGGAATTACGGGAAGAAAAATGTATGAAACGTGGCAACAAGTTTCAGGACTTTTACAGTCAGGGAGCATGCATCCAGAAACGATCATTACTCATACACTTCCACTTGAAAAGTTTGAAGAAGGCTTTGATCTAATGATAAAAGGAAACTGCGGAAAAGTAGTTCTTATTCCTTAAATTCGAAAGGGGCAAAACATCGTGATGAAAGGTTTTGAATACCTGCAAGAAGAATTGGACCATATGAAAGAAGAAGGTACGTTTAGGAAGCTCGTACCTCTAGAATCAGAGCAGGGATCTAAAGTTGTGATCAATGGAAAAGAAGTGATCCAGCTCTCTTCCAACAACTACTTAGGACTTACAAGTCATCCTAAGATGAAGGAAGCAGCTCTAAAAGCTGTTGAAGAATTCGGAGTGGGTACTGGTTCTGTGCGTACCATTGCAGGAACTCTTTCCATGCATGAAGAATTTGAAAAAAAACTAGCTGAATTTAAGCACACAGAGGCGTGTCTTGTTTTCCAATCTGGTTTTTCTACAAACCAAGGTATCCTTTCTGCTATTCTAACAGATCAAGATGTAGTTATTTCAGATGAGTTAAACCATGCATCGATCATTGATGGAATCCGATTAACGAAAGCGAAAAGAAGAATCTACAAACACGTTGATCTAGAAGATTTAGAAGCGGCTTTAAAAGAGACACAGGAATTTAGAAAAAGAATCGTCGTAACAGACGGGGTTTTCTCTATGGATGGTAACATCGCACCTCTTCCGGGAATCGTAGAACTCGCTGAGAAGTATGATGCCCTCGTAATGGTAGACGACGCACACGCGAGTGGTGTATTAGGTACGAATGGCCGCGGTACGATCGATCATTTTAACTTGAACGGTCGAGTTCATATTCAAGTAGGAACATTAAGTAAAGCAATTGGTGTTCTTGGTGGTTATATAGCAAGTACGCAAACGTTAAGAGACTACCTGATTCATAAAGGTCGTCCGTTCTTGTTCAGCACATCGCATCCGCCTGCAGTCATCGCAGCTAGTTCAGCCGCGATCGACGTTTTAGAAGAAGAGCCAGAACACATGGAAAGACTTTGGGAGAACACGAAGTTCTTTAAAGCTGGATTAAAAGAACTAGGGTTCAATACAGGAGTGAGTGAGACGCCTATCACACCAGTACTTGTAGGTGATGACGCGCTAGCGCACAAACTATCGGATACTTTATTAAAATACGGTGTATTCGCTCAAGGGATCGCATTCCCAACTGTAGCAAAAGGAAAAGCACGTGTTCGTACAATCGTGACTGCTCAGCACACGAAAGAGGAGCTTCAAGCTGCATTAGATGCATTTGAAAAAGCAGGAAAAGAATTAAATATCATTTAGTTGTTTGTGAAGTTGACTTTAAAAGGAAAATATGACTTTTAAAGTCAACTTTTTTAATGGACCAGATCAAACCGAACAATTAATTAACCATAATATTATTATGTAAACTAAAACGATTACAAGTTTAACTATAATCCAATTTTTGATATAATGTTACAGTTGGATGAAAAACTAGATTTATGTTGAACGGATTACCTGCAGTAATGGCAATAAGGAGTGAAGATGTCTTGGATACTACGAAAGACAATAAAGAAGTGAAGACGAATGAAAAAGAAAGAGATTATTCACAATACTTTCAATCTACGTATGCACCGCCTTCTTTAAAAGACGCAAAAAAGCGTGGTAAAGAACAAGTACAAATATTAAAAGATTTTTCGATTCCGGAAAACTTAAAGAATATTGGTGTTGGCAAGAAGTTTTATATACGTACGTACGGATGTCAGATGAACGAGCATGATACAGAAGTTATGGCAGGAATTCTGAATGAGATGGGTTATGAAACCACATATTCGACGGATGATGCTGATGTGATCCTTCTAAACACATGTGCCATTCGGGAAAATGCAGAGAACAAAGTATTTGGTGAACTAGGACATTTAAAACATACAAAAGCGAACAATCCTAATCTTCTTCTAGGAGTTTGCGGATGCATGTCACAAGAAGAGTCAGTCGTTAACCGTATACTTTCTACTTATCCTCAAGTTGATATGATCTTTGGTACTCATAACATACATCGTCTGCCACAAATTATTGAGAACGCGTTATTCTCAAAAGAGATGGTAGTGGAAGTTTGGTCTAAAGAAGGAGATATCGTTGAGAACCTTCCAAGAAAGCGTAAAGGAAACGTTAAAGGCTGGGTCAACATTATGTACGGCTGCGACAAGTTCTGTACATATTGCATTGTTCCTTACACGCGAGGAAAAGAGCGAAGCCGTTATCCGCAAGATATCATAGAAGAAGTAAGACAGCTTGCGAGAGAAGGCTATAAGGAAGTAACATTACTTGGCCAGAACGTGAATGCATACGGCAAAGATTTTGAAGATCTAGAGTATGGCCTAGGCGATCTAATGGATGAGATCCGTAAGATCGATATTCCTAGACTCCGTTTTACAACAAGTCATCCGCGAGATTTTGATGATCGATTGATCGAAGTCCTCGCGAAAGGTGGAAACATCGTAGATCATGTGCATCTTCCAGTTCAACACGGAAACAGCGATGTACTCAAATTAATGGCCCGTAAGTATACACGTGAACATTATTTAGAACTTGTAAGCAAGATTAAAGCTGCGATGCCGAATGTAGCCTTGACTACGGATATTATCGTTGGATTTCCGAATGAGACGGAAGAACAGTTCCAAGAGACGTTATCTCTCGTTAAAGAAGTGCAGTATGATGCGGCTTACACGTTTATCTATTCACCTCGTGAAGGCACTCCAGCTGCAAAGATGCAAGATAATGTTCCGATGGAAGTGAAACGAGAGCGTCTACAGAGGCTGAACGCCATGCTGAATGATATCTCTTTAGAAAAGAACAAAGCATATGTTGGTAAAGTTGTGGAAGTGCTAGTTGAGGGAGAAAGTAAAAAGAATCCTGATGTACTAACAGGTCACACAGGTTCCAACAAAGTAGTAAACTTTAAAGCTCCTAAGCACTTAATAGGAGAAATTGTGAAAGTTCAGATTACCGATGCTAAAACATGGAATCTTGGCGGCGAATGGGTAGAAGAAAAATCAGAGGTGGTAGGCTAATGAGCACATATACAAAAGAAGAGATCTTGGGAAAAGCAAAAGAACTTGCAAAAATGATCGCAACAACTGATGAAGTTGATTTTTTTAAAAAAGCAGAAGCTCAGATCAATACGAATTCAAATGTAGCTAGATTGATGGGACAGATTAAGAATCTGCAAAAACAAGCTGTTAATCTTCAACATTATCAAAAGCATGAAGCGTCAAGAGAAGTAGAAGAAAAGATCGATGCTCTGATGGCTGAGCTTGATAGCATTCCAGTTGTGCAAGAGTTCAAACAATCACAAAGTGATGTGAATGATATCTTACAGATGGTTTCACATACAATCTCTAATAAAGTGACAGATGAGATCATTGAATCAACAGGGGGAGACCTTTTAAAAGGAACTACGGGCTCTCAAGAAGGATGTTCTCCTGGCGGTTGTGGCTGTCACTAAACAAAAACACGATGTCTCTTACAGGCATCGTGTTTTTTATTGTGATTACCTCGTATATCTGACGTTTCGCGTATACCTATAGAGGTATTAAGTACTTTCAATCCAGAAGTTTTGGTGTGGAATCCAAAAGTTTATGCTGTTCATCCACGAGATTCGGCTCTCAATCCAAAAGTTTTCACCTTTTATCCACGAGTCTACAAACCTCGACAAATTCTTCGCCATCCTGAAGTCCTATAGACTTACATACCTCTTAAAGCGTTTATCTTAAAGTAAAGATCAACTACTTTCAAAAGTTTAAACACCCCAATGTAATTTCACGTACCGTTCACCACATATAATATTTTGAGAACATTGGACAACAGATGCCCATATACTTAGACTAATTGTGTTTTGAATAATGGAAGACACAATAGGCATCCGCCCAGCATATACTGTATGTAGATTGGTAGAGGAGGGATTCATGTATGTCAAGACGCGTAGAACAGGAGCTGACTTACAGAGAAATCATCACAAAAGCGGTCTGCGGAAAAGGGAGAAAATTTTCTCAGGCTACGCATACCATTGCACCAAGTCATCGTCCGAGCAGCATTTTAGGGTGCTGGATCATCAATCATGCCTATAAACCAAAGCGGAATGGGGAAGCGGTTGATGTAGAAGGAAGCTATGACATTAACGTGTGGTATTCATACAATGATAATACGCGAACGGAAGTCGTAACAGAGACCATTCATTTTGTAGATAAAGTGGACCTTAGTGTAAGAGATAAGAATGCGTTAGGCGATCAATATGAAGTTACGTGCCGTGCACTTCAAGAGCCTAATACGTTAGAAGCGACGATTTCTCCGAACGGAAATAAAGTGATCGTTCAAGTAGAAAGAGAGTTTGTTTGTGAAATTATTGGAGAAACAAAAGTCTGTGTGTATGTGAACCCGGACGGTTTTGATGATGTAGAGACAAGAGATTGGGAATATGATGTGGAAGATGAGAATTTTGAAGACCTGGATCCAAACTTTTTAATAGGTGATTTGGAAGAATAATAAACGGGGAGAGAGCTTCCCGTTTTTTTCATGCAGAGAAAACGATAGATGCTTTGAATTATGTTATAATAGCGACATTGAAATGTTATGAAAAAGGTGAAATTATGGCTCAATATACTCCAATGATTCAACAATATTTATCAATCAAGGCAGCTCATCAGGATGCCTTTTTATTTTTCCGTCTAGGAGACTTTTATGAGATGTTCTTTGAAGATGCTGTTCAAGCATCTCAGATCCTCGAAATCACACTAACAAGCAGAGACGGCGGCTCTCAAGATCGAATCCCCATGTGTGGGGTACCGTATCATTCATCAGCGGGCTATATAAAAACACTAGTTGAGAACGGACATAAAGTAGCAATCTGTGAACAAGTAGAAGATCCTAAACTATCAGTTGGGGTAGTGAAACGTGAAGTCATCCAGATTATAACGCCAGGAACGGTTATTGATGACCATCTTCTTCAAGATAGAGAGAATAACTTTTTAGCATCCATAGAAAAAGATAACGATACATATGGATACGTTCTTTGTGATCTTTCAACAGGTGAGTTGAAGGGTTATACATATGACGGAAATCAGTTATCGTTCATACAATTGCTTTTAAGTCACGGTGTTAAAGAAATCGTCGGAAACCAAGAATTGTATGATGCTTGGACGAACACTGTAACACAGACAGGACAAGCCTCCGTTTCTATTCAGGAAGAAAGTTCTGTAGACAATCAGTTTGATCATCTTGTTCAAACGATCGCTCATCCTGTTTTATTACGTGCTGCAGGACGATTGTTCCACTATTTGACGCATACGCAAAAGCGATCGTTTCACCATATTAAAGCGGTTGAATATCAACAGAACGATAAAAGGATGAAGCTTGATGCGTTTTCTAAACGCAACTTAGAATTAACAGAATCCATACGAGCAAAAGGAAAAAAAGGTTCATTATTATGGCTGTTGGATGCCACGATGACAGCGATGGGCGCTAGAAAACTTAAACAATGGGTGGAAGAGCCGTTGTTCGTGAAAGAAACGATCGAGAAGCGTCTTCAGCTCGTTGAAAACTTAATCGGAGAATTCTTTATTCGTGAAGAGATCAAAGAACAATTAAAGTCTGTATATGATATGGAACGGTTGATAGCAAAAATATCTTATGGAAATGCTAGTCCGAGAGATCTTGTTCAATTAAAAAGATCTTTGTTCAGTGTTCCGGTACTTAAAGAAAAGATCAAAGGTATCCAAGGGAAATATGCGCTTGAACTTCATTCTAAGATGAATGAACATAAAACACTCGCAGACTATTTACATTCTGCTATTCATGATGATGCACCTATTCATATCAAAGAAGGTGGTCTCATCAAAGCCGGTTACAATGAGCAACTTGATCGATATAAAGATGCGAGCAGCAACGGTAAAGCATGGATCGCTTCTCTTGAGCAGCAAGAAAAAGCAGCTTCAGGCATTAAGTCTTTAAAAATAGGTTTTAATAAGATTTTTGGATACTACATCGAGGTAACAAAATCTAATCTTTCACAAGTACCGGATCGCTATGAAAGAAAGCAAACGCTTGCGAATGCTGAAAGATATGTGACCCCAGAACTGAAAGAGAAAGAAAGAATCATCTTAGAAGCGGAAGAGAAAATCTCAGGATTGGAATATACACTCTTTTTAGAAGTAAGAGAACATGTAAAGCAATTTATCCCTGGCCTGCAAGAGCTTGCGTCAGCTATTTCTGAACTCGATGTTATGCAATCATTTGCTGAGATCAGTGAGCAGTATCGTTATGTAAGACCGACAGTTTCAGAGGATGGTATCGTAAATATTGTGAACGGGAGACACCCTGTTGTTGAGAAAGTAATGGATGCACAAGAATATGTGCCAAATGACATTGTTTTAAATAAAGAAAGAAACATGTTACTTATTACTGGACCGAACATGGCTGGTAAGAGTACGTATATGCGCCAGTTAGCACTTACAGCTGTTATGATGCAGATCGGTTGTTTCGTTCCAGCAGAGAGTGCTGAACTTCCCATGTTTGATCAGATCTTCACGCGTATTGGAGCAGCTGACGATCTAGTGGGCGGACAGAGTACGTTTATGGTCGAGATGCTAGAGACGAACTTTGCCCTAACGAGTGCTACTGAAAATAGTTTGATTCTTCTAGATGAGATCGGCAGAGGAACTTCCACGTATGATGGGATGGCATTAGCGCAATCCATCATCGAATTTATTCATGAAGAAATAGCTGCCAAAACACTCTTCTCTACTCATTATCATGAACTTACCATCTTAGAAGAGTCTCTTCACTCACTAAAGAATGTGTTTGTAAGTGCAGTTGAAGAGAATGGCAGTCTTGTATTTTTGCATAAAGTTATTGACGGACAAGCAGATAAAAGTTTTGGTATACAAGTGGCAGAGCTCGCTGAACTTCCAGAACCCGTGATCTCTAGAGCAAAAACGATCTTACAAACCTATGAAAATCAAGAAAAACGAGAGGCGCTTCCCATTCAGGAGGTATCAGCAACTAAGGAAGAAGTTATTCAAGAAAGTCAGTTGAGTCTTTTTGTTGAAAAAGAAGAGACGACGAACAGAAGAGACAATAAAGAGCAAGAGTTGATCAAAGAGTTAAAAAGTTTAAATGTATTAGAGATGACGCCACTCGATGCGATGAACGCGCTATATAAACTGCAAAAAAAAGTAAGATAAAGGAGGCGTGACAAATGGGCAAAATTGTACAGCTAGATGAACATCTTTCCAATAAGATCGCTGCAGGTGAAGTTGTTGAACGCCCAGCCTCTGTTGTTAAAGAACTTGTTGAGAATTCAATCGATGCCAACGCAACGAGAATAGAGATCGAAGTTGAAGAAGGTGGATTATCACTCATTCGTGTTCTAGATAACGGGGACGGAATCGAGCCGGAAGATTGTGTGCTCGCTTTTAACCGACATGCGACAAGTAAGATTAAAAGTGAGCAAGATTTAATCCAAATCCGTACCATGGGCTTTAGAGGAGAAGCGTTACCGAGTATATCTTCTGTCTCTCAAGTAGAACTTAAATCATCAACAGGTAAGGGACCGGGTGCTTATCTGTTTATTGAGAACGGTAGAATCGTTAAACAACAACAAACAAATAGCAGAAAAGGGACTGATCTGACTGTTCGTAACTTATTCTATAACACACCAGCCAGATTGAAGCATGTGAAGACCATCCAGACAGAACTAGGGACGATCAGTGATCTAGTGAACAGACTTGCTCTTGCTAACCCAGATGTTTCTTTTCGTTTAAAGCATAACGGAAAAGAGCTTCTGCACACTTCTGGTAACGGAAACCTGTTGCAGATCATCGCTTCTGTATATGGGATACAAACTGCTAAAAATATGATCTCCGTTTCTTTTTCTTCATTAGATTATGAAGTAACGGGCTATATAGCAAAACCTGAAATAAACCGAGCGTCCCGTCAGTATATGTCGTTCTTTATGAACGCTAGATATATAAAGAACTATGCATTATCAAAAGCTGTACAGAATGCTTATCACACTTTTCTGCCGATCGGGCGTTTTCCGATCGCGGTTCTATCCGTTAAGATGGACCCTACAATTATAGATGTGAACGTACATCCATCCAAACATGAAGCAAGGTTGAGTAAAGAAGTCGAACTCGTTCAGCTCGTTGAGAATGAGCTCAGAAAAGTGATCAGAAATCAGCAGTTGATCCCAGATGTTCAGTTTAAGAAAAAAGAACAAAGAGAGAACGATCGAGAAGAACAGCGTTCATTTACTTTCGATTACCAAAGAAACACAGAAGATGTTCACACGGATGTAAAAGAAGATATAGAAACAGCACAAAGTGAAAGCGGGTCCAGTATGATTTCAGATGATGCTGAACCTTCTTTTATAAGAGAGACTTCACATGAAGTTGATGAGATTGAAGAGGGTGTGGTGGATTTACTACCAAATTCTGAATGGAACGAAACTCCAGTAACGAAAGAGGATGACCTTCACCAGACTGATGCATCAGTTGATAAGATTCCGGTTATGTTTCCGATCGGACAGATGCACGGAACATATATTCTTGCTCAAAATGAGAACGGATTGTACCTCATCGATCAACATGCTGCACAAGAACGTATTAAATATGAGTATTTCAGAAAAAAAGTGGGGCAAGTCGATCGAGAAGTCCAACTGTTAGCCGTACCATATACGTTTGAGTTCACCGCGAGTGAATCTGCTTTTTTAGAGAGTCACATAGAGACTCTCGGCGAAGTGGGTCTGTTTTTAGAAACGTTTGGACACAATACGTTTATCGTAAGAGAGCATCCACAGTGGTTTCCGAAAGGATATGAAAGAGAAATCATGCTAGATATCATCCAGCAGGTGCTCGATCATAGAAAGGCCGATATTGAAAAATTAAGAGAAGATGCAGCGATCATGATGTCGTGTAAAGGATCGATAAAAGCTAATCATCATTTAAGGAACGATGAGATCTTTGCATTGTTAGAATCTTTAAGAACATCAGAAGATCCTTACACATGTCCGCACGGCAGACCGATAACGATCCATCTATCAACATATGAACTTGAGAAGATGTTCAAAAGAGTGATGTAGGAGTAAAACCATGAAGGAAAAATTAGTAGTGATCGTAGGCCCAACGGCTGTTGGAAAAACAAAAACCAGTATCGAACTTGCTAAGGCGATCGATGGTGAAATAATTAGCGGCGATTCTATGCAGATCTATAGAGGTCTTGACATCGGAACTGCCAAGATTACTGAGGAAGAAAAAGAAGGCATCCCTCATTATTTGATCGATATTAAAGATCCTAAAGAATCATTCTCAGTTGCTGAGTTTCAGAAGCTGGCGAGGGAACGAATAACAGAAATCAACCAAAGAGGAAAGGTTCCGATACTTGTAGGTGGAACGGGGTTATACGTTAGAGCTGTCACGCATCACTATGAATTCTCTGAAGCAAATCGGAATAACCAGTTGAGAGATGAACTTCAAAGAAAGTCAGAGATCGAAGGGTCAGAGGCATTGCATGCAGAACTAATCAAAGTTGATCCAGAGCGTGCAAAAGAGATTCATCCTAATAATGTACAGCGAGTGATAAGAGCGCTTGAAATCTATTACACAACAGGAAATGCCCCCTCTACAGAACAAGGAAAGAATAGAAGTGATGAAGAATCAATCTATCAATTAGCTTTAGTTGGTTTGACGATGGATCGAGAGCGATTATACAAACGCATAAACGAGAGAGTAGATCAAATGGTTCAGCATGGGGTACTAAACGAAGCAAGAATGCTTTTTGAACAAGACATAACGAACAGTCTGGCTGCTAAAGCGATAGGCTACAAAGAGTTTTTTCCTTATCTTTCAGGGGAAAGTACGTTAGAAGAAGCGATCACTTTGTTAAAAAGAGACTCGAGGCGATATGCAAAAAGACAATACACATGGTTTCGAAATCAGATGGATGTAGAATGGTTCAGCATGGACGAGGATTCCTTTCACAAAAAATTTCAAGAAATTCAGCACTTTGTTGAAGGGAAATTAGAAATTTCCGAGAATGTATAAGGGTAATGCCCAAAGAGGAGGATCTGTTCACATGAAGCAATCAATCAATTTACAGGATCATTACTTAAACCAGTTACGTCGCGAAAACATTTATGTGACCGTATATCTGCTGAATGGTTTTCAGCTTAAAGGTTTAGTGAAGGGGTTTGACAACTTTACGGTTGTATTAGAGGCAGAAGGAAAACAGCACCTCATTTACAAGCATGCCATTTCAACGTTTACCCCACACCGAAATGTCGATTTGTCTTCTGCAAATACAAATGAATAAAAAAACTCTCCCTACTGACCTTGCTATAAGGTTGGTAGGGAGTTTTTAATTTTTACACATATTTAGTCCATTACCCTTGATTATCCCTTTTTTATTCTCGTTGTTTCTAAATAAGCTTCATAGCGGTTCAGAGTGAGATTTGATTTTAATCCAAACCATAATTGAACGTCTTCCTCAGCTTTTCCTTCTTTTAAAAGGTTTAAGATGGCTGTTCTTCTTAAGTGTTGTGAGCTGATTCCTTCTCTTAGACCAGAGCGACGGATCTCTTGTCTCAGCATCTTCTGTATAGCGATAACCGTTAACGGTTTTGGCTCATACTTTCCATAATCAAACCGATATGTTCCTCTTTGGTAATCAAACGCGATAAAGAAACGATCTGAAGAATATTTTCTTGGCCGGATGGCTTCAGGAATATCTTCCTTGTATTCGTATAATAGATCTTGTGTCTTATCGTCAAGTGAGATCAATCTTGTTTCTTTTTTGTTGATTACTGTTAATTCATGCTGTGTGAAATGCACATGCTTCATTTCAATATTCGTGATTTCCTGTAGTGTAATGCCATAACGGTAGAGAAGTGAGAGGATCGCTTCATTTCTTTTGATCAAAAGGTGTCTATATTTTTGCTGTTTCTCCGTTAGGCCATCATATGAAGATAGTGTTTGAAAAAGCATCTTGTATTCTTCATCTGAAATAAAATCATCATCCGTAAAATGAGTGTCTTCTTTAAGGGTTTGCTCTAGGCCAGAAAAAGGATTGGATGAAATCTTTCTATTAGCATGCAGGTAGGAAAAGAGACTTTTAATAACTGTGAAAACTCGTTTGCTTGTGGCGGTTCGATATTCTCGTTGTTCGGAAAGAAAAAGAAAGTATTCATTTAACGTTACAGCATCCAGGTGCTGTATCACTTGTAAATCATCATTTTCCTTCATAACTCTAACCCATGCAAAAAAATCTAAAAGATCATAATAATAGCGTTTTATCGTGCTGTTCGTTCTATCTTTTTTTTGTAGGTGAACAATAAATGGTTCGGCATATTCGGGTAAGTGTGGATAATCTTCCATAATTGCCTCCTATAACCTCTTTTTCCCATTATATCAAAGCGTCTTTTTTTTGCATATTTCAACAAAGTCCAATGAAAACTATGGAAAAAAGGATGGTTAAATATGCGGAAATCAGCAATGTTCGTTCTATCTTCAGTTCTTCTCTTAAGTGCTTGTTCAGGCAAAACCGGTTCTGGAGATGAAACGCTAGATACAAAGCAAGTAAAATACAATACATCAGAACGAAAACCGAATACACAGATAGATTCACCGTTAGTGGTTGAAAAGTCTGATGAAGTTCATCAATCTAAGGATCTTGTTCTGCTGGCGGAAAAAGTAAACGGAGTAGATAAGGCGTATGTCATTGTAAGTGGTATCTATACACTAGTCGGCATCGTTCCTGAAGAGCCTGTTTCACCGGGGAAAGAAAACGATCAACTGCGCCAAGACGTTTATAACGGATTAAAAGGAAATGCGCATGGAAGAAATGCGGCCATTACAACGGACCCAGATAAGATAGAGCAAATAAAGAAGCTTGGAAACACTGCGTCACATAGTAAACATGATTCAAAGAGTGGAGTCTATAATGAGCTTGGGATTCTAATCGGGAAAATTAAGCCATTAAAAGGGCAGTCGAAATCTACAGAGAGGCAAGAAATGCATGAAGAGATGAATCATGATCGAGATGATCTCTACGAGTAAAAAGTTTTATTTCCTAAGCAAGCGCAGAAAATGACAAAGATAGACAGTTTGTTTACATAATAATTAATATGTAAATAAAAGATGTTGGAACGAAATAAGAAAAGAGCATTCTCCGATTACGAAGAATGCTCTTAACTATTTTGAAGTGTTTCTGTATCAGTCGTCTGATACACAGCTTCTGAAGGTTTAACAGCGCTTTTTAATTTTCCAGTCAAAAAGGAAGCGACGGTTATAGCGATAATTGATATTAATGCATTTTTAAATCCAAACATGACCACAGCAGAAGACACAATAATAAAATCTGTAACAAACAAAGAGATTCCTCGATTGATATTAGATTTTTGTTCTAAGTATAGAGCGAGAATGTGTATGCCACCTAGTGATGCTCCTGAATTTAATACAAAGCTAACACCTATACCTATCAAACTTCCGGCAATGACCGCAGCGGCGATCGGTGAGATTAGAGGAAGTGTAAGATAATCCATCAAATCTGAGATGGCAGAGATGAGTATGATGCAAAGAAACGTCAGAAGAGAGAAATTCCAACCCAGTTTTTTTATTGATAGAATAAAAAAAGGTAAGTTTACGATTAAGAACAGAATGCCCCATGTCCAATTCGTCATAAAAGAAACGAGAGTAGCAATTCCTGCTGTACCGCCAAACGTTAACGTGTGTATGTTTAATAATTTTATGCCAATCGCTGTTAAAAACAATCCAATGAGTATATACAAGCTTTTCTGTATTTTTATATGCATAATTTTTTCGTCCATTCATTTCGTACTTTTTTCACATTATTTAACATAACACGGAAATCTTGCATACTTGAGTATTTTTATTCATCTGAAAATAGAAAACGCTTACATTTAAATAAATATATATTCATTCTAAAAACAAAGCTTGTCTTTGTAGTAGATCATAAAACTTCAACATAAATTGATAACAGTGGATCAAGAAATCGTATGGGCATTTGTCACGGAAACGGATGTAGTTGCGTATAATGATTTGACTGGCAAAGTGAGGTGGTTCCTTTTGAATGAACCGATTGCGATAAAAAAGCAAAGGCAGATCAATATCGTTTTAAATCAAGGGAATGAGAAATCTAGAATCGACGATGGAGCGGCACTTGCAGGAAAAAAAGAAAAAACGATTGAAAAGCACCAACCCCTCATTAAAATGGAAAAAGATTTAAACCGTTTAGTAGGAATGGAAGAATTGAAATTTCATGTTAAAGAGATCTATGCGTGGCTTCATATTAATAAATGCCGTCAAGAGTTAGGGTTAAAAGCTGAAAAACAAGCTCTTCATATGTTGTTTAAAGGTAACCCAGGCACAGGAAAGACCACTGTAGCAAGAAAACTAGGGACTTTGTTTCATGAGATGAAAGTCCTCTCTAAGGGCCATCTGATCGAAGCGGAGCGTGCTGATTTAGTAGGAGAATATATTGGACATACGGCTCAAAAGACACGTGAGCTTCTAAAGAAAGCTAGCGGTGGGATCTTGTTTATCGATGAAGCGTATTCTTTGGGCCGTGGTGGAGAGAAAGACTTTGGCAAAGAAGCGATCGATACACTCGTAAAAGCTATGGAAGATCAGCAACACGATTTCATCTTAATCTTGGCTGGTTATCCAAAAGAAATGGACCGCTTTTTAAAATTAAATCCGGGTTTACCTTCTAGGTTTCCACTTGTTATCTCGTTTCCTGATTATTCGGTGGAGGAGTTAATGGAAATCGCAAAGAGAATGATCTCAGAAAGAGAATACATGTTAACAAGAGATTGTGAATGGAAGCTAAAAAGTCACATCGAGCGGATCAAGCAAAGCAATCCAGGTTCGTTTTCTAACGGAAGATACATTCGTAATATGGTTGAAAAAGCGGTCAGAAGGCAATCTGTCAGGCTCTTGTACGAAAGCAACCAAGACAGAAGAACGTTGATGACGATTCAAAGTGATGACCTTGTGCTAGAAGAACGGGATACGATTTGATATGATGAGAGGAGACTATGGAAAGCAGGGATCGCAAATTTGAACAAAAACAATGATTCAGTTCATGAAAAAGCGATACTCGTCGGATGTCAGCTTCCACGGCAGAACGACGAGCGTTTTTTTTATTCAATGGAAGAATTAAAATCTTTAACAAAAACAGCTCAAGGAACTGTTTGTGCTGTTGTTACGCAAAAAAGGGATCGATATGATTCTTCTACTTTTATCGGAAAAGGTAAAGTAGAAGAGATTATTACACTTGAAGAAGAGCTTGAAGCAGATATCATTATTTTTAACAGTGAGTTATCTCCTTCTCAAGTTCGAAACTTGTCGTCTCATTTCAACGCAAGAGTCATTGATCGTACACAGCTGATTCTAGATATCTTCGCTCAACGTGCGAAGACTAGAGAAGGAAAGCTTCAAGTAGAACTCGCTCAGCTTGAATACTTACTACCTCGTTTATCAGGTATAGGCGCAAGTCTTTCAAGGTTAGGTGGAGGAATCGGAACTCGTGGTCCTGGTGAGACGAAACTTGAAAAGGATAGACGCCATATTCGGTTTCGTATACACGAACTGAAAACACAGATCAACTCAGTTGTAAGTCATAGAGAAAGATATCGAGAACGTCGCAAACACCAAGGTGCTTTTCAAGCAGCTCTTGTTGGCTATACGAACGCAGGCAAGTCAACGATCTTCAATAAATTAACAGAAGCTGATAGTTATGAAGAAGATCAATTATTTGCAACGCTTGACCCGTTAACGCGAAAAGTAAAACTGAAAAGTGGTTTTCAGATGCTGTTAACAGATACGGTAGGTTTTATTCAAGATCTACCTACGTCATTGATCGCTGCCTTCAGGTCTACATTAGAAGAAGCAGCTGAAGCGGATCTTCTTATCCATGTGATCGACGGTTCTAGTGAGGATCGTAACCAACATGAACAAACGGTCAAACGTATTTTGAGTGATCTAAAGGCATCCCATATTCCGATGCTCACGGTATATAATAAAAAAGATCAGTTTGGAGAGGATTTTATCCCAGAGAGTCCATCCATATCGATTTCTGCGTTAGAGAGTACAGATATTTCCTTGTTACTCGAAACGATTGAAAAAGAAGTGATGAAACAGATGACTTTTTATGAGGTTAAGGTTCCGTCTCATGATGGCAAACTTTTATCACAACTTCGTGGAGAAACCATACTAATTACGCAAGAATTTAATAAAGAAGAGTTGGTCTATGAATGCAAGGGATACGCGTTATCTTCCTCTTCCATTCCGTCCATCAGCAACAAAGGAGAATAACATGTATTCACAGTTTCAAAATGAAGAAGTATTGAAACATACTTCAGAAAAAGTAACAGCACGTATTATAGATCAACATAAGCTGATTGAAGAGATAAGTGAAATGAATCAGTTAAAAGTGTTGAGAGCATTTCAAAACAATCAAGTAGGCGATCATCATTTTCATCCTTCAACCGGTTATGGATACGACGATTCTGGTCGAGATACTCTTGAAAAGGTGTATGCAGATGTTTTTAGAGCAGAGGCTGCAATCGTTAGGCCGCAGATCATCTCTGGTACTCATGCCATCACGCTATCTTTATTTGGTATGCTCCGTCCTGGAGATGAATTGCTTTATATCACTGGCAAACCATATGACACGCTTGAAGAAATCGTGGGGATAAGGGGTACAGGTGAAGGATCATTAAAAGATTACAACATATCGTATCAACATGTAGACTTGACTCTTGAAGGCGCGATTAACTTCTCAGAAGTTCAGCGTGCGATTAACGAAAAAACGAAAGTAATCGGTATTCAACGCTCCAAAGGATATGCAGATCGTCCATCCTTCACAGTGAATGAAATAGAAGAGATGATCTCTTTCGTAAAAGAGATCAAATCAGATGTGATCGTGTTTGTTGATAATTGTTATGGCGAATTTGTTGAAGAAAGGGAACCCATCGAGGCAGGAGCAGATATTATTGCTGGCTCCCTGATTAAAAACCCTGGCGGTGGGCTTGCCAAAACAGGTGGTTACATTGCAGGAAAAGAGAAGTTGATCAATAAGATCTCTTATCGACTAACCTCTCCTGGTATTGGCCGTGAAGCAGGGGCATCTCTTTACAGCCTTCAAGAAATGTACCAAGGATTCTTTCTAGCTCCTCACGTAACAGCTCAAGCGTTAAAAGGTGCGGTATTTACAGCTGCTTTCTTAGAAGAACTAGGAATGGAAACACGCCCTTCTTTTAATGCAAAGAGAACAGACCTTATTCAATCTGTCATCTTTAACGATCGCGAGCGGATGATTAAGTTCTGTCAAGCTATACAAAAAGCATCACCGATCAACTCTTATGCGATTCCATACCCTGATTATATGCCAGGCTATGAAGACGATGTGATTATGGCAGCAGGTACATTTATTCAAGGAGCAAGCATTGAATTAACAGCAGATGGTCCGATCAGACCGCCATACATAGCGTTCGTGCAGGGTGGGCTTACGTATGAACATGTGAAGATTGCTGTATTATCAGCTGTTGATGAACTTTTAACTCATGGACTTATTAATAAACGATAACAATAGATGAAACAAAAAAGAGGCAAACAGCCTCTTTTTTGTTTTGATGTTAATTTTTCTAACATTAGGATTGACATGTGAGCTTTTGTGACATAAGATATAAAAAGAAGTTGAGAGGAGGTAGGCAATATGAACGATATGAATCGTAGGAACTTACCTTTGTTCCCCATCAGCATCGTCATGCAGTTAACTGAACTATCAGCTCGTCAGATCCGTTATTACGAAGAGCATGATCTTATTCATCCTGCACGTACTGAAGGGAACCGTCGTTTATTTTCATTTAATGATGTTGATAAACTTCTTGAGATCAAAGCACTTCTTGAACAAGGCGTAAACTTAGCTGGAATCAAACGAGTCTTTGAACTGAATGAACAAGCAGCAGAATTGATTAAGAATCAGCCGAATGTGCAAGGTGTTCAACAAATTTCCGAATCTGCGCTTCATCGCAGGTTAAAAAGGGAATTGATTCATGCTGGCAGACATGGAAAAACCTCATTGATTCAAGGAGAACTTTCCCGGTTTTTTCATTAAAGATTATTTGTTTATACTTACGATGTGAACAATCGCCATAATTAGGCGCTTTATATTTAAAGGAGGAGAAAGATTTGTCTAAGTACACTAAAGAAGATATCTTAAGAATGGTAAAAGAAGAAAACGTAAGATTCATCCGTCTACAATTTACTGATTTATTAGGTGTTATTAAGAATGTAGAGATTCCGATCGGTCAGCTTGAAAAAGCTTTAGATAACAAGATGATGTTTGACGGATCTTCCATTGAAGGATTCGTTCGAATTGAAGAGTCAGATATGAATCTTTATCCTGATTTAGATACATTTATGATTTTCCCATGGACTTCTGAAAAAGGAAAAGTTGCACGTTTGATCTGTGATATCTTTATGCCTGATGGTAATCCGTTTGATGGAGATCCACGTGGAATCTTAAAGCGCGTACTAAAAGATATGGAAGACTTAGGATTCTCTGATTTCAACATTGGACCTGAGCCGGAATTCTTCTTATTCAAGAATGATGAGAAGGGTGAGCCGACTCTAGAACTAAACGATAAAGGTGGTTATTTTGACTTAGCTCCAACGGATCTAGGTGAAAACTGCCGTAGAGATATCGTGTTAGAACTTGAAGATATGGGCTTTGAGATCGAAGCTTCGCACCATGAGGTAGCACCTGGTCAGCATGAGATCGACTTTAAATATGCTGATGCAGTGAGCACATGTGATAACATTCAAACGTTTAAGTTAGCTGTAAAAACGATCGCACGTAAACATGGTCTTCATGCTACATTCATGGCTAAACCTTTGTTCGGTGTGAACGGTTCAGGTATGCATGCGAACATGTCTCTATTCAAAGATGGTGAGAACGTGTTCTATGATGAGAAATCTGAAACAGGATTAAGCGAGACAGCTATGCATTTCTTAGCAGGTATCTTAAAGCATGCACAAGATTTCACAGCGATCACGAACCCGACTGTAAACTCTTATAAGCGACTTGTACCTGGTTACGAAGCGCCTTGTTATGTTGCATGGTCTATGCAAAACAGAAGCCCGCTTATCCGTATTCCAGCGTCTCGCGGCATCAGCACGCGTATCGAGGTAAGAAGCGTTGATCCAACGGCTAACCCTTATCTTGCTATGGCAGTATTGCTTGCAGCTGGTCTTGATGGAATCAAGAACAAGCTAAACGCTCCAAAACCAATCGATAGAAACATCTATGTTATGGATAAAGAAGAGCGTGAAGCAGAAGGTATCAAAGATCTTCCAGCAACATTAAAAGAAGCTCTAACTCTATTCAGCAAAAATGAAGTTCTTACAACAGCTCTTGGAGCACATGCTACAGAGCACTTTATTGAAGCGAAAGAGATCGAGTGGGATATGTTCCGCACGCAAGTTCACCCTTGGGAACGCGAACAATATATGAGCATGTATTAAAATGAAATAACCCCTGACACATTCGTTGTCAGGGCTTTATTGTTTTTTCAAAAAAATGAAAAATTTAATTAAACAGGCATTATAGATACAATTTGTTGGATACGAACAAAAAAAGTGGAGTCGTTACCAGCACTTAATGCAATATGATCGGGTTGTACATCGACAAGGACACCTCTAATCGTATCTTTTGTTGTTTCTACGACTAGATCTTTACCTACTACTGATCGCAAACGATTCACAACGAACGGATCTACTAACGTCATATACTGAGTATTAACATTTTGGTTTCTTGTTTGTTCATAAGGATTATAATACATGATTCATTCCTCCTGTATGGGTATCCGTACACTTTATGCATACAAAGGGGGAGAGGTGAGAGGGACTAACGATGATAAACATATAAAAAGAGAAACAGCTTATCTTACTAAGCTGCTTCTCTTTTATGTTGGCTGTATTCGTATTCATTGTTGCTTTTGAAAGTAGTTGATATCAATTTAGGTTGCTTGCTTTGTGCGGGGTAGGAGTCTCACACCTTACACTACAACCAACTGTTCAAAGAAGACAATAAAAAAGATAAAAGCAATAATCCTTTAAAAAACAGCCTTTATGTTTTATTTGAATTAGTGAATACTTCTATATACACCAATCACTTTACCGAGTATCGTACAGCTTTGCAGGATTATCGGTTCCATCGATGAATTTTCTGGCTGCAGGCGTATATGATTTTTTTCTTTAAAGAAACGTTTTACCGTAGCTTCATCTTCATCGGTCATAGCTACGATAATATCTCCGTTGTTAGCGGTAGGCTGTTGTTTAACAACAACTAAGTCTCTGTTGAAAATTCCCGCTTCAATCATACTATCCCCTACAACAGATAACATGAAGACGTTCTCATCACCAACAACGTGTTCAGGTAATGGAAAGTATTCTTCTACGTTTTCAACCGCGCTAATTGGAAGACCTGCTGTAACTTTACCGATAACAGGAATTGAAACAGAACGGACTGAAGGAATATTATCTTCTAATCCTAATACTTCAATGGCTCTTGGTTTTGTAGGATCTCGTCTAATAAGCCCCTTTTTTTCAAGTCTTGCTAAATGCCCATGAACTGTAGAGCTTGAAGCAAGGCCAACCGCTTCTCCGATTTCACGAACTGAAGGCGGATACCCTTTTTGTGATACTTCCTCTTTTATGAAAGCCAATATATCCAACTGTCGTCTGGATAACTTAGTCATTTTTTAGCACCTCACCGAATTTTTTATCTATAAAAAGTATATCATGGGGAATTCAGAGATACAAACATAAGTTCGAAAAAATAGTTGACACCGAACAAACGTTCCAGTTATTATAAAAACAAGAGATGCGAACAAACGTTTGTTGAAAGGGGATATCACAATGAAACAAGGGACAATGCATGTTATTGTATTTTTAGGGTTGTTAGGTGGTATATTTTTTACGTTATCAAATCTTGCCTCACAAGAAGCTCAATATATTGAAGTAACCATACAGGAAGGAGACTCACTGTGGAGTCTTTCTGAAGAATATAATGCCAAGCATCATTATTCCAATTGGGAGTTTATTAAATGGGTCGAAAAGAAGAATAGCGTAAACGCTGCAGCGGTTTTTCCAGGTCAAAAAGTAATCATACCAGTCAATAAATAATAAAGCGGGTTTTAAACAAATGAAAGCAATCATTTACTCCAGAGTAAGTACAGATAAAGATGAACAAATGACTTCATTAGAAAGACAAGAAGGGGAACTTAAGAAGTTAGCACTACAATTTCAATTTGAAGTGGTGAACTGTTATCGTGAGAAGGCTAGTGGATTCTCTTTAGATCGAGAAGAACTATTAAACATATTAGACCTCGCAAGAGATGGTGAGTTTCAATGCCTTCTTGTCCAAGATGATACTCGTTTAGGCAGAGGAAAAGCTAAGATGGCGATCCTTCATCAGTTGATCAAATACAATATTAAAGTATATACCCTTTCTAATAACGGAGAGTACACGTTAACGGAAGCGGACGAAATGGTGCTCGATATTGTATCAACTGTAGAGGAATACCAACGAAAGCTTCATAATATGAAGATTAAGCGAGGCATGAGAAAAGCTGTCAAAGAAGGATATAAACCTCAAAAGAATCTAAAAAATCAAACCGGAGGTGGCAGAGACAAAAAAGAAGTGCCGATCTCTGAAATCGTACGTTTAAAGAACATGAAGCTTACCTTCCATGATATAGCCTTAACTCTCAGAGGTTTAGGATTCGATGTTTCTAAAGCTACCGTACATAGAAGATACAAAGAACATGTGGAAAATACAGATAACTAGAAATTCCTTTCATTCTGCTGTAGGATAGAGTGAAGAATGCTTTAAAAGGAGTTTTTAAAATGTTATCTAAAGATAAAATGCAACGAATAAATGAACTGTCTAGAAAATCAAAACAATCCGATCTTACATCAGCAGAAAAAGCGGAACAAAAAAAACTACGAGAAGAATATTTACAAGTGTTCCGTAAATCTTTTGTTCAGGATCTTCATGGTATGACCTTTGTTGACCCGAACGGTGATGATGTAACACCAGAAAAATTAAAAAGAAGTAAAGATCATAAAAAAAACCTTAAACATTAATAAAAGATGCCTGTTTACTCAACTGTAAATAGGCATCTTTTTCTGTTGCAATCTATATATATTAGTATATACTGTTATATAACAACTTTGAAAGGGGAGAATATTTTGACTTTTTCAATTACAAGTGCAGCAGCGAACCTTTATAAAGACATTACATTAGAAGCGACTGAGGCTTTAAGACTTTTCGTGAAATACGCAGGAAGTGGTGATTCTGGAGGCTTTTCACTTGGCGTAACGCCTGCAGTACCCGATGAGGATGACTACGTTCAAGAGGTCGATGGTCTTCGGTTTTTTGTAAGAAACGAAGAAAAATGGTTGGTGGAGAATATGAAACTTGATTATGATGAAAGTACGGATTATTTTTCATGTCACTTACCAGGGCTAGCATAATAGAATCTAACCGCCTGTTGTAATACAACGAAAAAGTTGTAGAAATACAGGCGGTTTTTGTATGATTTTATGTGTAGATGGTAAAATAACTAGAGTTAATAATGTGTTTGTCTTGTCTAATTGCACTTGAACGTTTATTATGAAAGTCAAAACTGTTTAGTACATATGAAGGGATGATTTTTTTGTCACGAACTATTGATGAATTAGCAATTAATACGATAAGAACGCTTTCTATCGACAGCATAGAAAAAGCAAACTCAGGGCATCCAGGTATGCCGATGGGTGCTGCGCCTATGGCATATAGCTTATGGTCAAAATTTATGAACCATAATCCTGCAAACCCAGAATGGTTCAACCGTGACCGTTTTGTATTATCAGCGGGGCATGGATCAATGTTGTTATACAGCTTGCTTCATTTAAGTGGATATGGTTTAACGATTGATGATTTAAAGAACTTTAGACAATGGGGTAGTAAGACTCCAGGTCACCCTGAATTCGGACATACTGTTGGTGTTGAAGCAACAACTGGTCCACTTGGTCAAGGGATTGCAATGGCAGTAGGTATGGCTATGGCTGAGCGTCACTTAGCTGCAAAATATAACCGTGAAGGGCATGAAGTGATCGATCACTTTACTTATTCGATCTGCGGTGATGGGGACCTTATGGAAGGCGTTTCTGCTGAAGCTGCTTCACTTGCAGGTCATCTTGCATTAGGTAGAATGATCGTTCTTTATGATTCAAACGATATTTCTTTGGATGGAGACCTTCACCACTCTTTCTCTGAAAGTGTAAAGGATAGATTTGAAGCATATGGATGGCAAGTGCTTTATGTTGAAGATGGAACGGATTTAGAAGAGATTGAAAAAGCTCTTGCAGAAGCACGTGAAGAACTTAATAAGCCGACACTTATTGAAGTGAAAACGGTGATTGGACATGGTTCACCAAATAAATCAGGTAAATCTGCTTCTCATGGTGCACCACTTGGAAAAGAAGAAATCTTATTAACAAAAGAAGCGTACAAATGGACGTTTGAAGAAGATTTCCATGTTCCTGAGGAAGTACAATCACACTTTGAACAACTGAAAAGTGAAGGACAAAGAAAAGAGGAAGAATGGAATAAGCAGTTCAAAGCTTATTCAGAAGCTTATCCAGATTTAGCTCAAGAACTTCAAGATGCGATCAAAGGGAACCTTCCAGCGAATTGGGATAAAGATCTTCCAGATTATGATAAAGCGATTGCTACTCGTTCTTCTTCAGGTAAGGCGATCAATGCTCTAGCTAAGAGTGTACCTTCCTTATTTGGTGGATCTGCTGACTTAGCTGGTTCTAATAAGACACTTATTGAAGGCGAAAATAACTTCAGCCGTAACGATTATAGTGGACGAAACATCTGGTTTGGTGTTCGTGAGTTCGCTATGGGAGCTGCATTAAACGGAATGGCACTGCATGGTGGTCTGAATGTGTTTGGTGGAACATTCTTCGTGTTCTCTGATTACGTAAGACCTGCAATTCGTTTATCTGCTCTAATGGGACTTCCTGTTACCTATGTATTAACACATGATAGTGTTATGGTAGGAGAAGATGGTCCAACACATGAACCAGTTGAGCAACTTGCTTCTCTTCGTGCGATGCCTAATCTTAATCTGATTCGTCCAGCTGATGGTTATGAGTCGAATGCAGCTTGGAAGTTAGCGCTTGAGAGCAAGAACCAACCAACGGCATTGGTACTAAGCCGTCATGACTTGCCGATCTTAAAGAACACAAAAGAGAAGGCATATGAAGGGGTTAAGCGTGGAGCTTATGTAGTTTCACCAGCTGAATCAGATGCGGATGTTTTACTTCTTTCTGCTGGATCTGAAGTGAGTATTGCAGTTGCCGCACAAGAACTGCTTCAAAAAGAAGGAATTTCTGCTTCTGTCGTTTCTATGCCATCTTGGGAAAGTTTTGATAAGCAAGATAATGACTACAAAGAGTCAGTACTTCCTAAACATATTACGAAGCGTCTAGCGATCGAGATGGGAGCTTCACTTGGTTGGCATAAATATGTCGGCCTTGAAGGAGACACGTTAACAATCGATACGTTTGGTGCATCTGCTCCTGGAGAAGTTATCCAAAAAGAATTTGGATTTACACCAGAGAACATCGTAAAACGTGTTAAAGACATGTTGAATAAATAATGATTTATAAAAGGGGGTTTCCAAGAGGAAGCCTCCTTTTCTTACTGTTTCGACAAAAATAGTTATAATTTGCGCACTTTTTTAGACAAGCTTTTTTCCGTATATTGTATATACTTTTAGAAAAGTATCGGAGAGGAGCTTGTTCATGAGAGAATTTTATATTTATTTAATCACAAAAGAAGTTGCTCATTCCTACTATGGCAAGGAAAATAAGCTTTTTCAGTTGTTTTTCGAAGAACAGCGCTCAAATGGTATTTCAAAAACCATTTTACAAAAGCAAATCAGCTACATAACCTCTCTATTATCTGTTTCTCAGCTAGAAAAACACTTCTGGAACCATTTAAAAGATAAACATGAATGGCGTTTGGAAGGAGAAACGTATTCTTTAACTTGTAAAGATAGTATCGTGAGGATTGAACTCACTGATCAATATATCCATCTTTATAGCATCGGCAACTTTGAAGCAGAAACGGTGATATTCGAGGCGTTACGCCAATATGAACCATATTTCCTTGCGATGGACTATAGTGAAAGAAAATTTGGCTGGCTCTCACCGTTTAAATTGAACATGGTCTATGCCACTTAATTCTCTTTCAATCTTGTATGTGTAGGTAAACTTGTAGTAAACTAGTTCTAGACAACATGAAGGAGGAAGTTTTAACAATGGGTACTGGTATGATAATCCTTGTGTGTGCACTTTCACTGATTGCAGGTGTTGCGATCGGATTTTTTATTGCCCGCAAGTATATGATGAGTTATTTACAAAAAAATCCACCGATTAATGAAAATATGTTGCGTGTGATGATGATGCAGATGGGTCAAAAGCCTTCGCAAAAGAAAATCAATCAAATGATGCAGGCTATGAACAAACAGATGAAGTAATGTTGGACAAGCACCCTGATATAGAATCGGGTGCTTGTTTTCGTTCTATCATAATAGCTGAAGCTAAAGCAGTGCATCAACAAAAGGATGATAGCAGTGAGTGAAGTTAAGACAATTTCGATAGATGAGATAGAAGCAGATCATTATTTGCTCTTTGATGTCAGGTCTCCTAAAGAATTTGAAGAATATCATATTCCGGGTGCGTATAATGTGAGTATCTTTTCAAACGAGGAAAGAGCAGAGATCGGTACCCTCTACAAACAGGATAGCAAAGAAGCTGCGATGGAACGTGGACTCCAAGTCGTCGCTCCAAAACTTCCGTCAATATATAAAGAGATCCATACAAAAAGTAAAGAACATCCAGAAAAAAAGGTGGTCATCTATTGTGCACGAGGTGGATTTCGTTCGCAAAGTATTGCTCAAACGATGAACATGATGGGTATGGATACTTTACAGTTAGATGGTGGCATACGTTCCTATCGAAAGAGGATTGAATCTGCCTTTAGGAAGATGGTTGCAGAACCTAGGAACATCATCGTACTCGAAGGTCACACCGGTACGATGAAAACGAAACTATTAAAAGAACTACAAGAAGAGGGATATCCTGTATTAAACTTGGAAGAGATGGCAGGACATAAAGGTTCGATTTTTGGAAATATTGGAGAAGACCCTTCTTCTCAAAAGAAATTTGAATCAAGCCTTTACGAACGGTTAAAAGAAATCGAGAACTCTTCGTCAATTATCATTGAATCAGAGAGTAAACGGATAGGAAGAGCAGTCGTGCCTGATTTTCTTTTAGAAGGTAAATATAGTGGTGTTCGAATTCATGTGGAGTTACCTTTTCATTTGCGAGTCCAATATATTTGTAATGTGTACGAGCCACTTCTGCATAAAGATGAGATTGTGGAGGCAATTCATAAGCTTTCAAGGAGAATACCACCATCGGTCATGGCGGATATTCAAAACAACTTAAAGGCGTTACGTTACGAAAAAGTTGTAGCCCTCTTACTAGAAAACTATTATGATCCAAAATATGATTACGCCGAGCAAAAATACGATAGTGAGTGTATCAAACTAAGTAGTCAATCTTATCAAGAGATGTATACCGAAGTAAAGAATCAACTAGACCATTTATTAAGCTAACCATATGATTACCGAGTTTCAATAGAAGACCCATTATTCTAGGGTCTTTTTTTGTGAAACTTTTTTCTTTTCGGAATTTTCATGTATTGGTAAACTATAATTGTTTTGATTTGCAAACAAGGGGGAACGGGCGTTGAGGGTTTTTCTTCAATTAATGTGGTATTTTAAACAAGAAAAGTGGCGATATTTAGGCGGAATCGTGATGCTGGCATTTGTCTCATTAGGGTTATTAGTACCTCCGAAAGTAGTAGGGCTCATTGTCGATCATATCGAAGAAGGTACGATAACTGAAGAGATCTTATGGAGATATGCTGCTGTTTTAATCGGTATCGCAGTAGGTATCTATGTTCTCCGTTACATCTGGAGAATCTTGATATTTGGTTCAGCGGTTAAACTGGCGATGTTATTAAGAAATAGACTGTACGAACATTTTACAAAAAAATCACAAGAATTCTACCATAAGAGACGTGTTGGAGACTTGATGGCTCATTCTACAAACGATCTCCAAGCCATTCAACAGACCGCTGGCGACGGTGTTTTGACTTTGGTAGATTCTCTGATGATGGGCGGTTTCACATTGATCGCGATGGCTACTACGATCAGTTGGAAGCTGACTCTTGTAAGTCTTCTACCTTTACCTATCATGGCTTGGGCAACGAACAAATATGGCACGATGCTACATAAAAGGTTTCACAGTGCGCAAGAAGCATTTTCAACTCTAAACGATAAGGTGCAAGAAAGTATCTCTGGAACGAGGGTGATTAAAGCATTTGGCCAAGAGAAAGAGGATATTGACAGCTTTTCGAATCTTTCCAGTGATGCTGTTAAAAAGAACATGGCTGTAGCACGTATTGATTCTTTGTTCGATCCTACGATTTCACTGATCATTGGTTTTTCCTTTTTCTTAGCAGTTGGTTATGGTTCCATTCTTGTAACGCGCAATGAACTAACAATAGGAGAACTTGTTTCTTTTACAAGTTATCTTGGTTTATTAATCTGGCCGATGCTTGCATTTGGTTGGCTGTTTAATATTGTTGAGCGAGGAAGAGCTTCTTATGATCGCGTAGAATCACTTCTTGCAGTAAAGGAAGAGATTGAGGATAATGGTTCAATTGAAAATAGCCCTAAAGGTGATATCACTTTTCAGTTGAAGAAGTTTTCGTATACGGCTGACACTCCTGTTTTAAATGATATACATTTTACATTAAAGCGAGGTCAGACACTTGGGGTTGTCGGAAAAACAGGTAGTGGTAAAACAACGTTATGTAAGTTATTGCTACGTGAGTATCAATTGAAATCAGAAGACATTATTATTGATGATCACGATATCTGTGCGTATAAATTGCATGCGTTAAGAAGCTCGATCGGTTATGTACCTCAAGACCATTTTTTATTCTCAGCAACTATAGCAGAAAACATAGCGTTTTCTAAGGTAGAATCACCTTTTTCAGAAATAAAAGAAGCAGCAGAACTGGCCTCAATTCATAAAGATATAACGCAGTTTAAATATGGTTATGAAACAGTAGTAGGGGAGAGGGGCGTTACACTTTCAGGGGGACAAAAACAAAGGATCTCTATTGCGCGAGCATTGATTAAGAATCCAGAAATTCTCATTCTAGATGACTCTCTCTCTGCTGTTGATGCGAAAACAGAAGAGTCCATCCTTCAGCAATTGAAGCGTAAACGCCAAAATCAAACGACGATTATTACAGCACATCGCCTATCATCGATCGCGCATTGCGATCTAATCATCGTTTTGGAAAACGGAACGATCGTACAACGCGGTACACATTTCAGTTTATTGAACGAGGATGGTTGGTACAAAGAAACATATGAGAAACAAGCATTGGAAACGTTGATCTCAGAAGGGGGTGTCATCAAATGAGTACCGAACAAGAACCAACGCTCGATGAATTACAGCAAATGAAGCAATGGTCTGTATTTAAAAGACTCATGTCTTATACAAAACCACACAAGAAACGTTTGGCATTCGCCTTCCTTTTATTATTAGTTGCAACTGCTGCTGAATTAACGGGTCCAATCCTTGTTAAAACGTTCATCGATGATTTTGTCACACCTCGCAATTTTGAACAAAAAGCTTTGGTGATGCTTGCTTCTGGATATATCGGATTAATCGTCATCTCAGCAGTTGTAAACTACATACAATTTGTTCTGTTTCAAGCGGTTGCTCTAGATATCATTCAAACACTGAGAATTCAAGTGTTTTCAAAGGTACATTCATTAGGATTAAAATTCTTTGATCGAACACCAGTCGGGAGCTTAGTTTCAAGAATTACAAACGATACAGAAGCAGTAAAAGATCTTTATGTAAGTGTACTCTCAACGTTTGTTCAAAATATCGTATTTTTATTTGGTATCTTTGGATTCATGTTCTATTTGAATGTAAAACTCGCTTTATTCTGTTTAGGGATTCTCCCGTTCATCGTTTTGATCATGTGGTTGTACCGTAAATACAGTTCACGTTCGTTCTATGATATGAGAGAGAAACTTAGCCAGTTGAACGCTAAATTGAACGAATCTCTTCAAGGAATGTCGATCGTACAAGTGTTCAACCAGCAAAAAAGACTTAAAAAAGAGTTTGCAAAAATCAATCAAGACCATAATGACGCACAGATCAGAAACATAAAATATAACGGTTTGTTGTTAAGACCTGCTGTTGACCTTGTATATATGCTGGCTTTGTTGATGATTCTATCTTTTTTTGGCATCAAATCTTTTCATTCACCTGTAGAGATCGGTGTAATCTATGCTTTTATCAATTATCTAGATCGCTTTTTTGAACCGGTCAATATGATGATGATGCGCCTATCTATCTTTCAGCAAGCGATCGTCTCTGCAGGAAGAGTATTTACAGTCATGGATGAAGTAGAATTTGCTCCTGTAAAAAAAGGGGATGAGATGCCTTCGGTTTCAAGAGGAAAGATCCAATTTAAAAACGTTTCCTTTTCTTATGATGGAGAGCAAGAAGTTCTAAAAGATATCTCTTTCACTGCTGAACCTGGTCAAACGGTTGCCCTTGTCGGTCATACCGGAAGTGGTAAGAGCTCGATTATCAATTTGCTGATGCGTTTTTATGAAGTGAACAAAGGTAATATCTATATCGATGACGTTCCTTTATCTAACTTTGAAAACAAAGAGTTAAGGAACAAGATGGGTCTCGTTCTGCAAGATCCCTTCTTATTTGTAGGAGACATTATGCAGAACATAAGATTGTATGATAAGACGATTACAGATGAGGATGTATTGAATGCTGCTAGATTTGTTCAAGCTGCACCGTTTATCGAAAGATTGCCAGAGGGGTATCAGACAGGGTTAGGAGAAAGAGGTGCCACCTTTTCAAGTGGGCAAAGACAGCTGATCTCTTTTGCACGCACGATGGCTTTTTCTCCAAAGATCTTGATACTAGACGAAGCGACGGCAAACATTGATACAGAGACGGAAGAAGAGATACAAGAAGCTCTTCATAAAATGCGCAGCGGCAGAACGACCATTGCGATCGCACACAGATTATCAACCATACAAGACGCAGAACTTATCCTCGTTTTGCATAAAGGTGAAATTGTCGAAAGAGGCACTCACCAAGAACTATTAAGACAACGAGGGTTGTATCATAAGATGTTCCTTTTACAACATGGAAAAGATTCTATGAACGATGTGGGTTGATTAACAAAAGGGTTTACGTATGAAAAGACAGCTCTTCATAATACAGAGCTGTCTTTCTTAATGGTTTGTACTGTCTGTGTATAGCTTTTAGGTGATCGCGGAGTAATCTCAGGTGGTTATGCGCGTCTTAGCGGTGCTCCTAAACGTTTCATAGGTGGAAAGAGAGCATTCACAGGTGAAAACAGCCCATTTACCGGTGAACGTGTAATAAATATAAAAACACGTACCGTAAGAAGCTCAGCCTGGAACAAGGTTTATGAAAAAGACTTTTATTCGAATCTCCATTCAAAATGTCCCTGTTTTTTACTATAATTTTTCGAAAATATGAACATGTCGTTTAAGCATTGACTTATTTGCAAATTATTTTATTATAAGATAGCATACACGTACAGACAAACTGAATAAAAGGATGAGAATGCTTTGAAGAAATATGTATTACCATCAATGTTGATCGGCAGCATGGTTGTCCTTTCGGCATGTAAGCCAGTTGATTGGGCAGAAAAGAAGTGGAATGCTGCCTTTAATGAAGAGAGCTCTGAAGAGAACGAAAAACAGATTTCGAACGAGCAGACTACACAAAAACCAAATGATGAAAACAAAAATGAAAATTCGGATGAACAACCTTCAGCGGAGACTGATCTGCCTTGGTTAGAAGAAACGGTAACCGCATCCGGTGACGGAAAAGCGGTCGTACAAAACTTAGACGATCTTTTAATTGTTGCGAACAAAGAAAGAAATCTACCTGGTAATTATGAACCGAAGGATTTAGTTACACCAAATGTTCCGTTCCCTTTTAAAGAGGACTTACCTAAGAAAAAACTTAGAAAAGAAGCTGCTCTTTCCCTAGAAGTATTGTTTAAGGCAGCTGAAGAAGAAGGATTAGAGCTGCTCGCGCAATCAGGGTATCGCTCTTATGATACGCAAGTGTCCATCTTCGCCTTTAATGCTGAGCAAAAAGGAGAAGAAGTAGCAAACAAAACAAGCTCCAGACCTGGTCAGAGTGAACATCAGACGGGATTGTCGATGGACGTGACTTCTCAAGAAGTAAACTTTGAACTGGTGGAAGCGTTCGGTGAGACGAAAGAAGGAAAATGGCTCGCAGAAAATGCACATAAGTATGGATTCATCATCAGATATCTTAAAGGGAAAGAAGAGATTACAGGATATCAATATGAACCTTGGCATCTCCGATATGTGGGTGTGGATCATGCGAAAAAAATCCACGAGCAGGGCATTACCCTCGAAGAGTATTTACAAAAACCATAAAACATTTCTGACAGCTTTTTTCAAAGCTGTCTTTCTTTATGTTTGAACAAAATGGATATTCCCTTTAAGATAGAGAGAGAACTGTAAAAGGAGTTTACTAAAAAAATGACCGATCTTAATATTCTGCTTGCTTTTGGAGCTGGGCTGCTCTCCTTTATTTCACCGTGCTGCTTACCATTGTATCCCGCTTTCTTATCTTATATAACGGGGATCTCTGTTCAAGAACTTAAAGAAGAAAACGCCATGCTAAAAAAAACGGCGCTACTACATACTGCATTTTTTTTAATAGGTTTTTCGATCATTTTTCTTTTCCTTGGATTATCCACTACGATAATCGGTGATCTATTCGTTCAATATCAAACTTTGCTAAGACAGATCGGAGCTATTGTTATAATCTTTTTCGGATTAGTAGTAATAGGATTCATAACTCCTGCCTTTCTGATGAAAGATAAGAAAGTAAGGTTTCAATCCCGTCCAACCGGCTATCTGGGTTCAGTGTTGATCGGTATCGGTTTTGCAGCAGGATGGACACCTTGTATGGGTCCTATTCTAGCAGGTGTTATCGCGCTAGGGGTATCGAATCCGGCAGCATCCATGACGTATATGATCGCCTATGTTTTAGGTTTTGCTGTACCGTTCTTTGTTTTAAGCTTCTTTTTGGATAAACTAAAGGTAATCAAAAAGTTCAATCGTCAGTTTATGGTAGTTGGCGGGACTCTTATGGTCTTCATGGGAATTTTGCTATACTTTGATTGGCTGACACAATTAACATCGTTTCTTACAAACCGTGTGTTTGGAGGATTTAAAGGTTTTTAAGAGTAACATTGAAAGGGGATATACATCATGCATTCACGATCGAATGACCTTATCTTAAAAACAACAACAAATATTATTGTTTTTGTTATTCTAGCTTTTTCGATAAACATGCTTTTTTCGGGACATAATGCACCTGGAGGAGGATTTATCGGTGGGTTGATGGGAGCGGGAGCATTTCTTCTTCTCTATGTTTCCTACGGATTACAACCAGTACATAGAATCTTGCCGATTAATTTTACGTACATGATAGCAGCTGGTTTATTGATCGCCATACTGACAGGAGCAGGTTCCTTTGTTTTGGGTGTTCCGTTTTTGAGTCACAGTTTTGGCTATTTTCAACTCCCGTTGTTAGGGAAAACAGAGCTTGCTACAGCGATGCTCTTTGATTTAGGAGTTTATTTGACAGTAATCGGTGTTACGATGACCATTATCCTCTCAATTGCAGAAGATAAGATTGAGAAAGAAGTAGGGGAAGGGAACTAACCGTGTTTTTTATTGCGAGTACATGCTTTGCCATCGTTATGGCAGTGATTGTTTTTAATTTCCGAATGAAAGAAACAAGAGAACCTGTTACGACCAAAAAGATCATCATTCCTCCACTGGCTATGAGCACAGGCTTTCTACAGTTCGTGATTCCTGCTTTTCATATCACCTGGACGGAAGCAGGGGAGGCATTCTTAGTCGGTGTCATGTTTTCCGTATTTCTTATCATGACAAGTAAATTTGAGATTAAAGGTGATCATGTTTACTTGGTCCGATCGAAGGCTTTTATCTTTATCATTATCGGATTGTTCGCCATTCGCTTAGCTCTAAAGTGGTATATTGGTTCGACGATATCGATCTTTGAAACAAGTTCGTTATTCTTTATCGTTGCGTTTGGAATGATTCTTCCGTGGAGACTTGCCATGCTCGTTTTATTCAATAAAAAGAAAAACGAGATTGCGATGTAAACTTCAATAACAAAAAGAAAACCCCCTGAATCTCATGATTCAGGGGGTTCTTTATGCGAGTAAAGAATGATAAGGTTTGATATCGATGTTTTTCTTTTTTAAAGTTTTGATCAGCCATTTGTGATCTCTTTTAGGTGTTGCGATGATATAGCCGCGAATGATTAAATCTTGTGACATTGTACTTGCCTTTTCTTGTAATGCTAATTCACCGATTTTACCAGCGATCTTTTCTTTCGCTACATCTCTGAAGAGTTCAGGAACAGGAGCTACTAATTCGTTTAAGAGTTTCTTCTGATCGTCAGTCCATAGATGAATGGTTTGGTTGATGTAATGTTCTTGCCAATCTAGTATTGATTTTCCATCTTCTTTAGGTAACCGTTTTAAAAATTTACGAAACATAAAATATCCGCCGATGGCAAACATGGTAAATAAAAAAACGGACCATAACACGATAAAAGTGATGAACCATCCAGACAATGCGTCCACCTCATATGTATAAATTTTTTGGCGGGACCATGTGGGAATCGAACCCACCGGAGACGGCACGCGCCTCCCAAAAGGTTTTGAAGACCCAGGCAAGCACCAGCTACACATCTGGCCCCAAGTAAAATCTCTAGCTCGCTATTGCATTATACAGCATTTTACCCCTATAGGACAAGACTTGTGCTTTACTCTAGGGTAGGGGAGGGTGGATTTGTCGAACGGTGGTATAGCGCGACTGTAACAGAGGAAATATTCAACAATAACAGCTGGGCATTATAACAGATTATTTTTTTCACTATAACAGTTCGTCCTGTGGACAAGTGTGAATAACTTGTTCTGTGGATAACCTGTGAGTATACAGAGGTGAATAAATATACATTCAGTTATATCGGTTTGGGAAATAATATGGTTCGGGTGAATATCGCTATTTTTCAACAATGAATAATGCGTTATTCTTGTTTTTTACATCTCCTTTTCATAAAGTGTAGAAGAGTATGTACATATAGGTGGTTAAACATATGACGATTAAATATTATACGATTGGAATGGCAGGGCACATCGATCATGGGAAAACGACGCTCACAAAAGCATTGAGTGGCATCGACACGGATACGCTAAAAGAAGAAAAAGCGCGTAAAATCACGATCGAACCAGGCTTTGCGCCATTTCCTTTAACAAAAGAACTGCACACCTCAATCGTTGATGTACCGGGTCATGAAAAGCTGATCCGTCAGATGATCGCTGGTGTGGCGGGGATCGATCTCGTGCTCCTTGTAATCGCTGGAGATGAGGGTGTGATGCCTCAAACGAGAGAACACTTTGAGATTCTTTCCTTCCTAGGCATCGAAAAGGGAATCATCGTGGTTACAAAGTCAGATATGATTGACGATGAGATGAGATTGTTAGTAGAAGAAGACATTATTGAACTTACAAACTCATCTGTTTTTGAACATTTTCCCATTCATTTCGTGGATAGTGTTTCTTCAGCTGGCATTGACGAACTAAAACGTGAAATGATTAACCTCTTGAAAGACACTCCGGTTAAATCTTCACAAGGCGCTTTTCGCATGCCGATCGACCACATCTTTTCAGTAAAAGGACAAGGTACTGTTGTAAGAGGAACCGTCTATGAAGGTGAAGTGCAGGAAGGTGATGAACTTGTTGTTCAGCCAGGGAACGATAAAGTGAAGGTTCGAAAACTTCAAGTACATAAACAAGATGTACAAGCTGCTAGAGCTGGTCAAAGAGCAGCACTAAACCTTTCAGGTGGTTCTAAGGGTGATTGGAAAAGAGGGCATGCTTTAGTAGAACCGAATGTTTTTTCGACAACAGACACTATTGATCTCGTATTATCAACGGGTAAAGGGTGGCAAGGGAAAATAAAACAACGCTCTCTTATTAAATTTTATTGTGGAACTTCTGAAGTGATGGGGAAACTTGTCCTTTTTGACCGGAATGAACTTGAAAACAATGAAGATCAAGTCTATTGTCAAGTTCGATTAGAACAAGAGATCGTTACGAAACGAGGTGATCGTTTCATCTTAAGACGACCTTCTCCTGAGGAAACGATCGGAGGAGGAGAAGTTCTCGACCCAAACGGAACGGCTTATAAGTTTGGAACAGAAACGATCGAACGATTAAAAAGGAAGCATGAAGGAACCCCTAGTGAACGTATCTTACAGTTGCTTAATAAAGAAGGATCGTTGACAGAATTAGAACTTAAAAGATCGATTGGAATGGATGAGGAAGTATTTCAACACACGACGGAAGAATTGTTGCGTGAGGGTGCTATGGAACAAATACAGAATTATCTAGTTTCTGTTTCCACCATCCAGCATATTGAATCTAGCATCACGAACAAGCTTCAAAACTTCCATAAGGAATATAGTTTAAGGCAGGGTATACCTAAGGCAGAGATTGTTCAATCCTTACAAAGTGAAGTAAATCCGAAGATAGTTAACACCCTTCTTGAAAAATGGATCGGGGAATCGACCATTTTGATTACAGATCAATTTGTTCATTTATCTCATTTCACTCCGCATTATCCAGAAAAATGGGCTAAGAGAATGACGAATGTTCTTTCACTGTTAGAAGAAGGTCAGCTTGAACCGGATGATCTGCGGAACCTCTATAACGCTCAGCAACTCCCAGAAGCTCTCTACCAAGAGTTCAAATATTTTTTACTAAAAACAGATCAAGTGATCTTTCTTTTTGACGAGGTGTTTTTGAGCAGGAAAGCATTTGATTCAGTGGTTGAACAATTGCGCGTCCATACGGGTTCATCATTTACCGTACAAGAAGCTAAAGCAGTTCTTCATACATCAAGAAAGTTTTTGATTCCGATCTTGGAGAGCATGGACTCAAAAGGATACACGATGCGAGAATCTACTGTTAGGAAATGGGTGTAGTATGTGAGAGTTGTCTTTTTTACACCATACTATAAACAGAACCGTGGAAATTCAACAACAGCTAAACGATTGGAACATGGATTATCTGAGAAAGTTGACCTTTCTATCTTTTCGTATGAAGAGACAAGTGTACATGCTACCCTTTTTGATTGGATGGAGAAAGCAGATTTATATCATATTCTTCATTTTTCTAGATTCGTTCAGTGGGCCGATAAAAATAAGATTACGTTGGATAAGCCATATATTGTTACCTCTGGAGGTACTGATCTCAACCACTCGTTAAAAGAAGATGAAGAAAGGTATCTTCCTCTCTTGCGGAAAGCGAAAGCGATTACTGTTTTTACTCAACAAGCTAAACAATTGCTCGTAAAAGAGTATGAACTGAGCGATCAGTCCATACATGTGATCCCTCAAAGTATTTATTTACCTATTACTGATCATACGATCGGAGGCTTCACTCTACCAGAGGGTTATCCAAAATTATTACTGCCAGCTGGAATTCGTCCAGTTAAAGATGTTCTTTTTGCATTAAGAAGTTTGATTAGGTTGTCTACTGATTTCTCTAAACTCCGCTTTTTAATTGTAGGGGCAATCTTAGATGAGGAAGAATTTGAACGAGTGAAGAAGGCAGAAAATAAGTATGAATGGTTGCATTATCTGCCTGAAGTAGAGCTCAGTGAAATGAAGAAGCTTTATGAATGGGGAGATGTTGTACTGAATACATCGATTTCAGAAGGGCAACCGACAGCACTGTTAGAAGCGATGAGTTTCAGAAAACCTGTAATCGCAAGAGAAAACGTCGGAAACGCAAGCATCATACAACATGGTATGAACGGATTGTTGTTTCAATCTCAAGAAGAATTATATCATTCTATAAAGAAAGTTATTACAGATCGTGACACGTATAAACAACTTAGTGAACATGGGTATCAAACCATAAAAGAGGATCACACTCTGAAGAAAGAAATAGACTCTTATATGGAATTATATAAAGATGAATAAGAATAAAGGAGAGAACATGATGAAAAAACTTAGTTTACTATTGCTGACTATGATTCTATTCTTATCAGCTTGTGGAACAAAAAACGATGAGAAGAAGAATACGAGTTCAAAGAAAGATGAAGTCTTTACGATTGGGGTAATTCCAGCCCAAACGGAAGGTGAGATGAAGGGCGCGCTAGATAAGCTTCAGAAAGTGCTTACTGAGAAGATGGAACGTGAAGTGAAGATCACTTCTTATCCAGATTACAACGGTGTAGTGGAAGCGATGAACTATGATAAGATCGACATGGCTTATTTTGGACCTCTTACATATGTTGTTGCTCATGAAGAGAGTGGAGCTAAAGCGATCGTAACACAATTGATCAAAGGTGAACCGTTCTACTATTCTTATCTGATCTCGCATAAAGACAGCAAATATGAAAGTCTTGAAGATATGGTAACTGATGTGAGGAATGTAAAGTTTGCTTTTGGTGATCCATCCTCCACTTCCGGATCGTTAATTCCGAGCATCAAACTTAAAGATGAGGGCATCTATAGAAGTGAATCTGATAGTGATTTTAAAAATGTGAGGTTTACAGGTTCACATGATGCGACCGCACTAGCTGTACAAAACAAACAAGTGGATGTTGGTGCGATCGACAGCGCCATTTATGATAAGTTGATCGAAGAAGGAGCAATTGACGGAGATCAGTTTAAAGTGATCTGGAAGTCAGAGAAATTGTTCCAATATCCATGGGCAGTTTCTAAGAGTACAGATGAGAAAACGATGAAGAAACTTCAACAGATCTTTTTAGATATTAAAGATAAAGAGATTCTAGATGCCTTTGGTGCAACTGGGTTTACAAAGGCAGACAACAAGGATTACGAGAGTATCCGAAAAGCAGCAATTAAAGAGGGTACCATTCAAGAATAGAGGGGAACCATGGTTTGGTTTAAGAGGAGCCAATTTTTAATCGTAGTATGCTTAAGCTTACTCGTAGTAGGAAGCATGAAGTTAACGGAGTTTGATCTTTCGAAGTTCAGAGATTTTCAGAATATGGGTGACTTTCTGTCGAAATGGTTTCCGATGAACACAGAAAGTCTGCCATTTCTGTTTCAAGAAAGTTTATTAACGATCGCTATCGCATTTTTGGGGAGCTTATTCGGTCTGATCATCGCACTTCCGTTAAGCTTTATGGCCGCTCGAAATACGAGTAAAAATCGTTTTGTCTATTCCGTAACACGTTTCTTGCTTAGCTTTTTACGATCAGTACCTGAATTTGTGTTCGGTTTAATTCTTTTAACAACACTTGGACTTGGGCCGTTTCCAGCCGTTATCGCCATTATATTTCATAACATTGGGGTATTAGGAAAGCTGATTTCAGAGCTGATCGAGTCAGCTGATAAGGGTCCGATGGAAGCGATGTCTGCAGTTGGTGCGAGTAGATGGATAGGAAATCTTTTTGCAGTATTACCACAAATATGGCCGAATGTCCTGTCTCAATTTTTCTACCGATTTGAAGTGGCTATTCGAACTTTACTCATTTTAGGTCTGATCGGTGGCGGGGGAATCGGGCAACAGTTGTTTATTCATTTTAAAACATTTCAATATCAATTAGTCTCTGTTGACGTCCTCCTCATCATGATCATGGTCATCTTGGTGGATTATATGGGCAGCAAAATTCGGGAAAAGGTAATTTAGGGTGATCATATGATTGAATTTAAGAATGTATCTGTCACGTATCCTGGCGCTAGAGAACCTGCTTTAGCGAATGTAAGTGTAACTTTCCAAAAAGGGGAGTTCGTTTGTGTCTTAGGAAGAAGCGGTGCAGGAAAATCAACGTTTATCAGATGTATCAACGGATTACAGCCTGTAACTGAAGGTTATGTAAAATGGGAAGATAAGGTATTAAGTGAGATGACTCACAAAGAAACGCTAGAAGTTCGCCGTAAAACAGGTATGATCTTTCAGCATTTTAACTTAATTCCGAGGATGAGTGTCGTTCAGAACATCTTAACCGGTCTGTTTGGATACAAAAAATCGTATGAAAATTTGTTAGGATTGTTTAAATCCAGCGATCGATTGCAAGCTTTAGAAGCTATAAATCAAGTAGAACTAACGGTTGAACCAACAAGACGAGTGGAGAAGTTAAGCGGCGGGCAAAAACAAAGAGTGGCGATCGCTCGAGCGCTTGTGCAAAACCCGAAAGTATTCTTAGGGGACGAACCTGTTGCAAGTTTAGATCCTGGAACGGCTGATCGGATATTTCATTTACTAAAAGAAACTCATGTGAAAAGAAATCTTGTTTCCATCATTAACGTACACGATGTCTGTCTCGCTAAAAAATTTGCGACAAGAATCATTGCGCTTAAGGACGGAAAACTCTTTTTTGACGGAGCTCCTGAAGAATTTGATGATAAGATCTATGCAGAAATTTATAACCATACATCTTAAAAATGCACAAAAAACTCCGATGCCGGAGTTTTTTGTGTTTAATTGGCTTTGATCGGTTTTTCAGAGAATGCAAGAACACGACCAACGATGCTTGCGTCATTTATGCCATTCGTATGAAGTCTCTCCACGTATTCTAGCGCTTCACTTTCAGGTAGACTTACGAGTAATCCGCCAGAGGTCACAGCGTCACATAATATCCATTGCTGATACTGGGAAAGGTCGTTTTCGTATTGGACATCATCTTTGATCCAACGATGATTGGCTTTAGAACCACCAGGAACGATTCCTTCTTGAGCAAGCTCTGTAGTGCCTGGTAAGAGTGGTACTCGGTCATAATTGATCTCGATTGTAATATCTCCTGTTCCTTTTGCCATCTCAGTGGCGTGACCAAGGAGACCAAATCCAGTTACATCTGTAACAGCGTTTGGAGATAGACCTTCTAAACATTCGGCAGCAGTCTTATTCAATGCAGCCATCGTTTCGCTGACGAGCTTAAGCTGATCGGCGGTAAGCTTGTCTTTTTTTATCGCTGTGGTTTGTATACCCACACCGATCGGTTTTGTTAATACAAGAACATCTCCGGGTCTCGCACCAACATTTTTATATACTTTTGATGGATGAACGAGGCCAGTTACAGACAGACCGAACTTAGGCTCTGAATCGTCGATCGAGTGTCCTCCGACCAGCACTGCCCCAGATTCTTTCACTTTATCGGCAGCTCCCTTTAGGATTTCAGCTAAAACATCGTGACCGAGAGTGTTAATCGGAAAACCTACTATATTCATCACTGTTGTAGGTCGTCCTCCCATCGCGTAAACATCACTCAATGAATTTGCAGCTGCAATCTGGCCGAACATGTATGGATCGTCTACGATTGGTGTAAAGAAGTCGACAGTCTGGATCATAGCAAGGTCATCCGTTAACTTATAGACTCCTGCATCGTCTGAAGTATCTAAACCAACTAAAAGGTTAGGATCATATTCGCGTTTTGGTAGATGGCGCAAAACTTGCGCCAGGTCTTCTGGACCGATTTTACAGCCTCAACCACCTTTTGAGGAAAGGTGAGTGAGCTTAACTTTATCTTTACTCGTCATAATAAAAGGACACCTCCTTTTGTTAGTATAAACATTATTTTTGTGAAATGCCTAAGGATATACTAAAATAGTCTTAAAAAAGGAGGATGAAACATGAAAGTATCTATTGAATTCTGTATGATGTGAAACTTTGCACCAAAAGCCGCGAGTCTCGCGGAAGACCTGTTCAACCATTTTCGTTCTAAAATTTCTTCACTCGAACTGATTCCTAGTTCTGGAGGAGTGTTTGAAGTATCCGTCAATGGCGAAAAAATTTATTCAAAAAAAGAGACCGGAGAATTTCCGGATCATGATCTGATCATAAAACACTTAGAAAAATTATTGGCTTAAAAAACGATGCCCTCCTTAAAGGAATCGTTAAGCCCTTAAGGAGGAGCTTCATTTTGTTAAAATCTGATTTGTTAAGGCAGCTACCTGCGGTTCATGAGGTGGTAAAAGATATCAGTTCTGAAGTGAGTGGCAAACCTGAAAAGGAAGTAACACGAGCTGTTCAAGATGCGATCAAACTTTGGCGAAAAAATATTCTCAACGATCACCATGCTATTGACTTGAAAACTGATATCAGATCACTCGTTAAGGATTCAGCAAAGTCTAATTTAGTTCATCCTACCCATCAGATCCGCTCATTGATCAATGCTAGCGGGATCGTTATACATACAAATCTTGGACGATCTAGACTAAGTGAGAAAAGCGTAGAACGAATGAGTGAAACAGCAAGAATGTATTCAAATTTAGAGTATAACTTGGAACAAGGAAAAAGAGGTTCTAGGCATGATCTGACAGAAGAACTAATTAAACAAGTAACAGGTGCAGAAGCCGCGATGGTCGTGAACAATAATGCAGCAGCCGTTTACCTGATTCTGAAAGCACTAGCTAAAAACAAAGAAGTCATCGTTTCTAGAGGTGAGCTTGTTGAGATAGGAGGTTCATTTCGTGTTTCTTCTATAATGGAAGAAAGTGGAGCGAAACTGCGGGAAATTGGTACGACGAACAAAACACATCTCTTTGATTACGAAGAAGCGATAAATGAAGAAACTGGAATGATCATGAAGGTCCACACAAGTAATTTTAAGGTGATTGGATTTACGAAAGAAGTATCTTCAAGTGAGTTGATTCAGTTGAAGAAGGATCATCAAGATCTGATTATATACGAAGATCTTGGAAGTGGAGCCCTCTATCCTTTTCAGTCTGAAGGAATCGGTGATGAACCATTGATCTCCTCCGTTATTAATAATGGATTAGATATAGTGTCTTTTAGCGGAGATAAACTTTTAGGCGGCCCACAAGCTGGAATCATTGCAGGGAAAAAAAGAATCATCGATCAATTAAAGAAACATCAGCTAGCTCGTGTTCTAAGAGTGGATAAGTTTACGATCGCTGCATTAAACGAAACGTTACTGTCTTATAGAAATGAAGAATATAAAGACATTCCAACAGTTAGAGATATATTAAAAACTCCTGAAGAAATCAGAGAGAGTGTATGGCGACTAAAAAGAAAAGTGGAAGATCATTCTTCTTTAAACATCAGAATTCTAGAAGAGTTCTCTCAAGTTGGGGGAGGAACAATGCCGGATGTGAAATTGCCAACTTTTTGTTTAGGACTTAAACACTTTAAAGGAGCAGATTACCTAGCAAGAGCTTTTCGGAACCATCAAACGCCTATTATCGTGAGGATCAAAGGTGAAGAAGTTCTTCTTGATCTCAGAACGATTTCCGATGATGAGCTTTTGACGGTTGAAGATGCAATACGATCGATCGATTAAGAACAGGGACTGACAGATTATCTGTCGGTCCCTGTTGTTGTTTGTTTTATTAACTGCCTTCTCCACGGTTTTGTCCCGTATGATTACGCTGTTTTACTTTTTTAGAACCACTCATAGGAGCTGGTTGTCCAGGGTTCTCTCCTTTTGGAGCGTTCTTTCTGATATCTTTAAACGTATTATGCTCTCCCATAATAAGCCTCCTCCTATCTTTCTTTTCACTTTTGTATAATTATTTGTTAGAAATGCTTCATTGCCTAGTTGATTGTAGTGCAAGGTGTGAGACTCCTGGGGGATCAGCGGGACAGGTGAGACACCTAAGGGCGCATAGCGCCGAGGTGGCTCACCGCACGCCCCCCGGAAAGCGAGCACCTGGAACGTAAATCAACTACATCTGTGCAATTGCCCAGCAATAAAAAGCAATTTATTGAATAATTCTAGATGATATTGGAACGTTAAAGGTATATCAAAACAAAGGATGGTAATTATGCCCTATCATAAAAACAAGCAACAAGCATATCAAGCTGCTGAGCAAGGTTATCACCATGCGATGGATCTCTCCAAAACATTGGACGCGTCAAATAGTGAATATGGTGTTTTTTATTCTCATTTTATGACCGAAAACGAAAAGGCTTGTCAACAAATACAGAACGCAATGGAAACAGCTTCTGAACATCAACAGCCTCAGTTAGAAAGCTTTCTAAATGAGCTGCAACAACTTCAAAGTCAGTTTCCAAAACCTTAATGTCTTTTCTTCGTTTTCTTATTGTTTTGACGCTCAGCTTCACTTAACTTTTCATTAGGTAAGGATAGTGATTCATTACCGAATTCTGTATCATATCCAGCTCCCTTACCTTGAGCTTTTGCTGCATTCATTCCAGGACGCGAGTGATTTGCTTTATTTCTTCCCATTTGTTTGTCACCTCCGTTACATTTAGTTTGTGCAAAATCAAAAAGAAGAAGCACTCCAAAAAAAGGAGTGCTTCTTTACGTTCAAGATTTATATTTACTGAATAACAGCCAGACACCAGAAAGGCCGATCAAACTGTATAAAACTTTTGTAACAGTGGTAGCGCTTCCAAAAATTTCTGTCACAACGTTAAAATTAAAAAGACCGATTGCTCCCCAGTTTAATGCTCCGATCAACACGAGTAAAGCGGCAAGTTTTTTTAACCATTCCATCCTGTTTCCCTCCGATCTTTTTAAGCGTGGTACTTATGGGAAAACAAAAAGAAGTATTACGTAATTTACTATATGCAAGCAGGAAGATAGTGGTGATATTTATACCATAAGAAAAACTTATGTCGATTGATAACCATTAACTATTTTACTTATGAAAGGGTTTTACGTATGATAATAGAGGGAAAAAAAGATTTTGTGTAAAAGACTCTGAAATTGAACACATTTTTTCGACAATTTTTCTCATAATCGTGTATGATTGTTAGTGAAGGGAGAGAGTGGAACATGAAAAGAAATGATGTATTTAATGCCCGTTCTACTTTTGATGTGAACGGTAAGGAATACAGCTATTACCGTTTAGGAGCGTTAGAAGAAGCGGGAATTGGTAACGTATCAAAATTACCCTACTCTGTAAAAGTATTATTGGAATCTGTATTAAGACAATTTGATGGAAAAGTAATCAACAAAGAACACGTTGAAAATCTTGCAAAGTGGGGCACGAGTGAACTGAAAGATATCGATGTTCCTTTTAAGCCTTCACGTGTTATTCTTCAGGATTTTACAGGAGTACCAGCTGTTGTTGACTTGGCGTCTCTTCGTAAAGCGATGAAGGATATGGGTGGAGACCCTTCTCAGATCAACCCTGAAATTCCAGTTGATCTTGTAGTTGACCACTCTGTACAGGTTGATAAAGCAGGGACTCAAGATTCACTTGCTTTTAACATGAACCTAGAATTCGCTCGAAATGAAGAGCGTTACAAACTTTTAAGCTGGGCTCAATCTGCGTTTGACAACTACCGTGCAGTTCCTCCTGCAACAGGTATTGTCCACCAAGTAAACTTAGAGTACTTAGCCCCTGTTGTTCTTACGAGCGAATCTGAAGGTGAAACCATTGCTTTCCCTGATTCATTAGTAGGGACGGATTCTCATACAACCATGATCAATGGTCTTGGAGTATTAGGATGGGGTGTTGGTGGAATTGAAGCAGAAGCTGGCATGTTAGGACAGCCTTCTTACTTCCCAGTTCCAGAAGTAATCGGTGTTAGATTAACAGGAACACTTCCAAACGGAACGACTGCAACAGACCTTGCACTTAAAGTAACGCAAGTATTGCGTGAAAAGAAAGTAGTTGGGAAGTTCGTTGAGTTCTTTGGACCAGGACTTGCTGAAATGCCGCTTGCAGACCGTGCAACAGTTTCAAACATGGCTCCTGAATATGGGGCAACTTGTGGTTTCTTCCCAGTTGACGAAGAAGCATTAAACTATCTTCGTCTGACAGGCAGAACAGAAGATCAAATTCAGCTTGTAGAAGCTTATTGCAAAGCAAACGGATTGTTCTACACAGCTGGAGATGCAGACCCTGAATTCACAGACGTTGTTGAAATCAACCTTTCTGAGATTGAGCCAAACTTGTCAGGACCAAAACGTCCACAAGATTTGATTCCTTTATCTCAAATGAAAGACAGCTTCAATAAAGCGCTTGTTGCTCCACAAGGCAATGCAGGGTTCGGCCTGACAGCTGATGAGATCAATAAAGAAGTTACAGTAAAGCATCCGAACAACGAGTCTTCTACGATGAAGACAGGTGCTGTTGCGATCGCTGCGATTACAAGTTGTACGAATACGTCTAACCCTTACGTTATGCTAGGTGCTGGATTGGTTGCAAAGAAAGCGATCGAAAAAGGCTTAAAAGTTCCTGGCTACGTAAAAACATCTTTAGCACCGGGTTCTAAAGTTGTTACACGTTATTTAGAAGAAGCAGGTTTGATGAGCTATATGGATCAGTTAGGGTTCAACCTTGTTGGTTACGGCTGTACGACATGTATCGGTAACTCTGGTCCTTTGGCGCTTGAAGTTGAAGATGCGATCGCTAAGAACGATCTTACTGTTACTTCTGTACTTTCAGGAAACAGAAACTTTGAAGGACGTATCCACCCGCTTGTAAAAGCAAACTACTTAGCTTCACCACCTCTAGTAGTAGCGTATGCACTTGCAGGAACTGTAGATTTCAACCTTCAATCTGATTCTTTCGGAACAGACAAAGAGGGTAACGAAGTTTACTTTAAAGATATCTGGCCGTCAACAGAAGAGATTAATGAAGCGATGAAGAAAGCAGTAACTCCAGAATTGTTCAAGAAGGAATACGAGCGTGTATTTGATGAGAACGAACGCTGGAACGAACTGAAGACTTCTGCTGACCAACTTTATGGTTTTGATACATCATCAACATACATTCAAAACCCTCCGTTCTTTGAAGAGCTTTCTGCAGAACTTAAAGAGATCCAACCTCTTAAAGATCTTAAGCTTATCGCTAAATTCGGAGATTCTGTTACGACAGACCACATTTCTCCAGCTGGTGCGATCGGAAAAGATACTCCTGCAGGCAGATACTTGATTCAAAACGGTGTAGAGCCACGCGACTTTAACTCTTATGGTTCTCGTCGTGGTAACCATGAAGTCATGATGCGTGGTACGTTCGCGAATATTCGTATTCGTAACGCGGTTGCTCCAGGTACTGAAGGTGGATGGACTACTTTCTGGCCAACTAACCAAGTGATGAGCATCTATGATGCTGCGATGAAATACAAAGAGAACGGTACGGGTCTTATGGTAATCGCAGGAAAAGATTACGGTATGGGATCTTCTCGTGACTGGGCAGCCAAAGGTACTACATTACTAGGCATTCAAACTGTACTTGCTGAAAGCTTCGAGCGTATCCACCGTTCAAACCTTGTGTTGATGGGTGTACTGCCTCTTCAATTCAAAGATGGTGAGAATGCTGAGACGTTTGGACTTACAGGAAAAGAATCTTTCACGGTTTCTGTTGATGAAACGGTTAAACCGCGTGATCTTGTTCAAGTTACAGCTGTTTTTGAAGATGGAACTGAGAAAACATTTGAAGTTGTAGCTCGTTTTGATAGCGAAGTTGAAATTGAATACTATCGTCATGGTGGTATCCTTCCAATGGTACTTCGTAACAAGCTTGCTCATTCTTCTCAAACTCAAAACTAATAAAAAAATCCTTTGCCAATTCGTTTTAGGCAAAGGATTTTTTTATGCTTTTCTCATATGTTTTTCGTCAAGTTTGATTTCAAGTTGTTCGATGTAAGATTCATCTTTCAACAATTGCCTCTTGTTCTCATTCACGAGTTCTTTAAAACTCATTTTTCTATTCTTCCTCATGATAGACACCTCTTCATTGTAATAATAACAATATAGCCAATGTAAAATCGAAATAATCAGACATTAAAAAAATAATTGCCATTCTACTGATGAATAGATGGATTTGATTAATGGAAAAGTAAAAAAGAAGACGAAAGGAGGTAGGACCTTTGAGTAATCCAAAACGCTTTCCTGAAGATTTCGTTCCAAATCATATAGGCACTCAGCCGCGTGAGAGTAACAGTAATAATGGTAAAAAGATGGCTAATAAATCGCACGATCATGCAGATTACGTACCACCAAAAGGGAAATAACACGTTAGTTTCTAAAAAATACCTCTCCATAATTTTTCTTTTGACTCCCATATACTATAGATTTTGTCGAAAAAGTGTATGTAGTGAAAGAATTAGGAGGGGTACGTTTGATTACGGCATCTGTCAAACCATTACCTGTATCACATAACAAAGATGATCAGGATTATTTATATCGTCAGTTAGAGATTGAAATGCAACGACTGGGACATCTAGTTCCTTTTCGTGAAGAGTTGAACTGGGATAAAGAAATTACAACGATGGAACTAGGAAATGTTGAAACGCTCGAAAAGTTAAAAAAAGCAGCAGCAAAAAACGATGGGGTATTTTTGTTCTATGCTAAGCTTACAAAAGGAACCGTTTACCAGCACATCATCCTGCATCCGAACACGGAAGGGTTCTATCTTCCGTTTCGATTTGAAGAACCATTTCAGATTACAGTAAAAAACAAAAAATATTGGATCGGTTCATCAATTAGGTTGGCAGAGGAGTTAGCCTGGCTAGAGATTACAATGAAAAATCTTGAAGATGATAGTGTAGTGGAATATTGGAAATACCTTTCTGAACTTTGTCAATCAAGCGTTCAAAACATGAGTCCGATCCTCTTGCAAAAAAATTAAAGAATAACTATAGCAGTCATTTGTACAAACTATGATGGTACGAATTTTTTTACAAAGGAGAATCATCATGAACAAACCAAACCGAGACGATCGAAGCAACAATGTTGAATGTTTAGAACAAATGGTTCAGAATACAGAACAAAACATTTCTGAAGCTAACCAGACTGCGGCTAACACAGAACTGACTGCTAGCCAAAAAGAGCAGATTAAAGAGAAGAATCAACATAGACAAGAATCCATTGAGCAGTTTCAAAATGAGATTCAAGAAGAAAAGGCGTATAGAGAAGGTAACGACCTTCAATAAGAGAAAGACCGGCATATTGCTGGTCTTTTTTTTCATTTTCTACTAAAGTGTTAAGAAAAGACAACATGAAGGGAAACAGATGACATATGAAATTTGTTGAAAGTAGCGTAGATGTTAGATATGCAGAAACAGATCAGATGGGTGTCGTGTATCATGCAAACTATTTGGTATGGTTCGAAATCGGAAGAACGAAATTGATCGAACATTTAGGTTTTAAATATGCAGATATGGAAAGAGAAGGGATACTATCTCCAGTAACAGACATTCATGCGTCATATAAAAAACCATTAACCTACGGGCAAAAAGCCCATATTAAAACAGCCGTAAAAGAATATTCAGGGATTAAGGTTGTTTATTATTATGAAATTTTTAACGACAAAAACGAGCTGTGTGTTATCGGAGAATCCACTCATGTCTGTGTAAAAAAAGAAAATTTCCGACCGATCTCGATCAAAAAATATTTTCCAGATTGGCATGAAGCCTACATGGAAATGAGCTCATCAGAATAATGGCTTTTGGAATAAAACGTGCGGACTTAAAGAGATGGAAAGATGAAGTGGAGGCAGGCCACATCGCATTCCTCACACATTTTTGGTATGATACGCGATTTCCAAAAGCAAAAAGTGTAACAAAAGTGGGTTGTAACGACAGGGAAAAATTATCAGAGTGGGGAAGAACTCACGGTTTAAAGGAAGAGTGGATTCATGAACGAGATGCTTATCCCCATTTTGATCTTATCGGGGATAAGCAAGTAGAGATCATGAAAAGAGAAGGACGGATTCAAGAACTTCAAAAGTTCTTATAGTTTAGTTTTTGTTCTCGTTAAAATCATAATTGATTTCTCCATCTTTAATAGAAACGGTTAGATCATTTCCATCAAAGAACCATTCATCTTCTTGTTCGATGAAAAATGTGTGGTTCTCTACAACGATTTGGGCAGCTGGATGTTTGGGTGTATCTTTTGTAAGGCCTAATGAAAAGCCGTCTTGAACTGTACTGCATCCTCCAAGGCGAACAAAAAAACGGATGGAATCGTTCTGTTTTGCTTGAAGATCGGTGATTACAAAATTGGCAGTTTCATCATTCATAATGATTTTCAAAATATATTCACTCCTTAACACTTACTTATAAAGTAATGATGATATTGTGGCATACGAATGTAGAAAGCACAATAAAAACGATCACATTAAGTTTGCTTAAAGGCTGGTTTTGGAAGCGATTGTTTTCCACTCCAAGCTACCCCATTTATGCATGAAAGGAAAAGAACGTTGTATAAAAATATACATACTATTAGACAACTTTAAATGAAAAGGAGGCAGATTTGATGGACATCCATTCTTTTTTTGAAGAAGCATCAGCACGTTATAGTGTTCAAGATCTAATTTCTGAACACACGAATATGATATTTATTTTAGAATCACCTCACAAAGAGGAGATCAAATCTGGAGTGCCTTTGGCGGGTTTGTCTGGCAGATCGATGGCAAAAGAATTGTTTGAAGTCGAAGATACCCTTCCGATGGGAAAGTTGTTAAAACAGTACATAAATGAGAACAAGAAAACAGCGTTTGGTATCGTAAATGTGTGTTCGTTTCCACTGCAAGGGTCCGCATTTCCTGATCGTTCATTCGTTACCAAATATTCAGAAGAGATCAAAGTCGCTGAAGCAGTTAGGACGAGCTCAGTGAAAGTCTTTAAAGATGAATGTAGAGCTGATTTCGATCAACTTCTTCTACAACATTTTGAAACGAGGTTAACATCATTGCTTACAGAAAATACACTTATCGTCCCATGCGGAAGATTCGCAGAAAAATATGTGAACAAACTCTCTAAAAGAGAGAAGTTAACCGTTATTGAAGGGGTACCACATCCTTCTTATCATTCATGGTCGAGAGAACGCTATCAAGAAGTGATAAATAAAGTAAGAGTTGAAGGAAAAAAACGAACCTCCTAAATCAGGAGGTTCAAATAAAGAATACGGTAGCTCCGTATAATACAGCTGTTATTCCAGCAGCTATTAGTGCGGGTTTAAGCTTGTATCGTGCGTAGGTGATAACGGATAGGTTTAAAATGCGTGCGATCGTGTTCGTATCATCACTTAAAGGTGAAGCGAATGCTCCGAATGTTCCACTTGCGAAGACCGCTCCGATCACAAGAGGGAGTGAAACATCTGCCACCCCTGCCATCGATACACCAAGAGGCATCAATATTCCCCATGTACCCCAAGCAGATCCGATAAAATAAGAGACTGCACAGCCGAAGATAAACAGCAACGGAACGATAACTGACCCAGGAATCCATCCAGCGTAACGAGTTACAAAAGCAGAGAAGCCAAGTTCTTCCGTAACGGAAGATAAGCCCCAGACAACAGCTAACAGCACGATTACACTCATTAACTCGTTACCACCGAAAATAAACCCATTTAACAGGTCACCTGTCTTTATTTTTTGAAAACGAAGAAAAAGAAACGTGAATATGGTGGTGAACAACAGTGCGATCAGCATCGCATCCATAACATCTGCTGAAATAAACGCGGCAAAGAAACTGCCTTTCGTTTTTTTGTAACCGTCCCACCATGTCAGCAGGAGAGTAAGAAATACGACAAGAATGAGTGGGATCAATAAATTCCATGGTTTATTCGGAAGTTCTTTATTTACAGCAGGATCACAACTATGCCAGTCATCCTCTTCGCTTTTACCTACATCTTTTGGGTCTGTTTCTTCTGTAGATTTTGAATGATGAAAGAAGCTCAGGTAGATTCCTACAATGATCATGACAAAAGAGAAAAAATTAAACGGAATGCTTTGTAAAAAGAGAGAATAAGGATCTGCTGTAATGTTTTCGTTCTTCAACGATATGTCGACAATGGATGTCATGTAGCCAACAAATGCGGTAGCAATTGGTATCAATACGATGATGGGAGTTGCAGTAGTCTCAATAACAAAGCCTAGTTCTTGGGTAGACATCTTTACCTTTTTTAAAAGAGCTCTCATGATCGGAGCAATCGTTACGAAACGAAAACTTGGAGCTGCAAAAGTACCTATCGTAGAGACATAAGTAAGCAGTAATGCTCCTTTTTTTGTTTGGATCCTGTTAGAAGCTTCTTCTACAAAGCCTTTAATTCCTCCAGAAAGTTTAATCATAGAGATGAGTCCTGAAAAAGCATACAAAAATACTAATATTTTTATATTCTTAGGGTCTACCAGTCCTTTCACTAGAAATTGAACCATCTTTTCCAATCCACCGACAAGTGTGGGGTGGAGTAGGTAGGATCCGGTCAAAAGACCTGCGATCAAACCAGGGAGAACTTGTTTAGTCTTGATAGCTATAGGAATTACTACTAAAAATGGTATAACAGAAACCCAATTATGATCCATGAAGCGTCCTTCTTTCATCCAGGAGATAATACTGTTAGCGTGCGATGCTTTTTAAAATTTATTCTTTAGAACAAAAGAATGACGTTTCATACAAAACTTCATTGGTTAGACTAATACCGTTCAAGTGAAATATCACATGTTTAAAGAGTTGTGTGAATAAACTTTAAACACCACTTCTAATGTAAAGAGTTGCATTTATTAGGTTTACGTGATAAGTTTAACAACGGAATATATATGGACGGAACAAGTTTGAATTACGGATAGCCTTGTAACTATTAACGTTTAATTTTTACGCATATTCACATGGCTAAGCATTTCCCATCAATACTTAATTAGGAAATGCTATTTTATGTGCAAATCATGATGTATTTTGAAAAAACAAATTGGCCGGCAGCTTAACATAACAATCCTTGCCGGATCCACGAGGTTATCGTAAAACCTTTTTCGTCACAGAAAAGGAGATAGAACATTGACAACATTTCAAGAACTAGGACTAAGTCCTGAGTTGCTTCAATCCATTAATAACATGGGATTTGAGGAAGCAACACCGATTCAGCGTGATACCATTCCAACAGCACTTAAGGGGACTGACCTTATTGGCCAAGCACAAACAGGGACTGGTAAGACGGCTGCGTTTGGTATACCGCTAATCGAAAAAATGGATACTAGATCACGATTCGTTCAAGGAATCGTATTAGCTCCAACTCGTGAGTTAGCTGTTCAAGTAGCAGAAGAACTCAATAAAATCGGTCAATTCAAAGGAATTAAAACATTGCCGATTTATGGTGGACAATCCATTGTTCGACAAATTAAAGCATTAAAAAATGGTCCACACATCGTAGTAGGTACACCAGGACGTGTGCAAGACCACATCAACAGAAAAACATTGAAACTTGAAAGTGTTCATACGGTTGTTCTTGATGAAGCGGATGAAATGCTTAACATGGGATTCGTTGAAGATATCGAAAAGATCTTAGAAAACGTTCCAACAGAACGTCACACGATGCTTTTCTCTGCAACAATGCCTAAGCAGATTCAAAACTTGGCAGCAAAATTCATGAAGGACGTATTGCTTATCAAAGTAAAAGCGTCTGAAATGACAGTAAAGAACATCGAGCAAGAATATGTTGAAGTAAAAGAGCGTCAAAAGTTTGATGCGTTATGCCGCTTCATGGATATTCACTCTCCAGAGCTTGCGATCGTTTTCGGACGTACGAAGCGTCGTGTAGATGAATTGTCTGAAGCTTTAAGCAAACGTGGATATTCAGCTGAAGGAATTCACGGTGACCTTCCGCAAGCAAAACGTGACAAAGTGTTACGTGCGTTCAAAAACAACACGATCGAAGTTCTTGTTGCAACAGACGTAGCTGCTCGTGGACTTGACATCTCTGGTGTATCACACGTTTATAACTTCGATATTCCTCAAGATCCAGAAAGCTATGTTCACCGTATTGGACGTACTGGCCGTGCAGGAAAAACTGGTTATGCATTAACGTTTATCACGCCGCGTGAAATCGATCACTTATATACGATCGAAAAAATTACAAAGCGTAAAATGGTAAAACGTGCGATTCCTTCCGTATCAGAAGCAATGGAAGGACAACAACAGATCACGCTTGAAAAGTTGATGGAAGTGGTTGAGCAAGATAACTTTAACGGTTATAAGCAAACAGCAGTTGAGTTGCTAGAAGAGAACGATTCTGTAACACTCTTAGCTGCAGCGCTTAAGCTTCTTACAAAAGAACCTGATACGACTCCGATCAATCTTACAGATGAGCCGCCACTATCAGTTAAAAAGAGACGTCCTAATAACCGTTTCTCTGATCGTAGACGTTCTGGAGGAGGCCCTAAAAGAGAGGGTGGAGGCGGAAGAGATAATCGCCGTTCTGGATATTCTAAAGGCGAACGCAGTGGTTCTCGCGATGGTGGAAACCGTAGCAGCAGCGGCAGCCGTGATCAATCATACCGTTCACAAAAACGTGTTCGTGAAGACTTTAAAAACAGATAAATCATACTAAAAAGCAAGGGAGAACGTCTCTCTTGCTTTTTTTGTGTTTATTTTCTCTCTATGTTTAAATGAAGCATATAAGATATTTGGCATTAATAGCTGGTTTTCATGGAAAGAGGTTACAGAGTTGAAAAAAATTTTAATTATTTCTGATACTCACATGCCGAAAAAAGGAAAGATGTTTCCTAACCCACTTTTAGACGTTCTAAAGAAGGATATCGACTACATATTTCATGCAGGTGATTGGACGGCACAATCCGTTTACGAAGAACTCAAAACGTATGCGCCCCTATTTGGAGTAAAAGGGAATGTAGACAAAGAGAGTTGGAGTAATACGTTGCCTGAAAAATTACTTGTTGATCTGGAAGATATAAAAATTGCAATGGTTCATGGACATATTGGAAAAGGAAGATCGACACCAGAACGGGCATACAGAGAATGTGAAGGGGATCATGCTGATCTGATTATATTTGGGCACTCCCACATTCCTTTCCAGGAGCGAAAGGGGAGTACAATCCTTTTTAATCCCGGTTCGCCAACAGATAAAAGAAGGCAGAAACAGTTTTCATTCGGCATTGCAATGATCGATCAGTCAACGATCACACTCAATCATCATTATTTTTCTTGATGCATGACAACCTGTAAAGAAGACATAATAATACAATCATAACTTTTGGAGGAATAAAGCCATGCCAAATGGGGACAACTTCTTCTTTACAGCAAAAAATGGGGAAGAGATCATCTTAAGACCCGTAGAAGAAAAAGATGCAGCAGATATCACAAAACATATAGAAGCGATCGTGAAAGCCGGTAGATACCTTCAAAAAGAGGAGCTTCATTCCGTTTCAGAAGAGATTAAGTTTATTCATGAGGTTAAGCATAAGGGGAATCTATACACAGCTGTCGAACGGAACAAAAAAGTTGTAGGCATCGCCAGAGTGCTAAAAGGAGAACTTCAAATGAAAAAACACACCGGTGTTTTTAGAACTTGGATTCATCCAGAAGCACAAGGCCTAGGTATTGGAAAGGAACTTCTGGCTCATACGTTAAGATGGGGAGAGATTAACAATCTACATAAGATATGGCTTACTGTTTTTTCTGGAAACGAAAAGGCAGTAAGAGTTTATGAAAAAGCAGGGTTTATAATAGAAGGCAAGCAAAGAGATCAAGTGATCATAGAAGGCAAATTTGAAGATGAATACTTTATGGCGTATTTTTTTAACTCCATTCAAAAATAACTCATTCGGATTCCAAGATAATAGATAATCAATGGTGAAATCGCTATCATATATATGGTAAAGTGGATAGTGATACAGTATTGAAGACAGGTGGATACGATGAAGTCAACTGAAAAAGAATTATTGATAACAGAAAAACAAAGATTGATCGGATTATATGAAGTGTTTCAAAGAACGGACAATAAAAAAGAAGAAGATCAATTAAGCAAACTATTCCTTAAGGTAGCAAAGGAAGAGTTTGCTATAGCTTTTTGCGGTCATTTTTCTGCAGGAAAATCTAGCTTGATCAATGCACTTTCAGAAACCGGCATACTTCCGTCCTCTCCGATTCCTACAAGTGCAAACATCGTTAAGATGGTAAGAGGAGAGGAAAGAGCAGTTGTTACTCTAAAGAACAAAGAAGTGGTTACATTCCACGCTCCATATGACGTAAATGAGATAAAAGAGCTCTGTAAAGATGCAGAGCTTGTTGAGGAGATAGAGATCTATTATGGCGGTGACGATAAGAAAGTAGAAAATATCGCTTTTTACGACACACCAGGAATCGATTCGACTGATCCCCTTCATAAGAAAGCGACAGAAAACGTCGTCTATCTTGCGGATCTGATTTTTTATGTAATGGATTATAATCATATACTCTCTGAAACGAACATGTCATTCATCTCATCACTGATTAAAAGAGAGAAAGATGTCCGCTTAATCGTTAACCAGATTGATAAGCACCGTGAAGAAGAGTTGAAGTTTACAGCTTTTAAGGAAAACGTGTTTGCCTCTTTTCAATCTCTTGGAATACCGAAAGAGCATATCTTTTTCACCAGTGTTAAGAAACAAGATGTTTCGCACAATGACCTAACTGCTCTAATGGCTTATATAAAAAGAATTGAGCAAAACAAAGACGCCCTTCTTTTAAAACAAGTGAATAATCAGCTTCAGCAATTTGTACATGACTTTGTAGAAAGAAAAGAAGAAAGTTTAACAACCATCGATGTTGTTAGCCAGAGGTTAGCATCATTGTCTCAAGAATATGAAGATCTAACAAAGAAGAGATCTAAGATAAAACAGGTCATCAATGAAAAAGAAGAAAGTGTTAAGGACCAACTTATTAATATTTTAGAATCCGCACAGTTAATGCCATATGAGACGAGAGAAAAAGCAAGCTCCTTTCTTGAATCTGCTAAAACAGACTTTAAAATAGGTCTATTCTTTTCAAAACAAAAAACAGAGCAAGAACGGACTGTTCGAACAGAGGAATTATTAGAAAATCTACAGAAGTCAATCGATGCTCATATCAACTGGCATGCTCAAAATTTTGTAAGCTCTCTTCAAAAAGAGGTAGACCATCATCTCCCAGATTGGGAACCTATAAAAGTAGACAAAGACATGTTGCATTCATTTATCACACCGGGTTTGTCAATTCAAGGGCAAGGTCTTTTAAACTATTGCAACAATTTATCCAATGAAATTAAAAAGAAAGCACGTCAAGAGGTCACAGAATGTATAAATGCTGTAAGAACATCTTTAAACTCAAAAACAAATCATGAGCTATCAAACTTGGAAGAAGAGTTGTACAAGTTAGAAAAAGAACGGAAAAAGCTATATCTTGAAAAAGAGATCGCAGAAATCTGGGATGAGCAAAAACATGAACTTCAAGAACTGCTTGATGAAAATGTATCTGGCGATCGACCAATAGATGAATTTGAAAGAAAGTTTCTTGCTGAATACCAGCCTCTATCGATCGAGATGTTTAAGGAACGATTTGATAAAGGACCAATAGAAGCGCCTGAAGATCAATTGGAAGAGGGAAATTTTCTTACTTTACATTCAAGTGAAGACTCTCTTTCTCTAGAAACAGAAAAATTATCAGTGGCAGCTAAGATACTTAAGCCGGTCAGAGGGCTCTCACATTTAGCTGCTGAGATGGAAGAACTTCATGAGAGACTAGAAAAACGATCGTTTACGATGGTTCTCTTCGGTGCGTTTTCAGCAGGAAAATCATCATTTGCGAATGCATTATTTGGTGAAAGTATTCTCCCATCTTCACCGAATCCTACAACAGCTGCTATTAATGAGATACGGTATCCAGATCGTGAACATCATCACGGTTCGATCAAGATTGAGATGAAGAGTGAAGAAGAACTAAAGAAGGAGCTCAATATGCTCTTGAAAACAACCGATCAAGAATTAAGCGAGTTACTAAATTCTTCAGATGAGAGATTGGCGTCTTACAAAACAGGTTACACTTGGGCGAACGGTCATCTAGGTAACGTCCTAAATAAAGAAATTTCTGAGATCGGTGAGTATGCTGCCGATGAAACAAGAGCTTGTTTTATAAAAAAAATAACGATTTATTACAGCTGCCCGTTAACTGAAAAAGGTCTTGTGCTCGTTGATACACCAGGAGCTAATTCGATTCATTCTCGCCATACAGAAGTCGCGTTTGAATATATGAAACACGCTGATATTATCATTTATCTTACCTACTTTAACCATGCCTTTTCATATGCAGATCGAGAATTTTTGATTCAGTTAGGAAGAATTAAAGATACCTTCTCATCAGATAAGATGTTCTTTGCGATCAATGCTGCAGATCTTGCTGAAACGGAAGAAGACAAGAATGATGTTGTGCAACATGTAAAGAGAAACCTTCTTTCATTTGGTATCAGGAACCCGAGATTATTCCCGGTTTCGAGTAAGAACGAACTGATGGCAAGTAAGCGAACAGAAAGTGGGTTTGATGCATTTTCATCAAGCTTAACTCATTACATCGAAAATGAGTTGGAAAACACCATGATCAAGAGTGCAAGATCTTCCGTTACCCATGCAAACACTGTCATTGAAAATATGATCAAAGAAACAGTTCAAAGAATGGAAAAAGAAGACGAGTATTTAGAGCTTCTTCAGAAGAGAGAAAACACGCTGATCGATTTCAGTAATGATTATATTAAAATATCGAAAAAACAATTTCTTCAAGAAGAAAAAGAACTTTTATATTATATAAAACAGCGTGTATTGATTCGTTATCATGATTTTTATAAAGAAACGATTCATCCGGCTGCGGTTCAAAGTTCTAAGAGTGCGTTAGCGCAATGCATTCGGGAACTTTTCGGTAAGATCTCGCATGATTTGCATCAAGAGTTCAAAGCATGTTCGTTACGTTTAGATCATTGGATACAAAAAGACATGAAAGAAAAAGTAGCTCATCTGATCTCTAAAGCAGGTCAAGGAGGCGTAAGTCTGCAAGAGAGAAATGAAACAGCAGATCTGTTTAAAACGCCATCCTTCTTTTTAGATTTTGTGATACAAGATGAATCGAAACATAAGAGATGGCTATCTTATTTTAAGAATCCGAAACAGTTCTTTGAACAAAATGGTTCAAACGAATTGAAGAACCACCTTGTTGATGAAATAGACAGTGAAGTGGAAAATTGGCTGAGAGAAGCTGAAAAGAAACTCATACACCACTATGAAACGGTTTTAGTCAACACAGAAAAAGAATTCAAAACTCACATGATCAATCAAATTGTTCACTATTTTGAAGAACTAAAGAAGCCTGGTGATCTTGAGGCAAGAATTCAAGAATTGAACAACTCACTTACACAAATGAAAAAGCTTGAAAAATAATCGTCATTCTAAAGTGTGAAATTGGTTGACCGATTAGTAAGAAGCAAGCATCAAAAACGGAAAACCATTACAAGATTTTTTAAAACGCTTTTTTCTAAAAGATCGATGCTTTGACCTCGAGGGGCTAGCCACTGCAACTAGACAGGTGAGACACTTAACAGTGAAACGTACAAATGTGGCTCACCGTCTGCCCCGTGGAAAGCGAGCAGCCTGGAGCGGAAATCAACACTCCCAAAAGAAACAAAGTTTACGAAAACAGCTTCAAAAAAACAGCACTCTCTTTGTTGAGGGTGCTGTTCTTTTTGGTTCGTTCTATTGTTTAGATACAAGTCGGTTTGTTTAGCGTTTGGTAGAGCTCTATAGAATCGAGATCAGAAGTTGAAGGGTGATTGTATGTTTCCTTATACTTTTCAGGTCCTTTACCCGTAATGATCACTACTGAGTTTGCGGGTGCTTCTTTTAAAGCAAAGAATATAGCATCGGTCCGGTCTTCAATGATCACAGGTTGGTGGGAAGACCTAGGAATGGCTTCTTTTGTTTCTTGGAGAAGTTGATCACGATCTAAACCGTTTAAGTCATCGACAGTTAAGACGGTCTTCGTACTGTATTCTAAAGAAATCTTAATCATTTCTGAACGTTTCGTTAGATCTCTGTTTCCTCTGAATCCAAACACATGAAAAAGAGGACGTATTCCTGCTTTTTTGCTCGCTGCGTCAAGCACTTGAGAAACTCCATCAGGCGTATGTGCATAATCCACGATCACTTCTGTCCCATTATGGAGGGTGATCTCTTCAAAACGACCCGGAATTCCTGCAAAGCTTTTTAGATATTCTACAGAGTTCTTTATAGGTATCCCATAATCTAAGGCAGCAGCGATTGCAGCAGTCGTGTTTAGTGCATTATATTCGCCCGGTAATGGTAATGAAACGGTCACTTGAAGTGTTTCATGTACCAGATTGAAGGAATCTATTCCAACGTCTTCGATATAAAAATCATCAGACTTTCGTTTGCCATAAGTCCAAATCTGCAAGTCGCTTTTTGAACGCAGATCATCTCTAAGTCGTTTCCCATATTCACCTTCACTGCAAATTATGGCTGTTCCTTTGTTTTTTAAGTATGAAAATAATTTCGACTTGCAGAGAAAGTAGGATTCCATCGTTCCATGATAATCAAGATGATCATGCGTTAAATTTAGAAAGATCGCTTGATCATACGTAATCCCATCGATCCTATTCTGTTCGATCCCATGTGAACTCACTTCCATAACAACTACTTCATCATTGCTTTTTAAGAGCATCTTCTGAAGAGTGACAGGATCCGGTGTAGTATGTGAACTTTTCACAATTTCGGAATTGATATAGTGGTATACCGTACCGAACAGAGCAGAGGTCATACCGTGAACCTGGAGGATATGCTGCAACAAAAAGGAAGTTGTTGTTTTTCCGTTCGTTCCTGTAATGCCTGTCATCTTATGCTTTCTATAAGGCTCTTCATAAAAGAAAGAAGCGGCCAAACTTAATAAACGTTTTGTTTCTTCTGCGTATATATAAACGCCAGGGCCAATGTTCTCATCATATTCTCCGATTACAGCTGCAGCACCATTATCAAATGCTTCTTGTATGTATTGATGGCCATCAGCTTGAACACCAGAGATCGCAAAGAACAAGTTTCCTGGTTTTACTTTTTTAGAGTGAGAGGTAATTCCTGTGATCAGAGGATCATCCTCGATCACAGTAGGTATCGATAAGTGACTTAATAAAGCTTTTAACTTCACAAAAACGCATCCTTTGAATAAATTAATTTTAGTTTTTTTCTAATTTAAGTTCTTATTCAGAAACTTTAAATTAACCGTAATATGTTTATGTTAACTTATTCGAAAAAACTGCCCATTTTCAGGGCAGTTCAGTAAAGGGAATTTATAAAGTTTTCTATACCATCCATACCTTTTTTTAACTGTTCCATTGAAGCCGCATAAGAGATGCGTATATATCCTTCTCCAATATTTGAAAATGCATCACCTGGTACAACAGCAACTTCTTGATCCTGTAAAAGCTTTAATGCAAAATCATATGAAGAGAGACCATATTTTTTTATGGAAACAAAGAGATAAAAGGCTCCGTTCGGTTTTTCAAAGTTCAACCCCATATCGTGAAGACGGTTGTAACAATAATCTAGCCGTTCCCTATAAGCGTTTCGCATGACGTAAGCATCGTCTTTACCGTTTGTTAATGCCTCGATAGCAGCTGCCTGCGAGATGGTTGAAGCACACGTAACATTGTATTGATGGATCTTTAGAACATGTTGCATAAGGTTACTTGGTCCGAGAAGCAATCCTATCCTCCAACCGGTCATGCTGTGTGATTTTGAAAGCCCGTTAATCACAAACGTTTTTTCACGCATGCCTTCGTAGTTCGCGATCGACTGATGTTCACCCTCGTATTTTAGTTCGCTATAGATCTCATCAGATACGACAAAGATATCTTTGTTAGACAAGTATTGAGCGAGAGCCTTTAATTCATGATCCTCCAAAACAACACCTGTCGGATTAGAAGGGGAAGGGATAATGATGGCTTTTGTTTTTTTGGTTATATGTTTTTCGATTAATTCAGGTGTCACCTTAAACCCTGTTTGAGTTGTATCAATATAGATAGTATTCGCACCGCAAAGAGTAATTACGGGTTCATAACCAGGATAGATAGGAGCAGGAAGAAGCACATCATCTCCTTCACTTAAGATAGTACGCAATGTAATATCGATCGCTTCACTAGCCCCTGCTGTAACGATGATCTCTTGGGCTGGATCATAAGTAAGAGCATACTTTTCATGAACGAAAGAAGACGCGGCTTCTCTAAGTTCAATATAACCTGCGTTATGAGAATAAACCGTTTGATTATTATGTATCGCTCTGATCGCAGCTTCTTTTACATGCACTGGGGTTGGGAAGTCAGGTTGTCCTAAAGTTAATGAGATCGCGTTTGGGAACTGAATAACCTCATTAAAGAATTTACGTATACCTGAGATCTGTATGTCTTTTGCTCTGTTGTTTAATAAATGTTCCAAAAAAATTACTTCCTTTCTTCATATCGCTCCAATAGACAAATTAAAGGTTGCCATTAGTGTAGCTTTATTTGGTTTCTTGAGTCAATGGGTGGATTTTCTTGTATGGTTTTATGACTTTTTACAATACTAAAGATGTAATAGTACGGTTTTGGAGGAAATTATGGAAGCAAAGAAAAAGTGGGACTTACTTGCACTGGCATCCATTCCCCTTGTGATGACTTTGGGGAATTCTATGCTCATACCCGTTTTGCCTGAGATCGGAAAAGAACTAAACATCAGTTCTTTCCAAGTCTCCTTGATCATCACGGTGTATTCGATCGTTGCCATCTTGTTGATTCCGATCGCGGGATATCTGTCAGACCGCTTTGGCCGTAAGAAAGTAATCATCCCTAGCCTTTTTATCGCCGGGATCGGTGGTTTGATCTGTGGTTGGGCAGCCTGGCAATCGGATAATGCGTTTACTTTTATACTTATCGGAAGGTTCTTTCAAGGTGTAGGATCTTCTGGAGCAGCACCCGTTGTCCTACCTTTAGTAGGGGATATGTTTAAAGAGGAAGAAGAAGTGAGTTCAGGTTTAGGATTGATCGAAACATCCAACACGGTCGGAAAAGTATTAAGTCCTATTCTAGGAGCGTTTCTTGCAACAATCGTTTGGTTTTTGCCATTCTGGCTTATCCCCGTTTTTTGTATTGTTTCTATCCTGTTAGTTATGTTCTTAGTTAAAGTTCCAAAAAAGGAGCAAGAAAAACAACCTTTTAAAGAATATCTCAAAAACGTAAAACAGATTTTTCATAACGAAGGAAGATGGCTGATCGCCATTTTTTTAATCGGTGGCATTATTATGTTTGTCCTGTTTGGTATTTTATTTTACCTATCGACCATTTTAGAAGAGAAGTATGGTGTGAAGGGTGTTATGAAAGGATTAGTAATCGCTGTACCGTTATTAGCACTCTCTATAGCCTCCTTTATTGCAGGAAAGAAGATCAAACAAAATAAAATCATCATGAAGTGGTGTACGTTTATTTCTATGGCGCTGTTAGGTGGTTCCGTCTTTTTAATTACGTTTACAGAAAACGTTTATTTTCTTTTAAGTGCACTTTTCGTGGCGGGTATAGGTATCGGTGCGGCACTTCCAAGTCTAGATGCGCTAATTACTGAAGGAATTGAAAAAGAGGCAAGAGGAACGATCACGTCGATCTATAGTTCGATGCGATTTGTTGGTGTAGCGCTCGGGCCCCCCATCTATGCGATTCTAATGAAACAGTCACATGAGATTGTTTTTTATACTTCTGCAGGAGTGAGTATTATTGGAGCTATCGCTGCATTTTTTGCTATTAAACCCGAAAAGAGAAAAGGCGGGGGAGACGAAGAAAAGAAAGATCCTAATCATACTCAAAAATTAAAACCTGCTTTAGAATAACATAATCACTACACAAAAAAACAAGGGCATTGCATGTTGGATGATGCAAGCCCTTGTTTTTATTATTGTTCGATAAGTACGATTCTTGCAGGAGAAGCATCAAGACCTCTAATCTTAAGAGGAGCAGCGACCATTAAATATTCGCCTTCAGGAACTTCTTTTAACTGTAGTCCTTCGATGATAATGATGTTGTTTTCAAAAAGCTGTTTGTGAGTAGGGTGATTTTCTTGTGCTCTCTCTACCCCTAATGCATCGATTCCAACACCTGCTATACCGATTTCAGCCAACACTTTAGCGGCATCACTGTTTACGTAGATAAATTCAAAGTTGAATTCTGTGTCCCAGGAATTCTTCGTTTTAAAAAGGACGAAGTCATCTTTTTGAATATCTTTATCAGCCAAATCTTCAGCAGAAATAAAACCTGTAGAACCTGTAAGATCAATGACTTTCGCTTTTCGAACCAGTTTCTCGATCGGAAGGGTTTCGATCGTATCTCCACCAGGAACCATGTGCAGAGGAGCGTCGACATGTGTTCCTGTATGAACATCCATTGAGATACGTGTTTCTGTTACATGACCATTTTGTGTAGTGTTAAACGCTGGTTGTTTTTCAGGTTTATTTTTATAAACAGGCATTCCCTCGAAAATTGGTAATGAGACATCATATATTTTCATGAACTAACATTCCTCTCTAACTTTTGTAGGTTCCCACCAAGAATGTCCGTCAGCTTTCAATAGTTCGTCTGCTTCTTTAGGTCCCATGCTTCCTGACGGATAGTGAGTGAGATTAGCTCCCGTTCCGTCTTGCCATGATTTCGTGATTCGGTCAATAAAGTCCCAGCTCAGTGCCACTTCATCCCAACGTGTGAAATAAGTAGAATTACCAAGAAGGCAATCGTGCAGAAGTTTCTCATATGCTTCTGGTGAGTTCATCTCAGCTGTATTCTTATTGTTGTATGTCATATCGATCGGCAACAGATCAGGTGTGTCACCTTTTGGTTTAGCATTCAGAGTTAGACTAACACCTTCGTCTGGTTGAACATGAATTCTTAATAAATTTGGCAGATAGTTTTCTGTGTTCGCATGATAAAGTGCCATCGGACCTTGTTTAAATTGAATGACGATCTCTGTAGATTTAACGGCCATACGTTTACCTGTTCGGATATAGAACGGTACGCCTGTCCAACGGAAATTATCAATAAATAGCTTAGCTGCTACAAATGTTTCTGTTTGAGACTTTGGATCAACATTCTCTTCATTTAAATAACCAGGAACTTGTTCTCCGTTCATTGATCCTTCTGAATATTGTCCACGGATCACATTCTTTTTCACTTCTTCTTCTGAAAAGAAGCGTAGGGAACGTAGGACCTTCACTTTTTCGTCTCGGATGTGTTCTGGTTTTAATTCACCCGGCGGTTCCATGGCCACCATCATGACCATTTGAAGCATATGATTTTGTACCATATCAAGAAGGGCACCAGATTTTTCATAATAACCTGCTCGATCTTCTACACCTAATGTTTCACTCGATGTGATCTGAACGGAGTCAATATATTTATTGTTCCAGATCGATTCAAAGATGGCATTTCCAAAACGGATCATGTATGTTTTGAACCATCTCTTTTCCAAGATAGTGATCGATGCGGTAAATATCATTTTCATTGAAACTTTGCTGAATCTCTTCATTTAACTTTGTTGCAGAAGGCAAGTCATTACCGAATGGTTTTTCAATTACAATCCGTTGCCAACCTTCCGTGTTCGTGATTCCTTCTGATTTTAAGAAAGTAGGAATCGTTCCGAAGAACTTAGGAGCCATCGCAAGATAATAAAGGCGATTTCCATTCGTTTGATAATCTCTGTCGAGTACGTTCAACAGCTCTTCAAGCTCATGATAGCTTGCTTCACTCGTGACATCCATCTTTAGGTAATAAAAATGAGAAGCAAACTTTTCTACGATTTGGCGATCTGCACCTTGTGCATGTTCATGAATAGCTGACGCAACCTCAGCCTGAAATTCTTCATGAGAGAATTCTTTTCTTGAAACACCTACAACAGAAAAGTTCTCTTTCATATGTCCCTTTTGATACAATTGATAAAGAGCAGGGAAAAGTTTTCTGTGAGCAAGGTCACCAGTCGCTCCAAACAATACGATGGATGCGTTAGGAATACTATGTATCATCTGTACGTCACTTCTTTCTATCTTTTCTAATATAGTTACAGCTTTCCCTAGATGAAGTTAAAATAACGAATTACTTCATAAAACAGGAGGTCAAATATGTCGAATTTCGTAAGTCCTGAATGGGTGAACCAAAAAGTGAACAGTGCTAATATCGTGATCTTTGATTGCAGGTTCTCATTAGCTGAACCCTCAAAGGGATATGAACTGTATAAGAACGATCACATCGAAGGTGCCATTTATGCAGATCTTGATCAACATCTCTCAAGCACCGTTTCAACCCATGGTGGTCGTCATCCATTACCTTCCGTAAACATACTATCACAATTTTTTAGCCGTTGTGGTGTTGACCAAGAAAAAATTGTAGTCGCCTATGATGATCAATCAGGCAGCATGGCTGCAAGACTTTGGTGGATCTTGAAATACTTAGGACATGATAACGTTTATGTCATGCAAGGCGGCTATACACACTATAAAGAAAAAGGATATGTCATCTCAAGTAAAATGCCTGTCGAAAAACCTGCACATTTTACTCCAAAAGTAAGAGATGACATGTTAAAGAACAAAGATGATGTATTACGCGAAATGAAAAATGACGGTACGCTGATCGTAGATGCACGAGAATTTAAACGGTATATAGGAAAGATCGAGCCGATCGATCATAAGGCGGGTCATATACCAAATGCGATAAACATTCCTTGGGAAAGTCATATGCAAGAACCTGGCTGGTGGAAGAGCAGACAAGACCTACAAAGTATGTATGATGGGATGAATGGAAAGAAACCCGTTATTGTGTATTGTGGTTCTGGTGTAACGGCATGTGTGAACATACTTGCAATGGATGAAGCGGGAATCACGAACAAAGCTCTTTATGCTGGCAGCTGGAGTGACTGGATCAGTTACGATGAAAACCCAATTATAAACGAAGCTGCAGAATAAAATTTCATGTACCGTAATTTAGAGTATTAGGAGACAAAAAAATGAAACAAAGCGATTTACATACCCATACTACAGCATCTGACGGAACTTATACTCCAGCTGAAAACATTAGAAGAGCCGTTGAAAAAGGCCTAGGAGCGATCGCGATCACAGACCATGATACAGTAACTGGCATTGAAGAAGCGATGTTAGAAGCAAAAAATCATAAAGGCTTTACAGTCGTTCCAGGTATCGAAATCAGTACTTTATACCAAGGCCAAGATATTCATGTATTAGGTTATTTTATTGACTATAAAGACGAACACTTTTTACAAGCATTAAGCAGTCTTACTTCTGTGAGAGACAAAAGAAATAAAATGATTCTTCAAAAATTAAATAACCTTGGAATCTCAGTGATGGAATCAGAATTAGAAGGTAAGAGACATGGCAACGGAAACGTGGGAAGAGGGCATATTGCAGAACTTTTGATGGAAAAAGGAATCGTACATTCACTTCCAGAAGCATTTGAAAAGTATTTAGGAAAAGGGAAAGCTGCTTATGCTTCAACCGAACGTATCTCTCCAATTGAAGCGATAGAATTGATCAGGAATGCAAAAGGAGTACCTGTTCTTGCTCATCCAGGTATTTACGGGGCAGACGAACTTATTCCGATTTTAAGTGAGAACGGTTTGATCGGATTAGAGTATAAACATCCAGATCATACGGAGGAACAAGTTGCTTTTTATGAGAAACTTGCAGAAAAACACTCTCTCCTTAAAACAGCAGGAAGTGACTTTCACGGTTTTCGTAACGGTGAAGTTTTCCATGGAGACATTGGCAGCTGTTCAGTTCCCATCAGCATCGTGAACAATTTGAAAAGTTTTAGTAAATAAAGCTTGCTAGTCGGCCTAGAACCTTATAAGATTCAATACGGAGTATATTGATTTTTGAGAGGAAGAATGGGTTTGACTTGGGATTTATTGAACATCATTGGAACGATTGCATTCGCCATTTCGGGTGCTTTAGTTGCAATGGAAGAAGATTATGATATTTTAGGCGTCTTTATATTAGGACTGGTCACAGCATTTGGCGGAGGAATAATTCGAAATGTGTTGATCGGTCTTCCGGTTGACACGATTTGGGAGCAAGGACTTTTATTGAAAGCAGCTTTAGCTTCCATGGGAATCGTATTTTTCATGCCAGAGAGCATGATTCAATTTTCTAAGAGGAGCCTTCATTTTTTTGATGCTATCGGCCTTTCCGCGTTCGCGATTCAAGGGGCGATCGCTGCATCAAGTATGAATCATCCCATCAGTGCCGTTATCGTTGCTGCGATCTTAACAGGGATTGGCGGAGGAATGATACGTGACGTGTTAGCTGGTCGAAAACCAGTCGTATTGCGTGAAGAGATCTATGCAGTATGGGCTTTGTTAGGCGGTTTAATGGTTGGCTTTAATATCGTGGACAGTACAGTAGAGTATATGATTCTTTTTGTTTCATTAGTTGTGTTTAGAATGTTGTCACTGAAACTAAATTGGAGACTTCCACATAGAGCTTTGTAATATCCGTTTTTACTAAAAGACTGTTGCACCCTATGGGACTTGATGATAGGGGAACGCCTATGAAAGCGAGCATTCTTGGGTGAAAGTATTGTAAAACAATAAAGTCTACGAAAACAGCCTGAATTTAATAGGTATAGATGAAACCACCCTAAACAAGGGTGGTTTTTTGTGCAGGAATTTCAGCATATATTAGGGAAGTTATGAAACAGGAAGTATTAGGAGGGAAAACCATGCAGACAACATACTACGAGAACAAAAAAATCTCTAAAACTCACTTTATCGCAGATACATGTTTTGATTATTACAGCGAACGGTTAAGAACAGACGATTATCGAGGAAACGTATCCTTTTTTTCAAAATGGCTTCTAGAAGAAGCCGATAAAAACGGATTTCATAAGATCATTGTTAAATCTAAAAGAGATGATGTTTATGCTTGGCAAGAGCTAGGCTATATAAACGAAGGAGAGTTCAAAGGATATTTTAATGGTGCCACAGCATACGCCATGTGCAAATATCTTAAGAATGAGAGAAGAAACAGCGAATATTGGATCGATGAGGATCGTATTTTGAAAGATGTTCTAAAGCTAGAAAAAGGAACCAAGAATCAACCGCTACAGATCGAATATTCGTTAAGAATGGCTGACGTTCAGGATGCTAAGTCGCTTGCAGAGCTGTATGGAAAAGTATTTCAAGTGTATCCGACACCGATGAACGATATAGAGTATGTGAGGAAGATGATTGAATCTGGCACTTTGTTTTGTATTATTGAGCATGCTGGAAGAATCGTTAGTGCTGCTTCTGCAGACGTCAATGAAACGTATAATAACGCTGAGATCACAGATTGTGCGACGACCCCAGAGCACCGAAAATTTGGTCTTATGAAGCATCTGGTCGATCAACTTGAAAAAGAGTTATTTCAGAGAAAGATTTATTGTTCCTATTCCATCGCTAGAGCACTCTCATTTGGAATGAATGCCGTTTTTCATCAAAAAGACTATCTATATACGGGAAGACTAGCCAACAACTGTAAAATTTTTGACAAATACGAAGATATGAACATTTGGGTAAAGGATTTATCAAAATGAATGCCGAATTTTAGGCATTAGTGACAAAAATTAAGCACTCTTGGTGGTGATCTTGTTGATATCTAATTCATTAGAAACTGCAGAAACTTTAAATGCTATTTTAAAGACGATTGATGAGGGAATACATGTAGTCGATGCAGATGGAATCACTATTTTTTATAATTCAGTAGCTGCTTCATTAGATGGATTAACAACAGACGAGGTTCATCATCATCATGTACTTGATGCATTTCCATCTTTAACAAAGGAAACGAGTACACTACTTAAAGTCATAGAAACCGGAAAACCCATCTTTAATGAACATCAATCCTATACGAACCGAAAAGGCAAACAGATCGATACGATAAATTCTACGCTTCCGCTCTGGTTGAACGGAGAATTGATTGGCGCTGTAGAAGTAGCGAAAGATCTTTCAAAGATCAAAGTTCTTTCTGAACAGCTGATCGATCTGCAAAAAAAGATGAAAGTTAAGCGGAAAACAAATAAAGATCAACCCCTTGCAGCTTACCATTTCTCTGATATTATTACGGCTGACACTGAACTAAACGAGGTAAAGTCACAATGTAAACAAGCCTCGCAAACAAACTCTCCTATCATGTTATATGGAGAAACGGGAACTGGTAAAGAGATGTTTGTTCAAGCCATACACAATTCATCTAAACGTGCTTCAAGTCCCTTCATCGTTCAAAACTGCGCTGCGATTCCAGGACCTCTCCTTGAAGGGATATTATTTGGAACGACAAAGGGAAGCTTTACAGGTGCTATCGATCGGCCAGGAGTTTTTGAGTTAGCAGATGGAGGCACTCTTTTTTTAGATGAACTCAATTCGATGCCAGTTGAACTGCAGGCAAAGCTATTGAGGGTCGTTCAAGAAGGTGTTGTAGAGCGAATAGGAAGTCATGTTTCAAGGAGAGTTGATGTTAGGATTATTTCTGCCTTAAATGAACAGCCAGATGTTTGTATGGAAAAAGGAAAGTTGCGAAGAGATCTTTTTTATCGGTTGAATGTCGTTTATTTTGAGCTGCCACCGTTAAGAGAAAGAAAAAGGGATATTGCATACTTAGTGAATCATTTTATTGACTATTTTAATTGTACGTTTGAAAAAAACGTACGAGGAATTACTTCGGAAGCTGAAATTTTCATACAACGTTATTCTTGGCCGGGCAATGTCCGAGAACTCAAGCATGCGATCGAGCACTGTATGAATTTTGCGGAAGACGATTCTTTGATCGAGACTTCTTTACTTCCAAAACATGTAACGATTCATGAAGAAAAAGAGCTTACAATAAAAAAGGAATTGTCAAAGATACCTTCGTTAAGACAGGCATTAGGAGATTATGAAAAACAGATCATCGAGAGGGCTCTACAACATACTTCTGGTAATATACTTCAAGCTGCCAAAATATTAGGAGTACCGAGGCAAACTCTGCAATATAAAATAAAACAAAAATGAACTGCCGATTTTCCGGCAGTTCATTTTTGTTTTATTTCCAGTAATTAAAGGCCCACATCCTACAGAGCATGCATACGATATAGGATAAATCTCTATATTCTGAACTTTCTGTAACTTGGCACGCTTCTTGCATAAGTAAGGGTGTAGAAATAAAGGAGGTCATTAGAATGCCTGTAGTGAATGGATTATTCAAACCAAAGAAACATTGGAGTGAATTTGAATTATGGAAAGATGTCACAGAAGAACAATGGAATGATTGGCTGTGGCAGCTGACGAATACTATCAGAAATTTGAAAGATCTTAAGAGCATCATTAACTTGACTCCAGAAGAAGAAGAAGGCGTAAAAATTTCCACGATGACGATCCCGTTAAACATTACACCTTATTATGCGTGGCTCATGGATCAAGATGATCCACGATGTCCGATTCGTATGCAGTCCGTTCCGATCGGTAAGGAAATTTTAAAGACGAGATACGACTTGGAAGACCCTTTGCATGAAGACGAAGATTCTCCAGTTCCAGGGCTTACGCATCGCTATCCGGATCGTGTTCTTTTTCTTGTAACCAATCAGTGTTCGATGTATTGCCGTTATTGTACGAGAAGGCGTTTTTCTGGGCAGATCGGTATGGGTGTACCAAAAAAACAATTGGATGCAGCCATTAACTATATTCGCAACAATCCACAAGTAAGAGACTGTCTGATCTCAGGTGGCGACGGGTTATTAATTAATGACAACATCTTAGAATATATATTAAAGAACTTAAGAGAAATTCCACATCTAGAGATCATTCGTATCGGAACACGTGCTCCAGTCGTATTCCCACAAAGGATCACAGAAAATCTATGCAACATCTTAAAGAAGTATCATCCCGTTTGGTTAAACACGCATTTCAATACTTCGATCGAAATCACAGAAGAATCAAAAAGAGCGTGTGAGATGCTTGCGAATGCCGGAGTTCCGGTAGGCAATCAATCTGTCATTCTTGCAGGGATCAATGATAGTGTTCCTATCATGAAAAAGCTGATGCATGATCTTGTGAAAATTAGAGTTAGACCTTACTATATCTACCAATGTGATCTATCTGAAGGAATCGGACATTTCCGTGCTCCTGTATCAAAGGGTCTAGAGATCATCGAAGGATTACGTGGTCATACTTCTGGTTATGCAGTGCCAACATTCGTAGTAGATGCTCCTGGAGGCGGAGGAAAGATTTCTGTTCAACCAAACTATGTGATCTCTCAATCGCCAGAAAAAGTAGTGCTTCGTAACTTTGAAGGTGTGATCACTTCTTATCCTGAACCTCAAAACTATCAAGCTGGAAGAGCAGATGCTTATTTTAATGAAGTGATGGGAACAGACCACATCAAGCCAGCGATCGGTGTATCAGCACTAATGAACGATGAAGCATTCAATCTTGTTCCAAAAGGATTAAAACGGCTTGAACGAAGAGAAGATTATGATACGAATCCGGAGCATAGTTCTTTAAAGGATAAACGAGATAAACGCGATGAATTAAAAGAGAAAAAATATAAGTTTGAGCAGACAAAAGACGAAGGAATCTCAACGACTCCTGAAGAACAAAGAAATGCATAGAGAGGAGGATAACATGAAGTGCTTATGGTGTGAAAGTGAATATGCAGAGACGGCAGGATTAACAGGTTATTGGGAATTGCCTGATGGTTCAAGAGCAGTCCAAATAACTGTAATCCCTTCTGTATCCTGTTCTTCTTGTGGCATGGAATATCAAGAAGATCATATTGTAGATGAGATAGAAGATCAACTCATGTTAATAGATACAAAGAAGATAGATTCAACGATTTCTTACACAGAATTAATGAGCATACCGAGGTTTTTGAAGAAGAATTATTTTAAATTGTAACACCAGTAGAGTAAGGGAGTATCTTTTTTAAATGTTGTTTTCGCAAACTTTGTTGCTATTGGAAGTGTTGATTTCCGTTTCAGGCTGCTCGCTTTCCACGGGGCAGCCGGTGCGCCACATTCGAATGTTTCACATTTAAGTGTCTCACCTGTCTAGTTGCAGAGGCTAGCCCCTCTAGGTCAAAAGTTAAATGGCCCACAAGGCAAAGTGAGCCTTGATAGCCCATTCACCTTTTGCTGGTCGGGGCTGAACGAGCCTCTTCCACTTTTAGGACTGCCCGCCTTAAGAAGTTCCTTGCTCCTGCGTCTACAAGTGATGCTTCATAGTAAGCTTCCTCGTCGCATGCCTTGCAAGAAGTATCTCAGGTGGTAGGCACGCACCTTCCACTACAATCAACTGTCAAAGGTGACAAGGAGTTAAAAGCAACAATCTTTTAGAAAAGAGCGTTCTCAATAAAATTATTATTTAAAAGCTGCTTGTTAAACTTTCTGAGAGAGACAGTGAAAATAGCTTTAAATAAAGATATTTCCTTTTTAACCCTTATGAGGAAGGAGCCTTTTTTATGAGAAAATCACATCTCATCAAACCGGTTCTAGGAAGCGATTATCCTGTTATCAGTCATGGTAAAGGAATCTATTTATACGATAAAGAAGGTAAGCAATATATTGATGGATCTTCAGGTGCGATCACTTGTAATATCGGTCACGGAGTACATGAAGTTGCAGAAGCCATGTGGAATCAAGCAAATCATGTATCTTTTGTCTATCGTTCGCAGTTTACGAGTGAAGCAGCAGAACAATTAGCGGAAAAAATAGCTCATTATGCACCAGGAGATTTGAATTCAGTTTTCTTTGTTAATAGTGGATCAGAAGCAACCGAGACAGCACTTAAGGTTGCTATTCAGTATTTTCAAGAACAAGGAAACCTGACGAAAACCAAAGTCATTTCTCGATGGACCAGTTATCACGGAATTACTTTAGGGGCACTGTCGATGTCTGGTCATAAATTGAGACGTCAACGATTCACGTCATTGCTTGAAGACTTTCCTGCTGCGCACCCACCCTATTGTTACCAGTGCCCACTAAAAGACACCTATCCTGGTTGCGGTGTGAAATGTGCAGAAGACTTAGAATCATCTATTCAAGCGATAGGACCAGATCAAATCGCAGCATTTATAGCAGAACCGATCATCGGTGCATCTGGAGGAGCGATCGTTCCTCCAGACGAATATTTCAAAAAAATAAGAGAGATCTGTGAAAAATATAATATTCTACTGATCGCTGATGAAGTGATGACAGGTATGGGACGAACGGGCAAGATGTTCGCGATGGAACATTGGAATGTTACACCAGACATTATAGCGATAGGAAAAGGCATGAGTGCAGGATATACCCCGATGGCCGCTACCATCGTATCAGACCGCATTATGAACGTGATCGAGGCGGGAAGTAAGGTAGTTATGAGTGGACACACGTTTAGCGCAAATCCACAATCTGCTGCAGTTTGTCTTGCTGTTATCGATTATATGGAAAGAAATAACCTTCAGGAAAATGCAGAAGCTATGGGGCAGTATATGATCAATCACCTTCAACGGCTTCAATGGAAATATCCTTTAATCGGTGATGTGAGAGGCAAAGGATTGTTATGCGGCGTTGAATTTGTTAAGAATCCGATTACCCGAGAACCTTTTGAGATTACATCAAAAGTTACAGACCGACTCTTATCCATCTGTTTTGACAAAGGGTTGCTCGTTTATCCGGCGGTAGGTGGAGTAACTGGGTTTTCAGGAGACTCTATTCTTTTATCGCCACCATTAAACGTTACGAAAGAACAAATAGCCGATATCATGGATATTCTTGATCAATCCATCGGTGAACTGACCACTCAACTCATTACAGAAGGTATTTATATTACAGAAGCGACCAGTTGAAAGAGGTGTTGTGAATGACAAACGGTGTTGATAAACAGATCTCGCTTGAAAGTGCTTCTGCTTATTTTCATAACGGTATGTCACTTATGATCGGCGGTTTTGGAGGAGTTGGGGCTCCTCCAACTCTAGTTAATCTCATCTTAGAAAAAGATATTAAAGACATTTTTCTGATAAGTAACGATACCGGGTTTCCTTGGATCGGACCAGGTAAGCTGATCACAGAAAAACGGGTAAAAAAATTGATCGCCTCTCATATCGGCTCAAACCCTGAAGCAGGTAAACAGATGCAAGAAGGTTCGTTAAAAGTAGAATTTGTTCCTCAGGGAACTCTTGCTGAAAAAATAAGAGCTGGTGGTATGGGGCTGGGTGGTATTTTAGTAGATGTTGGTCTAGGAACGGTTGTTGGAGCTAACAAGGACAAAGTCACTGTTGGTAACAAAGAATATATGATCGAACCAGCTTTAACAGCTGATGTAGCGCTCGTTTATGCGAAAAAAGCAGATCGATATGGAAACCTGATCTATGATAAAAGCGCTCGAAATACGAATCCACTCGTAGCTACAGCAGGACAGATAACGATCGCAGAAGTAGAAGAGATCGTTCCGGTAGGTTCCCTTGATCCGGAAGAAATCGTCACGCCAGGTGTCTTTGTTGACTATATCATTCAGAGTAAAGGAGTGGACTGGAAATGGGTCTGGGAATTGAAACAAGGCACAGGATCGCAAGAAGGGCAGCCCTCGAAATAAAAAAAGGTATGATCGTTAACCTTGGTATCGGTATTCCCACGCTTGTTGCAGATTATATTGAACAAGATCTACATATCATGCTGCACACGGAGAACGGTATCTTAGGCATGGGTGGGTCACCACAACCTGGAACTGAAGATGGTAACCTATCAAATGCTGGAGGATATCCAGTTTCTATCCAGCCAGGAGCTTCTTACTTTGACAGCGCCACAGCTTTCGGAATCATTAGAAAGGGATTGCTTGATGTAACGATTTTAGGTGCACTTGAAGTGAGTGAACGAGGTGACATTGCCAATTGGATCGTCCCTGGAAAACGTGTTCCTGGAATGGGTGGAGCGATCGACCTGGCACAAAAAGCAAAAAAAGTCATCATTTTAATGAACCATACAGATAAGTATGGAAATCCAAAGATTGTGAGTAACTGTTCTCTTCCACTTACAGTGAGGGAAGGTGCAGACATGATCATTACGGAGAAAGCCGTTTTTCACTGTGAAGAGGGGAAACTCTATCTTCGTGAGATCATGAGTCCTTATACGGTAGAAGATGTGATCCAAACAACAGGAGCTTCTATCGTTGTAGATGAACAGATCTCTGTTTTTCAATGAGATGTTAGGGAGGAGAAACATGTTAGTTAAAGAAAAACTCTCAAACTGGTTGATGAAGGAACAAGAAATCGCCATTCATTTTTTACAAAAAACGGTTCAAGAAGCGAGCACGACTGGAAATGAAACGGGTGTACAAAAGTTGATCGCCCAAAAACTCGAGGAAATCGGACTTGAGGTCGATATGTGGTATCCGGATGGTGAGGAGTTAGCGAAGCATCCTAACTTTTGTGCGAGCCGGACAGATTTCAGTACGAGTCCTAATGTTGTTGGGATATGGCGAGGAAAAGGTAACGGGCGTTCACTTGTTCTAAACGGTCATGTGGATGTCGTCCCAGAAGGTGATTTGAACCAATGGAACGATCATCCTTACAGTGGAAAAATAATAGATGGTAAACTTTACGGCAGAGGGTCAACAGATATGAAAGGTGGAAACCTCTCCCTTTTGCTTGCCATTCAAGCACTGAAAGAAACAGGGGTCCAATTACAAGGCGATTTATACTTTCATAGTGTCGTAGAAGAAGAGAGTGGTGGTGCAGGAACGCTCGCTGCGGTACTACGCGGATACAAAGCAGATGCAGCCATCATTCCAGAACCTACAAATATGAAGATTTTTCCTGCTCAACAAGGTTCTATGTGGTTTCGCCTTACAGTAAAAGGGAAAGCCGCACACGGTGGAACTCGATATGAAGGTGTTAGTGCTATCGAAAAAGCGGTAGTCGTACTAGATGCTATTAAACAATTGGAAACGATCCGAAATGATAGAGTGACAGATCCTCTATACAAGGATATTCCGATCCCGGTTCCGATCAACGTAGGAAAGATTTCTGGAGGAAACTGGCCATCATCTGTTCCAGATACAGTTGAGATCGAAGGGAGGATCGGCGTTGCTCCTAATGAAACGTTGGAAGAAGTAAAAAATGAACTTCAGGAGCACCTATCAAAGGTTTCAGATCCATGGTTAGAAGAGCATGGGATCTCTGTAGAATGGTTCGGTGCACAGTGGTTGCCAGGTTTGATTGAAACTGAGCATCCGCTCATGAACATGCTCTCTAAAAATTTTGAAGATGTAACCGGAGATCGGCCTATCATTGAAGCGTCACCTTGGGGAACAGATGGCGGCTTGTTATCTCATGTTGGTGACACTCCTTCGATCGTGTTCGGGCCAGGAGTTACAGGGGTCGCACATTATCCGAACGAATATATTGAGATTTCTAAGATCATGGAAGCTGCTGAAATCATAGCTTTAACGATCTATGACTGGTGTGGAGGCGAGAATGGATGAAGAAATCAGAAGAGTTGTTAAAACGAAAAGAGTTGAACGTCCCAAGAGGTCCGTTTAATACAGTTTTAAATTTTGTAGATCATGCGAGCGGAAGTACGATGGTTGATGTTGACGGAAACGAATATATCGATTTTGCTGGAGCGATCGGAACGTTAAACGTTGGTCATTGTCCACCCAGGGTAGTAGAAGCACTTAAGAACCAAGTGGAAAAATACATCCACCCATGTTTTCACGTCATGATGTACGAACCGTACGTTCAACTTGCGGAAAAACTGAACGAGATCACACCTGGAGACCATCATAAGAAAACGTTCTTTTTAAACAGTGGTGCAGAAGCTGTAGAAAACGCTGTTAAGATCGCAAGAAAATATACGGGAAGAAAAGCGATCATCTCATTTGAACGTGGATTTCACGGCAGAACGCTGCTCGCCATGAGTTTAACAAGCAAAGTGAAACCATACAAATTTGAGTTCGGGCCCTTTGCACCCGAAACATATAAGATGCCATATCCTTATTATTATCGTGAAGACCGGAATGTTGAGGAAACGGATAAAGCGATCTTAAAAAAATTCGAAGACTTTTTCTTAGGTGAAGTTCCACCGGAGGAAATTGCAGCGATCATCTTTGAACCTGTTCAAGGAGAAGGAGGATTCGTAATTCCTTCGAAAACGTTTGTAAATGGACTTCGCGAGATCTGTGATAAATACAATATCCTCTTAATCGCTGATGAGATTCAAACTGGATTCGGCCGTACGGGAAAAATGTTCGCGATGGAACATTTTGAGGTAGTTCCAGATCTTATGACGATGTCCAAATCGATAGCTGCTGGACTACCGATATCAGCTGTAACGGGCAGATCGGAAATCATGGATGCACCCGCTCCGGGCGAGATCGGGGGTACCTATGGAGGAAGTCCATTAGGATGTGTTGCGGCACTAGAAGTCATCTCAATGATAGAAGAAGAAGGTTTGTTAACCAGAGCGAATCAGATCGGTGAAAGAATTACTGAGACTTTCTTAAAATGGAGAGATCAGTACGAATTTGTCGGGGATGTTCGAGGAATAGGGGCTATGTGCGCGCTTGAAATCGTGAAAGACAAAGTCACGAAAACACCAGATCCTGATCGAGCGAAGAAAATCATCGCACTTTGTAATCAAAATGGCGTAGCCATCATGGGGGCTGGTCTTTATAGCAACGTGATTCGGATCCTCTCACCACTTGTAATCTCTGATGAACAACTCATTAAAGGGTTGCACGTCATCGAGGAACAGCTTAATAAGATAAACGAAATGGTATCGTCTTAACAGATTCGGTAACCTCGTCTCAATAGAGACGAGGTTATTTTATGATTTCATGAGCATTTTCAAAATAATGGATTTTTCCCAAGTGAAAATTCGGAAAATTATGCTAATATGTTGGTATAGAGGTCAAAGGGGCTGTAAGACTTGCAAATCATTAAAAAATTATTGATCGGTTCTGTTTTAATTGGAGGATTCGTCGTTTATACACAATACGAAAAAAGTGCTGAACCAACTTGGACGGTAAATGCGGAACAATTTTTGGTGGTAGACTCATTTAAAGATGGAATGAAGAGAGAATATATCAAGTTCGCTGAATTAGAAATCATGGATAAATACGGTTTTCTTAAAGACGTAAACAAGACTTTAACACTCAAAGATTCCTATCGGACGTTAAAGATTGAAAAACTTTGGAACATGAATGGACGCATGTATGTTTTATACAGTGTGGATGTAAAAGAGAGAGACAAGGACGAATATGATATTCCGCGTCTTTCTGTTAAAAACATGCGGTTTCAAACAAAAGAAGGTGAGGAGCTCGTTCTCAAAGCAGGGGAAGAAATGGTGCAGCCTGGAACAAGGGACGAAGGATTCGTGTATAAGCACCGTTTATACCGCTCCATGATGTTGATGCCAAGTATGTTTGATTCTTCAGAGAACGATTGGTCGATCGTATCAAATGCTAATGTCGTTCGGCTGCAGGACCTTACGATCTCCTCAAAAGACAAAGGGGTAGACTCGATTCAAGATATTGCGTTAACGATGCCTGACGAAGATCCTTATACGAAAGTTTTGAAAAGTGAACCGATCGATCAAACAATTACATATGAAGACAACAAAAAAGTAAAGATAAAATCCATTGAGGCCTTACTTTATGAACAGAGACTGAGCGTAGAAATTCCAGATGATGAAGATTTGATCGGATTTGCTAGCAAAAACCACACACTACATGATAGACCTACAAGAACATATGGAATTCTAGGAGCCAAGAAAAATGGTTATTACATTCCCATTTATGATATGCCTGAAGAAACGAATGAGAAGAAAGAAAAAACTCTCACTTTTACTTCTTCTGTACATAAAGATCCTCGTTCTTTCTCTTGGACAATTCCTAAGAAAGACATACAAACGTTTTTAACGAATAAAAATCAACCGGTTTTAAAGAACCAAGAAATAGTAAGAATGAATGATACAGTAATACGCTATGAAGGTATCGCTCTTTTTGAAGAGAGCTCTAGAATCAAGTTAAGCTTAACAACTGACACGGATCAACAGCTAAATCATCTGCGTTTGATTCCTGACCATTATTATAGTGATGCTGAAGTATCTGATGATTACGAACGGGTGTATAAAAACAACATCATTTCGATCTCAGATGAGAAGAAAATGAGAATCAATAACTTCGAATTACTTAGTTCAGAAGAAGAAAATAAAAGCACCTACTATATTACGTTTTATAACAAAGAAGAGATGGGAAACGGTGAGATGAAACCGATCTTGATTCCTGAGAGTGACTTGACCATTACTTTATCAAACCTCTCTTATTTAAAGCCTCTTAAAAATCCGGTGGATATCCCATTCAAGAACATCATGATTATGAATTGATAAAATGAATAAAGGAGATAGGTTTTTTGAGCAACAAGCGAAATAAGATCCTCATTGGACTGATATTATTAATTGGATTTGTACTATACACGCAATATGAAAAAAGCGCTGAACCGACGTGGAAAATAAACGAAGAAAATTTTGTTGTGATGAACAACTGGGAAGAACTCATGGATCGAGAGAAATCAAAATTCAGCGACCTAAAGTTTGCTGATCATTTCAAGTTATTAAGAAACAGCCATGTATCTATTCCGTTAGCGAATAATCAACGAACGTTTCAAGTCGAACGAATCTATGATTTTGGACAACAACTCTATATACTCTACAGTGTTGACCTGGTTGAAAGGGATAAAGAAGAAAGTGATGTCCCCCGGTTATCATTTAATCAAGTTGAGCTCACATCCAAAGAAGGAAACAAGTTTACTTTTCCGATCGATCTATACGAAGGAGAAGGTGCGATCGGTGGAGTAGTGTACAAACATAAGCTATACCGTTCCATGATGATACATGCTCAATACGATAACGTTAAAACAGATGAAGAGTGGAAAGAGGTCTTTAGCAGTGAGACCCTAGATTTTCTTAATCCAACATTCACTTCAAATAACGGAAAGGTTACGATCGATCACTTAACTTTTAAAGTCAAGCCTCATCATGTTTTTGAAATACCTCCTGTTCTGGCGACAGAAACCATTGATAGATCTCTGCAGCTTTACAACAACGAAAAAATTCAATTAGACCAGTTTGAAGTCTATCAAATGGGTGCACGAATCAAGATAGATTCTAACATTAATAAAGATCTTGTTTCTTTATTTGGAACAATTGAGGGTGGGCAGAATCAGTATACCCTCAATTCAGATATTACGGGAGAAGAAGTGACAGGTTATTTTATGGAAACGTATTTTGCTTTAGATGAACTTCTTAATATGAAACAAGCAGATTCATTAAAGATGTCGTTGACACACTCGATTCATAGAACGAATAAGTCGTATTCCTTTTCTGTCCCTAAACAAGATATTGAGAAATTTGTAAAAGACCCAAAAGCAGATGTGACAAAAAATCATGTGATCGCGAACGATAAAGATTATAAGGTTATATTTAAAGGGATCACAAATGATATTTCAAGTGATCAAAAAGGTATAGAGTTTTCTATAGAGAGCAAAACAGGAAAAATCGCACAAGAAGAATATCTTTATTTTCAACCAAACGTTAGTGAGAATAGAATTCCAAACGAAGAACGTTTTATGAATAACCTCGTCACGATTAAAAATTCATCAGGGAAGGCACTGCAAAATTTTGATGTGATGCAAACCTTCGATAATGAACAGCCTGGATTTTTGTTGATCTTTCATGAAGGACTGCCGAAGGATGACCTCACCGTTACCCTTTCAAGATTAACACAAGTTTATCCATTAAAAGAAAAGGTAGAAGTTCCTTTAAAGCTTCCTACAGCAAACAAAAAATAAAAAAAAGACTGCCGAAATGGATAAACGGCAGTCTTTTCTCTACGCTCTCGGATTACTTTGAGCACGTTTGATGTACATCTCTTCTTCTCCAACTATGCCGCATGCGCCGCACTGGATCAATCGTTCAGAACCTTTATACGGAAGATGGAACATATCTAACTCACCATCTTCATATTGTTGAACCACATCACCAGTGGATGGATCTAGCTTAACCGCTACAGGATTCTGTTCGATCACGTTAAAACGCGTTCGGTTCGTCTTACAGTTTGGACATAAATAAGGATTTGCCATTTTTAGAAACCCTCCTTTTTTAGTCTTAAGTTAACCAATCAAGGAAAAATTATGTAAGTTATATTTTTATATCATTGAGCCATAGTAAGAAAAAGGAGGGATACAATTATGGGTAAACAGAAAAAAGCTAATGCTAATGCACAGCGAAATAACAACGTGAAAGAGAACGGTGCAGAAAACCAAACCGAATTTGCGTCTTATGCTGAAATGGAAGTTGAAAAGATGCATCATGGCAAAAAAACAAAATGATTTTACTTCTTAACAAACTGGTAGTATAATAAAAATCTGCGATGTTCGTGGCTTTTCCATGTCTTTAACCTATGTGCTAATGACGGGAATCCAATATGATCTGTCAGACAGTCAAGCCTTGCTTTCGACTTGGAAGGCTGTAACGGCAGCTGCGGATACCCACCTGAGAGATCAGGTTCCAAAGGCATATAAAGTCACGGCAGAGCGGATTTACTTAAACGACAACAAGCGTATTTTACATCACATGTAAAATGCGCTTTTTTCATAACATATTTCTACCGGGGGACACAAGAAGATGGAAAAGAAAGAAGTTTTACTATTAATCGATGGATTCAATCTGCTCAGCAGATGTTATTTCGCGACAGCTTATGGAAAAGAAATGCACGATCTTCCTCGAAACTCTAAAGGGCAGTTCACGAATGCCATACGCGTGACCATTCAAAAACTGCTTATGCTCGTACGAGATCATGAGCCTTCTCACATTGTCGTTGCTTGGGATGTTAAACGTGACGAAACACTACGGAGAGAGAAGTTCGCTGATTATAAGGGAACACGAAACGAACTACCCGAGCCGCTTATTCAGCAATTTGAAACACTCGTTCAACTTTTTGATAATATTGGAATTACTCAGCTTACAATTCCTAGATATGAAGCAGATGACATCATAGGTACTCTTGCACACCGTTGGCGAAACGAACGTGACGGAGAATGTATCATCTACAGCAACGATCGGGATCTATTGCAGCTTCTTTGCGAAAAAACTTCACAGCTTATTACAGTGAAAAGAGATGAGCTGAAATATACGCTCACTCATTTTCAAGAGGAGTATGGCATCACACCTTCACAGTGGATCGATGTAAAAGCTTTATTAGGTGATAAGAGTGATAATATTCCTGGAGTAGCGGGAGTCGGTGATAAAGCTGCACTTCCACTCATCCAACAGTATGGTGCTGTGGAATCAATTTATGAAAATTTTGAGAATCTAGATCCTAGATACAAGAGGTATTTAAAAAAACTCGAAGCAGGTCGCGAGATGGCTGTTCTTAGTAAAGATCTCTGTACGATTTTTACAGATGTTCCAGAAGTAGTCGACAGAGATTTAGAAGAATGCCGATATATTCTAGATAAACAGATGGTTCGAAGTGCTTTAGAAGAATTAGAGATTCAAATAAGAGTGGGTTAAGTAAGATCCCACTCTTTTTGTTTTCGTTTTATGAAATCCTTATTGAACCGTATTTCAGATAATATCATACCAAGTAAAATTAACCCGCATCCTAACAATGATTTTGAACCGAGTCGTTCATTGAGCATGATGTAAGCCGTAAGTGCCGCAAAAACAGGTTCCATCGCAAAGATCAAAGCTACTCTTGCGGGTGTTGTAAATGATTGAAAATGTGTTTGAGCCAAAAAAGCTAGAGCCGTTGCAAAGAATGATGTGATCAAGAGAGCATTGATAACTTCCGGCTGTAGAACCAAATTAATTTTGAACATCTGCTGATAATCCTCAATCATGAGTGCGGTAATGAAACTGAATGTGGCAACGGTCAACAGTTGGATAACAGTTAAACTTATAGCGTTAAAGGATACTGCAAATTTCCCTGTGAACACGATATGAAGAGCAAATGAAATGGCACATAATAACACATAACCATCGCCAACGTTCAACGAGAGGCTGTTGTGTATCGTTAGTAAGTATAAACCGATTACAGCTAATAAAGAACTAATACCTACTTGCCAATTCAGTTTGTTCTTTAACAATAAATAACTGAACAAAGGGACCAAGACAACACTTAATCCTGTGATGAATCCAGCTTTTGAAGAAGTGGTGTATAACAATCCGACAGTTTGAAATCCATATCCTAAAAATAGCCAAAAACCAAGAATGATACCACTAACCCATATTCTTTTATCAGTAAAATGCCTGAGTGACGAGCGGTTAAACAAGAAGATAATCAGCAATAATGTTATAGCGGCAATAATAAAACGCACGCTATTAAATGAATAGGGTTCTAAGAATGCGATTGCTTTTTGTACGATTACGAATGTCGAACCCCAGATCAAGGCGACAAGGAGTAAATTGAAGTCGGCAAACCAAGTCTTTTTAAACATCAGACGGTCTCTTGTTTAATTGAATAGCTTGTCGTGCTAGTTCATCTGCGATCTTGTTTTGTTTTGAGGGTATCCATTTGATAAAAAACAAATCCAATTTCTCTGAAAGATCGATAGCTACTTCTAACATTTTTGTATACCGTTTATCTTTTGCATATTTTTTATCCATCGCGCTCTCAACTGCTTGTGAGTCTGTGCGGAACGATACGATTCTCCAATTATTTTCAATACATAATTCTAAGCCATGAATAAGAGCTCTAAATTCCGCTTCATGGTTACTCATCGTGCCGATTGGAAAACGATACGAATGTGTAGTGCCGTTTCCGACTTTTACATATACGCCAGCTCCGGAAAGTCCAGGATCCCCTGCACTTGCACCATCAATGTATATTTCTATCAATTCTGTCTCTCCTCTATAAGAATATATTCGTATTATAAAGGACTTTATTAAAAACAAAAAGGAGATTACTATGAACTTCTCAATAGAGTATATGTATAAACATCCGAAGTCACCCTTTAAGATTCGATTTGTTTCTGATCCTATGTCTTTAACAGAGGCCCTTTTTACGGCAACGGATATAGAAAAGACTGGAAGAGTTTCTGAGATGGTCTTTATCGATACGAAGGGTGTAACGTGGACGAAAAAAGAGCTCACCAAACTAACACAAGTGAAAAAAGAAGAACCAAAAGAGATCTCTATCTATTTCGATGGAGGGTTTAAGACAGAGACGGGTACGAGTGGGCAAGGTATCATCATTCATTTCTCTCAAAACGGGATTACTTATCGTCTTAAAAAGAACGCGAGTCTAACACACCTCGAATCCAATAATGAATCTGAGTATGCAGCACTATGGTTGGCTGTAAAAGAACTCGAAGAACTTGGTGTCCAATATGAAGAAGTTCTCATTCAAGGAGATTCGAAAGTTGTGATAGAGCAATTAAAAGGGGAATGGCCATGTTACGAATCAAACCTCCAAAAGTGGGCAGAGAAAATCGAAACACTATTGAAGAAGCTTCAGATCGAACCTGTTTATGAATGGGTGGCTAGAAACAAGAACAAAGAGGCAGATCATCTCGTAACACAAGCATTAAACGGAAAGATCATACAAGCGAAGAAAGAAGTCATTGATAATTCTTAAACATAACTGGTACAATTTACTAGAATCTTTTGATTTTGGGGTTGAGGTAGACATGAACGAGAACGTTCTAGACGATTATATAGCACTATTAGCTTCAAAGGGATTTCGTCTTAGTGAAGGAGACCTGCATTTTGTAGACTTTGGAAAGCATTACACAGATGCAAGTGAACCTCAAGTAAAAATTGCATTAGAAGTTACATTAATAAAACAACGATCGTTTGATGGAAGTTACTTTATCGCCATATTAGAGTCTTTGGTCAACGAGAATATCACCTCAAAGAAAAAAGCGTATGAACTACTTGATCAGCTACAAAACAACAATGAGAGAAAACATTCTTATACAGTGGGGTAAATATGAAAGAGAAGATGATCGAACAGACAGAGACGTTTGTAAAAGATAAGTTAAAAGATGATAGCAGTGGCCATGATTGGTATCACATCTATCGTGTTAAGAAATTGGCTTTGAACATTGCAGAAAAAGAAGGGGCAGATTCTTTTGTTTGTGTGATGGCGGCACTTCTTCATGACATAGCAGATGAAAAAATCGCAGGAACGGAAGAAGAGGGTCTTCGAGAAGTCAGAAATTGGTTAGAGTCTATTTTTGTAGAGGAACCATACATCAAGCACATATTATCCATCATCTCTTCGATGTCATTTAAAGGTGGTAGCGGAGTAGAGATGGAATCGATAGAGGGTAAAGTCGTACAGGATGCAGACCGCTTAGATGCGATCGGAGCGATTGGAATCGGAAGAACATTCGCTTATTCTGGTGCGAAGGGGCAATTGATGTATGATCCTGAGATACCGGTTCGAGAGACGATGACAAAAGAGCAATATCGCAATCAAAAAAGTACAGCTATTAATCACTTTTACGAGAAATTATTAAAATTAAAGCATGGGATGAATACTCCTTATGCAAAAAAACTAGCGAATGACCGGCATGCCTTTCTAGAAAACTTTTTAGAGCAATTTTTTGAAGAGTGGGAAGGCAGAAAGTGAGTAAGTTTTCTATGAAAGTAGTTGATTTCCACTCCAGGTTGCTCGCTTTCCATGGGGCGAACGGTGAGCCTCCTGCCACTACGTGCCATTAGGAGTCTCCACCTGACCGCTCGTCCCATAGGAGTCGGCAACCTTGCACTCCAATCAACTTTCATAGGAAGAGAAAAAACATCCAAACAACATTCTTAGTTTAGTTTGGAAGAAGATTTACTCATGTTATTTTAAAGTGAATAATCCGCATTAAAAAAAGGCCAAAATAATGGCCTTTTAGTTGCATATCAACAGCCTTTAATTTATTTTAACACTCTTCTGCTGGTCGAGGTCCAGCGTCTAATCCTTCTGAAGTTACAGTAAGAACAGGATTGATCGATGCATCTTCACTTACACAGATCTGGCAAGATAATCTTACATTTCCTGATAAGCCCTTTGTAGCGATGATATTCGCTTCATTTTCTCCGATCGGACCTAGGTCTCCTGACAAAACTTCCACTCGGCATGTCGTACATTTCGCTTTGCCTCCACAGCGGTGAAGGATGTCAATTCCGTTGTCTTCAAGTGCATTTACAAGTTTTTTACCGTTCTCAATCTCATATGTACCAAATCCGCGCACATCAATTCTTGCCATTTTACCTGCCTCCTTAAAATAAACACTTAGTATTTCTTTCCATTCTTATTATACGATAACCTTCTACCAAGTAAACTACATGTTTAGAAGTTGTAATAGAAAAACTAATCGCATCACATACTTGTTTCATATACAATAGAGAGTGGAGTCAATTTATTATGATGGAGGGTTAAATCAACATGCTAGAAAAGCTTACGTTCAAGAGTGATATCGAGATTGCCCAATCAGCGAAAATGCTGCGAATCGAAGAAATTGTAGGACAACTAGGAATTGAAGAAGATGATTGGGAACCTTATGGAAGATACAAAGGAAAGCTCTCATTAGATCTGTTTCAAAAGCTTCAGAATGTTGAAGACGGAAAAGTAGTCTTAGTAACAGCAATCAGTCCAACACCAGCGGGAGAAGGGAAGTCTACCGTAACTGTGGGGCTTGGACAAGCACTCAATCGTGTTGGAAAGAAAACGATTATCGCTTTACGTGAACCATCACTTGGTCCTAGCATGGGTATTAAAGGTGGTGCGGCAGGTGGAGGGTATTCTCAAGTGATGCCGATGGAAGATATCAATCTTCACTTTACAGGAGACCTTCATGCTATTACAACGGCTAACAACGCATTAGCCGCATTGATCGATAACCATATTCACCAAGGAAATGAATTGAACATAGATCCACGTCGAATTGTATGGAAACGTGCGTTAGATATGAATGATCGAGCATTAAGAAAGATTGTTATAGGCTTAGGTGGACCTGTTCAAGGTGTTCCACGAGAAGACGGATTTGATATTACGGTAGCATCAGAAGTCATGGCGATCTTCTGTTTGGCTAACGATCTAGAAGATTTGAAGATAAGACTTTCTAAGATGGTTGTGGCGTTTGATTATGACAACCAACCTATAACAGCAGGTCATCTGAATGCTCAAGGTGCACTTACATTACTATTAAAAGATGCGATTCGCCCGAATATCGTACAAACTTTAGAAAACACGCCAGCACTTGTTCATGGTGGGCCGTTCGCGAACATTGCACACGGATGTAACAGTGTTATCGCGACCAAGTTAGCATCAAAGCTCGGTGAGATGGTCGTAACAGAAGCAGGGTTTGGTGCTGATCTTGGAGCGGAGAAGTTTTTAGACATTAAGGCGAGATATGCGGGTATCAAACCAAGTGCAGTTGTTATTGTTGCTACAGTAAGAGCGCTTAAGATGCATGGTGGTCTAGCAAAAGAATATTTGAAGAATCCTGATTTAGAAGCACTTCAAAAAGGTATGCCAAACCTCGAGAAACATTTAGAAACGTTAAAAGAATTTGGTGTTCCCGTAGTGGTAGCCATCAATAAATTTGTAACTGACACGGACGAAGAAGTTGCATTCATAAAAGAGTGGTGCGACTCAAGAGGTATTGCTGCTGAAGAAGCTGATGTTTGGGCAAAAGGCGGACAAGGTGGAGAAGCATTAGCGAAAAGAGTGTTAGAAACGATCGAAACCGAAGAGAATAAGTACAAGCCTCTGTATGAACTAAATGTGTCTTTACAAGAAAAAATAGAGACGATCTGTAAGAAAGTATATGGTGCAGGAGAAGTACAGTTCTCACCAAAAGCAGTAAAACAAATGAAACAGTTTACTGATTTTGGATGGGATCAGTTGCCGATCTGTATGGCTAAAACTCAATATTCGTTCTCTGATGATCCTAAAAAACTTGGTCGTCCAAAGAACTTTACGATTACGATCAGAGAACTAAAACCATCAATCGGTGCAGGGTTTATCGTTGCCCTTACAGGCGATGTGATGACGATGCCAGGACTCCCTAAAGTACCTGCAGCAAACAACATGGATGTATCAGAAGACGGAAAAGCAGTAGGACTATTTTAAGAAATAGTGTAAAGTATCCATATAAACTGCTATACTTCTGTAGGAGGGATGCATATGAAACCATTACAACTTTCAGCTGACACGGCGGTAAAATTAGCAAAGGAGCTAAACGTACCACTCGAACAGCTGATGCATATGCCTCAGCATATATTGGTGAAAAAGCTGATGGAATTGGAAGCATCCAAAGAAAATAAGGATGAATAATTAAGAACGAGAAGGCGAAAACCTACTATGTAGGTTTTTTCTTTTTTTTCTTAATCTATCTTTTAAAAAAAGGAATGAAAATATGGAAACAAAAAAACCTGGTTTAGTGTATACACTTAAAGTGGCACGAGTTTCTGATCTTGGTTATGTGTTAGATCTTGAAGACGGGAAAGAAGTACTTTTACATCGTTCTGAAGCAAAAAGTAAGCATGAAGAAGGTAATAGCATAGAAGTCTTCTTATACCAAGATCATGAAGGAAGACTTGCTGCGACCGAAACGATTCCAAAAGTTCGTTTGGATTCATTAGCTTGGCTAGAAGTTGCTGGAGTGAACCGTAAGTTAGGAGTATTTCTTCATATCGGCATTAAGAAAGATATCCTCTTATCAAAAGACGATCTTCCTGAATCATGGGACGAATGGCCGCATCTTGGTGATCGTTTATATTCAGGTATGAAGCTGGATAAAAAAGGCCGTATCTTTGCTGACTTAGCTACAGAAGAAGAGATGGTAGAACAAGCGGAAGCGGCAACAGAAGAAATGTTTAATCAACAAACATCAGGATATGTCTACAAGATCAATGAAGCTGGTGTACTTCTGTTTACGGAGTCAGGGCACATCGGATTCATTCATAACGACGAATTGAAGGTGAAACCGCGGCTTGGGCAGAAGCTTGGAGCTCGTGTTGCATTCGTTCGAGAAGATGGAAGAATGAACTTGTCGATGAGAGCCAGAAAAGAGATTGCATATAGCGAGGATTCCGAACGCATCTATCAATACTTAAGAGAAAATAAAGGGCAGATGCCTCTAACAGACAAGTCATCTCCCGAAGAGATCAAAGAGACTTTTCAGATGAGTAAAGCTGCGTTCAAAAGAGCTCTCGGTAAGCTGATGAAAGAAGAAAAAATCATTCAAGAAGATGGAAAGACTTTTCTTCAAATTTAAGGAAAAGAACCTGATTTTCACATCAGGTTCTTTTTTCTTTCCTTTAAACTTTTTTAGACCATGCAACCTCAGGATTTGCAACGTACTTCATTGGGTAAAATAAGCGTAGAGAAAGGTGGAGTCACTTTGAAAAGAAATCTAGGTTTTTGGGTTTTAACAGCGCTTGTAGTAGGAAATATGGTAGGATCGGGTATTTTCATGTTACCACGATCATTAGCTGAAGTAGCAAGTCCATCTGGTGTATTAACAGCCTGGTTGATCACAGGTTTTGGTGTATTGATGACAGCTCTTGTTTTCGGAAACTTATCTTTAAGAAAACCAGAATTAAATGGAGGACCTCAAAACTATGCGAAGGCTTTGTTCAAAGAGGATTCACAATCTTCATTAGTAGCAGGGTACCTTGTAAGCTGGGGATATTGGGTGGCTAACTGGTCAGGTAACGTTGCGATCATCACTACGTTTGCCAGTTATCTTTCAACTTTTTTTCCTGTTATGACGAACAAAACCATTTTATTTACCGTGTTGGGGACTTCTGTACGAGTAGGGGGAGTCATCACTTTTATTATCTGTTCGGTTCTTCTGTGGAGCGTACATTATTTAATCCTTAACGGTATCGAGGGAGCAGGAAAGGTGAATTTTATTGCTACTTTGGCTAAAGTTTTAGGATTCTTATTATTTATACTAGCTTGTCTATTTGCATTCCAAAGTAGCAATCTTGTTCCTTTTTATGAACCAATTGAGAGTGAAGGCGGTGTGACTACAGGTTTCCTATCTCAAATAAATAACGCTGCGATCGCAACACTTTGGGCGTTTGTAGGAGTTGAATCGGCTGTTGTCTTCGCGACCCGTGCCAAAAAGAAGAGCGATGTAAAAAAAGCGACCATCCTTGGGTTGATCATTGCACTTGCTTTGTATCTAAGTATTACCTTGTTAGTCATGGGAACTTTGAATCAAGAAGAATTGATCAATTCTCAAAAACCACTTGTTGATTCGTTGATGGCAGCTATCGGACCATCAGGCAGTATGATCATGGCTGTATTAGGAGTGGTCTCCTTATTAGGAGCAACAGTAGGGTGGGTTTTACTTTCAGCCGAAGTGCCGTTTCAGGCAGCACAGCAGAGAATGTTTATTAAGAACTTTTTAAAAGAAAACGATAAAGGAGCACCTGTTTTCTCTCTTTGGATCACTAACCTATGTACACAACTATTCTTGTTTTCTGTTATTTCTCAGTCTATGGCATCGGCGTTTGATTTTATGATATTTATTGCAACACTGGCTTTTCTCGTTCCGTATTTGTTTGCGTCTCTTTATCAGTTGAAACTCGTTTTGAGAGGAGAAACGTATGAGAAATCGGGTAGAAGCCGAACGACCGATGGAATCATAGCTGCCATAGCAGCTATCTATTCGTTCTGGGTCATCTATGCAGGAACGGCAGACCTCAAAACCTTTTTGTTCGGGATCGCATTACTTGCATCTGGAATCTTGTTTTACCCCTTTGTTCCAAAACCATCTGAATCCATCAAAAAACCGGCTGATTAATAATAGCCGGTTTTTTATAGCTCAGTTTTCTAAATGATTGTTGCCTTTAAGTCTTTTTTATTCCCTTCTTTGACTTTTGATTTGAAGTGGAGGATGCGAGACTCTAGGCTAGTACAGGCAGGCAGTCCGAAAACTCGTTCAGGTTTTATCTTCATGCTCCTTTTCGAAGGCCAGACCCCGTATTTGCTTTTACTAAAATTTCATTAAACTTATCAACGTCTGATGGTTTGAAAAGCATCGTTCCGATAAAAGCTCCTAGGAAGCCAAGTGGTATGGAGACAATTCCTGGGTTAGCTAGTGGAAAGATCGCTTCGCCAGTAAGAATAGCTGCTCCTTCTACAGGAGACCAAACACTAGGTGAAATCATAACTAAAACAAGTGAACTTATGAGTCCGACTAACATTCCCGTTACGGCGCCCGCAGTATTAAAGCGCTTCCAAAAGATCGTTAAAAGAATGATAGGAAGGTTTGCACTAGCTGCTACGGCAAAAGCGAGAGATACTAAGAAAGCTACATTTAATTTTTGTGCGAATAAGGCTAGTATGATAGAGATGAACGCTACACCTACTGAAGCCCATTTCGCGGCTTTCATCTGTTCTTTCTCTGACGCATGACCTTTTCTGATGATGTGTGTATAAAAGTCATGAGCAAAAGCAGAAGCAGCTGACAAAACCAACCCAGCTACTACGGCTAGAATGGTTGCGAACGCCACGGCTGAAACAAATGCAAATAAAAATTCTCCTCCGAGTACCTCAGCTAACAGTGGAGCTGCCATATTTCCAGCAGCATTTGCAGCAACAATCTGATCTTGACCTACAAAAGCTGCAGCACCAAAACCTAAAAAGATCGTCATGATATAGAACGCTCCGATCAGCCAAGTAGCATAAACAACCGATTTTCTTGCAGTTGGGGCATCTTTTACCGTAAAGAAACGGATAAGTATATGTGGTAGACCGGCTGTTCCCAAGACAAGTGCTAAGTTTAAGGAGATCGTATCAAGCGGATCCTTGAACTTATTACCGGGGTTCAAAAACGATTCTCCTAGTGGTGTTGCACTTTTTACTTGATTGAACATCTCAGTAAAACTAAAACCAAACTTAGCAAACACCATGACAGAAATAATGAACGTACCAAGCATCAATAGAATCGCTTTTACGATTTGTACCCATGATGTAGCAGTCATACCGCCGAACACTACATAGACCGTCATCAACACACCTACGATAAGTACAGAATATATGTACTCAATACCTAATAAAAGTTTGATGAGAGCACCAGCACCTACTAATTGAGCGACCATGTAAAAGGTGGAGATCGCCATCGTATTTAGTGCTGCCACACCGCGAACCTTCTTATCATTAAATCTAGCAGCGATCATATCAGCCATCGTATACTTTCCTAGATTCCGAAGAGGCTCAGCTACTAAGAAAAGAACAACAAGATATGCCACAAGAAAGCCGATGCTATAAAAGAAACCATCAAATCCTGATAGTGCGATCGTCCCTGCGATTCCTAGGAATGAAGCGGCTGACATATAGTCTCCTGCAATGGCAAGGCCATTCTGCATTCCGGTCAATCCGCCATCGGCTGTGTAGAAGTCACTTGTTGTTTTTGTTTTCTTAGAGGCAAAATAGGTAATGACTAAAGTAAGAGCAACGATTCCTAAAAACAAAGAAAATGCTGTACCGTTCATGAAGAAGCCTCCTTGTCCATATCAGCTATGACTTTTTCAGCGAGTTCATCAAAGCGCTTGGCTCGTTTCGTATAGATCATACACAGAGCCCACGTCATGATGAACTGAGCGAAAGCAAAGATCCATGCCCACGTGATATCGCCGATCGCTCTCTGATTCAAAACATCTGTGTAAGCAGTTAGGATAGGAAGGCTAAAATAAAACAGTAAAAAAAACACGGTCATGGGTATGATGAAACGTTTTTTTTCAGTCATTAATTGCTGAAATTGGTTCGTGTTCACGATTTCGCTGTACCTTGAGTGTTCAAAATTTTGCTGTTTTTTAGGTAACAATGCATTTCCTCCTCTTATTTAATTGAGTGAAGTAAGTCTTCTACACCTCCTTTTACTGAATAATCTATATTTTCTGATAATAAAATCAACTTCTATTATATACGGAGTAACGGTATGATTCAACGGGAATCATTCTTGAAGTTAGAAGGATTTAATGGGATGATTTGCGTATTATTAAATAAGGGCAAAAACAGGAGAGAGGTGTATACATCATGAGTCTTGTCTTAGTGAAACTTGGAATGTCAGCATTTTTCGGGTTGATCATCGGTATTGAGAGGGAGTTGAAAAATAAACCCGTTGGTCTTAAAACGAGCCTTGTTATCTCCATAAGCAGTTGTTTGCTCACGATCGTTAGCATAGAATCTGCTAGACAGTTTTCACTTCTAACCGGTCAGACGGTCATGGACCCTATGCGATTAGCAGCTCAGATCGTAAGTGGGATCGGTTTTCTTGGAGCAGGTGTAATTTTAAGACGGAGTAACGATGTCATTTCAGGACTAACTACCGCAGCTATGATATGGGGAGCATCTGGATTAGGAATTGCTGCCGGAGCTGGTTTCTATAAAGAGGCAGCTGCAGGTGCTTTTTTAATTCTAATTAGTGTTGAACTGATTCCTTTAATCATGAAATGGATCGGTCCAAAAGCATTAAGGCAGATTGATATTAAATTAAAATTAGTCGTTAACCCGGACACGATCATGAGTGATGTGATGAAAGAGATCAATGAGTTAAAAGTTAAGATCGTAAATGTTCGAATAAAGGATCTTGATAACGACTATAAAAAAATGGAGATGGCAGCATCCATCTATGAAAAAAGGTATACAACAGATCTCTATGATGATGTAAAAAAGATTGAGGGTATCCGTAGTGTGGAGATTGAAACTCTTGGTTGATATAGGAATGATGATTGTTTTCTGCAAAAGAGGTTGTCGCCTCTTGTAAACAGATAAGGATGCGAAAGAGGTATCGTCCACTCTACACATGTAATAACTTAGGAAACAAGAAGGGTGACGATTTATTGTCACCCTTTTTGTTAATAGCGTATTAAGTTCTTGTCGTGAGCATTGTTCTTATAATAGTGCACCATGGAACCTACATACTCATCGAACGGCCGACATTGTATCCCTGATTTCTCTAGATCTTGAAGAAGTTGAGAAGTATCATATATGGCATCATGAGAAAAATAGGAAAGAGTTTCAAATGGTACACCTAACCATTTGGAAACGTGTGAAATGGCTAAGCACTGTTCAGCTATTCTCCTGTTCAACGTCCAGCTAGGTTTTTTTCCTAGAAGCTCTTGGCATAAAAGAGTGTATGCTTTCTGGATAGAGGGTGAGTCAGGACTAAGTACATGATATGTTTTGGATTTTCCAACAGTATCATGCATGAGAAACACGGTAGCTTCTATAATGAAATCAACAGGAACAAGATGGATCTTCGACGACGTTTTACCGATATAGGGAATGGGAAACTTAGATAAACGCTTCATGAATTGCATCATAAAATAAGGACCGTCAAACTTGAGCGTTTCTCCTGTTTGAGAGTCACCCACAATGATACCAGGTCGTATGATCGTGATCGGAAGTTCATGCATCTTTTCACGGACTTTCTTTTCTGCCTCGTGTTTGGTCTGTTCATAATAATTACGAAATCCACTAGGCATACTTAAGTCGTTTTCCATGATCAATCCTTTTTTATCTCCAGAAACATAAGCTGTACTGAAATAACAAAAGCGCTGTATGTTCGCACATTTTTCTACAAACGTTAAAACGTTTTTAGTACCGACCACATTGCATTGATATGCTGGTTCAAAAGCAACAGTGAGATCATAAAGAGCTGCAAGATGTACACAATGTGTAACACGTTCATATAGATCTTCAATCGTTTGAGGAGATAGGCCGAGTTCTTGTTTTGTAATATCTCCTTCGACTAGATGAACGTTTCCGGTACGTGATCTTAATTTTTTTTCTGCGATTTCTCGCTCATGCTTTAAGATCAATAAATAAATGGTAGAAGAGGGATATTCGTTTTGAAGAGCACTTACAAGCTTTGAAGCTATAAATCCTGGGTAACCGGTGATAAAATAAGTATGGTTCATCCATATACACCTCAGCTCAAGATTAGATAAGTTTACTAGTAAGAGAAAGGACCGTAACACATGAATTTAAAAACAGTTATTGTTGCAGGCTCAAGCGGATTAGTAGGACAAGAAGTGGTAAAGCAATTATTGACTGATCCACAGTGTAAAGAGATCATCTTGCTAGTTAGAAAGTCATCGGGAATAAAACATGATAAGATTAAAGAGGTGATATTTGATTTTACTTCATCTGATTACAGCATAGAACGAACATATGCGGATGTTATGTTCATCTGTATAGGTACGACGATGAATAAAGTAAAGTCAAAAAAAGCCTTTGAAGACGTAGATCTACATATTCCGGTAAAATTAGGAAAACTAGCTCACAAGTTAAATATACAACATGTTTCTGTTATTTCGGCTATGGGTGCTCATGAAAAGTCCACATTTTTTTATAATCGTGTAAAGGGGAATATGGAGTCTCAGTTGATTTCAATGAGATTACCATCTTTGACGATTGTGAGACCTTCACTATTGCTCGGAGATCGAGAGGAATTCAGGTTCGGAGAAAGATTGGCCGAAAAACTTTATAAAGTACTTCCATTCATCTACCCTAGTAAATACGAGCCGGTAGAATCCAGTTCAGTTGCAAAAGCTATGATAAGAGCCGCTTTTGAAACCAACAATGAATCCGTAAAAATTATAGAGAACAAGAGGATACACGAGATAAGTAAAACAATTTAAAAAGTTAGTCTGTATACGTTATAATAACATGGTATGTAAATGAATCGTTTTCAGGAGGAATAGATTATGAATGCTTATGAAGAATATATGAAACAGATGGCTCAGCCGATGAGAGACGAACTGACGCGTGCTGGTTTTGAAGAATTAAAAACACCGGAAGAAGTTAATTATTTCATGCAGGAGTCAGAAGGTACAGCACTTGTTGTGATCAACTCGGTCTGTGGTTGTGCTGCTGGTCTTGCTCGTCCGGTCGCTGTTGCATCTCTTAACCATTCCGTAAAACCTGACCAGTTTGTAACGGTTTTTGCTGGTCAAGATAAAGAAGCGACAGCTCAAATGAGAGAATTCTTTGGGGAGATCCCACCATCTTCTCCTTCGATGGCTGTTTTAAAGGACGGAAAAGTCGTTCATTTTATCCATCGTCATAACATTGAGAACCATGCTCCTGAAGAGATTCTTGAGAATCTTCTTGGAGCTTATGATGCGCATTGTTAATTCGCTACGCCTAGAATTATGAATTCTTGGTTATTAAGAAAGAGAGAAGCTGATCTGCTTCTCTCTTTCTTTTTTAGAATATGATGACTTAATGAGATGAAGATGATGAAGATGATGAAGAAGATGAAGATTCGTCACAGTCATGTTCTTCTTCTTTACAATGAAACGCAGTAGCACCGATAATGATCAACAGGATGAATAGGACAACAATGATTAAAAAGCCGCAACCGTGTCCATAGCCACCATAGCCTCCACCATATTCACCATGATGAATCGGCATGTTTGCTACCGGCTTCATGTTAATGTTCATATTGTCACCATAAGGCATATTCATTTTTTTATTTTCCATTTCAGTCCCTCCAAATATTTAAGTCTAGGTCAACGTCACATTACACCATATGACCGAATCAACTAAACGGACACGGACAAATGCGGAGTTTTTAGTGAAATCGCCTGTACTTTTTTAGGAGAAGAGCCTATTTTTCGATTTTTATAAAAAAACATCTTGAAAAAAGGGCAATATGATTACTTGTCCTTTTAAAAAAAGTAAAGGATTTAAGGTCAAAAAAAAGAACCGCTCTTAAAAAAGAACGATCCTTAAATCCATTTCACTTTAGGCTCTGTTTTTTTAGCGATCCTTACAATATTTTGTCTATGTCTATAGATTAAAAGCAAAGTAAATCCGATCAAAATATACGTTGTCAGCCAATCACCAGCTATGAAAAAGCTAAGAACTACTGAGCCGACTCCAGCCATGATAGACGACAGTGAAACGTATTTACTTATGTATAGTGTCAAAAAGAATGTGAACAAGACGAGTACAAACAATAATGGTTGAGCGAATAATAGTACACCGCCAGATGTAGCAACAGCTTTGCCGCCTTTAAATCTTGCGAAAACCGGATAACAATGCCCAATTACAGCGGGAACTCCTGCAATGAGTGGATGAAGATCAACATCCAATAATATGGGTAAGCTTGCAGCTAACGTTCCTTTTAAAACATCTGCTGCTGAAACAATAAAACCGGCTATTTTTCCTAAAGTTCTAAATGTGTTCGTACCGCCTAAGTTACCGCTTCCATGTTCTCTGATGTCAATGCCATATCCTATTTTTCCAACTAATAGTGCAAAGGGGATCGAGCCAAGTAAATAAGAAAGTAAAAGAATAATAATGATTTCAAACATATGAACACCCCTTAATGATGAGACTAGCTATTATTTATTATAGGATATAATGTTTCGTTTTCCCACAATTACTTTAAAAAAACGGCCTCCCTTAAGAAAGGGCGCCGCTTCGATTCTTCTCTTTTCTTTTTATGAAAGGCATCCACCAGTTCCAGTCTCCAAGCAGTTTCATGAGAGACGGAACGAAGATCATCCTTACGATCGTGGCATCGATAAATATGGCAAGAGCAATAGCGATACCAATCTGCTTGACAGGCATGACGTTTGTGAAAGCAAATGAGCCTGTGATTACAATCATGATCGCTGCGGCAGATGTAATGATCTTAGATGTAGAAGTTAATCCAAGTAGAGTAGCACGATCATTATCACCAATCTCTTCGTATATCTCTTGAATCCTAGAGATCAAGAAGACTTCGTAGTCCATACTAAGTCCAAAAACGATTCCAAAAGTAAAAACGGGAATCATCAATCCAATATCAACAGGTTCCATGATGACACCGCTTTGGAAGATCCAAACGAGGATTCCAAAAGTAGCGGACAAACTCAGCATGTTCATAAAGATCGCTTTTACCGGAATAAATACAGAACGGAATGCGATCATGAGAATGAAGAGTGTTGTTATAAGAACGATAGCTAAGCCGTATGGAGCCTTTTCGATGATCTCATCGAAAATTTCTTGATTAAACTTCGTAACGCCACCTATAGTGATGGACAGTCCTTCATGTTCTTTTTCCCATTTTTTGACGAACTGTTTCGCCTTATCACCTGTCACATCTACTGATAGATAAGCTTTAATTACAGCAGTATCGTCATTGATAAAAGGTTTCAGAACAGGAGAGAACTGCTGTTTTCCTTGATCGGTCTGCAGTGCTTGAAAGAGTTCTGAACCAGTTAGCTGGTTGGTGTAGGTAAAAATAGATTCTGTTTTATTTACTTCTTTTTCGTTTTGAAGATCTTCTGTTAGTTGTTCAAGAGCTAAGAGAGAATCTTCATCTTTGAGAAAAGAATTTTTAGATTCGGCAACGATTGTTACAGGATATAACTCATCTTCACCGAATGTTTTTTCAAACTTCTCAAATGCGAGTCTCGATTCATAATCCGGTGGAAGTGCGTCAGCTTCCGGTATGGATAGCTTCATATCTTTCACAGGTGTAACAGATAAGCCTAAAACAAGAGCCGCGATTACAGCCATTATTATAGGGCGTTTCATCACGAATGCTGCAAAGCTATGCCAAACCGATCTATTGTTCTCTTTTGTCTTAAACAATTTCAAAGCGTTCACTCTCTGTCCGAGGACGGCTAACATAGCTGGTAAGAATGTTATGGCATTCAAAACAGAGAGGACTACAACGACCATGCCTCCTATGGCAACGGTCTTGAAAATATCAATATCGATCAAAAGCATCCCAGATAGTCCTAAGAAAACACATAGACCTGAGAACGCGATTGAACGACCAGCTGTTTGTACAGAAATGATGGTAGCTTTCTCAACACCACGATGAAGCTCCTCACGAAAGCGGTTGACGAGAAGAAGAGCGAAATCAATTCCTAATGCAAGTCCGATCATAGGAACAACATTGAGTAAGAAGATGCTCACATTCGTTGTTTGTCCGTAAAAATAAAGAAGACCAAGTGAACTTGCAACCGAGATTAAACCGACTATGATCGGTAAGCCTGCTGCGATCAATCCCCCGAAGGCGAGAAGAAGAATTATTAGAGCAGCAGGTATCCCTATGGCCTCTGCTCTTGCAAGATCATGCTGACTGGCAGTGTTCATATCCTCTGCGATCACAGGTCCGCCAGTTAACGAAACCGAAATTTCTTTTTCGTCAGGCATTCTCTCTCGGATTTGATCGATCGACTTTTTAAGATCTCCAAAACTCTTATCGAATTGAACTGATGCAAAAGAAACGTTATCTTTTATCGTTCTTTCTGGAACCTCATAAGGACTTTGGATGTCTACTACATCGTCGACTCCGTCCATCTTTTCGATCGTGTCCATAACAAATGCCTTATACTCATCGTCTTCAGGAGCGTGTGTTTTAGAATCAAAGACTAGCATCACAGAGGATTTTGGCTGATCAAATTTATCTTGAAGAATGTTTTCTACTTTTGAAAAAGATCCATCCATTTCAAACCCGCTGCCGCTTAAGATCGAAGGGAGTTTGACAGCAAAAAAGCCTAAGAGAATGGTAGTTAGAACCCAAAATGTTATAATAAGCTTACGGAAACGGTATGTAAATTTTCCTAAGGTTTGAAACGATAAACCCTTTTTCATTATTGGAGCCTCCTCATACATCTATCTTCCCATATTTTAGGTTTGTTCTATGAGATATGCAAATGATACGTAATCCTACTAGCAGGTTTGTATAAGGCCGATCACTAAAGGTATTGTCCATAATAAAACAGATAGGTGAAAACAATGATCATTACGACAGCTGGAAAGAATGCAACACGATTAAGAAACAAAGCACAAGAAGTTGCCGTCTCGATAGACGGTACTTTTGTGGAGAGAGAGAACCGTTCCATCTCTTCGATGATAAGTACTTATAATGACCATGTTCTTATGATCGGAGTGGACAAACTCTCCTATCATCCAAAAGACGGAAGCACACCTTTCTTTTTCCATCCCAATTCTTCCATGTTTCGTGTTAAACAGATTCTTAGAGGAGAAAAAGATGCTTTTATAGAAGCGACTCAACTCAAAGAGGGGATGAAGATTTTAGACTGTACGCTAGGATTAGCCTCTGATGCAATCGTTGCGAGTTTAGTAGCAGGAAGATCAGGATCTATAATCGGAGTAGAAAGCAGCAGAGCCATATCGTTTGTCGTGAAGAGTGGTCTTCAAGTGTGGGATTCTAACTTTGAAGAGATGAATGAATCGATGAGAAGAATTGAAGTGGTCTATGAAGATCATTATGAATTTCTAAAGAAACAGCACGATAACAGCTTTGATGTGGTTTATTTTGATCCGATGTTCGAATCAACGATCTCATCACCTGGCATTCAAGGGTTAAAGAGCAGTGCCGATTATAGTGAACTAACTGAAGCATCCATTAAAGAAGCAGAAAGAGTAGCTTCAAAACGAGTTGTGATGAAAGACAACAAAACAAGTACGAAGTTTAATGACTTAGGGTTTTCCGTCATAAAACGAAATGCCAGTTTTTTATATGGTGTGATTGAATTATAGAGAGATTATGCAATGAAAAAAATCGGACGAGGTGGAACATGATTGATCTTAGAAGTGATACGCTAACGCAACCTACTAAAGAAATGAGAGACGCCATCTATAGTGCTTCTGTTGGTGATGACGTATATGGAGAAGATCCGACCATAAACAAACTTGAAGAGATGGCTGCTGAGATAACAGGAAAAGAGGCTGCTCTGTTTGTAACAAGCGGAACACAGGGAAATCAATTGGCGGTGCTGGCTCAATGTTCACCTGGTGATGAGATCATCGTCGAATCAGAGTCTCATATCTTTTTTTATGAAGGAGCTGCTATCTCAGCATTAGCAGGTGTTCAACCAAGAGTGATTGAAGGTGTACGGGGAGTGATGGATCCAGCTTTAGTCAAACAAGCGATTCGTTCTGAAGATATTCATTTTCCAGATACAACGTTGATCTGTCTTGAGAATACACATAACCGTTCTGGAGGATCTGTCGTTTCATTAGATAATTTGAAAAAGATATATGATGTGGCACAAGAGGCAGGAATTCCTGTCCATATCGATGGAGCGAGATTATTTAATGCAGCTGTAGCAACCTATAAGAATGTGTCAGATTATACCCAATACTGTGATTCTGTACAAATCTGTTTATCAAAAGGATTAGGTTCACCAGTAGGTTCCATTCTTGCAGGAGACAAAAAGTTTATTCAAAAAGCCCGAAAATGGAGAAAACGTTTAGGCGGAGGAATGAGACAAGCTGGTTTTTTGGCGGCAAGTGGTATCATTTCGTTAACAAAGATGGTAGACCGATTAGCTGAAGATCATGATAAAGCGCAAAAGCTAGCAGAAGCGATCGAAGGTATGAACGGGTTAGCACTAGTCAATAAACCGGATACAAATATTGTCATCATAAATATTGAAAATACGAAACAAAAGAATGAAGAGTTTTTAGAGAGATTAAAGCAAGAGGGAGTTCTTGCCGTATCGTTCGGCGAAGGACAGATCCGATTAACAACGCATTATGATGTTAGTGATGAAGATATCGAACATGCAATCTCAGCATTAAGACGAGTAGTAGGATAATAGAATGTATGGCTATAACTGATGAAAAAAAGAACTAATGATAGAAGGATGAGCCCCTAAAAGAAGGCTCATCCTTTGTGTTTTTATAAATGCTTCTTTGCCTTAATGGTCGATGTAACTCTTTGATCTTGAGGGGTTAGTCACTGCAAGTAGATAGGTGAGACACTCAAAGTGAACGAAAAAATGCGGCTTACCGTCTATCCCGCTAAAAGCGAGTATCTGAAAAGGGAAATCAACTGCTTTCAAATAAATTCTATTGAAATACTACAGGAACTCTCTTTTGCGAAATCTGTTCAAAAACATAAGCGGCTTGTATCAGTTTTTTCTCGGAGTATGCCTCTCCGGTAAAAATTACGCTCAACGGCATGCCATCATCATCAAACCCTGAGGGAACAGATATAGAAGGGTATCCTGCTTTTGCGGGAATACCGTACCAGACATCATTTGGACTGATTATGGCAGTCAAGTTGTTCTCTTCTATGACAAGATCTATTCCTTTTTTCTGTGTCATCTCAAGATCGTTTAATTTCGCTTTAAGGTATTCTGGACTTGTTAAAGTTCCGTCAGTCGCGTTACTTTCTATCAAAAGCTCTTGATTGTGCTTTAAACATCTTTCTTTATTTTGTTCATTAAAATTTATAACATCTGATAAAGAGGAGATCTTAATATCTGTGGAAACGGTACGTAAGTAATGGTTTAGTCCAGACTTGAATTCGTGTAAGAGGACCTTATAATCAGATTCCTTTTTCTCTAAAGGAGAGATCTGTTCCAAATATATGATTTCTCCACCTTCATCCTCTATGAGCTTTAATGCTTCATCGAAGACTGATCTTTGTGTATGATTTAAATGCTTTATACAAAATTCGTACGATACCCCGAATCGTTTTCCTTTCAGCGTGGCTTGTTCTAGCCCTTCTATATATCTCATCTCGTTTGGAGCGGCTAATGTTGCAGGATCTAGTGGGTCATTACCCTGGATTGCTTCTAAGAGGATCGCAGCATCTTTAACATTGCGTGCCATAGGACCTGCAGTATCTTGACTAATTGAAATGGGAATGATACCGGATCGAGAGACTAAGCCAACAGTGGGTTTAATTCCTACGATGTTATTATTTCCAGCGGGACATAGGATTGAGCCTGAGGTTTCAGTTCCTATGCTTAGAGTTGCAAAATTACTTGCTACCGCTGCCGCTGAGCCAGAACTAGATCCACTTACATCTAACACTCCAGGTCCGTATGGATTCAATACTTGACCTCCTCTTGAACTAAAGCCGTTTGGCATATTGTATGCCATAAAGTTCGCCCACTCCGTCATATTTGCTTTTCCGATGATGACTGCACCTGCATCTCTCAATTTCTTAACGAGAAAAGCATCACTTTTGGCATAATGGTTTTCTAAAGCCAAAGATCCAGCACTCGTATGCATCTGATCAGAGGTGTCGATATTATCTTTTATGAGGATGGGCACTCCGTGTAGGGGTCCTCTAACATTTCCGTTCTGTCTTTCAATATCGAGACTTTTTGCAATGAACAAAGCATCGGGGTTGATTTCTAAAACAGAGTTGATCTTTGGTCCTTGTTTATCGTATGTAGAAATACGATCTAGATAAAAAGTTACAAGTTCACGAGATGTTAGATCACCGTTCTCATAATGATGCTGTATTTTTTCAAGTGTGATCTCATTTAAATCTAACACGATATTTTGTGACATTATGCCGCTTCCTCTCTTATTTACTCATTACTTATTATATAAAACTGTCGCAAAAAAAGGAATTTTCAAAGTATTTATAGAATAAATAAAAAAAGGCCCGCATCATGCAGCCCTTTAAGGTTTTAAGCCGATTTTTGTATTATTCACTGAAAGATACTTTCATTGGAGACCATTCACCGATAATCCCTTGACCATGAAGTGAAGTACTTCCATCAGGTGATAAGTCTTTCTCGGTCATAAGTCCTAACGCTACGGTGAACTCATTAAACTTGATCGGCACATCTTTTTCTGTTCGAACGATATGTCCGTTCACTAAAAACTTTACTTCATCAGCTGATCGGTTATAGGAGATCTGATAATCGTTCCATTCTCTTTGATTGAATTCTTGTTCTTCTTTAAAGATACAAAAGTATCTCGTTTTTCTGTTTCAGGTACTGACACTCCTGGGAATGGAAGCACAGCATAGACGCTTGCGTATTGATCGTTTCCTGCAAAGAAATCTAATGCAGCTCCAGTAGTAAAGTCCAATAAGTTTACAGAAACAAAACCGTCATACAGATCATTCGCATTTGTTCCGATCGGACGTGAACGCATTTTCCATTGAAAAGAAACGGTTCCGTCTTGTGGCACTTTGATCGGTTCATTTGAATAATACATGTGTTTTGCATTATCTAAGAACTGAACAGAAGGGTGGGATTTAGTGAATGGATTTACTCTAACATATAGCTCGTCATTACGAACGATAACCACTGCCTCAGGCTCTCTAAATTCATGGAAGGATCCATCTGGAAGAGGAAATCCTCCGATCTTCCACGTTTCTGATTCAGTCAGGATAGAATGGAAATTGCTGAGCACGAATTCATTTTGATTTTTTTTCATTAAACACAGCTCCTAGTTAATTGCTTATACACATATTTAATCAAATTAAGATTGATGAGGCAAATGCTGGCTTTTCTATTAATACCCGTCCACAAAAAACTAGATTTCTAGGATGGACAAGTATATTTCAGAAAAAACTGAATAATAATGGTATTAAGAGCTCGCAAATTAAAGGGAGGGTGTTCTCTATGAAAACGGTATCTCAAATTAATTTACGAAAAGAAAAGGAAAAAACGTTCTCAAGCGGAGATAGAATCATGTTGTTTATTACGAAGTTCCACCTTAAATCAAAACGGGATAAATGGTTGACATTAAGGCTTCTGCTTAGAAGAGGATCTGTAGATCTTGTTGAGCAAATCTTAATCAGTTCAGAATATCGAAGAGATTTTCCAGAACTTCTTGAAGATGAAACAGTCAGGGATTTTTATTTAGACTTAAAGAATCCAAAGAAAGATATATGTGTTACCGTTTAACCTTTTGGTGAACCCAAAAGGTTTTCTTCTTGTCATTTTTGTGTGCAAAGTATTTCTCTTTTGTTATAATACGAACAAGAAGATGAAGGAGAACGATGTAATGAAGCGTTATACATTAGAAGAAGCTAATCAATTGCTTCCGGTCCTCTCAAAAGAGTTTGATTCACTACATAATCTACAAAGAGAGTTTGACTTGTGGTATGAATCCTTTCAGCAGGTCGAGCCTCAATTGAATGCTGAGGAAAAAGCGGCTTGGGAAAAAAGAATTCAATTTATGGAGCTTGAAGCTGAAATGTTCATTTCAAATATTTTGTCTCATGGAGTTTGGTTTGAAGATGCCTTCTCATCGACGCTCCACTTTCCAGCTATCCTAAATGGAGAAAAAGGTGTGTTTAAATGGCATCCTGAAGAACCCGTTATCACCGTCTATGAGAGTGTTGAAGAAAACTTAGATTCACTTCATTTGGTAAATTAAGGTTAGCTTATGGATTTCATGTAAATAACACTTGTATTATTCTCAAAAAAAGCTTATGATATTATTCGTGACGTAATTAGCGCCTATAGTGAAATGGATATCACACGAGATTTCGGCTCTCGTATTCTGGGTTCGAATCCTGGTGGGCGCGCCACTTCCAATTGAATAACTAAGAATATCGGTTAGACCGGTACTCACCACGGGGAAGGCAATTGGGACCGGTGGTTTTTTATTTGGCGTCACAAAAATAAACTAACGTTGCAGGTTGGTGATTAATTGTGTCAGAAAAAATGAGAGTACTCTTGTATTACAAGTATGTTCCGATCGATGATCCAGAGAGCTACAAAGACGAGCATCTAAAGTTTTGTAAAGATTTAGGTCTTCTAGGCAGGATAATCGTTGCTCCTGAGGGAATCAATGGAACCGTGTCAGGAACGTATGAACAGACTCAGATCTACATGGATCATCTAAAATCAGATCCGCGATTTGAAGATATTGTTTTTAAAATAGATGAGGTTGAAGAACATGCATTTAAAAAGATGTTTGTTCGTCATAAAAAAGAGCTCGTAACTTGGCGCTTTGAAGATGATGTTGATCCGAATCAATTGTCAGGTAAACGTTTATCTCCAAAAGAATTTTACGAAGCGCTGCAAGACGATGATGTAATCGTAATCGATGGTCGTAACGACTATGAATATGAGATCGGTCATTTTCGCGGTGCAATCCGTCCAGATGTAAAAGCATCAAGAGATTTTCCGAAATGGGTACGCGAAAACATCAGCCAGTTTAAAGATAAAAAAGTTTTAACATATTGTACCGGCGGTATCCGCTGTGAAAAGTTCTCAGGCTTTCTTCTACAAGAAGGGTTTCAAGATGTATCACAGCTTGAGGGCGGGATCGTAACGTACGGTAAAGACGAAGAAGTTCAAGGTAAGCTTTGGGACGGTAAACTTTACGTGTTTGACGAACGTATCTCAGTTCCTGTAAACCGTACAGAAGAAGATGTAGTGATCGCTACATGTTATTATTGCGGAAAAACAGAAGACCGTTATGTGAACTGCGCAAACCCAGAATGTAATAAACAACATGTTTGCTGTACGGAGTGTGAAGTGAAACATAAGCGTTCTTGTTCGAAAGAATGTTTAGATCACCCGCGCAACCGTTATGAGACGGAACAAAAAGAACAACAAACCGTTTAAGCTATAAAGCCAGTGATTATACTGGCTTTTTTTATTTTCCTGTTTTAAAGTTAACGGTATATAGTCATAACTTTTATATCAAACATGGAAAACAAAACGGATGCAAAAACAGATAATAGAGTGTTAAAGAGGTGATAGAGTTGAATAATAAAGCTAACGATATTTCTAAACAAGTGATAAGTAATTATCAAAAAGATGAAGGTATGATGATCATCATCTATGCTCAATGGTGTGTAAATAATAAGCTCGATCCTAAAACGGTCTATCTTAAAGCGTACCCAGACCAAAGTAATAATGACTATGTGATGCATATGCTCGAACAAACGGTTTCAATCGAAGAAGCAGAGCACATCCCTCATGATACCGTACTTCAAGTTTTATCGATGTTTGGTAACGATGACCTTGCCTTTGTCGTGTCTAATGAAATTCAGGCGATAAAGGAGACAATAAAAAGATGACCATCGATAATCTTGTTATCGCAAGTTATAAAACGGGGCAATATATTGGGAAAGCGGGAGAAGAGCGGAATCAAATGGTGTTGTTTGAAGTGCTTGCAGTAAAAAAACACCCTTGGCAAGGTGATCTTCATAATCCTAAACAAGCAGAAGTCCCATTTTTTCAGGAAAGAAGAGCTCTAAGTTACAAGGAAAAAACATGGGTGCCCGTACATACGGTAAAAAACTTTGATGGTGAACTTCTCCCGTACAAAGAATCTCTAAAACAAGCCTTAGATCAATACATAAAGGAACTGAAAGAGGACGATAGCCCATGGGCAAAACGTTCATTGGAATGTTTGTATTCATTAGAAAAAGATTATAAGTTTGATTAAAAATGGATAGACAGTGGAAAGAGAAAATATAGACCAAAAGGTGGCGATAGAATTGGAACTTCAAAAACAGATTATTACAGAGTTGAAAGTAGAACCTAAAATTAATGCGAAAGAAGAGGTTACATCAAGAATTCAATTTTTAAAAGATTACGTAAAAAAATCGGGTGCGAAGGGGTATGTCCTCGGCATCAGTGGTGGACAAGACTCAAGTCTCGCCGGAAAATTAGCTCAGATTGCCATGAACGAGCTTAGAGAAGAAACAGGAGAAAAATATACATTTGTTGCAGTTAGGCTTCCGTATGGTGTTCAAAAAGATGAAGAAGATGCTCAGCGTGCTCTTACATTCATTGGGCCAGATGTATCTTTAACAGTAGATATTAAACCAGCAGTTGACGCATCTGTAAGTGCGTTTATGAAGGCGACCGAAAAAGAACTTTCTCACTTTCTCAAGGGGAACACGAAAGCCCGTGAAAGAATGAAAGTACAATACGACATTGCAGGTGCTTATCAATGTTTGGTTATCGGTACAGATCATGCAGCAGAGGCGATAACCGGCTTCTTTACAAAACATGGTGATGGAGCATGTGACATCGTTCCACTATACGGATTAAATAAAAGACAAGGAAGAGAGTTGCTAAAAGAACTAGGTGCAGAAGAACGCATCTATTTAAAAGTCCCGACAGCTGACCTTGAAGATGACAAGCCGTTGATTCCTGATGAAACAGCACTTGGGGTAACTTATGAAGAAATTGATGATTATCTAGAGGGTAAAGAAGTGTCTTTAGAATCTAAAGAAAAAATTGAAAAGAGATATCTTCAAACCATGCATAAGAGAAATCATCCTGCTTCCATCCATGATACATGGTGGAAGTAATGCAGAGAACACCTGGAAAACCAGGTGTTTTTGTTTTGTCTTTTTTAGGTTATACTTGTTCTTGGAATAAAGGGGAAGGGGATACATAACTTTGAGTAAAACGGCGAAGATCATCATCTCATTAGGTGTCATATTTTTAGCATATTTTGTATATGATACCATCAATCGTGAGAACGAAAGAAAAGATAAATTAAATGTTATCGACGAGCATTTTAAGAAACCTTTTAAGATTGAAGAAGAATTAAAAGAACAATATGATAATGATTTTCTGATCGAAATGGACAAAGAACTATATATAGTAACAGTAGAAAATCATAAAGTCGTCAAAACGGTAAAGCAATAATAGAAAGAAACCGCTTATAAAGAGCGGTTTTTTGTATGATTGTTGGTACTTCGTCTTCCCCATGGAAAGGGAGAAACCTGAAATGATAATCATCTACACTCAAAAGCTTCAATGATCAAAGTGACTCTTGAAGGCATTCTCTTTTTCATTTAAAGTAGATGAAAGCTCAATTGTATACATATTATGTAGATGGGGTGGTAAAATCATGGAAAATTCATACGTTTTGTATCATGATCAAATTATTAAAGACGGATCAATTCCAGTTGATCCAGAAGACAGAGGCTACCATTTCGGAGATGGGATTTATGAAGTGGTGTTTGTTTATGACAAAAAACCTTTTGCGTTTAAAGAGCATTTTGCGAGGTTTGAACAAAGTGCAGAGAAACTAGAACTTGCGATGCCGTATGATGTTTCTACGTTTAAAAACCTTACAGATGAACTGATCAGTAAGAACAACATCGAAAATGGAATGGTCTATATTCAGATGACGCGTGGAGTAGCACCAAGAAATCATCTATATGAAAGAAATATGCAAAGCGTTGTTACAGGTTTTGCAAAATCCGTTTCACTTGAAAACATCGCTGAATCTCAAGCGAACGGAATCAGCACGTATCTAACAGAAGATATTCGTTGGCTACGATGCGATATTAAGAGCTTAAACCTTCTTGGTAACGTGATGGCAAAACGGAAAGCTGCAGATTTTGACTGTCAAGAAGCGGTTCAGCACAGAGATGGAACGGTAACTGAAGGATCTTCTTCCAACGTTTTCATCGTAAAAAATGGAACATTGAAAACACATCCGAGTACCAATTTGATCTTAAATGGTATCACGAGACAGATCGTCATTAAATTAGCACAAGAAAATGGGATCTCCGTTATAGAAGAAGCCTTTTCTGTAGAGGAACTTTTAAAGGCAGACGAAGTGTTCATTACAAGTACAACGATGGAAGTGACACCTGTCACAAAACTTATAGGCTCAGAGAAACAATCATACGTTATTGGTCCTGTTACTCAAATACTACAAGACCACTTTAAAAAACAGATCAAAAAGAATACTTCTGTCGTTAACTAGTCTTAATTGTAGGGGAAAACATGAAAAAAATACTCAAATACTTTATTAATGGACTCTTGACCATCCTTCCGATCGTGTTAGCGGTTTATATGGTTTATAAGATCTTTGGATTCTTAGATAGCATCCTTGGGAACTTATTAAAAGATGTTTTAAAAGAAGACTATATTCCTGGGATCGGACTCATCACAACGCTCGTACTGATCACGGTCTTAGGCTGGATGTCTACGCAATATGTATCAGGAAAAATATTTAGTCTCATTGATCGTTTACTAGAGAAGACACCATTTGTGAAGACGATTTATTCTGTAATAAAAGATACGATCCATTCTCTGTTTGGCGAGAAAAGATCTTTCTCCAAAGTTGTACTGATCGAATATCCTGAACTGAACTTAAAAAGTGTTGGTTTTGTTACGACTGAAGATGTATGTAGTTTAAGTGACGAGTTAGCAGATCACGTTGCGGTGTACATCCCTCAAACGTTTCAGATTGCCGGCTTTACTTTTTTAGTCCCAAAGAACAAGATCAAAGTTCTTGATATAAAACCTGAAGAGGCCATGAAGTTTTTATTATCGGGTGGCGTCGCAATAAAATAATTTAGCTAATGAACAAACACCCTTGTAATGGAAAGGGTGTTTTTCGTTGCTTTATTTCATACATTGTTAGAAAAGGAGGGTGTTAAGATTGATAACTTCTAAACGTCTATTTACAAAATTAACACTTCTCCCGTTTGAAATGGTTTTAAACGCTATTCCTTTTTTTCATAGAGAAAAAGTAGTTTGGGAACTAAGTGAAGTTCAGAAGACCTTACTCCAAGATGAGTGGAAGAGAATAAAAAGAAGAAGTGATGGCGTTAAGATAAATGTTCAAAGCCATAATAAAGAATTAGTTCAAAGAATCAGGTCGGAGACAAAACGCAACAACAAGAATAACATTACGCGTACTGCAGCCTATTTAGCTTTTTATAACCAACATCCTGAGATCACATGGTCATTCTTGGCACATATGGTCTCAAGAAATGCTGGATATTTTATGAGTGATCTAAAAGGTGAGTACTTACCACATATTCTTCAGGAGACGTTTGTAGAGAAATTATACGATATGCTTGAGAAAGGAAACAGTTTGATTTTCGAGGATGCTTACCCTCAATTGCTTTTGTATGAAGAAAGTAAAAAAACGGGGATATCTTTGTTTCATCTAAGTCATCATTTTAATGTTTCGCCATTTATAGAAGGAGTTTGGGAGGTTTATTTTCGGCGAGAAGATCGGAGTTTTTTATTACCTGTCGCACAAATTATTAATGAACAGAGTCATATAGAAAAAGCGCTTGTTCAAACAAAGGAGTATAAACAATTATTAGAATCGATCACATATCGACTTCAAGAATGGCTGAAGCTTTCTCAAATCTTGTTTCCTACATGGCCTTTGAAACGTTCGATAGGAAGAAACATGAACCATTTTAAAAATCTGGACGAAAGAATTCGGTTAGGGCAGAATTTATATTCCGCATTATTTCAGCCACAATTTTTAACGAAGATACACAGATTTGCGAATACATTTTCTCATACGGGATCACGATGTGATTATGATCACGATAGCTTTACAGCTTATTATTCTCCTCCTGATAAATTCCCTAAAGAAAAGCTCTCTTTTTTTAAAACGAAAAAAACGAAAAAAATATATAGTCCATTTCTTCTGGATGTATGGAAGCATACATTTCATGGACCCCATCCTTTCTCAGATTGGTTTGATGATGAAGAGTACGTGATAAAGATGATGAAGTTAGTCGATAGACGTTCACCATCCACTTGGATGGCGTATTGGTCTGGTCTTCACAAAATAGAATCTGTGTTTCTAGTTAACCGGTTTTATCAGTTGCTCAAAAAAAAATAGAAACCTTTGATTAAGGCTTCTATTTAAAAAAGGAAAGGATGTTACCCATTTGCTGTGCTAGGCCCATAACTTGATTAGCTCCGCCCATCATTTTTCCAAAGTTTAGTCCGGATCCTTGATTGTTTGGCATCATGCCCATCGAACTTTGACTGCCTTGCGTTTGCTGCTGCTGAAAAGGCATACCTTGCATCATAGGATGTGGCATCCCACCAGGGGGCATCATTGGCATCATATACGGCATGAAAGGCTGTTGAGTGAATCCTTGTGAATATTGCTGTTGTGGCATAGCTGGAGCTTGAGCTGCAGGAGCGTATGGCGGTCTGCCGGGTACCGTTTGGCTATTTGCATATCCCTTTGCAGTAGGTGTAGTAAAAGGGTCGTATCCGCCATATGGGAACATTCTTACAGATTTCTCTTTCAAAAAAAATCACCTCATAATAGTTTCTATATATATATATTCAACGAATGAAAAAGGGACATAACCCTTTCGTGGAAGTGATGAAAACGCCCTGTCCAAATTTAAAACACATCATATTTTAATAATAAAAATGTGTGCTTCGAAAAGGAGGATAAGGGATTTATGTCTGATGATCATACTTCATATGAATGGTTGTTAACCGCGATTGGTGATTCCTTAACTGTTGGAGTAGGGGCACCAGTGTTCGGTAAAGGATATGTTGGAAGGTATGTAAACTTTACACAAACCACATTTGATAAGCAAATCTTAGTGAATAACTTTGCAGTCACGGGAACAACGTCCGAAGAAATATTAAATTCCTTACAAGATAAAGAGATCAAGCGGTCGATTAAGGATTCAAAAATCATTTTGATTACAGCAGGCGGCAACGATCTCATACAAGCGGCTTTTAAATATATGTTTACGAAAGAAGAAGATTTGATCTACCACGCACTTGAAAAATGCAAAAAAAATCTGAACAGAATCTTTAAGAAAATCTATAAAATAAAACGAAATTCAACTGATCCGTTTATCATTCGAATATGCACGCTATATAACCCGTATTTTAAATGGAGTAAAGCTATGCAATGGGTCAACATGTTTAACGAATTGATCAAAAGTTATGAGAAGATGCCTTATGTAAAAGTAGCTGATCTATATAGTGTGTTTGTGGGTAGAGAAAGTGAGCTAGTATGTTTTGATACGATCCATCCCAATAAGAAAGGCTATCAAGTAATAGCGGTTTCTTTGTTTGATTTAGGATTCACTGAAATCGAGTGATAAAGAGATATTTTCGACCTACAATAATTTCACGTACCGTTAGCGTTATATATAATTTATAATAATAAAAGATGCCCCTAAACAAAAAAAGAAGCTGTCACAATTAGGACAGCTCCTTTTCAAAGTTTATTTACATAACTGGGACTTTTTCAAATTCTTTCCTGAGAGATTTAGATCGTTTTGCAGCATGTTCCACTGCTTTTTCAATGGCGACTCCACCGCCATTCTCTGCAAGTGCTTCGAGACCTGCAGCTGTCGTACCGTTGGGTGAAGTTACTTTCTTTCTGAGTTCAGAAGGAGAATCATTAGATTCCATAACCATCTTACTAGCACCATAAAGTGTTTGCGCAGCAATGTCGCGAGCTAGTTCACGATCGAGTCCGTTTTCAACAGCAACATCTTCCATGTGTTCAAGTAGATAATAAAAATATGCTGGTCCACTACCGGCTAATCCAGTGAAAACATCCATCTGTTCTTCGGAAATGATTTTCACTTTACCGATTGCTTTCGATAATTCTTGAGCTAAATCCAAATCTTCATTCTTCACAAACTTTCCGGCACTAATACCTGTGATGGATTCACCAATCATACTTGAAGTATTAGGCATCACGCGAACGATAGGTAAAGATCTGTCGATGATCTCTTCTATAAACGTAGTTGAAATTCCGGCAAGAACGGATAAAATGACATGGTGATCTTGAAGTGCGGGTCTAAGTTGTTGAAGAACTTCTTCCGCTTGTTTTGGTTTTACCGCAAGAATAATCACATCTGTATTTGTTAATGAGAGTTCTCGAACTGAAGTTGTTGTAATGTTATATCTGTTGGTTAGTTCTAATCTTCTGTTTTCATTACTGTGGTTCGCGGCTATGATTCGATTAGGAGAAATTCCAGCCTTATTGATCAATCCTGATATCATTGCTTCTGCCATCGAACCTGCACCGATAAACGCAATATTTCTATATTTTAACATGCAACCCCTCTTTCAATGATTTTAATTATCAATAAAGTACTATGTTAACATCTTCACAAATTTATGCAAGTCGTTATGTTCTTTTCCATCTGATTGTAATATGATTTTTACATAAGGAATAAGGAAATGAATGGGGGAATAAGAATGAAATTTTACGTGGCTTCAGGTTTTCAAAATAAAGAGCTTGTAAAAAGGATAGGGGATGACTTACAAAAGAATCTTCAATGGCAGCTGACTTATGATTGGACGCTAAACGCTAGGGCTGAGACGAAAGAGGATTTGGCTGAAATAGGTAAGAAAGAATATGAAGCAGTGATGGAAGCTGACATAACGATCGTAATCTTGCCTGGAGGAAAAGGGTGTCATACAGAACTCGGTATTGCTCTAGGGAATAAGAAAACCGTAATCTTGTATGATCCAGAAGGTGTGTTAAACAAATTAACAGAAGCCACTACATTTTATTTTCTACCAGAGATCATTCATTGGAATGGGGTAGTAGAAGAACTGCCTTCATTATGCAGTTCTTCTGTACCTCATTGCGCTTCTTTGTAAGATTGATTTTGAAAGGTTGTAACGGTTTTATTTGCAATTCGATCGTATCCTTCTTCGTTTGGATGGATGGAATCAAAAAGCCATTTATCCATATCTTCTGTTTGAAGGGCATCACTAACAGGAACTACTAGAGCTGGTTTGTGTGAAAGTGCTGTTTCATAGGCGATTAGATTCCAATCATTTAAAAGTTTTTCAGTAGCGGGGTAATATTTCTGTTCGGCATTTACAACGTTATATAATTCATTTAATACAATTATCGCATTAGGGTTATGCTTCCTGATGTTTTCGAAAATGTCATTTAAATTTTGCTGATACTCAGTTTTAACATCATCATAACTTTGTATCGCTTTTAGAGGGCCCTGTTTTTTTGCTATTTGTACAAGGTCATTACCGCCAATATTAATTGAAATGATATCTGCTTTTTCGACAGATTGCTGAACGGCTGAAATCTCCAATTGATTCAATAATCCTTGACTCGTAAACCCGGAAACACCTTGATTTTCAAGAACAAAGGTTTTCCCTGTTAAGTTCTGGAGGTTATCGTTTACTTTAGTGGCGAAACCACCTTCTTCAGAGCCTCTACCTTCAGCAACAGAATCGCCTAGTACAAGGTGATTAAATGTTGTTTTTGGAGAATTTTTAAGGTGATCGAGATAAGTGATCTGCTTAGAATCTGAGGAAGCGTTGTGGTCGATCACAGATTCTTTTTTAATCTGGCTTATTTTATATTGTGGATAGTAATACCACCCAACCGCACTTATAACCAACAGCAAAACAAACAAGGAGATCATATATCTTTTCTTCATATATATCCTCCTGTATGAAAAGGTTTAATAAAAGTATTAGTTATTGATAATAACATAAATATGCCTAGAAAGTGAAAGGTGACAACTTGAATAACCATTCTTTAAAGATACCTGTATTTATACCTTTAATAATAGGGATTGTAGCAATATCGTTTTCTTCCATTTTTGTTAAATGGTCTGATGCACCAGTCTCTGTACAAGGGATGTACCGATTATTATTTACACTGATCATGATGTTCCCTTTTGTTTGGAAACAAGTTTATTTATTGAAAAAAATAACTTGGCATGAGATCTGCTTATTATTTTTATCAGGAACCTTTCTAGCTCTTCATTTCTTGTTTTGGATGGGATCATTGAAATTAACTACCGTAGCAAGTTCAACGATACTACTTTCCCTACAGCCTGTATTTGTAATGATTGGAGCATACATAGCGTTTCGGGAAAAAACGTCTAAAGCTGCGATTATAGGGATGGTGGTTGCCATTCTTGGTGCCATTATGATTGGGTGGGGAGACATTGGCATCTCTGCAAAACATATTCAAGGAGATCTTTTATCGATTCTAGGTACGATTGTAGTGGCAGCCCATATGTTGATCGGCCAAAAGCTTCTTCGAACATTTCCTGCTACGCTTTATAGTTTTTCGGTATTTTTGATAGCGGTCATTGTATTTGGAATCTACAATTTTACTTTGGGTATATCGATGACTGGTTATTCTGAGCAAGAGTGGGGAATTTTTCTGTTGCTTGCAATCGTTCCAACTGTTTTTGGACATGTATTATTCAACTGGTTACTAAAATATGTTACGGCTGCTACGATATCAATGGCAATCTTAGGAGAACCTGTTGGTGCCACTTTGTTAGCTTTTCTAATACTGGATGAATCACTAACTCTTTCCCAATGGAGTGGAGGCGTTATCGTATTAGCCGGACTTTACTACTTCCTGCAAAATACGAGAAAACAGAAGAATAGCTCACCTCCAGCTCCGGTTAAGACACCAGTTACACCAGGTCCCATGGTAAAAAAAGGGTGAGAGCCTTTTTCTATGCTTTTGAATGACATTCTTATATGATGAAACAAACAGATGAAAAAGGAGATTGATCTCATGAGTAACTATGCAAAAGCTACTTTTGCTGGTGGATGTTTTTGGTGTATGGTCACACCATTTGAAGAATGGCCTGGTATTATTTCTGTAGAATCAGGCTATACGGGTGGCCATAAAGAAAATCCGACTTACAAAGAAGTTTGTAGCGAAACGACTGGCCATTTTGAGGCAGTCCAAATTACATTTGATCCATCTATCATCTCGTATGAAAAAATCGTTTCTGTGTTTTGGAAACAAATTGATCCTACTGATGCAGGAGGTCAATTTTATGACCGCGGTGATTCGTATCGCACTGCCATTTTTTATCATGATGAAGAACAAAAAACGATCGCTGAGAAATCAAAGAAGGAATTAGAGGAGAGCGGCCGATTCGACAAACCGATCGCAACTTTAATATTACCAGCTGATACATTCTATCCGGCTGAAGAATATCATCAGGATTATCACAAAAAGAATCCGTTTCATTACAAGCGTTATCGTCAAGGCTCAGGTAGAGATGCATTTATTAAATCACACTGGGTAGACAATGGGCAAAAAGAAGAAATTCTTAAAACATTAAGTCCTATCCAGTATAACGTTACACAAAACGATGGAACTGAACCACCGTTTCAAAATGAATTTTGGAATCATACAGAAGAAGGTATCTATGTAGATATCGTTTCTGGAGAACCTCTTTTTAGTTCTTTAGATAAATTTGATAGCAGCTGTGGATGGCCAAGTTTTACAAAACCGGTTCGTTCATCTACTGTTGAAGAAAAAGAGGACTTATCACACGGTATGATCAGAACGGAAGTTAGAAGTAAGGATGCAGACTCCCATTTAGGACATGTATTCACTGATGGTCCTCGAGATCGCGGAGGATTAAGATATTGTATCAACTCTGCAGCACTCCGGTTTATTCCGAAGAACGAACTAAAAGAAAAAGGATACGGAGAATATCTCACTCTGTTCGAACAAAAATAAGCCAACACCTAATCAATGACAAAGAAAAACCAGCCCATTTCGCTGGTTTTTCTTTATATACATGAATTCAAGTTAGATTATTTAATTTTAAATCGTCCTACGTTTATTCGTCCTAGACTTCTTGTTTTTACGTATAGAAAAAGATCAAACTCACTCAATAGTAGTGGGTTTGATCTTTTTTTGTTTAGTTAACAGGTATGGATTTGAGCGGAATCATACTTTGAACCTTTATAGGGTGGAATTTTCATTACCTAAGCTCAAACTGTTTTATTTTTGTTCAGAAGAGGAATAAGAATGTGACTGAATGTATTTTAATCGGGCAAATAGAATAATTGCTCCAGCTGTTAGACCTGATATTAAACCAATCCAATAACCATATGCACCAAGAGTTGTGAAGTTCGCTAGATAATATCCAACGGGTAGACCAAGCACCCAGTAAGAGATAAATGAAAGCATAAAGGTTACATTTACATCTTTATAGCCTCTTAGTGCACCTTGTATCGGAGCACCTATAGCGTCAGCCAATTGAAAGAACACTGCATACCATAAGAACGAGATCGTAAGTTGAATGACTTCTGGTTCGTTTGAATACATTCTCGCTACTTGGTCATCGAAAATGACTAAAAGACCTGATAGGATTAGAGCAAATCCAACTGCCGTTATTATTCCGATGTAACTATATTGGGCTGCGTCTTTAAAGCGTTTTGCACCAACTTCAAAACCAACTGCAATCGTAAGCGCAAAAGAGATGCTTAGTGGCAGCATATATAGGAATGAAGCAAAGTTAAGTGCGGCTTGGTGAGCCGCTATGGTTATCGTGTTAAAATCACTCATTAACAAGGTAACAGCCGCAAATATACTTACTTCAAAAAAGATGGCAAGACCAATCGGAACGCCGATTTTCAACTGTTCTTTCCAAGCGGTCAAAGAAGGTTTATAGAAGTTTCTAAAAAGTTTATATCCCCTAAATGGATTCACTTTAACGACGATGACAACGGTAATAATTGCGGTTACCCAATACGTTATAGCTGTTGCAACACCTGCACCTACTCCGCCTAATTCTGGAAAACCACCTTTACCAAAAATAAATAGGTAGTTAAAGATCGCATTTACGGGTAGTCCGACAAGAGTAATAAACATTGTAATTCTAGTTTGACCAAGCGCATCTATAAAAGATCGAAGTGCTCCATATAAAAACAATGGCATGATCCCGAAAGAGAGTGCGATTAAATATCCTCTTGCAACATTTTCAACTTCTTTTTCAAGAGACATCGCTCCTAAAATAGGATCTAACATAACTGATCCTAAAACAACAACGATGACGGATATTACAACAGACAAGTAGACTGCTTGCATAACAGATCGGGGAACATTTTTAGTGTTCTTAGCACCTAAAAGCTGTGAGACGATAGGTGTTAATGCCATTAGGATACCATTTAGCCCAGTGAAGATTGGCACCCACAAACTCGATCCGATGGCTACACCTGCTAATTGATCAGCACCAGATCGGCCACTCATTACCGTATCTAAAAAGTTCATGGCATACAAGCCTAACTGAGTGACTAAGACTGGAATCACCAGGATTAAGAAGTTTTTGTATTTATCTCTTAACGAATATGTCTGTATCATATGCATACTTCCTTTAGTATTAAACTGTCAATTCGAGACAATGCATTATATCATAAAACATAACTAATATACGTGAAGGAGAAACTATGAGTGTTCAATTTCTTTTTGAAGTTCAATCTGTTCTGCCAGGAGAGCAAAGCGACGAAAAGATTGTACTGGTATCAACAGAGCTTTTATATAAAAGCAGTGGGGAAACAATTTATACAGGCATAATACCGGTCAGAGTTACAGAACATGGAGTTTTTGTATCAGTACCAGCCGTTACGGCGGCTTTTAATTCAAAATATTTACGAACGGAAACGTTATTTCGGTTAAAAAGATACATTAAACGCATGAGAGATTACTTGGATTTTGATAATAAGGAATAAGTTGACTTTTTGTTTTTGCCCTCATATAATATGAAAAACTATAACTCAGATCATTTATGAAAAAGAGAGTACTCTGTAAGGATGTTCATAGCGAGCAAGGAATCGGTGTAAGCCTTGCACTACTTACAGACGAAGCGCACTTTGGAAATGTTTGCTTGAAACGAAGTAGAGCAGACCGGGACTTCCCGTTAACAAGTCAAGTGGCCTTTTGGCAATGAGAGTGGTACCGCGGTTAATATCCGTCTCTTCTATTAATGTAGAAGAGGCGGATTTTTTTTATTTTAGGGAGGGAAACGAATGAACGGAAAACATATATTTGCAGCTTACTTACAAGATCAAATCGGGAATGACTTAACATGGGAACAAATTGAAGCCTCTATTGAAAAGCCAAAACAGATCCAACATGGTGATCTAGCATTTCCCTGTTTTCAGTTAGCTAAGACCTTTAAGAAATCTCCAAATGAAATCGCAAAAACGATAGCTCAAGGAAACATTTCAGGTGAGTTTGAGAAAATTGAAGCTGTAGGGAGCTATGTAAATGTTTTTTTAAATAAAAAAGCAGAAGCTCAATCTCTGCTGACTCAAATTTTAAAAGAGAAGGACGCATATGCCAACCATCGTTTCGGTCATGGGAAAACGATCCTTTTAGATCTTTCCTCACCAAACATCGCTAAGCCGTTCTCGATGGGACATCTACGCTCGACTGTAATCGGTTCCTCTATAGCCGCTATCAGTGAAAAATGCGGCTACCAGACAGTAAAAATAAATTATATAGGAGATTGGGGAACTCAGTTTGGAAAATTGATCTCAGCCTATTTAAAGTGGGGCGAGGAAAATAAAGTCCGTAATAATCCGATCGAAGAGCTGACTAAACTTTACGTACGTTTTCATGAAGAAGCTGAAAAAGATCCTTCGTTAAATGATGAAGGTAGAATGTGGTTTAAGAAATTAGAAGATCATGATCCAAAAGCTAAAGAACTATGGATCTGGTTTAAAGAAGTATCTTTAGAAGCTTTTCAGAAAATTTATGAGTTATTGGATGTCCAATTCGATTCCTATAACGGTGAAGCTTTCTTTAACGATAAGATGGATGCTTCTTTGAAAGCATTGCAAGAAATGAATTTGTTAGAACTCTCTGAAGGTGCTCAAGTTGTAAGAGTAGGTGATGATCTACCACCGTGTTTGATCAAAAAGACAGACGGTGCCACTTTATATGCAACACGTGACATTACGGCTGCTCTCTATAGAAAGAACACCTATGACTTTGACGAAGCGTTCTATGTTGTCGGTCACGAACAATCTCTACATTTTGAACAAGTGAAGCGAGTCCTGAGAAAGCTCGGACATGATTGGGCAGACAACATGCACCATGTTCCATTCGGGCTCATTTTACAGAACGGTAAGAAAATGAGTACTCGAAAAGGAAAAACAGTCCTATTAGAAACGGTTATTTTAGAAGCAGTTAAGTTAGCAGAACAAAATATTCGAAGTAAGAATCCTGAACTACATGAAATAGCGACCGTCGCTCGTCAAGTAGGAGTGGGGGCTGTTATCTTTCATGATTTAAAAAATGAAAAGGGAAATGATGTGGAATTTTCGCTTGAGATGATGCTTAAATTCGAAGGTGACACAGGGCCGTATGTGCAGTATACAGCAGCTAGAATACAAACCTTATTGAATAGAGGGAACTTTACCGGGAGCGTTCCACTAGAGTTCTCCATCGGATCTGAAAGCTGGGAGATTCTATCTGTATTAAGCGAGTTTCCTGAAGTTGTTGAACTTGCGTTTCACAGAAAAGAACCATCTATAATTTCAAAATATGTCTTAAAACTATCTCATAAGTTCAACCACTATTATGCACATGTGAAAATCTTAGATAGTAAAGAAACGCCAGAACGATTAGCACTTTGTGCAGCTGTTCAAATCGTGCTGAAAGAAGGATTACGATTATTAGGCGTACAGACACCGAATAAAATGTAAAGTTACCGATTATTTTGCTGTAAAGTTTATTTAGTAGCAAATCATCAAGAATCCGTTATATAATCTTATAACTTCATATAAATTATGGGATCGAGGAACGGACAATGAAATTAAATGAACATACGAAGGGTATATGGTATGCCGCTTTTTCTTATTTAATATGGGGATTTCTACCGCTATATTGGAAACCACTTCAATCAGCTGGTTCTGTTGAGATCTTAGCACACCGCATTCTATGGTCATTTCTTTTAATGATCGCGGTTATGTTCTTACTAAAAAAGAAAAAGTCACTAATAAGAGATGTAAAAGTACTTTTTAGTAATAGAAAGCAGTTTCTATCTGTATTGACTGCTTCGCTATTGATTAGTGGAAACTGGGTCATGTATATATGGGCGGTCAATACAGATCATGTTGTTGAAGCAAGTTTAGGCTATTATATCAATCCGCTCGTTAGTGTAATTTTAGGCATGCTTGTTTTAAAAGAAAAATTAAACAGCTGGCAGCTCGTATCCTTTTTGTTAGCTGCTTGCGGTGTTTTTCTATTAACATGGCAACATGGAGAATTTCCTTGGGTAGCTGTTTCTCTAGCGCTTTCGTTTGGTCTGTACGGACTTGTAAAAAAACTTGGGAGTTTTGATTCGTTAACGGGCTTAACGTTTGAGACGATGTTTGTCTTTCCATTAGCGTTCTTTTATTTAATCTTCCTTCAATGGAACGGAGAAGCTTCCTTTATCGCTGGAGGAACTTCTACGACATTGCTCTTATGGGGAGCAGGCCTTGTAACTGCTGTACCGTTACTTTGTTTTGCGCAAGGTGTTAAGCGGATTTCGATGACGATGATCGGTTTTCTACAATATATTGCTCCTACGATTATGCTCGTGTTAGGTGTTTTTTTGTATCAGGAAACATTCAGTCAGATACACGTCATTTCATTCGCTTTAATATGGCTTGCACTGCTTATTTTTACGGTCAGCAAAACAAAATGGGCAAATTATCTCATAAATCGTAAAAAACAAAATTCACTTTCTGCGAAAATATAGTATAATGGCAATGACCATTGTTACAGTTGAAACCTTATCAATGATAAGGTTCTTTTCATTCATTGTTTGAGAGCGCTTTAAATAGGGAAAAATTCAATGGCGAGAAATGATGAATCACCTGTTAACAGCAACAGCACAATACTTACAAAGGGAAGCAGGAGGGAACAAAAGATGAGTCATCAACGTTCCAAATCAGAAAATCCTTGGCAAGGACTAAGTGGACCGAATATGGCCTACATCCTTGAACTATATGATCAATATAGTGTGGATCCGGAATCTGTTGACAGTTCATTCAAAGAGAAATTTGATGCATGGGGGCCTCCAATTGAGGGCTCTGAATCAAATCAACGTACTGCACAGAGTTTTGATGGATTGGATTTCGAGAAATTAGCAGCTGCATTAAAATTAGCAGAAAACATTCGCACATACGGTCACCTGGCAGCTAACTTATACCCTGTAGGGGAATTTCCGAAAGATATCCACCATATTGACCCGAAAGAATTTAACTTAACAAAAGAAGATTTGAAAGCGATACCACCTTCCTTTATTTGGAAAGAAGCGCCATCAAGCGTTAAAGACGGGTTTGAAGCGATTCAGATGCTTCAGGAAGTGTATACGAAAACAATCGCTTATGAATTCAGTCATGTTCATGAGACTGAAGAACGCCAATGGTTAAACACCATGGTTGAAACAAGCAAACACTATCCTAAATTTTCGGCTGAAGATAAGAAGAACCTTCTAACGCGATTGAGTGAAGTTGAAGGATTTGAGAAATTTCTTCATAAGACATTCGTTGGACAAAAGCGTTTCTCTATCGAAGGCGTTGATATGCTGGTACCGATGCTTGATGAAGCAGCTAAAGAAGGATGCCGTGACGGAGCAGAACATGCTCTGATCGGAATGGCACACCGTGGGCGTCTGAACGTTCTTGCTCACGTGCTTGGCAAACCTTATGAACTCATTTTCTCAGAATTTCATCATTCTCCAAACAAGGAGCTAATTCCTTCTGAAGGTTCAAGAGGAATTAACTTTGGATGGACTGGAGATGTAAAGTACCATCTTGGTGCAAGCCGATTGGTCGAAACAGATCAATCTCACAAAATTAAAATCTCACTTGCAAATAACCCGAGTCACTTAGAGTATGTAGATCCAGTAGTTGAAGGATATACAAGAGCAGCTCAAGAAACACGTGATAAAAAAGGGTATCCGGTTCAAGATACTTCTAAAGCATTCGCGATCCTTATTCATGGTGATGCTGCTTTTCCTGGTGAAGGAATCGTTGCTGAAACATTGAACTTAAGTCGTCTTAAAGGATACCAAACAGGTGGGACACTTCATATCATCGCGAACAATCTAGTAGGTTTTACAACAGATAGCGGCGATTCTCGTTCAACCAAATATGCGAGTGACCTTGCAAAAGGGTTTGAGATTCCGATCATTCACGTTAATGCAGATGATCCAGAAGCATGTATTGCAGCTGTACATCTTGCTTATGAATATCGTAAAAAGTTCCAAAAAGACGTTCTGATCGACCTGATCGGATATCGTCGATTCGGTCACAATGAAATGGACGATCCATCTGCAACACAGCCAAGATTGTATAAACAAGTAAACAGTCATCCGACAGTTCGTGACGTTTATGCTAAGCAACTTGTTAAAGAAGGAGTACTTTCTGAAGAAGAAGTAAAATCCATTGAAAATGATGTATTAACAAAGCATCAGACTGAATATGAAAAAGTACAAGGTCGTAAAGAAAAATTCAAATTGGAAGACACAAGACTTCCTGATCCGTTATCGAAAGCACTTCCTGATATCGATACCACAATTTCAGTTAGTGATCTTCAAGAACTTACAGAGAACATGCTCAAGTTCCCAGAAGACTTTAACGTTTATCCGAAGATCAAGAGAATCCTTGAACGCAGACGCAAGTCTTTCCAAGGGGAAAAGATCGATTGGGGTATGGCTGAATCATTAGCGTTCGCCTCTATCCTTAAAGATGGAACGCCGATTCGTATTACGGGGCAAGACTCTGAGCGTGGTACGTTCGCGCAAAGACACCTTGTTCTAAACGATAGTGAGAGCGGAAAGAAGTTTTCTCCATTGCATGCGATGGATGACATCGATGTTTCGTTTGCGATTCATAACAGTCCACTCTCAGAATCATCAGTTGTTGGTTTTGAATACGGCTATAATGTGTTTGCACCTGAAACGCTTGTTATTTGGGAAGCACAATACGGAGATTTCGCGAACGTTGCACAAGTTCTATTCGATCAGTTCTTATCTGCTGGCCGTGCGAAGTGGGGACAAAAATCAGGTATGGTGATGCTTCTTCCTCACGGATATGAAGGTCAAGGACCTGAGCATTCAAGTGCACGTCTAGAAAGATTCTTACAGCTAGGTGCAGAAAATAACTGGACAGTTGCTAACGTAAGTACAGCATCTCAGTACTTCCATTTGCTAAGACGTCAAGCGAAGCTCTTATCGATGGATGAGGTTCGTCCGTTGGTTGTAATGACACCTAAGAGCTTGCTGCGTGACACGAAAGTAGCATCCATGGCGGAGGCATTTGAAAGTGACCACTTTATGCCATTGTTACAACAGCCTGGTCTAGGCAAAGAAAAAGACAAAGTAAAGAAAATCTTACTTTGTTCTGGTAAGATTGCGATCGATCTTGAAAAAGCACTTGAGCAAGATCAAGTAGCAAGAACGGAAATGCACATCGTTCGCGTTGAACAGATCTATCCGTTCCCAGAAGAAGAGATGAATGCTTTATTAAAAGAGTATCCAAACGTTGAAGACTTGATCTGGGTGCAAGAAGAGCCGAAGAACATGGGATCTTGGTTATACATTGAGCCTAAACTTCGTGCTGTAGCACCAAAAGCACACGTTTCATATATTGGACGTCAAGAACGTTCGAGTACGGCTGGTGGGGAACCAGACATCTATAAAAAAGAACAAGAACAAATCATCCAAACATCATTAGCACTAGACATTCAATCGCGAGAGGGAGGCCGTGAACATGTTTGACGTTAAAGTTCCGGAATTAGCCGAATCAATTTCAGAAGGTACAGTAGCACAATGGCTTAAAAAAGAAGGCGACACCGTTGTTAAAGGCGAAGATTTAGTAGAGCTAGAAACTGATAAAGTTAACATTGAGATCAGTGCAGAGCGAGATGGCGTTCTAAAAAATATCAAGGTTGAACCAGGCGACACTGTAGCCGTTGGAGATATCATCGCTTCAATCGTTGAAGGCGGAGCTTCGGAGTCTGCAGAACCGGCAGCAGAAGAGAAAACGGAAGAAAAGGCAGCTCCAACTCAACAAAAACAAGAGCCGATCGTAGAAAAAGACGCAGCTGAAAAAGAAGTGAAAGCTTCTGACCGTCCAATCGCATCTCCTGCAGCTCGCAAGCTAGCTCGTGAAAAAGGCATCGATCTTTCTGAAATTAGTGCTCGTGACCCACTTGGACGCGTTCGCACAGAAGATGTTATCCGCCATGCTGAAGGTGGAAGCACAGAGAAAGCTGCACCAGCATCTAAACCTGCTGCATCAGCTTCTAAGCCTGCTGCTTCAGTTGAAGCGGTAAATCCTGAAAAGCCTGTAGAGCGCGTGAAGATGTCTCGCAGACGCCAAACAATCGCTAAACGTTTAGTTGAAGCTCAACAAACGGCAGCGATGCTAACAACGTTCAATGAAGTTGATATGACGGCGATCAACGAAGTTCGTGCTCGTCGTAAGGACAAGTTCTATGAGCAAAACGGTGTTAAACTAGGATATATGTCATTCTTCACGAAAGCTGTTGTTGGCGCACTGAAAAAGTTCCCTGCGATCAACGCAGAGATTCAAGGCGATGAAATGGTTCTTAAAAAGTTCTATGATATCGGTATCGCAGTTGGAGCAGAAGAAGGACTAGTTGTACCAGTTGTTCGTAACGCTGACCGTCTAAGCTTCGCAGGTATCGAAAAGGAGATCGGAAACTTAGCTGAGAAGGCACGTTCTAAAAAGCTATCTTTAGAAGACCTTCAAGGTGGTTCTTTCACAATCACAAACGGCGGTATCTTCGGATCGATGCTATCGACACCGATCTTAAATGCACCTCAAGTTGGTATCCTTGGTATGCACACGATCCAATGGAGACCAGTAGCGATCGATAAAGAGCGCATGGAAAACCGTCCGATGATGTACATCGCGCTTTCTTATGATCACCGTATTGTAGATGGAAAAGAAGCAGTAAGCTTCTTAACAACGATTAAATCACTTCTGGAAGATCCAGAATCACTTCTTTTAGAAGGTTAATGTTTAGGAATGTAATGATGATATGGAACACCTCCTGCTTGCAGGGGGTGTTTTTTTGTGGGTTTGTGAAGGAGGCTGTGGTGTGTGTAGCTGCTGATGGGTGTTCCGGGTAGTAAGTCCTTGGGGTTTGTCGAATGACCTTTATTTTTGGATTTAGACTTAATCGTGGCTGAAAACGGCTTAATTGATGCGTGGAACGACTTAATTAACGTTCATTCCGACTTAATTTTTTCAAATTAGACTTAATTGTGCACAATCTAATTTCCGAATGGAAAATAATCATCAAATCATTACTGAAAATAAAGGATTTTTATCCAGTTTTCTTGAATGAGATATGTACTAAAAAGCTAGAGGTGATTTCTTGATAAAAAAACCACGTACTAAGCCCCTAAAATTATTAAAATTGGACTCCATTATCCAGAGATTAATACCCAGTCACCCGAAATATGGTGAATTAAAAACTGAGTTTGCGAAATACGCGGCAGGTTATAGAGGCGAAGTGGCATTATATTATTATTTGCACGATTTAGATGAACATTCATATCTCATTTTTCATGACTTGCGACTTCCAAGAGATAAAGAAAAGAAGTACTATTTTCAAATTGACTGTCTGATCCTTCATTCTTCATTTGTCGTTTTGCTCGAAGTTAAAAATCTCTCAGGTGACCTTTATTTTGATCATCACTTCGATCAGATGAAACGAACGAAAAATGGGGTGGATGAAACATTTCCTGATCCAGTGAATCAAGTTCAACAACAAAAAATATATTTAGAAAACTGGTTGAAAAGAAGTCAGTTTCCAAAAATTCCGCTTCATTCCCTCGTTGTTCTAACAAATCCTAAATCCTTTATTACGCTATCGCCGCATTACGGTAAAAAAACAGCCCATATTATTCGAGCTAAGGGTTTAGCTAATAAAATTCAAGACATTTCGACATCCCATCAAGAAATTCTCTCGAAGAAAGACCTCGCCAAAATGACTACAAAGCTACTAAAGCAACATGAAAAACATAACCCAGACTTATTAAAAACCTATAACATCCATGAGGCGGACATTATCACTGGAGTCTTTTGTCAAGGCTGCAATCATATTCCTATGCGACGAGAGAGAAGTACTTGGGTTTGTTCTATGTGCAATGGAAAGTCCAAAGGTGCTCATATAAGAGCAATCCATGACTACGCATTGATCTTTAATGAACCTGTTAAGAATAAAATCTTAAGACGTTTTTTACACATCGATTCATCCACTTGTATGAAAAATCTTCTGAAATCCATGAAGCTTACTCCGAGCGGCCCTACTAATTCAGCAACGTACCAGCTACCATTTCCTGAATAATTCAACTAGCAAAAAATTATTTCAATCTAATAAAAATGCGAATTTAAGAGCCTGCTATTTTATAAGTGAAAATCACTTGTAAAATACAATCAATAAAATTTGCGAAATACAACTATCTAATGATCAAGACATTTGCATTATGCAACTAGAAAGAAAAAAAGACAGCTGCAATCTGCAGCCGCCGTAAATTCTTCTATTATATAACTTAAGGAATCAACAAAATCTTCCCCGTACTCTTTCTACTCTCTAAATATTCATGAGCTTTTGCACCATCATGCAATGGGAAATGTGTTTCTGAAATTTTTACATCGCCATTCTTAATCCATTCAAACAACTCGCTTGAACGATTCAAACGTTCTTCATGAGAGGTAAGGACATTCCACAAATCGCCTCCGGTCAACGTCTTAGAAGTATCCATGAGCATACGAGGATCAATGGACACAGGATCGCCACCAGCCATCCCAAAGAATACTACAGTTCCACCAATTCTTGTAACTTCAAAACTATCCATTATCGTAGAACCGACTGACTCGTAAACAACGTCTACGCCTTTGCCAGAAGTTTGACTCAACACGCTTTCTTTCCAATTATCATTATATAAGAATACCGAATCCGCACCCGCTTCTAAAGCAATCTGACGTTTTTCTTTTGAAGAGGTTAGACCAATAACCTTTCCACCAAGCAGCTTGATGATTTGAATCAATAACTGACCAACACCACCGGCAGCAGCATGAACCAATGCTACATCGCCTTTTTTAATGGAAAAACTGTCTTTCGTTAAATAATGTGCAGTCAACCCTTGTAATAAAAGTGAGGCAGCTGATTCAAAAGAAACGCCTTCTGGAATAGGAATTGCTTTGTCTTGTGGTACAACGACAAGTTCCGCGTTAGCTGCAGGTACATCTGCAAATGCGATACGATCTCCAACTGAAACACCGTTAACGGCACTACCAACTTCTTTAACGATTCCTGCTCCTTCATAACCGAGAATATATGGAGGCTGCCCTTCAAGATGATAATTTCCTTTTCTTCTATAAACATCTGCGAAGTTTAAGCCAATGGCTTTCATTTCGACCAAAATGTCTTGATCACCGATAATCGGGTTGTTAATTTCTCGATAGTCTAAAACTTCTGGACCACCAAAAGAGTCAAACACTAAAGCTTTCATATATATAGATCTCCATTCTAATAGAATCTTCTTTATCATATTAACCGAAACAATCTATGTAATACTAGGAAAGAAGTCTCTAAGGAATGAATTTGACAGAAAGAGCGGGGCACATTATGATTTAACAAAAGAAATGCTTAAAGGAGAGAGATTTCATGATTCATTTAGAGTGGGCGAATCGAGACACAATTCGCGAGATCAAATGCGTACATACGGATGCAAAAAAATATATGGTTAACCGTGCTTTAACGGCTGGTAAAACCTATGAACTAAAGAATGAAACAGAAGAATTTTATTTTGTAATAGATAACACAGGGAAAATAGGCGGATACTACAAAGAATATTTTGAAGGGTAAGCTCTAGAGCAACCATAGAAAAAGCCTGACTCAGCGAGCCAGGCTTTTTTCCTTCTATTAAGAATGAATCTTCTTTTTTTCTTTGTTTAGTAGCGCATCCATGAATTCGTGGAATTCTGGAATGTTCATCTGTTGTGCTGAATCAGATAGCGCTACTGCTGGGTCAGGATGCACTTCAGCCATAACTGCATCTGCACCGATCGCCATTGCCGCTTTAGCAGCAGGGAGGAGAAGGTCTTTGCGCCCTGTTGAGTGTGTTACATCCACGACTACAGGTAGATGCGTTTCTTTTTTAAGAATAGGTACCGCAGAGATGTCCAGCGTGTTTCTTGTTGCTCTTTCGTACGTACGAATTCCGCGTTCGCAAAGAATGACTTGGGAGTTCCCTTGAGCCAAGATGTACTCAGCTGCGTACATGAATTCCTCAATCGTCGCAGCTAACCCACGCTTCAGCAATACAGGCTTGTTTACAGAACCAGCTGCTTTTAACAGATCAAAGTTCTGCATGTTACGTGCGCCGATCTGAATTACGTCAACATAATCTAGTGCCATTTCAATATCGTTAGGATTTAGAATTTCACTTACAACAGCAAGCTGATGTTCATCTGCTGCTTTACGAAGAATTTTTAATCCTTCTAGTCCAAGTCCTTGGAAGTCGTAAGGAGACGTACGCGGTTTGAATGCACCACCCCGGATTAACGTTAAACCTTTTTCTGCAATGACTTCAGCTACTTGCTTTACTTGTTCGTAGCTTTCTACCGCACAAGGACCCATGATGAAGTGAGGATTTCCATCACCGATCTTTTCACCTTTTACATTTACAATTGTATCTTCAGGTTTCTTTTTACGAGATACGAGTAATGCTTTTCGATTGTCATCTTTTTGAAGCTCCAAGCTTGCTTTGAAGATTTGTTTGAAGATATGTTGCACTGTCGAAGTCTCGAACGGACCATCGTTATGAGAAGCAATTAGATCAAGCAGTTCTCTCTCTCTGACAGGATCAAAGCGTTTAACCCCTTGCATTTCTTTAAGCTTTCCAATTTGTTGTGCCACGTTTCCTCGTTCGTTCAAAAGTTCTAAGATTTTTAAAGAAATATCATCCATCTGTTTGCGTAAGTCTACTAATTCGTTTGACATGTGTGGTTCCTCCCCATATTTATACTCTTGTCATTAGTTCCTATATCGCGGCCGCTCATAGGCTTATTTATATACATCGTTACATAGACACTTTCGCGCTTTAAAGCGTGTGTCTCATAAAGTATTGTTTGTAACTTTAAAGGGATTTCAAAAGAATGTCAAGTACTTACACGAAAAAAGATAAAAAATTATTTTAACGCAGTCTAACAAGCTTTTTGACATATAGATGTAGGTAATGTAAATTTTAAGAAAAATGAATGAATTTCCTTTACAACAGCGCTTCAACGTGCTAAAACTGTTTATAACTTTATAAAACAAATCGCAATGATAGAACAGCAGTAGTGGAATGGTTCCCTGTTATTAGAGAGCTGATGGTGGTGCAAATCAGTACACAGCCTTTCATGAATTACAATTCTTGAGCAAGCTTTTGTAAAAAAGCCGGAAAAATTCCGTTAACAAAATGAAGGTGGCAAAGGTTGTTTATTTGCTGTCAGGGTGGTACCGCGATAATAATTCGTCCCTGCTTATTAGCAGGGATTTTTTTGTACAATCAGAACTAAAAACGTAACTGGATCATCGAGGTTAGGAAATGTTTTTTTTATAAAATAACAGGCAAACAGGAGGAATAGAAAATGAGATATTTAACAGCAGGAGAGTCCCATGGCCCTCAACTCACAACAATCATTGAAGGTGTACCAGCAGGTTTGCCTCTAGTAGCAGAAGATATTAACGAGGAACTTGCTAGACGTCAAAAAGGGCATGGACGTGGAAGACGTATGCAGATTGAGAAAGATCAGGTTCAAATCTTAAGTGGTGTACGTCACGGAGTTACACTTGGTTCGCCGATCACACTCGTGGTTGAGAACAAAGACTTTACTCATTGGACAAAGATCATGGGAGCAGAACCTCTTGAAGAAGAGAACGCAGAAGTGAAACGAGTGATCTCAAGACCTCGACCAGGTCACGCAGATCTTAATGGTGCTATCAAGTACAACCATCGAGATATGAGAAACGTGCTAGAACGTTCTTCAGCTCGAGAAACAACGGTTAGGGTAGCAGCAGGAGCTGTAGCGAAAAAGGTACTAAAAGAGCTTGGAGTTGAAGTTGGTGGCCACGTGTTAGAACTGGGTGGTGTCGTAGCTGAGAATACTTCTTATGAATCGTTAACCGAACTTCGCGAAAAAACCGAGGTCTCGCCTGTCCGATGTCTAGATAAAAATGTTGAAAAAACGATGATGGAAGCGATTGATACCGCAAAAGAAAACGGCGATTCGATCGGTGGGGTTGTAGAAGTAATCGTAGAAGGTATGCCAGTAGGTGTTGGTAGTTATACGCATTATGATAATAAACTCGATGCTAAATTAGCAGCTGCAATTATGAGTATCAATGCATTTAAAGGTGCTGAGATCGGTATTGGTTTTGAAGCAGCACGAAAACCTGGAAGTGAAGTGCATGATGAGATTGTTTGGGATATCGAACGCGGCTATACAAGAAGAACAAACAACGCAGGAGGCTTTGAGGGAGGAATGACGACTGGGATGCCAGTTGTTGTTCGTGGTGTGATGAAGCCGATTCCAACACTGTACAAGCCGCTTAATAGTGTAGACATTGAAACGAAAGAAGTCTTTGCGGCAAGCATCGAACGTTCTGATAGCTGTGCAGTTCCTGCTGCTAGTGTTGTAGCAGAATCAGTTGTGGCCTGGGAATTGGCAAGTGCTCTAGTTAATCAATTCGGACAAGATAACATGGAAGTGATAAAGAAAAACATCGTACAACACCAAGAACGTGCAAGGGTGTTTTAAATGAACACGATAGACATAACAACACCTTCAAAAAAATATCCTGTTTTTATTGGTGATAAAGTAATCGATCAGCTTAACGTAGTCCTTGAAAACCTGAATCCATCACCAAAGAACCTTTTGATCATAACGGATGAAAACGTTGGAAACCTTTATCTAGAAACCGTACAAAATGTGATCGGTGATGCCTTTACTTATGAAACGATACAGATTCAGGCTGGTGATGATCAAAAGTCATTCGAGAACTATATGACTTGTCAAAGCTTTGCTTTAAATAAAGAACTCGACCGGACATCTGTTGTTATTGCACTTGGAGGCGGAATGATTGGAGACCTTGCTGGATTTGTCGCAGGAACCTATATGCGAGGAATTCGCTTTGTTCAAATTCCGACTACTATACTCGCACATGATAGTGCAGTAGGTGGAAAAACGGGTATTAACCACCCTGAGGGTAAGAACATGATCGGGGTATTTCATCAACCTGAAGCGGTGATCTATTCTACAGATTTCTTAACCACCTTACCAGGAAACGAAAAAAGATCTGGTTTTGCAGAGGTCATTAAACACGCATTGATTGCTGATGAAAATCTATATCGTTCATTGCGAGAAAATGTAAAAACGATCGATGATCTAAAAGGTGATTCTCTACAGCAAGCTCTTATACAAGGCATCAAAATAAAAAATGCTATCGTCACACAAGACGAGAAAGAAAAAGGAATTCGTGCTTATTTAAACTTTGGCCACACACTCGGTCATGCTATAGAAGGAGAGCTTCAATACAAAGGCATCACTCATGGTGAAGCAGTTGCATTAGGTATGCTTTTTGCACTTTCGCTAAACGAGGACACTGAAATTTTAGGACAAGAACTGAAAATGTGGTTAACAACATTAGGTTTTCCGTCATTTCCTAAGCACTTATCTGCTTCCTCATTAATCAATCGTATGAAGAAAGACAAGAAAGCTGAAAAGGGCATGATTCAAATGGTGCTGCTAAACGGTTTCGGTAAGCCTTATCTATCACCTTATACTTCAGAAGAATTAGAGAGTAAATTATCTTCTTTTATAGGAGAGATATAAAAAGGAGTATGAATAAATGAAGAACGTCTTACTAATAGGGGTTGGATTGATCGGTGGTTCAATCGCTCTTTCTATCAAACAAGAACACGAAGCAACAATCTATGGGTATGACGTTTATGCTGACAACAGTGTAACGGCAGCAGAAATAGGCGTAATTGACGAAGCTGTTACAGACTTTACTAGGATTGCCCAAATAGCAGATCTAATTATAATTGCAACACCTGTTGAAGCAACGTTACAGGTGATGGAAAAATTAGCTTCCATATCACCTATAATTAAAGCGCTTGTTATGGATGTTGGAAGCACAAAAAAATCCATTATGAATAAAGCTGAGAAAATGGCCGCTTCTGGAATTCGTTTTATTGGCGGTCATCCTATGGCTGGATCACACAAAACAGGAGTGGAAAGTGCAAAGGTACATCTGTTGGAAAATGCCTTTTATTTTTTGTCACCAAACTCCGTAACTACTGAAGTAGATATCGATGAAGCAAAGACTTGGCTAAAGGGGACAAGAGCAAAATTTCTCGTTACTGATCCAGATGAACATGATTTTCTTACTGGAATCATAAGCCACTTTCCGCATCTTGTGGCCTCAAGCCTTGTGAGGATTGCGCAACATCATGCGAAGGAAAAACCGCTGATTCAGCAACTTGCAGCAGGAGGATTTCGAGACATTACGCGTATTGCTTCAAGCTCTCCTAAAATGTGGAGTGATATTGTCAGTCAAAATAAGTCACATCTTCTTAAACTATTAAATGAGTGGAAAAATGAGATGGATACGGTGATTGAGTTCGTAGAAAAGGGAGATGAATCGGAACTCTATGATTACTTTGATGGAGCAAAATCATTCCGAGATTCCTTACCTGTTCGTTCTAAAGGTGCGATTCATCCGTTTTCAGATCTATATGTGGATATCCTCGATAAAGTAGGTGCTCTGTCTCATATCACTGCTCTTTTGGCACAATCAGAGATCAGCATAATCAACCTCAGTATTTTAGAAGTAAGAGAAGGACTAAACGGGGTACTTCGATTGAGTTTTCAAGATGATAATGATCGAGACCAAGCACAAGATATTCTACAGAATGAGAATTATTTAACTCAAATTACTTTATAAGGAGGCACTATTCTATGACAAAACGATTACAACCCATTCAACGACTAACGGGAACTATTAAAGTGCCTGGTGACAAATCTATTTCACATCGAGCAGTCATGTTTGGGTCGATCGCTGAGGGTAAAACCACAGTAGAAGGTTTTCTAACAGGTGAAGATTGCTTAAGTACTATTTCTTGTTTCAAGAAACTCGGCGTTTCAATTCAACAAGAAGGTGAAAAAGTAACAGTAGAAGGAAAAGGACTCACAGGATTAACTCCACCTTCAGAAGATTTGTACGTTGGGAATTCGGGAACTACGATTAGGCTGATGCTAGGCATTCTTGCTAACACACCTTTTGAATCAATCTTAACAGGTGATGATTCAATCGCAAAAAGACCAATGAATCGTGTTACTAAACCTTTAAAAGAAATGGGTGCTACGATAGATGGGAATGATTCAGGAAACAAGGTTCCACTTCACATTAAAGGCGGAGAAACACGAGGTATTCATTACACCTCTCCAATCGCTAGTGCTCAAGTTAAATCCGCTATTATTCTAGCAGGATTAGATGGAGAAGGAACAACCTCTGTAAAAGAACCCTTCAAATCGAGAGACCATACAGAACGCATGCTAAAAGCGTTTGGAGTTGAAGTCGAAACGGATGATCTATCTGTTTCGGTCGCAGGTGGACAGAAGTTGAAAGGGACTCATATTGAAGTGCCAGGTGATATTTCCTCAGCTGCTTTCTTCTTAGTAGCAGGTGCGATCGTTCCAAACAGTGAGATTACTCTAAGAAAAGTAGGGTTGAATCCAACACGTACCGGAATATTGGATGTACTTAACGAAATGGGGGCAGATATCACCTACCAAAATATAAATGAGGAAGCATCAGAACCTTTCGGAGACTTAGTCATTAAAAGCTCTGATTTAAAAGGTACGGTAATCGAAGGAGATCTTATCCCTCGATTGATCGATGAAATTCCAATCATAGCTTTGGCCGCAACTCAAGCAGAAGGAAAGACAATCATAAAAGACGCACATGAACTTCGAGTGAAAGAAACCGATCGAATCGAAACCGTTGTGAATGAACTTAAGAAAATGGGTGCGAATATAGAAGCTACAGAAGACGGTATGATCATACATGGTAAGTCTACATTACACGGAGCATCTGTACAAAGTTACGGTGACCATAGGATCGGAATGATGTTAAGTGTAGCCGCTTGTATCGCGGAAGGCGAAACAACACTTACAAACAGTGAAGCGATTGCTGTTTCATATCCTTCATTCTTTGAACAACTGAATGTCCTCTCATCATAAAGAAAAACGTTCCCTGTTATTAAACGGGAACGTTTTTTTGTATTATTGAACGCTTGAAAAAGTTCGTAGATCTTCAATGTCTGCCACCTTGAACCCATTCGCTTCCACTCGGTGAACCAGTTCATCAATCTCTTCACGCGATACACTTTCATTGAAAGTGATAACAACTCTGCGAAGAAATTGCTTACCCGCGTCTTGAGTGAAAACACCTTCAATATTGTATTCTTCATGGATTGCTGTAAATAGTTTTCTTAACGAACCTTTTCCCTCTGTAGTAGAAACGGTTAGAGAGTAGCCGCCCTTTTTTATACCATAAGAATCTTCTAGAATATCCATTACTTTTGAATGAGTAATGATTCCTAGGAAATTATGATCATCATCAACAACTGCCATAAACGGCAGGCGTCTGATCGTGAAAAGCACTTTGAAATAAGCCGTATTCTCATGAATAAATGCGTCTTTCTCTTCTACAATTCTACTAACATGATCTTTAACTGAACCGACATTATCAATAATATAATCAGATGTAGTCTCTTTAAAAAGAAGCCCTACAAATTTTTGTTCGGATTCATCTAAAACGGGTATGCAGCGATACCCGGATTGAATAATGGTATATCGCGCTTCGCTGATTGACATGTTTTCTGTAACATACGTTACTTTAGATTTAGTTAGATAGTTGGATTTTACTTTCATAGTACACACCCTTTTCAGAATAATATAAATATTTAAAACTATTTCGACAAAAAAAGCAAATAACCTTTCTTTTTATTTAACTTTATTCCTAATTGCATATTAAGTAATAATACCATATACTATTACTAGAATATTTTATAAATTCTTAAAAGGAGGTGTAAGGCATGCTTAAAGGTGTACAAATGTTTGACTGGTTGGTCGTTTTCCGTGCGATTACTTATGTATTTTCAAAAATTGGCGGAGTCTGTCCATTTTCAGTTAAAACATGAAAGTACATCACAAAGTAACCTTACCCTATCCTTTTTTAATTGTTAGTAACCATGGGCAGGTATGTTGCTCATGGTTTTTTTGTATACAAAAAAGGACAGTGGCATTGGATTAAAAGGAGAAAATAAAATGATTATATGCACTGTTCATCAAGTTAAGAAAATGTATGGCGGAAACGAGATTCTAAAAAACATATCTTTTGAAATTCACGATCAAGACCGAGTAGGTATAGTCGGACAAAATGGTTCAGGGAAAACGACTCTGTTTAAGCTGCTAAGCGGGGTTGACCATCCGGACTCAGGTTCTATAGCCATCAGGAAGGATGCAGAGATCGGATATTTGGAACAACTTCCTGAGCATTCAGAGAATATGAGTGTATATGACGTAGTTTCTGCAACGTTTCAAGAAATCAAAGATATTGAAAGTGAAATTCAGAAGGTTAATACATTGTTAAGTGATCCACAGCAATCGCAACGATTAGAGAAAAATTTAAATCGGCTTTACAGGTTGCAAGAAGAATTTGAAGAGCTTGACGGTTATTCCATCGAGTCAAAGATAAATGGCGTTTTAGGTGGTTTAGGACTTACTCAACTATCTCATCAACGATTTATACAACTCAGTGGAGGGGAACAAACGAAGGTCGGTCTAGCTTGTTTATTACTAAAAGAACCTGAGCTACTACTTCTAGACGAACCTACCAATCACCTTGACATTGAAACGATGAATTGGCTAGAAAGCTATCTTCAAAAATATAAAGGTTCTGTTATTATTATTAGCCATGATCGTTATTTTTTAGATAAAGTGACGTCAAAGACTATTGATATAGAAGATGGTGAATGCACCTTTTATCATCAAAGTTATTCAGGTTTTCTAAAAGAAAAAGAAAATAACCTATTATTAGAATTTGAGAAGTATGAAGAACAGCAAAAGAAGATAAAAAAGATTAAAGAATCAATCAAACAACTAAGAGACTGGGGTGCTCGTTCAGGAAATGAAAAGTTCTTCAAAAGAGCGAGGAACATGGAAAAAGCACTTCATCGAATACAGAGTATGAAACGCCCTAAACTGGAACGAAAAAAAGCGGCATTTGAATTCTCAGTAAACAAGAGAAGCGGGCAGGACGTTGCAGTGATAAAAGGGCTTAGTAAATCAATCGAAGGTCGTTCAATATTAAGTAATCTTGAACTACAGATTCGATATGGTGAGAAGCTAGCTCTCGTCGGTAAAAACGGTTCAGGAAAAACAACGTTGCTACAGACCCTACAAACTCTGGACCACAACAGCGGTACGATAAACCTTGGACCATCTGTTTCTATTGGTTATCTTTCTCAAAAGGGACTTACTTCTGAATCAAATCAAACAATACTTGATATTTTCAGAGATAAAGTCCCGATGGAAGAAGGAGAAGCTCGGCACCATCTAGCAAAGTTTTTGTTTTACGGTGCATCTGTTTATAAAAAAGGAAATGAACTAAGCGGAGGAGAACGAACACGACTGAGACTTGCACAGCTTGTATATGAAGGATTCAATTTCTTGATTTTGGATGAACCGACAAACCATTTGGACATTGATTCACGTGAAGCATTAGAACAAGCACTTGAAGAGTTTAATGGAACGGTCCTATCAGTCTCACATGACCGCTATTTCATGAACAAACTATTTGAGCGTACCATTTGGTTAGAAGAGGGAAGCCTAGAGAGTTATAAAGGGAATTTTGATTATGCACTTGAAAAACGAATAAACAATTAAATTCAACTATCCAACTGAGAAACAGGTTATTTTTAATAGCCTTTTTTTTTTGGTAATAAATTGTGGTTTTCTATACCGGTGGTTTTTACCCCAGGTTGTTCGATTTCTATAGTCGTGCGGTGAGCACCTGCTGCTTTACAGAGTCTCCACTTGTCTAGATAAATTAGCTAGCCAGGTGAGACACCAATAAGGGAAACGGACAAATGTGTCTCACTGCGTTCCACGTTGACATGGAACGAAAATCAACTGCTTTTAAAAGCTTTGAGCTATATGAAAATAGTCTATACTGATTGTTCTTTCGAAGTATTGGGAATAATGGTGAGAAAACGTTTCTAAACAGGAGGTACCTTATGAGTAAGTATGAAAATACTATGCCGCAGTTTCCAGAACCAATCTGGAGAACGCAATTAGAACTACCTACATATTCGGTTTTAAATAAAGATCATGAAACGGAGGTTGTAGTAGTAGGAGCAGGGATTAGCGGAATCACAACCGCTTATCTTCTAGCTAAAGAAGGAAAGAAAGTTACATTGATTGAGGCAGGGAAAGTGATCAATGGAACAACTGGTCATACAACGGCAAAGATTACTTCTCAACATGATGTCATCTATGATCACCTTATTTCACATATCGGATTAGATCGAGCACGTCTATATTATGAATCAAATGAACACGCTAGGAAGTTTATAGAAAATCTTGTTAAACAAAATAATATTCATTGTAACTTTGAAAAACACGATGCCTATCTATTTGCAAACACCGAGGAAGGAATCAAAAAACTTAAAACAGAAGCAGGTGCTTATCAAAAGTTAGAGATTGATGGAGAACTAGTTGAAAAACTGCCTTTTAACATACCGCATAAAAAAGCACTTGTGATGAGAGATCAAGCGCATTTTCATCCTGTGAAATATTTAACCGCGTTATTACAAGAAATGGAGATACTAGGTGTTGCGGTCTACGAAAACACAACAGCAACAGATATTTTAGAAGAGAATGACAAAAAAGCTGTTGTGCAAACAAGTAACGGACACAAAATTACCGCTGACTTTGTTGCTTGTTGCACACATTTTCCCTTTTTTGACGGTCTAGGTTTTTATTTTACAAGGATGATGGCAGAGCGTTCATATGTTCTAGCCGTTAAAACACAAGATGCTTTTCCGAACGGGATGTATATGGGAGTTGATCAAACTTCATTCTCTTATCGTTCTATCTTACAGGACGGTGAAAAAATTGTATTACTCAGTGGAGAAAGTCATCAAACAGGACAGGGAATTCCTACACATCAGCACTATGAGGCATTATTAAAGGAAGCGAAAAAGTCATTAAAATTAGAAAGAATTCTTTATCGTTGGTCAGCACAAGATTTGATCACACTCGATAAAATACCATTCATAGGTAAGCTTACACATAAGCATGATCACATTTTGGTGGCTACAGGTTACAAGAAGTGGGGAATGACGACAGGAACACTTGCTGCATTAATCATTACAGATCTTATCCTAGGTAGAGAGAATGATTACGCTGAAGTCTACAAGCCACAAAGGTTTCAAGCTGATCCATCAGATATTAAACAGTTTATAAAGGAAAACGCAGACGTTGCAAAACATTTTGTTTCTGGTAAGTTAGACAAACCGTCAAAACACCCTAGAAGTCTAAACAAAGATGAAGGATGTGCGGTGACTGTCGATGGTGAGCGATGTGGTGCCTACCGAGATTCGAGTGGAGAGCTTCATATTGTTGATACGACCTGTACACATCTCGGGTGTGAAACAGAATGGAATAGTGGCGATCGAACATGGGATTGTCCCTGCCACGGCTCACGCTTTTCATACGATGGTTCAGTCGTTGAAGGACCTGCCAAAAAACCGCTTAAACGTGTAGAGTTACAATAAGACAATAGGAGAAGACTTATTAAAGTATGCGTTGCTTTAATAAGTCTTTTTTTATGTATTTCAGATCGCAAAATTCGTATATAAAGTCAACATGATTCATATATTGCTTACAATTTGTATAAGTCTTTTATGAAATTTCAAAAAAATAACAAGTAAAAATAATGAAAATTTTATGAATTTAGTATAAAATAAAGTGCTTGAAAGCGAGAGGGGGAAATAAATATGAAGCTTTTGAGAGAGACGTTAAAGCATTTTAAGCCTTATTGGAGGGGGCTTCTTCTAGCTTTTATTTGTTCGTTAATCGGTGGTGCCTTTACCGTAATCCCACCTATTTTAGCAGGAAAGCTAGTTGATGAAATCCTGCCGAATCAAATGACAGATATGATAGGTTGGCTCGTTGCAGGTGTTCTGTTCTCCTTTTTATTTAAGGTGATATTTGAATCCTTACAAGAGTTTATTCAAATCCAGATCGGTTTAGATGTTATCACTGATATGCAAATGCGTGCATTTGGGAGGTTACATAAAACACCGATGTCCTTTTTTACGACTACACCTCGAGGAGATATGCTGTATCGACTTACACATGACGTAGAAGCTGTCCAAAATTTAAATAATACGGTGGTACCTCGATTCGTACAGCAAGTAGTAAGTGCGGTAGCAGCTTTTATTGCCGTATTTGCTCTATACTGGCCAGTCGCAATCGTTATGTTCTGTGTATTTGCTATCTATTTGTATCCATCCTTTAAACTTGGAACCACTATGAGAAAAATGAGTGCGGTTCAGAGGGATATGCGTGCAGATATTTATCACCACCTTCAAGAAAGTATCGAATCAACGAGACTAGTTCGTACGTTTCAAACACAAGAAAGAGAAATACATACACAAGATACAAAGCTTACAGATTGGAAGAATTATTCCATACGTGCCGCTTTGATCGGAAAAGTAAACTGGCGTCTTGGTAATCTATTTAATATCGCTACACCAGGCGTAGTCATGCTTGTTGGAGGAATAGCAGTTTGGAATAATACAATTTCTGTCGGTACACTTGTTGCTTGTTTAGGGTTTATTCCTACGATGTTTTTTCCCATTCGTTCACTAGCTGAGAATGCATTGATCATACAACAGGCTATTCCTGCTCTTCAGAGAATCTATGAATATTTTGATCTACCAAAAGAACATGAAGATGATCTGCCAAAGATGCAACCTGTTCGAGGGGATATTGATATTGATAATCTTTGGTTTCGTTATCCGGGCAACGAAGAATATGTGTTAAAAGGCGTCTCATTGAATATGAAAGCTGGCCAACACATTGGTATCGTCGGTACTAGCGGAGGTGGAAAATCGACGCTCATCCAATTGCTGCTTGGTCTTTATGAACCTGAAGCAGGCTCTATTGAAATCGACCAACAAAACTTGTTTGCGTATAATAGAAATTCTTTTCGTCAGCAGGTAGGAGTCGTTTCACAGGAAACGTTTCTTTTAAACAACACACTGCGAATGAACTTATTATATGGAAGAAAAGATGCAACTCAAGCCGATTTAGATGCAGCGTGTGACGCCTCAGGGCTTACTGAATTTGTAGCTGCTTTACCAGAAGGCTATGAAACGATCGTTGGTGAGCGTGGACTTAAGCTTTCTGGTGGACAAAGACAACGTGTTGCACTTGCAAGAGCTATCCTTCGACACCCTGCACTATTAATCTTTGATGAAGCAACTTCTTCACTGGATGGGGAAACAGAAGAACGCGTTCAGTCCGCTCTTGAAGAACTCATACCAGGCAGAACGACGATCACGATCGCTCACCGGCTGATCACCGTGAGGGATGCAGATAAAATCGTACTCTTAGACAAGGGTGTTGTAGCCGAATCAGGTACGCACGAAGAACTTCTAGCAGAGCGAGGAAAATACTACGAGCTTTATATGGCGCAATACAGTGAGTTAGAAAAGGAGAGAGCGATATGAGCCAGGCAGAATTGAAACAAAAAAATCGAGATGGCAGACGCGTTCTAGCCTTTTTAAAGCCACATAAAAAATGGGTGTTTGCTGACGCGTTTGTGATTGCCGTATCTCAAGTGTTCTCTGCTCTAATCCCGACACTTGCACTAGGTTGGCTCGTTGATTCCATTTTACCTGGTGAGTCCAATCAACTTCTATGGGGGTTGATGTGGCTATTAATCTTTGCTGCTGTGGCTGATTTAATCCTGATGGTTATCGATGAATATTTTTGTCATCAAGTCGCAAAGACCGTAACGAACTGGCAAAAATTAAGACTCTTTAAACATCTGCAGAACTTACCGTTTTCCTTTTATCAAAACAACCAATCCGGTGAAATGATGGCTCGAGTTTCGGATGACCCAGATACACTTCATAACTTCCTAGCATGGGAAGGATCGACCTTTATGGCATCTGTACAAGGTGTTATTTTATACAGCATCGTCCTTCTTTGGATTCATCCCTATTTAATGATCACGAGTGTTGTGTTAGGGGTTATCTTTTATCTAACGTCAAACGCAGTCGGTCAACGGACACGTCAATCTTCAGCGAATGCGAGAAAAGAAGCTTCTCGTTATCTTGAGAGACTTCGAGAATCTGTAACCGGCATCCATCTTTCAAGGGTGTTAGGCGTTTCTGATGGTGAGGTTTCAAGTGTAGCCGAGATTAGAAAATCGTTCATAAAAGAATCTCGTCACGAATTAAAAGCTAGGATGCAATCCATTGTAGTGATTGGAAGCTACAACGGTCTTGCATTAGCTGTCGTTTATGGACTTAGCGCATACTTAATATGGAACGATAAACTAACAGCAGGTCAGATGCTAACTGCAGCAGGTCTTGTAGCTATCGCTGCAAATGAGATGCAACGAATGTTAAGAAATTGGCTTTCCGTAAGAAGAACCGGTCCGGCTTTAGATCGCTCAGAACTTTTACTTAGTCAAGATGTATCGTGTGCTGAAACCGAAAAAGGATTTATACCTAAAGAAGTTGAAGGAGAGATCGAATTTAGAGATGTTGCATTCGGTTATCCTGAAAAAGAAGATAAAGTTTTAAAAGGTTTATCATTTTCAGTAAAGCCCGGAGAAGCAGTAGCACTTGTAGGACCAAGTGGATCTGGAAAATCAACGGTTGTAGATTTATTATTGCGACTGTATGAGCCTGAGAGTGGAGCAATCTTTATTGACGGAGAGAGCGTTTCAACGATAGATGCTGGGTGGCTTCGCTCACAAATTGCGATTGTTTCACAAGATGTACAGCTTCGAAATGGTTCTTTAGCAGATAATCTACGAATCGCCAAACCTGAAGCGACAGATGATGAATTGATTTCTGCTCTTCAAGACAGCGGTCTTGGAGATTTCTTACTTACCCTTCCTGAAGGACTGGACACCCTTGTCGGTGAAAGAGGAAGTTTGTTATCTGGAGGACAGAAACAAAGGTTGTCATTAGCACGAGCTCTAGTAAAAGATGCAGCCATCTTAGTTCTTGATGAAGCAAGTTCTGCTTTAGATCCCATCACAGAAGTTCAAGTTAATGAAGCGATCAATAAAAGAAAATCAAAACAAACGCTCATTATTATTTCGCATAGACTTTCAACTGTCTTGGCTGCTAATCGAGTGATTGTCATCGAGAACGGAGTCATGATTGAGGACGGAGTTCACGAGGAGTTGCTGAAGTCTGATAATGGTGTATACAGCAGGTTGTTTAAACGAGAAGCGGATATTGGTACACAGGCATTTAGTAGTTAGATTTGGTTAAGCCATTAAGCTTAAATTGCCTTTTCCTCATAATTCCACTCCAATTTGGGTATATATGAAACTATATATCCAAAGGAGGGAACTATTCATGTCAGCAACATTTAGAGCTATTTTAAACATTGTAGCACTTGCAGCAGTAATCTTTGTGAATTATCTTGCTAATGCATTACCACTGAATGGAAGGACAACAGGAGAATTATCAGCAAAATACAACGTGTTGATCACTCCAGCAGGTTATGTATTTTCCATATGGGGCCTCATCTATGTGCTGTTAACAATCTGGGTGATCATTCAAGTGCTGCCTAAGAACAAAAATGAACCCGTGTATGGAAGTATTGGTCTGTGGTTTGTTTTGAACTGTATCTTAAATTGTACATGGATATTTGTTTGGCATAATGAACTTCTAGGTTTATCTTGGATCGTTATGATCGGCCTCTTATTGTCACTCATTATGATCTATACGAAAATACAAAATCAAGATAACAAGTCTTCGTTCATTCGACTCCCGTTCTCGGTATATCTAGGATGGATCAGTGTGGCGACAATCGTCAATACGGCTGTTGTTTTAAAATATAGCGGCTGGAATGGTTTTGGACTTTCATCAGTTACTTGGACTGTGATCATGCTGATCGTCGGTACAGGATTAGCGATCTTTTTTACCTTATTAAACAAAGATATTATCTATCCACTTGTCTTTGTATGGGCGTATGTAGGAATAGGGATTAGACATAAGGGAGAGATCGATGTTCTTAGCTATACGAGTTTTACGTTAGCTATTTTACTTTTGTTATTCATTATTTGGAAACTTGCTACAAAAAGAAACGGAGATGTAGCAATGAAATAAGATTTAGAGGAGAGTAAAGAATGGTTAAGTTATCGATGCCTGTCGGCTTATTGTTGGAAGCTGCTATAGCAGGCGGTGTTTCTGGGGACCGGTTGCTAGAAGTGATCAAGACGAAAAATTACGAAGCACTTCGTCATGTTGGTAAAGAAGAGTCGAGCTGGACTTATTTCTTCGAATTTGCAGAACAGAACTGGGAAACCGTTGTTTCTGCAATTACGACAGGCTACACCTTTAAGTTTATTACGATCAGAGGATTGTTGAACTTAATACAAACCAAATACAAGCTAAAAGAGAACGAAGACTTTTTAATGAATGAATCTGGAATTGACATGAATCTCTTAGATGAACAGCTGGATTTTCTTCGTTCTCGAATTCCTTCACAATGGGTATTCAAGAAACAAGAACAAACAAAGTACGGAGTTCAGGCTTTCTTAGCACAAACAACCTCAACTAATGTGTAGATAACGAAAAAGCGCTTAAGCGGGAAATATCCTGCCTAAGCGCTTTTTTAATCTTGATAGTTATTTCTTGCACTCAACCATGTGTTGATTCCGATCGCTTTACACACAGAGAAGTAATGAAGAAGCATCAATAGTACGGAACCCGCGTTCATTCCAATAATGATGCCATGCATACCTAAGGATGGCTGAGAACCTAACATGTACATAAGAACAAAAGATAATGTTGTTGACCACACCGATTGAACAAATGCAGTCGTTATTAAGCCAAGACCGATCAAATAAGCTTGAAGAGGGATTAAGAAAAAAGTAAACAAAAAACTTGGCCACAATAATTCTAAATACGTGGCGGCAGATTGTGAATGGAAGAACATTAAGGTAAGTTTATCTGAAAACATCAAGAAGATAGCAACGGCTGGAAACCCATATAATGCTGTTATACCCATTACACGGATAAGTAGGTTTTTTAATTTTTCTACGTCTTTTTTAGCCGTAGCTTCTGAAACAGTAGGTATCAAGACAACCAATAAAGAGTGAGCAATAAAAGCAGGGAAGAATCCAATTGTGATTGCTACCCCTGCCAATAAACCAAACTCTTCTGTTGCTGCAACTCCTGAAAAGCCAGCAAGAGACAATGAATATTTAATCAAAAACGGCTGTATTGCGTTTGTTACAGCATGAAACAGTCGCAAGCCCGTAGTAGGAATCGTTACGGCCATAAGACTTTTAGTTACTTCATTAGAAGAGAGATGTTCATTATTATGAGATTGCATTCTTTTGTATTGAATCAAATAGGCTGTAAATAAATAGACAAAAACTACAAGTTCACTACCTACAAAAGTTGCTAAAGCTATAAGGATTGCCGTTTCGTTATCAAAAGAAAACAACTGATAAATGCCTGTCAATAGAATGAGCTGAGCCAATTTTCGAAACAAGTTTGAGAACGCCAGCTTACCCATCTGCTGTTTGCCCATAAAAAAACCTCTAGCTATTGATGTTAGCGAAATCAGAGGAATTAATAGGACCATAAGCCATCTCACCAATGGGTGATAACTATTGAAAACAGGTATAAAAGGTAAAATCACTAAAGCAAGTACAACCATTGCGACAGTCAACAAAATAGTCATCTTTGTAGCATGCTTCAGCATGCTATAGTGTTGTTTTTCTTCTTTCTCTGCAACGAATTTTGAGATGGAGATCGGTAATTCCAAACTCGCGATGATAATAATCAGGATGACAGTTGGAAAGATCGACATATAATGGCCGAGTCCTAATTCACCTAATTCTCTGGCTAAAACCATGTTCACAATAAATTCTAAGCTTTCGCCGACTAATGCAGCAGCAGCAAGCAATAATACTCCTCTGAAAAATATATTCATACGATGAGTGCATCTCCTTGTACACGTTGTCCTTTTATTCATATGCAAAAAAAATGAAACAAGACCTCGAAGGACTTTAAACATTAAAAGGAGAAAGATTAGAATATAGCAAAACAAGGAGAGATTCATGTGACATTACATACAGAACAAAATGCAATTCAAATTCTATCCATGTCAGAACAAGAAAAGATTATGGATCAGTGGCTTTATGAAAGGCTAGAGCATTTATTGCCTTTGTTAATGAAGAAACATAACGTTGATATGTGGGTAACGATCGGCAAGGAATATAATGAAGACCCAATTGGGAGGACTTTCTTTCCTTCCGCGATCGATAGCTCTAGGCGAATAACGATTTTTGCATTTGTTAAAGAAAACCACTCTGACAAAATTAGTCGGTATGTTATTTCTTCTAACAAAAATTTTGAACCTTTTTACTCATGCTATCCATTACAAGCTAATGAAGAATCTTTTGATGGATTGATGAGGTTAGTGGATAAATTCGACCCTGAATCGATAGCGGTTAATTCTTCTTTGCATTATGCTTTTTGTGATGGATTAATTCATTCTAATTATGAAAAACTAGTAAAAGTCTTAGGAACACAGCATGCTAAAAAACTAATTTCCTCTGAAAACATTGCGATCGATTGGCTTCAAACAAGAACAGAGTCTGAACTTGATTGGTATAAAACATTAGAGGGCATTACAAAAGAAATCGTAAGAAAAACCTTTACAAACGAACTTATCATTCCTCATAAAACCTCAACACAGGATGTGGTTGGATGGATTAGACAATACGTTAGAGACTTAGGGTTAAAAACATCTTTTTATCCTACGGTTGATATACAAAGAAAAGGTGGATCTTCAGACAGGTTGGAAGGCGTTATACTTCCAGGAGATATCTTACATTTAGACTTTGGTATTGAATATTTGGGTCTTTCTACAGATACACAACAATTAGCTTATGTTCTTAAAGATGACGAAATAGAACCTCCTGCAGGGCTAAAAAACGCATTAAGTGAGGCGAACAAATTTGAAGATTTTTTCTTTGAAGAAAGTAGAGAAGGAATGTCGGGGAATGAGGTTTTTTTAAGTGTACTAAAAAAAGCAAAACTAAATCATATCGACGCAATGCTTTATTCACATCCGATCGGCTATCATTGCCATGGAGCAGGACCGATTATCGGACTATATGATAAACAAGAATATATTCCTGTTCTGGGAGAGTTAAGGATGGAGAATAACACGTGCTATGCACTAGAATTTAACATTAGACATTTCATCCCTGAATGGAACAAAGCTGTTCCGATCTATCTAGAAGAGACGGTTTGTTTTAAAGAAGGTAAGATGCAATTTTTAACAGGCCGACAAACAGAATTTTATCTAATCGAGCCTAAGAGGTAATAAAATACATTTGAAATATCTATTCACCTCTAGTACAATGAGAAACTGTGTGTTTCAGCTTGTTGTAAGGGAGAGATTAGATTAAATGCTATTGCTTGGACAAGAGCAAGATAAAGAAACAAAACTTGATCGCAACGAACTCGAGTTTCAATTATTACGTATGCAAAACGATATGAAGCAAATTGCTAAAAGTTATGATGTGATCGGTGTTGATCAAACAAAAGACGATAACCTTGTGATCGTATATAAATCTGAACAACTGGATCAATGTAAAATAATGATCAATGATTGTGAATCAAGATATGATGGCTGGGATTTTTCAATTGATGCCGTTTATGAAGATGAAAACACCCTTCATATTGGTGATATTAAAGGACCTGCTAATAAAGGGTACGGCTCAATCTGTATGCATTATTTAAAAGAAACGGCTTCGGATAAAAACATCCCAACGATAAAAGGTGATATAGCAAAGAGAGACTGGGGACATGTAGATCGACTCATTCACTTTTATGAAAAGCATAATTTTGCTATTGAACTTGATACGGAAAATAAATGCGGAAAAATTGAATGGAACGATTTTTAAGGAAAAGACGTGTATCGTAGTGAACACACGTCTTTTTTTTGTGCTTCTTTATCCAACAACATGAGAAAAATAAGAACTTAAGTATTTAAACCTTGACTTGTTTTGTAACCTGATTTACGATATTAATCGTAATCATTACGATTTAAAAGGAGTTTTTAATACATGTTACATACATTGACAAAACGAGTACCAGTAACCGTGTTGAGTGGATTTTTAGGAGCAGGTAAAACCACATTAATGAATCATGTCTTATCAAATCGAGATGGTTTAAAGGTTGCTGTAATCGTTAATGACATGAGTGAGATCAATATTGATGCTGCATTAATAAAAAATGAGACGCAGTTATCTAGAACAGAAGAAAAGCTCGTTGAAATGACAAATGGCTGTATTTGCTGCACCCTAAGAGAGGATCTATTGATAGAAGTAGAAAGAATCGTAAAAAACGGTGACATTGATTATATTCTCATAGAATCAACGGGCATAAGTGAGCCGATTCCAGTTGCACAAACTTTCACTTATTTGGATGAAGAATCAGGTGTTGATCTTGCTTCGTTATGCAAGTTGGATACGATGGTAACAGTAGTTGATGGAAATCGATTTTGGAACGATTTTGCATCTGGAGAAAGCTTATTAGATCGACAAGCAGCATTAGATGAGACCGATACGAGAGAAGTAGTAGACCTGATCATTGATCAGATAGAATTTTGTGATGTTTTAGTTTTAAATAAGTGTGATTTATTGGAGAAAGAGGACCGAGAAGAACTCAAAAGAGTATTGAAAAAATTACAACCACAAGCAAAACTGATTGAAACAGAATTCGGTAAAATAGATCCAAAGGATATTCTCTCTACAGGTCTTTTTGATTTTGAGAAGGCCAGTGAATCTGCAGGATGGATGAAAGAGCTTGAAACAGAACACATTCCAGAAACAGATGAATACGGAATCTCTTCTTTTGTATATAGAAAGAAAAGACCTTTTCACCCAGCAAGACTTTTTAGTTTTTTAGAGAATTGGCCAGCTGAAATTGTTCGAGCAAAAGGATTTATTTGGGTAGCCTCTCGAAACGATTGGGCAATTTTGTTAAGTCAAGCAGGTACGAGTATTATCTTCCAGCCAGCAGGTCAATGGGTGGCAGCTCTTCCAAAAGAAGAACAAGAAGAAATGGTAGAAGAAGAAAGAAGTCATAATCCAAACTGGGATGAAGAATATGGTGATCGAATTACTGAACTAGTGTTCATAGGAATTGATTACAACAAAGAACAACTGATAGAACAGTTAGATCATTGCTTATTAACCGACTCTGAAATGAATAATGAAGATTGGGGTAAGTTTGAAGACCCGTTACCTCGATTCCCTGAAAGTGAATAATTTTTACAAACGAATCCATTTTGGGTTCGTTTTTATTTTGCTAAAAACTCTCTAAATGATTAGCTAAGTATTAGCATAGCACTCTCCATAACTTTACATATTGACTAGAAGTTTTAGTTTAAAGTTGTTAAAAAAATGGGTAGTAAAAGGGTAGTGGAAGAGAGAAGGAGAGATCGATGATGACCGTCACTCATATAAAATCTAATACAGAAAATAGCCTTTCTGAACGTTTTGAAATTGCTTTTAATCAGATTCACAAATGCTTAATCGACAAAGTAAAAGATACGAAAGATGATCGGTTTAAAAATCTAGTGGAAACAGGAATGAAAAAGCATTCTCTAATTCGATCTTTTTATAATGAGCTCGGTCAGTTTGCGAAACTTAGAAATGCTATTGTACATGAAAAAGTTGATCATGATTTTTACATCGCTGAACCTCATCTAGAGATCGTTGAGAGAATAGAAAAAATAGCGGGTTATTTCATGAAACCTGAAACAGCGCTTAACATTGCAACTAAAAAGGTACATCATTTTAAAGAGAGTGACCGTTTGGAAGATGTTTTAAGCTGTATTCGAAAAACCTCGTATTCACGCTTTCCAATTTACAACGACAAAGGAGAATACCTTTGGCTCTTAACGGCTACATACTTATTGAACTGGTTAACTGACAGGCTTGCTGATCAGGTGATCGACCTGAACAATGCAAGAATTTCGGATATTGCAGATCGTGAACAAAAACAATTGGTTGCCTTTATTTCTAAAACTTCAAGTATTTTTAAAGCAGAAGAAATTTTCGAAAACATTCATAAAGAAGGAAAAAAGCTTGAGGCGATCATCATCACATTAAATGGAAGTGAGAACGAGAAACCTTTAGGGATATTTACTTCCTATGATCTGATAGAGATTGATTTAGATGACTAAAAAGGCACTCGCGGAGAGTGTCTTTTTGTTTGTAAACAAATGAATAAATAACATTAGTTTAAGGAAATAACGATTAGGGAAACGGATGTTTGAGATGTCAGAATATTTTGTATGTAACCTTTAGGAAAGGGTGTTATCATTTGGAAGATTTTACGGTAAAAATAAACGGAACAGAAAGAAAAGCTACTCAAGGAGAAACGGTATTAAATATGTTAGATGGTTCACCAGATCAAGTTCCCCATGTTTGTTATCATCCAAGCCTAGGACCGATTGAAACATGTGATACGTGTATCGTTAAAGTGAATGGAGAATTTGTAAGAGCATGTTCTACCAAGGTTCGTAACGGAGATAACATTGATACAAATTCTGATGAGGTACGTGAAGCTCAAGTCATCGGAATGGATCGAATTCTTTTTAATCATGAGTTGTATTGTACGGTTTGTGATTATAACAATGGCGGCTGTGAGGTACATAACACAGTAAAAGAAATGAAAATCAATCATCAGAGCATTCCTTTTGAACACAAACCATATGAAGTCGATGATTCTAACCCCTTTTATAGATATGATCCTGATCAATGTATATTATGTGGACGATGTGTGGAAGCATGTCAAGATGTCCAAGTTACAGAGACCCTTACAATTGATTGGGAAAGAGAAAGACCAAGAGTAATTTGGGACAAAGATGTACCAATCAATGAATCCTCTTGTGTATCTTGTGGGCACTGTTCTACAGTTTGTCCTTGCAACGCCATGATGGAAAAAGGAATGGAAGGCGAAGCAGGATACATGACTGGGATCAATCGCGAAACACTCCGCCCGATGATCGAGATCACGAAAGGTGTTGAGACGGGATACGGCTCCATACTTGCTATATCAGATATGGAAGCCGCGATGAGAGAACAACGAATTAAAAAAACAAAGACCGTGTGCACTTACTGCGGTGTGGGTTGTAGTTTTGATGTCTGGACAAAGGGCAGAGAAATCTTAAAAGTAGATCCGCAGATTGAAGCACCTGCAAACGGGATTTCAACATGCATTAAAGGTAAATTCGGTTGGGACTTTGTGAACAGTGAGGAACGGTTAACGAAACCTCTGATTCGTGAAGGAGATGTATTTAGAGAAGCTTCTTGGGACGAAGCATATAACTTAATTGCTTCAAAATTTACTGAGATCAAGGATAAGCATGGCGCTCAAGCGCTCACGTTTATCAGCTCATCTAAGTGCACGAATGAAGAATCTTATCTGATGCAAAAATTAGCACGTGGTGTTATTGGAACAAATAATATAGATAATTGTTCGCGTTATTGTCAAACTCCAGCCACGATGGGGTTGTTTCGTACTGTAGGACATGGTGGTGATTCTGGATCTATCAAGGATATTGAAAAATCAGAGCTGGTAATCGTGATCGGCTCAAACACATCAGAATCTCATCCTGTCTTAGCAACACGTGTTAAGCGATCACATAAGCTTCACAACCAAAAATTAATCGTCGCGGACCTTCGAAAACATGAGATGGCTGAACGAGCTGATCTATTTATTCAACCCCGGGCAGGCTCTGATCTCGTTTGGCTGTCTGCAGTAACGAAGTATATTCTAGATGAAGGATTAGCGGATCATGATTTTTTACAAAAGCATGTGAACGGGTTAGATGTTTTTACAGAAAACCTTGAAACCTTCACTTTAGAGTATGCAGAAAAAGTAACAGGACTATCACAAGAAACACTGATCCATTTAGCAAAAACCATTTCACAATCAAAAAGTGTTTGTGTTCTCTGGGCAATGGGTGTTACTCAGCACATGGGGGGAAGTGACACGAGTACGGCCATATCCAATCTACTTTTAGTGACAGGCAACTATGGACGGGAAGGTGTAGGTTCTTACCCATTACGTGGACATAATAATGTACAGGGAGCAAGTGACTTTGGTAGCATGCCGGATCGATTACCATCGTATGAAAAAGTTTCAGACATCAAGGTAAGACAAAAGTATGAAAATGCTTGGGGTGTTAAGCTACCAGAAGAACCTGGTCTTAACAATCATGAAATGGTTCAAGGTATTCATGATGGCCATGTTAAAGCGATGTATTTAAAAGGAGAAGACATGGGAATCGTTGACTCAAACATAAACCATGTTCATGCCGCTTATGAAAAACTAGACTTTTTTGTCGTACAAGATCTTTTCCTTACAAGAACGGCTCAGTTTGCTAACGTTGTTTTACCAGCAAGTCCAAGTCTCGAAAAAGAAGGAACTTTCACAAACACGGAGAGAAGAATACAAAGGTTATATCAGGTATTAGAACCATTAGGAGATTCTAAACCAGATTGGGAGATAATCCGTGATATCGCGAATCGACTTGGAGCTGGATGGGATTACAAACATCCGAGTGACATAATGGAAGAAGCAGCACAACTAGCGCCACTATTTGCCGGAGTATCCTATGAACGGTTAGAAGGGTACAAAAGTCTACAGTGGCCAGTGGCTGAAGACGGAACAGATACTCCAATCCTTTTTAAAGATGGATTTCCTTTTGACGATAAGAAAGCGCGGCTATTTCCAGTAAACTGGACAGAGCCTGTAGAATTTGGAGAAGAATACGATATTCATGTTAACAACGGAAGACTATTAGAACATTTTCACGAGGGAAACATGACGTATCAATCAGAAGGGATTACATCTAAAACACCTAACACTTTTCTTGAGATATCTCCTGAACTAGCTGAAGAACGAGGAATAAAGGATGGGACACTAGTAAGATTATCTTCACCTTATGGAAATGTAAAAGTTCATTGTTTAGTAACGGACCGTGTAAAAGGTAAAGAAGTCTACCTCCCTATGAACGATAGCGGAGAAGCAGCTATAAATCTACTTACAAGCAGCTATTCAGACAAAGATACAGATACACCTGCATACAAAGAGACACGTGCTAAGCTTGAGATTTTGATGGAGGATGGTGTGAATCCATTACCTAGAACAAACTTCAGGTACGGCAATCCACAACCTCAAATAGGAGTTCAAGTAGAAAAGAAGTGGGCAAGAGAAGATTATATCTTTCCAGGTGATGCTGTGAAAAAGGGGCGGAATCAACATGGCTAAGGCGATTAAAAACGTTCAAAAACAAACGATTTCAGCAGAAGAAAAACGATCTAATGACCTAAGAGAGGTAGAAGATGCACTTATTCAGAATAAGTCGGCGATCTTACAAACACTCGAAATCTTAAACCATATGAACGAAAAAGGGATTCTACCTCTATTGAATGGATTGTTCGGACAAGGGGATAAGGTAATGGATATTGCTGTGAAAGCGATGGACAAACCTGATAACACCAACACATTAAAAAATCTACTCTTGCTCCTAGGAACACTTGGAATGATCAACGTGAAGCAACTTGAACCATTTTTACTAAAAATAGATGCAGGGATCGCCAGAGTAGCTGAACATAAAGATACAGATGAAAAAACGAGTTACTTTGATATCGTCCGTTCGTTAAAAGATCCAGAGATCAATAAAGCCGTTACCATACTGATGCAGTTCCTAAAAGGCATGGGCCAAGAAACAGAACACTATGAAAAGACGACAGGAGACTCACCTAGAGACCGCGTAAAACAGAGCAAGGAAAAAACATTAGAGTAATAAAAGTAGAGGAGTAAACAGGATGGCTAAAAAGGTGAAAAACCGCTGGCTGATTGCTGCAGCTGCTGTAGGTATTCATATATCAATTGGGTCTGTCTATTCATGGAGTGTATTTACAAACCCTCTCCGGGAAGAACACAATTGGGGGCTAAGTGAAATTTCTCTAACGTTTAGTATCGCAATCTTGTTTCTAGGTTTATCTGCTGCTTTTATGGGGCATTTTGTTGAACGGTATGGACCTCGAAAATCTGGCATCATAGCCTCAGTATGTTTTGGGGCGGGATTGTTAGGCTCAGGGTTCGCTGATCAATTAGGTTCTATTTATCTGCTTTATTTTTTTACGGTGCATTAGGTGGGATCGGACTAGGAATTGGCTACATCACTCCGGTCTCTTCCCTTGTAAAATGGTTTCCTGATCGAAGAGGATTAGCGACAGGTCTTGCTATAATGGGATTTGGATTTGCGTCACTTATCGCAAGTCCTGTTATTGCGAGACTGATAGCAGGTATAGGAATTTCAAATACTTTTTACGTATTAGGCGCCGTTTATTTTACGATCATGTTTCTTTCTTCCTTATATCTTACACCACCTCCAAAGAACTGGCAGCCAGAAGGTATGAATGAAAAAAGTAAGAAAGATGAGAGTCAAACAAAAGATCTTGCCCAGTTAACTGCCAACGAAGCGGTTAAAACGATTCGTTTTTGGGCTTTATGGGCGATGTTGTTCATCAATGTTACATGCGGGATCGCCATTATTTCGGTAGCATCTCCAATGGCACAAGATATTGCAGGTCTGAGTGCTGCTTCAGCAGCTACGATGGTCGGTATCATGGGGTTATTTAACGGTTTTGGAAGGATCGGTTGGGCATCGATTTCTGATTATATCGGTCGTCCAAATGTATACACTACGTTTTTCGCAATACAAACAGTGGCATTCGTACTTTTACCGAATGTTACGAATGCTTTTTTCTTTCAGTTGCTTCTCTATTTAATACTTACCTGCTATGGAGGTGGATTTGCTTCTATACCTGCCTATATAGGAGATTTATTTGGTACGAAGCAACTTGGAGCTATTCATGGATACATTTTAACGGCATGGGCTGCCGCTGGACTAGTCGGTCCTTTAGTTGTTTCGTGGATCCGTGAAACGACTAATAGTTATTCCTTAACGCTTTATATCTTTACAGGTGCATTTGTAGTAGCACTTGCCATCTCACTCCTTATCCGGATTAATATTCGAAACGTAAGAAAAGAAAACAGTCAGTCCCATGTTGCTAGTTGACCGTAATTGACTTCTTATTAGAAGAAGCTTGGCATAGATGCCAAGCTTTTTTAGTTCACATAAAATTATTGATATTGCTCTAGTACAGAGAAAAACTTAATCACAAATTCAAAGAAAACTTGTTCGGCAGGTGCAAGTTCACGACTTCTAGGGGTAATGATTCCCACTGTGCGTTTAACATCTGGTATCTCTATCGGTATTTTTACTGTATAACGTGGCTTCGTTTCATAAAAGGAACTATCGGGTAAAAGGGTAACACCCATACTAGCCGTTACTAGCCCTTTAATCGCATCTAGATCTTCACCTTCACAAGCAATCTTAGGAACGAAGCCTGATTCTTTGCAAGCGTTAACTACTACATCTCGTAAAATATACCCATCTGGAAATAGAACGAATTCATCATTTCTTAAATCACTCAATAATAAACTTCTTTTTTCTGCTAACAAATGTTGTTCAGGTAGTAGTGCTGATATTTTTTCAGTGAACAGGATATGTCCTTCTAAATCAGGATCATTAGTAAGAACAGGTCCTAAAAAAGCGAGATCTATATCACCGCTTTTTACGCTTTCTGTAAGAAATCGATAGGAACCTTGCCTTAAGTGAAAGGCAATATTGGGATGTTCGCGCTTAAAAGCTGACACGACCGTAGGCAAAAGATGACCTGCCAGACTAGTAGGAAATCCGATTTTAATCGTACCTCTTTCAGGATCTAAGTATTCATCAATTTGTTTTCTTGCATGATCGATTGCTTTCATAGCTGTTTTTGCATGTGTCAAGAACAGCTTACCAACAGGAGAGAGCTTAATATTCCGACCTTCTCTTTCAAATAAGTCAACGCCAAGTTCTGCTTCTAAGTTTGCGATCTGACGGCTGACTGCAGATTGTGCAACATGTAACGCAATCGCTGCTTCTGAAACATGTTCTCGTTCTGCAACTTCAATAAAATACTGTAATTGTCTGAATTCCATGCTTGTCACAACCAATCATTCTCATTTTGAGATCGTTTTAATCTAAATTATATATTGTTTCGATTAATTATAAAACCTAAACTAAATGAAAGAAAGTTTCGAATATTTCAGTTGATAAACATAAGGGGGAGTTCAAAATGACCTTTAGTCAATTTCCAGAACCACAAGGTTTATATAATCCGAAGAACGAACATGACGCTTGTGGCATTGGTCTATATGCTCATTTAAAAGGGCATGCTACCCATGAGATTGTTGAAAAAGGACTTCATATGCTATGCCAGCTTGATCACCGAGGAGGACAAGGAAGTGATCCTTTAACGGGAGATGGAGCCGGCTTGTTGACAAAGATACCGCATAATTTTTTTAAAAAGGTAACTGATTTTGATCTGCCTGAAAATGGACGTTACGGGGTAGGGATGATCTTTTTCCCAAATGATACAGAAGCTCAACAGAAATTAGAAAATCAAATTAATCAAATTATTATTCAAGAAGGACAACAATTACTCGGCTGGAGAACGGTACCCGTAAACGATAAAACGATTGGGAAAAAGGCACAGGAAACTTGTCCTTTAATTAAGCAAGTCTTCATCGCTTCTCATGATGCGTTCTCAGAGAATCTAGTTTTTGAGAGAAAACTATTCGTAATCAGAAAACAAGTAGAGCACTGGGCAAGAAAACAAGGACTTCAAACGTATTTTGCTAGTCTATCATCACAAACCATCGTATATAAAGGTTTATTAACTCCAGAACAAGTAGATGCCTTTTATTATGATCTACAAGATAGGGATTTCGTGTCCCCATTCGCTTTAGTGCATTCCCGTTTTAGCACAAATACGTTTCCGACGTGGGAACGAGCTCATCCGAATCGATACCTAATCCATAACGGCGAAATTAATACGTTACAAGGCAACATGAACTGGATGAAGGCTCGGGAAAAGCAGTTCGTGTCTGAAGCATTTGCAGAAGATATTGAAAAATTACTTCCTATTCTTGATGCTGATGGCAGTGATTCTTCTATTCTAGATCAAGCCTTTGAATTTTTTGTACTTGCAGGGAGAAAACCTTCTCATACGGCTATGATGCTTATCCCGGAACCATGGAGTGAGAATCCTCATCTAGAAAAAGACAGAAGAGCTTTTTATGAGTATCATAGTTGTCTGATGGAGCCATGGGACGGACCAACAGCGATTTCTTTCACAGACGGGAATCAAATTGGAGCGATACTGGACCGAAACGGTCTACGTCCGGCGAGATACTATGTAACAAAGGATGATTACATTATATTCTCATCTGAGGTAGGAGTTATTGACGTTGAAGAAGAGAATGTTTTATACAAAGAGAGATTAAGTCCAGGAAGAATGCTTTTGATAGATTTACAAGAAGGTAGAATCATTACAGACAATGAGATCAAAACCGAAATGGCTAGTAAAGAACCGTACGAATTATGGCTGACAAATGGATTGCATCATCTTGATGAAGATGGTGAAGAGTCAGGGATTATCTTAGAAAATGTAAGAAGTAAACAAAGAGCATTTGGATATACGTATGAAGATATCCATAAATATTTAATTCCTGTCATTACAGAAGGAAAAGACCCTATTGGGTCTATGGGTAATGATACACCTTTAGCTGTTTTGTCTGATAATCCTCAATCCCTATTTAATTATTTTAAGCAGCTATTTGCTCAAGTTACCAATCCACCAATCGATGCCATTCGTGAGAAGATTGTCACGTCTACGATGACGCTGCTTGGAGCTGAAGGAAATCTTTTGCATCCAGGACCACAGAACGCTAAGAGAATTCAATTGAATTCTCCTGTGTTAACAACAAATGAGTTTAATCAAATTACAGATAACATGATTTATGAATTTAAAACGGCTGTTCTGCAAACTTTATTTTCTGAAGATTTAGAAATCGGATTGCAATCTCTATTTAAAAATGCGGCAGAAGCCATTCAAGATGGAGCAACGTTATTAATTTTGTCAGACAGAGAAATGAATAAATCTTCTATTCCTATTCCGGTCTTACTTGCTGTAAGTTCTCTGCATCATCATCTTGTAAAAGAAGGACTCCGGACAAAAGTAAGTTTGATCGTTGAATCAGGTGAAGCTAGAGAAGTTCATCATTTTGCAGCGCTCATTGGATACGGAGCAGATGCAATCTATCCATATCTAACTTATAAGACATTTGAAGAAGCGATTCAGAATGAACATATCAACCTTTCTTTGTCAGAAACAGTTAAAACGTATAAACGAGGAATTACTGATGGAATCGTTAAAGTAATGTCGAAAATGGGAATTTCAACGGTTCAGAGTTATCGTGGGGCCCAAATTTTTGAAGCAGTCGGAATCGGTAAAGAAGTAATCGATCGTTATTTCCCTGCTACCGCATCACAAATAGATGGCATCACATTAGCAGAGATCGAAAAAGAGTCAACACTAAGACATCAACTAGGCTATAAAGAAACGATCGATGACACTTTGGATTCAGGAAGTGATTTTCAATGGAGAAGTACTGGTGAACATCATGCCTTTAATCCAAAAACGATTCATACCCTTCAATGGGCATGTCGTAAGAATGATTACTCATTGTTTAAAACGTTCTCCAAGCTAGCAGATGAGGAAAGAACAACTTTCTTAAGAAACTTATTCTCGTTTGCGCCCGAAACAACGTCTATACCACTAGAAGAAGTTGAACCAGTTGAAGAGATTGTAAAACGCTTCAAAACAGGCGCGATGTCTTTTGGCTCTCTTAGTCAAGAAGCACATGAATCTCTAGCTATTGCGATGAATCGCTTGGGTGGAAAAAGCAATAGTGGTGAAGGCGGAGAAGATCCAGCCCGTTTTCTTCCTGATGAACTTGGCAATAACCGTAGAAGCAGTATTAAACAAGTAGCTTCAGGTAGATTCGGTGTAAAAAGCCACTATCTCGTAAATGCAGATGAACTGCAGATCAAGATGGCACAAGGAGCTAAACCAGGTGAAGGGGGACAGTTGCCTGGCAATAAAGTTTATCCTTGGGTAGCAGATGTTCGTGGATCAACGCCAGGAGTAGGACTGATCTCCCCGCCTCCACATCATGATATCTATTCGATCGAGGATATGGCCCAACTGATTCATGACCTAAAGAACGCTAATCGCGAAGCTAGAATCAGTGTGAAGCTTGTAGCTAAATCTGGAGTTGGAACGATTGCGGCTGGTGTCGCAAAGGGCGCAGCAGATGTGATTGTAATTAGTGGTTATGATGGAGGAACAGGTGCTTCACCGAAAACAAGTATTAAACATACTGGTCTTCCTTGGGAGTTAGGACTTGCTGAAACGCACCAAACGTTGATGCTTAATGGACTTCGTGAACGTGTAACACTTGAGACAGACGGAAAGCTGATGACAGGTAAGGATATTGTGCTTGCAGCATTGTTAGGTGCAGAAGAATACGGCTTTGCAACAGCACCACTTGTTGTATTAGGATGCGTCATGATGCGTGCTTGCCATCTTGATACCTGTCCTGTTGGTGTAGCGACACAGAATCCTGAATTACGGAAAAAATATATGGGTGATCCTGAACACGTAGTAAACTACATGAGATTTGTAGCTGAAGAAATTCGTGAAATTATGGCTGAACTTGGCTTCCGTACGATGGAGGAAATGGTCGGGCGTACTGATGTATTAAAAGTGGGAGATCGTGCAAAAAAACACTGGAAAGCGAAGCATCTCGACTTATCAAAACTCCTTTATCAAGCAGGAGGTATTCGTACGAAACAGATTTCTCAAAATCATAAGATCGATCAATCCCTTGATATGAATCACATACTACCTGATCTCCAGACAGCATTAGAAACGAAGAAATCTGTTTCACTCAACTTACCGATCAAAAACACGAATCGTGTAGCCGGTACGATTGCTGGTAGTGAAATTACAAAACGATTCGGTGAAGAAGGTCTTTCAGAAGATACTGTTACTCTTAACTTTACTGGATCTGCTGGTCAAAGCTTTGGAGCATTCGTGCCACGTGGCATGACGCTTTATCTGAACGGAGACAGCAATGATTATTTTGGTAAAGGATTGTCTGGCGGAAAATTAATTGTTGCACCACCTAAATCAGCAGAGTATTTAGCTGATGACAATGTTATCCTAGGAAACGTTGCTTTTTATGGAGCTACAAGTGGTGATGCATATATTAATGGATTGGCTGGTGAAAGATTCGCGGTTAGAAACAGTGGAGCTAACATTGTTGTTGAAGGAATCGGAGATCATGGTTGTGAATATATGACTGGTGGTCGAGTAGTTGTCTTAGGAGATGTTGGAAAGAACTTTGGAGCAGGTATGAGTGGAGGCATTGCCTACATCTACACGCATCAGCCACTTTTATTGAAGCAGTTATGTAACAAAGAAGGTATTGAGTTTGAGCGATTAATCGATTCTGAAGAAACAGAAACAGTCAAGCAGATGGTCATTCAACATTTTTCATACACTCAAAGTAAAAAAGCTGCAGCTATTTTACAAAATTGGAAATTACAACATTCGCATTTTGTGAAAGTCATTCCATCTGACTATAAGGAAATGATCAAGAAAATAGAAGAAGAGAAAAAAGCAGGTTATTCAGAAGATGAAGCGATCATGAATGCTTTTGAAGCTGGATCAAGCTCAGCGAAAGCAAGCGGCAGACCTGGACCAACAAAATTAATTCTGAAATAAAATGAGATGAGGGGAGAGATGTTAAATGGGAAAACCAACAGGATTTTTGGAGTACCCAAGAGAAGAAACGATAGAGAGAAAGCCTCTCCAGCGTCTTAAAGATTGGAAAGAATATACGGAAAAACAACCTGAAGATATGTTGAAAAGGCAAGGCGCTAGATGTATGGATTGCGGAACACCTTTTTGTCATATCGGTATAGAGATTAATGGGGCTGCGTCTGGCTGTCCCATTAACAACCTGATTCCAGAGTGGAACGACCTTGTCTACAGAGGAAAATGGAAAGAAGCTCTGGACCGTCTATTAAAAACAAACAATTTTCCTGAATTCACAGGTCGTGTTTGTCCCGCTCCTTGTGAAGGCTCATGTACAGTTGAGTTAGCTGGCCCTGCTGTTACGATAAAGAACATTGAAAAAGCAATCATTGATAAAGGTTTTGAAAATGGCTGGATTCAACCTAGAATTCCAGATAAAAGAACAGGAAAAAAGATCGCTATCGTTGGATCAGGACCAGCTGGGCTTGCAGCTGCAGATCAGCTGAACCAAGCGGGTCATTCTGTTACCGTTTATGAAAGAGCAAATAGAGCTGGCGGATTGTTAACCTATGGAATTCCTAACATGAAGTTAGATAAGGATGTAGTGGAAAGACGGATCAAATTATTAAGACAAGAGGGCATTGATTTTATCCTTAACACAGAGGTAGGAAAAGATATTACTTCTGAAGAACTGAAAAATCATTTCGACTCCATTATTCTTTGTACAGGAGCACAAAAACAAAGAGATTTGACTCTTCCTGGAAGAGAAGCAGAAGGTGTTCATTTTGCTATGAACTATCTCACTCAAGCTACGAAAAGATTATTAAATATTGAAGTTTCAGAGCCATTCATTGATGCAGAAGGTAAACATGTCATCGTAATCGGTGGTGGTGACACGGGTGCTGACTGCGTGGCAACAGCTCTTAGACAAAAGTGCAAGAGTGTCGTCCAATTTGGAAAACATCCTAAACTTCCTGAAGTACGTAGTGAAGCTAACATGTGGCCGGAGCAACCTAATATTTTTACAATGGACTATGCTTATGAGGAAGCGACAGCTCAATACGGTCAAGATCCTAGGGAGTATTCTGTTCAAACAAAGAAACTCGTATCAGATCAAGACGGTCGTCTGAGAGAACTTCATACGGTTCAAATGCAACGTACGTCAGATGATGCTGGAAATTTGGTTTTTAAAGAAATTCCTGGATCCGAACAGATTTGGCCAGCAGACCTTGTTTTCATCGCTATTGGCTTTGAGGGCGCAGAACTGCCAGTCTTAAAAGAATTTGGAGTTGAGATCAAAAACAACAAAGTTGATGCTAAACATGGTGATTATCGGACAAATATAGATGGCGTATTTGCTGCAGGTGACTCTAGACGTGGTCAGAGTTTAATCGTTTGGGCGATTCAAGAAGGGCGTGATTGTGCACGTCAAGTTGACCTATCGTTGATGGGTAGTACGGTTTTGCCTTAATACTTTTTTCCATGCTACAATAAACTCCAAAAGCCATAAGCTTTTTATCTATGATAAAATAAGGTTTAGGCAAAAAACAATTCTTTTATTTATAAGGAGTAGACGCATGGAAAAAGTACTTATTTTTGGACACAAAAATCCAGATACTGACACGATTACATCAGCGCTTGTTTATGCTGACTTAAAATCTAAATTAGGACAAAATGTAGAAGCCATTCGCCTAGGTGAGATTAATGGTGAAACACAATATGCATTAGATTATTTTAATGCAGAGCTTCCTAGACTTGTTGAACATGTCTCTGCTGAAACAAACGCAGTAATCTTAGTTGATCATAATGAACGTCAACAAAGCGCAAATGACATTGATAAAGTAAGAGTGTTAGAAGTTATTGATCACCATCGTATCGCAAACTTCGAAACGAGCGATCCTTTGTATTATCGTGCGGAGCCTGTTGGCTGTACGGCTACAATCTTGAACAAGATATACAAAGAGAAAGGTGTTCAAGTTGAGAAAAATATTGCAGGACTTATGCTCTCTGCTATTATTTCTGACTCTTTGTTATTCAAATCACCTACTTGTACAGAAGAGGATGTTGCTGCAGCACGCGAACTTGCTGAAATTGCAGGAGTAGATGCTGAAAAGTACGGTTTAGAAATGCTAAAAGCTGGAGCAGACTTAAGTGATAAATCGGTAGAAGAGTTGATTTCACTTGATGCTAAAGAATTTAACATCGGTGAAAGTAAAATTGAAGTTGCTCAAGTGAATACGGTGGATGCTAGCGATGTAATGAAACATCAAGAAGAATTAGAATCAGCCATTACTAAAGTGATTGCTGATAAAGGGCTAGACCTATTCATGTTTGTTGTAACGGATATTTTAACAAATGATTCAACAGCTTTAGCTCTTGGTAAGAAATCACAATCTGTTGAAGAAGCTTATAACGTTAAATTAGAAAACAATACAGCCGTTCTTAAAGGTGTTGTTTCTCGAAAAAAACAAATTGTACCTGTATTAACAGAAGCAATGAGTAAGTAGTATAAGTGCTAAAAGGGTAAAACCAAACACGAAGGTTTTACCCTTTTATTGTGCCATCCACTATTCGTGCTTCTTTAAAAACAGTATTGACAATCTAAAAGAGACTGCTATCATTTAAGTCAGAAACCAACTACATAAAAACGAACCACTAGGGGTGCCTTTTATAAGGCTGAGATCAAAGTGAAACTTTGAGACTCTTAGAACCTGATCTGGATTATACCAGCGTAGGGAAGTGGTGTTGCGGAGTATATATTCCTATGTTGAATTCTCCATATACAACCACTTTCTTAGCTGAAAGTGGTTTTTTTGTTGGATAAAACAAGGAGGATTCATATGAACACATTTACTGATATCTTGCGAGAAAGAGCGGCTTCTATTTGGGAAGCGAACCTTCAACATCCATTTGTTAGAGGAATTGCAGAAGGTGACCTTTCTTTAGAATGCTTCCGGTATTATGTTTTACAAGATTCGTATTACCTATCTCATTTTGCAAGAATTCAGGCGATGGGAGCAGCAAGAGCAGAGGATTTGTATACGACTTCTAGGATGGCGGTACATGCACAAGGTACAAATGACGCTGAGTTAGGACTTCATGAGACGTTTATGAAACAGCTGGGGGTGACAGAGAAAGAACTGACAAGTTTTGAGCCCGCTCCAACTGCTTATCATTATACATCTCACCTTTACCGAGTAGCAGAGTCTGGAAGCTTAGGAGAAATCATTGCTGCCATTCTACCATGTTATTGGATCTATCAAGAAATAGGTGAAACGTTTAAAGGAGCAAAACCACAAGAGCCGATCTATCAGGAGTGGATCGCTGCATATGGCGGTGAATGGTTCTCAGAACTGGTAAACGAACAGATCGATAGATTGAATCAATTGGCTGAAAACGCAAGCGACCAGGAAAAAAGCAAAATGATTCAACATTTCTTAATTAGTTGTCAGTATGAGTATTCCTTTTGGGAGATGGCTTATACGTTAGAAAAATGGCCGATTCCATTCAGCCTAGCGACAACAACGACCGGGAGTGAAGCGTAGCATGCAAAGAGGTTTAAAGTTAACAGATATTCTTATCACCATTGTAATCTCGATCGCATTTGGCATCTTGTATAAAATATGGGGGCCGCTCTACTATGCGGTTAAACCATTTGGTCTTCACATCGATCAGTTGATATACGGAATGTGGTTCATGGCAGCAACAGTTGCGTTCTTAATCATTCGAAAGCCTGGAGTTGCTCTTTTGGCTGAAATTGCTGCTTCTTCAGGAGAATTTTTAATGGGTTCTGAATTTGGACTTGAAGTATTACTATACGGAATCATTCAAGGATTGTTTGCAGAGTTGATCCTTTTCGCATTTCGTTATAAACGAGTTGACCTTTTTGTCATCTCGCTTGCTGCGTTAAGTTCATGTGCAGGATCTTTAATCATGGACTTTTACAAAGGATATATTGGTGATCTTTCAACATGGAACCTAACTTTATTTATCGTATTTAGAGTAATCAGTTCTATATTGTTTACAGGGGTGTTTGCCGTTTCTATCGTAAAAGCTTTAGAAGCTACAGGTGTAACAAATTTAGTGCGAGCCTCTTCCAAAAAAGATCACGAAGCATTAGATCAATAACTGAGGTGGTTTGATGACAATCATAACATCTGTAAAAAATCTAAGATTGAAATTTCCAGGTGAGACAGAAATGCTGTTTAAAGATTTGAGTCTATCTTTTCATTCAGGTGAAAAAGTACTTCTTCTAGGCACATCTGGTTGTGGTAAATCCACACTCTTACAAGTTCTCTCTGGACTCGTTCCACATACCATTGACATACCCATGAAGTGTGAGGAGATACAGATTCCTGATCGATGGGGCTTTGTATTTCAAGATCCGGATACTCAATTTTGTATGCCTTTCGTTGATGAAGAGTTAGCATTTGTTCTTGAGAACCTTCAGGTGCCTCGAGAGGAGATGACAAGTAGGATTCGTTCATTATTAGAAGAGGTTGGCCTTGAACTCGATGACATCCATACACCGATTCAACATCTATCAGGTGGGATGAAGCAACGATTAGCCATCGCATCTGTATTAGCACTGAAACCAGATGTTGTATTTTTAGACGAACCTACCGCTTTTATTGATGAGAAGGGAACTGAACAGATTTGGGAAACGGTAAAAAGAGTCTGGAAAGATAAAACGTTAATTATCGTAGAACATAAAATAGAGAAAATCCTGGATTTCGCGGATCGTCTTATTGTATTTACACCAGGCGGAGAAGTCCTTGCTGACGGAGATACTTCGACGGTTTTTTCTCTTCATAAGGAAAAGATTAAGAAGTACGGAATTTGGTACCCTGGTGCATGGGATGAATATAAACGAATACCGACCGTTGATAATAAGTTTGAACTGAGGAACACCATGAAGTTGAAAAATTTCAAAGGGTATCGAAGCAAGGAAAATAAGATAGTAGTTGATGACATAATGGTTCATTCAGGAGAATGGATCACGATCATGGGTGAAAACGGAGCAGGAAAGAGTTCATTATTGTTAGCTTTGATGCAGCTTATTAAAACATCAGGAAACTATTATTTAAATGATGTGCATGTTAAAAAAACGAAAGACATCTTTGGGCTGGTTTACCTCGTATTTCAGAATCCTGAATACCAGTTCTTAACGCATTCTGTTTACGACGAAATAACATATGGTCTTCAAAAACATCAGGAAGAAGGAGTAAAAGAAATACTAACTTCTCTTGAGTTGACGAACAAAATGAATCAACATCCTTATAACCTATCTGTCGGTCAAAAACGACGTCTGAGTGTGGCAACAGCCTTTTTGCAAAAACCATCTATCTTACTTCTTGATGAACCAACTTTTGGACAAGACTCAGTAAACACGTTTAAACTTTTAGAATGGTTAGAACGAGAACGGCAAAAAGGGACGATTATACTTATGGTTACCCATGATCGCCATATTATGGAACAGTTTGCCACTCGATTATGGGAAGTTCAGAACGGTGAAATTGTAACGGATCATCAACTCAAAGAAGAGAAGGAGCTTCTCGATGAATTCATTGTTTGATGCCAAACACACATGGTTACACAGCATAAATCCTTCTCTAAAACTAGTAACGATATTGAGCTTATTCATAGTTGCGATCAATATTCACTTCCTGGATTTAATGGTTGGTTTTTTATGCGTGATCTTGCTATTGTTTATATTTGCTACAGGGTACTCATATAAACAATTATTTATACTGTCTCTGCCTTTTGTGCTTATCTTTCTTTCAACTTCTTCTTCCATGATTTTATTCGGAAAAGGAGAAACGATTCTTTACAAGTGGGCATATATACAAGTGTCGGAAGAGAGTTTAATACGGGGGATTCATTTAGGATTTAGAGCTTTGTCATTTGCTATGCTTGGCTTGCTATTTGCTTTAACCACCAAACCAGTCAAACTGTTTTATTCTCTCATGCAACAGTTCAGACTATCGCCTAAGTTTGCTTATAGTTTTATGGCAGCCATCCGATTAATTCCAATCATGGTAGAAGAATATCAAATGATTATCAATGCTCAAAGAGTTAGAGGAGTAGAACAGAAGAACAACTTTTTAAAAAGAATGAAGAGGCTTGCGATCCCTTTATTATCACAGAGTATTCGCAGAGCTTATCGCATTGCGGTTTCAATGGAAGCTAAGCGATTTCAATCCGATAAAAAAAGAACGTACTATTATAAAGTTGGCTTTTCAAGAAACGATCTGTTTTTTATCAGTTATTTTTTGCTCATGTTAGGTCTTATCTATATTCTTTCTATTCATGACCCCTTTCTTCCCAGTACGGATGTTAGATACTTACCGGAATAAGAGACTGAACGTAACCGTTTCAGACTCTTATTCTGATAAAGTTATGTTATCCTTGTGTTTAATGAGCTGGATATAGTTACCTACTTTTATTTTCATATATATAGCATGAGGTACTTGTAATTTCTGCCTATCCTCAAAGAATATAGTATATTGTGGTTGTGATATAAGTGAACTTCCCATACTTATTACTTTTTCACTTCTTTCTTTTTTTATAACATAACCTTGAAATTCGTCACTTTTAAATTCATCTTTTATATAACCAGACCACGCAAAGAACAGTAGAAATCCCGCAATAAATGTGCAAAATATCGAACTTACTTTTTGCATTTTATTCACCTCTGTTTTTAAATAGAAAGAAAAAAGAGAAAAATTGAAGGATTTGCTTGAGATTGATCTAATAATTACTGTGACAATAAGATCAAACCTACCCTTTTTTCATCACCTTGTCATGCCATGAAGTAAATAATAATAAGGCAATGATCGAACCGATTAAAGCAAAAGACATGTCCCATTGTGCATCCCAAATATCTCCTTGTGAACCTACAAAATCTTTCGTTTCACGCTTTGCTATCTTTCCCGCAATCCATTCAACAATTTCATAAAGGGCGGCAATTCCTAACGTTATACTTATGGCAATGAATTGTACCCATTTTCCAATGTGTAAAGGTGTTCTTACGAGAAGGATTTCTCGGATAACAATTGCCAACAAGCCTTTCATAAAGTGACCAAATCGATCATAGTGATTGCGACTTAAATTATATTGTTGTTGTAGCCAATCAAATAGTGGTACGTCATCATATGTGTAATGTCCGCCTATAAACGTCAGGATCGTTAGCAAAGCAATGATGCAATACGAAAGAGTCGTGAATCTTAATCGTTTATATAAGAAGAGTATAAAAATCAGGGCTACAAGAGATGGAGCTACCTCCAATATCCATATGGGGTAATGTGCTGGTTGAATCAGTGACCATAAAAAAAATAAGGAAACGATGATTAATAATAACAGATGGATTTTATTTATTTTCAAAGGCAATCCCTCACAATCTAACAGTAGTATTGATATTAAGTTAGAAATGTATTCTTTTCTGTGTATTTCACCATCTATGGGAGGATGTGATTAATCATGCCTAAAAAAATTGCAGTGGCCATTCTTCATGGTATTGGAAATCAAAGTGAAAATTTTTCTGATTTATTTATTGAGATGCTGACAAAAAGGTTTTCTCAACAGATAAAACCGTTTTACGCAACTCCCGAAGAAGAACTAGTGATTCAACCTATTTATTGGGGAAGTGTATTTAATGAAAAGGAATCACTATTATGGAAAAAACTAAATATAGAAGATAACTTAGATTTTAAGCAGTTAAGACAGTTTGTCATCCACTTTTTTGGGGATGCAATCGCTTATCAGCCAGTAGTTAATCATAATCCGAATTATATAAAGGTTCATGAGGTTTATGCGAAAGGACTACGTAAATTAAGTGAACATGCGGGGGAAGATGCACCACTCATCGTAATTGCACATAGTTTGGGTACCGTTATTTCGAGTAATTATTTTTATGATCTACAGTTCATTTCTGAAAAAATCGCTGAAGATGTATTGCAAAATATGCAGAAGACTCCGCTAGAAAAAGGAGAGACTCTAACAAGCTTTTACTCATTAGGAAGTCCTTTAGCTTTGTGGAGTCTTAGATATGCGGATTTTGATAAGCCGATATTAGTTCCATCACCACATCTACAGAATCATTATCCAGAACTAAATGGTAAATGGGTAAATATATATGATAAAGACGACGTTTTCGGTTATCCATTAAAAACAATCAATGACTCTTATAATCAAGCGATTGCTGAGGATAAAGAAATCAACAGCGGGAACTTTATAAGCAGTACTACACCACTTTCACATAATCATTACTTTAAAACGAATGAAATCATTCATGACATAGGTGACAATCTAGCGGAGATATGGAAACATTTGAATTTAGCGCCTGAGCGAAAATAACAGTTCTTACCGTATCTGGACACTTCTTTCAAAACACACTAGACACATAAAAACAAACATCCCATCATTCAGTAATGGGATGTTTTTGTTTTTAATAAAGTGAAGTATTATTCGTTTTTTGAGATTTCTTTATTCATTTGTGAGCGCAAAACCCATTTTAAGAATGGAGGTACAGCAAAAAAGATAAAAAGAATACGGAAAAGTTGATAGCCTGTAATCATCGTAACATCCTCTTCTAACTCGTGTCCTATAATTCCCATCTGATCAGCTCCACCTGGTGCCATACTTAGGAAACTAGTAATGAAGGAAAAGTTAAATTGATAGGTTAGTAGAAGACTCAGCAGAAGTGCGATAGTTACTAGCATGAAGCCACTAAACACCGCAATTGGAATCATTTTCGCTTTTTTTCTAAGCTTTTCAGGCTTTAATAATAATCCAATATAGCCTCCGATTAAAAATTGAGAAACATCAAGTATTGAACCAGGAAGTGGAGGACCTGTTAAATCAACTATATTTAAAGCTGCAATCCCAAGAATAGGACCGAGTAAAAAAGCAGTAGGAAGTTTTATTTTTTTTCCTATAAAAGCCATTCCAACAGAAAATAGTCCAAATGGAATAATCTGTGGGAAAAAGGAAGAAGAGGTTCCTTCCGAAATCACATCAGGAATAGTAGCGGAACTTCCTGAGGAAAAAATAGGACTGAAAATCAGAAAGGGAACAGCAAATATGATAACGATGAGACGTGTTACTTGAAAAAACGTAACGGTTGTAATATCAATTCCTTTAGTCTCTTCTGCAAAAGTAATAATTTGTGATAGACCACCAGGAATTGAACTGGTAAGTGCAGTCGGAAAATTGATGGATGTAGAACGAGATATTATAAGAGCCATGCCTGAACAGATTAATAATAATAAGATCGTCATAAATGCCATAGAAGGCAAGTGAGTGATCATAAGCTTTAACGTATCTTTTGTAAACGTTAAACCGATTGAATAACCAACGATGATCAAACCCGTATTTCTTAAAAAAACTGGCCAATATAAAGGGATCCAACTTAGTTGATTCACAATCAGTACGGCAGCCATAGTACCTAAGAGCCAAGGAATCGGCCAATTAAACACATTAAATAAGAAACCCCCTAAAAAGGCAATTGTCATAGTGATGAAGAGTTGAAAACTTTTATATAGCTTTAAACTTTTAAATTTCATTGTATAACCTTCTTCTTATGTTTGCTTTCGTTAATTAATAAACTTTCTTATTTTTTTCTTCAAATCTACACATACACTTTGCGATTCCACTTCTTATCAAACTAAATAGGATTTTTGATAGATGGGACTTTGAATTAAAGTATAGATAAATGTGAAAAGAAAAACTGGCCCTCCAATAATGAGACCGAGCAGTAAGACAAGGCACTCCATGAAGATTCGTACTCTACTAATTGAAAAGCCAGTTATATCTGATATAGATAACATCAGTCCATCTCTCGGACCCGCTCCTATTCCTGCCTCTGAATACATACCTCCACCAATTCCCATTAAAAAAATCCCTGCAAACAAGAGGGTTATATCAACTATGGTGTTCGTTGAATTAGGAAGTAAGTGAAGAAATAGAAAGAAGTCTACAAAAACGCCAACCAAAACTGCATTTAAAAAAGTTCCAATGTTAATATATTTCCGATTGATGATCATTGTACAAGTCATTAATAGAAAGCCCACTATAATATTCCATATTCCGATCGTGAAACCAAACTGCTCATACAATGCAAGGTTCAACACGTCCCATGGGCTGATTCCTAAGTATTTTACTTGAACGCTCATGGCAATTCCATAACTAAAGATTATTAATCCTATAAAAAAGAAGATTAGCTTAATAGTAAACTTCACCAATAACTCCTCTTTTCCAAAATAACCCTATAATTATCTTTGACTATAAAGCAATATGAGAAAAAATGAAAAGAAGTTGCTTACTATTTTATTGACATAATGACACTTTGTTATGAAGGATTTTACATGAGCGTTTGTCGAAATAGAATATCTACAAAGTAAAACAGGAGTGTGGACCATGGAATCGATTAAGGAAGCAAGTGAAAGCCATCTTGATTCATTGACGGAATTGGCTATAGCATTATGGCCAGACAATCAATTCAGTGAATTGAGAAAAGAATTCAAACAACTTCTAAATTCAGAAAAAGATAAAGTGATTGTATATTTAATTCATGCTGAACCTATTGCATTTATTCATGTTTCGATTAGAAGTGACTATGTGGAAGGATCACGATCCAGCCCTACAGGTTTTGTGGAAGGAATTTATGTAAAACCTGATCACAGAAGGAAAGGGATATCAAACAAACTGATTACTCAAGGGGAGAGTTGGTTAAAAACTAGAGGATGCAAACAAATAGGTTCTGATATTGAGTTGTCCAATGATACAAGTTATCACTTTCATACGAGCGTGGGTTTTAAAGAAGCAAATCGTTTGATTGCATTCATTAAAGATATAAAGTAAGTTTCTTTACTAAAAGATTGTTATTTACTAACCTCGTTTCTTCTAAGACAGTTGAATGGAGTAGAAGCTGCGTGCTTAGCATTTGAGAAGCTTCTCGCAAAGTTTGCGAGGAGGAATTCTTCTAACTGCGCCAGCATTTACTTGTAGACGTATGAGTAAGGATACTTCCTTGAGACGGGCTTTCCGAAAAGTAGAAGTAGCTCACTCGGCATTTATAAGAAATAAGTGAATGGGCTATGAAGGTATACTTTACTCATCATTGATCATTTATTTTTGACTCGAGTGCCTAGCCACTATAACTAATAGGTGAGACACTAAACAAGTTGCGAAAACAGCCTATTTAAAAGAATACACAGAATTGCGGGAAGCATTAAAGGCACATCATAGTGTCTTTTTTTAATGGATAAATTTAGAGTATACAAAGTTTTTAATATGTGAAACCTGTTAATCGACTCTATTTAAATGATGGGGTGTTATGTGTGTCCTTTAAAAACGTTAATCCTTTCGAACGTAAATGTTTATATTTTGCATTTTTCGTTATCCTTTTATATTTATCTCCTTTACTCATTTTAGGTGAGAATGCACACATTCGTGTCCATGATAATCTTGATTCCAACCTTGCTTGGTACAAGGTACTTAATGAGAGCGGGATGTTGTTTGGAAGTGTACATTCAACGATTCCGCAAGTTATTAACGGTCTCCCGAGAAACGCACTAGGAACAGAGTTTAGCGGAATTGTTTGGTTGCATGCCGTTTTCCCAACTATGACCGCTTATATCATCAGCCAAGCGATCACTCGGGTTTTCGCATTTATCGGCATGTATTTACTATTAAAAAATCATTTTTTATCTGAGCAAAAGTACACCTTAATCACGATCGGTACAGCACTTGCATTTGCGCTTACTCCATTCTGGCCGTCTGGAATGCTAAGTACACTTGGTATGCCTTTAGCATTGTGGGCATTTCTAAATATTCGTAATGGGGAAAAAGCATGGAGAAACTATCTAGTTCTCACACTGCTTCCGTTTTACTCAAGTTTTGTTCTCGGTTTTTTCTTCTTTTTATTTGCCTTAGGAATTTTTTGGTTTGTGGATGTTGTTCGAGGAAAAGGGTGGAATTGGCGTTTTTTCTTCTCCATAGTCTTAATGACTTCCGTTTTTCTTGTGATTGAATATCGGCTCGTCTATTCATTTATCTTTGATGATGAACCAAATACAAGAGATGAATATTTTCATGCTCGTTTACCTTTTTGGTGGGTGACGAGACTCACGTTTAAAAACTTTGTGCTCGGACATACACATGTAATGACAGTTCATGGTTTGATTATACTTCTCGCAACCATACTTGCCTTATTTTTAGTCTTTTTTAAGAGACTGTGGAAGCAGGAGAAAGTTTTTGTTTTTTTATTTGTTTTTAATTTCGCTTTATCTGCCTGGTATGCCTTTTGGTTCTATAAAGGATGGCTGCCATTAACAGAACGTTTTCATTTTATGGACACGTTTAATTTTGCAAGGTTCCACTTTTTGCGTCCACTCATTATATACATGGGATTTGCCCTCGGTCTGAAGATTATAATGGATCATAGTAAATCACTTAAAAGCGTCATTCCTTACATGATCATAGGGCAAATTATCATTCTCTGTTTATTTAATGATGAGATCATCTATAGAAAAAAGCCGAGTGTTAAAGAATTTTATGCGGAAGATTTGTTTCAGGAGATTGAAGATTACATAGCAAAACCCATGGCGAGCTATCGTGTGGCTAGTATTGGAATTCATCCTGCAATTGCACAATATAACGGTTTTTATACCCTTGATACGTATAACAATTTTTACCCTTTAACATACAAATACGCCTTTCGGGAAATAATGGAGAAAGAACTCCAAAAAAACAAAAGACTTCGTACGTATTTTGATGAATGGGGTGGACGCTGCTACATTTTTACCGATCAGCTTGGGAAACATTATATGTTTAAAAAGGATTCGAAAGAAAGATTGAACAACCTCCAACTTAATATCGAGCCTTTTAAACAATTAGGCGGGGAATACATATTTTCAGCTCTCCCAATCGATCATGCTGCGGATATAGGATTGCAGCTAGAAAAGGTGTTTCAATCTGATACAGCAGCGTGGAAAATTCATTTATACAAAGCGAAGTAAACAGGCAGGAGGTGCACATATGAAACAACCGGTTTTGACAATTGTTGTTCCTTGTTACAACGAGGAAGAGGTATTGCCTACAACGATTGATTCCTTGCATAAACTTCTGATGATAATGATAGCTGAGGAACAGATCTCAAGTGAAAGTAACTTGTTGTTTGTAGATGATGGCAGCAAGGACTTAACTTGGTCAATCATCCATAAAGGAAGTTTACAAGGAAATCATATTAGAGGCTTAAAACTTTCTCGTAATGTTGGACATCAGAATGCTTTACTAGCTGGCCTATTTACTGCAAAAGATACTTCTGATTGTGTTTTATCCATTGATGCTGATCTTCAAGATGATATACATGTAATCCCGTCATTTGTTGATATGTTTAAAAAAGGGCATGACATCGTATATGGTGTAAGGAAAAAAAGAGATTGTGACACATTTTTTAAGCGTAGCACTGCGGAGTTCTTTTATAGATTGATGAACAAAATGGGTGTCAACCTTGTCTATAATCATGCAGACTTCCGTTTAATGAGTAAACGAGCCTTACAAGAACTAGAAAAATTCGAGGAAGTTAATATGTTTTTACGAGGTATTGTTCCTTTAATTGGATATAAATCAACCTCTGTATTTTATGATCGAAAAGAGCGCCTAGCAGGTGAGACAAAATATCCGTTAAAGAAGATGCTATATTTTGCATTCGATGGAATTACTTCTTTTTCTGTAACTCCCATTAGATTCGTTTTAATTACAGGTCTTGTTTCTTTTTTTGTCAGCTTACTATTCGGGGTATATTTTATCTCCTTGAAATGGATCGGAGAAACTGAAACGGGATGGACTTCACTGATTACATCCATATGGCTGATTGGGGGTCTTCAACTCATAGGGATAGGGCTTATCGGAGAGTATATTGGAAAGATTTATAAAGAGTCAAAGCGCAGGCCAAAGTTCATTGTTGAAATCGATTCAAAAACATTTACACAGCCACTTCCATTAACGAATACACAGAGAGTGAAAGATGAATCTTATAATCTCAACCTTCGAAAACTTCCTGAAACCAACTAACTCCCTTATCCGCTTTTTATTAGTTGGCATCGTAAATACATGTATAGGACTTTCTATTATTTTTCTCTTGATGAACGGAATTGGAATGAGCTATTGGATGTCTACATTCATTGGTAACACAAGTGGTGCTGTAATTAGTTATGTTTTAAACCGTAATTTCACATTTAAAAGCAACACTTCATTGGGAGCGAGTGGCATACGGTTTGTGGCGGTAATTTTAATTTCTTATTTTGGCGGTTATGGTATGAGCGATCTACTATGGTCCGGAGTACTTAACGATACAAGCTTCATTCTAGTTACGAATAAAGAAGCTTCCGTATTGTTCGGAGCTTGTCTATATACCCTAATGAACTATTTCGGACAAAAGTATTTGGTATTTAATAAAACGAGGTGACCATATCGTGAAACGTAAATTTCTTCTGATACTAAGTGCTGCGTACGTCATATTTATGGCTTACCTTTGTTTTTATTATTTTACGAAAGGTGAAACACATAGTTATCAGGTTGCTTTTGGGGCAATATTCTGCGGACTTATTCCGTTGTGCTTGATCCTTTTTACGAAAATAAAGTTTAATATGCCAATCATGATTTCCTATTTTGCCTTTTTATTTGCTTCACAATATTTAGGGTCCATTTTGGGCTTTTACCATTTAGGCTGGTGGGATACCTTCTTACACCTATTAAGTGGCGCATTATTGGCATTTGTGGCAATCGCTCTTTATGAACGAATGACACATCAACATAGTAGGAATGATATCTCTTATTGGCTCGTATTCTTATTCGTACTTGCCTTTTCCGTTTTTGGCGGGGTCGTGTGGGAAATTTATGAATTCAGCATGGATCAATTTTTTAATATGACCTTACAAGGCGGAGGAAACTTTGATACGATGGTGGATTTAATTGCCGATACCACAGGAGCAATCGTTATAGCAGCAATTGCAGCAGTGAAAACAAAAAAAAGATTTAAGATGTCTTAAGGAAACAACCACACAAAACCACATTTTACGCATATTTCCTATGAATATGCGTTTTTTTATTTAATAAATTTGTTTAAAAAAGTTTTAGAATACCTATTGACCTTCACGTTGCGTAAAGGTGTAAAGTGAGAATTGTCAGGAGGTGATCACATGGAATACACCATTCAGAAGCTTGGTTTATTGGCGGGAGTCAGCACCAGAACTTTACGTTATTATGATGAGATTGAAATTCTTAAGCCGGCAAGAATCAACTCGTCCGGATATCGTATATATGGTGAGGAGGAAGTGAATAGACTACAGCAAATTTTATTCTACAAAGAACTCGGGCTTCCATTAGATCAAATAAAGGAAATCATAACATCACCAACATTTAATGCAGCTGTAGCACTCCATGAACACCGTGAAAAACTCCTGAACAAACGAGAACAGTTAGACCGTCTAATCGCGAATGTGGATCAGACGATTGCAGCTAACGAAGGGAGAATTACGATGACAGATAAAGAGAAATTTGAAGGGTTTAAACAGCAAATGGTTGAAGAGAATGAACAAAAATATGGTAAAGAGATTCGTGAAAAATACGGAGATCATGCTGTAAATCAATCAAACGAAAAAGTGTTAAACATGATTCAAGGTGAGCATGATACAGCAACAAAACTTGCTGAAGAAATTCACACGATACTTGCTAAAGCACTCGAAACAAGTGACCCTGCAGGAGAACTGGCTCAAAAAGCAGCTGATCTTCATAAACAATGGCTGATGTTGTACTGGAACGAATACAGCAAAGAAGCACATGCGGGTCTTGCACAGATGTATGTGGATGACGAACGGTTCACGGCATATTATGATAAAGAGCAGCCAGGAACGGCGAAATTTTTAAGAGATGCGATCCACATTTATACAGGGAAGAGAAATTAGCGATTTAGCAAGACTGGTAAAGGAGATAACCATCGAAGGTTATCTCCTTTTTGTTTTATTCATTACCCAGGTTCGTTTAAACTAAGGAAAGAGTGAAAGAAGGGATGACATGATATGACTGAAAAACTATATTATTCTTCACCGTATACAATCGAATGGGAAACAACCATAAAGAAATCATTTGATAACGACGGTAAATTTTTTATTGTTTTAGAGAGTACCGCTTTTTATCCAACAGGTGGCGGCCAGCCGAATGATACTGGGACCATCAATGGCATAAATGTCTTGGATGTGTTTACTGAAAAGGATGAAGTGATTCACCAATTGGACAGGCTGCCAGAAACATCTTCGGTAAATTGTAAGTTGAATTGGGATAGAAGGTTTGACCACATGCAGCATCATAGCGGACAGCATCTGTTATCAGCTGTTTGTTATTCCTTACATGGCGCACGAACAATCAGTTTTCATCTAGGAACAGAATATGCGACGATCGATATAGAGATGGATGTGCTGAATCAGAATCAAATGGATAGGCTCGAACAAGCAGTTAATGAAGAAATTTATAAAAATAGAATGGTACATACTTACTTTGTTAACGATGAAGAGCTTCAACAATTACCATTATTAAAAATGCCTAAAATTACAGAGAACATACGAATCGTTGAAATTGAAGGAGTTGAGCACAATGCTTGCGGAGGCACACATGTCCGTTCAACAGCTGAAATTGGCATCATAAAACTATTAAAAGCTGAGAAACAAAAAGGAGCGGTAAGATTATATTTCAAATGCGGTATACGAGCACTTGTTGATTATAATGAGAGTTTGAAGATCCTTGGATTGATAGCTGCTAAATTTAACACCGGCCGAAATGATGTTTTAAATCGCTTAGAGAAATGGGAAGCGGATCAGCTAGATATGGAAGTGGAAATGAAGCGTCTTAAAGAAGAGAACAATAGTTATTTAGCAAAAGAAATTCTTACACATGTAACAAATGATTTCCTTACGTATGTATTTAAAGAAAAATCGTTTGATGATACAAAAGAGCTTGCAATAAAAATTGCAAATGAAAATGAGTTACTCATTTTATTTGCTGCAATACAAGATAATCGTATTATATTCATGCATAACGGAACAAACGAAATTCAGTGCGGCAAATTTTTCAAAGAATACCTTAGCTCATTCAATGGTAAAGGGGGCGGAAGCGATACATCCGCTCAAGCTGGTTTTTCTTCAACAGAAGACATGCAACGTTTTGTAGAATTTGCTCGGGAGAACCTCTCTAAGGATTTATAAACAAACAAAAGATAACATAGCAGAAAAGGAGTGAGGCACATGCCCACACTCCTTTTTTTATATCAAGAAAATTGCCACAATCGTTGTTACTACTAAGCCAATGGTAACTGGTTTTAGGTTTCTTCTAGCGAGTTCAAATGGATCGACACCACAAATCGCCGCCGCGGGAATCAATGCCCAAGGCACCAAAGTCCCTCCACCAACCCAAATGGCTGCGATTTGACCTAATGCAGTCAGAGTAGCGGCACCAGCACCAATTGCTGTTCCAAATATGTTCGCAACCGAGCCTGCTAACGAAATACCTGAAAAACCAGAACCATCTAGACCCGTAATGGCTCCTACAGCTGTTAAAGTTATGGCACCAATCTCCTTGCTTAAAGGAACAACAGACGCAAGTGCTACACCAAGATCGTTTACGATTCCGTGAGATGTCTTTGGAAGAAACTCACCAATAATTTTAGCAAAACCTGAATCTCCAAGGTAAAAGAACGCTGCAATTGGAATTACAGGACCAAAAACTTTAAATCCAAATTGAAAACCATCAATTAGATAAGAAGTTGTTTTCTCTAAGCCCTTATTTTTATGACTCACCATCGTAATTAAAAGAAGGATAAAGACTGAGGTCCCACCGATCAGCGCTGTTGCATCTCCGCCTTGTAAATTGAGAATCGACATGGCAGCTACATCAAGAGCAAACATTAACGGAATAAACAGAGCAAAGAATCGCTTCTTTCCCTGTGACAACAAACTTAATTCTTGATCCGTTGTTTCCTTTATCCGTTCAGCCGTTACCCCAGTCGTGCTATTCAACTTACCTGACTTCAAATCTCGCTTTAAAAAATAGAACGCCGCTATTATAGTAACTAATCCCATTACAAATACGAGCGGAATACTCGCATCAATTACTTCACTGACCGGAAGTCCTGCAGCATCAGCTGTTAATTTTGGCGCAGCTTGAATAATAAAATCACCCGAAAGAGCTATTCCGTGACCAAACAAGTTCATGGCCATGGCTACACCTAGAGCAGGAAGACCAACACGAATAGCTACAGGCAGAAGTACAGCACCCATAAGTGCCACTGCCGGCGAAGGCCAGAAGAACCACGAAATGATCATCATTAGAATACCTATCGTCCAATAAGCAAGTGACGGAGTACGTATTAATTTAGAAAACGGCGAAATCATCACATCATTAATCCCTGTTGTGGTAAGGGTTCTGCTCATAGCAACGATAATAGAGATCACAAGAATCGTAGGTAGAAGTTCGGTGATCGCATAAATGAAACTATTAAATATACTACTTATCGAACCACTTAAAGAACCTGTAGCTGTTATAGCAATTAAAAAAATACCCACAATACAGATCAGAGTCGTATCGCGTCTTTTCACCATAAAACCTATGATTAAACCGATAAACACAACATAAATCCAATGCAGCGCTGTAAGTTCAACGCCCATCTGTATTCCTCCCTTGTGAAATGGGTGAATAGCCCTTTCGTCATGTAATACAGAATATGATGGGGAGGAAAAGGGGTGAGGAGAACTTTTACTGCTTAACGTTGCGTTTTATTTTTTGAAGATAATCATAAGTGAAATAAGAGAATGTAAAGATAAAGAGGGTATAGCACAAATTCCAGATAAAGTTCTCCGATAAATGATCTAAATGTACAAATTTAATAAATTTATTAAACACATCTAACAAAAACACGTGAATGATATATATGCCTAAAGCATTAGCTCCTACTTTTGTAACATATAAACCTTTTCCTAACTTTTTATGATTAAGGGCAAATAAAAATAAAAACGCTGTTAAAAGAATCGTTGAGAAAAAATATTCGCCATGGCTACCTGACAATACTTTGTCTAATATATACCCTTCCATTGGTTGAACAACTGCACCGATAAGAGCTAAACCCAAAAACGTCCGTCCACTAACTTTATTTAAACCGCTCAGCCGGCTATTTGATGCGAAGAATACGCCAAGTGTCGTGTAAAATAACCCAAAGAACATTGCATCACGAGTGCTGTTAATAGGAAATTTAATAAACATTGTGTATGCCTGACCTAATAGGCCAATCAAGTTTAAACAAAAGCTAATCAAAAAGAGTAAAGTGATTTGTTTAAACCTAAAAAATACATAAACAGCGATCGTTGACCAAATTAACGCTGTCAAAAACCAGAGCTGATAGCCGCTCGTCCCTTTTCCATAATACAAAAGATTTAATAACGTAAATTGTTCAAAATATGCTTTCAGTTTTTCGGCAATATGAACTTCATCAAGTAAGATTAGAACAACATCATAGCAAGTGTAAAAAATCAACCAAACCAAATACAGCTTAATTAACTTCAAACAATAGCTTTTAAAATAGAGAAAAGGGGCATCTTCATGTTTCATCTTTTGTGCAAAAAAGTAACCAGATGCTGCAAAGAAAAAGGGAACAGCAAACCTAGCTACATTATCGATAATGAAATAACCCGCAAACCCATCTAGAGGAAAAACATGTATGACAACAACAGCAAATATCGCAAAAAATTTTATATAATCAATGGAATAAATACGCTCCATTTCTGTGCCACCTTTAAGAATTTATACACTACTATCAGTATGAACATTCCTTTGGCATTCCAACATTTTATGTTAAATTCTTTGAGCATTAACAACAGTAAATAGTGACACCAAATTGGAATTAATGTAAAATTATTACTGTTATAAGTACGATAACGAAAAGAGGTAACTATATGTTATCTCTTTTCTTTTTGTTACATACATTCAACAAAGGAGAAGATTAGGGGGCAGTATGATGGACCAGTCCAGGTTTATTAAAGATCTAAACGAGTTAAGAGAAGGAGGATATGTAAAGAAGAAGGATTATTTAAACGTGCTTGATGGTTATTACAGATATAGAGAAGATGTTAGAAGAAAAGAAATTAACGATACGATTGTACATACAGCAAAAGTTTCGAGTGATGAACCTAAACATAATCCACAGCCAGTAAAAACAATAACTCCTCCACCAATAAAGCCGAAAGTGGAAATCACACCTGAACAGAGAAGAGAAAGAAATCTTACAACCATAATGGCAGCGGGAGTAATTCTGCTTTTATTAGGAGGACTTACTCTAGCTACAAGCAACTGGGAAGTCTTTAGCTCGATTACAAAAACGATGTTAGTTGGAGGTATCGCTTTATTATTTGGTGGCCTAGGCGCACTTTCAGAAAAAGTACTTCATATTAGAAAAACTGCCTTTACGTTCTTTGTTCTGTTTGCTTTGTTTATTCCCATTACCGTACTCTCAGCTGGTTATTTTGAATTATTTGGAGAATGGCTCAGTTTTAATGGGGAGGGAAGATATATATTAGGTGTTATGACGACAGTTGTTTGTACACCGATCTATTATTATTTTGGAGTATACTTTAAATCCAAACTATTCAGCTGGTTTACTTTTGTTGCTACCGCAATTGGGTATGCGTATTTAATCCTCTCGTTTGGCTTAACAAAGGAAGCTTTTTATTTTGTTTATGCATTAGGAAATGTAGGGTTTATTCTTTTATATCATTTCCAAAAAGCAAAGCAATCTATATATCTTCAAATCTTACCTTTGTTTATACAAGTTAACTTGATTCTATCGACACTGTTCATATTAATTCTATTTGAAAATCAACTTTATCAAAGCTTCAATATCATCTTAACTGCCGTATTATACTTATCGATGAGAATGGTCAATCAAAGAAAAGAATATGAACTTTTCTTTATTGGTTTTATCACGTATGGTCTTTATCAAATGATTCAAAACTCTCTATTAATAGAATATCGTTTGTTCTTGATCGTGCTTATACCACTCGTATTAGTGGTGGTTGCTAATTTTTCAGATACAGTTTTAAAAAAATATTATCAGCTTGCTAATGGAGTAATATCTATACTTGCTTTCTTATATATAACTGTTGAAGGCGTGTTATTGTCTGTAGGAGAAGGCAGTGTGTGGTTGTTATTAGGGTATCTTGTTTTAGCTGGTAACTTTATATTCTTAAGCTACAATTCTACGTTTTTCTTCTTTAAATATTTGGCACCGTTTTATCTATTCTGTGCGTTTATGGAAGTGTATCAGGTGACGGGTGATCGCTTTGAAGATTATTGGACGCTAGCAATCGGTATCTCAAGCGCATTATCTTATTCTATCGGACAGTATCTCAAACCACTGAACAGAGCAAGCCTAATAGTGGGTGGTGGAGGATTATTTATTAGTTTTCTATTATCCTTGGAATTCATTTATTATGGTCAAGGAAGTATGATTTCTGTTATTTTGATCATACTATCTGTTCGTCATTTCTTAATTGAAAATGGAAAAGAAAGAATGTTAGCCACCTGGCTTGTACCCATTTTTACTTTTTTTAGTTTCTGCCTTTTGGGGATGAAGTACTTGCCATCACCGACATTATCATACTCTTTACTTCTTGGCAGTGTCGTCACTTTAGTAGTCTATCTTTGGCAAAGAAAGCAGAAGCAGCTTGCAACTTCATTTATTTCTATTACGACCATAACGACGATTTTAAATTTCCTTGTCACCTTAGTCGAAAGTGATTTTACGTGGCTAAAAATTCTATCGTCTATATTTCTAATGCTAGTGTTATGGTTTTTCACTAACCATTTTAAGTGGGCGATTGGGTACTCTGGTATACAGATTGCATTATTCTTTGCACTTAATCATGTAGCGGAACTCCTTGGATTTACAATAGGTACTGAGGAATCCGTTTATGCGTTCATCCTCATTTCCTATTTGTTATTAATGAGTAGCGAGGTAATCCACAAGATTGACTTAAGTAGTGAATATCCAACGAAAGCTGTTTCTCACTTAATAACCTTAATCATAGGCTTTTATGCTTTACTCGTAACAACTTCAGCAGCTCCTTTCATACTACTTGCTACAGTATATGGAGTTTACGTGTTCCGTGCTCGCAAGGAGATAGAGATCAGATATAATTTTTACGCTAGCTTGATATTCTTAGCAATTGGATTCCATTACTTTATTAGAGAATGGCTGACGAATGAAGGTCCTGTTGTTTACAGCATACTTCTAGCTGGTTTCTACTTTATTTTTAACAATGAATGGAGAAAGCGATTAAGGCCCTTCATTGTTCCTTTTTCCGTCATTTTCTTGGGAGAGTATATTACGATTAGAGAGTTTAATGAGGTCTATCTTATTATCCATACTCTTGTCTTAATCGGCTTCATCTTGTTCTATCAATCGTTAAAGAGATACTGGACGTACGCATCTGTAATATTGCTGATCTATTTAATGATAGATATAGAAGATTGGGTAATGATGAATAATACGGCTACAGAAATGTATTCACTCGCATGGTACATTTCTGGAATTTCGATTTCACTTGCAGGTATGTATTTCTTTACAACGTTATATAAAAAATCAGATTATCTTCAATTTGATTTCTTTGCAGTTTTTGGAATACTTTATGTGCTTACAGGATTGGTGCGATCGGAAAATGTGTTAACAACGATTGGTCTAGTCATACTTGCTATTCTTCTTTATGTTCAAGGAAATCGGTTGTTAAATGTTTTGATTGGAAAGAGAATACTCCAAACATGTTCCAGCTTACTTGCCCTGTTCTCTTATTATTCACTCCTTGATCAATTTGAGATCCCAGTTATTATTCAAACTGAATTAATGATACTTCCTTGGATTTTGTTAAGTTATGTGATCACAAGAAAAATGTGGGACATATCGGAACATTTAGCTAACATAATTCAATATGTGTTACTTGGTGTAATAGGGATAACATTGATGATCGATGCGATAGACAGTTATCAAGTAATGGATGCGATCATACTTGGTTCTTTATCATTTGCTAGTATCATTTATGGATTTATCTCAAAACAAAAAAGTTATTTCTTTACTGGATTGATCGTACTACTTCTGAATGTCTTGGTTCAAACACGTCCATATTGGGGGAACATGCCTTGGTGGGTATACTTATTATTAACAGGAATCCTTCTCATTGGATTTGCGAGTTATAATGAATTCAAGAAACAAAAAGGAATTGATTCTCCACCATTAAAGGATATAATTTTAAATAAATGGAAACATTGGTTTGGAGAGTGGAAATAACTTCTCTTCTAATAAGGGGGATTAATGAAGTGGAACAAGATCAAAACAAACCCAAAATCACAATGGGTATGCTTTTTCAAAACAAAGTAATTCGTACCATTCTTTTTTCGGTACTCTTTTTACAGATCGGGATATGGGTTCGTAACTATTCCATCCTATTGTACGTGATAGAAAAAACGAACGAAAATCCAATCGCGGTATCTTTAATATCAGTAGCAGAGTTTGCTCCAATATTCTTGTTTTCATTTATCGGTGGAACGTTTGCTGATAGATGGAAACCCAAAAAGACGATGATTTGGTGTGATTTATTAAGCGCTGTATCTATCTTTGTCGTATTATTAACACTGCTTTTTGGAAGCTGGAAGGTCATATTCTTTGCAACGCTCGTTTCATCGATCTTGTCTCAATTTTCTCAGCCATCAGGTATGAAGTTATTTAAGATTCATGTACCTGAGGAAATGGTACAGTTAGGGATGTCGATGTATCAAACACTTTTTGCTGTATTTATGATTCTAGGTCCAATTCTCGGGACGTATGTTTACCAGCAGTTTGGGATTACAACAGCTATCGCAATCATGGGAATCGCGTTCGTATTGTCTGCTGTTATTCTCTTATTACTTCCTCCTGATGAAGAAGTGGAAAAGACAGAGGAGAAACCATCGATCTGGTTAGAAATGAAGGAAGGTTTCAGCTATGTACTTAACAGACGCTCTTTAACTTTACTTGGTGCATGTTTCGCTGTTGCTGGATTAGCTTTAGGGTTAACACAGCCTTTAACGGTCTTCTTAGTTACAGAGCAACTTGGTCTTCCTAAAGAAGAGTTGCAATGGCTCATGGCGGCATTTGGAACGGGAATGATTCTAGGCGGTGGTTTGACGATAGGAATCGCAAGCAAAGTGAAACCACAATTATTATTGGCTCTAGGAATGGGAGCAAGTGCGATCGGATTTATGATTATGGGATTCTCCGAACATTTCTGGTTGACCTTATCGGCCGAGTTTATAAGTGGTCTATTCATGCCATGCGTTCACATCGGTATCAATACACTCATTCTCCAGAATACAGAGGCTAAATTCATCGGCCGTGTTAATGGTATATTAAATCCATTATTTATGGGTGCGATGGTTCTTACGATGTCGATTACCGGTTGGCTAAAAGAAACTTTTTCACTTGTGTTGATGTTTGAGGGGGCAGCACTTCTATTTGCAATCGGAATATTGACGATGCTCCCGCTTATTAGACAAAAAGTTGTTCCGATGGCTGAAGTCGAGAAAGCCTAAATGAAAAGATCCTCAAAAGCTTGGTATAGCGTTTGAGGGTTTTTTTTTTATGCATCGTGTTAGCTCTAGCTGAACCGCAATGGTGTATGTGTCAATAAGTGTCGAAGATTGTAAACTCGTGGATAAACAGCAAAATCTCGTGGATTGGAGTTCTAAATTTGTGGATTCACTATTTATATATTTAATTAACGGCTAGAATCAAACCATCATAAAATACTGTAGGCGTCATTTCATCCACGAACCGTTTTTTAAACTGTGGAAATGGGTATTATAGATATATTTCCATCATTATTACAATAAATCTTGAATGTCTAAAATATAAGGGGAATCTATCATATGTCTATCTCACCAGATCACCGTATAACATTACATGGGTTTAATAATCTCACCAAATCTCTTAGCTTTAATCTGTACGATGTTTGCTATACGAAAACGAGAGAAGAGCGAGAAGCGTATCTTGAGTATATCGATGAACAATACAACGCTGAAAGACTTACGAATATTTTGCAAACTGTTTCTGATACGATAGGAGCTCATGTTCTAAATATAGCTAAACAAGATTATGTACCGCAGGGTGCTAGTGTTACTGTACTCGTCTCAGAAGGACCGATTGTGGAAGTACCCACCGATTCATTTGATGAAAATTCAACAGCTATGCCAGAATCTGTTGTTATGCAACTTGATAAGAGTCACTTAACGGTTCATACATATCCTGAATTTCATCCTGATGAAGGAATCAGTACGTTTAGAGCGGATATAGATGTTTCCACCTGTGGAGAAATTTCTCCGCTTAAAGCACTCAATCATCTGATCGATTCCTTTGACATGGATATTGTGACGATAGATTATCGGGTTAGAGGATTTACGAGGGATATCAAAGGTCACAAGCTGTTCATTGACCATGATATTAGTTCCATACAGAACTATTTGTCTTCTGATATAAAAGAAACATATACGATGATTGATACGAATATTTATCAAGAAAATATCTTTCACACAAAGTGTAAGTTAAAGCATTTTGAACTCAATAACTACCTTTTTGGGTATACAAAGGATGAAATCGATAGCGAAACTCAAAAACACATTACAGGATTGATCAATGCTGAGATGGACGAGATTTTTTACGGAAGAAATATTCAATCATCATCTAAACGGTAAAAGCTTAGTCAGTCTTGGATCACTAGGAGATAATCTTAGTGGTCTTTTTTTGTGTGAACAATATGAACAAAATGCATTTTATGTCCTTAAACTTCCATTTGATAAAGCGAGTGATAGGATTATGAAAAGGGAAATGAAAGCGCTATCAAAATTAAGGGGGATGTGAATGATGAAAACGATGAAATGGAAAAAGTGGCTTGTAGCAGGTGTGATACTTTCTTCACTTACAGCTTGCAGTTCATCAGGTTCTGGGTCGAATGCAGGGGAATCTGATTATCCCAAAAAACCTATTACAGTAGTGGCTCCATCAGGCGCTGGAGGTGGTTGGGATCTAACGGCACGCTCACTGTCTAAGATTCTTGGGGAAACCAAAATGGTTGATCAAACGATAACAGTTGAGAATAAACCAGGTGGAGGTGGCGCTGTCTATCTTGCAGAATATGCCACACAGCATAAGAAGGATGATTACAAACTTTTTGTAAGCTCTCCGCCCATCTTAATCAACAACTTGAAAAAGGAAGGCAACAGTCCATACGGCTTTCAGGATACAACACCACTTGCTCAACTAACAAAAGATTTTGGAGCCATCGTTGTTAAAGAAGATTCTAAATACAACAATCTAAAAGAGTTGATGGAAGCTGTTAAAAAAGATCCTAAGTCTGTTACAGCAGCTGGTGGATCTGCACCAGGGTCCATGGACCACCTTGTAGCTGTTCTTCCAGCTTACAAATCTGACATTGATCCTAAAACGGTTAAGTATGTTTCATACGATGGCGGTGGTGAGGCAATCGCAGCTCTATTGGGAGGCAACGCAGATTATATTGCAACTGATGCTTCGGCGGTAGGCGAATATTTAAAAGCTGGAAAAGTAAAAGTCCTTGGTATTTCTTCAACGGAACGATTAAAAGGTGACCTTGCAGATATACCAACATTTAAAGAAGCTGGAATCGATGCTGAATTCACGATTTGGAGAGGTGTCTTCGGACCAAAAGAGATGTCTGATAGTGCTGTTGCTTATTGGGATAAAACATTGAAGAAATTAAATGAAAGTAAAGAGTGGCAGGACGAGCTTGAGCGGAACGGTTGGGAAGCGGAATTTAAAGATGGTAAAGAATTTGAAACCTTCTTAAAAGATCAAGAAAAACAAGTAGAAGATTTATTGAAATCCTTAGGGATGAACAAATAGTTTGTGACATGGAGAAGTATTTCTACTTCTCCATTTTTCAAATAAGGAGGGAAGTACATTGCAGACAGGAAAATTTGACAGATATGCAAGTATCTTATTTGCATTACTAGGAGCAACATTTTTAATAGAAAGTCGAAATATCTCAAAAAGTGCTTATGGAAGTGAAGTAGGACCTAATGTTTTTCCTTTTCTCTTAGGACTTATTCTTATTCTACTTAGCGTTAAACTTTTTCTTGAATCATTAAAAAATATTCAGAAAGAAAAGAAGAAAACGGATGAGTTACAGATCAAACGTTTTGTCATCATTTTACTAGCAAGTATTTTCTACGCAGGTACTATTGAAATGTTAGGTTATATCATTAGTACTTTCTTATTTTTGTATGTATCTTTTCAAGCGATGGAAAGAGGAAGCTGGATAAAAAATGGAATTGTTGCTTTGGCATTCTCATTCTTTGTCTATTTCTTATTCGTTGTTGTGTTGGAAGGATCTTTGCCTGGAATGCCAATATGGCTTAGTTAGGAGGAAATTTATATGGGTGTTATGGATTTTTTGATGCAAGGCTTTCAAACAGCGCTACAGCCACATAACATATTCTTTGCTTTTATAGGTGTATTGATCGGAACTGCAGTTGGTGTTTTACCTGGTATTGGACCGATGAGTGGTGTTGCACTCTTGATACCAGTAACAGCTACTTTCACAAGCGGAATGGATCCATCTGCAGCAGCTACAAGTTCGATCATTCTTTTAGCCGGTGTTTATTATGGTGCGATGTACGGAGGATCAACTACATCTATTCTATTAAACACACCTGGTGAATCTTCTTCGGTCGTTACAACCCTTGATGGCTATCAAATGGCTAAACAAGGCAGAGCAGGAGCTGCCTTGTCAATCGCCGCAATCGGTTCCTTCTTTGCCGGAATTGTTTCCATCATCGGATTGGTATTATTAGCAGATCCACTTTCAGAGATGGCATTAAAATTCGGACCTGCAGAGTATTTCTCTCTAATGCTGTTAGGCCTTGCCGCAGTTAGTGGCTTAGCGGGAGGATCAATCACAAAGGCGTGGATGATGACCGTAACCGGACTTTTGATCGCCACGATCGGTATCGATGCTGTTTCTGGCGTTGCTCGATTCACCTATGATATTCCTGTTCTGTTTGGAGGACTTGAATTTTTAACGGTTGCTGTCGGTCTGTTTGCATTAGGTGAGGTGTTTAAGACGGTTCTGCATAAGGAAGAAGACACGGAAAAGGTTGCGAAAGTTGGGAGAGTCATCCCTTCTAGAGCGGATTTTAAAGAAAGTGCCGGACCGATTGTCCGAGGTTCTTTTTTAGGATTCTTTATTGGTGTCTTACCAGGCGCAGGTGCAACACTCGCTTCTTTCTTCTCATATATCTCTGAGAAGAAGATAAGTAAAAATCCTGAAAAGTTTGGAAAAGGTGCGATTGCCGGAGTTGCGGCTCCTGAGTCAGCAAACAACGCAGCTTCAGGAGGAGCCATGATTCCATTATTAACACTCGGAATTCCGGGATCTGGAACGACAGCGATTCTTATGGGAGCTCTTATCATGTATAACGTTCAGCCAGGTCCTTTATTGTTTAGTGATCACCCGGACGTGGCATGGGGGCTAATCGCTTCGATGTTTATCGGAAACTTGATGCTTCTTATCCTTAACATGCCGCTTGTTAAGGTTTTTGCGAAAATTATTGAAACACCTGCGAAATATTTGCTGCCTATTATTATTGCTATCTCTGTCTTTGGTGTTTACGCTGTACAAGTAACCACATTCGATTTGTTTTTATTGATCGGCTTTGGACTGGCCGGGTACTTATTAGCACAACATGATTATCCGATTGCTCCTCTAGTACTGGGATTAGTTTTAGGGCCAATGATTGAAAACAACATGAGACGTGCTTTAACAACATCAAACGGTGACTTTATGGTATTTGTTCAACAGCCTATATCTGCATTTTTCCTGGTTTGCTCCGTTTTATGGATTCTTATACCTTTTGTTCTACGGTTAAAAGGAAAAAATGTTGTTGTAAACGTTGAAGGATAAAAGAATATAGGTAGAGAAGACTTTCTATTCTGAGAAAGTCTTTTCTATTTTTACGGAGGGAAACTATGAAACTGCAAACAAAATTAATTCTCATCAGCTGTTCCCTAGTCTTTTTAGTGATCACCATTTTAGCGGTTATCTTTCAAAATATGTTTGAAGACACGATGAAGAGTCAAATTGGAGAGAGGGCGCTAAGTGTTTCTTATGCGGTAAGTAACAATCCACTTGTTATTGATGCGTTTGAAAGCGGTGACCCCTCTAAACAGATCCAGCCTTATGCAGAGAAAATTAGAAAGAAAACAGGTGCTCATTATATCGTAGTGGGAAACAAAGAAGGTGTTCGTTATTCACACCCTATCAAAGAACGCATAGGAAAGAAGATGGTAGGTGGAGACAACCGAAAAGCCTTATCGGGTGAACCGAGTATTACTGAAGCAACAGGCTCGCTTGGACCTGCTGTGCGGGGAAAATCTCCGATTAGAAATAGTGACGGAGAGATCATTGGATTAGTATCCGTAGGCTTTTTAACCGATCAGATCAAAGAAGAGATCTGGCCATATAAACTAAAGATTATAATCATAGGCGTCTTGACTCTGTTGTTAGGTATAGTCGGTTCCGTATTGATCGCTAAAGGTGTGAAAAGAGCAACACATGGCTTGGAACCAAAAGAGATCGGAATGCTATACAAAGAAAAAAGTGCAATCTTGGAAGCTATTAGAGAAGGTGTCATTGCTGTTAATCGAGAAGGTGAGATAACCCTTGCCAATCATACTGCACTTCAGATGCTTGAAACAGAAAATGAGAAATTAATAGGTGAAAATGTGTTAAAAGCTATTCCAAATACAAGATTACTTGATGTAATAGCTTCTGGCCAAAACGAATTTGACGAGCAAATGAAACTAGGAAATACGAAGGTTATAGCGAATCGTATTCCGATAGTGGATCATCATAATCAAGTAATAGGGGCGGTTGCGACATTTAGAAACAGAGATGAGCTTTATCGATTAAATGAAGAACTCGCGCAAGTGAAAAGCTATAGTGAAGGCTTAAGAGCTCAAACACATGAGTTTTCTAATAAACTGTATTTAATATCCGGACTTATACAGCTAGGTTCTTATCAAGAGGCACAAGATATTATTACGAAAGAATCAAATGTTCATCAGCATTTCACACAATTTATAATGAATCATATTTCTGATCCATATATAGGCGGTCTATTAATCGGCAAGTTCAATCGTTCAAAAGAGTTGAGAGTTAAATTCACCATTGTTCCTTCAAGTCATCTAAAAGATATTCCGGACTCGATCGACAGACAATTACTGGTTACGATCATAGGTAATCTAATAGACAATGGCATGGACGCTGTAGTTGAATCTAGAACACATGAGCCGATAGTAAAAATTAGCCTTTCTGATTTTGGAGAGCAACTAATCATAGAAGTTGAGGATACTGGAGAAGGGATTCCTGAGAAAACCGCTAATATGTTATATAAAAAGGGATTCTCTACAAAAGGGCGAGATCGCGGCTACGGATTATATTTAATCAAACAAGCTGTGGAAGTATTAGACGGTCATGTCTTTTTTGAGAGAACAAAAGTGGGAACAACGCTTTTCACGGTTATCATTCCAAAAGAATAGAGGATAGACATCATGAGTACATGGGAAGTTTTTATCGTTGAAGACGACATTCGCATTGCAGAAATCAACAAAAGATTCGTCGAAAAAGTAGAGGGCTTTTCAGTATGTGGAATTGCACTAAATAAGGAAGAGGCAAAAGAACAGATTTCTATATTAAGACCTGATTTAGTTATTTTAGATATCTTTTTTCCGGATATGAATGGACTTGATCTACTAAGGTGGATTCGAAGTGAGTTTCGAGGAATCGAAGTGATCATGGTAACAGCTGCAACAGAAGTCAACACTTTAAAATATGCATTGGAAGATGGTATTTTTGATTATATTGTCAAGCCTGTCATCTTTCAGCGATTTAAAGATACACTCGTACGATTTAATGAGCACAAATCATCCATTACTCAATTATCAGCTGATAAAGAAATCAATCAGAACATTATTGATACATTATTAAAACGCGAAAAGATCGAGGTTGAACCATTCTTTCTCCCAAAAGGAATAGATCCTATTACACTAGAAAAGATATTGTCCATTTTGATGCAGAACGAAAAAGGCTTTACTGCTGAAGACCTCGGACAGCGTACCGGAGTGAGCCGCACAACAGCAAGGCGATACCTGGAATATCTTGTTTCAGAACAAAAAGCTAAAGCAGATATCACTTACGGAGGGGTAGGCAGACCAGAAAGAATTTACAAATATGCACTATAGTCTAAAGCGACCAGTTAACTAGGTAGCTTTTGTTCGACTCTTATACTACTAAAAATTAGTTAAGTTGATGTATAATGTTCTACATAGATTTAAAGTTGAAAGAGAGTGAGCAATATGGGACGTAAATGGAATAATATTAAAGAAAAGAAAGCATCAAAAGACGCTAATACGAGCCGAATTTACGCTAAGTTCGGTCGCGAAATCTATGTGGCAGCAAAACAGGGTGAGCCTGATCCGGAATCCAATCAATCGTTAAAAGTTGTTTTAGAGCGAGCAAAAACATATAGTGTACCTAAAAACATCATTGACCGTGCGATTGAAAAAGCAAAAGGTGGATCTGACGAAAACTATGACGAACTACGTTATGAAGGCTTTGGTCCGAATGGATCGATGATAATTGTGGATACTTTAACGAATAATGTGAATCGAACAGTTGCAGAAGTACGTTCTGCCTTTAATAAAAATAATGGAAACATGGGTGTTTCTGGAGCTGTATCCTACATGTTCGATGCAACAGCTGTTATTGGTCTAGAAGGAAAGTCAGCTGATGATGTTTTAGAATTGTTGATGGAAGCAGATCTAGATGTTCGTGATGTAATTGAAGAAGATGAATCAGTTATTGTTTACGCTGAACCTGATCAGTTTCATGCTGTGCAAGAAGTATTTAAAAATGCAGGTATCACGGAATTTACAGTTGCAGAACTTACGATGCTTGCACAAAACGATGTGGAACTGTCAGAAGAATCACAGGTTCAGTTTGAGAAGTTGATCGATGCCTTAGAAGATTTAGAAGACGTGCAGCAAGTGTATCATAACGTAGATCTGAAATAATTCTATTCAAGTGATGGGCCGGTCCTTTTTTATGGGGCAGGCTCGTTTTTATTGTCAGAGCAAAAGAAAAAGCAACCGATTAATTCGATTGCTTTCTCATCCCTAACAAACTAATTGTGATGATCGTAAATCCAACGAACGCAAGAAGTGGAATCGTTATGAATCCCAGCCAGTTGATATACTGACCTGAACATGGAACACCTGATGTACATACCTCAAAAGCCTTTAATGCAGGTATTTTTTGAAGAGCATAATGATAGCCGGAAACGATGATGCCCAGAATGGATAGAGGAAGGACATAACGTGTGACTTTATGATCTTGCTGATAAAAGGCAACACCTAGCACAATTACTAACGGATACATCAAGATTCGTTGATACCAGCAAAAATTACATGGCACAAAATTCATGACTTCACTAAAAAACAGACTTCCTACCGTGGAAACGATCGATGCGACCCAAGCGATCAACAAAGGTTTATTACCCACCTTTACTTACTCTCCTTCGCAGCATCATCAACCATTCTCTTTAAATCTTCTAAAGATGTACCGTCGAACTTTTTACCATTAACAAACAAGGTAGGTGTACTCGTTACACCAAGTTCACTTACAAGTGTTTCATCTGTTTTTAAAGCTTTTTCGTTGTCCTTGTCTTTCCATGTTTCGGTTACTTTCTTAACATCTTCATCTGAAGTTACTTCACCAAGTGTTTCTGTTAAGAATTTCTCGGTAAAGATATCTTGTCGTTCTAGATTCTGATCGTCAGGCTGCTTTTCGTAAAGTGTCTTATGAAACTTCCAAAACGTTTCATTACCTAATTCTCTATAAACGGTTTCTCCAAAGATTGCAGATCGTTCAGAATCTACATTAATAAACGGATAGTTTAAGAAATAGAATTTCACTTTACCTGTTTGAATCAGTTCTTTGTCAATAAGTGGAAAGAACGACTCATTAAAGTTCTTACATGCAGGACACTTGTAATCTCCAAATTCAATGATATTAACAGTTGCATCTTTCTCACCTAAGTAAGGCTGGTTTTCGTAGGAAATATCAGCTGTGGATGTATCATTATTATCAAGTGCACCACTGAACAGAAAAACAATCAATCCAAGAGTCAAAATACCAATCGTCCAAAAAAGCCAAACAGGAGAAGAGTTTTTCTTTTTCTTTGAGCTGTTTACATAAGCCTTATTCTTTTTTTGTTTACCCATTGTTCACCTCGTAGAATTTTTACTAAATAAAAAGAAGTTACTTTTATCGTAAACAAAGTTGAAGGTATTTACAATGAAGAAATCTTGAACATTCTATTTCAGATGTAAACTCGAACAATATTGAGCAATTTATATGAAAAAAAAAGATAATACTTTATTCCTCTATTTAATAAAAAACTTGTATGCAAAAGAAGACTTTGGCAGTATAATTTTCTAGAAATTATACTAAACAAGTTTTTTGGGGGTACAGGGATGAAAAAGGTTGTAACTTTCTTATTGGCTATTACGATTAGCCTCGGCATCTTGCCATTGTCAGCGTTCGCTATAAATGCAAACGACAAAGAGTATAAAGCGTTTTTACAAGAGATCGGTTGGAACTCGAAGGATTTTGTAGCTTATTTGAACAGTAAAGAGTGGGCATTAAGAGATTTTGAATCGGTTGATGAACTAGGCACACCATTATCAGAAAAAGGTGTACAGACAGTGTTAAAAGAGTTTGACATTAGTCGAGATAGACTCAATGAACTTCTTGTGGAGTATGGAAATATTGAAGAAGGACAAGATGTACTCGACGGAACTTATATTATTTTTGAAGAGGAATTGTTTGAGGAAGTTGATTTTATGATCGGCACACCTATAGACGATCAAAACCTTCAAAAGTTATTAAGTGATTACGATCTAAAATCCATTGAAGAACTGGATGCTTTATTAAAAGAAAACGATGATTCACGTGAAAACTATGAATATATCGAACATCTTGAATGGTCTGTTGATTATTATATTAATGGAGATGACTGGGAAGGAACTCTTATTAATGATGAAAACCTTCAACAGTTATTAAGAGATTACAACCTAGCTTCTCTTGCTGAACTGGACGCTTTATTAAAAGAAAATGATGATGCAAGAGAAAACTATGAATACATTGAAGATCTTGAAGGAGCCGTTGATTTCTATATAAATGGGGATGACTATATAGGTGATGATATCGAGGATCTATTTACAGAGATTGCTTTAACAGAGGAAGAAATAGAAAAGCTTTTAACTCATATGGAAACTCTTAATTGGGAAGATCCAGCCTTTCTTGATCGAATGATGGTTCTTGCCGAAAGAATGATGGCGTTTGAAGATTTTGAAACAGCAGATGAACTTACTTCTGAACAAGTTGCTGAACTGCTTTCCATCTTTTCTGAGATGAAACAACTTTTACAACTTGAGACAAAGTATTATCTAGTTGTTGATGGACAAAAACAACCTGTTTCCATGGATTCACTGATGAAGATGGAGACGACAAATGGAAATGATCTTATCATGGAAATCTATAATACAAATGGTGAATTATTGGCTGATATTCGTATCACAGCTGAAATGTTTGGCTCTGAAATAATTCAAGAAACAGGTAAAGATATACAAAAAGTTGAAGAGATTGTTACTGCAGTTCCAACGAAATCCAGTCATCCGGTTAAAACAGTAAAAGGCGGAAAACTTCCTAAAACTGCTACAAACCATCTAGAGAACTCATTAATGGGGTTAGGTGTTTTTGCGGCAGGAATTTTCCTCTTTAGAAGATTTCGTGTAAAAGGAATCTAATGAAAATGAGAGGTAGCGTTCGAAAGATACTTCTTGTGTTTTCATTCGTATTAATATTACTTGGTTTTTGGTTCAGTACTACAAACGCCTATACTTTTATAAAAGGCTACATGCTCTTTCAGACAGATCAAACACACATTGTAAACAGTGCTGAAGAACCCTCCAAACAGCACAAGGATAACTTGAAACAAAAAAAACTATATACAATACGACCAAATAAAGGTGAGAATATTGGTAACCTACTCATACCAAAGTTAAATGCTACACTTCCAATTTTTCATGGAACAGATGAAGAAGAATTAGAGAACGGTGTAGGTCATTTTGATAAAAGTGTCTTACCAGGAGAAAAGGATAATTCGGTTCTTTCTGGACATCGAGATACCGTTTTTCGAAAGTTAGGTGAAGTCGGTAAGGGTGATACGTTGATTGTTGAAACGTCAGCAGGAAGCTTTACTTATAAAATTCGACATGTGCGCATAGTAGATAAAGATGACAGAACGGTTATCGTACCTAAGCCGAGAGCAACATTAACTCTATCAACGTGTTATCCTTTTGATTTTATAGGTGCATCACCTGAACGTTATATTCTCGTTGCAGACTTGATATCACAAAAATTAACATAATCTATTAAGACAACAGACACTTTTCTGTTGTCTTTTTTTGACCCCATTTTCAACGGGCGTATACTTGTTTTGTTTAAAAGATAATCAAAAAAGGTATGAATACCAATAATATGCATGCGGGTCTATAGAAATCCCTCCTGATACATACTTAGAATAAACAACTAGAAAGCCGGTGGAGAAAACATGAAGAAATTCACAATGATCATCACAATCTGTATCATCGTTTTGATAGGGGTTGCTTTTGGCGTGTACTCGCTTAACTCTAAAGAAATGGAAGTGACAGCACTTGGTGATTCTCTTGCCTATGGATTAGGTGATACAAAAGATAATGGGTATATAGGGGATGTTGAAAAACGGTACGAAGAAGATTTAGATAAACAGCTTGTCATTCATGACTTTGGAGTTCCAAATGATACAAGCACAGACCTGCGTCAGCGGTTGAAAAATCCAGAGATAGCAAAAACAGCTAAAAGCTCTGATGTTATTTTTATAAATATTGGTACGAATGATTTTCTTAAAAGCACAGATCAACTAACAAAATTCAACAAAAAAGAACTAGCAGCAAATGAAGAAATCTACAAAGAAAATCTAAATAAAATCATTCAGAAAATACAAAATAAAGAAAAGCCAAAGGCCATTTATATAATAGGAATCTATAACCCGAAAGCTGAATGGAGTGATATGGCTGTTGTTAATGAGGCCGTATCAACTTGGAATCAATCTACAAAAGAAGTTACAAAGAAATATAAAAATACGACTTATATACGTACGGATGACCTTTTCATCAACAAAAATAAACGTGATTATTTCTCTGATAAACTTCATCCTAATGAAAAAGGATATGCTTTAATTGGAAAAAGAGTTTACGAAAACATCCGTAAGAGTTCTGAATATAAATAAACGATAACCATTGACGCAGAATGAACAATCTGTTAATCTACAAAACGTTACAAATAAAATAATTAAATAAAAGTCCTCACATTAATCTCTGTGAGGTAGAGGTCGCATGAATTATGAGTAGAACTGTTAGAGGCAAGTGGTGCTTATGACAACAGTTTAAAAGGAATTGATGCCGAAATGGGTTTAGATCCACGTAACAAATCCATTGGGGCTGCATTGAACAAGTGCAGAACTGTCGCAGAACGTTCTGCGTTGAGCTATGAGAGATTTTTGGAGGATGCTGATTATATTCACGTATGGGCGTTTCCATACGTGTTTTTTTATTGGCTTTATATCAACAGGAGGTACTTACATCATGAAAAATAATAATTGGAGTGTGTGGTTGCTAACTGCATTTGTCGTTGGAAACATGGTTGGCTCAGGAATTTTTATGTTACCGAACACATTAGCTCAAACAGCTAGTCCACTTGGTGTTACAGCCGCATGGGCAGTTACAGGGTTTGGAGTATTAATGATCGCGTTAGTCTTTGGTTCATTATCCATAAGAAAACCGGAATTAACAGCAGGACCTCAAAGCTATGCAAGAGCTTTGTTCTCCAATCCAAAAGCCGGAAATGTAGCAGGATTCAGCATGGTATGGGGATACTGGGTGGCGAATTGGATAAGCAACGTCGCGATCATCACGAGTTTTGCAGGATATTTGTCAACGTTTTTCCCTATGATGCGAAGTCAAAAGGTTATCGGAACGGTACTTAACCAAGACATTCAGTTAGGAAAGCTAATTACATTTGTCGTGTGTACGGCACTTCTATGGTTTACTCATTTTATTTTAATCAAGAGCATGAACGGAGCAGGGAAACTTAACTTTGTGGCAACGGCTTCAAAAGTAATCGGATTTATGTTGTTTATAGTCGCTGCACTTTTCGCTGTTGAGTCAACCATCTTTGCTGATGCTTACTTCCCAATTGTAGACAATGAAGGGACCTCTCATGGTCTTGGAAGTCAGATTAATATGGCGGCCATTGCAACGTTATGGGCTTTTGTTGGGATCGAATCAGCTGTTGTCTTATCGGGGAGAGCTTCTTCGCAACGAGATGTTAAAAAAGCTACGATCATAGGTCTTTTGATTGCACTTAGCATCTACATGATTACGACATTACTAACGATGAACGTTTTGCCTCGAGAAGTTCTCATGAGTTCAGACAAACCATTCGTTGATGTATTATCCGTACTGATCGGAAATACGGGAGCTTCCTTAATGGGATTGTTAGCTGTTATCTCTTTGTTCGGTTCAACAATCGGCTGGATTCTGTTAAGTTCGGAAGTTCCTTATCAAGCAGCTAAATCAGGCGTATTTCCCGCTATCTTCGCAAAAGTGAATAAGAACGGTAGCCCGGTGAACGCATTAGCAGTAACCAACATCATGTCTCAAATTTTTATCTTTTCTACGATATCAGGTACGATCGGTGAAGCTTATACGTTCTTAACCACTTCAGCTACGCTCGCATATTTGATCCCGTATTTGATTTCGGCCATTTACTTTTTAAAGCTTGTCTTTAGCGGAGAAACTTACAATGATATAAAAGGATCTCGCGTAAGAGATGGTGTGATTGCTTTATTGGCATTCATCTACTCGAGTTGGGTTATCATTTCCGGAACAGCGGATGTGAAGACCTTCACTTTAGGAATCGGATTATTTTTCTTAGGATTTCTCGTATATCCCATCTTTCATAAATATACGCCGAATAACCGTAAAAATAGCAAAGTGGCATAAAGAGGTTTTCTTTTTAAAGTCTTTAACGTATAATGTGAGTTAACTTCATATAGCTCGTATAATCGCAGGGATATGGCCTGCAAGTTTCTACCAAACCCCCGTTAAGGGTTTGACTACGAGTGACGCAAACTTTCCATGCATCTTTCTATAGATGTATTGGGCTATTTATGTGTTCCGATTTTATTTAACCGGAGAATTGCTTCACTCGTTCAGAGAGAAGGTGTTCTCCGGTTTTTTTGTGTGTAAATTAAACAATGGGGTGGGAAAATGAATTTTTTAGAAAAGAAAATTTGTGATGAAGGCATTGTGTTGTCCTCGTCCGTTTTAAAAGTAGACTCGTTTTTAAATCATCAGATCGACCCAGAGCTCATGCAGCAAATAGGTACTGAATTTGCAGATCGTTTTAAAAATGAAGGAATTACAAAAATTGTTACGATTGAATCTTCAGGTATAGCACCTGCTGTTTTCGCGGGGTTGAAACTTCATGTTCCTGTCGTCTTTGCTCGAAAAAAGAAATCGTTAACTTTAACAGATGGATTATTAACATCGAGCGTTTATTCTTTTACTAAACAAGAACAAAACGAGATTTCTGTTGCTAAGAAATTTATTCAACCCGGTGATAAGGTGTTGATTATTGATGATTTCCTTGCACATGGTGAAGCTGCACTTGGTTTAGCTGAGCTTGTAGATCAAGCACATGCTACGATTGCTGGATTTGGTATCGTGATCGAAAAGTCGTTCCAGGTCGGTCGTCGAAAACTTGAGGATAAGGGGTATCGCGTAGAATCGATCGCAAGAATAAAAGAAATGAACACGAATGGAATAACGTTCATTCAATCTGAGGTGATGTCATCATGAAGAAGGGTAAAGTATTTTCTTTAGGGATTCAACACGTTCTCGCTATGTATGCAGGAGCAGTGATCGTACCATTGATCGTAGGAAGTGCTTTGAAATTATCTCCTGAACAGTTAGCTTATTTAGTAGCTATCGATCTTTTAACATGTGGACTAGCAACACTTATCCAAGTTTGGCAGAACCGTTTCTTCGGAGTAGGTCTACCCGTTGTCCTAGGTTGTACTTTTACAGCGGTAGGTCCGATGATTGCCATTGGGGGACAATATGGGATGAGTGCCATCTACGGTTCCATCATTGCAGCAGGTTTATTCGTTGTCATTTTTGCTGGAGCGTTCGGAAAAATACTTAAGTTGTTTCCACCCATCGTGACGGGAACCGTTGTAACCATTATAGGAATTACCCTAATTCCCGTTGCAATCAAAGACATGGCAGGGGGAGCAGGTAGTGAGAACTTTGGTTCAGCACAAAATTTATTGCTCTCTTTTGGTGTTTTAGCATTCATCCTTCTTTTATATCGATTTTCAAAAGGTTTTATTCGTTCCGTTTCTATCTTAATTGGTCTGATAGCGGGTACAATCGTTTCTGTTTTTCTAGGTTTAGTAGACTTTACGCCAGTTCTAGATGCATCATGGGTTCACATGCCTAAGCCATTTTATTTTGGAGTTCCCACTTTTGAACTTGGTGCGATCATTACCATGATCTTAGTCGCTATCGTAAGTTTGATTGAGTCAACAGGTGTATTTATGGCGTTAGGAAAGATATGCGACAGAAACTTAACACCAAAAGACTTAACAAAAGGATACCGAGGAGAGGGACTTGCCATTATTCTAGGTGGAATCTTTAACGCTTTTCCTTATACGACATATTCACAAAACGTTGGCCTTGTTCAGTTATCTGGGGTAAAAGCAAAGCAGGTAATCTATGTTGCAGGGGGGATGTTGATTTTCCTTGGGTTGATTCCAAAAGTAGCTGCACTTACGACTTTAATTCCAACAGCTGTGATGGGAGGAGCGATGGTTGCCATGTTTGGAATGGTGTTTGCTTCTGGTATCAAAATGCTAAGTGAAGTGAACCTTGCTAAACAAGAAAATCTTCTGATTATTGCTTGCTCAGTAGGAATGGGGTTAGGCGTAACCGTCGAACCTGAACTTTTCAGCAAACTTCCTGAAAGTATTCAAATTCTTACTGAAAACGGAATCGTAGCCGGAAGTTTGATGGCTGTTCTACTGAATTTATTATTTAACACAAAGTCTAAAAAAGTAAAAAGTGTAAATATCCCCGTATTATCAAGTAATGAAAAAAGAGTAGCAAAATCAAGTTAATGTCCCACATATTAATGCTAAAAACATGTTAGAACGTCACCTGCATTTTCTTATCTATTCGATGAGATTTACTGGAGGTGGCGTTCTTTTTTATGAATAAACGAACTCGAATTACTAAAAGACATCAAATACCTATATCCGAAGAGAACACATTGTATAATTACAATTTTGAACAGCATATCAGTATTTTATGTCCGCTAAAAAATCTGAAGATTTGAGGGAAAAGACATTAATCAGCTACAAATAGCACTTAACTTCTTTTCAAAATGGCTGGAAAATAACCATCCAGAAGTGCTTATGGTAAACGATCTAACGACACCAATACTTAGAGAATACTTGGTATACATGAAAGATAGTCATTTTAACTACAAAACAAAACGATTTGGGCTAAGTACTCAAACGGTCAACGCTATAATTCGATTCTTGAAGAATTTTTATAATTTTTTGTTTAAAGAGGAGATAGCATCACATAATCCATTAGAACAAGTTAACTTTTTAAGAACGGATGAATCAACATTTCAACCTTTATCAGAAGATGAATTACAAATGCTGTTCAATGTACCGGATAAATCCCAATATCCTCAGTGGAGAGATTTAGTATTAATGACCTTACTTTACGATACAGCTATACGCATAAATGAAGCGATTAACCTAAGAATTGAAGAGATAGATATTAAAACAAGAAGAATTGTCCTTCCTGCAATTAGAAATAAAACAAGGAAAACTAGAATAATACCTATCTCAAACCATGTTATTAAACTCTTATTAGAGCTATTAAATGAGAATCAGATACATTTAAATAATGAGTTTGTGTTTTTAAATTGTTATGGAGAGCAGATGTCTGAAGATACTTTCAGGAGAAATATAAAACGATATGTGAAGAAAGCAGGAATTACTAAGCAATTTTCATGTAATGACTGGAGGAGATAGTCTATAACTGAAATGTTTGCGTCAGGAGCTTCATTATTTGCTGTACAAGCAATTGTAGGACATAGCCAGATTTCACAACAAGGCGGTACGTAAAGTTTGATGAGCAGGTAATTAGAAATCAACATGAGTTATATAGTCCAGTAGTTAAAATGAGGAAGAAATTTAGAACATAAAAAGACAAAAAGAAAAACAGATGCGCCTAACTTTGAGCTTTCTTACGAACAATACATTGCATTATGTCTTAGTCGAGAATTAGGACGAATGGTAGACGAAGAATTTGATAGGAGGCAAATAAAAATTAATCGAGCTTTTAAGTTAATTAAACAAGGCCATTACTCTAAAGAACTTGGTGAATTTTTAAGTCGTATTATTCTTGAAGAACAAACCATTGCTGGAGAACATGGATTAATGTTTATAGATCCTGAGTTACTAAACAAATACCATTATATTAATGAACGATATTTATTTGGTGAACCTGAGAGGATAAAACATTTAGCATCTTTTAAATCAAACGAAATAGAAAGAAAGAAATTTAAAGAGATGTATGGTATATGAGAGAATTTTGATCATTACACATTAGAACATCTTACAAAATTTGTTCTTTTATGGTAGAGTTTCCTTCTTAACATGTATAATAAACAGATAGATGTTAAGAGGGGGATATTGATGGCTCAAACAGTAACAACAAAGTCAAAAGTTTTTATTTCTTATAGTTGGACTAGTATTAAACATGAAGACTGGGTACTTGAACTTGCTCAAAGATTAATGAGTGATGGGGTTGAAGTTGTTTTTGATAAATGGGACTTAAAAGAAGGGCAAGATATTTATGTCTTTATGGAAAGTATGGTTACTTCACCAGAAATAGATAAAGTCCTAATTATTTGTGATTCTGGCTACAAAGCTAAAGCTAATGAAAGAGCTGGAGGGGTTGGAACTGAAACTCAAATTATTTCCTCTCAAGTTTATCACGATGTAGGTCAAGAAAAATTTATTCCAATAGTTGCAGAACGTAACGAAGAAGGACAGCATTATATTCCCACTTACATAGAGACAAGGAAATATATTGATTTATCAAATGATGAGATGATGGCACAAAATTATGAAAGCCTACTCAGAAACCTTTATAATAGACCGCAGTACAGAAAACCTCAAGTTGGTAAACCTCCTAGTTTTTTATTTGAGGATGAAGCAATCAGTACTTTTAAGCTTCAATCAATATTAAATCAAATAAAAAGTAATTTCTTAAGAAATGAAAGGATAGATGTTTCATTGATGGAAGATTTTAGACAGGAACTCTTGGGATTACTTCCTGAATTTAAGATCCAATCTGTTCCAGACCCTGCAAATATTGATGATTTGATTCTGGCTAAAATTGATGACATGACTATTGTAAGAAATACTTACGTTGAATTTATTGAAGTAATATCCACTATAACAGACTCTGATTACTTGATTGATTTATTTGAGGACTTATACAATAAATATACCGAAATAAAAAGAAGTGAAAATCAATATTATGATACACAATTTGATCATTTCAGATTTTTCTTGCGAGAAGTATTCCTTTATACAGTTATGATTTTCCTAAGTAAATCATCATTTGAAACTCTAGGGGAATTTCTAAAGGCAAGATTTTTTATAAGAGATGCGCACAAAGAGGATCTAGAAAATAACACTTTTGTAATGTTTGATTGTTACTTACGTTCATTAGATGAAATAAGAAATAATAAATTACCACAAAAGTATCTTAGTGTGACTGCTGATATGTTAGTAAAGAGGGCTAACTTAAAATATTCTAAAGAGGACATTGTCGAGGCTGACTATCTTTTATATTACATTTCAGAGATAAATAAGACAGACTCATACCAAAACCAATGGTTTCCACGTACTTATGTTTATGGAACATATCAGAAGAGTAAATTGTTACAAAAATTAATTTCAAGAAGACACTTTGAAAAAGTGAAATATCTCTTCGGAGCTCAAACAATTTCAAGACTAAAGGAAATTTTTAATACTTTAGAAAATCCATATTCAAGAGGGTATGGAAGTTTTAATTTAGTTTATGATATTAAATCTCATATTAATCCTGAAGACATAGGAAAGTATGAGTAATAACAAAGCATCCATTAATTTGGGTGCTTTTTTAAAATTTCCTAAACTTCCTACCGATATAAGTATAGGGGTGATTTAATGAAGAAGAAAGATCTAACTAAACTAATATATAGTGCGACTAATAAGCAACTACTTAAGTATTTGCAAGAAGAGTATTCTTTTTATCTAGGTAAGGACAAAGGTTATTTTAAAAACCGTTTGAATGAATTAAAGCAATTAGATATAGACACAATTAAGTTCGGGATTGCAAGGATGGAAGAAATTCAAGAAGAAAGAAATATTATGAGTTCTTTGCCCAGTTTAGTAACTTTAATGACAGCTTTAATAGCAAGTTATATATCAGTTCTAGATAAGGGATTTGAAGTGAATAATCTGAAAATAAGTTCAGCATTAAATACAGTTGCTATTTTGATAGTAACAATAACTGTTATTTACTCGGTTACTGGGGCAAGGTTAGGTAGATCTAAAGCAGCACTATTTAAAGAACTGCTATTGCATTGTGAAAAACTAAAAACACAAAATAAGAAATAAATGTTGCCATTCATACCACCTTTTGACAACTGTTGTTGAGAGGGGTTTATAAATGGATATAAAACTAATTAGTGGATTAGTATCTGCAACAGTGGCTTTGTTAATAGCTATTTTAAATCATTTTATTATTACACCTATTAAAGAAAAAAGAGAAAGAAAGCGTCAACAACTTAAGAACTTATACGCACCTTTATATAGTTTGCTAAATACTCGAATAAATATGGTTAAGGATATATCGATAAAGCATAATAAAATTATGCTTGGTACCAGAACTGATGTGAAATATTTTAATAAAGAATATATGGAAATATTTCTCTTAGAGAATATGGGATTTGCAAGTGATGAGTTAATCTCAGTATGGATAAGGTACAGTAGTTCAATAACTATTGATGAAAAAAAAACTTTAGAATTTGTGAAAACTGTTGTAAAAGAATATAACCAACTAAAAAAAGATCTGGGGCTCGCATTTAATCAACAGGAATTAATTACAGGTATACCAGAAGTTATTAAAGATTTTAAAGATAAATTGTAATGCTTAGCTCCCGATTAAAATTGGGGTGCTTTTTTATTGAATATTAATCATTGTAGCTAATATTATTAATGTTAAAATAATATTGGGTGATGAAAAATATGGAAAGATTAAAAGAAAAAGTATACTGTTTTAATTGTAATGGAAAAAGAAATCACGAAATTTTAACTTCATTTAATCACGAAGCTGACGTTGAAGATGATTTTCATTGGTGGGAAAAAAATCACATTGTTAAATGTTTAGGTTGCGATTACATTGCTTTTGTAAAACAATACGGTGATGAATACCAATGGGAAGAAAGAAATGGGACTCAATATTTTTTTGATACTTTTACTGTGTATCCTGAAGAGCCTAAGAAGAAAGAAAAAAAATCATTAATGTCATTCCAATTAAAAGTAAGAAATTCAAAGGTTTACCCGATACCCTACTTGAATTATACAATCAAATAGTCTCTTCCTATAATCAAAATCATAGAATTTTATGTTTATCTGGGATAAGAACATTGATAGAAGGGATATGCAAAGAATTAAATATTGACGGTGGACATATACACAATGAAAACGGAAATTATATATTAAATAAAAATAATGAAAAAATTTATTCCGACAAGATTCAAGGGAAAATCTTTGGACTATTTGAAAATAATCATATTAATTTTTTTCATTCTTTAATTTTACAAAAAATAAGAATTAAAAGTAATGAAACCATTCATGATGTAATAGTGCCAGAACGTAAAGACTTAAAAGATATTATATTTATTGTTGAACATCTAATTAAAAACGCGTTTGAATTAAAAATTCATAGGTTACTAAAGAAAGAAAATTAAATTTTGTTATATTTTAAGACACTCAACGTAGTGTCTTTTTATGTTGACACGTCAAAGGTAGGTGATTTATATGTATGAAGATTTATTAAGTCAACAGCAACAAACAGCGGCAAGGCTATAGCTATTGAAGGCTTGGAAAAACAACAAATTGCAGACTCAGTTGGCATAAGTAGAGCTACCCTTTGGAACTGGGAGAAGACTGACAAAATGAAGGCTGAGGTAGACAGAGTTAAACGTGAGTTCCAAAATTTCGGCGGAATGGGGTTAGGCATAACCGTTGAACCAGAACTTTTCAGCAGACTTCCTGAAAGTATTCAAATTCTTACTGAAAACGGAATCGTAGCCGGAAGTTTAATGGCTGTTCTACTAAATTTATTATTTAACACAAAGTCTAAAAAAGTGATCGTTTCTCACGTTAAACAGAGTCAGAAGCAAGCTGTATAAATGAAAGAGCGGCTATGATCCTCATTGTAATCAGTGGATGATAGCCGCTTCTTATGTTTGATGTTGTTAAGTTTTTCCCTTTTCGATTTTGTCGTCTTCGATGTCATCAGATTATAGATCTCTTGATGAGCAAATGCGCTTCGATCATGAATAGGATTTCGTTTACCTTCACGAACTATTCTTTCTCTCATTTTCTTTGCTTTTGACTTAGCCATTTTCTTCATTCCTTTCAATTCGTTCAATGGAAGTTAATGGGTAATACATGACTACTATACTATATTTATATGATGAAAAGATACATGTTGTTTAACAAAATGCAGAATCTTTAAAAAAACAAGCTAGTATTATCAGAAAAGGAAGATTATAATCTTCCTTGGGACCAATATGTTAGGATCTTTGGTTGAATTTAAATACCATTGTCAATCTTCCTATGTCTGACCAATTCGTCTCAAATTTATGAAATAAAGGGGTTATTGTTGTGAATAAAAATGTTAAGAAAGCAGCTTCACTTACTCTAGCTATCAGTCTTTTAAGTTCACCTCTAGCAGGACAAGCCATCGCTAAAACGCCAGCAAAACACAAAAGTAAAGTTAACCTCAGAATCATGGAAACAACAGACATTCATACAAACCTACTAAACTTTGATTATTACAAAAATGCAACATCTGAAAACGTTGGTCTAGCAAAGACAGCTACACTTGTTAAAACGGCTCGAGAAGATTTAAAGTACAGTCAAAACAGTGTGCTAGTTGATAATGGAGACCTGATTCAAGGTACACCACTTGGTACATACAAAGCAAAAATCGCCCCGCTAAAAGATGGTGAAGTTCATCCAGCCATCGCAGCTATGAATCTAATGGATTATGATATGGCAACACTAGGAAATCATGAGTTCAACTATGGTCTTGATTTTCTAGCAGAAACGTACGATGATGCTAATTTTCCTTTTGTAAACGCTAACGTATACGTGGATGATAAGGATAACAACCCTAAAAATGATGTTAACAAATACACACCTTACAAAATTGTGAAAAAATTCGTTAGAGATGAATATGGCAGACCGAAACTTTTAAAAATCGGTTATATTGGTTTCGTTCCACCACAGATTAACGAATGGGATAAATCACACCTAGATGGGAAAGTAATTACGAAGAATATCATTGAAAGCGCAGAAAAGTTTATCCCGCAAATGAAGAAAAAAGGTGCAGATATCATCATCGCACAAGCACACTCTGGTTTTAATGGAAGTGAAACGAACACAGAAGATGTTATCTATGCACTTAGCAAGGTAAAAGGGATCAGTGCCATAACATTCTCACACACACATAAGATATTCCCAGCTGCTGATGAGAAATCATTAGATGCATTGTTTAAAGACGCGAAAGGTAATGTTCTTCCTGGCGTTGATAATGCAAAAGGTACAATTAATGGTGTACCTGCTGTACAAGCAGGCTATGGTGGAGGATCACTCGGTCTGATCGACTTGACCCTTCAACAAGAACGTGGAAGATGGAACGTGATTTCTTCTCAGTCATCAGTTAGAAGTGCTGCTGCGGTCAAGCCAGACGAAAAAGTGGTTAAGACTGTAAAGAATGTACATGATGCAACAATTAAGTATGTAAACACACCAATCGGTTCAACGACGGATGATATTCATAGCTTCTTTGCACTCGTTCAAGATGATCCGTCTGTACAAGTTGTAACGAATGCTCAAAAATGGTACGTAGAAAAATACATTTCATTAAACAAGCCAGAATATAAAGATCTTCCTATACTCTCTGTAGGAGCTCCATTTAAAGCAGGAAGAAACGGTGTAACTGAATTCACTGAGATTGAAAAAGGACCACTTACAATTCGCAGTGCGGGTGACCTCTACCTTTATGACAACACGTTAAAAGCACTAAAAGTAAAAGGTTCTGTTGTTAAAGAATGGTTAGAAATGTCTGCTGGTAAATTTAAAACCATTGATCCGAACAAAACAGAAGCACAAGAACTCTTAGATGCAGGTTTCCCTGTTTATAACTTTGACGTAATCGACGGTGTTAATTATCAAGTCGATGTTACGAAAGCTTCTAAGTACGATAAAAACGGAGCAGTGATCAATGCTGACAGCAATCGAATAGTAAATCTAACGTATGGCGGAAAACCTATTGACCCTAACCAAGATTTTATCGTAGTAACAAACAACTACAGAGCGGGTGGAGGCGGAAACTTCCCTGGAGTAAAAGGTAGCGAATATGTAGTAGATTCAGCTGATGAAAACCGTCAGATCTTGATGGATTATATCACGGAAATGAAGGAGATCACGCCTACAGCTGACAACAACTGGTCCATCGCTCCGATTAGCGGAAATGCTAACGTAACGTTCCTATCATCACCGAACGGTCAAAAATATACGAGTGCGACAGGTAAGATTCAATACACCAATAAAACAGATGCAAACGGATTTGGAATCTATAGTATCGATCTAAATTAATAAAGATAAAAGAGAGCCCTAGTGGTTCTCTTTTTTTATTTCATAAGAAGGTGTAAATCATCTTTAGTAGAAATATAAAAATGGTAGCTAGTAGGGAAAAGGTTTGGTATGATAAAAAACGAACAAATGTTCTTGTGTCGAAAAAATGAGACGATGAGGTGCTAAAAATGATTGTAGCAGTGAACCCTTACGTAGTAACTGATGGTAATGGAAAAGAAGCGGTACAGTTTTATGTTGATGCATTTAATGCTGAGTTAATCTCCCTTCAAACTTTTGGAGAGATGCCAGAGGATCCAAACCATCCACTTCCAGAAGAAGCGAAGGATCGTGTGATGAATGCTCAATTCAAAGTGGGGGATACGATTATGATGCTCTCTGATAATTTTCCAGGGATGCCTTATACCATTGGAAATCAAGTTACCATTGCCATACAAATCAGCACAGTAGATGCATCAAAACAAGTATTTGAAAAACTGTCTAAAGAGGGAAAAGTGACAATGCCACTACAAGAAACATTCTGGAGCCCATCGTATGGACAACTAACAGATAAATATGGTGTCGAGTGGCAAGTATCTGCCGTTCAGCAAGACTAATTAACAACAAATTAGACTCTTTCTATAACATTTAGAAAGGGTCTTTTTGTTTATTCCTCATTTTTTACGGTTATCTTAATTAGTGTATGCAAAAAACGGGCAATAAAAAGCAAAAATCATTGACTAGTTCTTATAAAGATATTATAGTGGTTTCACCCACTCATGTTCATGAGTTTAAACATTTGATTTTATGTGACAGGAGGCGTAAAGCTTGCACCAGCAAAACATGATAAAAGAGAGCACAAGGGAATCGGTTGATAAACTTGTACGAGCTCAGAGAAAATATTTTAGAAGCGGGGTAACCCGATCATACGATTTCCGAATGAAAGCATTAAACAATCTGCTAAAGCTTATTCGAAACAATGAAGCAAAAATTCTTCATGCTTTAAAGAAAGACTTAAACAAATCTGAAGCCGAAGCCTATACTACTGAGATCGGCTTTTTATTAGAAGAGATTCGACATACGCAAAAACATCTTAAAAAATGGATGGAACCCAAAAAAGTAAAAACAGCAAAAACCCATATTGGATCAAAGGGTTATACAATCGCTGAACCTTATGGTGTGACTTTAATCATCGCACCATGGAACTATCCATTTCAACTGCAACTTGCTCCATTAATAGGTGCTATCGCTGCGGGGAATACAGCAATATTAAAACCATCTGAATTAACACCACTAACGTCAAAACTGTTAGATGAATTAATTAAAGAGTACTATCATCCAGACTTTATCGCAGTGGTAGAAGGCGGGATAGAAACCAATCAAATCTTACTGGATCAACCATTAGATTATATATTCTTCACAGGGAGCGTTCCTGTAGGAAAGATAGTCATGGAGGCAGCAAGCAAGAGGCTTATTCCTATTACATTAGAACTAGGTGGTAAGAGCCCTTGCATTGTAGATGAAACAGCAGATCTTAAGCTTGCCGCTAAACGCATAGCTTTCGGAAAGTTCACAAACGCAGGTCAAACGTGTATAGCACCAGATTATATGTATTTACACAAAAATATACGTCAACCATTCATTGATACATTTAAAGAGGTAATTAAAGAATTTTACGGAGAGAATCCACTCAGAAATGAAGAATTCGGCAAAATCGTAAATGATCGTCATTTTAATCGTTTAAAAAGTTACTTATCTGAAGGAGAAATACTATCCGGTGGGAAGTATGATGAATCAAGTGAAAAGATCGAGCCAACTTTACTAGCTCCCCACGATACCTCTTCACCAGTTATGAGTGATGAGATCTTTGGACCCATCTTTCCAGTCATGGAATACGAAAACATCAATGAAGTGATCGATTTTGTTGTGGAACGCCCAAAACCACTTGCACTTTACTTGTTTACCACAAACAAAGAGATTGAAGAAAAAGTGGTTAATAACATATCATTTGGCGGTGGATCGATTAACGACACATTAATGCATATCGCAACACCTTATCTTCCTTTTGGTGGTGTAGGAGAGAGCGGAATCGGTAGTTATCACGGTGAGTCGAGTTTCGTTGCGTTTTCTCATAACAAAAGTGTACTCAACCAAACAAACAAATTCGACTTTAGTTTTCGATACCCCAACGCTAAACATGGCTTAAAAATCATTAAAAAGTTAATGAAGTAAAGATTATTTTTAGACGCTATCATTTGAGATAGCGTCTTTTTTTGTGCAAAAGTGCCAAAAACTCGACTTAAGAACAAATGTTCGTATAAAGGAGAAAAAAGGGATAATCTCTATAAAAAACAAAAAAGAGTATTTTTCCATAAGGAAAATACTCTGACTTAAAAGGCCTTTCAGGCACATTTATGGTAATAAAACTGTATCGATTACGTGAATTACACCATTGGATGTCTCGATATCAGGAGTAACCACAGTTGCATTGTTTACTTTTACGGGATTAAGTGAAATCGTTACTTCTTTACCAGCTAAAGTTTTTACCTTCATTCCATTTTTGAGATCACTTGACAATACTTTTCCTGGAACGACATGGTAAAGCAGAATGTTTTTTAAATCTTCTCTGTTTAATAACTCTTCTGCTGTGATATTTAAATCCTTTAGCAGTTCTCCAAACGCTTGATCTGTTGGTGCAAATACAGTATAAGGTCCAGCACCTTTGAGTGTCTCAACAAGTCCCGCTTTTTGTAGTGCGGCAACAAGTACTTTAAAATCTCCTGCGTCTGTTGCTGTTTGAACAATATCCTTTTTACTTCCTGAATTCTCAGAAGCGAAAACATTGCTCGAGAGTGGAAGGGTAAGCATGAAAATCAATAAGAACCAACTCATTATTTTCTTTATCAAATTAATATCCTCCTAAATTTTTTAACATGGGTACTCCAAAGAACTTACAATTTTGATTTATTTAAATTGAAAGCACTAAGGGTATTATTTATCTACCAATCGTTTTTATACAAGAAGGGTATCTTTTACATATTTCCATAAACGTTGGATGAACAGTTTCCGAGTAGGTTAATATTTGTACCACATAGACACTTAATCGCAGATAAACTACATCTAATGAATGAAAGAAGTGAAAGAAGAAGGACAGATCAATTAAGTAAGGTAAGTAAGCACATTAAAATTCATTCTTTATTAGTTTACATAATATCTATTCTCGGCAGCTATGCGAAATGGAACGAAGAACATCTCAAAACCAAAGATTACTTAGGATAGTGAGACAAAAAGGAAAAATATACTGAATTTGGTAATTGTATTAATCGGTATTCAATTATTAGGTTTGTGCTGAACTTATTTCTTTCTGCAAATTAAAAATCATTTCAATCATAAATCCATTCCTTTTGAACTCGTGTTCGTGCGTTCAAATTGTCTGTCTTTTTTTAGTCTGAGTTCTATAAATAATCTATAAATAATCTATAAATAATCTATAAATAATCTTTCTAAGCTTTCACATATTTTTCTTTCGTTCATTCTTATTAGTAACACCATATAAAATTTGTAAAGTTTTACCTATTGGTTCATAACCTAAAATAAGCAGATATTTACTTCTAGGCTCCTTCATTTGCACTTTTTACGATTCGTAGTATAATGGTTAACATTAATTCCGATAAATTTAATAGGAAAAGGCGGGATAGTATGGCTGAATCTGTTATTAATACTAAAACAAAAACTGCTTTTAAGGGCCGGCCAACCACGAAAGTTACTGAACTCAGTCCTATGCAAAAACCTTTAGTAACCATTGGTGTACTCACTGCGATCTTACTCCTTACAGCAATCGTCAATGTTGCTAACTGGACGCAAGGGACACTTTTTATCATTGGTATTTTGCTTGGCTGTGCACTTCTTTATGCGCGTTTTGGATTTACATCAGCTTTCAGGCGTTTAGTTTCTGTAGGGAATGTGCAAGGTTTGCAAGCTCATATGGTTATGCTTGCTGTAGCGTCCGTATTATTTGCGATTATTTTTAGCACAGGATTTACTTTTTCTGGTGCTGAACCAACAGGAAACGTTTCACCAGTTGGCATAAGCATACTAGTAGGTGCTTTCTTGTTCGGTATAGGGATGCAATTCGGTAACGGATGTGCTTCTGGTACTCTATATTCACTTGGTGGCGGATCTTCCTCTATGATTTTGACATTGATTTCATTTATTGCAGGATCTGTCATAGGCGCTTATCATTTTACGTTTTGGATGGGGCTGCCCTCTCTTCCACCACTTTCATTGAACCAGATTCCTGGGCTTGGTTATTTCGGCGCTTTAATAGTTCAATTAGCACTATTTGCATTTATCTATTGGATTACGATTCAAATTGCTAAAAAGAAACAACCACCAATGATGAAGCCACTTCCAACGACTGTTGGATGGAAAAAAATATTTCGTGGTTCGTGGCCGTTATTTACAGCAGCAATCGTTCTTGCTCTTTTGAATGCTGCAACATTAGCGGTTAAAGGAAGTCCTTGGGGTATTACATCCGCTTTTGCACTTTGGGGCGGGAAATTTATGATGGCAACAGGTGTTGATGTATCTTCTTGGGGTTATTTTGAAGGCAAGAACGGTGCAGCTCTTTCAAAAAGTGTTCTTACCGATGCAACGAGCGTTATGAACTTTGGTATTATGCTCGGTGCATTCATTTCAGCTTCTTTCCAAGGAACGTTTAAACCTGGAAAGATCAAACCTGGTATTGCTGGAGCATCTATCATCGGTGGATTATTGATGGGCTATGGTGCCCGCTTAGCGTTCGGCTGCAATATCGGTGCTTACTTTAGTGGAATAGCCTCATTTAGCCTCCATGGCTGGGTATGGGCAGTTATGGCGATGTTAGGTACGTATTTAGCTCTTTTCGTCCGACCACTTTTCGGTCTTAAAAATCCAAAACCTACAGATTCAATCTGTTAAAGAAAAAGCTAATGGACGTCCAATGTCCATTAGCTTTTTTTATTCTTGTATCATTTATGTAGATACTTTATACAGCAATTCTCCGATCTCACCCATAATACGTCTAGAGTCAGAGCGTGTTTGCACGTTTTTGCTGAGGACAGATAACGCATAGGTATGAGAAGGCAAATACAACAATCCTACATTATGTTCGATCCCTGGAACATATCCAGTTTTATGTGCAATCTCCCAATTCGGAATCATTCCGATTACACCTTCTTTAACCGGTAGTTTACTCGGCAGCAAATCATTCATTTTCTGTTTTTTCATGATAGCAATCATCTTGTTGCAGGCATTTAATGAAATCACTGATCCATAAGCGATATTCTTTAAAAAATTATTCACTTCACCAGCGGTTATAATATTCATGTTTCCAGGTTCTCTTGTGGCATTAATCTGCAATTTATGATGCAAATGACTTTTACTAAATCCCCATTCTTTCATGTACGTATTAATTTGATCTAGCCCTACTAACCCAATTAAAGCATTAGTAGCCGTGTTATCACTCTCAATAATCATTAATACGATTAAATCCTGTATGGTCCACTCTATACTTCGTGACAAATGCTGAATCATGCCATCGCCAGGAACGGTGTCTTCTTCTCTTATCATAATTGTATCTAATAATGAACACTTCCCCGCTGCTGCATGAGCAAATACAGAAGCCATAATAGGTACCTTTATAATACTGGCTGAATAAAAGAGCTCTTCTGATTGAAAGTTTATGCTTTCCTTCGTTTCGAAGTGATAAATGGAAACGCCATACGTGGCTTTTCCAGAGGAAATTAAATGTAATATAGCTTGTTCGTTTTGTTTTAGCATACAAGGTACCTTCCTTTAGTTTTCAGAACAGATCTATTTCAGGACTTCCTTTGGTTGTTTGGAATAAGCCTTTTGAAAAAGGGTTAAATACTCTTCTTTTGTTATGGCTCTAGCATTACTTGGTGTCGATCCATTCAAAAATGCTGATTCAGCGAGATAAATAAAATCGTTTTCGTTTACTTCAGGTAAAGATGAGAAAGTTGGGATGGAAAGGTCTTTTGCGAGCTGTTTCATATCTGATACGAGACGAACTGCGGCATCCTGATCAGAATCGTTTGACGAAGCAATTCCAATGGTTCTAGCAATGGTTGCATGTTTTTCTAGTTCCGCATCTGCATTGAATTCAACAATATACGGCAAGAACATGGAATTAGCGATTCCGTGTGGTGTGTCGTACCATCCCCCAATTGCTTCAGCCATACAATGGACAGAGGCCACATCAGCATGAGAAAAGGCCATTCCTGCAAGAGTAGAGCCAATCATTAGATGATAACGAGCTTCTCGATCATTCCCATTGGTAACGGCTGTTCTTAAATTTGGATAAATGTGTTTCAGGGCTTGTATAGCTAAACCGTCTGAAATGGGGTTAGATAACTTACATGTGTAAGCTTCTAAAGCATGAACGAGGGCGTCCATTCCAGTTGAGGCAGTCAAATGAGAAGGTAGCCCATATGTGAGTTCAGGGTCTACGATTGCTAATAGAGGTGCAATATGAACATCCTTAATCGTAAACTTCACCTTTTTCTTTGTATCTGTTATAACGGCAGAACGAGTTACTTCTGCTCCTGTTCCAGCCGTTGTCGGAATTACGATTATAGGAGTCACTTTTGTTGGAACCTGATCTCGTCCCGCATAATCTTGGGGATTTCCACCTAAACACTGTAAGATGGCGATCGCTTTTGCAGAGTCAATGACAGATCCCCCGCCTAATGCCACGATTGCGTCCGCATGAAAATTTCTTGCTGCCTCACCACCCTCTGTACAATCAAGGTCACGCGGATTAGGATGAACGTTATTAAATGTCTGAACTTCAAAGCCTTGTTTTTCTAACATTTGAATCGCTTGTTTTACGAACCCTGTTTGTTCAATACCAGGGTCTGTGACAATTAAAATACGTTTTCCCTCCACATATTCCTTTACGTAGACTCCCAATTTTTGAAATTCACCATTTCCTGCTCGAATGATCGTAGGTAGATTAAATGCAACACGTTTCATGTGGATCTCCTTCCTCTCTTTTTACTATCATACGGTAAAAAGAAATTCATTTACATTAAATATACATAATTTTTTGAATATTATTATTCGCCCTAAAAAATAGCACCTGATCACCAGGTGCCATTGATTAACTCAACACATTAAAATACCTTGCTTCTGGATGGGCAAACACGATGGCTGATACGGAAGCTTCTGGCTCCATCATGCAGCCATCTGTTAAATGGATACCGATATCTTCAGGTTGAATTAGTTTAAATAGCTTTTGCTGATCTTCAAGTTCTGGGCAAGCTGGATACCCAAAGGAGAAACGCTGTCCTTGGTAACGTGCTGAAAAGCGTTCTCTCATTGTAAAGTCTACTGAATCTGGAAAGCCCCAGCGATCTCGCATCTGTTGGTGAACAAGTTCAGCAAAGCCTTCTGCTGTTTCTAAAGCTAATGCTTGGAGAGCGTGGCTTTCTAAAAAACGGCCTTCTTTTTTTAGTTCTGCAGCTAGCTCCCGAATCCCGGTTCCAGCTGTTACAGAAAAGAAACCGACGTAATCCATTTCCCCGCTGTCTTTTGATTTTAAGTAGTCCGCTATACAAAGATATGGCTCTTTGTTTTGTCTAGGAAAATCAAATGTCTCGATAATCCTTTGTTGATCGATAGGGTCATAAATGAGTACACTGTCACCGTCACTTTGCGCTGGAAAGAATTGATACAGTGCTGAAGGCATAATTAAATTCTTTTCCTTCGCTTCCGCCAACAGCCTGTCTACAACTGCTTTGATTTGAAGTGTTTTCTCATCTTTCTCTTGAAGCAGTCGAGAAATTTTCCCTTTAATCCCTAGATGATGACCTAAAAGCATTTGTAAATTGATGTAAGGCTGTATATGGGACAATGAGTAATTTCTTAAAATATGCCTTTTTGTATCTTTTGGAACGAAAACTGGAGCGGTTTGAGATACTTTTGACCGGACCCTTACAGCTGTTGCAACCGACGAAGGGCCCTCATAGCTCCCTGCATCACTCACTACACTTTTTTTCCTTTCGTGAAACTCATCAGCCAGTTTATCATAATCTTCTGGCGTTTGAATTTGGTTTGCGAGTGAAAGTCCTTCCATTGCATCTTTCGCATAAAGAACCATTCCTTCGTATTCCTTAGATATCTTTGTATCGGTGAATTTCCTTGATAAGGCTGCACCACCGACTAATATAGGCGTAGAGATGTTCGCTTCACGCATGTCATTTGCAGTTAAGACCATCTGCTGAGCGGATTTAACAAGCAACCCGGAGAGACCGATGATGTTAGGTTGTTCTTTTCTAATCGCTTCAATCAATTCTTGAGACGTTACTTTAATGCCTAAATCAACTACTTTAAAACCATTGTTGCTCAATATGATGTCTACCAGGTTTTTACCGATATCATGCACGTCACCTTTAACGGTTGCGAGAAGAACTTTTCCTTTTGATGCAGACTCATCATTCGTTTCCATGAATGGCTCTAAAAAGGCAACAGAAGCTTTCATGACCTCTGCACTCTGAAGAACTTCTGCAACGATTAACTGATTATCGTTAAAAAGTCTGCCCACTTCTTTCATGCCATCCATTAATGGTCCATTAATGATGCCTAACGGTGTAGCGTACTGTTTTAAAGCCATTTCTAAATCAGGAATCAAACCCTCTTTTGTACCTTCTAAAATGTAATAGTGAAGCCGCTCTTCTAATGTCATATCAGGCAGCTTTGATTTGACTTCTTTTTTCTTTCCTCTATAAAAGTCTGTAAAAACAGATAAAGTTTCTTCAGTTGTACGAAATAATAGATTTTCTGCCATTTCAATCTCTTCTGGTGCAATAGAGGCAAAACGTTCTAGCTTTTCTGTATTTACGATGGCATAATCGAGTCCCGCTTGTGTGCAATGATATAGGTATACAGCATTTAATACTTCACGACCGACTGGTGGCAAACCAAAAGATACGTTACTGACACCAAGGATAGTTAAGCACTTTGGAAATTGTTTCTTAATTAATCGTATCCCTTCAACTGTTGCATGGGCGGATCCGATATACTGATCATCACCAGTTCCAACAGGAAATACGAGTGGATCGAATATGATGTCTGAAGGTGAAACGTTATATTTATCCACTAAAAGGTCATACGATCTCTTAGCGATTTTCAGTTTTCGTTCTGCAGAAACACCCATACCTGTTTCATCGATCGTTCCAACAACAACTGCCGCTCCATATTTATGAAGAAGCGGGATCACCTTTTCAAACCGTTCTTCACCGTCTTCTAAATTAATCGAATTGATGATGGCTTTTCCTTGTGAATACTTTAAAGCTAGCTCGATAACATCCTCATCCGTAGAGTCGATGACAAATGGAATTTTCACTTTCTTAACCGCTTCTTTCATGAACTTCTCCATGTCGCTTAATTCATCCCGGTCAGGGTCAGCTAAACAAACGTCGAGTACATGGGCACCGCCTTTCACTTGGGCTCTTGCAATTTCAGCCGCTTCTTCAAACTTCCCCTCAGCAATTAACCGTTTAAATTTTCGTGATCCGATAACATTTGTTCTTTCTCCTACCATGATCGGTCTTAACGTTGGATCATCATAGATAAATGGTTCGATTCCTGAAACCATATGAATATCGTTTACTTGCAGTTGACGTGGTATATAGTTCTTCATAACTTTTGATAGTGCTTCAATATGAGCAGGTGTCGTTCCACAGCAACCACCAACGATATTTAGCCACCCTTTTTGAGCAAATCCGGATAGCTTAGCGGCTAATGATTCTGGTGTTTCATGATAATTTCCATCTTCATCAGGAAGTCCTGCGTTCGGATAACAGCTTACTGCTGTAGTAGACAAGTTGGACAGGGAACGTATGTGATCTTGCATGAATTCAGGACCTGTCGCACAGTTTAATCCCACTGCAATCGGGTTCATATGTTTCAGCGAGATATAAAAAGCCTCAATCGACTGACCCGCGAGTGTGGTTCCCATCGGTTCAATCGTTCCAGAAACCATGAGCGGGATTCTTTTTCCCGTTTGTTCAATCGCTTGCTCGATTCCTAAAAAACCAGCTTTTACATTGAGCATATCTTGGCTTGTCTCTAAGAGGAGAAGATCCGCACCTCCGTCAATCAATCCTCGTGCTTGTTCGGCATAAGCTTCTCTTAACGCATCAAACGTCGTTCCGCCCGTAACACTGAGCGTTTTTGTGGTCGGCCCGAGTGAGCCCGCAACAAAACGAGGCCACTGTTCTGTTGAAACTGCATCAACGGCTTTTCTTGCAATTTCTGCTCCAAGCTTATTGATCTCATAAGCTCTATGTCCGAGTGTGTATTCATCCAGTACAAGATTCGTACCGCCGAATGTATTCGTTTCAACGATATCCGCGCCGGCCTTAAGATATTTATAATGAATGGATTCGATCACATGGGGTGCCGTTACATTTAAATACTCATTACAACCGTCATACGCCTCACCGCCAAAATCTTCTGGAGTGAGATTGGCTTCTTGAAGCATCGTTCCCATCGCACCATCCATGATTAAGATCTTTGATTCTAGCTGCTTTTCTATTGATGACTTAGGCATTCTGTGACCTCCTGGCTAATAGTGATGGATGGTTAGCTCGTGCATATTGTGCTAATTCTACGGTCAGCTCGTAACGGATAAATGGTGTGATCAGATAAATGCCATTAAAGAGTTCCATAGCTGTGTCTAATAACGACTTGGCAATCAATAAGCCTTCTTCGCACGCCTGTTTTGGATCATCTTTATACTTGCCCATGCGATCACGCACAGAATCAGATAGTTTAATTCCAGGAACTTCATGGTGAAGAAACTCTGCGTTTCGCGAAGAAGTTAATGGCATGATCCCAATATAGATCGGTTTATCAATATGTTTTGTTGCTTCATATGTTTCAATAAGTCTTTGCTCTGAAAAAACAGGCTGGCTGATAAAGTAATCTGCGCCATAAGCAATCTTTTTCTCTAACCGCTCAACTGCTTTGTCAATGGACCGGATGTTAGGGTTAAAAGCCGCTCCCACCGTAAAGGATGTTTTTTCTCCAAGCTCTTTACCTGAAAGTGATAACCCTTCATTAAACTGTTTGATGAGCTTAATAAGTTCGAAGGAGGTGACATCATAAACAGATGAAGCACCTGGGAAATCTCCGACGCTTGCGGGATCTCCAGTCACAGCTAGTACTTCATGTATTCCATGCGTGTGAAGTCCCATCAAGTGAGACTGAAGGCCGATTAAGTTTCTGTCACGGCACGTAATATGAACGAGCGGGCGAAGGTTAAGTTGGGACTGCACAATCGACCCTAATGCAGAGTTGCAAACACGTGGAGAAGCAAGTGAATTATCAGCGAGGGTAAGTGCGTCGATTCCCGCTTCTTTTAACGCCTTGGCTCCTTCCATAAAACGCGATGTATCTAATTTACGTGGTGGATCTAATTCAACAATAATGGATTGCTTCTTTTTTACTTCTTCACTTAGTGGAACATACTTAGGTTTTGATGCTGATTGAATGACAATCTTTTGCTTTCTTTGTTTCACTTCTTTTTCTGTTACAGGCTCTAAATTTTTAAGTTCACTTGAGAAGGCACGAATATGGGCAGGCGTCGTACCACAACATCCGCCTAATAGACGAACCCCTTGCTGCCTGAACAAATGGGCACATTCTTTAAAATAATCCGCGTCCCCTTCATACTTAAAACGGCCATCTGTATAAGAAGGAAGCGACGCATTAGGAAACGCTGAAAGATAAGCCTGATTTGGTAATGGAACTTCCTCAAGTGTCATCAGCATGTGATAAGGTCCAAGGCGACAGTTTACCCCCACGACATCAGCACCTAAGTTCTCAAGCCGGTTCAAAGCATCTGAAATCGGCGTGCGGTCCTGCATAAAGCCGACTTCCTGCAATGACACTTGAGCAATGATTGGAAGAGATGTTTCTTTTCTAGCAATCTCTAAAACTGTTTCTAGTTCTTCCAGGTCATAATACGTTTCTAATTGGATGCCGTCTACATTCTCCATCAACAAACAATACAGCTGCTCACGAAAACTGCGCTTGATTTCATCCAGAGAAATGCTATTTGGTTTAATGCCGCGTATTCCACCAATCGTACCTACAACATATTCGTTATGAGCCGCTGTTCTAGCAATATGAACAGCCGCTTTATTGATCTCTTTCACATGATCTTGAAGTCCGTAACGTTCAAGCTTCGAATAGTTTGCTGCATACGTATTCGTTTGAATGATATCAGCACCTGCATCTAAATAAGCGCGGTGGATGTTATAGATCTGTTCTTCTTGAGAAAGATTTAACTCTTCATAACAGAAGTCAGATCCATACGAATACAAAAGCGTTCCCATCGCACCATCACCGATTAGGATCTTGTTTTGTTCTAAGTCTGTGATTAAACTCATGATAGCCTCCTCTATAAAAATAAAAAGCCTTCTATAAAAGAAGACTTTTTTAAGCGTCGGGGTCTTCTTATCTTTACAAGTTCAACATTTGAACTCGCAGGAATTAGCACCTTTTCAGCTTGTAGCTGCTGGTTGCTGAGGTTTCATAGGGCCGCTCCCTCTACCTCTCTTGATAAGGATTTATTCATTTATTGGTTCATTTACTAATTTGCGTTCTATTATCTTTAATAATTCCTGTTTATACGAGCGTTGTTTTTCTACGTCATATAAAAACGACTGATCTGTTAGCTTTGTTAATAAGTCTTTTCGATATTTTTCCGGAAATTCCTTCTTAATGATGGATCTGCATTGGAATAAAAAATCTAAATACGTTTCATAGTCTTCACTGTATTTTTGCTGAAGCTCTTTTTTTATAGATTTAGATAGACTTGGACTAGCTCCAGAGGTGGAAACAGAGAGTATAAGCTTACCTCTTTTTACGACACTGGGAACAATAAAATTGCCAAGGTGCGGTTGATCCGCCATATTCACAAGCTGTTTTGAACTTGCCTGTGCTGCAATCCAAGAGTTAACCTCTTTGGTATTGGTCGCTGCAATGATTAAAAATGCTTTCTCCAAATCTTCACGTTTCACTTCTCTTTCAATCCAAGTCAGCTTTTTTTCTGCATGCCATTCCTGAATCTCGTTAACAACAGTTGGACTGATTACAGTAATGATTGCTTCTTCATTCAATAAATCATTAATTTTCCGATACGCGACTATTCCACCGCCTGCTACAACGACCGTTTTACTAGACAGGTTTACATGTATGGGATACATAGCATTCCTCACTTTTTAAGAAAATGCATATTTCTTTGTTTTAAGTGTTTCATTGATACGCGTGAGTAAAACATCTTTAAGAATAGGGTGGTAGCCAAGCGTCTCACAAAGAGTTACGTTTTGTTTAGATTGTAGCTGATAGCGGTTTATCGTCAGTTTCATCCCGTTTATTAATAGCCCTGAAAATAGAAGATAAGGCACAACGATGATTTGTTCAAATAACTCGCGACTATTCCATAGAGCCTCTTCAAAGCTCGGTACCGAACCGGTTAAAAAACAAGCTTGAATACTAGGAATTCCGTAATGGTTTTGAACGTTAGCCGCTATTGCATCTAGATCCCGCTTTACATCTTGATCCGTGCTGCCTCTTCCCACCAGCAAGATATGTGTATTTTCACTTAAACTAACTGTACTTTTCGTGATCTTCTCCCACAACAAATGCGAAATGGCTTCGTGTACACCGAATGGACGCCCGTAAATCACTTCAACTCCTGGATGTTGATTCTGCAAGTGGTGAAGTTCGTTTGGAATATCTATTTTTATATGATTAGCACATAGTAAGAACACAGGAATCACAGAGATACTCGTTGCTCCTTTTTGTATACACGTTTCGAAGCCTTGGGTAATAGAGGGTTCAGCAAGCTCTAAAAAACAAATCTCTTTGATAGGCACATCTACTTGTGCCATACAAAGTCTCACAAATTCTTCCGCTTCCATACGACCTTTTGCCAGTCTTGTACCGTGACAGATAAAGAGCAATGCCTTCATTTACAGAGCCTCTCTAACGGCAGCGAGCTTACTCGGTTCTTCATGCAGCTTTTCAAACCATTTCAGTTCACTGCGAAGTCGAACAACTTCACCGACAATGATCATGCTCGGATTCTCAATTTGTTCTTTAACCACGATTTCCTCAATCGTATCCAGTGTACCTGTAACGGTTCGTTGATTTTCTAAAGATCCCCACTCCACAAGGGCTACTGGTGTTTCTTTGCTTTTTCCGTGTCTCGTCAACTGTTCGCAAATATAACCTAGGTTGCCGACTCCCATATAGATCGCTAACGTATCAATGCCGTTCGCTAGACTTTCCCATTTCAGTTCATCTTCTTCACCTTTTTTACGATGGCCGGTAACGACCGCAAAGCTTGAAGCGATGTTACGATGTGTTACGGGAATTCCCGCATAGGCAGGTGCTGCAATCCCTGATGTTATTCCAGGAATCACCTCAAACGGAATACGACTTTTTGCAAGTGTTTCTGCTTCTTCTCCGCCTCTTCCAAACACGAAGGGGTCACCGCCTTTTAGCCGAGTTACTACTTTTCCTTTTTGAGCGTGTTTAACTAAGAAACTGTTGATTGTTTCTTGCTTCATGAAATGGTAGTTTGGCAGTTTACCGCAATAAATTAAGTCGCAGTCCGGTCTTGCATAAGAGAGCAATTCTTTATTCACTAATCGATCATATAAAATGACATCCGCTTCCTGAATACAACGCAGACCTTTTACGGTTATCAATCCTGGATCTCCAGGGCCAGCTCCGACAAGATATACTTTTCCCATCATCATCACTCCTTAAGGATTTAATATCGTTTCACGTTCATAAAGCACGAACCCGTTGCCCGTACGAATTCTTTTCTTTTCATAAAGAGAGATCTCATCAACTTCAGGCTGTTTCAAAAAATACTTCTCGAGCTCGATGTCAACCAACTGAAAAGCCTGTTCATCTGTTGAAGCGGCTATCACAACGGGTATAACCGTTGATTTTGAAATGACTTCAAATCTGTATAAATACATAGCGAGACTCCTTTTTATGAGACTTTTTCTTCTAATTCTTCAGCAATTCGGTCCAGTTCTTTTTGAAGCTGTTCTAACCCAAGTCGGTTTATATAGTCAAAAAAGCTTTCTGCTGGAAGTTTTGTATTTTTAAATACAGTAAGGAAACGGAAAAGTACTTCGTCTAACGAATCCGCACGGAACTTTCCTTTTAGCTTTTCGTTAAACTTTCCGCCATCATCAAGTGTGCCTCCTACATAAATCTCAAAGGCTTGAACCATCTTTTTCTCTTTTGTTTTTAACAATACGCCTTGAAGGCCAATATCTGCGATCTGACGCTGACCGCAGGAGTTAGGACAGCCTACCATATGAATTCTAACGGGAACATCGAGGGTGATTTGCTGATCGAGAATCTCAGCAATTCTGCGCATTCTTTCTTTCGTTTCAACGAGTGCTAAGTTACAATACTCGATCCCGGTACAAGAAACAGAATGACCAATGAAAGATAGAGGCTGCGTGGTGATGCGTTTGAAAATTTCTTTTTGTAAAAGCAACTCGACGTTTTCGTGTTTCACATTAGGAATAATTAAGTTTTGAGAATTTACCGTTCGAATCTCACCGTTTCCGTATTTCTTTGCAATTTCAGCAAGCTCTAAAACTTCATCAGCATGAAGTCGGCCAACAGGTACGTTAAAGCCGATATAACTTAAACCCTCTTGCTTTTGAGGATGAACACCATAAAAGTATCCGCCGTTCCATGTTTTAAGAGCATCTTTTCCTTTAGAGTGAAGCGGTCCCGTATATTCTAGAAGCTTTTCTTTAAATTTTTCTGGTCCCCAATCCGCCATCAAGAATTTAAGGCGTGCAAGGTGACGCTTTTCCCGATAACCATAGTCACGGAAAATGGTAGTAATTGCGATTGAAACCTCTTTTACCTGATGCGGTTCAATAAACACATCAAGGGGCTGTGCTAAGAATGGTCTAGATGATAAACCGCCGCCGATCTTTATGTGAAATCCAGGTATCTCTTTATCTTCAATTTCTTTCAAAGCTGGAGTAAATGCCACACAGTTAATTTCAGCATGAGCACTATTGTTCACATTGGAGCTAATGGACATTTTGTATTTTCTCGGCAAATTTGAGAAATCTTCATTATGCTGAAAGAACTCATAAACTTCTTTTACAATTTCAGTGGTATCGAAGAGTTCGTGAGGATCGATGCCCGCGATTGGGTTCCCCATGATGTTTCGCGTAATGTCCCCACACGCACCCGCGCTCGACAACCCAACTGCTTCTAACCGATTAAAGATATCTGGAATCTGTTCAATGGTCAGCCAGTGAAATTGAATGGCCTGACGTGTCGTGATATCGAATACGTCTCTTCCATAATCTTTGCAAATATGAGCTAATGCTTTTACTTGTTCATAACTTAAAATGCCTGATGGAACATTAACCCTCATCATAAAATAGCCGTCTTCTTTAGGACGCTGCAGATATAGGCCAGCCCACTTGAAACTATCCCATTCTTCTTTCGGAATAGAAGAAAAGCCGTTTTCTGCGTAATGAGGAATATCTTCAAATATTTTCAATCCATCTTTTACGAGCTTTTTTTGTTCTGTTTTGTTGATCTTCGGATTATCTGCCCACGCTTTTTCATATGCCATCGTTTTCGATCTCCTTTATCGTTAGTTAAATCAACTTCCTGTTTTTCAAATAGTTTAAGATGACCTCAACACTCTCGGTAACGCTTTGTTCGTTCGTATAAATGGTAAGAGCAGGTGATACCGGTTCTTCGTAAGGTGAATCAATTCCAGTAAAATCTGGAATCTCACCTTTTCGCGCTTTGTCGTACAATCCCTTTGGATCTCTTTTCTCACATTCTTCGATTGGACATGATACAAAGATTTCAATAAACTCTTCTTCTGAAACAATTGCCTTTGCCTTCTCTCGATCTTGTATAAATGGAGAGATAAACGCTGTCAGCACAACCGTTCCATTATCAACAAACAGCTTAGAAACTTCTGAGATTCTGCGGATGTTTTCCGTTCTATCTTCATCTGAAAACGATAGGTCACGGTTTAATCCATTTCGGATGTTGTCTCCATCCAGTACATAATTCCGGATGTTTCGATCGTAAAGTTCTTTTGCAAGTGCATTTGCAATGGTTGATTTTCCAGAACCAGAGAGACCGGTAAACCAAAGAACAAAACTGGAATGGTTATTTTGCTTTCTTCTGTCTTCTACTGTAATCGAGCTATCGTGCCAGATTATATTGTGCGGTTTGCTCATTAGAATCTCCTTTTCGCTCTTTTTCTTCATGTTTTCTTAGCCCTTTTATTAAGACTTCTACTACTTCTTTACGGCTAAAAGTGCTAGGCGGCAAATCACCATTACGAAGCAGTTCTCGTACCTTTGTTCCAGATAAAATCACATGATCTACACTTGTGTGAGGACACGTTTTAGAAGAGGCCATTGCTTCACATTTTTTACAGAAAAAACTGTGTTCAAAGAAAAGTGTCGTTATACCGATTTCATCTGCTGTAAACTGTGAAAAGATTTCTTGTGCTTCATATGTCCCGTAATAATTACCGACGCCTGCATGATCACGGCCAACAATAAAATGTGTACAGCCATAATTTTTTCTAACGAGAGCGTGAAAAATGGCTTCACGCGGACCTGCATAGCGCATTGCGGCTGGAAAAACAGCTAGGAAGACACGGTCACTTGGATAATAGTTTTGTAAAAGAACATGGTAGCTCTCCATTCGAACATCAGCTGGTATATCATCTGATTTCGTTTCACCGACGAGCGGGTTTAAGAAGAGGCCATCCACCGTTTCAAGCGCTGTTTTTTGGATATATTCATGTGCACGGTGAACTGGATTTCTCGTTTGAAAGCCTACTACTGTTTTCCAGCCCATATCACGAAACGTCTTTCTCGTTTCACTAGGATCGAGATGATAGGCTTCGAATTCCTTTTTCAGGGGACGTTTAACGAGCGTGATGTCTCCGCCTACATACACAGAAGGACGATCCAGCAATTTCTTTACACCAGGATGATCGTTATCAGTCGTTTTGTAGACTTTCTCTGCTTCTATTTGCTTAATAGGAGTATAAATATCACTAACCTGCAGGATTCCGTAAGTATCTCCTTTGTACGTTAACCGAACTTCTTCACCCACGCTGAGTCCTTCAGCTGTTTCGCGATTCACCGGTAACGTGATTGGAAGGCTCCAAACCGTTCCATCACTTAGTCTGATGTCATGAACAACAGATTGATAGTCTTCTTGATTTAAGAATCCTGTTAACGGGCTATATGCTCCTATAGCGATTAATTCAAGATCACTAAGTGCTGTCGCATCGAGAGTTATTTCTTTTTTTATGTGTTGATAAGGTGTCTCTGGCTGATAACGGTTGATTAATTTTCCTCCATGGGGCTGTATGGTACTCATTAAGTTTCTCTCCTCCTGAGATTCTCTTTATTGGCTATCGCTTTGATGAAGGCCGCATTCTAGTTTTCCTAAACCAGACCAACGTCCAGAACGAAGGTCATCTGCGTTTAGTGCTGCTTGTGTACATGGCTCACAACCTATACTTGGATAGCCATTATCGTGAAGTTTGTTATACGGCAAATCATATTTGTGGGCGTAACGCCAAATGTCTTTCCAAGTCCAATGAATAAGCGGACAAATTTTAATGCTTTTAAATCGCCCGTCCCGATTAACAAATTGCGTGTTTTGGCGGGTAGGTGATTGTTCACGGCGCAGTCCTGAAAGCCAGGCTGCTACTCCATTCAGTTCTTCTTCTAAAGGAATCACTTTTCGAATATTGCAGCATTGATTCGGATTTGATTTCCAAAGCTGTTCACCATACTTACTTGCCTGTTCTTCAAGAGATAAAGCCGGTGTTTTTAATTTGATACGAAGGGATGGATATCTTTTCTTCGCTGCTTCAATGACTTCATACGTTTCTTGAAAATGCAGATGCGTATCAAGAAAAACAATTTGAGCATCCGGTTTTACTTGATGAACAAGATCAACTAGGACGCTTCCTTCAAGTCCGAAGCTGCACGCATAAACCAGATCATCTTCATACGTTTCATAAGCCCACTTCAAAACATGCAGTGCACCTTTTGTGGGGTTATCACTGTTAAAATCACGCGTTTTGTTGTCCCATGTTTCGTACGTTAGCAATGTGTTACCTCCTTCTTGCCATTAAAAAAGCGGCTTTAACGTTTTTAGGACTTTGCCCAATCGTTAAAACCGCCTCTAGTTTTCTAGTCAGCGAGCTATTTAATTCTGACCTTCTCGTTTTTTTCGAGTTGAATTACTTTTCCATCTTGTACGATTAATGTGATCGATCCAAATTTGATACTGCTCAGCATTTGTTTAAGCTGAGGAAGAAAATCGTTTGCACTCTTTTCGTTCGCCACTCCACTGCCTCCCTTTCTAACATTCTATCTTTAAAAGGCTTTTTTCTAAAAATGTCGTTTGGTCATTTTTGTTTTGTCTTCATTGACAAGTTGATTGGAGCGCAAGATGCGAGACTCCTGGGGGATCAGCGGGACAGGTGAGACACCTAAGGACACAAAGTGTCGAGGTGGCTCACCGCACGCCCCCCGGAAAGCGAGCATTCTGGAGCGGAAATCAACTACTCTCAAGAGCAACAAAAAAACCTTCCCATTTCGGAAAGATAGTGGAGGTAAACGTATTACCTTATCTTCCAAAATGTAAAAACATTCTGCTGGAGTTAGCACCTTACGATTGCAGGTTGCCGGGTTTCATCGGGCCAGATCCCTTCACCACTCTTGATAAGAGTTTAAATTTTATAAAATCATATCATATCTGAAATGGATATCAAGACCTATTTTTTCATTTTTCTATTTTTACAAAAAATTTAAACAAACAGTTGACTTTTTATCTTTTAGGATCATATAGTATTAACTAAAATTTAATCCGTATCGCTGATCGGTAAACCGAAGGCTCTTAACATCACTTGTTAAGGGCCTTTTTATTTTGAGGAGGAAGAATATGAAAAAGTTAATCGTATTGGCTCTAATTGGTCTTGTTGCACAGTTGATTGATGGTTCACTAGGTATGGCTTATGGCGTTACATCTACATCATTGCTCTTAGTAGCGGGAATTGCTCCTGCAGCTGCATCTGCATCAGTACATCTTGCTGAAGTCGTAACCACTGCGGCATCCGGCGCTTCTCATATTAAGTTCGGAAACGTTGACCGGCAAGTCGTTCTTCGTCTAATCCTCCCCGGCTCTATAGGAGCTTTTGTAGGTGCTTGTTTTTTAAGTAACCTGCCTGGAGATGTTGTTAAACCATATATCTCTATCTTTTTAATTATCCTTGGGATTTATATCTTATATCGTTTTTTGTTCAAACTTGGAGAGAAGAAACAAACAGCGAATGGTAAACCTTTTACAAAGAAACAACTTATTCCACTTGGATTATTAGCAGGTTTTTTAGATGCTACAGGTGGTGGAGGCTGGGGCCCAGTCACTACTCCGGTCCTAATGGCAAAACAAGATCTAACAACCAGAAAAGTGATCGGTTCTGTCGATACGAGCGAATTTGCAGTAGCTGTTTCTGCTTCACTCGGTTTCTTTATCGCCCTTGGTTGGGAACAAGTTGAATGGCTTTGGGTCGGAGCTTTAATGATTGGAGGAGTGATTGCGGCTCCCATTGCCGCGTGGCTTGTCCGTCTTATACCCTCACACATACTAGGGGTCTTAGTCGGAGGGCTCATCATTATTACCAACACAAGAACGCTTCTTCACACTCTTGGAGTGCCACATAACATGTTGTTCTCGATCTACTTTGTACTTGCTGCTTTTTGGGCGGTTGGAGTTATCTATGCGGTCAAAATCAATCCTGAAAATAAAAATCCGAAATTTTTAAAAAATTCTGTTGACTATTGATTATGAGCTATGTATTATAAATCTTAATTCAATATTCAAATCTTCTTATCCAGAGAGGCTGAGGGACTGACCCTATGAAGCCCGGCAACCAGCGGAAACGCATGGTGCTAATTTCAGCAGAACAATCATTGTTCTGAAAGATGAGACTTCGATCGGGTGAAATCATCGGGACCTCTTCTTTTGGAAGAGGTCTTTTTTTCTGGGATAAGTTGAAACTGAATGAGATTGAATATAAAAATATTAACGTTGAGGAGAGATTTCAAAATGACTGATCAAAATTCAAAAAGACAGTACGGGTTTGAAACGATTTCATTACACGAGGGTCAAAAAGTAGATCCTACTACAGGAGCTCGCGCTGTTCCGATCTACCAGACCACTTCTTATCAGTTCAATTCAACAGAGCACGCAGCAAACTTATTTGCCCTAAAAGAATTCGGTAACATCTACACACGTTTGATGAACCCGACGCAAGACGCTTTTGAGCAGACTATCGCAAAGCTTGAAGGCGGTGTTGGAGCACTTGCTCTTGCTTCCGGTCAGGCTGCGATTACGAATGCCATATTTAATATTGCAGGCTCTGGTGATGAAATCGTTGCTTCTACCTCTCTGTATGGTGGAACGTATAATCTGTTCTCTGTCACTCTCCCTAAGCTCGGTATTCATACACAATTCGCTGAGATTGATAACCTTCAATCGTTTAAAGATGCTATAACTGAAAAAACAAAAGCCGTTTACATCGAGACCATCGGCAATCCAAAAATCGATGTTGCAGATATTCAAGCCATTGCTGATATCGCACATGACGCAGGGGTTCCTCTTATAGTGGATAATACGTTGGCAACTCCTTACCTTTGTCGTCCGATCGAGCATGGAGCAGATATCGTCGTCCACTCTGCAACAAAATTCATCGGAGGACATGGCACTTCAGTCGGTGGAGTAATCATTGATTCTGGAAAATTTGATTGGAGCAATGGTAAATTTCCAGGTTTAACTGAACCAGACCCAAGTTATAAAGGTATTGTGTATACGGATGCATTTGGTCCCCTTGCTTATATATTAAAAGCACGTGTTCAGCTGCTTCGAGATCTAGGGTCCTCCATCGCACCTTTCAACTCATTTTTATTTATTCAAGGACTAGAAACACTTGCACTACGAATAGAACGTCATGTTGAAAACACCGTAAAAATTGCGAAATTCTTACAGGATCACCCTTCTGTTGATTGGGTAAATTACGCCGGACTTCCAAGCAGCCCTTATTATGAGCTTGCTCAAAAATACTTGCCTAAAGGAGCGGGAGCCATTTTAACATTCGGTGTTAAGGGTGGTGTTGAAGAAGGCAAAAAGTTAATCGAAAATGTGAGTATCTTCTCCCACCTCGCAAATGTTGGAGACTCAAAATCATTGATCATCCATCCAGCCAGCACGACCCATCAACAACTATCAGAAGAAGAACAAAGAAAATCTGGCGTGAGTCCAGAATTAATTCGTCTCTCAATCGGTATTGAAACCGTAGACGATCTTATCTATGATTTAGATCACGCATTAAAAGCAATCTCTCTTTCTCCTACAGGATTGTAAAATATACACGTAGGCTGTTCAAAGAATTTCTTTGAACAGCTTTTTTGTTGCAAGGACATTTCTTCTGTTTACAGCGAGCATCTAAAAGGGATACCAACTACTCTTAAAAGCATTAATTGAAACGAAAAATTGCTTTGTAATAAATCAGTTTCTACTTACAAATACTAAAGGTATTAAATTTTAGAATGAGGGCTCATAATGTTTACCACTATAAGAGTGATTGTTTTGATGTTCTTATGTCATATTCTTTTTCTCACGCCTAAAGTAGATGCAGGTGTTGTAAATCGTTTCGAAGTTGAGAAATATGGAGATGTGATCTGGGAAGTCCCTTCAAAGAAGAAACAAGTTGCCATCACTTTTGACGATGGACCAGACCCCGTATATACTTCCCAGATCCTAGATGTTCTTAAAAAGGAAGGCGTTCATGCTACATTCTTTCTTATTGGAAGACGGGTTGAAAAGTACCCAGAGATTGTTAAAAGAGAACTAAAAGAAGGACATGAAATTGGCAACCATACGTATAATCATCCAAGTTTCCACACAATTTCAAGGCATAAAGTAGTAGTGGAAACAAGAAAGACAGAGCATCTTCTAGATCCTGGTCATCATTCAGATTACATAAAATTGTTTCGACCTCCAGGTGGGACGGTTACAGAGAACAGTTTAAAAGTCTTGAAAAAAGAGGGATATAAGGTTATCCTCTGGTCCTGGCATCAAGATCCACGTGATTGGACTAATCCAGGATCTGAAAGGATCGCTAGACATATCCTAACAAATTTGAAAAACGGAGATATTATTCTTTTGCATGATTCTGGAGGTAACCGAAGTCAAACCGTTGCTGCATTAAAGATCATCCTTCCTAGATTAAAAGAAATGGGTTATGAAATCGTAACAGTTGATGAACTATTAAAAATGCACCCCCGATACAATGAGTTTCATGGTACTGAAATGAAGAAGAAAGAAGAAGTACCATCATTAATTGAATAAGTAATGAAAAGAACAATTTATTAAATGAATTGTTCTTTTCTATTTTAATAATTTCGCTCCTCCCTTTTATCAAACGCTTGGCAACTATTCGTTTTTAACGATAAATAAAAGCGCTTGCATTTTATAATCACTGTACTATAATACTTGTATACAAGTATACTCGTTCTACAAAAGGAGGTTATTACGTTGAACGATACTAATGATTTTCTTTATCCTGAAAAGTGGCTTTCAAAAGCTTCAACTGGAGAACGTGTCGCATGTGAGTTGAGAATGAGGATTATTTCTGGACTAATTGAAAGCGGTACCACTCTGTCTGAAAATAAATTAGCTGCTGAATATCATGTAAGCCGCTCTCCTATAAGGGAGGCACTTAAGGTTCTATCAAATGAAAACCTAATCCGGTTAGAGCGTATGGGTGCAGTTGTGGTCGGATTAACAGAAAAAGAAATAGAAGAAATTTATGATGTTCGACTACTTATTGAGACATTTGTGTTTGAACGACTTGTTAAAAACGACACGACTCAAGTGGTGAGAGAACTCACAAAAATTTTAGAGATGATGCAGATCGCAATTAAGTACAAAGACGCTGACGAGTTTGCTCTTCAAGATGTCTTGTTTCATGAAACAATCATTCGTTCAATTGATCATTCTTACATCACGATGATTTGGAACAATACAAAACCTGTTATGGAAAGCTTCATCTTATTATCGATGCGCATGCATTTTAACGAAAAATACGATGACCTTTCTCGAATCATGAAGAACCATGAACTCTACATTGATGCGATCTCTTCTAAAAATAGAGAGATCATGATTCAATCGCTTCATCAAAATTTTGATGATGTTCAAGGAAAAGTAGATGATTTATGGATGTCACAACAAATGCTATCAAAAGCACGGGAGCAAGAAAAGGAGTAGATCAATGACGGATATCGACGGTACACAACATAGAAAAAGCTATATGATAGGAGTCGACATCGGAACTACGAGTACAAAAGCAGTTTTGTTTAACGAAAAAGGTAAAGTTCTTTCACAGGAAAACATCGGGTATCCACTTCACACACCTGACATTTCGACTGCGGTACAAGACCCAGAGGAAATCTTTCAGACGGTTTTGCAAACCCTTACAAATGTAATCAAACGCTCTTCAATTCCATCTAGCGCTATCTCGTTCATTTCTTTTAGCTCTGCGATGCACAGCGTGATTGCAATGGATGAAGACGATCAACCGTTAACACCTTGCATCACTTGGGCAGATAACCGCAGTGAAGCTTGGGCACGGAAAATTAAAACGCAATGTAACGGACATGAGATCTATAAGCGAACAGGTACTCCTATCCATCCAATGAGTCCACTAAGTAAAATCGCTTGGATTGTAAATGATCAGCCTGAAATCGCAGCAAGAGCAAAAAAATATATAGGAATTAAAGAGTTCATCTTCCATCGCTTATTCAATGAATATGTTGTCGATCATTCTCTTGCTTCAGCCATGGGGATCATGAATTTGCAAAACCTGGAATGGGATGAAGAAGCTTTACGTGTTGCTGGGATTAATCGTGACCAACTATCTACCTTAGTTCCAACGACAACGATCTTCAATCATTGTCAATTGGATATTGCAAAACAGATAGGAATTGATCCGAAAACACCATTTATTATTGGAGCAAGCGATGGTGTGTTATCAAACCTAGGTGTTGATGCGATTGGTAAGGGTGAGATTGCTGTAACCATTGGTACGAGCGGAGCTATTCGTACAATCATAGATAAGCCACAAACAGATGAAAAAGGCAGAATTTTTTGTTATGCCTTAACAGAGAATCATTGGGTCATCGGTGGGCCAGTAAACAACGGCGGTGTTGTCCTGCGCTGGATTCGGGATGAATTTGCTGCTTCAGAACTTGAAACAGCAAAGCGATTAGGAATCGATCCATATGAAATCCTTACAAAGATAGCCGAACGAGTTCGACCAGGTGCTGATGGTCTATTGTTTCATCCCTACCTCGCTGGTGAACGTGCTCCACTTTGGAATTCAGATGTAAGAGGCTCATTCTTCGGTCTAACGTTGTCTCATAAAAAAGAACATATGATCAGAGCTGCACTCGAAGGCGTAATTTATAACCTTTATACCGTGTATCTGGCATTGATCGAATGTATGGATGAACCTGTAACCCGTATTCAAGCGACTGGTGGCTTTGCTCGATCCGAAACATGGCGTCAGATGATGTCGGACATTTTTGATACAGAGTTAGCGGTTCCCGAAGTTTACGAAAGTTCTTGCTTAGGAGCATGTATTCTAGGGTTGTATGCAACTGGAAGAATAGAATCGTTCGAAGCAGCTTCAGACATGATTGGGAGCACCTACACTCATACTCCAAATGAAGAAGCGGTAAAAGAATATAGAGAATTGTTACCCATCTTTATTAGTCTATCTAGAAAACTAGAAGAAGATTATTCACGTATTGCAGCGTATCAAAGAAGTTTGATTCATAGAGAAAATGAATATCAGGGGGATTTATCATGCCATTATTTATCGTAGCTTGTGGAATTTTAGCATTGTTAGTATTAATCATGTATTTCAAGTTAAACACATTCATTTCTTTGATCATCGTATCATTCGGAGTTGCATTAGCATTAGGTATGCCACTTGGAGAAATCGTAAAATCCATTGAAGCAGGTCTTGGTGGAACGCTCGGTCATTTGGCGTTAATTTTCGGTCTAGGTGCCATGCTAGGTAAACTGATCGCTGATGCTGGTGGTGCTCAACGAATTGCCATTACACTTATCGAGAAGTTCGGTGAAAAGAAAATTCAATGGGCGATTGTTGTTGCTTCATTTATTATTGGTATCGCTTTATTCTTTGAAGTAGGTCTTGTATTGTTAATTCCAATCGTATTTGCCATTTCAAAACAATTACGTGTTTCCATTCTTTATTTAGGTATTCCAATGGTAGCCGCTCTTTCTGTAACGCACGGATTCTTACCTCCTCACCCAGGTCCAACGGTAATTGCAGGAGAATATGGTGCGAATATTGGTGAGGTTTTACTTTATGGATTTATCATTGCGATTCCAACTGTTATTCTAGCTGGACCCGTGTTTACGAAAATTGCAAAAAAGATTGTACCAGATTCATTTAACAAAACAGGAAATATTGCTTCATTAGGCGAACAAAAAGTATTTAAATTAGAAGATACACCTTCTTTTGGTATCTCAGTGTTTACAGCGATGCTTCCAGTCATTTTGATGTCGATTGCTACGGTGATCACACTTATTCAAAACACGATGGGGATCGATGACTCAAAGACATTCGAAGTCATCCGTTTTGTTGGTGACGCTTCTACTTCTATGTTGATCTCATTACTAGTAGCTGTTTACACGATGGGATTAGCAAGAAAAATTCCAATTACAACGGTTATGGATTCATGTACGACAGCTATCACACATATCGGAATGATGCTTTTAATTATTGGTGGAGGCGGAGCCTTCAAACAAGTATTGATCAACGGTGGTGTTGGTGATTATGTAGCTGAACTGTTTAAAGATACAACATTTTCTCCAATCTTGTTAGCTTGGATCATTGCAGCCATCCTTCGAATCTCGTTAGGATCTGCGACGGTTGCTGCATTAACAACAGCAGGACTAGTGATTCCGCTATTAGGTCAGACCGATGTTAATCTTGCGTTAGTCGTTCTAGCTACCGGTGCTGGTAGTTTAATAGCATCACACGTGAACGATGCAGGCTTCTGGATGTTCAAAGAATATTTTGGTTTAAGTATGAAAGAAACCTTTGCTACTTGGACATTATTAGAAACCATTATCTCAGTTGCTGGATTAGGATTTATCTTGCTATTAAGCTTGTTTGTATAAAAAAAAGATCCCTATCGACTTAATATCGATAGGGTTTTTTTTGTAGTTTCTTATCATTTTAAGCTAACTGAATATTAAATTCCTTTAAAAGATCTTTAAACGCTGGCCGTTCATTCCCATCTCTTCCGTTAACATGTGAAGCTGTTACAAGCGAGTTTAAGACGGCTTCCTCTGTTGCTTCACCAACTGCTCTAAAGGCAAGATCTAAATCTTCTTCATGTATCGTCGGAATGCTAGTAATATGCTTTGGTTTAAAATGAGGAATCTTTGTTGCTGTTGAAAAACCAATCACCACTTCCCCACTTCCGTGAGTAATGAATGAACCTGTTCTTGATAACCCCACTACTGACCTTTTAATGATTCTGTTCAACTGTCTTTCGGAAACCGGAAGATCGGTTGCAACAATAATCATAATAGATCCTTTGTCTTTTTCTTCCCACGATTTTAGTAAAGCTTCCTTTAGTTCTTTTCCGATCGCTCTTCCGTTTATTTGCAAGTCACTTAATATTCCAAAGTTTGATAAAACTAGTACGCCAATCGTATACATCTGCTCGTCGATTGAAAAACACCTCGAAGACGTTCCGATGCCACCTTTTAACGAATAACAAAGCATACCTGCTCCAGCTCCCACACTGCCTTCTATTACTTGCTTCCCTGCATTTTGAAGTGCTTCTACTACATGATGTTTCTCTATGAATTGGGCTCTTACATCATTTAATAACATGTCATTGCATTCCCCAATAATAGGATTTACCGTTCCAGTTGTTCTTCCGATCTCAGGGTTTCGTTCTAACATATATGCAATTAATGCATCAAAAGCCGTGCCGATACTCAATGTGTTCGTAAGTATAATAGGCGTTTCTAACACACCTAGTTCTTTCATCTGGATGGTTCCCATCGTTTTTCCGAATCCATTGATCACATAACTTGAAGCGATCAGTTTCTCCATAAATGTATTTCCTTCATGAGGAATGATAGCAGTAACCCCTGTTTGACAATTTCCTTCGCTTAATGTCACGTGTCCTACTGAAACACCTTCTACATCTGTAATTGAGTTATTCATTCCGGTGTCAAGCTTCCCGATTTTCACACCAAAATCTCGAATTCTTTTTTGCTGCATGTATGTAACACCTCTCTATGTATTAGGTGAAATCTCTTTTTTGCATATGTTCTTCATAAGTTGCTATCTTTTTGCGCAACATATCATCAATATCTATTAATACTTGTATTTGGTTCTGAACATGATCTTGATGATTCTTTAACAAACTCAACCTCTTTTGACTAGTGTGATCTCCTTGTAAGAATAATGAAGCATATTCTTTAATCTGAGCAAGCGGCATTTTAGTTTCTTTGAGTTTTATGACAAACCGCAGCCATTGCAAATGAGATTCTGAATAACGTCGATCTCCATTCTCTGTTCGTTCAGGAGTTATAATCTTTTCTTTTTCATAAAATCGCAGTGTATGCGTCGTTACGTTAAGAAGCTTTGCAACTTCTCCAATGGAATACATGTTCAATCACCCCAACTGTTATCGAGTTCCTTGACTTAGAGTTTACTCTAATCAGTATAATAAAACACAAGAACAATTACCAAAACATTTATTTAAGGAGTGAGATGAATGAAATACACCGTCATTACAGGAGCAAGCTCTGGTATTGGATATGAAACGGCACTTGCATTTGCCGCTAGAGGTAAGAATTTAATAATTGCAGCTCGAAGAACAGAGGAATTAGAGCAACTGAAATCAAACGTTCTCTCTCAGTATCCAGAATTGGATGTTGTGGTTCAAACCGTTGATCTTTCTATACTATCGAATGCACATGATTTCTACGAAAGTCTTAAGCAATATGAAATTGAAACCTGGATCAACAATGCAGGCTTTGGAAACTTTGCTTCGGTCGGAGAACAAAACTTAGATAAGATCGAAACGATGCTTCACTTAAATATTGAAGCATTAACCGTTCTTTCTTCACTATACGTTAGAGATTATGCAAATGTTGAAGGAACACAGCTTATCAACATATCTTCTGGTGGAGGCTACACGATTGTTGCGGATGCTGTAACATATTGCGCATCCAAATTTTATGTGAGTGCCTTTACAGAAGGACTCGCACAGGAATTAAAAAGTAAAGGACATGCCATGCAAGCAAAAGTATTGGCCCCGGCTGCTACTGAGACAGAATTTGCGAAGCGTTCCATGGATCTTGAGAACTTTCAATACGAAGGAACCGTTCCAAAATTTCATACAAGTAAAGAGATGGCTGAATTCTTACTGAATTTATACGATAGTGAAAAAGTAGTTGGTATCGTTGATGGAGAGACTTATGAGTTCTATCTAAAAGACCCGATTTATCCTTATGTAGAAAGAAGCAGAAAATAAAAGTCAACTAAATAAAAGAAAACAGTCCCATAGCGAGTAATGGGGCTGTTTCCTTTTTAATAAAGAAAAGTTTATTTTTCACCGTTTGTCAGTTTCAGAACTTTTAATCCTGTTCCCATGTCGGAAGCATAAACGTAATTACCTGCTACATCAACTCCCCAGATGTTTGATTTTTCAGGGATATATTTACCGAGCTCTACAGGTTTACTAGGATCTGTAATATCTACAGAACGTACTCCCCCTCCATAATGGGAAAGGTACAATGTATTGCCATGTACTTTCGGATCGTGAACGGTGTTGGCAAACGTTACGCCATACTGAACATCGTCAACTAGCTCTGTTTTAAACTCACTTAATAGCTTTGGATTTGTTTTATCCTTAATATCAAAAATACGAGTATATCCGTAAGACTGTTCATAGCCGGCTTTTGTAGGGTTATATACTTCGCGGGTTTCAATTAAGACATTCCCCCCTTTAGCAAGAGCGGCTGAGTGAGCAGATCCTTGCTGTGTGGCACTAAACGTGGTTCTTCCCATATAGGTTGGTTTTTTTGGATTTTCCAAATCTAATACGATTGTACCTAGGTCCCAGAAAGACAGATAAGCGGTTTTACCGTTTACATCAGCCATGGTACTGTGGTTGAATACAGCGCGCTGCTTTCCATTCAAATCTGTCCAGTTATAGCCGTCAAAGTTTTCTTGCACTTCTGGTAAGTCGCGAGGATCGAATTGATAAATCGTTTGTGGAGATGATGGATTCGTCACATCAACAATTTGGAAGTCCTTTTGCTCTCCATGTGTATAGTAATCAGCGTATGGATTTGCAGTCAATACATAAGGTTTTCCACCCTGTTCGGTCAAATATAGTTCATGTGTTCCAGTAACTCGCTTATCCAGCGCCCAAAAACCTAGTTTTTTAGGTTGATAAGGTTCCGTTACATCATACAGTAGAAAACCTCCAACAGAGTTTTCTGCTTTTCGGTTAAGTTGCTGAACGGAAACAACAGCTAAGTCACCTTGAAAGTGTTCCGTACTAACTCGTTTTACGATTACTTTTTCTTGCCATGTTCCTGGAATATCATCTGCGAAAGCTGCCACTTCTTTAGGATTTGCTGGGTCTTTTACATCCCAAACACGAACACCACCTTCACCACCGCTTTTCGTATGTGTTCCTGTATAAGCGAAACCTTTATGTACATAAACATCTGCTGTATTATTTTGTTTACCGTTTTTCTCTTTAATTTGAACAGCAGCAACTTCTTTCCAGTTAAAACTTTGTGACCCTTGTATGGTTGATTCAATCGCCTCATATCCAGGCCCGGTTCCTTTTTCAATAATGTCAGATCCTAATTCATCATGAGCCAAAACAAATGAGCCAAGACTCCCAATACTTAAAGCCGTTGCAAGACTTAGACTTAACACAAATTTTCTGTTCATATGTACCTCCTATTGTTTTTAGTACGCTACCAAACTAAATTATCGCAAAATTCGTTTTATTAACATAGAGTCTTAGGAAGGATTTTACAATTGCTTGTTATATGATTTTTCTAATTATAAAGTTTCAGTTTAAGTCTTTAATAATAAGTCTCAAAGTACTAGATGGATTGTACTAGCGTGATCGTAATATAGAAGGCAAGGAACCAAATAATAAGAGCTGATAGTTTATTCACGACTATTATTATTCTTCCACTTGTGTCTATCTTTCCGACTAATCTACCAGCTAGTGCTAATCCAATAAACCATAGCCATGAAACGAGGATGCATGAAAAGGTAAAAACAAGCTTGTCAGATCCCGTATAAGCAATAGAACTGATGCCAATTACGCCAATTGTATCTAAGATCGCGTGCGGATTTAATAATGACACAGAGGCTGAAAATAGGATCTGTTGTTTTGGCCGCATGATTGAATACGAGGTATCGGCATTGGGATTGGTTTTGCTAGACCAGATCGACCAGCCCATATACAATAAAAATAGTACACCGGCACCCATAAAGAATAGTTTTACGGTTTTAAAGGTTAGTATGATTGCAGATATGCCCGCTACAGCTAGTAAGATTAAAATCGTGTCACAAATAATTGCCGTAATAATGGCAGGAAGACTTCTCCAGAAAGAGGGTTGCTGAGCTCCCTGATTAAAAATGAAAACATTCTGTACGCCTAACGGTAAAATCAGACCAAAAGCTAATAAAGCGCCGTGCAAAAAGGCATCCAAGAATAATCAACTCCTTATGAATTGGAGGTTGTGATATGTATACCAGTGAAATAAGAAAAAAAAATCATGATCGTAAAAATGTGAATACTACCTTGAGCCACTCCTTATACACTGAAATCAAGGCATTAGCTAAGAAGCTTGATCGACCAGCGAATGAATTAATTGAAGAAGGTATGGTTCATGTGCTGAATCAGTATAAGAAGAACAATAATTGAAACACGAAAACGCACCGGAATGGTCCTGTGCGTTTTTTGATTTCGACTTAAAACTCAATAAATTGGATAAAAAGAATAGTGTAGTTTAAAACGCTCTATTGGGATGTGACACATGTGAACCCTTATTATGATATTATCATTCGATCTGTAGTTGCCTTTTTATCTATATTCCTTGCTGCACGGATATTGGGAAAACAAACCGTATCTAGAATGACGATTTTTGACCTTATCGCAGTTGTTACACTCGGTTCTGTTACTGCGAACTTAGCATTTGCTCTAGAAGTAAAAGCCCGTTACATCTTTCTTGTGTTATTGATTTTTGTTCTTTTAATCTATCTCTCAGCCTTCCTTTCTTTAAAGAGTAAACGAGCTCGAAAGTATGTAGCTGGAGATCCAACAGTAGTGATCGAGAACGGCAAAATATTAGAACATAACATGAAAAAAATGCGTTATACGCTAGATTATTTAAATCAACAGCTTCGGCAGAAAGATATCTTTTCAATCGATGATGTTGATTATGCACTCGTTGAAAATAATGGCCTTCTCTCTGTTAAGAAAAAAGAAGAACTTCTCACTGTCACACGTAAAGATTTACATATCGTAAAAGAAGATGTGAAGCTCCCTATAGAGTTGATGATGGATGGAGAGATTCTACTGAACAATTTAAAAGAAAATAACATCTCTAAAGAGTGGCTACTAATAGAGCTGAGGAAACGGGATCTTACAGTTGAAAGTGTCGTATACGCATTACTTACTAGTAGCAATAAACTTTATATAGACACACAAGACGATAGATTAGATTCGCCTTTGGATGTAGAGTAAGAAGTCTTGTATCGAAACAAATTTTTTTATTGCTTAGACATGTCAATTATTCGTATAGGATTTCCTGAATCATCTGTGAAAATTGCGTATCGTCCAGGCGGAATATCACAAGGCTCTTTTACAAAATTTAGAGTACTTTGATTTGATGTGAAATACGCATCCACGTTATCTACCAAAAACACGCTTCCTGGACCAAACTCACGTTCGATTTTGTCGTCTTCTAAAAGGATTTGAGTATCAGTGTTCGCTTTAAATGATACGGTATGATTCCCTTCTCTCCAAGCTTCTTCCATTCCTAAAATATCCCGGTAAAAAGCAACAGCACTTTTCATATCTTTAACTGGTTGAGAATGAAAAACTAATTTCATAATTAAGTTCCTCCTATACCATATTTTTACACATAAATGATTTACGTAAATCGTAAGTCATTTACGCTCGCCTGTCAATATGCTATATTCTAAACATGAAATCAAATATTCCGATTCCCGGTTCTGCGAGGGAGAAAATTTTACAAGAAGCCATTAAAGTTTTTGGTACACACGGATATGAAAAAGTGAATGTTCAACATTTGGCTCAAAATATAGGGGTAACAACGGGGGCTTTATACCATCACTTTGGAAACAAATTAGAATTGTATAAAGTTGTTCGTGAGGAGATCGAAAGGAGAATTACGAGTAGAATGGAGGCTGCTTCTGAAGTCCATGAAGATTCCCTCGAATCTCTAAAGTCATCTATGATTATTGGATTTAATGCCGCTGTTAAGCTAAATGTTTGTACACTATTAAGCGAACCAGACTTTAGTTTAAATGAAGATCTTGTTGCTAAACTTTTTCATGAAATACTAAATGAAAATATACCAGGTATTGAAGTGCTTCTCTCTTCACTTTGGCGAGCGGCGTTAAAAAACGTTTCAAATGGTATGTCTCCTGCCGAAGCTAAAAATGCTTTGATCTGGTTACTTGATAAAATGTAAGGTGTCTTCCAATACAAATAAGAGACTTATACAAAGTCTCTTATTTGTAGTTAACATAATAATATTACAGTTATCTTATTTCCAGTTCTGTTTAATAAAAGTATCTCTACCGGATGTTTCTCGTTCTTCTTTATAAGCTTTTGGATTCTTCTTATAGAAATCTTGATGATACTCTTCCGCTTCATAAAACTCACTTGCTGGTAATATTTCTGTTACGATGGGCTTTTTAAATTTCCCGCTTTCCTCTAAATTTCTTAAAGATTGTTTAGCAAGTTCTTTTTGATTCTCATTGTGATAAAAGATCGCTGTTGTATATTGACTACCTCGATCAATAAACTGACCTCCATCATCCGTTGGATCAATTTGAGGCCAATATAGGTCTAACAATTTTTGATATGGAAAAACTTCTGGATCGAAAGTGATTTGAACAGCTTCACGATGCCCGGTCTTCCCTGTTTTAATCTGTTCATAAGACGGATTTTCAAGTTCTCCACCCGTGTATCCAGATACAATACCATGAATACCAGGAAGTTCATCGAACGGTTTTACCATACACCAGAAACAACCTCCTGCAAAAGTTGCAAGTTCTTTATTACTCAACCTTATTCCTCCTAAAAACAAAACTTATTTCTTAAAAAGATTTTAACGTGTTAAACAGAAAAAGAACAGAGATTGCACTTCTATGTTCATAGGATAACCCGTATGTTTCATACATTGTAAACACTATGGATAAAGTGCGGTGAGGAATTTGAACATAAAAAAGAAGATAGAATCAGAAATTTATAAACGGTGTAATAAACTCCTTTCCCAACAAGAAGCGGATGGTACTTGGTGTTATTGTTTTGAGAATTCTCTAATCACAGATGCCTATATGCTCATTTTGTTACGAACAATCGACTATAAGAATGAGAGCCTTATAAAACGAATAGCTGAAAGAATTCTTTCCAAACAGTCTCATGATGGCTTATGGCGATTATATCCGGACGAGGAACCTGCAAACTTGTCTGCGACCATACAAGCTTACACGGCTCTTTTGTATTCACAGTCCCTCACACAAACAGAAGAATCACTTCTACACGCCAAGCACTTCATTATTAATAATGGAGGATTAAAGAATGCGGACATTCTCACTAAAGTTTTTTTAGCCATGAACGGTTTATATCACTGGCCAGAGCTTCCGATCGACCCTGCCATTCTCTTTTCACTTTCTCTCACTTCTCCCATCAATCGTTATGATATCAGCAGCTATGCGAGAGCTCACTTTGCTCCTGTCATGTTAATGATTGAAGGAAAAAAGAAACTTACTTCTAGCTATACGCCAGATCTATCTGGAATTTTTGGAAAAACAGATCAAGGATCTAATATCGAAGATTGGATCAATCTATTTTCAATTTTGAATGTAAGAGACTCATACAATCATACAAAGAAAGAAAACATTCTTTCTTATATTCAAAATCATATTGAGCCGGATGGAACACTTCTTAGTTATGCACTAACCACCATTTTTATGGTATATGGTCTCCTTTCTAATGGTGTTGATCGTTCATCAACCATTATTCAACATGCACTGAGTGGTTTGATGAAAATGTTTTATGAAGTAGATGGAAAAATACATTTACAGAACTCTCCTTCTACCACTTGGGATACCTCTCTCATTCTCTATACATTGTTAGAAGCGGGTGTTCCTCATACCCATACACAAGTATTAAAAGGAGCTAGACTTCTCCTTTCTCAGCAGCAATATAAGTATGGTGACTGGACGGTTCATAATCCAGATGCACTTCCTGGTGGCTGGGGCTTTTCTATAGGTAACACACAGCATCCTGATATTGATGATACGCAAGTAGCACTCCGAACAATTGCACGATACTGTCGCACATATTCAACTTATTTTTCTAGCTATGAGAAAGGTTTGTCTTGGCTCTTGTCTATGCAGAACGATGACGGTGGTTGGGCAGCATTTGAGAAGAACACTAACCGATATTTGATTGGCAGTCTCCCGATTAAACATGCGAAGGATGCTCTGATCGACCCTTCCACACCGGATCTTACAGGCAGGACATTAGATTTTTTAGGAAGTTTCCATGGTTTGAATCAGGAAAACGACTGCATCAAAAAAGGTGTGAAATGGCTTCTTTCTAACCAAGAAGCCAATGGTTCTTGGTATGGACGATGGGGAGTTTGTTATATTTATGGAACGTGGGCTGCCGTTACAGGCTTACGATCGTGTGGAGTTCGCGAAAATGAAAGAGCCCTTCAAAAAGCAAAGAAGTGGCTGATAGCGATTCAAAATGAAGATGGTGGTTGGGGTGAGTCCTGTAAAAGTGATTCAAAGAGAACGTATGTCAGTTTAAATAAAAGTACAGCTTCTCAAACAGCTTGGGCACTTAATGCTCTAACTTGTATATGCGATCAACCCACATCAGAAATGGAGAAAGCTGTCTTGTGGTTGCTAACTAAACAAGAAGAAGCCAACTATCCAACAGGAGCCGGCTTACCTGGTGCATTTTATATTCGTTATCACAGTTATGATAACATTTGGCCATTGCTTGCACTTTCTCATTATTATAGAAAATACTATTGAAATGTATCTTCTGTGTGTGGATCGATAGACTTATCTTTTTTACGCAAAATCCCTAAACTTAATACTAACAGTACAATCATGTATAAGGTAAACCACCAAAGTGTCCAATTTCGTCCTACAAAATCTGTGAACTCCATCGTATTATTGTGAATATGATTACTCATCGCCCAGATTAGTAAACCAGCAGGCAGTAAAAAGGGATGATAATTTGAAGATTTGGATAGATGCTGTAATCCTTTTAACGCTGTGAAGAGACAAATTACGATTTTAACAAGAATTCCAAATATCCATACTACTCCTATAATGACCTCTACCCTTTCAAATATGTTGATGATTGAAATATCTCTCATCAACTCATAGGTTGGATAGCTTTGTCTTTTAACCATATAAGCACCCTCTACTCCGACAGCAATAAATACGGTTAAGATGAGAGCACTTCCACCAAGCAAGATTCCTGCTAAATAACTTTTTGAGAGTTTATCTTTGTTCTTCACATATGTAAGAACACTTCCTAATAGAATGATCTCAATAAAAGGAAATCCCGTTGTCGTGTACGCGCCCTGTGAGATCTTTAAGAACCCTTGTTCAAAATATGGCTGCAAGTGTGAAAATCTAAACTGATTTGTTGTTAGAGCTAGTGAACAAATAAAAAAGAGAATCATAAAAGGGGTTAAAAATTCATTTACACGACCTATATTATTTAGCCCATAAAAGCATGAATACACAGCAAGTAAGATGATCATGATCTGAAAAGTCCATGGACTAGATTCTGGAATGACGTTCGAAATCATAAAGTTACTAAGATTTCGTACGACGTAGGAAGCTAAATGAAGAGCATAAAAGATGATCACTATATTTAGTATCGTTCCCACCACTTTACCTCCGGCAACTTCGGTAATCCGAAAAATAGAACGAAAGTGGTATCGTTTCAGAAGTAATATCCAAATGACATTCAAGACCAAACCAATTATTACAGCGAAAAGCATTGAAATCCATGCATCCTGCCCCGAGAAAAAAGCAGTTAAGTTAGGTGCCATTAATAATGAACTTCCCATTATAAAACTGATTACGATTAAAACAAGCTGCCATCGATTTATTGTATGGTTCATGTTTATCCTCCAAACATCAGTTTATATAGTGGTGAATAGATAGAATTGATCCAATCTGACCAAGGAAGCCATTTTCTATTCGACAGGAAGCTAGCTACGTTGATCATTGAAAAGATCCAAAAGCCTGTAAGTGTAATTTGATAGGATTTACTTTTGCTCATGGATCGTTTCCACCCTTGCTCCTACAGATTCAAGTTTTATAGACACATCTGTTTCAAGCTCTACATTAGAAAACTCTTCGTTCCATTTTTCTTTGTATCCCTTCCAGACTTCTGGATCTTTATTGTATAGCAGCTTTCCAAATCCAAAGATGTCCGTTTCTTCTTCCTGTGCCTTTTTAACCGTGTTTTTAATATGTCTTTCTAATTCCTGATTCACACGTTTTTCCATCTTTAAAAGAGTGTTTGGGTCTCCGACATCAACTGCACAAGTCACTTCTTGTAAAATGGCTTTTCCTTTAACACTTACAACATATTTTAATTTACCATTTATATAGTGGACCTTCGTTTTAGAGTCAACGTTCTTTACCATAAAACCTACATTACCTTTTTGACTATCACAGTTGTGACTTAATATGAAGATGTCCTTCACTTTTTGATTGATTATCGACCAACCTCTCGTTTGATTGTTATTCAACCAGCCCACCATTCTATCTTTCTTGAACACAGCCAATCCTGAAATTCGATAGGTCTTATCATTTGCATCAATATTTTCTAAATTGGATGTATCATCTTGACTGCCACTGATCTTTACGATCTCGACACCTTGAACTACAGGATCTCTATATTCTCCATAACGCCATCGGACAACGTCTTTTTCCTTGATTCCTTCTGATATTCCTGTAGAAGTGGCAGCTAACCTCACTCGATTTCTTAATGACTCTCCAGGGTTCTTAAAGATCGGCGTATATATCGAAAGAATATCTTTTGCGGTTGAATTCCTAGCAACAAACATGATGATGTTGTCCCTGACCTCATGATTTCGTTCCATAAAATCAAAAAGTGGGGCTATCCCTTTTTTTCTTGCGTATTTTTCACCGATAACCACGCTTGTAATATGTGAAAAAAGTAATTGTCGAGGGAGTATATTTCTCCCTTTTTCAACAGCATCATAAAGAGTTTCTCCTTCTACCGTGTACGTATAGACAGAGCCTCCAGAACCTCCAGATGGTTCACCACCCTGTCCTCCTGCTGTGCCCCCAGGATTCACCACTTGAAAATGAACAATCGTTTTATCTTTTTTGTAGTCCACACCTATCGAGGAAACGATTAGTAGTTCGTTGAGCTCTACTCGACCCGCACACCCGGATAGAATGAATATAAAAGAGAAGATAACAGCAATTAAGTTCCATCTTCTCATGATTTTTTTACCCATTTTCTATGCAGTTTCGTTTGTGTCCACCACAGAGGCAGGCGCAATAAACTGTCTTTTTGTTTTCCTGATTGAAAAGGAGCTAATGGAGAAAAGTAAGGCCTTCCCATTGATGTTAGTGAACAGAGATGAATCAGTAGGCCGATCATGAAAAAGATCATACCAAATATCCCTGTTGTTGCTGCTAAGATCATTAGGATGAATCGAAGCAAACGTGCAGCTCCACTAAAACCATAGTATGGTGAAACGAAGCTGGAAATGGCCGTTAACGAAACAACGATTACGATTGCAGGTGAAACGAGGCCTGCAGCTACAGCAGATTCTCCGATAACAATAGCTCCTACAATGGAAACCGCTGAACCTATGGGTCGTGGCATACGAATCCCAGCTTCACGCAGAATTTCGAAGATCGTTTCCATAACTAGCGCTTCAACAAAAGCTGGAAAAGGCACCCCTTCCCTTTGAGCCGCCAAACTGACTAACAAATTCGTTGGAATCAACTCTTGATGGAAGGTAGTAACTGCGATATACGCAGCTGGAAGAGCAAGAGATATCATGAACGATATAACACGAATCACACGAATGAAGCTCGAGAGATCAAAGTGATGGTAATAATCCTCAGCCGCTTGAAAGAACGAAATAAATGTTGTTGGGGTGATAAGGACGAACGGTGTACCCTCGAACATTATCACAACGTTACCCTCGGATAACGCCGCAGCCGCTACATCTGGTCGTTCAGTAGATTGAAAAGTAGGAAACGGAGAATATCCGTTCTCATCTATCAACTCTTCAAGCATGCCACTTTCAAAGATTTTGTCCGTATTCAAGTTCGTTATCCGTTTTATCACTTCTTGTAAGACTTCTTGATCAACCTGGCTTTCTAGATAAGAAACTAAGATCGTTGTTTTCGTAATCTTTCCCACCTGAAATGGCTTGAAACGTAAAGTAGGATTTGAGATTCTGCGTCTAATCAAGGTTGTATTTGTCTGAAGGGTTTCAATAAATCCTTCACGTGGTCCTCTTACCATCGTTTGAGCTTCTGGTTCTTCTACACCACGTGTCTCCCACGTTTCAAGGGGAATAGAGTATGCCTCAGTCATTCCGTCTACAAAGATAATGATTTGTCCTTTTAAAACGGGAGTAATGATTAAATCAAAATGAGGACAAGAGCTTATCATTGCGGAAACTTCTGTTTGATGGATAAGTTCTTTCGGTTGTAATTTATTATTTTCTAGTTGTGTCCGCTTTATAGGTTCAATAATGGATAATTCTAGTTGTTGTTTGTTGATCAATCCTTCGATGTAACAAATGCCAAAAGAAATAGGCATCTCTAAAAACTCTACAATTTTCACATCGATACTTTCCCCTAGAATGTTTTTAATTTCTTTAATATTCGTCTTTAGATCAGAGGATACATGAAGATGATCATATTTTTCAGTTGCTGACGAAGAGTCATGACGTTTTCTTTTGAAAAATTGCTGGCTCATCTCTTGTTCCCCTTTCTAATTAATTGATGTTCTCAGCTTTTGTAACTGCCTTCTGTTTTATGCAAACACAAAAAGCACCTGGATGATCATTCAGGCATTTTTAAAGCCATAGATTTTAATAGAGGCATGAACCTCTTTTTCGTTTATATAGTGGTAATACCACAATCAGTCATTGGTAATACCAGCAGAAAAGAGGTGTAACTCACAGTGAAAACAAGATCTTCAGATAGTGTAAGACGGCAGATTATCCATTCCATAATAGAAGGAAAAATAGGCTTTCATAAATTAATGCCATCTGAAAGAGATTTCGCATCTCAATTTAATGTAGGAAGACCAACAATTAGAGAGGCATTGCAACGATTAGAACAGAATGGTTGGATCACAACTCATAAAGGGATGCCAGCAACAGTCAATGATTATTGGCAACAAGGAAACATAATGACAATAGTTGATATGCTGCAACTTGAAGATGAAATTCCCGTTGATTTCATTGAACATATGCTCGAGCTTAGAATTTCTTTAACGCCAGCTTATTTAAAAGATGCAGCTGAGCATAACGGCTAAAATTAATCGCTTTGTTCTCGTCATTGGATGAATTGAGCGATGAACCCCATTCATATGCCATTTTTGACTGGGAATTGCAGCAAGATATAGCTTTGTTATCTCCAAATCCCATATATCGCCTAATCTTAAATAGCTTTAATGACCTTTATCATAGAATGGCACTACAATACTTTGAAAACTCCTCACACCGATCCATTTCTAAACAATATTACTTTGCTCTTTTGGACTCACTATTGAATGGAGACATTGAAGGAACTGAAAAGATAGCTCGATCGATGATGAAAAACAGTTTACATCTTTGGAAGAAACAGATGAACGGAGGTTAACTAAATGAAGAGTAAAGGAATATACGGCGACTTTTTCTTGCATATGGATATCTTAATAATGATGGTTATTTTCATAGTGATGAATAGCTATTTATTTACAACGGACATTACAATTAATGTCTTATCGTTCTTTCCTCTAGGTATTTTAATTTACATGTTCAGCGAATACTTCACACATCGCTTTTTCTTTCATATTAAAGCACCTAAGAATACGTTTTTGTTCAAATTGATAAAGAGGTTGCATTATGATCATCACAGAAAACCAAATGAATTGAAGTTATTGTTTTTGCCTGTTTGGTATAGCGCTCCTAGCCTCTTTTTTTTATCTACTCTTCTTTATCTCATTACACGATCCGTTCCGTATACCTTGTCATTTGCTAGCGGTCTTCTGTTCATGTTCTTCATCTATGAATGGAAACACTATGTCGCTCACCGTCCGCTAAAGCCTAAAACCAGATTTGGCAGATGGATTAAAAAGACACATACCCTACATCATTACAAGAACGAGAACTATTGGTATGGCGTTTCCACTCCTTTTATCGATGTCTTATTCGGAACGTTAAAAGATGAGAAAGAGGTAGAATGGAGTGCTACTGCAAAACATTTAGAAGATCGATAAGAAGGATGCATCAGAAAAGTCCAATTAAGCTTTGGCTTAAATTGGACTTTAATCATTTTTTATGCGTTCAACTGTATTTCTCTTAACTTTTGACGTTGCTCATCCGGCCACCATGCTCCGCAATCATCAGAAACTACGCATACTGAACATTTTTCAAGATCATAAACCTTCATACCACTAATCGGTGGTGAATAGAGGTGAAGTGTGACAAGGTCACTATTTTCTTCAGCCTTCATCTTGTGAACCCCATGTTTAGGGGCGAACAAAACTTGGTCCTTGTCATGATTCTTTGTAAATAATTCGCGTGGTAATCCATTTTCTTCTAGCTCATAAACCGTATTCTTCGTTGAACCATTCAGCACTTTAATCCACCCTTGTGAAGAACCGTGATCATGTGGTGCACACTCTAGTTGAGACCAATTCATGACTAATAACTCTACATCTTTGTTCTGATATAAAAGCTTTCTGTAATAAGGTTTATTCTCTGAGGTTTTCAGTTCTGATTCCACGTCTTCGTATTCAATGTTTAACGACAAAAGGGCTGTCTTAAGATCATCCTTTGTAGGATTGTTGTTGAGAGTATCCAGGATTCTCAATGATTTAGTTATTGTCTTCAACACGTTACCTCCTTCTATAGTCGTAAAATGAATGAAGTGGAGTACCACTTTCATTGTATGAACAAGTACTCGTCACTTATGTAGATAAAAGATTATGGTTCACCCAAATAAAAAACCGCCTAGCTACAGCTAAACGGTTAATGTATCGTAGTTTTTTTAAACAAAGGATTTTGACGTACGTCCACCCAAAGATCAGTTTGTTCAAGTTCTCCAGCTAATTGCAGCAACAAACTCTCCTGTCCTCTAGCCGCTATGAACTGAACTCCGATCGGTAACCCTCCTTCTGTAAGGTGAAGTGGAACAGACATAGCAGGTTGTCCAGTTAGATTTGCTAACTGTGTAAAAGGTGTTCGAGCGAGATTTTTCCGAGCAATTTGATCGACGATTCCTGCTTTCTTTAAAACCTTTCCTAGTCCGAACTGACCTACAGTACGAATAAGAATTTGTTCGGAAGCGGTTGGCTGAAGCTCTCCAATCATTGCCGAAGGAAAGGCGGTGGTTGGTGTGAGATAAAGATCATACGTTTCATGAAAGGTCTCCATCTGTGAAGCTGCCTTATCCCATTCTCTTATACTAAGTACAAATTCTTCTGCAGAAGTTGCTTTTCCCAGCAAACCAAGTAACCACGTAGAAGGCTCCACATCTCTGAATGTCGCCCTCCGCCCCAAAATACTTTCAAGAGACGTTAAAGTTGCAGCGGTTTCCCCAAAGTACATCATAAGATAACTCTTCACTAACTTATGACCATCAACAGGAGCATCAACTTCTTCCAGATGATGCCCCATAGACTCTAATAATTTTGCAGATTTGATAACGGCATCTCGACATTCAGGATGCACTTCAGTTTCTATGGGAGAAGAGATAGAATAAGCAATTCTCAACTTTCGATTTAAAGGAGTGGTAGCTGCATTAAGAAAACTGCCTTCAAATTTTGGTGTATGGAAGGCACCTGCTTTCTCATGACCTTGTAATTGATCAAGCATTGCTGCACTATCTCTAACCGTTCGAGTTATGACGTGTTCAGTTGAAGCCCCTTGCCATGAGCGGCCAAGATTTGGTCCGACTGGGGTCCTACCTCTTGTTGGTTTCAATCCAAACAAGCCACAATAAGATGCTGGAATTCGAATAGAACCTCCACCATCGTTTGCTCCTGCAAAAGGAACCATAAAAGAAGCGACTGCTGCAGCTGACCCTCCACTTGATCCCCCTGGCGTATGGTTCAAATTCCACGGATTTCGAGTGGGTCCATATTGAGCAGGTTCTGTGTAAGCGACTAACGCAAACTCCGGCACGTTTGTTTGTCCGAGAAATAAAATGCCTGCTTTTCGTAATCTTCTTACATATTCAGAATCCGTTTTTGCCCGGTAAGAAAGGAAAGCTTTCGAGCCTGCCGTAATCGGTTCTCCTTCCACCTCTTGCGAAATATTCTTCAACAGCGTTGGTACACCTGCAAACAAGCCATCTTGATCATTAGCCGCCATTATTCGCGCCTTTTCATACATCATGTTTATAACTGCATTGATTTTAGGATTTAGTGTATCAATCCTTTTAATGGAAGCTTCAACCAATTCAATAGGCTGAACTTCTTTCTTTTTAACCAACTCAGCAAGTCCTAATCCATCATAATCTTCGTAATTGAATCCTATCATCTACTCCACTCCTGAACTTGAAATGAGTTTACTAGTATTTGAGCACAACAAGGAATTACAGTTGTCATGATTTTCGTTCATTACCTCTTTTAAAATTGCCTGTTATTAGCCATAATCAATTGTTCTGCCAACTCATTCTCACCGGCTCTTATTCGATTCAAAAACTTTTCAGCTTCTTTTCCTCGAAGGATTTTTATTTGTTTTCCGTAATAATCTAAAAATACGTTTTGATCTTTTGTTTCTCGGTAACTAAAAGGTTTTTCTTCTAATCGATTTCTTTTATCAACATCTTCTATGGCCCTCATCTCCTGCTTACGTTCTAAAATTTATCTGTCTTCCTTATGTATTACATGTACTTTTCCACATACACGTTCATTAGTCCTTCTATAAGAAAAAGCGTTTAATAAATGTGCATATGACTAGTCCGCTAAAAAACGACATCTCCTGTAGAAATGTCGTTTTCATATTTTTTTACTCCGATTCTATAGTAGGAATCGTATTACTTTTTAACCGTTCAACAATTCTTCTTTTTTGGTAAAGCATTGTTCCTGTTTCTGCAAGGTCATTGATCATGGATCGATTCGCAAATGCGCCAAAGATAATTCCTGCAATGGGTACCATCTGAAAAAGTTTTTTCCAACCAAATGACTCTGTAAATGTTAATGTGACTTCTCGCCAACCTTGTATTTGAGAGATAACTTCTCTTGATTTCATCTTGTCATCACTGATTGCAGCCAGATCGTTTAGAATAGCTTCTTTCCCTACATAATCAGACGTAGAGAATTGAAGGCATTTTAAAATAAAAACTCGTTCTTCTTTATCTTTAGGATCATATCCATGTATGATTGCAATTTCTTGTAAAGTCTTTAGAGAGATTGCTAATATAGCAGGGATATCGATCGCTAATGTAAAGATACCACCAATCCCTGTACTGGCTCCTTGTAGTGTAGCAGCACTTTTTCGTTTGTTTGCTAGTTCTAAAGAAACGTTCTTCATTTCTTCAACTGGTATTGTTTTAAAGTCTGCTAATTCATGAATCATTCTACCCGTTTGTTTTTCGTAGAACTGAAAAACAGATTCCTCTTTGGATAGATATTGACCGCCGTTTTGTATGTACCCGCCAATTTCATCGAGAAGTGTACCGATCTTATTTTGAATAAACTTTGGTGTCACTTTATCAAGCAGCTTGAACGGCAGCCGAGTAATACGCTCCCAGAACCACAAGCCTTTTTGATCTTTCTCCCATTTCTCGATCTGTTTTAGTTCATTTAATAAATACTCTTTTGATTCCATCGTCCTTCATCCCATCTATATTTTCATACCCATTGTACGCTTTGTGCTGAATTTAGTTTCAACCTGTGAAAAACCGTCTAGAACCAGGTTCTAGACGGTTTTTCTATCAAAAGTTATTGTTGTAGCGTTTTTAAGGATTCGCGAATGAATGCTGGAATGTCTTCTGGTTGGCGACTTGTTACAAGATTACCCCCGCATACCACTACTTCTTCATCCTTAACTGTTGCTCCTGCATTCTTTAGATCAACATGAATGGATTTATACCCTGTAATGTGTCTACCATTGAGTACCTCAGCGGAAATTAACAGTTGCGGCCCGTGACAGATTGCAAAGACAGGCTTTCCTTCATCAGCAAAATGCTTTGTGAACTGTACGAATTGATCATCACCTCTTAAAATATCAGGAGAGAACCCACCAGGGATGAAGAGCGCGTCATAATCTTCAGGTGACACTTCTGAGATTGCAGCATTCGTAGTTACTTGTGCTTCCTTTTGCTTTCCTTCAAGTGTTGCTCCTTTTTCTGAGCCGATCACGGTTACTTCATGGCCAGCTTCACGAAATGCCTTTGCTGGATCCGTATATTCTACATCTTCAAACATGTTAGCGAGTACTGTTGCAATTTTAGCCATTATTTAACCACTCCTCAATTTTTGTGTACATTTGTTGTATTACCATTGAGGAAGTAAATTAAACCCTTTTTTAAGTTCATGTCTTAAAATAAAGATACGATATAGAGGTGAATCATCAAGACAGCCGCTATTAATCCCAGAAACGAAGCAATGTTTGTTTCGGTTTTAGATCCTGTTTTCGTGTAGAAAGGAAAACGAAATCGAATGGGCAGCGGATAAAGAAGCTGAATACCTCTAGATGTTGCAGCATCCAAAACCAGATGTGAAAGCACCCCTACCACTAAACCGATGCTTAAAGATTCTTCAAATTGCCAATCCATCCATTGTGGCAATAAAAATAGTAATAAAATCAAAACCCAACTATGAGTGATCGTGCGATGACCAAATGTCTTAGAAATCGTTTTTGAAAGAAAAACCGTTTTCTTACCTAAATAGGATCCTGGATGGCAAAGGTCAGGAAGTAAACTCCCTAGAACAGCCGCACCAAAAAAAGTCAGCTCATGCTGCAGAGTCTCCGGAGGCAAATCGGTAAATGCTTTATAAGCAGCCCCTGCTACAACGCCTCCAAGTAAATGTGTGTTGCTCTTCATGTTATGTATCTCTCATTTCTCTGGTTGTGTACTTTTCCAATTAATCTTTCCTTCTCTTTACAAACAAGTAATAGCTCTAATCGTTTTTATCTTTTATTCCTCATTGAAAAAGGTGATTGGAGTGTAAGGTGCGAGACTCCTGGGGGCTCACCGCACGCCCCCCGGAAAGCGAGCATCCTGGAACTGAAATCAACCACTTTCGAGACTCCGAAGTTTTCAACCTTCAAAAAAAGAAGAAAAGAGCAGCAAACGCTACTCTTTTGATTGTTCAGTTGAAACCAATGATTTAATTCGAGTAATTGGACCGGTTTCCCCTGTATCCACAACGAAAGATCCATTATTATATCGATCAGCTGGCTTATAGTTCGCTGCTGCAATCGTTTCAACTCTTCCTGAACTTGTTTCTAAAACAAACTGTATATCATCGGCTGTAACTAACTTCATACCTACAATGCGATGAGGGTTCGATTTTAATTCTCTTACCATCACAAGACCACGTTTAGCACGCGATGTTTTTTCAAATTCTGAAATCTTCATCTTTTTAAGCGCACCACGCTGTGTGGCAATAACAACTTGTGCTTTTTCTGGATCTTCTGGCAGCGCAAATCCGCTCACCACTTGGTCACCAGCTTTTAAGTTAATTCCTTTAACGCCAGAAGCTCTTTGTCCTACAATTGAGATCTCTTCTTCAGCAAACCATAGTCCCAATCCAAAATGTGTCGTGATGAAAACATCTTGCTCTCCGTTCGTTAATGAAACGTCAACAACTTCATCATCTGCTTTTAATTTAACGGCCATCAGTGGTCTGTTATATCGAGTGGCTTTATAAGACTTAAGTTCTGTTTTCTTAGCCATACCTTGCTTTGTAAAGAAGATGAGGTATTGATTCTCTGCAAATTCTTTAATCGGGTATGCTTTGATCAACCTTTCATCCTTATCTAGTCCAACAAGACTTGCTAAGTGCTGCCCCATGTCTTTCCAGCGGATCTCAGGCATCTCATATACAGGCAGGTAAACGTAGTTACCTTTGTTCGTGAACATGAGAAGCGTTTCGGTTGTATTGAGCTGAGACGCCATGAGAAGTGAATCGGTATCTTTCATGCCTGGCGGTTCTCCGTTTGAAGCACTGTATGAACGAACACTAGAGCGTTTTACATATCCGTCCTCTGTAACAGTCACCATAACATCTTCAGACGGAATCATCACTTCCATGTCGATTTTGATCTCTTCAATTTCTGCTTCAATGATGGTACGGCGCGGATCTGCGTATTTCTTCTGAACCTCAGCCATCTCTTTTTTAATAACGTTAAACAGCTTTTTCTCACTGTCTAATAATGAACGAAGATACGTAATTTTTTTCGCTAGTTCCTCAGCTTCAGATTGAAGCGTCGTAATATCCGTATTCGTTAAACGATAAAGCTGTAACGTAACAATCGCTTCAGCTTGGGGTTCTGTAAATTGGAACTTTTCAATGATGTTGTCTTTTGCATTTCGTTTATCTTTAGAAGCACGGATCGTTTCTATCACTTCGTCTAGGATAGAAATTGCTTTAATTAAACCTTCAACGATGTGTGAACGTTCTTCTGCTTTTCTTAGATCATATCGCGTTCGGCGAGTCAAAACTTCTTTTTGATGCTGAATGTAAGAATGAAGAATCGCCTTCAGACCCATTAGTTTCGGTGTCTTATTATGAATCGCTACCATGTTGTAGTTGTAAGAGACTTGAAGATCGGTATTTTTAAAGAAATAGTTTAGAATTCCTTCTGCATTCCCGTCCTTACGAAGCTCGATCACGATTCGTAAACCCGTGCGATCCGTCTCGTCTCGGATTTCAGCGATACCATCTACTTTTTTATCTAAACGCAACTCATCCATGCGCTTAACGAGGTTCGCTTTGTTCACTTCAAAAGGAACTTCCGTTATGACAATCTGCTGACGACCGCCTTTTAAGCTCTCGATCTCCGTTTTTGCACGAATGACAAAGCGTCCTTTTCCTGTTTCAAAGGCCTTCTTAATGCCATCAAGACCTTGAACGATTCCTCCCGTTGGAAAATCAGGACCTTTAATCACAGTCATTAATTCTTCAAGAGAAACATCGGGGTTATCGATCTGCATCGTTACCGCATCGATGACTTCACCAAGGTGATGAGGTGGAATATCAGTCGCATAACCTGCAGAGATACCTGTTGATCCATTGACTAATAGATTCGGATAACGACTTGGTAATACGACCGGCTCTTCGGTTGTATCATCAAAGTTTGGTGCGAATTCTACGGTCTCTTTATCAATATCACGGAGCAGTTCAGAAGCGATTGCAGATAGCCTAGCTTCTGTATAACGCATGGCAGCTGCAGGGTCTCCATCAATGCTACCATTGTTACCGTGCATTTGAATCAGGACATTTCTTACTTTCCAGTCCTGACTCATGCGAACCATTGCTTCATAAACGGAGGAATCACCATGTGGGTGATAGTTACCGATTACGTTACCGACCGTTTTTGCTGATTTTCTGTATGGTTTCTCGTTCGTGTTTCCTTCTGCGAACATCGCATATAAAATACGGCGCTGAACGGGCTTCAGGCCGTCTCTTGCATCAGGTAATGCACGCTCCTGAATGATGTATTTACTGTATCTTCCGAAGCGGTCGCCGATTACGTCTTCTAACGGCAGCTCTCTAAATTTCTCAAGCAGTGACAATCTTTAAACCTCCTCAGAATGCTGACAAGTTCTCGTTATCTAGTATGTTAGTTTCTTCGTTTATGCCAAAAGCAACGTGTTCTTCGATCCACTTTCGTCGCGGCTCTACTTTATCTCCCATTAGGACAGATACACGTTTTTCAGCACGGGCTGCGTCATCAATTCTTACTCGGATCAACGTGCGTGTGTCAGGATCCATAGTTGTTTCCCATAATTGATCAGCATTCATCTCACCTAGACCTTTATAGCGTTGAATGATGTAGCCTTTTCCGATCTTTTTCTGTGCTTCTCTAAGTTCGTCTTCATCCCAGGCATATTCAATGACTTCCTTCTTACCAGTCCCTTTACTTACTTTGTAAAGTGGAGGAAGTGCGATGAACACTTTTCCTTCTTCAATGAGCGGTTTCATGTAGCGATAGAAGAACGTCAGTAATAGAACTTGGATATGCGCTCCATCTGTATCTGCATCAGTCATGATTACAATCTTATCGTAGTTCACATCTTTTAATGTGAAATCAGAGCCCACTCCAGCTCCAATCGCATGAATGATCGTGTTGATTTCTTCGTTCTTGAAGATGTCAGCAAGCTTTGCTTTTTCTGTGTTGATAACTTTTCCTCGTAGCGGAAGGATCGCCTGAAATTTACGGTCACGTCCTTGCTTAGCAGAACCGCCAGCAGAATCACCTTCGACAAGGTAGAGTTCGTTTCGTTCAGGATTCTTTGATGTAGCTGGCGTTAACTTACCGCTTAACATAGAATCCTTACGTTTGTTCTTTTTACCGTTTCGAGCATCTTCGCGTGCTTTACGTGCTGCTTCTCGCGCTTGTGCGGCTTTAATACTTTTACGGATGAGCATTTCACTAATTGCAGGATTTTCCTCAAGAAAATAAGCTAACTTAACCGCTACTACGGTATCTACAGCAGAACGTGCTTCACTCGTTCCTAATTTACTTTTCGTTTGCCCTTCGAATTGCAGGAATTCTTCGGGAATACGAACAGAAACAACAGCTGTTAAACCTTCACGTATATCAGATCCATCTAAGTTCTTATCTTTTTCTTTTAACATGTTCGTTTTTCGAGCGTATTCGTTGATGCTTCGAGTAATCGCCGTTTTTGCACCTGATTCATGCGTTCCACCGTCTTTTGTGCGCACGTTGTTTACGAACGATAATACATTTTCTGCATATCCATCGTTGTACTGAAACGCAAAATCCACTTCGATCTCGTTTTGTATACCTTCAAAACTCACAACAGTGTGCAGAGAGTCTTTATCTTCATTCAAGTATTTTACGAACGCTTCAAGACCTGTATCAAACTGAAACTCGTCTTTTTCACCGTTACGTGCATCTTCAAGTACGATCTTGATTCCTTTTAACAAGAAAGCTGCTTCTCGTAATCGTTCGCTTAATGTTTCATAGTTATAGTTGATCGTAGAAAACATGGTTGAGTCTGGTTTAAAATGGACGGTCGTTCCAGACTTCCGGGTATTTCCGATCACTTCTAGTGTTGTTACAGGCTTTCCGCCATTCTCAAAACGTTGACGATACGTCTTGCCGTCACGGTGGATCGTTACTTCCAACCATTCAGATAAGGCGTTTACTACGGATGCCCCGACACCATGCAATCCTCCAGATGTTTTGTATCCGCCTTGACCGAACTTACCACCCGCGTGAAGAACTGTAAAAATGATTTCAGGAGTTGGTTTTCCGAGTTTGTGCATACCTGTTGGCATTCCACGCCCATCATCGGATACCGAAACACTATTGTCTTTGTGAATTTTCACGTGTATGTAATCACCGAATCCGCCTAAAGCTTCATCAACAGCGTTATCTACAATCTCATAAACGAGGTGATGCAATCCTCTAGCATCCGTACTTCCAATATACATACCTGGACGCTTTCGAACGGCTTCTAAACCTTCGAGCACCTGTATGGCATCATCGTTATACTCCATTAATGACTTATTACTAGCCAAGTTGTGTTGCTCCTTTCGCGTTGCTGCAGTACTACTATAATAGCAGAACGTTTGTTTCTATACTACTGTTGTCTGTATATTCTCCTCTTATTTCTCGGTAAATCGACTGAAAACCTTTAGTGTCGAAAAGAATATTTTTTAATAAAAAAGTGACATTTCTAGATAGCATGGGAAAACCACCCGTATGATTGCGGGTGGTTCATTACTACCGTATCATAGCATGTTCCACTTTAATGCACTTATCCATAATATAAGGAATCGTTGCACTTTGCAAAATCTCTTCTGCTTCTGCACTGTAAAGCCCTAATTGTGCCCAGAAGAAACCAGCTTTAATTTTTGCTGCAGATCGAGCAACCTCTGGCAAATACTCACTGCGTCTAAATACGTTGACAATATCAACGTGTCCTTCAATTTCTTCGAGCGTTGCAAACGCTTTTTGCCCTAAAACTTCTGAGACATTAGGATTTACGGGAATAATCTCGTAACCGGCATTCTGCATATATTCTGAAACCATATAGGACGTGCGAAAAGGTTGATCAGATAGACCGACTACAGCAATACGTTTTCTTAATTTTAAAAGGTTCTGGATATCTTGTGTCGTTGCAGCTCCCATGTATATTTCCTCCTAGTGTCTTTTTATATAGTTTTAGACAAAATAAGTACAAATGAAACATTTTTATTAAGAATACTTGGGTAATACTCACCCTTTGATGCAGAGTTAGTTGAATTTATACGATTATCATAATCTTGTTGCTACATCAAAAAGTATCCTTAAAACAGATTATACTTTCAGATTATGTAAAAAAACCGGCATTCTCGATATATAAATTCGAGTCCGCCGGTAGGATGTAGTTAGTTCTCTAAGCGGTAAATATCAGTGTATTTCTTTTCGAAATAAGCGATCAAATGATCAGGATTGAGTCCCTCACCTGTTACATCTTTTAAGATTTCAATCGGTTTCTTCATTTTTCCATATTGGTGAACGTTCTTCGTTAACCACTCTTTTATCGGCAGAAGGTTTCCAGATTCCATATGAGCATCAAAATCAGGTATATCCTTCAGCATTGCATTTTTTAGCTGTGCAGCATAAATATACCCGAGAGCATAGGATGGGAAGTAACCAAAGCTTCCGCCTGACCAATGTACATCCTGAAGCACACCTTCAGCATCATTCTTAGGTGTTACACCGATATACTCCTGCATTTTCTCATTCCAGATTCTCGGAAGGTCCTTTACTTCGATCTCATCGTTAAACAAACCTTTTTCAATTTCATAACGAACAATAACATGAAGTGGGTATGTCATTTCATCAGCTTCGATACGAATAAGTGAAGGCTCTACCACGTTGATAGAACGATAAAAATCTTCAAGCTCTACACCGTTAAACTGTGAACCAGAAACTGTCTTAAGCATGTTGTACTGATTTTTCCAGAATCCGAAGTGACGACCTACAAAGTTTTCCCAGAACAGAGATTGAGACTCGTGAATGCCCATAGATGTACCTGTAGCAAGGGGTGTCCCAACTAATTCATCTGAAATATTTTGCTCATAAAGTGCATGTCCACCTTCATGGATGGTTCCGAATACAGCCGTACGGAAATCATTCTCGTCATACTTTGTTGTTACACGAACGTCTCCAGGATTCAATCCGATCGCAAACGGATGAACGGTTTCATCCAAACGACCTGAATCGAAATCATAACCCATGTCTTTTAAAACATGTAAACTGAAATCTTTTTGTTTTTCTTTCGGAAAATGCTCGAATAAAAACTTTGTATCAGGTTGACCTGCATCTTTTACTTTCTGAAGCAATGGTACGATTCGATCGCGTAGTTTTGAGAAGGTCTCATCTAAAATCTCAACAGTAACTCCTGGCTCATACATATCTAGAAGTGTATTGTACTTATTCCCTTCATAGCCCCAATAACCGATAAACTTCTTATTGAAATCAACAAGCTTTTCTAAATAAGGCTGAAATAAAGAGAAGTCTGATGCGTTCTTCGCTTCTTCCCACACAGTTTCTGCTTTAGATTGTAAAATGACATACTCTTTAAATTCTGCTGGAGGAATCTTTGCATTACGCTCGTAATCTTTTTTTACTTCCTCAAGCGTCTTCTTCGTAACATCAGACAGAGAGTCCTGTATATCTGACTTAGAAAGTTCTTCGATGTAATTCTTCATTTCTTCAGACGTAGACATTGCAAATACATCAGATGATAATGTTCCGATTACTTCAGAACGTTGTTCAACACCTTTTTTAGGTGCGCCTGTGCGAAGATCCCAATACATGAGGCCGATTGCTTCGTTGATGTGGACCATTTTTTTCACATAATCTAAGAATTCTTTTTCAACAGTTACTTTTGTTTGTGTCATTTTTTGCTTCATCCCTTCACGGTTTCATTAAAAACATACCGCTATATGAATTCGTGACGCAATAAAAAAGTCCTGCTGGTCTATTTTATTTTTTTCTAAAATTCTTCCTTGAATAGTTCTGCATAAGCAGCGAAGGACGGATCAATATTGTTTACGTGACCAATCGATTGATGAAGGACACTTTGAATTTCGGCTTTATGATGATCTTCCAGATGTGGTTGTAGGTTCTGTAATGCCTTTTGAATGCTATCTAAATGGCTAAATTGAGCGTACATAGAAATAACCTGCCTTTGATTTAATGGATAGGCATAGTATGTACGCGTTTATAAGGTCTTTAAACTTTGTTTCAGCAATTGGTGGTGAAGTCTTTATAAAAGTTGAACAATGTAGCAGCGAGTAAGTGTAGTTTTATAAAATTTAGTTCGAAATGGTTAATTCCCAATGTTTTTTGAATAAAAAGATCTTAATTATGTACGGTACGTGAAATTATAATTGTTTCAATGCTTCTATTTGTGCGATTCATACCAAAAAAGGCTGACTTTTTGATTGAGTCAGCCTTCCTTATCGTTTATGGGGATGAATCCAAAAGTTTTCTCCTTGAATCCATAAATTTAATAGCTCAATCCACGAGTTTTGCTTCTCAATCCACAAATTTCGGGCTTTTATCCGCGAGTCTACAATCTTCGACACTCAACGGGCACCCATACCATAATTACATAACGCACTCATCAGTTCTGGTGCTGTCTAGGCGGACGTTTTCCAAAGTATTGATAATAGTCCGTCTTCAAATCTCCGTTATATAGCTTACGTTTTTTTGTTGCTGAACGGCCATAATATTCTTCAAATTTTTCATTAGAAGTAATCACGTAAACACTCCATGTATCATACGGTTTCATTGCCATGCCTAGGTCGCGATACATTTGAGCTACTTCTTCTCTCTCACCAAGTCGCTCTCCGTAAGGTGGATTCGTTACAAGACATCCGTAATCTTTTCTAGTCGTAAAATCGCGAACTTGCATCTGTTTAAACGTGATAAAATCCTCGAATCCAGCTTCGTTTGCATTATTCTTGGACAGTTCGATCATCTTATGATCAATATCAGATCCTTGAATCTCTAAAGGTAGATCGTATTTCGCCACATCTTGAGCTTCTCCTACAGCCTCATACCAAACCTTTTTGTCGATCCAGTTCCATTTCTCTGAAGCAAACTCGCGATTTAATCCAGGCGCGATGTTTTGTCCAATCATTGCAGCTTCAATCGGCAATGTACCAGATCCACAGAAAGGATCTGCGAAAGGCTTATCAGGTGTCCAATTTGTTAGCATGATTAGCGCTGCAGCCATCGTTTCTTTAATCGGCGCACCAGAATGTAACTCACGGTATCCACGCTTGTGTAGACCAGTACCGCTCGTATCAAGCGTTAATGTTGCGATATCTTTATGAATCGCAACCTCAATTCGATACAAAGCCCCGTCCTCTGGAAACCACGTTTTGCGGTTATACGCCGTTTTTAAGTTATCAACCACTGCTTTTTTCACGATTGCTTGACAGTCAGATACAGAAAATAGCTTAGATTTTACAGACCGGCCGATTACAGGAAACTCGCCATCCTCAGGAATAAAATCAGCCCATGGAAGTGCTTTTGTTTGTTCAAAAAGTTCATCAAACGTCTCCGCTTTAAACTCGCCAACTACTAATTTCACGCGATCTGCCGTTCTTAGCCATAAGTTAGCTTTTACTAACGTTTTTTCATCACCATCAAAATAAACTTTACCATTTTCAACCTTCACATTTTCAAAACCTAGCGCGCGAACTTCATTGGCTACTAGCGCTTCTAATCCCATAGCCGCTGTTGCCAGCAGTCGTAATTGTGTCATAATATGAACTCCTTAACTTCATCGATTCGTATAACAATAAGTATACCCTTATTTTACGGCACTTTTTTATGTAAATAGAAAAAGCCCCGGTAAACGGGGCCCTCATTCAGCTTTAATTTAGGTACCAATAACGTTCTGTAAGCCATGTTCTGTTCCTTAGTACTACAAACGGCTGGTAGCCTCGTACACCGGTGGTAATCATCTATCTACAAAAAGCCTTGGCTTCTTGTTCTCCCAATCGTTCAATTCCGAAATGGGAAACTCCCCTACCATAATTTGGGTTTCTCGCTCGTGGGGTTTACCGCGTTCCACTCCCTTTGTTTCCATCGGGACTACGTCACTGTGGCACTTTCAAGGTATTAACACCATATCCATAGGACTTAGGTGCGTTCCCTGCCGTTAGTCCAGTAAGCTTTATTCAAGCAAACCAATCTACCCTGGCTTATTTTTTGGCCAGGCACGATCATTACGGTCATCTCAGATCCGTGCGAGCATGGACTTTCCTCTAAACCTGAAAATTCAGATCCAGCGATTACCCGAACGCTATTGATTTAAGTTTTAAAAGCAAGATTCATTATAGCATGCTGAATGTAGAAAAACAAATGGATAATTACTGGAATCAATCGTACAGTTTACTGCCAAAAACATGTTTTTCCAAGTTAGACAAACGCTGAAGAATATCGGAGTTCGTCGTGCTTGAAGTTACTGCAGACATTCTGCGTGTTTGCTGATGATCAGTAGAACTTTGAGCTTCTTTACGCAGTCGATTGTTTTCTTGTACAACTGCATCATACTCTTTTTGAAAATTTTCATAATCCTTAATGATAAGGTCTAAAAATTTGTCTACCTCGTCTTGATCATAGCCACGAAAGCCTTGTTTAAAGTCTTTTTCTAAAATTTCTTTCGCCGTTAAATGAAAACGCTGTTCACTCATGTGAATCACCTCACACAAAGATTCTAAAATTATTTTTTCACTACCTGACCTAAATGTCAATTTTTTTCGACTTTAGATTCATTTATTCATTACGATTGTATTGTTCTTCTTGTACAAGAACATCCAAGTCATAAGGAGTAATATAAAATATTTCGTACGAATTGTCCATTTCCTGCTTTTGTTTGGCTGCATCCAAATAATACTTCGGAGAACCATCTTTTTCTTCGTCATAAAGAAGCAAGACAGCATCGCTTTTTTGGACAAGAAACTGATTTTTAACTCGAAGCTGCCCTGGCGACTCGTAAGGCTTACGACTTACTGAATCAACAAAATCTGCTCCCGCTAAAATTTCATGATATTTTTCCTGCACATTTTCCTTCCACCGTGCTTCTTGTTCTAAAAACGGCGTAAGGACAGCTAGTTTTAATTCGGGAAATTCTGTTTGTAGTTCAAATACCACTTCTGCAGCCCACATCTCTACACCAGGCTGGCCACTAATGATCACCCACTCTAAACCTTCATCTAGAAGTGAGACTAACTTTTGACCAATTGCTTTCTTGATGTAGTATACCCCTTCGTGTTTGTCACTAAATATACCAAGTTCATGAGCTTTATAGCCACTAACAAGCAGTGTTTGAAGCATGGGAAAATACCTCCTATTAATGAAAAACACCCGGCTCTGTCTATAGCCGGGGCTTCATTAAAAGTTTTGTGTTGTGTGACTGATTTGATTGCCAATCATTACTGTTAACCCGACGATTACAAAAAATAGAACAACAATCCACTGCTTCACTTACCATCTCTCCATAGCTTAAATTATATATTTCCCTTTTCAACATTTCGGTTATTGCGCGAAAACAATCGAACGCTCTAGAAATTTGACGAAAACACAGTAGAAATATGGGTTTTCATGGCGTTTTTTGCGCTTACCCGGGCAATAAAAATGGGGGGAATTTATTTTCTTAAGAACATTTTCAGGTCCTCTTATATTTTACAAAAAACAAAGCCAATTGAGAAGAGATATTTTGCAAGAATTCATAAATTTGACGGATTTTTACGAATATTGGATGACTCTTTGTTCTAATCGTTCGATTCTTTTCGCCAGCGCTAGTTTTTCCAGTTCTTCTTTCTTCTTCGTTAACCTTTTTTTACCCTTCCATCTAGAATATGCCAATGCTGCAAAATGAAGAGCTTTTTCATAATCTTTTTGAACATGCTCATAATACTTAGAAAGTTCAATAGCTGGTTCTTCATCTAATTCATTCTCATCGAGCAACTCTAGCCAATATCGAACAGAAACCTCTAAACCATCACTTTTTTTGTGTAGAGAGGCTAAAGATTTTTTGGATGGGGATGTAAGTGAAGTTCCAGTTCGCAAAACTTCCTGATAAAGAGAAATCGCATGTTCTTTTTGATTCAATGCTTCAAACCATCTTGCTGATTCATATGTCTCTCTTTCTGTTCGAAAAGCATTACCTGTCACTATTCCCGACATGTGTGTATAGAGAGTTATGAGTGAGAGAACATCCCACTCATTGTGTTGAAAAACACCTTCTAATAGAGATGGATCTCCTTCATTGCAATATTGAAAATAAAGCATCGGAGCGAGATATCCTGGTGTATCATGGATTCGGTTCACACCTAACAACTCTTTTTCAACAATAGAGAGCTTTACAGCTGGCAACGTATCTTTCCACAATCTTCTAGCTCCGTGCAGAAGATCAAAGTGACCAAACTCTGGCAATGAGGGTACAAAGTCACGAATTAACGTGTGCCGCGTTTTCACTTGCGGCCAATCAAATGATTTACCATTATACGTTACTAAATTCCGAAGTTCTTTCACATGATTTAAAAAATAATGATAAAGAGCCACTTCAGATCCGGGACCCGGTAAGAAGAATTGGTGTACTAATACGTGATCTTCTTTGATCTGGCTCATTCCAAGCATAAAAATGGTATTCCCTGCACCACCACTTAGACCTGTTGTCTCTGTATCGAAGAACAAGAGATCAGAAGCGTCAAGATCCTTAGCGTGTAGTGGATGATCAGCATCGATATCTTTCCAATTCGATACGGCTTTCAAAACATCTGAAAACCGGTAACGGCCCCATTGTGTATCAAGAGGGTATGTTACTTTTCGAACGATACAATAATCATCCTCGAAAAAATAAGCTGAAGCACCAAACTTTTCCCAATAGTCCGCATGTTGAATTTTTTCAGGAGTAGAATTCTCAATATGGGGTTCACTTTTAACAGGTAGCTCGGAAACCGGATTGACCATATGCTTTTTTAGTCGATTCAGCTTATTTTTAATCGACATGTTCTGTCGCTCCTTTGATTTGAGAAATCAATTTTATGGCGAGATTCTTGCTGTTATTCCCTTCTTCTAGGGTTCCTGTACAAGACGGACAGCCACTTTCGCAAGGACATCGTTGAATCATAGCAAGTGACTGATCAAGAACGGTATCCCAAGAGCCGTATACCTTTTCACTAAGCCCTATTCCACCTGGATATCGGTCGTAAATAAAGATCGTAGGTTGTTGGTTATGAACCGCTTTGACTTGAGGGACAACGTGAAGATCGTTTGCATCACACATCACGAATAAAGGCGCGACATGACGCAAAACGTGTGCGATCCCAAGAAGGCCTGCTTCAAGTTTTTCTTCACTTAACTCATTATTTTCAAATGTAAGCCATGTAGCTGAAGTGTGCAGCTCCTCTTCTGGAAGATGAATGGGACCTGAGCCTATATTGTCATGTGTTTCAAATTTGATCTTTTTAAAGATGGTTGCCTTTGCAACTACCATCACATCACCGTATGCTTTAGCATTCTGGTCATGTGACGTTTCTTTATCCACTTCTAGTACATTTAATGAAACAGCGAGGTTTGCGTCTGTAAAATAATCCACATCCACTTCACGAACAAACGCTTTCTTTTCTTCATAATCTAACTTTTCTACCTGATATTGCGTACCTTGATGAAGATAGATCGCTTCTTCATGAAGCAGTGTCATTGAGCTAAAACGATCCATCTCACCGATCACTTTTACATCAGCCACATTACTTTGATCGATGATCACAACGTTTTCCTGTGAAGCAGAACGAAGTGAAATGTTATGCGCAGGAAAAGAATCGTTCATCCAGTAAAAATGCTTTCCTCTTTTGTGAAGCACTTGTTCATCAACTAAAAATTCTAATACATCCTCGATCTCTTGATCACCAAATTTCTCATTCTCTTGAAACGGCAGTTCATATGATGCGCATTTCAGATGATCTACTAAAATAATCAGATTATCCGGATTCATCCGAGCAGACTCGGGTGAACGTTCAAAGAAATAGTCTGGATTCTGAATCACGTATTGATCGAGTGGAGAAGAGGAAGCCACCATGATCACAACACTTTCATCTTGTCTGCGTCCCGCTCGTCCAGCCTGTTGCCAGGCACTTGCGATCGATCCTGGATAACCTGTCAGAATACAAGCATGAAGCTGACCAATATCTACTCCTAATTCTAAAGCGTTTGTTGAAACAACTCCCATGATGTCTCCGTTACGAAGTCCTTTTTCAATAGCACGGCGCTGCTTAGGAAGATATCCTCCTCTATACCCTTGAATGGACTTCGTACCAAACTCCTTTTTTACAAGTTCTTGCAAATACGTGAGCAATATTTCCACTCGTACACGACTGCGTGCGAATACGATCGTTTGAATATGATTTTCCAAAAATAGCTTTGCTAGGTTTCTGGCTTCAAGCGTAGCGCTTCGCCTAACGTTCAACGGTTTATTTACAACTGGCGGATTATAGAAAAGAAAATGCTTTCGACCCGCAGGTGCTCCATTGTTGTTGATAAGTGTCATTGGATTGCCAGTGAGTTGCTCAGCAAGCTCTTTTGGATTGGCAATGGTTGCTGATGTACAAATAAAAATGGGATCACTTCCATAAAAGTGACAGATTCTCTTTAAACGTCGGATGACATTTGCCACATGGCTGCCGAATACACCTCGATATGTATGGAGCTCATCTACCACCACATATTTCAGATTTTCAAAAAGCGATACCCATTTTGTATGATGTGGGAGAACAGCTGCATGAAGCATATCTGGATTTGTCATAACGATATTTCCTGCTTTTCTAACGACCTGTCGGATATTAGCTGGTGTATCCCCATCATACGTATAGCTTTTTATATCCAATCCCATCTCATCAATAAGCTCGTTCATCTCTGACTTCTGATCTTGAGCGAGGGCTTTAGTTGGAAATAAATACAGAGCTCTTGCCTCAGGATTATTAGCGACCTCTTGCAATACAGGAAGGTTGTAACAAAGCGTTTTTCCTGAAGCTGTAGGTGTAACAGCTACAAAGCTTTCACCACGTAAAGCTGCTTCGTATGCTGATAACTGATGAATATATAAAGAAGAAATTCCTCTTTTTAAAAGAGCGGATTGAATAGTCGGATGTATAGAGTTAGGAAGTGGAACAGAAACCGCTTCTCGTGGCTCAATTGTTTTCCAGTGAACAATTTGATTAGCTAGCTCTGGCTCTCGTAAAACGTCCATAACTTGCTGAATAGATTTTTTTTGAAACATGATAACCACCTCGTTACTATTTTAACGAATATTTGTTCGTAAAGAAACAAGGACTTAAACTTAATGTTCAAGCCCTGATTGAGTTTTTCCAACAAAATCAACCATGATAAAATTTTATTTGTTAATTTTTGTTAAAAATCATACTTATCTTGAAGGAAAAAAGAAACTGACGAAGAATCTAATATTTTAATATTTAATTCACTAAAGTATTTGCCTCGTTTTTATTCTAATTATGGAAGGAGTAAAGCATTTTTTCTTAAAAAACATACGATGGATTAATGTGTTATAATTAGTATATCGAAATAACTTAGGGCTTTAGACTTTTCTTAGTCACCCTCCGTTTAAGGAAGGGAGTTCAAGAAAATGAAAAAGATCAGTGTATTTATGGATGATTATCGTAGTCCCCCTGATGGATATGTCTTCGTCGAAACGATTGATGAATGTATGGATCTTCTGCGGAACCATCCAATTGAACATTTATCATTAGACCACGATTTATTAAGCAGGACAAGAAATGGACTTATGCTCGTAAAAATGATGATCAACGAAAAGTTATTCGCCAATCGAATCACCATTCACTCTGCGAACTCTGTTGGTGGCAAGAACATGTACAATTGCCTTAAACAAGCTCAAAAAGACTTAATCATGCCTCACACTATCATTGTTTCCTTACGTCCACTTCCACTTAAATATTTCCCGCCACGCGTGCTTCAACATTATAGTGATATCAAATAATAGATTCCATTCAAAATAAAACATAAAGAAACAAATAGGAGGAAGCAGCTTTACAAGTCACTTGGTAAACTAGCTGTTTCCTCTATTTCAACAGACCAGGCAATAATGGTCGTGCTATCCCTTACATGATTTCTTTTTATTTCACTCAAAAGAAATGAAACACCTTCAACCAAACCGATATTGCTTAATACATTTTGAACTTCTGCTGCATCTTCAAATGGAACACCCGGACATTCTGTCAGACCATCGGTTGTCATGAATATTTGGTTAAGTCCTTTTCTCATCTCTTTCTTCCCCGTACTATAACAAGGTACCGGAAGCTCAAATGTGTTCACTTCACCAACCCATTCATAAAAACTTCGCTGAACAAGTTGTCTTTCTCCTAATGCTATTAGTTCAGGATGAAATAGATGAAGAATACAATCTCCCACTGAGAACCACCATAAATACTTTTCTTTTCGCACAACGATTAAACAAGCTGTTTCACCCGTTGTCTTCCGGCAAGATTCCATAAAATCAGGATCTTGAAAGATATCCAGTATAAGATGATCTAATTTTTTTAGTGCTGCACCTGCGGATTCTGAGAGCACAAGCTTGATCTCGTTTTCATTCCTTAAAAATTGATTGACAACAAGTTCAACACTCTGTGCTGTCTTATGCCCATCTAGGATCATTGTAAATTCCCAGTTTTCAGCTTGGTTCACCCATACTAAACACCCATCTTCATTTTTATATGACCCCGCTTCAGAATTACCTCCAAATCTACCTACTGTCACATTATGTACTCGTGTAACATCTATTTCATCAACAAATGTATGATCGCTTCCAACCCAAATCAATTTAGAATTCTTCATGTTTATTCTCCTCCAAATAATTCCTTATTCTTTCGCAAACTTTGATAATATCTTCATTCCTTCCAAACGGAGCTTCTGACCAACTATAGACCTCATTCGGTCCCCAATATTCCTCTGGTGTATTTGGATAACGTGGAACGATGTGCATATGAAGGTGAGCAACAGAATTACCTGATACAAGTGCATAAATGTGCTCTGCATTTTCTGTTTCTTTCACAGCACGGCTTACTTGAGCCATGATCTGACCGAATGCATTTGCTTCTTCAATGGTCAGATCACCAAGACCAGGTGCATGTCGCTTGAGATCGATCATGATATGTCCAAGGTAAGACGGGCGGTCACCTTTATCGATATGACCCACATAAACAAATTCATCTTCAAATATTTTTTCACCTGCTGTTTCAATAGTGCCTTTATGTTTGTCGCAAATAAAACAATCCTCACTCACTTCTGATCTCCCCCTTAATAAACAAAAAGCCCATCATCTCTTTAAAGAGACGATAGGCAATTCCTAACGTGGTACCACTCTTCTTTGTTTGCAAAAAAATCCATGCAAACCTCAGAACCTGATTACGGTGGTTAACCGTACAGACTTCATTTTAGTCTGTCCACTCCAAGGCAAGTTCAGGATCCTTGTTGACTGCATCGCACCCTTCTGCAGCTCTCTAAACAACAATAAGACCCCTACTACTCCTAATCATCACGTTTAACGATGGAAAACTTTTACTAATAATAAGATGATTAGAAATTTCTGTCAAGTTTGTTTTTTCTGATTTTATGTAAGATGTTAAAGATAAAATGAGTTTTTCCTTCTGTGTATTCTGCTCGCGTGCTTTTCGATGTAACTAAACAAACTTTAAGTTGATTATATTCTTCAACAGCTTCTGGATGAGTCCTTAAATAATCTCGGAAATCCAAATGGTTTTTCAATTCGATACTATTTTCATCACATACGTATAAGTGATGCTTAATAAATTCAGAATGACATGGTAGTTTTTCATTAACTCTTTCAAATGTTTCTCTTCCCTTAAAGCTCCATTGTAATTGATGAATATATCCCAAACCGTTAAGTTTTGTAACTACTTCTGACAGTCGATCATAATTTTCAATAATAATATCTAAATCAATAATTGGCTTTGCAATCATCCCTTTTATTGAAGTACTTCCTACATGTTCAATTCCTATTATTAAATTTCCTAGCTCAGTTTCAAAAACTGTTTTTAACCTTATAAACGCTTCTTCCCAACGAGGATTATATTCATAAAGTTCAATCATTAACTTAAACTTTCCTTATGTATTGATGAAAATAATAGGTATAAGGATTTTGTTTGTCCTGGATTCCTTTAACTCTAGAAATCTCTTTCCAATCTCTTTCATTAAATATAGGAAAATAAGTATCCCCTTCAAAGGTATGGTGTATTTTTGTTAGATACATTTTAGTTACCATTGGCATAAACTGCGAATAGATTTCCTCTCCTCCGAAAATAAAAACTTCTTCATCGTCTTCACAAGCCTTTAGCACCTCGTTTATTGAATGGACAACGATACAGTTTTGGGGTGAGAAATCCATTTTCCTCGTGAGCACGATGTTCCTCCTACCAGGCAGCGCTTTCCCAATAGATTCGAAGTTTTTTCTACCTAAAACAATGGTTTTTCCCATCGTCATCTTCTGAACATACTTCCAATCTCTCGGCAACCTCCAAGGTAGATCATTATCTTTGCCTATTACTCTATTTTCGCCCATAGCAGCTATTATTGAAAAGTTCATAACGAATCTTACCTTTCTTTAGTGGTGATCTCTAAACTCAGCATCTTTTCTGTTGGTATTTCTGCCTCAATGTAACTTCTAACCATTTTCCAACTTCCATCTTCCCATCTAAAAGTCTGAAAGAACAAGCTAGCCGTTTCAAAAGGTTTATCATCAACAATCAGCGATGCCCAAATAATTGCCATCACTTCATCGTCTTTTAACGAAAAGATTACATCTTCTTTTAGAATCCACTTCGCTCTCTTTTCGTCTAACTCCTTAAATGCATGTTTCCATCCATCAATTGATTCTTCATAACCAAAATCATAAACCTCTTTGCCTCTAATTTCCGAGCTATATATTTAGGCGAAACAACATTCTCTATACCTTTGATAGAAAAGTTTCTCCAGCTATCTAGATACGTTTTATAAAATTGCTCAAAAGATTCTTTCATCATCCCTCCTAAGAAATGGCTTTTGGTATATACATTGACTATCGCTCTCACCTATATATTCAAATCCATTCTTAACATAAAACTGATTTAATTTAATATGATTTGCCTCACAATCTATAATCATTTCCAGATCTTCTTGAGATGCTTTTTAAATCTTTATTGATTTCAGTGATTTCATTAAAATTTACCCCCTATTTATACTCAAACTAACTTCTTTATTCTTTATGTGAATCCTTCCAAATTCCCCCATTAATAATGAAAAGCAGCAACTCTAAAGTTGCTCCTCCATTTTATACCGTTCTATAGCTTACCTGCACCAATCCTGATTCAAACGATTTACTATCAATTAATTCAAGTTTGCTATCTGTTTCGGTTTCCTGAAACAATGAAATTCCATTACCTAGCATGATTGGAATATAAGAGATCACGTATTCATCGATAAGATTATGTGATTTAAGTTCTCTTACAACCTCTGATCCACCATCAATAAAAATATTTTTTCCCTCTTTGTTCTTTAACTCCTGAATCAGATTACTAACATCCCCACCATAAAAAGTAACATTTTCATCATTGCCCTTTTTGGTTCTAGAGATGACATAGCATTTCTTATTCTTATGAGGAAATTCAATTCCAAATGATAACACTTTGTCATACGTTTTTCTTCCCATGATCACCGTATCTACGGTCTCAATGAATGATTCATAGCCATAATCTTCACCAGGACGTTCAACATCAGATAACCAATCAATATCACCATTTCCTTTTGCAATAAATCCGTCAACACTTGATGCAATATACAAAATTACTTTTCGTTTCAATTCCACGCAATGATCTCCTTTTTACATCCATTATTTATTTGTACGTTGGTTCTCTATTACTCCTCCCAATTCATTACCTAACTCAACAAGTGATTGGTTGATGCGCCATACATAATAGAGGTGATGAATCAGGTCACGCTGAGATTGTTTACGGCTTGGAGCAAGACGTTCAAACTTCTCTTGTTCTTCTTCTAGTGAATAAAGAACATACTCCCCTTCATTTTCTGTAACAAGTGCAGATAATGAATCAATGTTGTTCTTTATTTTTGTCTCGATTTCAATAAATCCTTCAAGAAGTTCCTCCGGATAATCAAATCCCTTTCTGTAAGCAGATGCGACAAGATGTTTTGCATAATAGTTAATAGCAGCTAACCTTGTCATCCAACTGACCATATCAGCATAGATGGGTGATCCTGGTCGTTGAAGAAAAGATTGCGCTTCATCCCTGATCGCCTGAAGTTTCAAATCCAGCTTAAACGCACTTTCTGAAAGATTTTTTACGTTAACATCTTCTCTAAATCCTCTGACGTATTCAGTGACAAAAGGAGCAAGTTCTTCTAAGAATTCATTGATTGATTCCGCTACCTTTACTTTTGTTTTCTTCGGAAAGATCAAATAAGAAACAGCTAGAGCTATCGATGCACCTGCAATCGTATCTAGTACTCTTGCTCCAATCAATGAAAACGTAATTCCTCCTAATAAAAGGTCATACATAAACGCAATCAGCATGGTGATAAACACGCTCATTAACGTGTAGGAAACAGTCATTAAATAAAAAGCTAGAAAAACAACAACAAAGAGAAAGATGACTTCTAAAACGGTGTGTCCAGAAAGAAGTTTAGCAAGGACAAAACCGATAACAGCTCCAATGATTGTGCCTAAAGAACGCTGATATCCTTTCGTATAAATCCGTCCGATGGACTCGGTTCCAAGTAGAACGACAAATGCTGTAAGAAGAACCCAATATGGCTGTGATGGTGAGATTATAAAGCCAACTATTATTGATAAAATTCCTGCTACAAGTGCTTGATAGGCTTTTTTAGTTGAGGGCTTTAACGATTTGTCTTCCTCTTTCGCAGCTTCTTCGCTCACTTTTTCGCCTTTCTCTTCTACTTTATTATCTACAGACTGAGTATAGAGTGATTGTTGTATCGTAACCGCACCTTCTATCACGTGATTAGCGATTGATTCAATTCGGCGGATAAGGTAGATCCATCCTTGAGGAGGCGCTTCTCGTTCAAAAAGTTTCATGATTAACATTCGAAGCTGCTGAACCGATTTTTCAGCGGGGAGAATATTTTGTTCTTTCACTTGTGGAGCGAGTACTTCGGCATCACGAACAGCAACTGTCACAGCAATGAGCAATTGCTTAATCTCATCAACTTGAAGAGCATCTGCCTTTTTCAATCCTCGTACCGAATCAACTAACGTTTCAATCAACATCCCCGTATCAAACACGTAAAGCCGAAGTTGACTTGGTAAGAGACCTGGCCATATTTTTTTTACATCATCCTCGGTGATATAACCAGAAACAATAAGTGCATAATCTCTTAACTTGGAAACGTTCTTCTCTAATTCTTCCTTATGTTTAAGGCTTGATTCTTTATCTTGCATTGCTTCGAGCAAGAGGTTAAGAGTCAGATTACTTTGTATATGAAACGAATGAATACTTCTTTTTAAATTTCTTGCCGTATCTTGAAACAAGAAAAAATTAAGGATAAAGGCATAGGCTATACCTAGCCATATTCCAACGTAAAACCATGGTAACTGCTCACTAGATAACCTTAAAACAGAAGAAAAATACACCGTCATAAAGAAGATCATGAACAAGGAAAAATAGCGTGTACCAAATTTAGAGAAATAAAAACTGCTAAACACACTTAAAACTAAAACTACATCTATGTAATAGGCGTTATTTGCTACTAGAGAACCAACAGTTATGCCCAACATAGCTGATACTCCCAGCAATAATGTGGTTACTCTCATCTCTTGTTTTGTATCATCCATCACGACCATGATGCCCATCAACCCAAGCATACCGGATACAATAGCTGGTGTGATGCCGCCAGAATGACCGGTATATCGCATGATAAGAAGGGTAGTGAATACAGCAAGAATTAAACTAGCAGTCGCTCTTCCTGCTTTTTGCAGCCGCACATATCCAGGATCAGCTGCTACCATTTTCGCTAACCACTGATGCTTGTTGTATAATCGTTGCACGATTTCCCCCCTTTTCTAAAACTATAATTGAAAATGATATCATGCGTGATGTTTTTTAACCAAATGAACTGCTTTGTTATAGTGAGTTCATTAACCAATTATAGTATTCCCTTATTCACCAATTTTTTTAACTCACTACCCCACTTTTTCGGAAGACACTCCTTAAAGGTGTTTTCTCACTGAGTAAAAGGTGTTAACCGACTATTCGTTTCCTGCATACATTTATATAACTACAAATATGTCTTTGCCGGGAGTGGAAATAATGGGATCTACAGAGTTAACAGGAAGAATAATCTTTAAAGGTGACCCTGGCTATAATGAAGCCGTTCGAAACTGGAATCCTTATGTCAACACATTTCCCCTTGTATTCGTTTTTGCTCAAAATGCATGTGACGTTAGTAATGCGATTAAATGGGCTCGTGAGAACGATGTGCCCCTTAGAATCAGAAGCGGCCGCCATGCTCTAGACAAAGAGTTCAATGTGGTAAAGGGTGGAATCGTTATCGACACAGGTGATATGAATAAAGTACATCTAGACAAGAAAAAGGGAATTGCTACTGTTCAACCTGGAATTCGTGTGGGTCCTCTTGTAAAAGGTCTAGCTCGAGAAGGGTTTTTGGCTGTCTTTGGCGATAGTCCTACTGTTGGCATCGGAGGCATCACAACGGGCGGGGGATTCGGGTTACTCTCACGTACAATTGGTGTCATATCAGATAACCTTCTTGCACTAGAGACTGTAGATGCAAAAGGACGGATTCTTAAAGCGAGTCCAACTTGCAACGAAGACTTGTTTTGGGCCTCTAGAGGAGGCGGTGGTGGTACGTTTGGATACAATACCGAATATACATTTAAAGTTCATCGTGCACCTGAGACAGCAACAGTCTTTAACATTATTTGGCCATGGGAACAACTTGAAACAGTATTTGAAGCATGGCAGAATTTGATGCCATTTGTAGACTCAAGATTAGGCAGTTATATAGAGATCTACAGCAAAGTAAATGGACTATGTCAAGTAACTGGCCTTTTCTTAGGTTCAAGACCTGAATTGATTCAAATATTACAACCTTTACTTAATGCTGGAACACCTTCTGAAGTAGTCATAGAAACACTGTTCTACCCAGACTGTATCGATTTCCTTGATCCACCTGAACCACCTTACGCTGATCAAAACTTTAAATTCTCATCCTCTTGGGCGACTAGTCTTTGGCCAAAGGAACCAATTAAGGTTATGAAACAGTTTTTAGAAGAAGCACCTGGAACAGAGACCAATTTTTATTTTACAAATTGGGGCGGTGCGATTAGCAGAGTACCGAAAGATAAGACAGCTTTCTATTGGCGTGATCCGCTGTTTTACACCGAATGGAACGCCACCTGGGTTGATAAATCTGAAGAAGCGAGTAGTCTTGCCTCAGTTGAGTCTGTGCGTCAGCAGTTAAAACCCTATACAGTTGGTTCCTATGTAAACGTTCCAGATGAAAACATTCAAAACTTCGGAACTGCTTATTGGGCAACAAACTTTGCTAGACTGCAGAGAATAAAAACAAAATATGATCCTGAGAATGTATTTAATCATCCTCAGAGTGTCCCACCACTGTTTTAAAAATAAAAAGTTACAATAGTTATCCGGAATTTAGATGATCGGGTAACTATTGTTTTTTACATTGGTTTTGTAAGCTTTGTTGCATGTGGAAGTTGTTTTTCCTTTCTACTCCAATCAACAAGGTTCAAAAAGCAACATTTTTTTAGAAAAGAGCCGATACATAAAAAATTAGAACAGCACTTTACAAATTATGTTAACATTAAAAAACATAAAAAATTGCGAGGTGTCTTATGTATACTCCAAAAGAAAGGGATTCATATTTTCAAAGTATGATTGATATGTTAAATATACTTCCAGTGGTTGAAGGTGTTGTTCAATTAGGTTCTGGTGTAACCGGTTATAAAGACGAATTCTCGGATATTGATTTAATGGTAGCTACTTCAACTGAGGATGATGTCATTGGGGCAAAGGATTATATTAAACAATATTATAAAGAATGGAATCCCGTTATCATCAAAGAAAAACAGTTTTCAAAAAATATTTATCTATTAATCGTTATTTTAGAAAACTCTTTGGAATTCAATATTTCAATTCATTCAATGAGTTCGTTGAACGTAAGATCTCCGTTATGGAAAGTCGTTTTGGACAAAACAGGTTTCGTTTCAGAGAAGATGAAAGAAGAAAATCTTTCTTTTTCAAACAAACCTATTAAGTATGCAACATTCGAAGATCCTGTTTTTGAGTTTGTCTATGGTTACGTTAGGTTTGACAAAGAGTTAAAGCGCAATAATCTCGTTTATGCACTGAAGATGCTAGAATTAATGAGGGATTACACCTTGATTGTACAAGCCTTAAACGAAGATAAAAAACTCCATCAGTTTAAAGCTTACGACACTCTAAATAGTAATTTTTTGGAGCAATACCTTTCAACGTATCCACAAGAATTATCGGTTAACCATTTAGTTGAATCTGCTTCTTTGTTAAAAAAATTGTTTATACATACCGTAATGCAAAGTTCAACATATACATTAGATGATTCTCTAGGTGAGTTGTTAAAAACAAAGAATGCCGTATAAACTTTCAAAAGCACTGCATGCAGTGCTTTTGAAAGTTTCTTATAAGACTTCTAACTAGTAAAGCTTGTTGTTATAGCCTTCAATAAGATCATTGGCTATTCTTTGTTCAGTCATTTCTGGTAGATTCACATGAGCTGCTAGAATCTTTGCCGCGTTTGGGAGTGATTCTTTCTTTTCCCAACGTTCAGGTTCCCACAGACCGGATCGTTTAAATGCTTTACCACAATGCATATAGCATTGCTCTACTTTAACAAGAACGCCTAGAAGTGGCGCTTTGCCACCTACTTCCATTTTTTTTAGTACTTCTTCATCTTTAATAATAGCGGCTTCACCGTTAATCCGTAGCGTCTCATCCATTCCTGGTATTAGAAAAAGTAAGCCTACTTTCGGATTGGAGAGAATGTTTAACATAGAATCAACACGCTTATTACCCGGCCGATCCGGAATAACGAGATGGTGATCATCCATAACACATACAAAGCCTGGTGCATCTCCTCTTGGAGAACTATCGCAGTTCCCTTCCTGATCTGACGTAGCTAAAATTACAAATGGTGAATGGGCTATAAAGTCTTTGCAATGTTCATCTATTCGAGAAATGACTTTATTCTGCCCCCTTAGGCTTGGGGTTCCGAGCATAAGCCTTAGTTCTTCTTGACTATTTACATAATTCAAAGTTTTCACTACTGATACATCCCCTTACTTTCTAAGAGCTTTCGCTGCTAGATGTACATCTGCTTTTTTAACGTAAATATCGTATTGCGTGTTATCCATTACTGGCCGTTCTCTATCACCAAATGCCTGCCCTGGAATTCTCACTTTATATGTCACACCATCCGCTCCAAGCTTAGCTATGACATGAAAATAATTTTCCTGACCAAATGAAGTATAGATAAGTTTCATGTTGCGATAACGATACTTATGAACGAAAGAACCAACAATGATTCCTCCAAGCACGATCAAAAGAAAAACCCATCCAAATACCGGCATACTTCACAACACCTCTTTTACGTTTTATCCAAATAAAAGATCAAGTACAGAACCTAACTGCCCTTTTTTCCTTCAAGAACGTTAGGATCATAAACTTCTACAAATCCAGAATTTTCACAGGACACAAATAAAAAATGATTATGCTGAATGTCAAGAAATTTACTTAAACCTGAACCTGTCATGGCAAGCTCTTTTGTTCTACAGCGGGTATGGCTGCACTTGTTACATTTGAATCTGCTTCTAATCGCTTCTTCAACTCTACTCATATTCATAAATCCTTTCTGCTCATTAAATCAAGGGATAGATCAGTTCATAAAAATCAAACGCATGTATCTAAATTAAATGATATGATGATGGGAAAATTTAGTCAACGAGTGAAAATACCCCCATAAATGACCGTTTCTCTCTTAATAGTGTATAGAGTACATAAAAAAGTAATGACAGAAGTACGAACACCGTTAGGAGGCAAAACATGGAGCCGTATGTAAAAGATGCTCTGCTTGAATGGAAAGATGAGATCGAGCAAAAAAAGAAAGAGATAGATGAAGAGTATGAAAAAGTAAAAACAGAACTTCAGCTCTATTCTTATAAATTCGGCATTACGAAGCAAGTTATCCAATCTACCATTAACGAAGAAATGATCAAGAACATCAAGAAAACCTATCAAGAACCTTTTGAAGAAAAGTACAATGAATTAAAGCAACAGCTAAAAAAGCTTGAGGAAAAACGCAGCGTCTTCAATATGTTTGTGGAAAAGATCGAGATCGCTTCTGTTAAAGAGTAAAATTCATAAAAATGGAAGCTTGGATTGATTCCAAGCTTCTTTTTCTTTTCTTCTTACTCGTTTCAATCTCAATGCGCTTAACAAAGTGTTTCGAAAATCGGATAAATAATTTTATATACGGAATTAAATTGATTTACCTCGTAATTATTTGTTATTACCTCGTAATTAATGATAGATGCACATACGGTTCGAACAAAGATTAATTTTGTTCAATTGTGGTGGACATCATTTGGTTAACTTCCTATATTGAATTATGTTTATTTTACATATTGAGCAACTACCTCTTTTTTCACAGCTTTTTCGGTTACCTTTTCTCTCAAAAAGAGTCCAGAATACATGAAAAACGCGCCGATCATGATCACGACTCCCATATACACACTCATCATAACAGGTACTAAAAAAGCCCCTAAGATAATTGTCGAGCGAGCTAACATATCTGCTCCACTGAATGAAACATTTGCAAATGCAGAGTATGATCCTCTCTTATCGCTAGGTATCATGTTTGCTTTTTCAGCTTCTTTGATTGGAGAATAGATCAACTCACCCATTGTAGCGATCACATTAAATAGAAGTAATACATACCAAGCGTTTGCTGACGTAACAGTCACGTAACCGATCCCGTATAACAATAACCCAATCAATAAAGCATTTTTCTTTGAAAAACGATCCATAACCCGGTTGATGAAGAACGTGAAACAAACAACCATCAACATGTTTTGGATGTTTAACATACTGAGCATTCGAACGCCAGTGATCTCAAAATTACCAATGTGGAAAGATTCAAAGGTTTCAGCCAACCGAATCCCAATATAACTGTTCAGTGTAAATTCTGCTGAAAAGATGAAGGTTCCACCAATAACCACTTTTACGAATGCAGAATCTTTTAAAGCCACTTTATAGTTTTGAAACAAGTCGAGAAAAACATTTTCATGCGTTTTCTTCAAAAAGCCAGTGAACTCATCACGCAGCCAAATTCCATAAGCAATGGGAATGCTGATTGACGTAACGGTTAACAATACGAAAAGTTCAATCTGGTGACTCACATAAAGCAATCCACCTAAAGCTGCTCCGATTGCCATTGAAAGATTAATCATCCAATAATCAAGCGTATATACTTCTTTCCTGTTTTCAGGTGTGGTCGAATCCATAATGATCGCATGCATCGCAGGTCTGCCTAGACTACTCGTAATGATGAATCCAATATAAGCGATCGCAAAGAGTAGGATCCAATTCTGTTCTGGAAGTAAGCTAACGGTCATGAGTAAAAACATGACTGCATTTAAGAAAGAAGTTGTCATCAACACTTTCTTTCTTGGAAAACGATCCGAAATGTAACCACCGATTAAATTCACAATGAATCCGATAATAACAGTTAAGATCAAAAATGTGCCTGCCCAAACCTTGCCCTTCTCCGTAGCAAAGAATAAGGCCATAAATGGCATGACGGCCGATGAAACGGCTCGATTAAAGAACGATGTAATCAAACGCACTTTAATATTTTGGGGGTATTCTCTCCATCCCATGTTGTCCCCTCCTTCTCTGTATTGTAATATTAAACTAGACTATAAATGATAAAAATAGACAATTATAAAAAACATGTCTACTTTTAAAGTGGAGGAGAAACATGGATAACAAACTTCTCATTCTATGGAGATACTTTCCATCAGGTCACATAAGAACTGAAGAGATTGCTGAGGCTCTGCAGATCAGCCAGAAACAAACTGCACGATATCTAAAAAAATGGAACGATGAAGGCTGGTTAACATTTACTCCTGGTCGCGGAAGAGGAAATGTATCACGTCTACAATGGCTGAAGAATATCGAAGAAAACTTTGAGGATGAAGTATTGCTCATGTTAGATCATGAACCAGTTGAAATCAGCAGTAAATATTTAATGTATGATTGGTCAACGGAAACAAAGTTAAGATTGATGAACAAATTCCATACACAATTTGGCTTTGTACAAGAAGCGAAAGACAAACTCGTCGTGCCAAAACGATATCCTTTTAGGACCCTTCACCCATTAGATGCAGCAGATGCACATAGCGCAAATATGGTATCAAATGTATTCAATCGACTCGTATCGTTAACCGATCAAGGAGAAATCATACCAGAACTTGCTCACAGCTGGGATGTTTCACCTACGAAACTACGACTTTATTTAAGAAAAGACGTCTGCTTTCACGACGGATCTGTTTTGACAGCAACAGATGTTATCAATTGTTTAGAAAAACTAAGATTTCATGAACAAAATAAAGATCTATGGAGACCGATCGATGAAATAGTTTCAAAAGCTCCACTCGTGGTCGATATTTTGTACCCAAGTGGCTGCAGCTATATTCTTCCGTTGTTAAGCATGATGACATCGAGTATTTATAAAGAAAGCAAAGGAAGAATATATGGGACTGGAGGATTCTTAGTCGAAGAAGATACCGACCATAAAACAACGCTTGCTGCTTTTAAAGAACATTTTCAAGAGCGGCCATTACTTGATGCTGTTGAGTTCGTAAAAGTTCCAAAAGACTTCCCGATCGTTTATCACTCATCTTTAGAACGAGATCATCATGAAACCTTTCAAGTAGAGAGTGATTCAGGTTTTGGTGTACTTATTATGAATGCGTACCGTAAAGAATCACAGATAGCTAATTTGGAAGTACGGCAATACATCCATCAAATCCTAGCGGAGAATCGCCATAGGATACCCGAATATGAATCAAGAGCGATACCGAACAACAACAGCTGCATGATCGGAAATCGTCTTCCCTATTCGATACCAACTGCAGTTCGGCCAGAATTTACAGAACCTCTAATCATTAGGGTAGCGGAGCATACAGAAGAAGCTTCTAGATGGCTTTTAGACACGTTTACTCAATATGACATCCCTGTTCAAGTCATACATGTATCTTTCGAGGACGCAATTTTTAATAAACAGCTTACCGATCAAACAGATATGTTTATACATGGTGAAATTTTCGAGTTGAATCAAGATCTATCTTTCTATTTTTTCTTAACAAATGGGTTTGCTCCACTCCCTTTAATTTTGGGAAAAAATAGAAAATGGCAAAAACGTATCTCACAATATGTTCACACGCCATTTGAAGAATGGACGAATCTGAATGTTGAAGTCGAAAAGGAACTTATTGATGAAGGCATTATGATTCCACTGTATTATCAAAAAAGGTATATTCCTTTTTCTACTGAATTAATGAACGTGAACATTAAGCATTTCGGATATGTTGATTTTTCTAAACTTTGGTTACGCCCTACAATTGATTAGTAAAAGAAAAAAAGGATCTGACAATTCAGATCCTTTGCCTCCTTGGAACTTATGGTTTAGCGTTAATGGTCCATGATAATCCCATCATGATGATAAAGAAAATCGGTATGAACCCATTAATTCCTATTCCCCACCAAGCGAACTGTTTGGAACGATTTTTCGTAAACAACCCGACTACTCCTAAGAAAACACCAAGAAAAGGTAAGGGGAATAGAAATAATTCAGGTATATCCATCGTTTCTATTAATAACCCCATATTTAAAACGGCTAGAGAGAGTAAACCAATTAAAAAGGAAATAAATCCAGTTAACGTCTGCAGCTTTCTTTTCCTTTTCTTTTTTATTTCCAGTTCCATAATTTAACCTCCCCTATTTTTAACGCTCGGACTTCTTTCACTTGCTCTAATTTTCTTAACTCTGGGACAGGTCCTGTTACAACTGCCCCATAAACTTGGACGCCATTGTCTTGCACATATTTACGCCTTTCTTTTATTTCAAGTGATTTTATCTCAGATACAATTTCGGCCGTTTCTTCATTTTTCTCTAATAACTTTAATATCTCGAGAAATACTTCCTCGTTCGTTTGTTCTCTTCCGTTAAAGGGCGACCAAGTAGTTGTATCAACTTGTGAAGGGTACCCTATTGGAGTGATCGGAACACCTTCTTTGTCCAATTGTTTCGCTTCTAATCCTGTATCAACCGCCAACCAGCGAATTTCCGTTTCTTTCGGTAAGAAAGCATCGATATCATCAGGGTTTATTAATTGTGAAAACGAAAGGTATGCTTCTGCTACCGTACCGTCTGGAAGACCTTTTAATACACCCCATTCGTCTGACACATTAAACGGTATACCAGCATCTGGATGAAAAAATTTTTGACCGTCTTTCATAACATCTATTCCATAGCCCATCGGAGGAAGCTGTTCTAAAAATGATATTTTTTCAGGAAATTTCGGCTCATTTAATCCGAAATATACATCCACCTTTTCAGCTAGATAATCTTCACTACCAATACGCTTAAACGTATCAAAGTTCACATTCATGGAAAACAACCCGATTTCACTCTCAATCTCCATCTCTTCTAGACTCACATTAGGTTGAGTTACATAAATCGTCTTCCCTACTACATCAATCATCGTGTTTGCCTTACCACCAATGCCATAATACATATAAGTAATCAAAGTCATGAGGGGTAGAATAAGCAGTAAGATCGCTAAGCTTATCATAACGGTTGCATTCCGAGCTGTATTTGATCCTACTCGTATGATTTCTTTTTGCTCTTCTTCAGAAAGAGATGGTGAGATATGAATGTCGTTCTTCGTTTTCATCATGTAAGCTTTATATAGATTTTCGTCATTATTTTGGTCCTGTTTATGCTCGTCGCTCATCTAAGTTCATCCTTTCCTTAACACGTTCCACTAGCTTTTTTCTACCTCTTGAAATATGACTTTTTAATGTGTTCAGCTTTATATTTAAAATCTCTGCTGCTTCTAGATAACTAAGTTCATTCAAATCGCACAACAGAACAGCCTGTTTTTCGATCTCTTTTAAACACTTTAAATCCTCCATTAATAATAAAATAGATTCCTTTTCCAACATCTTGCTTTCAGGTGAATTTTCTCTTATATCTACTCTTTCTCTAATCTCCTCTGTTACTATTGTTTTTTTACTCTTTCTTTGATGATCTATAAATGCGTGGTACGCAACTTTAAACAACCAAGCTTTAATATTGCTGATCTCATAGTCTGCCAAAGTTAGATAGGCTCGATAGAATGCTTCTTGCATCAAGTCTTCCGCAATATGGTGATTCTTTGAAAGAGAATACAAATAGCGGTACAGATCATTCATATATTGTTTATATACATCCTCTAGTTGCACCACCGCTCCCCCTTTCATATCAACCACGTATTAACCATAGAAAAAGTTGCAATATTTTACAATTATTTTCAATAAAAAATACTCAGATCGACTTCTGAGCATTCACTAATTCCATCTGTTCAATTATTTGGGCACACTCTTTCCTTGTGTCCGGATGCAGAATGACTCGATCAGTCAGAAGATTGGCGATCAAACGATCTGAAATTGTAGGTCCTGATCGTTTCCTTCCCCATCTTCTTGAGAAAGATTTGTAATCACAGATCATTTCAAGTATATACTTTCGGGGAATCGGCACCGCTTCTTTTTTAAGCTGATCGACCACCCAATAATTCCAATGATGTTTATTGTGATGTTGATGATGAAGCCAGGCATATTGCCATTCCTCTTTACTCGGCTTCTCATCTGAATAAAACTTCTTAGTATATGTAAAAAACTCAGCTGGATGAAACTTAGATAGATCATGTGTAAACGCTTGAACAAAAAGTCCTAGCTTCCAGCATTCTATAAAAACATTCAATTTATGTTCAAAGATATAAAGTAGATACTTTCCGTAAGCTTGCTTAATTTTTCACCCACTAATTAAATAATTCACTTCAATAAAATGGTATCAGCGTAAAAATGATTACTTCAATCATTAATAGTCCAGTTCGTTTCAGTGGTGTACCTTTGTACTTCATTCGTTCATACAGATATTGTATGAAAACAATAGCAATTGCCGTGAAAAAACTATCTAAAAGTGTTTAAAAAAATTTTTCAGTATATTCATAAGCTGTCCTCCATTAATTCACATTATCTACAATTCATAAAAGAACGAATTGAATCAGGTCAAATGAAACCCGTCATCGAACGTTATTATGAGCTAGACCATGTTTCAAAAACCCAAGAATATGTTGAAACCGGCCGTAAGAATGGGAGCGTTGTCATAAGAGTGGTTTGATAAAAAACGCATTTCTCACGCTAGAGAAGTGCGTCTTTATTTATGTATTTCCTCAACAAGTTTTTGAAGACTTGAATGGTTTTTAAAAAGTCATCATTTATATTGCCATCTTCAATTGTCCAACAAGTAGCTAACACAGCATGTGAATAGCCTCTTAACAAAACTCGTTCTCTATTCAAATTCATTACATCTACAAAAATATCAATTCGTTTTTCTGTTATTTCTTCCACTTCTTGTTCAGGTAATTTATTCAACAAATATTGGACAACCTCATACTCACGGTCTCCGATCAAACCCTTAGGATCAATTACCGTCCAAGAATCTCCATTTGCCAGTAAATTGTAATGGTGAAGATCCCCATGAAGCAAATAGGGTTTGTCTATAGACGTGTTTAATTTTTCAGTAATGAACAATGCCTCTTCTATGGTTGCTTTTGAAACAGGTTGATAACTAGTGTAATTTTGATAAATTCGTTTCAAACTATATTCACGATCAAGAACAGTCGAAAGATTAGAATCAACTGGAGCAGGAATTATTAACTTCTTCATTACATTGGCAGCAATTAAAGTCGCCTTACTATCATCTTCTATTTCTGCTAATGTTTGTCCTGGCTGTATTCGTTCAAGAATCATAATGCCACGTTCTCTATCAAACGCTAACACTTTAACAGTACTTTCACCTGACAAAAGCCTAAGTGCACGTAGCTCAGCTTCAAATTCCTTTTGATCAACCACAACTTTCAAAACTACCTCACTTCCATCACTTGTTGTGGCTGGAGCAACAAAATTATAGGAAAGATTGAAAGGTTGTTGAATGTGTAATCCATACATCTCTTCGCAGTCAGCGATTAATCCTTCAAAATTATTCAGCCATTCACTAGCTTCTTCTCCATGAACACCTTTAATGTGTTCAATAAATAGATCAGGAAGTTTGTAACTCATCATATCTCTCCTTAAATCATCTGTTCTTTTCTTTGAATGGTGTATTCCTGGTACAACAACTTCATAGACTCTACTATTCTTTTATCAGAAAAAGTATTCATATAACGATTTGGAATATCATTAACTCCTAGAACATAGAGCAATGGATATTGATGAAATTCTCCTAAAATCCCTATATCCACTACTAAATTCTCTAAACCTCCGCTCATATGATTCAACATATGGTGTGGAATTCCATCAAGATGATCTCCAGGGCGAACTAGACCATTCATTACTGGTAACCACAATTGAGGGTGAACTTGGTACCCTTCAAATATCGTTTTCAAAACTTGAAGCACTTCACCAAGTTCTCCTCGGTTTTCAACATCTCGTGGATTAGAGGTTACATTTATGTGTTTATACTCTCTCCTTAGCTCTCTATTTACTTTCTCCCATCCTCCACAAAATTTCACAACGCTATCAGCTGCTTTACTGTCGTGACAAGCGATCATCACTTCAACAAGATCGCCTAAAGACAAAGACATTCTACCTTGAAAATGTGGAAATAAAACGGTGCTGTTCTCCTCTTTATCAAGTTGAAAATCCTCGATTAAGTCACTCCAATGAAACAATCCTCTCTCCACCCATTTTGTTATACAGGATCCAAGGATTACTTTCGCGGCTGAGGCTAGTGGAACAATTAAGTCAGGGTTAAATGAACAAACAACCTCTTTTTGTTTAGTTGAATAGATGCTTATACTTACTTGACTTGATTCAACGGTCTTTAAAGTTGTTAATACTCTCTGCATATCGTTTTCTCCTTCACACCATAAACTTGTGTTTTTTATCCAAGTTAACCATAACACAATTTATTTTAAAAAAATTACCAAAAAAGCGTATAATTCTCAGTATGATATTCGTTGTACATAGTGAACGAAAAAAAGAAGGGAGTTTTAACCATGTCTCAGTCAACAAATACACTTCAAACACAGTCGAATGAAATACGACAAAGACTTGATGAAGAAATGAGTGATTTTAGTGAAGCGCTGTGGAACTATTGCAGATATCTTACTGGTTCACCTTGGGATGGTGAGGATTTGTATCAAGAGACGATGCTTAAAGTACTAGGAGGACTTTATACAAGGTGGCATCCTACCAACCTAAAATCATATATATTTCGGATTGCAACAAATACATGGATCGACCTCTGCAGGAAAGAAAAACGAACACTGGGCGTTCTATCGGAAGAAAATGAAGCATTTGAGGAATTCACGGACGGTCTAGAGTTAGAAGAAGCTCTTCTAAAGTTAGATGACCTTTTTACCCCGCGACAAACAGCCGTGTTTCTTCTTTTGGAGATTTTCCGTTTTCAGGCCGATGAAGTTGCTAGTATCGTAAGAACAACACCTGGTGCTGTATATGCCTCAGTAAGAAGGACGAAACACAAGTTACAAAACACTATTCATCAATCTGTTAAACCAAAGTTTGAGAGGTCATCTCAAAAATCAAAGATTATACAAGCCTATTTAAATGCATTTAATCATGGCGATCTTGAAGGAATGCTATCACTCATAAGTGATCAAGCTCATTACGAAGCATCTTTAGGGTTTTTAGAAGTAAATAAGGATGAAATCATAAATGGATCACTAGCATACGGCTTACCAGGTCATCATGCTATTGAATGTGAGCTATGGGGTAAACATGTCATTGTCGTCTTAGCTGAGTCAGAACAAGGTCAGCTTGTACACGATATTCAATACCAAGAAGTCGAAAATAACAAAATTGTATACCATAGAAGCTTCTTTTTTAGAAAAGAGTTCATAGTGGCTGCGTCAAAAGAATTGGGATACAAGCCACAATTAAACAAGCCTCCTCTTAACTGGGAAAATGAATAAGGTGTATAAACAGAAAACTCCTCTCCTTGAATCTTTAACGATTAGAAGAGGAGTTTAACTTATTCATGATAACTATAGTTTAAATGTATATTGAATAAGTTTAGCTACTTCGTGCGCATCTAAAATAGTATTGTTGATACGAAGATAATTTTTCTTTTTTATCTCGCCTTCATAAGAATTTAATCTATACTTTTCCATTGAGGTTCTTACGTCGTTTTCTGACCATGCTAGATCTCGTTTAGAAGGCTTATGTTCGAGGCGATGCGGTGTTACGTTTCTCTGGAGCCTTGTCTCTAATTCAGATTCAAGTTCTACAAAATAGATCTCTGCTCCCTCCTTTTCAAATACCTGACAAATACTTTCAACAAACTCCCAATCTTCCTTATAATTGAACGCCCAAACATATGTAAAGATCATTCCATATTGATCGCTCTTCGCAAATGCCTGAAAGATCTCTGAACGAAATAAGTGTACCAGTCTACGCCCATCCTCAGAACCATATTCAAAAAATGGCGTAACAAGATCGATCGTCATGTGATTATGGAAGAGCTTTAACTTTGTGACCTTCTCTAACTCATGTCCCACAGTCATCTTTCCAACCGCTTGTGGGCCAAATAATAATACGAGTTTCATTGCTCCACCTCTAACGATTAAAAATTGTATATCCTATGCTACTATAAAAAGGAAAATAATTCTATAAGATATGGAGAGAAAACATGAACGGAGAAAGTGAAATACATGTTGTGGTAAAAGGATTAATTATGCACCAAGATCAATTTTTGATTGTTAAACGTTCGGATGAAGATGAAATTGGAGCAGGTACTTGGGAATGTCCTGGTGGAAAAATAGAGTTTGAAGAGGAGATCATACAGGCATTAATTCGCGAAATAAATGAAGAAACAGGACTTGTCATTTCAGTGGATCACATTCTTTATGCAACAACCTTTTTTACAGACCCCACTCGAAAAGTCGTTTTACTAACCTATTTATGTCAAGCTGACACTTACGAAGTTCAGCTATCAGAAGAACATTCAGCCTATAAGTGGGTAACACAAGAAGAATTAAAATTACATCTTCCACAAACCATCATTGAAAACTTATACAAAGCAAAAGAGTGGTCTATAAGATAAAATTGAAAAAGGAAGACCACATAAAAAACATGGTCTTCCTTTTACTAAGACTGTAGATACTCTATGACAACTTGCTTAAACTTCTCTGATTCCTCGTAATGAGGAGTGTGACCACTTTCTGCAAAGATAAAGATTTCTCCGTTAATAGCATATCGCTCGAACACCTCAAAATGTTTTTCACACGTACAAGCATCATATTTTCCAACGAGTAATAACATTGGATTTTTCACAAATTGAATCTCATTCAGCAAAGAATCAAATATCTTGCCTTCTTCTCTTAATAAGTTGTAGTGGCGCTCTGAACGGTCATAAAATTCGTCCCAATCTTCTTTAGAATAAAATGAATAATAATCAGTTGGGTTATTATGATTATGTCGATAGATCTCCATACGATTTTCACCTAACTCATCACTCAACTTCATATATTCTTCTGTTAATTCACGAATGGTATGATCTCCCTCAGCGAGCAGTAATCCTTTTTCGTATCCTACATGTTTCCCATACTTCTTAAGTAAATGAGCAGTCTTTCTAATAAGACTTCGAGATGTTAGCTCAAAATCAAAGGTAGGTCCTTCAAAAATGACTTTCTCTATAGAATCGGGATGCTTCCTAACATAAGCTAGAGCTAAAAAGCCCCCAAAGGAATGACCGATCAATGACCACTTTTTTATATGTAAGTATTCACGGAGAGTTTCACAGTCACTAATCAAATCTTGAAATCCAAAAGGTTCGTCCTTTTCTATGTTTTCAGAACGGCACACTCCCCTTTGGTCTATTAAAATAAGATTGAAGTGCTTCCCTAATCTTTCAGCTTGATGGAAGGAAAAATCATGACACCCTTCCCCAGGACCACCATGAAGATAAAGGATGGCTGGTTTATCAACATCACCGTAACGTTCTACATATAACTTTTTGCCTCTAATTTCAATTTCTTGACCGTTAAGTTGCTGAATCATTTGTTCATCTCCTATCGTCTTTTAAAGAAGGGTCTTAGTTTTTACTAGTTTGATAGTATAATTGAAGCAATTCTTCAACAGGAATGTTATCAATTTTCATACCACTAATTTCACTTTTTTCAATCTCAACATTTTTGAGGTCACAATTTATTAGTTTTGAACCAGTAAGATCGCACCTATTAAATACAAGAGGTTTCGCTATGTCACCCAGATTCGTATCTGTAAATTGCACACCACTTAACGTTACATAAATGAATTCACTATCTGATAAATTCAAATCGGCAAACATCGTTTTCCTATAGTTAATATTTTGAAACTTAGAATGACTTAAATTGCAATTGCTCATATGTATATGACTTACATTACTATTACTCACCGAACTGCCTTCCATCGTAACTTGGTAATATTCAGAGTGACTTAAATCAGAGCCTTCAAATTGCTGATAAGATAAATTTTGATTCGTCAACAAACTATCATGTTGCAACGATTGCTTAATATTTTTTACAAAACAATACTCTTCTTCACCTTCAAAGGTCACAACATAACCCAACTTTTTATAAAAGTGATGGTTATTAAGCTGTCTGCTCGACGTCTCAAGATCCCAAGCTCTTACAAATGGAAATTCTTTTTCTATCAAAATGATAACTGTAGATCCAATCCCGTTACCTTGATGTTCTGGATCAATAAAAATCCGATCAATCCTGCCGTATGACTTTCCTGAGATTGTGGCTATGATTCCTCCAACAAGTAGACCATCGTACATTACTTTAAAATATTCTAACTCTCTAATCATATATTTGGTCATTTCAATGGATGTGTATCCAGGCGGCTGGATATTGTAATCAATGATGTCTCGATTCGAAAGCCACTTTTCCGCTTCGTAATCAAAGGTTTTCTTCATAATGGCTGTTAATTGTTCTGCATCGTTAACTGTTGCTTTTTCAAGTGTAGTCTGTAACATGTAAGCGTTCTCCTTTTTATATAAAACAGTGTGCTATTTCTTGAAAGACAGTCCTCTTTCTTGCAGTGCTGCTAGAAGCTGTCCCATTGCTTTCGGACCTATTCCGTGTAATTTCTTAAGATCTGATTCCCTCCAATCTGTTAGTTGCTCGATTGAAGATATGCCTGCAGATGTCAAAGCTCTTTCAGCGGGTTTTCCTAATCTAGTGGGGAGACTTGTATTTTGCATACTTTCACCTCTTTACGAAAATAAATATCTGGTATTCAGATTATTGTTTTTATGAACTTCATAGCTACCTCTTGAAGCAAAATACATACTAACCAACCGCTTATACCTAATCCTAAGCAGGTGATTAATGAGAAGGAGTGCTTTAAAGAAATATAAACAATCACTAATAGAACGGCAGTTGCCGGAAATCCCCATAAAACGCCAAGAGCAAATTTACTTAACGTTTTAGTTGGCTCTCCTTGCACATAAAGCCAGATAATGCTTAATAAACTTACAAGTGGAAGAGCAGCCACGATTCCGCCAAAGCTAGGAAATCTTTTAGCAATTTCGGTAACAGCTGCAATAACTCCTGCAGATATTAGAATTTTCATAATTACATACATGATTTCGATCGCTCACTTAGCAGTTTAAAGGCATTCGTGATTAACTCTATTTCAACTTCGTCCATCTTACTAAAAACACGATTCAACTTTTCTTCATCTAGACTCGTATTCTCATGCAGTACCGTTTTCCCAATATCCGTTAACTGAAGAATAACTTTTCGTTCATCCTCCAGATCGCGTTTCTTTTCTATGTAATTTTTATGAATCATTCGCTTAACATGTTCAGAAGCAGTATTGTGAGAGATTTTGAGGTAAGTTGCTACATCATTCACAACTACCCTATCTTTCTTTTCAATTAATTGTAGTATTCGTACCACTTGATGAGTAATTTTCTCTCCGTGTGGATAGTGCAAGTGAAAATAGATGTCTGTCCAATATTGGTTTAACTTTGACGAATTAAGCATAATAAACACCTCTTTTTTATCGTTAATTAAGATTATATCTTATTATACGATATAAAAGAAAGACTTATATTACCCCGATAAAAGATAACACTCCAAAAATAAAGATAAGAAAGAACAAACCGATACCACTAAAAGCAGTAGTTCTCCAAAATCCTTTTGTACTAATTAAAGCTGTAAAAAACGCTAATACAACCCCAATTAGTAGAATGATAAACCCAGTTTCACTTAAATGATTTTCAATAATGAATTGCAAAATAAGTAAAGTGGATAAAAGTATTAATAGTGATACGATGCCCATATGTTTTCTCATTTCAAGTCGCCTTCCGGATCTTCTCTATTTTTCAGCTTTTGCCATTATTACTAAATATGGATTTCTTTCATTACCCAATTTAATGGACTATAAATCCTTTTCACCTTAAAAAGTTACTCTTTTCACCTTCCTTGTTATATGCCTTTAAGCTTGCTCAATTCTTCTTAAATACTTTGTGAAATAAGCCCCTAACAGTAACAATACAACCGAACTTCCCCAGCTCCATATCCCAAGGAAATCAAACCAGTAGGCTAAAAGATTCACTACCGCGATCAAGAAAAAACAGATTGATGTTAATGCTGTCCTCAGACCTGTTATTCCTTGAATCCGCCTTTGACGAATGACATATGTAATAGAGAAAATCAACGTAACGAGGACTAAAATCGATAAAATGGATTCCATCTTACTTCCCTCCTATTTGGTTTCTACTTGATAATACGATTCATATTTCTGATCAGTTTCATTTTTTTCCAGTTTTAACGAGTGTATACAAATTGACATATCGAGAAAAACCGATTAGTGTATAAATCATGAACAATCCTATCGATGTATTTAAGGCGCTTTCCAACGACATTCGCCTCGATATTCTGAAATGGCTCAAAGATCCACAGCAACACTTTGATAAACCTACTGCTCATCTATCTAAAACGATTAATGAGAAAGGCGGTATCTGTGTGGGAGATATACAGGAAAAAGCGAATCTTTCGCAATCTACTGTATCCCAATATTTATCGATGATGCAGAAAGCAGGTTTGCTTGAATCAGAGCGTCATGGCAAATGGACGTACTATCGGAGAAACGAAAGAAACATTCAACAGTTAGCTACCTATCTGAAAGAAGAATTATAGGTTCTTCTTTTTTTGTTTTTATATCGATAATTTTAAATATGTAAATATGAAGGAGTTTTTTTTATGAAGATATGGACTTATCTATTAGCACTACTTGCCGGAGTCTCCCTTAGTGTTGAAGGAGCGATCTATGGAGAACTTGGCAAAACGATCGGAAAATTAGAAAGCAGCTTTTACAACTTTTTTGTTGGTGCCATTATTCTTGGAATCGTCGTTCTGTTCTTAGGTAAAGGCTTTCTCCCTTATACGTTTCAAGCCCCAAAGTGGGAACTTTCTGGTGGTGTCCTAGGTACCATCTATCTAACAATCTTAATCATAGCGATACCAATTGTTGGCGTAGGCATTGCAATGATTTCCGTCATCATCGGTCAAATGGCTATGAGCATACTTATCGAGCACAAAGGCTGGCTTGGAAGTTCAAAAGCTCGCGTTAACAAAGAAAAACTCATTGCAGTAACGCTCATGACAATCTCACTGCTACTCATTTTTTAGGAAGGAAGGGATAACAACATGCACATATTAATTCTTCTAGGGTCAGTCATAGGCGGTATATTGCTTAGTGCTCAATCTTCTATCAATGGAGCGTTCAGCAGAAAATCCGGTACGTATGAAGCTGCGTTTTTAACCTTTTTCTCAGGTGCGCTCCTATTAGCCATTCTTATTCTTTTCTTTGGTGAAGGTAACATATTAAAGGTCTTTGAAGCGCCTAAGTGGCAGCTGGCAGCTGTTTGGTTCGGTGTTGGTTACTTATTTTTAACAGTAGTTGCTGTACCACGCATTGGAGTCATCGCTACTAACATTGCAACCGTCATCGGACAGCTTTCTGCTGGTATGGTTATTGATCATTTTGGATTTTTCGGAGGACTATCCGTCCCATTTACTTGGGAGAGATTGCTCGCTATATTATTGATGTTAATTGCGCTTCGATATATTTACATCGGTAACAAAAAGCAAAAGGCAGAATTCGAGTGACCATAAGCTTCGTAAGCGTTTGTATCACATTTCTATCACATAAACCTCACAGAACGTTCACAAAACCGTTGTGTAAAGTGTCTTAACGTGTTCTATTATTTGAACTGGGAATTCATTTAGTGCTTTAATAGAAGTGGATTTAAGGTTACACTATATGGATAATATAGAGAGAGAATTATTGTGAAGATGGTGTCTTATAGTATGGAAAAAACGTTAAAAGTAGAAAAACAAAAACGCTCAGCAATTCTGTCGCAAACAGTAAAAACGGGAATCATCAAATCTAACCTCGTTCCTATGTTTGCCGGACTTACGCTGGCATTATATACGTACGATATTGATCCTGGCACAAAGTTACTCGATGTTTTATTCGCATTGATCGGTACAATTTTAGTAATTGGTGCTGCTGGTACGTTTAATAATGTATATGATCGTGATATTGATGCGATCATGGAAAGAACAAAGAATCGACCTACGGTTACAGGTGAGATCGATACGAAATTTGCTATTACACTCGCTAGTATAATGGCTATGCTCGGTATAGTCGCTCTTGCGTTCACCACACCGCTTGCGGCACTATTAGGTTTCTTAGGACTTTTCTTTTATGTCGTTCCCTATACCATGTTGACGAAACGAAGAACGATCTATAACACTGAGGTAGGTAGTATTTCTGGTGCCATGCCTCCCCTTATCGGTTGGGCAGCAATGACAGGGACGCTTACACATCCAGCAATCGCTGCACTGTTCATTATTCAGGTTATCTGGCAGATGCCTCACTTTTATGCCATCGCCATTCGCCGACATGATGAGTATAAGGCAGCTCGTATACCGATGCTACCTGTTGTAAAAGGGGTAAAAAGAACCTATACACAAACCAACATCTATCTAGTGTTATTGAGTTTAACAAGCTTTTTGTTCCTGCCATTAAGCCTAGGCTTAACGTTAGTGGCACTTCTTATGAATGTTGGGTGGCTCGTGTTGAGCATATACGGCTATAAGAAAAACAAGGATTCTGAGAAATGGGCAAAGCTTCTCTTTATCTATTCTCTAATCCATATGACGATTCTGTTTTCTACCGTCATCGTCTACTCGTTAGTTGGAATTTTTATATTAAATTAGAAAAAAGGTTCGGGATAATTCCGAACCTTTTTCTTTAGTATGAGCAATAAGTGCTTGATCAAAGTCACATTCAATCGAGTCGAACGGTGTCGAGGATTGTAGACTCGTGGATAAACAGCAAAAATTTGTGGATTCAGGATCAAAACTCGTGGATTTAAAGCTTAAATTTGTGGATTCAAGCCTGAAACTCGTGGATTCATCTATCCCAACAATCAAAAAAGCCTGCTCCAAGTCGCTGAGCAGGCTTTTTCTCTACTATTATTAATGTGCGGTATCCATTCGATCTACGTGTGCTAGATGTTTGTAGTTCCAACCGATGAAAACGATAGATAACAAGACGAATCCAGCTGCTACATAAAACGGTAGATGTGGATTGAAGATTTCAGCAAGTTTTGCCGCCATGTAAGGTGAGATCGCCGCTCCTAAAAACCGCAGAAAACTATACGCGGCTGATGCAGTCGATCGTTCAACAGGCGCAGCTTCCATAACAGCTGTTGTAATTAAGGTATTCGTATTCCCTAATATTGCTCCAGCAAAAACGATCGCTGAAATAATCACCCATTGAGTTGAAGTGAATAAACCCATGATTACAAGGTCAGCTACAAATAACAAAAGCATGATCGCCATAGATTTTACAGTTCCGAACGTTCTTTCTAACTTCGGTGCCATAAATACAGAAGTGATCGCTAGCAACGTCCCCCAACCTAGGAACACATAACCGAGTCCCTTAGGATGTAACCCTAAAACAAAGGGCGCGTAAGCCATGATTGTAAAAAATCCTATGTTATATAGTGCTGCAACAATTCCTAGTACGAGAAGTGAACGATGCTTCATGGCTTTAAACGGTGCAGATAAAGGTGTCCGTTTCTTTTTCACTACTGTCTGTACATTGGGTTTAGGCATCAATACCAAAAGAATCATGAATGCAAGAATCATGAGGGTTGAGACTCCTATGAAAGGAGATCTCCAAGAAATACTACCTAGTGTACCCCCGAGTAAAGGCCCAATTGATATTCCTAAACCAACTGCTGCTTCATATAAAATAATAGCCTTAGCTGTTCCGCTGCTTGAAAGGGATACGATCGCAGCCAATGCAGTTGCTACAAATAGTGCATTACCTAGTCCCCAACCTGCTCGAAGACCTACTAATGTCCAAATGTTATCAGCAAAGCCTCCTAGTGCAGATACAGTCGCTATAATAAATACTCCAGTCAATAGCGTTCCTTTATTTCCAAGTCTAGAAGAAACCGTACTTGTGATTAGCATGGCAAAAGCCATCACTGCGTTATAGCTCGTGTAAAGTAACGTCACTTCACTTGGTGATGCTTGAAGATTTTCAGCAATAGATGGTAAAACTGGGTTTACTAAGCCCATTCCCATAAAAGCTGTTATACAAGCGAAAAAAACAGCCCATACGGAGATCGGCTGATGAAATAAACTTTGTTTATCGAGCGAAACTCCGGAAACCTTAGCTCCACCAACACTTTGTGTGTTTGTAGACATTCTCACATCTCCTTTATATTTTATTACCAATGCAACTTATTGTATAATACAACTATATAATTGTATAGTACAACTACTTAGCTGTCAAATTATGATTCTGTTGTTGAATCGTGCATGAATCGGTTATCATGTTGATAGAGTTTTGTATACAAAGGTGGCAAAAACAATGAAAAATTCCATACTCGAAAAGATCGAACTTGAGATGGCTGTCCTTGTAAGGCGCGTCACTTCGATCACATCCAAAAACAAAATCGGTAATCTAGATAGATCAGCCTACCTCCTTCTGCACCAATTATCTGTTCATGGACCTCTTGGTGTGAAGACGCTCGCTGAAAAACTACAGCTCGATACATCTACTGTTAGTCGACAAGCTGCATCACTTGAGAAAAAGGGATATGTGTACAAAGTTCCAGATCATGTGGATCGTCGTGCTTACTTCCTCCAACTAACAAAATCAGGTACAGAAGATTTTAACGAGTACAAAAAAGCTCGACTCGATCGTTTTGAAGTACTTACAGATGATTGGACAGATGAAGAACGAGAGCAGTTTGGTCATCTGCTTAAAAAATTCAATAAGGCTATTTTAGAAAAATAAACCCCGCTAAATTTCGGTTAGCGGGGTTTCCTTACCTTATTTATTTTTGGTCATAGAGATGTATTTCTTAACCACTTCGAATACATAATCTTGATTGGCTGCTGCGGTTGTAGGATCATATTGCCCGCCATTTGTTTTGTTGTTGGAAAGTACACGTATGCCTAGGAACGGCACATCATAAGCTTTAGAAATTTGTGCAGCTGATGCACCTTCCATCTCTTCAACAGAAGTTCCAAAGTTCTCATGGAACCATTTAATACGGTCAACTTCATTGTTCCATACGTCTGCAGAACCAATCGTCCCTTCTACAACTTTCCCTTTTGTATACTTTTCTTTAACTGCATGAGCAGCTTTTAAAAGTGTTGCATCGCCTTCAAAGTAGCGTGCTTTTTCTGCGTTCGGATCTTCCCCCGCACTTCCTTCCGATGCCATGAGGTCCATTGGAATCCATGATGTAGGGTGAATTCCTTCGTTAGATTCTTTGTGAGGCGTCTTTAAAGAACCAAGATTAACCGTCCTTTTTCCTAAAACAATATCAAAAACATTCAAATTTGGATCGTGTCCTCCAGATGTACCTTGATTAATGACTGCGGCAGGTTTAAATTTTTCGATTGCAATCGCTGTAGCTGCAGCTGTATTTTCCATACCCTTACCTGTTTTTGCAACAATTACGGGATAATTATTTAGTGTTCCTTTATAAAAAACAAAGTTTCCAGACTTTTCTTCTTTTACGTTCTTTAGGCGTTTGGCAAAGTTTTCAGCCTCGATCGGCATTGGCCCTTGAATGATGATCGGTTGTTTTGCTTTTTCTTTTCCAGATGCTGTTTGGTTGAAATTGAATCCAGCTAATGCGGATAGAAATAAAACCGCTGCGATTGCTAATAATCCGTATTTTTTCAATGTCTATTACCCTCCAGATGTCACGGATCACTAGAATATACTCAATAAAAATAGTCTAGAGAATGTAGATGATCCTACCTCTAGACTAACAGAGTTAAAGTATCTTTAAGCAAGAGAAAATTGCTAAATCATAACTGATCAAATAAAAAGGATAACTTGTCAGCCTGTTACTTCAACTCGTAGTCCAGTTCTTTCATTGGGAACCGGGTAGAAACACTCAGACCATATTACCGAGCATATACGAGTAATTCGTTTTTATGTATGTTACTTTGATAATATAACAATATTTATTCATAAATTCAACTAAAATCTTAACTATATTATGCACTTTTAAGTTAAATGTTCGTTTTATAACAAAAATCAAGTTGGGGGTACTATAAAAACATTCTGTTACCCAATGAAACGTAAGCAGAGGTGAAATATGTCTATAGCGGTATGAATTAAGTCTAAAATGAAAAAATTAAGTCTATTTAATGACTCATTAAGTTGTTTTGAAGAAATAAAGGCCATTCGCTAATTTTCGACACTTTCAAAGTAGACGACACGACTAGACTCACTCTTCGAAACTTCTTTTAATAGGAGTAATTTTTATCAATTCCTCATATAGTTTCGTTTTCATCTCTTCAAGTTTTTCACTAGAAGGCTTTACTTCCTCCGAGAACATCTCTTCACGATTTACCCACCAGACAGGACCCTTTACTGGTGAATCATTTTCTCTTCGGGGAAACAGATGCCAGTGTAGATGCGAATCTCCATTCCCGAGTAATTCATAGTTTAACTTTTCAACATTGAAGGCCTTATAAATGGCTTCAGCCACTTGACTCATTTCTATCAAAAAATTATTTTTCACTTCTTTCTCCAAAAAATGAAGTTCTGTCTTATGGTGTTTAGATAGAAAAAGACTGTATCCCTCAAAATACTGATGATCTCCTATGACCACATAACCTGTTTCTAATTCAGCAACAAAATAAGGATTTGTTTTGTTTTCAATCATTTCAATACGCTCACAAATTAAACAATTTTTACTATTCATCGCTAAAACCTCATTCTTTTATTTTTGTATTTATATTAGCATTAATTTCCTTTTCTGTATTCCGATTATTAATTCTTTCATTTAGTTCCCACAGTGCTGTTTTGTTGCTATCCCATTTAAGTAAGGTCAATGATTCTTCATAATCAACCCACTTGTAAGTAGAGTGCTCCCTGGAGAGCGTTAACTCATCATTCAACACTTCCATACCGAATGAGTATTCAGGAATAACATATACGTCCTCACCCCATAAATAATGACCCACAACATGTTCGACCGGGAGTGATGCTTCGGAATCTAATGCCATCAACCTGCATTCCGCGCCTAAACCCGCTTCTTCAAATGCTTCACGTCTTGCTGCTTCAACAGGCGTTTCTCCTCCTTCACCACCACCAGCAATCCCTTGCCAATAGTTAAGGTCCGCTCTTTTTAATATGGCATATTCAACATAACTTCCTATTATTCGATAAGGTATAACCAAAACTTGGTACGGAGCCCTCAATCTTCATTCCTCCAATGGTTCATGTACGTTTTTTGTAACACTTCCGAGCGGTATTTTGGCTTAAACTCGGCTATTATAATAATACACTTATTTTGTTGGGGGCTTTACTTTGGAAACCAATCTTTTACAAGAAGCAAGAGAATTTATCACTTCCTGCTATCAGGAGTTAAATAAAACACAAGAAGAAATCCATGAAAGAATCAATGAGATTACGAGCGAGATTCTTGAAAATGGTACTTACAAACACAAACCTTTTGAATTAGAGTTCGGAGCGAAAGTCGCTTGGCGGAACAGCAATCGCTGTATTGGAAGATTGTTCTGGGATCAAATGCATACATTTGATAAACGACATCTGGAAACAGAAGAAGACATCTTTCAAGCGATTATTGAGCACATGGAGTACGCCACTAATCACGGGCGCATCCGTCCAACCATTACGATTTTTTCACCAAAAGTGGAGAATCACCAAGTTCGTATCTGGAACCACCAGATGATTCGTTACGCGGGGTATACATTAGAAGATGGCGTGATTGGTGATCCAGCATCCATTGAATTCACGAAAAAATGTATGGAATTAGGATGGGAGCCTAAATACGGAAAATTTGATATTCTTCCAATCGTGATTCAATTAAACAACGACACTCCTAAATTCTTTGAACTGCCTGAAGCAATTACTTTAGAAGTCGAAATTCGCCATCCGGAATACGAGTGGTTTCAAGATCTGCAGCTCAAATGGTACGGTGTCCCTTTCATTTCAGATATGTCACTTGAAATTGGCGGCATTCGCTATACGGCAGCCCCTTTTAACGGGTGGTATATGGGAACTGAGATTGGAGCACGGAATTTAGCAGATGAAGACCGGTACAACATGCTGCCACAGATCGCATCACTGATGGACCTCGATACGAAAAGTTCCATCTCGCTTTGGAAAGATAAAGCACTTGTGGAACTAAACATTGCCGTGCTGCATTCCTTTAGAGAAGAAGGTGTTAGTATCGTCGACCATCATACGGCAGCGCAGCAGTTTAAGAAGTTTGAAGAAAAAGAAACCGAGAGTGGCCGTAAAGTAACCGGAAACTGGGCATGGCTCATTCCGCCGATGTCTCCTGCAACTACCCACATCTTTCATAAGCCTTATAAAAACGAAATCGTAAAGCCGAATTATTTTTATCAAGACAAGCCTTACTGATAAAAACACACATAAAAAACGTTCAGGAACTTCATCTGGACGTTTTTTTCATACCTTCCTCCCAAAAAAAATATAATGGTAAGAGGTTTTATGGTTCGATGGAGGGAGCTGTATGTATGGCAATGAAACCGCGTCAATTACAACGGGGCGACACGATCGGAATTGTAACATTAGGAAGCCCGCTAGAAGCAAACATTATTAATGAAGGAATCAATACATTAAGAAACATGGGATTTCAAGTCGTGGTGGGAGACTATGTATACGCCGCTAATGGATTTTTAGCTGGGACTCCAGAGCAACGGGCTTCAGATTTAATGAACATGTTTAAAAACCCGCAAGTGAAATTAATTCTGCCTACTAGAGGCGGTGTTGGAGTTGCCAGCATTCTTCCCTTTCTGGACTTCAACATTATTAAGAGAAACCCAAAGATCATTTCGGGTTATAGTGACATCACCATATTACTAAATGTCCTTTATCAATTTGCTGATCTTGTTACGTTTCAAAGTCTAATGCTCTTAGATTTCCGTCAAGGAACGCCCCCTTATAACTATAACCAATTTTTCAATAGCGTTACACAATTAACTGCACCGTGGACGATTAATAATCCGCCAGAAATGCCCCTCATCAGTAAAGTAGCCGGCAATGTTACGGGGTCAATTGTTGGCGGGAACCTTACTTCTTTTGTAGGAAGTTTAGGAACACCATATGAAATTGACACAAAGGGAAAGATATTATTTTTGGAAGATACACATGAACCCGTTAATACGATTTTCCGATATTTAAATCATCTGAAGATCGCAGGAAAATTTGACGATTGTATCGGAATCATCATGGGAGAGTGCACGGAATGCCAGCCTGCTTACGGGAAAACGTACGAAAATGTTATCGATGAATTCATCGTTCCACTAGGAAAGCCATTGATGGTAAACCTTGCAAGTGCGCATGGATTTTATAAAGCAGCGGTACCACTCGGCGTAAATGTAAACATGAATACGTACAACCGTACACTGACGGTAACTGAACCCGCAGTTAGTCCATAAAAAAGTATATTTTCTGCTCTTAAAACGGGACTCAACCTATACCTCACGGGGTATATTGCTGTTAATTCAAGAAATTCTTAAATTAATTCCTGAAATTTTGAAGTTATTCCCGCGAGATTTGGCTATAATCCCGCGGGTTTTCCCCATATTCCCGCGAGTTGCCATAGTTCGACAAACATCAGACATCCATATACCCTCCCCCAAAAAACAAGTCGGTTCTCGCATAACAAATTACGCTAATCAATAAAAGAGATTGACCGTTAGCACTAGCAAATTGCCGTGCAGGTCAATCTCTCTTTAATTAGTATTTTAGTAATTTACTAGAGTAGCACAATCCAAACCAATAACAAGTGTTCGTCGAACCGAACCTCCTGGACTGTCAGCAAAATAGACTAATACTGCACAACCTGAATTTCGATCGATACTTAGAAGTGTAAAAATGGTTGGACACGTACTTCCTGGAATACAGAGCGCCTTCCCTTTTATGATAACAATCACGCCATTTGGTACTTGGCTTGGTAAAAGATTAATCGTTAGCTCAGTGGTTTCACCGTCTACAATCGTCACCGATCCTGTGAACACTCTATATCCATTTTGAGTAACGGTAATGGAATAAACACCCGGAGCTAGCCTTCCGAAACCAAAGACACCATTTGCTCCAGAGACCGTTTCAAAGGTTGTCGCCCCATCTCGCAAGACAACAGCTGCACCTAAAACTGGCAGTTTAGTAAATGCATTGATTACTCTTCCTTCTAGCGCACCAAATCCAGATCCTGAGCCCAGTACAAAATTCACCGTTAAGTCGTCTCCAGGAAGGGCTGTTACGCCTTCTGATTGATCAGCATAGCCAGGAGCTGATCCCGTTACGGTCAGTGTACCTGCTGGCAAGTTTCCGATTACATAATTTCCGTTTGGTCCAGTTGCTCCGCGGCCAACGATTAGACCATTTTCATCGAATACAGACACCACGGCATTAATGACCGGGAACGCAGCCAAAATGACGGCTTCATTTGCTGGTACGTTTGCTTGAATGCCTAAAACATCGCTGTCCGAGCCGATGACCTCTTGTAATAGCAAGTTGGTATCTGAAGTCACCCTGCCTCTAATCGTTACAGGATTTCCAACAAGCTGATAATCTTCTGTTGTTACTGCTCCAGCGGTAACAACTATTAATTTTGCATCACTAGCATATCGAGTGGCCGTTGCACGGACCGAATATGTTCCAGGTGCCAAACCTGTTACGGAATAATTCCCATCTTCATCTGCTATATCACTCGTAATTGGCTCACTATCCGTGTTAAAGACAAACACTACAGCACCAGAAATTGCAAGACCTGTATTTCGGTCTGTTACTCTACCCGCAATTGTTCCAGGGTTGCCTGCTAACACAAAGTTTACCGTTGCTGTATTTCCTTGTTCAACAGTAAAACTTTGAAGTGATTGCTGAAAGTTTGAATTAATCGCAACAATGGTATAAGAACCTGCATCAATATGACCGATAAAATAACGGCCGTCAATATCGGTCTGAACCTGAACGACTACTGAAGCTCCATCTTTTGCAAGAGTTATAAGGGTATCAGCTAGTGGTTGACCACCTTGATCCGTCACCCTTCCCCCAACGGCTGAAATTTGAGAAAGCAGTAGTAAATCTTGAATGCTAACCTGATTGCTGAATACTTCTTCACTGGCCTCTGCTGTTCCAAATTCAATAGCATTTGCAACAACCGTATATACACCTGGCGGAAGACTGTTTACGCGATATTCACCTTCATTATTCGTTACCGTAACAGCTATAACTGGACCTGCCACACCAAATGCACGGACCTCTATAGAGGCGTTTGGTATCGGTTTACCGGTTGTAAAACTTGTGACGGTTCCGGCTAAGCTCCCTGGATCTGGATTTAATGCTACGTTATCTATAGTCGTCTCATTAGCTAGGATGAACACCCCGGCTAAGTTTGAATCAAAGTTTACTGCTGTTACATTCACCTGATAGCGGCCCGGTGCTAATCCAGAAACAGAGTACCGTCCGTCATTAGCAGACAAAATGGAAATGACCGTACTTTGTGTGCTGTCAATGACTCGAACAGAGGCACCAGGGATTGGGTTGCCTGTAAGCTGGTTAGAAATGACACCTGTGAGCTCGCCAGGGTCAGACACTAATTCTAGCCGTGTTTCCGTGATTTGACCGTCCTGAACGATGACCCCGTTTGTTGCGCTTCCGAATCCTGTTTTTGAAGCAGATACATTTAGAGATCCTAGCGGCAGATTGGTAATGAAGAACTGTCCATTGCTGTCTGTTATCCCCGTTGCAACCACAATGTTCGCTATATCCGTTACCGTTATTCTTGCTCCATTAATAGGAGTTTCTGTACCGCTTTCAACAACTGTACCACGTACAGCTCCAAAGGCAGTTGCTAGATTGATAACTACCTGAGTTAATTCATCAGCTACAACACTGACCGGTACAGTTTTTGACTGATATCCAGGAGCGATGACAATTAACAAGTAACTCCCAGGTCTTACATCAAGGAAAGAGAATTGTCCTGAGTTATTTGTAGTGACCGTTCTAATAATAACACCGCTTGTATTGGCTAGCCTTACTGAAATCTGCCGGTTTACGATTGGATTTCCTGCTGCATCCACAACAGAACCTTGTATATCTCCTTGAATGACAGAAATATTTATTGATGCATTTGTTGTTTGATTGCTTCTAACGATGGCTCCAACCGTGTTAGGAGAAAAACCAAACTTGTCAGCACTAACAGTATACGTGTTTGGAGCTAAACCTGAAGCCAAATAAGCGCCACTTGAATCGGTTGTCGTCGTACGAATAATGATACCTATTGAATTAATTACACTAATAACTGCGCCTACAACCGGATCACCTGTTTCGGCATTCCTTACGACCCCTTGAATATTTCCTGGGTTTGGTTCGAGTGTAAAGTCGACATTCGGCCGAACTTCCCCTGGACCAATGGTAATTCCTCCGTTAAAGTTCGCGAAGCCTGGGGCTGTAACAACAAGTGTGTACGTCCCTGCTGCAATATTAGAAATTTCATACGATCCGTCCGAGCTTGTAGAAGCTGTTCCTGCAACGACTCCATTTAAGTTTACGATTTTTACCGTAGCATCTATTATCGGATCACCAGAAGTGCTGCGAACTGTTCCACGAATGGTTGCAGGGTTCGGAATAAGCGAGATGTTCGTAATCGTAGTTTGATCAGCTGTAACAGTAGCTCCTGTAGAGTTTCGCGCATAATTGACCGCGGTCCCCACAACATTATACGTGTCAGGTGGCAAGCCAGGAACAACATAGTTTCCTAGACTGTCTGTTATAGCCCTTGCAATTGGATCTGTATCAGATGTACGGAACACAATGACTACACTTCCTACGAGTGGCCCATTTGTTTCAGCATCCGTAATTTTCCCCGCAATTCTGCCCAAAATTTGATTTAGTTCAATGTTTACAGACGCAGTTCCACCTGGTCCAACCGTAAACGTTACTTCTTCCCTCTGAAATCGGGGATCTACTGCTACTAGCCTGTATTGTCCCGCTGAGAAACCATTGATAAAATAACGGCCAGCAGAATCTGTTAATACAGATGTGATGAGTACACCAGTATTCGTAAATAAGCGAATCAAAACATTGGCAAGCAGAGTGCCTGTCTCTTCATTCGTAACAATACCTGTAACTGAACCTGGATTATTTGTAAGCAGAATGTTTACTGTTGTGGTCTGATTCGGCAGAACAACGGTTGATGCTGATTCTGAACCATAATCCTGTAATGACGCGACAATGGTATAAGAGTTTGGCGAAAGTGCAGCAAATGCATACTGTCCGTCACTGTTTGTCAACGTGGTTCCTATTATAGGTCCGGCCGATGATAAGAGTCTTGCAATAACGGATACGCCTGCTAGCGGCTGACCACTCTGACGGTCACTGATTACACCCGAAATTGTACCTGGTGATGGTGAAAGTGCAAAGCTCAAAACACTCGTTGCATTCGGTTGAATGGTAAAGCTAGCTAAATCTGTTGTGAATCCGTCTGCTGTTGCCGTAGCTCTATAAGATCCAGGATTAAGATCAGGAACTAAATACTGACCAAATTGATCTGCTACAGCAGTCGTAATAATCGCACCTGTATCTGTAGAAACAATAACGATCGTTCCTGGTATTGGATTACCTGTTCGGACATCCGTAACAAATCCGCTCAATGATCCAGGTGTTGGCGACAAACGCAATGTGATGTTTTTTGTTTCATTTGGATTAAGAAAAATCGTAGCCGTATTCGATCCAAAGTTATCAGCAGATGTACTGATAATGACATTACCTGGCGGGATGTTTGAGATGGAAAATTCCCCGTTGCTGCCGCTGATCGAACGGTTGATAAAGATTCCGTTTACCGTTGTTACTAAAATGACAGACCCTGGTATTGGTGCACCCGAATTTGCATTGACCACTTGGCCGGTTACAGTTGCCGGCAATAAGCTTAATGGCACCGTAACTGGCACCGTTGCACCCGCAACCACATCGACTGGAACTGTATTCGAGCTGTATTGGTCCGCACTTACGTTTATAAAATACCTGCCCGGACTTAAACCTAAAACGATGAATGTTCCATCTGGATTTGCAAGGAATGTTCTGAGCAGCTGACCCGATGAATGCAGCAGGCGGACTTGAATATTGTTGCCTGTTACTGGATTTCCGACTTGATCAACGATTTGACCAGAAACGTTCCCAATTGTGCTGGATAGCTGAATATTGGCACCCGCAGTCTGATTGCTCGTAACGATTGCGCCTGTTGTTACAGTGGAAAAATCATCTTTGTTGGCCGTAACCGTATAGCTGCCCGGTGCGAGATTGCTAACGATATAGTTTCCTGCTGGCGATGTTAGAGCAGAGCCTATAAAAGCCCCATTTGTTGTTCGGACGATGAGCGTCACACCACTTAGCGGAGTTCCGTTCTCATCAGTTACTTGACCAGCTATCGCACCCGGATTTGGTTGTAGCTGATAATTTGCTCCAGAAATGACGAGACCAGGCGTTGTGGAGATCCCCGCAATCAGTGAAGAAAAGTTCTGTGCTGTAATACTCACCTGGAAGGTTCCTGGAGGCAAGTTGCCAATCGAATAGTTTCCGTTATTATCGGTGGAACCTAAGCCAATAATTGTTTCGTTAGCATCCAGAATTTGTACAACTGCGTCTTTTATCGGTGTACCAGATGTACTCGTGATTTGTCCCGAAACAGAGGCTGGATTCGGCTGAAGCGTCAGCGAAACCGAAGAAGTCTGATCCGCAAATACACTTACTCCGGTAACGGCTGTCTGATAATAAGGCAATGAAGCTGTTATCGTATATTGACCTGGTGCAACAGAATCAAAACGGAACACGCCTCCAGGAGCTGTTGTTGCGGAGCTGATTAAAATATTATCTGCTGTAAAAAGCTGAATCGTACCTCCACCAAAGGCTGGCGAGATCTGACCAGAAATTGTTCCCGGATTAGGCGGCAGGTCCACATTGCGAATTGTGATTAAGTTCGGCTGAACAATGGCTCCTGTTTGGTTTGTCTGAAAACCCGGTGCTGAAACAATAACATTATAAGATCCTGGCGCAAGTCCTGTAATTAAATAGTTTCCTAGTGCGTCCGTGATCGTTGTCAAAATCGTTAGTCCGTTTAAATCGGTGACTCTTACTGTTGCCCCGCCGATTGGTCCGCCTGATCCTGTAACATTTCCTGAAATGCTGCCTGGAGATGGAGCAAGAGCGATATTTGTCGTTTCAATTTCTCCAGGTGTTAAAATGACAGTTGCTGAGTTTGCCTGGAAATTATTAGCACTAACTACTACCGCATATGTGCCTGGTGCCAGGTTTTGAACGACATACATGCCATTAGGATCGGTAAAGGCAGATGCAATCGGTGTTCCGTTAAGGTTTAAAATCCTTACTTCAATCGATGCCCCTGTAATGGGTGTTCCTGTTGTGCTGTTGAAAACGGTCCCTGTAATGGTTGCAGGGTTTGGCGCGAGATTAAAGGATACAACCGTCGTTTGGTTGGAGTTGATGATCGCACCTAGTGACAGTGTCTGATAACTGTCCTGAGAAGCTGTTACAGTATACGTTCCTGGCGCCAAATTCGTAACCGTATATCTTCCTTGGTCGTCTGCAACGTTTCTTGAAACGATGGTTCCCGAACTGCTCTCTCTTACAACAACCGTGGCACCTGCCAATGGCGTACCATTTGTTACAACGATACCTGTCAGCGTTCCCGGATTCGGTTCGAGCTGCACTTGAACAGATGTCGTTTCATTACCCTGAATGATGACCCCTGTCGTGTTGCTCGAAAAATTTGGTGCTGTGGCAACCTGAGTATAAGAACCAGGAATCAGATTGTTGATTGTATAGTTGCCGTTAGCATCCGTTACTGTTGACCCTACAAGTAAATTGTTTTGATAAAGTTCAATAATAGCACCCGAAATCGGAGCGCCCACATTAGACGTAACAGTACCGGTTAATAGCCCTACGATTCTTCCTAAGCTAGCGTTAACCGTGCTCGTCGTATTGGATTGAATCATCGCTCCTAAAATAACGGTTCCGTACCCATTTACAGAAAACGTAACTGAATATGTTCCTGGAGGCAGCTGTTCTACCGTATATTGCCCTCCTCCGTTTGAGGTGGTTTGCGCGATAGTGATGCCGCTTGAATTAAGCACACGAATACTTGCCCCAGAAAGAGGTGCGTTTGTTCCAGCATCCGTGACTGTCCCCGTGAGTATACCTGGATTTGGCGCAAGAGCAGCATTCAGCGTAGTCGTCTGACCCGCTGTTAACGTCGTACCAAGTAGCTGCGTTCCAAAGTTAGGTGTAGAAAAGCGGACGCGATAGGTGCCTCCCGCGAGATTGTTTAACGAATAAAGACCCGCACCATTCGTCGTTGTGCTTGTTATAACAATCCCTGTTTCATTTAACACTTCTACAGTTGCACCAGAAATTGGATTGCCGCCTGTATCGGTTACCGTTCCTTGAATACCAGCCGGATTTAACGCAAGCGTGAAATCAACGGTCTCCGTTTCATTAGGAGCAAGGTCGATCCCTCTTGAAGCAGATTGGAAATTCGTTGCTGTTACACTGATCGTGTAGTGCCCAGGAATGATGCCCGAAATGCTATATTGACCAAGAGCATCTGTCGTTGCAACGGCTACTTCTACACCCGATGTGTCCGTCAGTCTGACAACCGCATTTTGCAGTGGACCGAACCCTGCGCCGACAACTGTCCCGTTCACTGTTGCAGGAAGAGGATTCAGCAGCAGCTCTACTCGGCTTATATTGCCGCTCGTTACGGTTGCACCGCGAACGGCTGAAGTATAATCAGGATACGAGAACGTTAATGTATATGAACCCGGAGTTAGTCCAGTAAAGCTATAATCTCCGTTACCATTTGTCGTAGTGGTAGCGATCGTAGTAACACCTTGTTGCAGAAGGACGTTTACACCTGTTAATGGCAATCCAGTTGAACCGTCTTTTACAGTTCCTACGATACCACCAGTCGTTTGAACCGTTATCACCGTTGTTGCAGTACTTACAGGAAGAGTTTTTCCTGTAAAGTTATCAATCCCGCTTGTTGTAGCTGTCTCGAGAGTTCTAGAGCCTGTAGTTGTAAAAATACCTGTTACAGAGAACGTTAACGTCGTTTGCGTCCCTGCGGCCAGATTCCCAACGTTCCAGCTAAGTGTTTTCGAAAGTGAATCATACGTAGCAGTTCCGCTTGCCACATTGATTAGTGTAAAGTTCGAGATCAGGTCGAGACCTAAAACATCACGGATAAATACGGTTGTGGCCGCACTTTTACCTGTATTAGAAAGTGTAATTCTCGCTGTGTATGTGGCAGATTGTCCTGCTAGAATGGTACTTGGCCCGGAAATTAACTGCTTAGAAGCAACTAGTTTTGCCTGTACGTTAACATCTTCAGGAGTTACAGGATTAGAAAGGGCATTTTGAAATTGGAATCCTTCAGAAGTTCGAAGAGAGTCTTTGTTGTAGTTGTTGGCATTTGCTGAAGTGAAAGAGATGAGTTGAAGAGGACTGTTCGCATTAATTCCTAAAAATGAAAACAAAACAGAGACAGGAATGAAAAAGTCTAAGAAAAAGTCTGGATCTCCGCTAAAACTAGAATCCGCAGGCGTTACCCTTGCATAATCAAAGTTTACAATCGGCTGCGTAAAGTTTGGTGCTCCTTGCCCGTTTGTACCTTCAGCCTGATCCGTCCATGAGTTAAACTGAACGATCGTATTTTGAATCAGTTCAAGCCTTTGCAGATTTCCGTTAACCGTTAAAAGCCAGTTGTATGTCCCTGGCACTCCCGTTGTATTAATTAACACACCCCAAGCAAAGTTACGAAAAGCCGTTAAAGCATTGTTTCTCGGGTCACTGTTTAAACGAAGTCTAAAATAAACATTTGTACTGTCATAGGCGACATAAAATGAGGGGAATTGCGCATTACCAACCAAGTCTGTGGAAGCTGGAGATTCATCCCCTACAACGTCAAAATAGGGTTGTCCGCCAACACTTAGTGGAGAAAATTGGATATTACTCGGAAATGGCATATAAAAGTTTTGCACTCCTTTGAACTTATCTTGGCGGCTTTTGAAAGTAGTTGATTTCCATTTTAGAGTTCTCTTAGAAGCAACAAACTTTAAAAAACAGCCTTATCTTATAACGTATTCACCTCATGTCCCATTGGGTACGATAAACGCCTAATTTATTCAAGAAATAGTGTCACATAAAAAGAAGAACCATACGATATGGTCCATCTAACTTCAATTTTTATTTTTTTATCTTCACAAATTTCCGCTTCCCTACTTGAACAATTAAGCCATCTTTTACAATGACTCGCAAATTCGCATCTTCCACTTTTTCACCATAAATTTTAACGCCACGGTTCGCAATCATTCGGCGGGCTTCACTTTTTGACGTAAGCATCTTCAGTTCAACAATCAGGTCGATAACTGAAACTTCCTCTGCACCACTCCACTCCATCACCGGGATCTCATCAGGCATGGTTCCTTGCTGGAAAACGGTGATAAAATGCTGTTCGGCCGCCTCAGCTGCTTGATCGCCATGGTACATCCGTACAATTGTTTTTGCTAAAAGCATCTTTGCATCACGCGGGTGTATTTTCCCACTCTCGATGTCACCTTTCACACGTTGAAGTTCTCCAGGCGTAAAATCGGTCACGAGTTCAAAGTATTTTGTCATGAGTGAATCGGGAATCGACATCGACTTTCCGTACATTTCTTGCGGAGTTTCATCAATCCCGATGTAGTTCTTCTTGGATTTCGACATTTTCTCAACGCCATCTAGTCCTTCTAGAAGCGGCATAAGCATAGCAACCTGTTTTTCTTTACCAAACTTCTCTTGGTAGTGTCTTCCCATTAAAATGTTGAAGTGCTGATCCGTTCCACCTAATTCAATATCACATTCCAGCATAACGGAATCGTAGCCTTGCATAAGCGGGTAAAAGAACTCGTGCAGCGAGATCGGTTTACCTGTGGAGATGCGCTCATCGAAATCGTCTCGTTCCAACAACCTAGCAACCGTAATTTTACCAGCAAGATTGATCACATCTTCAAAATTCAGCTTAGAAAGCCATTTGGAATTATAGTGCAGCTCAACTTTTTCCATATCAATGATTTTACCAAACTGTTCGAAATACGTTTTTGCATTGTGCTCTACTTCTTCTGTCGTTAATTGTTTTCTAGCAACAGATTTTCCTGTAGGGTCACCGATCTTCCCTGTAAAATCACCAATGATCAATTGAATGATATGACCGTTCTGTTGAAACTGCCTTAGTTTGTTCAACACTACCGTATGACCAAGATGAACATCTGGTGCTGAAGGATCAAGTCCGAGCTTTATTTTCAAAGGAGAATTTCCTAAAATAGACTTCGCTACTTTGAGTTCCAGCTCTTCTGTTGGAATAATATCCTGAACGCCTTGTTTATAGATATCCATCTGCCTCTTCACTTCAATTTGTTGCTTCTCATTCAGCTGTTCCATAATCTGATTCATCCTATTTTCCTCCTTTTAAGATCTCAAAATGTAATTTATAAAATAAAAAAGACCACATCCCATAAATAAAGGGACGTGGTCTAACTTTTACACGCGGTACCACCCTAATTGAAGAAATTATTCTTCCACTCAAAAGTAAATAACGGTTTTCCCGTTCTTCTTCTGTTTAATTAAAAACATAACAAAGAAAGCTCTCGGAAATGTAATTCACATGATCTTTGTGCTGATTCTCACCAACCACCAGCTCTCTAGAAACAGGGAGATCATTGCTACTGTGTTTCCTGTCATTGCATTTTTATATGAAATTAAAAATCATTCTCTCGTATAACTCTTCTCAGCAAGCTTGATATTACTTTCTGCTCTTCAATGGACAAAGAAGAGACCACTTCCACTTCACCTTCATGGAATTTTGGATATAGTTCTTCCATTACTTTTCTGCCTTTATCAGTCAAAACAACACATGTGATGCGTCGATCTCGATTGTCCACTTTACGATAACACAACTCTTTTCGTTCTAGTGTATTCGTGATATTACTTATGGTCGCTTTTGAAACACCTGCAGAAAGTGCTAATTTTTTTGTTTCAACAGAATCCCATATCCACAAATCATACAGAATAGAAAAGGACGTCCAGGACAACCCATGCTTCGCTAATACTTCCCGTTCCATTTTATTGCGAAGTCCTTGTGCTGCTCGATACAGATTCGTCACTACCGTAATAGAGTGCAGATTAAGTGATTCAATCGGTGCTTTCGTTAATTGATTGATGGTGTCCTTCTCTTCCGGCAACAACTCGCCGTACTCATCAAAAGAATAGATATGATCCACTCCTTATCAATTTTCATAATCGTTAGCATTGAAATGATATTAACAAACTAACATGGATAATGCAAGGTCTTGTTGATTGAATAACCATTATTTTTTTACAAATGCTTCTCCATACTTCACTAAAACGTGCCACAAAAGCTTCAACTCTTGTAAGACTTCACTTGGCGTTCCTCTGTCAGTCCAAGTCCCCGGATTTCTCATTAAATCCATTACAGCTTCACCTATAAGATGTGCATTAATCACTTGATTTTTAGCTATTCTTTTTGCTAATGCCGCCATTTCTGGTCCTCTAAAGTCTGAAGGAACTTGATCTATTGACAATTGAAATCCAGAGTGATAATAAAGTTTAATACCATATTTTGTACAAAGGTTTGATAGCGTATCTCCAACCTCCGTACCTATAAATGAAGGATCTGCAACAAGGAAGTCTATATCTTCTTTTAATGAAAGATCACCGTGAACCTGAGCTTCAATGTAATGATTTAGATTTCGGTACACTTGTTTTTCAGTTGGGTCTTTAAAAGGAACTTCTATTTTGTGAACAAGGTATCGAATCAACGAACTTACCATAAGATTAGGTTCTCCTAACGCATAATCTCTCGTGAAAACTTCCTCTAATAATGCTGCAAGTATCATGTCAAACTCTCCAAAAGTACCTTTTTCTTTAGGATTCTGATGAGAGTCAAGGTATGTAAAGGTAGCTCGTTTTGAAACTTCAGGTTTGAGTAAGAAATAACATGAACCAAACCGCGGTGCTGGCCCATCTGCATGATTCATGATGTTTAAAGCACCATATTTTGCACGTTCCTTAAGAGTTGTACCCTTTGTCTGATAAGCTCCTCCAAATAACTGTTCTTCCCACTGATCACGCAATCCTCCGGGATATGCAGAAACACTACCGTTTGAGAGCAGCGTTTCAAACTGACTTTTATAGATTCCTTCTTGATATAAAGCTTCTGCAATATTTATCATAGAAGAGTTTGGTCGATCCGGGTGAAAGTGTAGAGCGATACGAGCGTGTTCTTTAAGTTTAAAGACCGCCTGTTGAAAAACATCATCAGTTATGTTTGCCATTCTTAATAGGTGTTGAATCGTAGCTTGAGCATCATTTTTATGTTTTGCTGCATAATGTTCAACATATTCTATGGCAAGTTGTTGGGCTTGAGTTAATTTCATACCAAACTGTCCTTTCTTCATCGGCACATCTTGTTATTTGCCAAACTTTGAGATGAATATTCACTATCATGAATAGTGGTTTAGCTTTAATGAATATATTTGATTAAGGAGAGGATAATTATGGGTTATAAAAAAAAGAATAGAATCACAGGATCTCGAAGCTTTAAAACTCCGAGCGCTTTTCCTCTTGTCTTACTTTTGGTGATTCTACTTTTCTCTGCACTAAGTTTATTTTTATCTTCGACAGTTTTTCAAGATCACCTTGTTTTGTCAGAGCTTTTCTTGTTTCTATCGATGTCGCTGCTATCTCTATTTATTGCATTTGTTGCAAGTTATTCTATATTGAACAATTGGATAGAACGCATTCTTGTTTCAGTTGTAATTGTTGGTTCTCTTGCATTTTCATTTACTTTTGCACACACCTTGTTTCAACTATATGAAGATATAGATCTCTATGAAGCTAGAAACTTTGAATCAGTAGAAGGTATCCCTTCTTCATTCACTTATGATGGTTCAAAAAATGGTCCGGATTATGTTACTTCTATAACGATTCATCATAAAAAAGTTAAAGTGTCTCATTTGAATATCACGACTAAACGTTATAAAGAACATTTCAAAGATAAATCTATACAATTAAATTATTTGACACATAGTAAGCTTGCCGTAGATATTGATAAAAACGATTAAGGCTATTGCATGTGAAGTAAACAAAAAAACACAGCTCTCTAGATAGAGAAGCTGTATTTTCTTCATACATACTCAATTTGCCTTCTTTTTAAGTTGAGGATGTTCTTCTTTTTTCCATTTGAAAATTCCATTCAATACATTATAAATCTTCTTTGACTCTTTTGTAAGAAATGGTCCCAGTATCGCTAAGATGAGAACATATAGTGCTGAGAATGGCTTTAGTACAGAAGCCAAACCGCCTGCCATCCCAATGTTAGCTACGATAATAGAAAACTCTCCTCTTGAAACAATCGTTAGCCCGATGTTAGACGAAGCTTTATGAGAAAGTCCCGCCTTTCTTCCTGCAATCATTCCAGCTACAAAGTTTCCAATGATCGTGATCACCACAGCTCCAAGTGCCAGCCAAACCGCTCCACCTAACGTGAACGGATCTATACTCAATCCGAAGCTGAAAAAGAAGATCGCTCCAAAGAAATCTCGGAACGGTATGACCATCTTCTCGATACGTTCACTATGTTCCGTTTCAGAAAAAACGAGTCCTAACAAAAGAGCACCGATCGCTTCTGCTACGTGGATGGTTTCTGAAAAACCTGCGATAAAGAACAATGAGGCGAAGATCACAATAATAAAAATCTCATTCGATGTGATATTAAGAAGTCTGTTTAAGTGCTTTGTACATGTTCTTGCAATAACGAAGAACAAAATCATATAACAAAATGCGATTAAAATGGATTTTGTCACACCCAGAACAGAAGTTGCATCTCCTAACACTAACCCTGAGATGATCGAGAGATAAACGGCCAAGAATATATCTTCGAACATGATGATTCCAAGGATCAGTTCTGTTTCAGGATTCGCAGTACGCCGTAGATCAACGATGATCTTTGCGACGATCGCACTAGAAGAAATGGTGATAATTCCAGCTATGATCAAAACCTCTAATAGAGGAAACCCCATGATATAGGCATAAACCCATCCTAATGTGAAGTTTATGAGGATGTAGATACTTCCCCCAACAGCGATGTTTTTTCCAGAGCGAACTAATTTACCTACCGAAAACTCTAAACCGAGATAGAAAAGCAGGAACAAGACACCTATCCTCCCAAAGAAGGTAATGATCTCGTTGCTATTAATAAACGTGAAGTCCAATACGCCAATTACAGGAGCATGTGGTCCTACAATCATTCCGAAAATGATAAGAAACGGAATGATAGAAAATTTTAATTTATTTGCGAGTAAAGCAGCAAGCGCGATAATGATTAGAGCTGTACCAACTTCTAGTACAAGATGATTTGTCATTCACTGCTCACCTCGGCTGAAAACATCTCCTTAATAATCCGTTTAACACCAGGTCTTTCCCCTGAAATGATTAGCATATCTCCAGAGCCGATCATGGTTTCAGGACCAGGGTTCAACACTTTTTCATTTCCTTTGATGATAGCGATGACAGATACTTCGTATTGTTGACGGATATCGAGTTCTCCAATCGTTTTTCCGACTGCATATGCATAGGAGTCCAGTCGATACCACTCAATCATAAGTTCATCAAATGCCATTTCAATTGTTTCAAGCGCTTTTGGTCGATAGATCATTCCACCGATAATAGCAGCAAACTGTCTAGCTTCGGTATCACTTAACGTAACTGATGAAAGACTTTCTTCATAATCGTGTTTGTCAAAGTGATAAATTTCTCTTCTTCCGTCATCATGAACTATAACGACAACTTTATCTCTATTCGCGATCTCTACTTCAAACTTTCTGCCGATTCCAGGTAATTCTGTTTCTTTAACGATCATAACAATCTCCCTTTGTTCGTTTTTTAAGCACTACAAAGAAACGTTCGGAAACATGTTTTTTCGAAACGTGCTTATGAATAGATGGTTCTGTTAAATAAACCCTACATCGAAGGCCATTTTAAAGGTTTTTGAGATTGTTGTGATCGTCAGAGGTAATTCGATTGAAATTGATAGGGGGTAAGACGTACAATTTTGTTGTTGACTTGGCTGTATGATGGGAATACATAATCATCATGTGATTCTTCAAACAGTATTTGGTTATCCGCATAAACTGCTTTTACGGATTTTTTTAACTTTTTACTCTTTGTTGGATATTCGCCAATGATCTTTGATTCATCAAGGGTCGCTGAGGATAGTTCATAAACGTCATTTTGAGGCGGCGAAAAAAGATTTTCCATATTGTAGTTAGGAAAAAGTGATGTAAAAGCAAATACATACAATAAAGCCAATATAGATATTTTCCGCAATTTCTTACTCCCCCCTTTCTTTTTTACTACTAAAAGTATAACACGAAAGAACGCGTTTCTGAAGTAAAGTGAAAAAGCCACCTATATGAAAGGCAGCTTTTCTCACTATCAATCTCTTTCTATTTCGTTGTGTTTAAACGGCTGTGACGATAACCGTAACTAAAATAAAGAACAAGTCCGATCACAAGCCAAACGACAAAGCCTTTCCAAGTAAATGCTGAGAGTTGAAGCATAAGATAAACACAGAAAATAATGGCTAAGGCTGGAATCAATGGAACCCAAGGGGTCTTAAAGCCTCGTTCGATGTCTGGCCGAGTTTTTCTAAGAACGGCAACTCCTAAAGATACTGTTGCAAAGGCAAACAATGTACCGATACTCGTAAGTTCTGCTAGTTTGTCTAACGGCACGAATCCAGCAAATAAGGAAACTAATAATCCTGTTGTCCATGTACTTGAAAGAGGTACTTTCGTTCTTGGATGAACAGAGGACAGTTTACTTGGAAGAAGTCCATCACGACTCATTGCATAAAACAACCTTGTCTGACCGAACATCATAACAATTAGCACGGTTGTAATTCCTACGATAGCTCCTAATGAGATGAAACCTGCTGCCCAATCTTGACCGATAAATTGCAACGCAAACGCTACAGGATCTTTAACGTTCAGCATGGTATAAGGAACAATCCCGGTAAGTATGAGTGAAACCACGATATAGATAATTGTACAAATAGCTAAAGCAGAAATGATTCCAATCGGTAAATTTCGCTGTGGATTCTTCACTTCCTCTGCAGCTGTGGAGACAGCATCGAAACCAAAATACGCAAAAACAACAACTGCAGCCCCTGTCACTACACCAGAGAATCCAAAAGGAACAAACGGCTCCCAGTTAACAGGTTCCACATACCAAACACCGACTGCTATAAATAATAAGATTACTGCCACTTTCACGATAACCATAATAGAATTGAATTTCGCAGATTCTTTAACACCCCTCGATAACAGAAGTGTGACAAGTAAAATAATCATTACAGCAGGCAGGTCAATATATGTTCCCTTCGATGGATCAAAAGCACTTGTGATAGCTGTTGGAAGATGTATACCAAAACCAGTTAAAAGGCTTTGGAAATATCCTGACCAACCACTCGCTACAGCTGAAGAAGCGAGACCGTATTCAAGTACGAGGTCCCAGCCCAAAATCCAAGCAAAGATTTCACCGAATGCTACATAACTGTAGGTGTAAGCACTCCCTGATTGAGGAATCATAGATGCGAATTCGGAGTAACAAAGTGCCGCAAAAACACACGCAAGCCCCGCAATAATAAAAGATAAGATAAGAGCGGGACCCGCATATTTTGCAGCCGCAACCCCTGTTAGCACGAATACCCCTGTTCCGATAATGGCCCCTACCCCTAACATTGTAAGGTCAACTGCACCAAGAACACGATTCAATGATTGATCACTGTTTTGATTAGTAGTTAATAACTTTTTTCTAAATAAGTTCATAAGTCCTCCTATGAATGTCGATAAAAGTCGAATAACGCTTTTGTCATTTTACAAGCATTTATTATTTTTGTAAACATTAAAATTTTCAAATATTTCTAATAAATAATAATGAGTGCATTCACTTCCATTCCCCCTTTATTCATTGCCATTTTTTTGCTTTGACAACCATTCCTTTTACTCGCTAAAATGTCTTTTATGTGGCAACTCAGATAACTAACATCAAGAAGAAGGTGACTCAATGTGAAAAAAGTAAGAATTAGTCTTGCGTGGCAAATCCTGATCGGACTAGCGTTTGGTATTCTCATCGGTGCTTTGTTCTATGGAAATGAAACCGTTCAAGGATATTTACAACCGATTGGAGATATCTTCATTCGCTTAATTAAAATGATCGTTGTACCTATAGTTGTTTCAAGCCTTATCGTAGGTGTTGCGAGTGTAGGTGATATCAAACAACTAGGAAGACTCGGTGGTAAAACGATTTTATATTTTGAGATCATTACAACTTTTGCAATCGTAATTGGTCTATTTATCGCTAACATATTCCAACCTGGAGCAGGAGTGGATATGAAATCGTTAACAAAAGGTGATATTTCGAGCTATGTGGAGACAACAGAATCAGTTGAAAGTCACGGCTTTGCAGAAACGTTCTTAAACATCGTACCCACAAACCTTTTTGAATCTTTAGCTAAAGGGGATATGTTGGCAATCATCTTTTTCTCCGTATTATTCGGACTAGGGATTGCTGCGATCGGCGAAAAAGGAAAACCGGTATTGGCCTTTTTCCAAGGAACAGCTGACGCTATGTTCTATATTACGAATCAAATTATGAAACTAGCTCCATTTGGAGTATTTGCACTAATCGGTGTTACGGTTTCTAAATTTGGTATTGAATCACTCGTCCCATTAAGTAAACTGGTTCTAGTCGTTTATGGAGCTATGTTCTTCTTTGTCATCGCTGTTCTAGGTGGCGTTGCAGCTATGGTAAAAGTTAATATCTTTACATTGATTAAAATATTGAAAGACGAACTGATCTTAGCTTACTCAACAGCTAGCTCAGAAACAGTATTACCAAAAATTATGGAAAAGATGGAGAAGTTCGGGTGTCCAAAAGCCATTACTTCTTTCGTGATTCCTACTGGTTACTCGTTCAACCTAGACGGATCCACTCTCTATCAAGCGATTGCAGCACTATTTATCGCGCAAATGTACGGGATTGAAATAACCATCGCAGAACAAATCTCTTTATTGCTAGTATTAATGGTTACTTCAAAAGGGATAGCAGGCGTTCCAGGTGTTTCCTTTGTCGTTCTTTTAGCAACACTTGGTACAGTTGGAATTCCATTAGAAGGCCTTGCATTTATTGCGGGTATTGATCGAATACTCGATATGGCTCGGACAGCTGTAAACGTAGTAGGAAACTCGTTAGCTGCTGTCGTGATGTCCAAATGGGAAGGTCAATTCAACACGATGAAAGCAGAGCAATATAAACAAGAAGTTAGTTAATATTCTAGCCAAAAAACCGTTTTAGCCAGTTCGGCTAAAACGGTTTTTTGAAATTTTATTTCTTTAAGTGGTAGGGAACAGTCGATATTACAATATCTCTTTTATACAATAAATAAGCACGAATAAGTAGACTTGATTGGTTATGAAGGATATTATGCCAACCTTTTTTCGGGATGAATTGCGGAATAACCACTGTTACTTGATAATCGCCTTCCTTCGCTTTGTGAGCAATCGTATCTACAAATTTAGTCAAAGGTCCAAGGATACTTCTGTAATGAGAATGAAGCGTTACGAGCCGAACATCCGGCTGCCATTCTTTCCACTTCTCTTCAAATTTTCTTTCATCTTCCCTCTCAAATGCAACATAAACAGCAATGATCTGATCAGGGTTCAGTGATTTAGCATACTTTAGCGAGTTCTCCACTACATGGGTGATTCCAGCCACTGGCAAGATGATAACATTCCCTTTTATATCTGGAGATGCTTCACAAGTTGTTAACCTCAACTGATCACCGACTGCTTCATAATGCTTCTTGATTCGGTGAAATATCCAGACGATAATAGGTAGAAAAACAAGAATGGACCAAACTTGTGAGAACTTTGTTAAGAAAAACATGATTGTGACGGTAAAGCTGATCAATGCTCCTGTCGTATTAATGATAAATTTAGGAATCCAACCAGCTGGTTTTTCTTTTAGCCATTTTACCATCATTCCTGTCTGTGATAGTGTAAATGGAACAAACACTCCTACTGCATATAAAGGAATTAGGTGTTCCGTTTCTGCATGAAAAGCCATAATAAGCAAGATTGAGGCCAGACCCAAAATGATAATGCCATTTGAATAACCTAAGCGATCACCCCGGACTAAGAACATCCTTGGAATAAACTTATCTTTTGCCAAGTTTACAGCTAACAAAGGAAACGCAGAGTATCCTGTGTTAGCAGCAAGGATCAGTATTAACGCTGTTGTTCCTTGTATAAAGAAGTACATAAAGTTTCGCCCGAACGTTTCTTCTGCAATCTGCGAAACAACAGTAACCTCAGTTTTAGGTACAATACCATAGAAATAAGCTAACGTAACAATACCTGAGAAAAGGATGGCTAGAAGACCGCCCATCATCATTAATGTACGAGCAGCGTTAACAGGTGCTGGTTCTTTAAAATTGGGTATCGCGTTGGAGATGGCTTCTACTCCTGTTAAAGCAGAACTTCCTGATGCAAATGCTCTGAGCAGAATAAACAAAGAGATACCTGCAACCGGTGTACCGATCGGGGTATGCAAGCTCTGAGATACATCTCCAGTCAAAATCTTATAAAGCCCTACTGCGATCAAAATAAACAAAGCCAATACAAAGAGATAAACAGGATATGCCAAAATAGATGCAGATTCAGTTACTCCTCTTAAGTTCAATAATGTAAGAAAGATAACAAACACGATTGCAATCTCCACGTTAAAACCATGTAACGAAGGAAACGCTGATGTTATCGCATCTGTACCTGCTGATACACTTACTGCTACTGTAAGTATGTAGTCTACAAGCAACGATCCCCCTGCGATCAACCCAGAATTTACGCCTAAGTTTGTCTTCGATACAACATACGCTCCACCTCCATGAGGGTAAGCATAGATAATTTGTCTATAAGATAAAATAAGAGCAGTTAATAAAAACAGAACCCCTACTGCAATCGGAATCGAGTACCACAAAGCAGCTGCACCTACGGTAATAAGTACGATTAAGATTTGCTCGGGTCCGTATGCAACAGAAGATAATGCATCAGATGAAAGAATAGCCAATGCTTTCGTTTTGTTTATTTTTTGTTCGCCTAATGCAGTCGATTTTAAAGGGCGACCAATCAAGAAGCGTTTGATCGATGTGAACATCATTTTTCTCTCCGTCCATAATAAGATGTTACTTTTAATGTTAACTAAAACACATTTTTCAACACAAAAAGGCCGCAAGCCATCACGAATCTGACCTGCAGGCCTTTATAATTTAGGCTCTACAAGCTCCACCTTCCTTCTCATAAACGCTTACGGAGTTAGCTGTCGGATTCGGGCCTTTGAGTAGCCCTACCTTAAACAAGGATTCACCCCAGGACTCTATTCTTCCAGTCCGTTTGGTTCCCCCGCACCATTTGGTTTAAGCGATTTAGAAATTTGAAACTTTACTAATAATACTCCCGCCATTTAAAAAAGTAAATAACAATTTTTGTTGAATAGGCTTATGAAATGTTGTACATATTGTTTTACGTATAAACAGTTAATCACATAAACTTATTATTTCATGATCTATAGGAGTTTTACACATGTCTAAACAAAAAAAACCTTTATTTTCTGATGAATATTTAACAAGTCTTGCACAAGAAATTAATGAACAATTCGGTGATTATGGAGAGGTAGGAGAACGTGATGAGGAATATGAAAACATGAAGAAAGCTGGTGAATAATTAAAAGAACCCAATTCGGGTTCTTCAATGGTTATGTCCTTATGCGATTAACAGCTATTAACATTAACAAAGATATTCCAATAACACTCGCGACCCACATCCAAGCGAGCTCCATATGTCCTGATTCAATCGCAATATAGATGGCCGTTGATATCGTCTGTGTTTTACCCGGAATATTTCCAGCAAACATGAGCGTTGCGCCAAACTCTCCTAATGCACGTGCAAAACTCAGAATTGCACCAGATAAGAGTGCACGAACAGATAGAGGAATTGAGATTTTTCTTAATATGGCCCATTCATTCGCGCCATCAACCCTTGCAGCATTCTCAATATCTGCGTCAATCGATTCAAATCCTGCTTTTGCCGATTGATACATGAGTGGAAACGCAACGACTGCAGACGCAATAACTGCCGCCCACCATGTAAACATAATTGGTTGTCTAAAGAGCAAATCTATCAACTGTCCCCCTGGACCATTTCGACCGAATAGAACAATCAATAAGAATCCAACTACCGTAGGAGGTAACACGAGCGGAAGTAGGAAAAGTGTTTCGATCAACGTTTTCCCTTTAAACCTCTGATGAGCCATGATTCTGCCAAAAAATAGACCTGCAAGAATCACGATCAATGAAGCAGTCAACGCTATGCCGATTGATAATTTGACAGGTGACCAAAATTCTATTGCCATTTCCTTTTTCACCCGCTTACCACAATGATTAATAACTGAATTTATACGTCTTCATCATATCATACCGTACTTTGTATAGTGTGAAAGGTGTCGAAATTGTCGAACGGCCTTTATTTTTGAATGTAGACTTAATTGATCTCTAGAACGACTTAATCGAAGCTCATTACGACTTAATTTTTCTTTTCTAAACTTAATTTTTCTTCTTTAGACTTAATTCCTTTAAAAGAGACTTCCAGGCTCCCTACTAAACACTTTAATTCATTATAAAAGCTGCCTAGACGAGTACCTTTCCCCATCTAGACAGCTCATTTAATTACTCTTTTACAGCTAGCACAGAACCTTTGTACTCTTTATCGATAAAATCGGTAATCTCTTTTGAATGAAGTACTTCTAATAAGGTTTTTATTGATTTCTTATCTTTATCGCCTTCACGAACTGTAATGATATTCGCAAATGGTGACTCAGATCCTTCCAATGCGATAGAATCCTTCTTCGGATTCAAATCTGCATCGATCGCATAGTTTGTGTTGATGACAATCGCATCGCCCTCATCGTTTTCATACGCTTTTGTTAAAAGACCAGGATCAATGTCTGCTACAAATTCAAGGTTTTTCGGATTTTCTACAATATCGCTTATTTGCGCTTCATAACCTTTACCTTCTTTTAGCTTGATTAGTCCTTCTGCTTCAAAGATTGAAAGGATACGGCCGTGCTCAGCGATAGAGTTGCTCAAGATTACTTTCCCACCATTAGGAATGTCTTTTAATGATTTATGTCTTTTTGAGTAAACCCCCATCGGCTCTAAGTGAACAGCACCTGCGTTTTCGAATTTATACTTCGGATTATCTTTCACCTGTTGAGTCAAATATGGAATATGCTGAAAATAGTTTGCATCTATTTCTTTTTCATAAAGTGATTTATTCGGTAAGATATAGTCTTGGAATTTTACAATTTCTAATTCAATACCCTTTTCCTTTAAAAGCGGCTTCGCTTCTTCTAATATTTCAGCGTGTGGTACATTTGATGCCCCAACTACCAACTTTTCTGTTTTTTCTCCACCACTTGTGGATGAGCCACAAGCTGCTAATGCGAATACCACCAAACTTGCGAGTAATACTTGAATGATTCTTTTCATGATCTGATCCCCTATCCATTATTTTCTATATAACCTTTGATAAAAGCTCTCTTAAGAGGTGGTACAAAAAAAGCCTCCTGATCTCATAAAAGAGACAGAAGGCTTCTCGAAAAACATTTCCGATTATCCTCTCATCTCTCAGTGTGACCACTGTTAGATTTAGCACCGTTTTCATATTGGCTGTTCAACATGAATGGTTGCCGGGCTTCATAGGGCTAATTCCCTCCACCTGCTCTCAATAAGAGTATTCCTATCAAATTACTTAGTATTATTACAGGTATTCAACAAGTTGTCAAACACTTTTTTTCAAATTATTCTGAACAGGTACTGTTACGTTCGTTAACAACCATTCTGAAGTGGCAGTTATAAGCTTGTCAAAATGCTTAATAGAAGAATACGTATGATTTGCACCTTCTATTAGAAACATGGAAGTTGTACCTCTCATTGCTCTAATAGAGTGTTCATAATAATCCAAACAATAATTACAAGAAATAACTGGGTCACTCGTTCCATGGATAAACAGTGCGTTTCCACTAAATTGCTGGATAGCCTCTAGTGGCGAATAAGACTCAAGTGAAAACAAAAATTCTTCTGTTATGGCATACCCTAAGTGATCAACAACAGCGTGCTCTCCGTTGTAACCAACGATTTCTTTAATATCGGCAAATGGATTTCCTACAGCCGACCACGTGATAACATTATGAACTCGATCATCATCCGCTGCCGTGCAAGCCGCAACAGCTCCACCTAAACTATGACCAATTAAAGTTATAGAACGTTCCTCAACACTAGGGAGTTTGCTTCCAAAAGAAATTACTTCCTTTGTCTGATCAATAAAACAGGCAAATTCATTTTCTCCATACTCCCCTTCACTCTCACCGCAGCCTGCATAATCGAAACGCAATACAGCATATCCAAGTTTAACAAGAGCTTGAGCCGTTTTTACAAATAAACGATCAACGCCAATTCGTGTACTTGTAAAACCGTGGCAGATAATAATTAACGGAGTCTTCTTTTCACCTACCCCATTTGCCTGAGGTAAATGAAGGGTGTGAGCCAGTTTTCTTCCCTTCCACCATATACAATCCGATGCCACCATATCACCCACTCCTTTTCTTATAAAATACCTTTAATCGCAATCGTCTTATCTTGCCTTATAAAAAACAAAAAACCATGTTCCCTTTGAGAACACGGTTTCATACTAAAATATCCGTTCGTTCTCTCATCTCTCAGCAAAGAATGCTGTTAGATTTAGCACCGTTTCGGTCAAAACCTTTCATGTTTCGCCGATGGTTGCCGGGCTTCATAGGGCTAAATCCCTCCGCCTGCTCTTAATAAGAGTTTGGTTATTCATTTAATGATAATCATAGGCTACTCGCTCATGGTTGTCAATGTTATATATCATAACGGTACATTCCACCTTAGAGAATATTTTTATGTGCCAAGGAAATGCTAATGGAATGTAGTAGGTTCACGACGTATTAACGAACGGGTGATATCAATGATATTTTTTAAGAAAAAAAAGAAAAATCAACAACAAGAAGCTAAATCAAATTCTACAAAAGGTACATTGACATTTCCAGAACTCATGAAAAAGCTGACCGCTTCAGCCGACTTTTCTACTGTGAAGCAAACATCTCTTAGCACCTTCTATATCTCTTATTATAAAACACTTGTAAATCCCGAATTTCTTCATCGTGATTTATTACCGTATATAACAGAAATGCCTCTAAAAAATTTAGACGATATCCAGAAGCATCTACCTTTAGATGGAATGGTCAAATCGAATGATGTTCATGACATCGCGAACAAAGTAACAGAAGGCTTTATTCTCATTCAAATGAATAAAGGCGACCCAGAAGGTTTGCTCGTTCCCAGTCTGTCGACTGAAAACAGGCAGATTTCGATTCCTGAAACCGAATTTAGTGTTGTTGGTCCAAAGGAAGCATTCGTAGAATCTTTGGATACCAATTTAAACTTGATTCGTAAAAGACTTCCTATTCCTGAATTTACAGTAAAAGAAGTGCGTGTTGGAAAACTTTCTAAAACGAGAGTTGCCATTATCTATATTGACGGAATCGCTGATGCAGAGAATGTGAACACTGCGATTCAACGTGTTAATGACATCGAATACGATCATGTCGTAGACAGTTCCTATATCAATCAAATGATCTCAGACAACGAGAACTCTCCCTTTCCACAGCTCATTGATACAGAAAGACCTGATCGAGTAGCCAGTGTTTTGTCTGAAGGGAAAGTGGCGATTATGGCTGATGGATCTCCTCATGCACTGACCGGCCCGACAACTATTGTAGAATTCTTTTCAGCTTTTGAAGACTATTTTTTAAATTGGACGCTCGCTTCTGTCTTTCGGTTGATCCGATTGATGGCGGTTATGTTTTCAGTGTTATCAACGCCGCTTTATGTTGCTGTACTAACGTTTCATTATGAGATGATTCCAGAAAATCTTTTAGCTACACTTGTGGCTTCACGTAACGATATTCCATTTCCACCTATATTAGAAGCTATCGTACTAGAACTTTCGATTGAGTTACTTCGTGAAGCTGGTGCGAGGCTACCATCTAAAGTCGGTCAAACGATCGGTATCGTTGGAGGTATCGTTATTGGAACGGCAGCGGTTCAAGCTGGTTTAACGAGTAACGTTCTTCTAATCATCGTAGCTCTAGCCGCACTCGCTTCTTTTACAACACCTGTCTATCAGATGAGTAACACGATTCGTTTGCTTCGTTTTCCCTTTTTAATATTTGCACAGTTCTTAGGTGTACTTGGTGTTGCGATCTGCTTTGCATTTATTGTTTCACATCTATTAAAACTTACTTCTCTCGGAAGACCTTACATCGCACCCCTATACCCGCTTCGTGTAAATGATTTAAAAGATGCACTCATCCGTATGCCTTTTAGTGTGCAGAACAGCCGTCCATCATCTGTTCGACCGCAAGATAAGGCGAAAATGAATAAAAAGCGCGCAAAAGAAAAACATGACATAGAAGACTAAAAAGCGAGGGGTATGTATGTCTCAGATCAGTGAAAACAAGCAGATATCACCTTATATGGCTTTTTATATGGTTACAACGATGCAGATTGGTGTAGGAATTCTTGGGTTCGAGCGATATATCGCAAAGACAGCTGGACATGATGCATGGATTTCTGTAATCATCGGGGGGCTTTTGTTCAACGTGTTGATCTGGATGATCTATCGAATCCTTTCTAGAGAAAACGCTGATATCATCGGTGTACATAGAAATTTATTTGGCAGATGGATCGGTGGTACACTAAGCTTTTTACTTTTAATTTATTTTAGTTCAACCATTCTAACTGTACTTAGAACGTATATTGAAGTGATTCAGATTTGGATCTTTCCTGAACTCGGAACACCGATCATCACCTTTATCCTATTAGGACTAGCTTATTCCTATGTTATAGGAGGAATCCGGGTTGTAGCAGGGCTCTCCGTATTAGGATTTTTTATGTCACTGCCTTTGTTCTTATTAAAATACTACGCACTTAAAAATGCACATTATACGAATTTTTTACCTATTCTTGACCATTCTTTTAGTGATTTGATGGCTGCAACAAAAGGGGTTACTCTTGATTATTTAGGTTTTGAGCTCATTTTGTTATACCTGCCTTTCTTAAAACATCCTGAAAAGTCTCAAAAATGGGCACATTTGGGTAACCTGTTTACGATGTTTACTTACCTGATCACTGTGTTTGTATCTTTTGTCTATTTTAATCAAGAGCAGCTTCAACATACGATTTGGGCGACTTTAACGCTTTGGAAAATCGTTGACCTTCCTTTTGCACAACGTTTTGAATATGCTGGAATCGCTCTTTGGCTCTTCGTAATTCTTCCTAACATCTGTATTGGTTTTTGGTCGGTTAGTCGCGGAATTCACCGGTTATATAAAATCAAGCAAAAAAGCGCACTTCGAACGATGATGTTCATAATCTTCATATGCAGTATCTTAGTCGTTGACAGGCAGCAAGTAGACATACTGAACACGAAAGTTTCTCAGATTGGTTTTTATATTCTATATGCTTACATTCCCTTTCTATTTGTGATCCAACTTATTTTAGGAAAAGGAAACGGAAAAGGAAAAGGAAGGAAAACAAGTAATGGTTAGAAAAAATATGATTATCGTTTTCACTTTATTCCTGCTAACAGGCTGTTTTCCAAGCAAGAAGATTCTTGAAGATGTTCAGCTCGTTTCCGCCGTAGGTTATGATTATAAGTCAAACAGCCAAGTGGAGTTAAACGGAATGGTAGCGATTCCACAAAGAGGTGAAGATGTCCCTCCCATTTCGGAAGTTTTCACAGCAACTACGAATACGAGCAAGATGGCAAGAGCATTGGAACAAGCTGAATCACCTAAACCATTCGAAATCGGACGCTTAGATATCGCTCTTTATAATCATCGTTTAGCTGAAAATGGTATCTATGATCTAGTAGACACACTTCAGCGTGATCCATCTTTAGGGCGCGATCTTTATATGGCAATCGTTAAAGGAAGTACGAAAACCTTACTAAAGCAACAATACCCACTCAGCGAAACACCTTCTAAGTATCTGCTTCAACTGCTTGATCAAAATATGAACGCAAACATACCAAAGTCAAACATACATGATTTTTTGTATAGATATTACGGAAAAGGAATGGATCCAAACTTGCCACTCATAGAGAAGCAAGGTGATCGAATAAGAGTAATAGGAACAGCTCTCTTAAAAGACGATAAAATGGTTGGACAATTGAAACTTGAAGATTCTTTCCTTTTAAAGCTTCTCATGGAACCCTTTGAAAAAGGCATCTATGAAGTAAAATTTAAAAATAATCAATTTTTTACGATTCAAAACCTGTCATCTAAAGTAGAGTATCAATTTAAAAACGTGAAACGCTCTCCATCAGTAGACATTTCGGTAAAAGTGAAAGGACGAGTAAGTGAAGCGCCTAAAATTCCGGTAAGTAATCCAGCTCTTATCGAGCAGCTTGAAAGTGCTACAGAAAAAGCGATGAATAAACGAACAAATAAAATCGTGAAGAAATTACAAAAAGCAAAGGTTGATACGATTGGATTAGGAGATCTTGCTAGAAGTAGAACTCGAGGATTTGATTTTAAACGTTGGGACGAACAATATCCTGACATCCCAATCAACGTTAAAGTGAAGGTGGAAATTACGCAGGCAGGGATTACGGAGTAGCCTCTAGTTTTGTGGGAATTCCAGCTTTGGATTAGTTTTGACGAGAAGTAATCTTGTGTCGAATATCGGATAAAAAATTTTATCCGTGAAATAATTAAGCTTATACGTGAATATATTGCAATTTAGCGTGATATTATTTTGAATTACCGTGGATATATGGCTAATATATCCCCTCTTGTATGTGTCGTGCGCACATTCAATTACAATGCCCACCTCAAATGGACATCACTCAAATAAAAAAGAAGCTTTTACTCAATGTTTTCAAAACGTTAAGTAAAAGCTTCTTTTATTAGTAAGTTCAGCCGCCAGAGCCTCCTGCACCAGCTCCAGCGGAAGATCGGTTTCGTTTTTCGATCGCATTTACTCCCATTACAACAGCAATTAGCTCTTCTGTTAATAAGCAATCTGAAGTGTGTTTTAACTCATAAGCAGAAGCTTGAAAAAATCCATTCACTTTTTTAAACGTCGCTACTTCCTCCTTGTTCTCATCAAAAACGGTATACTCTTTTGAAAAAGCAGGAGCTTCAATTTCATAATTTTGCACATTCGTTATGTAATGATATTTTTTAGAAAAGAACGCAAACGATGATTTTACAACACCGAGTTCCCTGCCGTCTGATTGCTTAACCACCCATTTTCCCGATAAGAAAGGAAAATTCCCTTCAATGATTACTCTTCCAGATTCATCTTCAATACTCACACCTGAAGAAAATGCGCTTCTTAGATCAAGGACACCTTGTTTCTGATGCTCTGCATTATAAATATCAGTTTTACCTGACGAGAAAAAGGTATCTTCAAAATACACACATCTTTCCATGACAACAATCCCCCTAAGTCACTTTGGCATTTATTTTTGCTGATCTTCTAACTGTTGAAGTCGCTTTTCAAGTTTCTTTCGCTTTTCTGTTCTTGAAACACAATAATGAAGGCTGTCGCAGCCATACAAAATGTAACCCATTCCATGTTATGGTCACCCCTTAATCTTCTGTAGTTCAGTAAATCTGGTATTAAAAGCGCTACTTACAAACTCTTTTTTCTCAGCATAAATTTCAATTACTTCTTTAATCTCTTCTGGCCGGTAAAACTCGTTCCGATTGTGGGCAAGCGATGGATAACCTGAACCTCGTTGGAGATAATCTGAAGAAGCAACCGAATACCATCTTTCTTCATCTAACGGTTCATCGCCTATTCTCATTTCAACGACTCTCGTTCCATCATGAACAACTTCTGCGCCTGATAAATGCAGACCACCTATATACTTCCCTCTGAAGCCTGGTCCTCTTCCATCTTGTAAGCAATGTTGAACATTAAGTGATTGTTGAACAGCTTCAAATATGTACTTCCCTTGAATCTCAAAAGATGTTGGGTTGAGGGGTGATGGGCAAATTTCGATACATTTTTTATGAGAAACGTAAGAAAAGATTCCAGCGTTAACAATCCCACTGTTGATCAAGCCTATATCGGTACTCAGCATATCCTTTAACCCATCTGCGATAAGATTTGTGAGAGGATTTTCATTGATCACATCGTGCCATAACGGTTCATCCATTCTATATAACGGTTTTCCTAAGATCTCAATTGCCGTTTCTTTGCTTCGTTTAAGAATAGAAAGAATCTCTTCATCTGATTTCGAATCTAATGTGTTATAAACAGCGGATTGTAAAAGCGTTTTGTGCGTACTGTTGATTTCAAGTTCTAGTACACCAATATGTTCACCAAAGTTCCCGGCACTTACGATGAACGTATCATTGACTACCTGAGCTTCTTTATATAAAACGTGATCATGTGCAGAAACGATCACATCTATGCAGGAGATCTCTTTTGCTAAATCTATATCCGCTAGCGTTCCAACATGGTTCAGTAGGATGCACAGATCGTATTTACCGCGGTTTCGCTCCAGTTCTTCGGCAATAGCGATAATGTAATTTTCTCCATAAAATCCTAGCCCCTCATTAAAAGCGCCTAAGTCTGGGGATGCGCCAGTTACGAAAATACGCAGTCCATTCTTGTTCAGGATTACACTTGATTGAACACCAGGAATCGTCGTTTTATCTTTCTTTAAAAGATTGTTGCTGATAAACGGAACTTTACTTTTTGTAGCCATATGTTCCAACGTGTCTGCCCCATTAAACATCTCGTTGTTGCCGATCGTTATTAAATCATAACCAGCAGCATCGAGGAGCTCCACCGCTGCGATTCCTTTCGTTCCTTGAAGTTCGATACTCTTGAAATCTGCAAAATCACCTGCATCCACCAATAAAGTGTTTTCGTCTTTATGTTGATGAATGAGTGTTACAGCTTTTGCAAAGTTATCAAAATGACTGTGAAGATCGTTCGTGTGTATGATTTTAAGTTTCATAAATCCCCCAAATTAATAATAAATTCCCTTTACAAATAATGGTATCATAAAATAAAAAGTAAATGTTCAAAAAAACGGAGGAATGTCATGTCACATCACGATAACGAGTTATGCATTAGACCGATTATAGAACCAGATCTCCCCAAGCTTTGGGAACTCATCTATAAAGAGAAGGAACCAGAATGGAAACTATGGGATGCTCCATATTTTGAGCACAAACAAATTCCTATTGAAGAATTTATGTGGAACAAAGATCACTATGTTGATCATGATCAACGGTGGGCGATAGAAGTGGCTGGTGAGTTAATTGGAACCGTGAGTTATTATTGGGAGCACGAGCCATCCCATTGGTTAGAGATGGGAATCGGCATCTACAATCCTAATTATTGGAGCGGAGGATATGGCACAAGGGCCTCTATCTTATGGATCAACCACTTGTTTAACACCCTTCCACTTGTTCGGGTTGGTTACACAACATGGTCAGGGAATGAGCGGATGATTAAGGTTGGTGAAAAACTCGGCATGAAAATGGAAGGGAGAATGAGAAAGTGTCGTTATTACAATGGAGTATATTATGACTCGATCAGGATGGGCATTCTTCGAGAAGAGTGGGATTCATCCACATTAGGAGGATAGGAGTATGGAATGAAAAAAACTAGCTTAGTTGAATATACTTCTAAGCTAGCTCTCACCTCTTTAATCTAGTTTCATTTTAACCGCACGTGTGGCTACAAAACTTTTAATAAAGGAATCGATCGGTCTTCTTCCACCAAAGTCATCTTCATATAATCCAGTAATCACAAAACCCGCATCAATCTGCCCTTGTATTTGGTTCTCTAATGTGTGGCCGAATTCTATCGTCTCATCAGCTTTAAGATAGTCAGACTTCTCTTTTTGTGTCATAGAATCAAGAGTTGAATAAGGAATGCTGTTACTTACCACTAGATTTCCCTTTTGGTCTTCTTCATCATCAAATATAAATAATAATGGATTTGTAAAACCTGATATAAGTACACCTCGGTCTTTTAATACACGTGACGCTTCTCTCCAAACAGGAGAAATGTCTTCAACAAATACATTTGAAACAGGATGAACAATTAAGTCGAACTCCCCTTCATCAAACATAGAAAGATCACACATATCTCCTTGTATGACTCTTAGACTTAAATGATTTGTTTCTGCCACCATCTGATCATTTTCTAACTGTTTTTGGGATATATCTACAACTGTAACGTCTGCACCAGTCGCGGCTAGAACTGGACCTTGTTGACCGCCTCCTGAAGCAAGGCAAAGAACCTTAACGCCATGTAATGACTTCGGAAACCAACTTCTAGGAACGGGCTTTTCAGTTGTAACGGTAATACGCCAATCACCTAATTTACTTTTTTCAATAATTTCTTTTGATACTGGCCTTGTATAGCTCACACCATCTTCTACTTTCTTATCCCAAGCCTTGCTATTATGTTTAACCGTATTCATCTTTAAAACTCCTAGTCTATATGTAGTCATATTAAACTTTTCTGATAAAGGTCAAAAACTCCTTCATAAAAAACAAAAAAAGCAAAAAGAGCCTTTAATTAAGGCTCTTTTAATAGCAAATCTAAATCTTTTCATGTAAAACTGTAGGTTCTATTTCCGAAAAATCCGCTAACGTAGGTTCTTTTGCATCAAGTTTTAAAGTACGGGCTGTTAAATCATGTATCTTCTTCAACAGTTCAGGATTGTTCATCAATCGCTGGCCATAAGAAGGGATCATCTCTTTGATCTTTGGCTCCCATTTTCTGATTTCTTGCGGGAAGCATTTGTTCAACACTTCAAGCATAACGTGAACAGCAGTTGACGCTCCAGGAGATGCACCAAGTAGGGCCGCAATCGAACCATCAGCGGAAGTAATTACTTCTGTACCGAACTGAAGGGTTCCTTTTCCACCCGTTTCGGTATCTTTGATAACCTGAACACGTTGCCCAGCTACGACAAGATCCCAATCTTCAATCTTGGCAGTTGGAATAAACTCTCTTAGTTCTTCCATTCGTTGTTCTTTTGACAACAATACTTGCTGAATCAAGTATTTCGTTAGTGACATTTCTTTAGCACCCGCAGCTAGCATCGTTAATACGTTGTTAGGTTTTACAGAAGTAACTAAGTCAAGCATAGATCCTGTTTTTAAGAATTTTGGTGAGAATCCCGCAAACGGTCCAAACAACAACGATTTCTTGTTGTCGATATAGCGTGTATCCAAGTGTGGAACAGACATTGGTGGTGCACCGACTTTAGCTTTTCCATATACTTTTGCGTGCTGCTGCTCAATCACTTCTGGATTCTTACAGACCATGAATATACCACTCACTGGAAATCCGCCGATATGTTTTCCTTCAGGGATACCAGATTTTTGGAGAAGATGAAGACTTCCCCCTCCACCACCTATAAAAACAAACTTAGCTGTGTGTCTTTCAACAGATCCTGAATTTAGATTTTTGACTTTCAGTTCCCAAGAGCCATCACTCATACGCTTTAAGTTTTCCACGCTGTGTTTGTATTTAACATCTACATTCTTGTTCTGCAGATGACTAAATAACATACGAGTGAGTGAACCAAAATTAACATCTGTTCCTGAATCAATCTTGGTAGCAGCGATGCTCTCATCTAAAGAACGGCCTTCCATAATTAACGGAATCCATTCCATCAATTTCTCTGGAGAATCTGAGAATTCCATCCCTTTAAAAAGAGGATTCTCTGTTAGCGCTTCCATACGTTTCTTTAAAAACTGAACATTGCTTTCTCCTTGAACCATACTCATATGTGGCAATGGCATGATGAAATCTTCTGGATTACGAATCAACTTTTGTTCAACAAGGTAAGACCAGAACTGCATCGATACTTGAAACTGTTCATTGATTTCTATGGCTTTCGAGATATCGATCGATCCATCTGGTTTTTCCGATGTGTAATTTAGTTCACAAAGTGCAGCATGCCCAGTTCCCGCATTGTTCCACTCATTAGAACTTTCCTCTCCTGCTTTATCAAGTTTTTCAAATACCTTAATTTTCATTTCTGGAGCTATTTCTTTTAAGATCGTTCCTAATGTAGCACTCATGATTCCAGCGCCAATTAAAAGGACGTCTGTGTTCGTTTCTCTGTTGCTCATCATTATCAACCTTTTCACCTAAAATTTACAGAAAAAAGCCATCGTCTCACATATAAGAAGAGACAATTGGTTACAGCTTTTCCTGTCCATGAAAACCATATCAACTAGTATTGCTAACATTTAAGTCTTTAATATCTTTATTATATGATAATTATAAATTATTTGAAAGCCGATAAATAGTGATAATTATATGAATTGTGTGCCGAAACTCTTTCGACATCAGTATTTATAAAGGTTTTCAGGAAGGTTTTTAACAGAAGACCACATACTAATATATGTAACTTTTACTTTTTCGCATATCAAAAACGCCTGAGATTCATCATCAGGCGCTCACGTTCACAATTATTTACGTTAAGATCAAATCACTGTTCTTCAAATCTTTTTCTCTATCCTTTTCTAGACTTCGATTTGTTCGATTAATTAGTACATTTCTATAATGAGCTGCTCGATGGAGTTTTGCTTTAAGGGCACGAGAGGTACTTTCAATAGGTAGATCCATTCCGTTTAAGAAAAGCACTCTAACTTTTTTACGGTCAATGGATTCAATATCATCGATGTGTGGCTGTGAGAGCCAGATACAGGAGTCTTTTCGTGGTGATTTCGTGGGAAAGAAGAATATATCAAGTTTCGTGTCAATCATGATAGGAGGAAAACACATCCTCCCTAATATAATCTGTGCTGCATCTTTCTTTCCATCATATGTACTTCCATAATAAGGACAAGAATCTTTGATAATTCGAAAAGGTTTCTTCTCAACAAGGAAGACGGCATCTTCTTCATAAATTTCTGCGCAAACCCTTCCCCATTGATTAATAAATGGATGAATAGCAATGGTCCTATTCGTAATTAAATACTTTTCCACTTTCTCGTGCACAATTCTTCGCTTCATTCATAACCTCCTAAAATAATTTTTAATTCCCCAATAACCTAAACCCTCCATAGTACAAATTTCCCCAAAATTCATACTATATAGTAATATTTTACCATTTAATAAATCACACATCTACATATTTCGCTAATAATTTTCAAAATATTTCGTTTATTAATAAGTTAAGCGGGTGAAGATTCGTTTCTTCACCCACACCCTTTACTTATTTTGTCATTTCAGACCCGCTCTTACGTTTATCAATCAAAATTATTATCGCAGGAAGAATGAACAATGAGCTGATTAGACATAAGAAAGTATCAAACACGGTCGTGATTCCGAAGGATCGCAGCATCACAAATTCAGAAAAGATAAGTGTACTAAACCCTGCCATAACCGTTAAGCCCGATGCCGTAATCGCCCTTCCTATTTTAGAAATCGATTTGATTAGCGCTTCGTCACGTGATAGACCGTTCTCAAGCTCTTCCTGATAGCGTTCCATGATAAGAATGGTAAATTCACTTCCAATTCCAAGGACAAGTGACCCAAGTACAGCTGTTAATGGATTAATTTCAATATCTAACAAGAACATCATAAGAGAAGACCAACCTACAACAAGCACAATCGGCAAAACCGGATACATCGCCATTTTCCATCTTCGGTAAGCCATTAAGAGTCCAGCGATAATTGCCATTACTCCAATACCTGCAGATAAGTGACGGTTTTCAGTCATCGATCCCACTGATTTGATGTTAATGACATTTGAGCCTGCTGGCTTCATTTCCACTCCAGATGGAGGATTGATCTCTTTCTCGATCTGATTCAGCAGATCCGCTTGCTCCTTCATGCCGATATTTCCAATCGTAAAAGAAACAGCTGCAGATTCTTTATCTTTTGATAAAATATTGCTTTTTAATTCATCTGGGACTTGTGCCAAAATGCTTTCAATCTTAGCTTTTGTTTCTGGGACTTCCCCCTTGTTTGCTTGTTTCATAATGGATGCGATACTTGTTGTTGTCTCAATTTCCGGATGAGTTTTCCGCTGTTGTTCCTCATAATCTGCGATCCATTTAACCACTCTTGGATCGGTTACATCATCGGATTTAAGAATAAAAGATATTTCGTTAGTCGAACCAATAATCTTACGTAGTTCATTCAACTCTTTTAACTCTGGGGCTTCTTGTGGCATCAATTTTTCAATATTCGTTTCAATCTTAAGTGAGTGGTCTATATAAAATCCACCAGCTGAGAGCAGCACACCCATTGCTAAAAGAAGTAGAGGTTTCTTCACTGTTAATGTAGCTATTCTTTCCATGAAACCTTCCATTTTACTTGGAGTTGAAACGGTTTGTTGTGTAACTACCCGATCACGCAACATGAATACGGCATACATCAACAACAAGCTAACGATGTAGGAAACGATAACACCTACAGAAAGCATAATTCCGAAATGCTGAATCATTGGGACTTTTGAAATGAGTAATGTTATGAATCCAAGCGTCATCGCAAACACAGCAATTCCGACAGCGGGACCCATTTTTTTAATGGATTGCAGAATAGATTCTTTTACAGGCTTACCAGCTTTTAATTCCTCGTCATAACGGTTGTGAAATTGGATGGCAAAATCCGTCCCAAGGCCAATCAAAATCGGCATAATCGCCATAGTTACCATACTCATCGGAACACCAATGTAGCCCATGATTCCAATCGTCCAGAATAAAGACAAAAGCACGACCGGAAGCGCTAATAGTCTCCATTTAACAGGAAAAACGATAAAGAGAATGGCTGCCATCAACACGAGTGAAAGGCCAAGCATGATTGACATATCTTTCATCATGCTATTGTAGATTGCTCCATAAATCTTTGGTGTTCCGGATATCTTCGTATCGAGATTCGAGAATCCTGCTTCTTTCGTCATGTTACTTACTTCTTCTGTTAAATCAGAGAGTTCGTTATAAGGAATTCCCCCTTTTACTTTCATGACAATTAAGGCGTGCTTTCCGTTTTGGGGCATAAACGTTTTGAACATTTCGTTTACATTTCCGTCTTTGTCTAATACAAGCCCTTTTACAAACTTCTCATTTTGAAGAGATGGTGCTCCTGCTGCTTGTAAGGAGGTGAGATCTGCTCCTGACTGTTCGGTTACCTTCTTCATAAATGCAATTTGCGCTTTCTGAGCTGCATCTTGTAGCTGTGCAGGAGTTGCACCACTTGCTGCAGCTTCCTGAACGGCTTTTTCAACCGCCTCTTGCAGCTGATTTTTCATGTTCATCTGTATTTTTGTTGCTTGATCTGTCCCGTTTTCAATTAAGTTGTAATAGCTGAATGCAGATTGAATTTCCTTCTTCTTCACTAATTCATTCTGAAGCTTGTTAATGGCTGAGAGATTATCTGGTGATAACAAATCACCTTGCTTACCTGAAAGCAGGATGAACAGGGTATCGCTACCAAATTCATCATGATATTCTTCTGTAGCTTTATAGATGGGATCCTTATGAGAAATCATCGTCCCCTGTCCAAGATCAACTTGAACTTTCGTCACACCAAACCCAATTACCAATGTGAAAAGTAATAAAAGGACAATAATCTTTTTGGGGCTTTGCGTAATTTTTTTCGCTAAAAAGCTGAATCCTTTACTCATCTTTTATTCCTCCATTTATTAAAACTGAACAAACTGTCCATTATCAAACAGTTTGTTTAAGGAAATAATAGGAGATAATATAGTTTTACTCAATGTTCAATTAATGTTGGAGTGTATGATACAGTACAAATGAAGTTCATTTGTAACACTTTTATATAATTTTGGACAATATGAAGCTATTTGTTCATTGGATTTTATTAAACATTCTGTCTAACAATGTGATACATTTTAGATGAGGAGGGATCGAGCATGTCCGAAAAACATGATCTTCGTGTTATAAGAACAAAGAAGTTAATTAAGGATGCTTTCCTAGAACTAATCAGTCAAAAGGGATTTACTTCGATAACGGTTCAAGATATCGCAGGTACAGCAACGATTGGCAGAGGTACCTTTTATCTTCATTACAAAGATAAATACGATTTACTCGATCAATTGACAGATCAAGCTCTTGCTAAGCTCTCAGAACTTATCCAGCCATCTTTTCATCTTCGTGATAACAAACTGAATCTTGAAGAACTGAAACAGATGCTTATTCATGTGTTTGATGCGATACGTTCAGAAAAAACATTTTTTAAAACCATGCTTTCGAGTCATGACACACCGAACTTCACTCAACAATTGACGCAATTTTTCTTTAACAAATTTACAGCAGAGTATGAAAATCTGAACCTTTCTCAAAAAAAGGAAGTACCTAAAGGAATTCTTATCAGTTACTTATCTTCAGCTATACTTGGTGTAATCATTTGGTGGCTGCAAAACGATATGATGTATGCTTCAGAGTACATGGCAGAGCAAATTACAAATCTTCTAATTAACGGTCCAGCCTCCATATTTGATGTTGAATACGAAATTTAAAAAAGCCAGTGATTGATTTTCATTCACTGACTTCCAACATTTCTGCATTACGATCTGAATAATAAGGTTCATCGATCTTGATAAGTTGATGCGCAAAGCATAAACCAATTGCAATAAATGCAACATAACAATTAGAGTGGTTATGCCCGGATCCTCATTAACCGTTTGCCATAAAGTGCATGTTTCCAGTTCGTTATAGAATCAAGTTCACGTCTTTCTTTTCATCCCTACACTTACAATACTTTCCTTTAATATAAAATCTTTCCATAAAAAAAGAGGCACTACCCTTGAGTTGGGCTGCCATCCTTTTTTATCAAAGCACTGAGACTTTGTTTTAAATGATTGTATTGTAAGGTATTCGTATCACTGAAGGCTTCTTCCCTGGTGGATGGGAGATTTTCATAGTGAATGGGCGATTCAAACTGTGAATCTGTAAAATCATATCTACTTCCCTCAATAACATTGTAGAAATGCCACCCTTCTGTTAGTGGTGTTTTTACAATATCTCCATTTAGCAGATCTTGAACCACAAGCGCTGTTACCCCGCATTGTCCTCTAGCTGGATTCTCTTTCGTCCATTTGGAGCTTGTCTTGATGGACCATGCTTTATGCATTTGATCTTTTAACGTTTGAATCCTTTCGTCTAGCAACATTTATTCCTCCAAACGAAATACACTTTTTTGACATTATCAAAAGACTCTTCTACCACTTCCAAGAGCACCTAAGGTTACAGAAAAAGCCTATTTTTATTATTAAACCGCCAAAATCACTTTCTCTTCAGCATGTACGATGTATATGCTATAAATTTTATGTTTCAACTTTTGTCTCAGTTCCAAAGGAATCGTTAATGCACCTCTTTTACTGATTTTCTGAGTAAATTCCCTCGTCATATTTTTATCTATGATAATGACATCATCTTCACAATCAATGCCTACGATTGATCCATTGCTAATCGCAAACTCTTCTCTCCAGCGAATTGGTATGTAAATATAACCTCTATCGTTGTCATAATACTTATCTTCCAGCTTATACATAATTCACCTGCTCTTCAAGAATCGGGAAACTTTATTTTACTATAATGTGATGAAGTGGTGAAGTCTCAACAATAAACGATATGTAAAATTTACAATCCTTTTCATTCTTTGCCAAAAGAAAAAGCCAATGAATGACGCTCTTTCACTCGCTTTCATAATGCTGTTTTACACTTTAATACATCTCAAGTCTTATTCAAATTACAACTGGAGAAACTGTCTGCGTCTTCATTTTATGTCTAAACTAATACTATAAAGACATTACGAACGGAGATAAGTTATGACAGACACTTTTACCAGAAAACAACTTACACTTGAACTTTTGCTGCATATCACACTAACGTTATTAATCCTTGTAACCCTGATCATGCTGCTACCGACCATTCAGCCAATCTTTAAGTTGATCGGCATCGGGCTTGCGATCGGTATCGTAACTTTTGACTTACTCTTTTTATGTAAAGTAATCTGCAATCCTTAAAAATCACTCGCCTGATCGCGCTCTATTTCTTTGCCGTCAGCATGTTCGTGTTTGCTATCTTTTACGTGACAAAACTGTTAGTGCTAACAGACATGTACGGATTTGAAAACTTATTAAAGTTACATGAGTCCGCTGCCAAATTCATCTACTTAGCCATTTGTTTCGCACAGCCAATCATCTTGCCTCTGCCTGAAGTCGTAACGGTTGCTGCGGCTAGTGCTGTATTTGGACCGTTCACAGCGATTTCCGTAGGATTTCTCGGAACACTAGCTGGAATCATCGTGATGTATTTCATCGCAAGATTTGGTGGACAGCGCATTGTTTCAAGGTTTGTAAAAGAAGAACACCTCACAAAGTACCAAACATATGTACAGAGAAATGAAGTCCTCTTTTTAGCTATTATGTTTATCATTCCAATTTTACCGGACGAAATCATTTGTATTGGAGCAGGACTTGGCGGGGTTACGTTTCGACGGTTCTTTATTATTGCAGCACTATCGAAGCTGTTCACCTCTACAATCTTTGCTTACTCCGTGGAACTAGCGAAAATCTTCTCTTTAACAACGACTGAATTGATGGTGTATGCTTCAATCATTGCGGGAGTTGCATTTATCGTGACAACGTTGATTAAGAAGAATGTGAGGCAGAAGGAAAAGACTTAATACGAAAAGCTGCTCCCAAAGAACATATCGTTCTAAAGGAAGCAGCATTTTTATTCAAATTCGTTAAGAGTTAATGCGTACCAAGTTAATATCGGTTGGATCGAAGGTGGTGAATCTTCTTATGGTTTCACCATGCTCTACTCCAGTCATGTTCAGCAAAACACCACAAGTAAAGTTTGCGAAAGCTGTTTTTGCGCTATTTCTTGGATCGTCCGATCACTTAACTAACTTATACATCAACACATCATCCACATATTCGCGGTTGCCAAACTTGAACTCTCTTACTTTTCGCCCTTCCTCTATGAATCCTAGTTTTTTATACAATTCAATTGCTCTAGTATTAGTTGAAAACGTTCCTAACGTAACCTTTTCAATGACCGGATGCTTTTCAGCCCAAGATAATAGTTCTTGAATCATTAACTTCCCGATTCCTCTATTTCTCCATTCTTTTTGTAACATAATAGCAAACGAACCGATATGGTGCATTCTCATTCTTTCTTGTGACAAAAAAACAATCCATCCCACTACATTGTTTTCGTATTCTGCTACAAGCATGGTCTCTCGTTCATTGTTCAGAATGTTTGATACCCATTCTTGATGATCTTCTATCGTCTTTTTAAATTCAGTGGGTAGTGCAATAAAATAATCGTGTTCAGAAATCACTTCACGATGAATATGAAGAACAGCTTCAGCATCCTCAACACGAACGGTACGAATCGTTATTTTTTTCTCTAGTTTCGTCGGCATTGCCTTACCTCTTTTTCTAAATGAATTATGTGTGTATACCATGATTTTCGTTTATGATTGAATGAACAATATGAATAGAATCCCATTCACCTCTTGAAAATTTGATAATCGGAAATTTTCTCGGAAAGAGCTTCTGACAAATGACTTCTGGTGGATCACCGTGGTTTTGTAAAGTTAATACTTCATGCTGAATTCCTAGAAGGTATTGAAGTTTTCGTTCAAGTGCCTTCCTTCCATCTCGAACAAACCCAGCATGATTGCAAAACACATCCTGAAAATCATACGTTAGAACCCGCTTTAATGATTGAATGATAGTAGGAATACTCTCTTCCTCGAGAACCACTTTCGTCCTTTCCATTACATACAGATCACCAGTGAACAACTGACCCGTTTCTCGATTTAGAAATGCATGGTGATCTAGTGCATGACCTGGTGTAGGTATAGCATCCCACATTGCGTTTCTAGATTGAAGTTCAGTTTTCATTTTTTCTGCATGAAATGGTTTTCTTCTTCCCCAGAAGAACTGTCTATACAATGGATAGCTGGCCCGTTTCCTGCAATAATCCATTGTTTTTTCATCTAAATAAATGGGAACTTTTTTTGTTTTTTCGATATAACTCGCACACCCTGTATGGTCTTCATGAAAATGAGTAATAAATACTTGATCAAAATCAGCTGAATCAATAAAGGGTTTGAAATGCTTATGTAAAGACTGCGCACCGGTATCAATCAATACACCATCTACGAGATAACTATAAACATTTAAGGAAACACCTTGAAAAGTGACTTTCCCATTCAAGTAACAAACATGATGTTTTTCTCCATATTGAGATGTTTTTTTAAAAAACACAGCTTTCTCACCCCTGCTATTCTATTTGTCCTTATAAACTTTAATTCAATAAAAGGTGTTATAGTCCTTCCACCCTCATAATCTCGTATTCAAGTATCGAAACAATAAGATATCCTCCACAGTGTCAGATTATTGGGAAAATTGATAAGAATCATGTCACATTATGCTACCCTCTAGCATTTAATTTTCCCAAGTTTTATTTTTCCATTTTATGTTAGATTTAAATTACAAGTCTTATAGAAAGGAGTTTTCCATGAACGTCGGAACTAGAGAGCCCCTTACACAGTCACTCGAGCGGTGGCATATAGCCATCCGGACAAATCACATACAACAATCCGAAAGCATACATAACGAGATTAAAAGTGAGATCACACAGATCAAAGACCCCACTACACAGTTGTATTATCAACTGTTAAACAGCCGTTACTTAATATTGAAGAAAGAACTCGCTTCTGCTCATGCCATACTCGATACCTTAAACGATGTTCATTTGAATCGAACAGACATTTTTGGATACTATATGAACTTAATTACCGGCATGCTATTAACCGCTGAAGGGAATTACGAAGTAGCAGAATTACGTTTCATCCGAGCGTTTAACTTATTAAACGTATTGAACAGCATGACGGATGAAATCGTGCGAGCAGATTTCTATCATAAAGCTGCCGTTTTGTACTATCACATCCGCCAACCACTCACGGCTTTGGATTATGCAAACGAAGCTTTGAAAACATTATCTGAAGCAGAAGATTTTGAACTGCTTCAATCCGGTTGTGAAAATATATTAGGACTTGCTTCTCTATCATTGAAACAATATGGAAAAGCAGAAGAACATTTCCTCTGTGCTCTTGATCTCGCAAAGCGTATTGATCAGTCATATACTTCTCTGATCAAATACAACATAGGTTATCTGTATGCTGAACAAAACATGTCCGAACTGGCAGTACGCTATTTGTTAGAGGTATTTGAAGAAGAAGAAGCCTTTTATAAGACCCACTTCTTATTGTCTCGAGAATATTATCGATTGAATAACGAAGAAAAAGCAATACCTTTCTATGAAAAAGGAATCGAGCTCGCGAATGAAGAATATCTTCATCACTTCAAAATCCTGAACGCCTTAAATCAGGCAACAGATATTAATGAGCTTGAACGTATTGTTAAAGAAGGAAACGACTATTTTAAACAACACGAACTCTTTGGTTTCGTAGAAGATTATGCTGGAGAACTTGCACAGGTCTTCTTCACCAAAGAGAACCACAATAAAGCTAGTTATTATTTTAAAGAGTCTTACGAAGCAAAACGCGCTTTACAAAAAAAGGAGGCACTAAAATGAAAAAATTCGCTGCAGGCATCATCATCGCTTCACTTGCAATAACGGCTGTATTTGTTGGAGTTTCCACAAAATCAGTTGAACAAGCCGAGCATGGCAGAACGTTCTCTGTTTCTCAAAAATTATAAAACTATTATTTGCACAAAAAACGATCAGAAGTTTTCTGATCGTTTTTTGTGCTTTAATTTATAGATGACTTTATGCTTCTCCAATATTCATCGCAAGCAGCAAAAAGAAAAAGAATACAAATGTTTGCTATTTATCGTAATACCTAAAACTATATTGGTCCACTTTTTTGACAATATGGCGAAAATGACACCTGATAAGGTTAAAAACTTAAAGTGTATAACCAGGGTATTCTACTAACTTCTATAGAATTCCCTCTTAGCTGATCAGTTTAAGTCCAACTGCGGCACTGAGCACCATTGCCATAAAAAGTATTCGTAGCCTACTTTTTGATTCACCATAAAACAAGATTCCGACGATTCCGGAACCCACTGTACCAATTCCCGTCCAAATCGCATAAGCCGTTCCCATAGGTAAAGATCGCATAGCGAGACTCAACAAAAGAAAACTGCTGCTAAATCCTACAACAAGAACAAGAAAAGATATAACGCTCCTCTTCTTAGCAACAAGGTTCATACCTGTTACACCTACTACTTCAAAAAGACCTGCAAACACCAGAAAGATCCAGCCCATTATTGAACCCCTCCTTCTGATTTTGGTTTTCCTGTTACTAATTTTAGTCCCATAACTCCAACAAGAAGGACGAGAATCAGTAAAATTTTTAGCATTCTAAAGGGTTCTCCAAAAACAAGCATCTCCATCAACACGGTCCCACTTGCACCTAAGCCAGTAAATACAGCATATACGGTACCTACAGGTAGGTGTTTCGTGGCCAAGATAAGCAGTGTAAAAGAGAAGATGATCGCGATTGTTGTACCCGTCCAAGTTAACATAGTGTTAGAGTGCTTTAGACCGATCACCCAACACACTTCAAATACTGATCCTAAAAGAACATAACCCCATGAACGATTCATTACAATTCACCACTTTCACAACTAATTCCCCGCCAGAAAACGGACCATGACTGTTTAGACCTTTTTTGCAGACGTTCTGGAATTCCATAGATTAGCTCTACAAGAAGTCCATCTAACATGGTCAAAAATGCAAGAGCTGCTGTTTCTGGTGTAATATTCGTTTTTAGTTCATCCGAATTTTGTTCGAAAAGCTCAATAAACAAAGTCTCCAAACAATCAACAAACTTATTACTTTCAACTTTAATCACTTCTTCATGCTTAACAGGCGGGTAAAAAATTGTACGCATAAAAAATTTCATATTATTGTTCTGCTCGAATCGTTCTAAATACTCTGTTAAAAATGTAAATAAAGCATCTTTTAGCTCATTAGAGTGTTGATCTTTAATAAATTGTTGTACAAAATCGATTTCACAATCTGTTGCATCATGAAATGTTTGTATGTAGAGATCATCTTTACTCTTAAAATGAGTATAGATCGATTGTTTTTTTATGCCTACCTCATTTGCGATTACCGACAAAGAAGCACCTTCATAACCAAGTTGTGCAAATTGAATGAGTGCATTTTGTTTTAATTGATCGTAAGTCATTTCACAGTCCACCTTCCGAACGGTCGTAAGTTAATCTTATCACACTATTTTATCAAGTCAACATATTGAAATCGCTTAAATTTACATCATTCTAGTCAAATTGTGGTATCATTATTTTTGGTAAAATAATGAAAAAAAGGAAGACGTGCGTTACATGAATACTCCAGATAATAAAACATTTATAGATAAGTTAGATTACGGAATTCTATTTATACTCTTCTTATTGTCAATTATTAGCTTGATGTTTATATATAGCGGCCAACAGTCTGGTCAATATAATGATAATTTTGTTCCGAAGCAGATTTTTTGGTACACACTTAGTACGATTTTGATGCTCGCTATTGCACGCTTAGATTTTGAGCAGCTTAAAAGAATGTCTTGGTATTTTTATGGGATTGTTTTATTTTTTATTGTGATGTTAATTTTTGCACCAGAAAGTATTGCAAAGCCGATCAACGGTTCAAAAGCGTGGTATCAATTACCTTTCCTTGGCTCTTTTCAGCCTTCTGAATTTATGAAGATCGCTTTGATCTTAGTTCTCAGTAATATCGTTGAATCTCACAATTACCAATATATTCAGCGAACGATAAAATCGGATCTATATCTAATTTACAAAATGGGACTAGCAAGTTTAGCTCCTATTATCTTTGTCGCCATCCAGCCAGATTCAGGAATGATCATGCTCTACCTTTCCATCATTCTATCCATCATATTCATATCAGGTGTAAGCTGGAAGATCATTTTGGCGGTTATCTCATTGCCATCTATCGTCTTGACAGCATTAATCGTCATCTATTTTAAATTCAATGACTTTTTTCAGACGAAACTGCTCGTCTTACTTCTTCCTCACCAACGAAGTAGGATAAACGGCTGGTTAAATCCGTTTGAATACACCGACCAAGGATACCAAACGAAACAAGCGATTACAGCGATCGGTTCAGGTTGGTATTCCGGTAAGGGATGGATGGAAGGAATCATGTATGTACCTGAAGCCCACACAGACTTTATCTTTTCCATCATTGGGGAAGACACTGGTTTTCTTGGGACATCCATAGTGGTCAGTTTGTTCTTTTTGTTGATCTATAAAATTGTGATTTTAGGTGTGAAGTCGAACTACTCTTTCGGCGGATATATGTGTTCCGGGATTATAGGACTTCTCTCGTTCCAAATCTTTCAGAATATCGGTATGAATATTGGGCTGTTGCCGGTAACTGGGGTTACTCTTCCGTTCCTAAGTTATGGAGGCAGTTCACTTTTGTCCAACATGATGTTAATGGGGATTGTACTCGGAGTGAGTGTGCAGACGAATCGTTATATGTTTGAGATTCAACAATAAATTGAGTGTAGTTTCACCTGAAAATGGGACAACGACCAGATAACTTCTGGTCGTTGTTTGTTTTCGTGGGATTTTTGCAAGTCGTTGATCTCCGTTCCAGGTGCTTCGCTTTCCGCAGGGCAGGCGGTGAGCCACATTCTTAACGTTTCACTTTTAAGTGTCTCACCTGCCCACCTGTCCCGCAGGAGTCTCGCACCTTACACTCCAATCAACTTATATGGGAGCTTTCTGCTAATCTGTCCGATTGAAAGGATAATCTGTCCATTCTTGAATGAAATCTGTCCGATTAGGTATTTTATCTGTCCAATTCCGTTCTTAATCTGTCCATTTCCAATTACAAGTAACAATTCCCCCTCACTTCAACATGCCAACAAATGAAAAGCACTCCTTCGACTAGAAGAAGTGCTTTCAAAACTTATTCACTTGTTGGAAGGATCTCAGTAACATGAACCGATTCCTTCATATTAGGACTACCTGCATTATCTGCAAAACCGAAAATACTTAACACCACAATGGTCACACCAAGTAAGAATTTTTTGTTCACTTTCATCATTTCACCGCGTCCAATTCAATCGTCGCCTTAAACAGATCACCGTCAACGTCGATATCCAGGCTACCTTCGTGAAGATCTACGATAGATTTTGCAATAGCTAACCCTAAACCTGAACCGTCCGTATGACGTGATGTGTCTCCGCGTTTGAATCGCTCAAATAATTCTTCAAAGTTTCCGCCTAGTTCATATTTCGAGACATTTTTAAATGAAACGACAATCTTTTGATTTTCCTCTGAAACGGACACGTATACTCTAGTATTCTCCATAGAGTACTTTAGTGCGTTGCCTATTAGGTTATCGAAGACACGCCACATTTTTTGTCCATCCACATGAGCAAATATTGGAACACTAGGTGTTGCTAGTCTAAAAGTTAATGATGATTCCTTAATGGTTTCGTTGTATTCGGCCATGGACTGCTGAAGCAACTGGACGATATCCACCTTATGTTTAACCAATTCCAGATTCCCGCTTGCCATCTTAGAAACTTCGAACAGATCGTCAATTAAGATTTTCAGACGTTTTGACTTACGATCTATGATTTCTAGATATGCATTCTGATCTTCTGTTGTTACTTCTTGTGATTTTAAGAGTTCCGTATATGTGATGATGGATGTTAACGGAGTCCTTAAATCATGACTAACATTCGTAATCAGCTCCGTTTTAAGCCTTTCACTTTTAGCTTCAGCCCGTTTAGATGTTTTCACACCATACTTGAGTAGGTTAAGGTTACCTGCAAGCATTGCTAATGCCGATTTTCCCTTATGAGGCAGATCTTGTTCCATCTGTCCTGCCGCAAGTTCTTTCGAATGCTGAATGATTCGATTAAAATACCCTATCCTTTTAAAAAGGTAGATGAGTACGGGTAAGGTGAAGAGCAAAAAAAGAATGCAATAAACGACAAATGCCATAGGTTGATAGAATACAACGGCTGCACCGAAACCTGACAAAAAGATGACAAGGAGAAGCAACATAATTTGAATTCCAACGCTTCGGTTGTAAAAGGCATCAGAAACTAATCGATAAACCCATCTTGGTGACTTAATAATGAACGCATCTCGATACAACGGTTTGTTATTAACATCACGGTAGATCCATACCCCTTGAACTAATGTGATACCTACCACAAACGCTGTAATCAGAAATTCAAATAGACCATCACTATACATGATTGAAAATGCAAGATGATCGTAGTTTTGGGCATTCATGACGATTGTCATATATGCAAAAAACATACTGATCAGTAAGCTTCCTAAACGAATATCAATCGGCACTTTTCGATAAATGTTCTTTTTATCCGAAGATATAATCATCTTTAGTGGATGAAGTCTTCTTCCCCATATGATTACCGTGATAAGTAGTAGAATACTTGCAACTGAAATCCCATAAAAGAAAGATTGTCTCTTCTCAAAATCATCTACTTGCTTTTGTAACCAGCTGCCTTCTTTAGGAAGAGTGATGATACCCTGAAGGTTCTTTGTATTTTGTGTCAAATATTCGTTATAGTCGTAATCAGAAAAGAAATCTTGTTCGTTTATGACCAGATTGCCATCTTCAGATGAAGAGGAATATTCTTTCGTGAATAGATTGGATTTTCCTTTAAGTTCCGCTGGACGATCTATTGTCCGTACATTTGTATACACATCTTTTGTATTTAAATCTACTAAATAGTAGTTGAAACCTAGTCGGTTAGGATCATAGTCTGAGATAAAACGTTGCCTTTCTTTTACAAAGTCATTTATTTCTTTTTCCTTTTCCTTCACAATCTTTGCTTCGATGTGTTCGTCACTTTTAAAGTTTTCCATGATATCTTTTATTTTTGCATCTCTTTGTTGTTCATAAAGCTTCACAATATCTTCGTCTTTTGCAGCCTTAGCTTCATCAATCTGATATTCATATTGGTTTTTGATATCCGCTACTTGCTCTGACAAACTTCCATAGCGAGTACGATGCTCTTCAATTTCTTCTTTTGAAACTTTAATATTGTTCTTTAGCTCGTCTTTAGATAGATAATTGACTTCAGATATACTCAAAAAATTAATAAACTCTTCAAACTCTGCGTTAAATTCTTCTGTATGAAAGTAATCCTTCTTAAAATACCAGTGTCCGTTCTCAAGTATTGAAACGATCCCACTTAACCCAAAGGTCAACAATACTACCCAAACAAAGAATTTGGTTCTATTTTTCCATTTTATATCCAATTCCCCATACCACCTTTAAATATCTAGGATTTTTCGGATCAATCTCGATTTTTTCTCTGATCTTGCGAATATGTACCGCAACCGTGTTCTCGGCATTATAACTAGGTTCCTTCCAAACCCGTTCATAAATATCATTAATGGAAAAAACTCTTCCAGGGTATGACATAAGCAACTCCACAATCTTGTATTCGATAGGAGTTAGTTTTACAGAGTCACCGTTTATAGCAACTTCCTTTGCTTCTTTATCGAGAGTTAGGCCGTTCAGATCGATGAAATTCCTTTTGCCTTCATATGTACCCAAAGTTATGTAACGCCTTAGCTGAGATTTAACACGAGCGATCAGCTCCAGAGGATTGAATGGTTTTGTCACATAATCATCGGCACCAATCTGCAGTCCTAGTACTTTGTCGGTGTCTTCACTCTTTGCACTTAAGATAATGATGGGTATGTTTTTTTGTTCTCGTATTTTAAAGGTGGTTGAGATCCCATCTAACTTTGGCATCATAATGTCCATCACAATAAGATGGATAGGCTGTTCATCTAATTTCTCTAAAGCCTCAATTCCATCTCTAGCCTGAACAACGGTTATTCCTTCATTTTTTAAATAGATCTCGATTGCATCACGAATTTCCTTTTCATCATCTACAACTAACACATTAAAATCATTCATTTCCTCACACTCCCTTCTGCATTATAGCATGGCATATATTTGAAATTATCTTTATTCTACACAGCAATCCTTTATATTTAGTTAGCAAAAATCTTAAGACTTTCTTAAGTTCCGCGAGCTCAAAATATAGGCAAACAAAAAAGCACATTTCTATTTAAAGAAATGCACTCTCTCTTATAAAACAGTATTAGTTTTGAGCTTCACTATATCTTTTAAAATTGTCCATAAATGCTTGCCAACCGGCTTCTTGCATTTCAACCGGATTCGACGCTTCTGCTTCAAACGTTTCAACAATTCTCGTGTCATTTTCCAAACCGACAAAAGTAATGGTTACTTTTCTTCCATCATCTAACGTATAAGCAATGAATTCATTTGTTTTCACTTCATCGTATGCTCCGCTAAAATCAAACCCAAAGCTGCCATCTTTTGCTTCCATTCTCGTAAGGAACCTTCCGCCTTCTCTTAGGTCATTCTCTGCTTTAGGTGCGTGCCATTCATCAGACGCAAAACTCCAACCTGTAATATGCTGAGGCTCTGTCCAGTATTTCCAAACTTCTGCAATCGGTTTATGTACGGTCGTTTCCACTGTAATCATAACTTTGTTAGATGTCTCCATTATTCCAACCACCTTTTAAATAGGATATTAGATCGTTGACCTACCATTTTAACAAAGTAACTCTTCGATTTCATTTAGGTAAGACACCGTTAATTATTCAATAAAAAATACATTTCTCCTGCTTTGAAAAATAATTTTTAAAATTTAACTTTATATTATTCACGCCAAAATTTTGTGTAATGAGCTTTATCCTCTATATTAAATGAAATTATTTTTTCAAGCAGTTCATAATTCACTTCATCTTTCCAGCGAATGCGGAACAACCCTTTTGTAAACGTATAACCAGCCTTCTTAATATCGTCTGCAAACTTCACCATCGTTACTTCTTCAGGTGCTAAACTAATGTGCTGTTTAGCCATAGAGATTCCAATAATAAATGTTCCATGATCGGTATACATCGGAGTATTCCACTTGAATTGTGGTTCTAAAGAAGGGAACTTTTTTGCAACCCACTTCAAAACTTCTTCCATTCGATTTCGTTGATCAGGGTCATTAATACTTGCTAAATAATCTATAAAAACTTCCATAATTTCCTCCTTTAACGATCTAAACTTCGGACTATCTTCTGCTTTTTAGTGTAAGTATTTTTCAAGTTTATAGCAAATGGATAACTGATTGTTTTTTACTTGTTTGAACAAGTTTGACACCCGACTCCTTTTACACGGTCTTTCACTCTAGCTGTGTATTCATCACCACAATTTTTGCAGAGCCACCAAACGTTATTGTATGAAGTAACGGAAACATCTTTAGCTGTTTTATGTACACCAAACAATGTACCATTGCGATCAGGATGCCATTCAGCTGCAATCTCTGGATACATCATAAAAAGAGAATTCTCTATTTTTATACATTCTGGACAACGGGACTTATTCTTAATTCTTTTTCGAATTTTTTCCCGCCAAACATGTCCTTTTTCACATACCCACGCTACTTCCTCATTTGAATTGTACACTACCTCCTGTGGAGTTATCCCATTGTTAATGGTAGACCATTCTTTTATTAGCTCGGGATGAACGGTTGCCAAACAGTTCTTTTCGTAAGCCTTTTTATCTGAGCAATAGACACACACACTTTTTGGGTTGTGAACACGATCTTTCACCGTTTCTTCCCACTCATGTCCTCTTTTACACACCCACCATCTCTGCGGCCAAACCTCCTTGCTATCTACATCTCCAGAAGTAAGATTTAGGTTACGTGTTGGATGCCATTGTTGACAGAGTTCAGGATCGGCCTCCGCTAATGTCTCACGTTTAACCTCTCCAAACTGATACGATCGCTTTAACGCCCTTTCTTCTCTGACACAATCGGAACATTCCAAGTTCTTTTTATATCGCTCACGAATGGTCGCTCCCCATTCATGTCCTTTTGAACAAACCCACCATATGTATTCATAACTGCCAAAACTCGTTTGGCACGGTTCTATACCTTTATTTTTTGTAGGATGCCATTGTAATAATAATTTACTCGGTAATAACATCTGCTTCAAATTCTCAACCCTTTCTCATTCAAACAGCACGCATAATAAAAAAGAACTACACAAAAGACCTCTGTGTAGTTAATTATACCTATAAACCTATGAAAAGAACTTGGGAAAATTATAGTTAAATAGACCTTATAAACATAGGTATGTATTTGGTTTTTTCCCAACTTTGTACGTTTAGAAATTTTGCATTAGTCTCTAACATGTTAATAAAGAAGCTCTCCTTCATAAAAGAAGGAGAGCTTCTTTAGATTATATTGATTTCTAATACTTACTGATACTCACTTTTCCAGAAAAGAACGTTGCTCCACCACCCATATCTGCTATACGATCAGGCGTTAGTGAATTGACTAGATGCTTCGTGTCTTGATCTGCTCCCCATAACCCCTGGGTAACCGCTACACCACGGAGAACATTCTCACCAACACTGGCTATTAGTATACATTCTCCTTGTTCATTCCACACGCGTACCCTATCTCCGTCTTTAACTCCTGCTTGATCTGCATCAAACTGATTCAAGACAATCTCAGGTTCTTTTTCTAACCGTGTATGTTTGTCCTGGTTGGCAAACGTAGAGTTAAGGAAGTTATGATTCGGCCCTGCAATAAATTGTAGTGGATGATCAGAATCGTTAACTAAAGGAATATAAGTAGGTAGTGCAGGATAGCCGTCCTGCTTCATTTTCTCAGAATATAATTCTATTTTTCCGCTCGGGGTTGGGAGCTCTGTTGGAAATTCCACCTTTGCCTTGACGTATTGTTTTTTACTCAGTACCTCAAAGTCTATTTGCTCAATACTCGGATTTGAACGTAAATCTAAGGCTTGATCTATCAGTTCTGCTTCTGTTTCTTCAAATGCTTTTTCTGTAAAATCCATGCCTTTAGCAAGGAGACGGAACACCTCTACATTAGACTTTGATTCCCCGTAAGATTCGATCACAGGCTGTTGAAGCTGAATGTAATGATGCCAGTATGACGTGTAAAAATCTGTGTTCTCAAACGAAGACGTAGCAGGTAAAACGATGTCAGCATATTTTGCGGTCTCCGTTAAAAATAAATCATGAACCACTGTAAACAGGTCTTCTCGTTCCAAGCCTTTTCGAACCTTATTCCCCGCAGGTGCTACAACAGCCGGATTCGTCCCATATACAAAAAGTGATTTTATAGGAGGATCTAAAGTGAGCAAGGCTTCTCCAAGCAGATTCATGTTGATCACACGTGTGTTTTTATTTGCCTGCAGATCTGGCCGTTGTAGATTAGCAGTGTTAAACGCAAGATAAGCTGAATTCCCTTTTATCGCTCCTCCACCTTTTACAAGCCATTGACCTGTTAAAGCCGGCAAACAAGAGACTGTTCTCACAAACATTCCACCATTATCATGATGTTGTGGTCCGTTTCCAATGCGTAGAAACGCAGGAGATGTTTGACCGTACATCCGAGCAAGTTTCAAAATATCCTCTACAGGTACACCCGTGATGCTTGAAACCGTAATCGGATCATACTGCTCAACATGTTTTCGTAACTCTTCATGTCCAACAGTGTATTGGTCCATAAACGGTTCATCCACCATATCTTCAGCAAAGAGAATATGCATCAATCCCAATGCGAGAGCCGTATCTGTTCCTGGTAAGATGGGGATGAACCAGTCTGCAAATCTAGCAGTCTGATTTTTATGAACATCAATGACGACAATCTTTGCTCCATTTTGTTTACGTGCTTGTTGGGCAAGTGAAACTTGATGCATATTCGTACTAACAGCGTTAATCCCCCAGAAAATGAACAGTTTGGAGTGAATGGTATCCTCAGGGTCAATACCGAAACTCGCACCCATCGTATATTTGTAGCCCGCTGCACCTGCTGAATTACAGATGCTTCGATCTAGTTTTGAAGCTCCTAGTCTATGAAAAAAACGGCGGTCCATTCCTTCAGCTGCAAGATTACCCATATTTCCATAAAAGCTGTATGGCAGAATGCTCTCAGCACCCTCGGTTTGAAGCAAATCCTTCCATTTCGCAGTGATGGTGTTAATCGCTTCATCCCAGCTTATTGGTTCAAAATGTCCTTCACCTTTCGCTCCAATACGCTTCATCGGATATTTTAACCGCTTTTCATCATATAGGCGTTCAGTCATGTTTCGAACTTTATTACAAATAAAGCCCTTCGTGACCGGATGATCCGGATCACCTTCAACTTTTACAATTTTTCCGTTTTCTTTATGGAGGAGCAACCCACATTGATCGGGACAGTCTAAAGAACAAACCGATGGAAAAACACCGTTTGGGCTATCTACAAAACTGGTCATATGCATTCTCCTTTCCAAGATGTAAGGTTCATACCTTTTTGTTGTTTTTCAATTTTAAGTAGTACTTGCAGTACTTACAAAAAGGATAAATAATCCTCTTCAAGGCGAATACCGTGTATTCTTGCCCAATCTGAAGTGGTACTCCATAGATCGCCTACAAAGCGTTTTAATTTTTCTACATCTGTATGTAACGATAGTACTTCTTTGATGTTTGTTTCAAAATGGTCTGGCAAAGATTGAAAGCTAAAAGCTTCTTCATACATGGATCTACTTGATAAGAATTTGTGCCGATTTTTTAACCCAACTAACATAGTAGTCCAATATGCTACTTGCCGTGACTCATGTGCAGCTACAATCGAGTCTGAATCTTTCAATGTGAATATTTTATAAACATGTTCATACATGTCTGCAAGAGCATCTTTCATTAAGATGTTGAAATTTGTTTGTGACTCCGTTTCCAATGCTATTTCTTTTAGAGTCTCATATAAGTTTGTTGGATCATAAAGTATCTTACTCGTAAAAAACACATCTCCCTTAACACACCATTCATAATCCATGCTTCTTGCTTTCGAATGAATCTTCTCAACTGTATTAAAACTAATCCCTACGAACATTTCTTTATAAAAGAAAGCATACCATTCACTCTCTCTTCCATCCACTACTACACGCAACTCCAAATCTGACTCGGGACGATCCATTCCTTTAGCAGTTGACCCTTCAATGGCTACGGAAATTAAACGTTCTTCATACTTCCTTAAAAGGGTCTCAAATATCTCATGTGCAACATATAATCTGTCATCTGTAGTAAATTCTTGAGGTTTCCATCTATTCATCGGTGAGCTCCTTTTAAAGCAGCAATCTACTTTTTAGACGCTTTTATTATAAATGTAGCGGGAACAAGGTTTGCTTTTTGAGTAGAATACCATCTGGAAGGATCCTTAGAATGCTCAACTGGTAAGCAAACATCATCTATTACTTTTTCTAACACAAAGCCAGCATCAATCATAGCATTTATATATGTGCTTAACTTTCTATGATGAATGACAGCTAGATTATGCCAACCTTCATTATATTCCGGTCCTTCAATCACATAAGATTTGTTAAAGGTGAACGAAGATTCCTCGTACTTCAATCGATCGTGAAGCGGATGTTCCCAACTGAAGACAAACGTACCACCAGGTTTTAAATAGTCGTATATATGAGAAAAAGTTCGACTTAAATCTGTTGTCCAGCCTAAAGCGTAGATCGAATAAACCATATCAAAATATCCGATCGGTAACCCTGGGTTTTCTTCCATAGGAGATTCTATTAATTTCACCTCTGCTTGTTGGTTTTTTAGCACCGATTTCGCAGTCTCGATCTGTTTTGTGCACAGATCTAATCCCCATAATTCTTTAGCCCCTTCTTTCCCCATATATTGCAAAGAATGACCACTACCACAACCAATGTCCAAAACCTTTTTACCGCATATCGAACCAAATAACTGAAGTTCTAGTTCACTTAATGTAAATGGGCCGTATTCTGGAAGTGCTGTTCGACCGAAAAAGCGTTCGGCTGATACCTCCCACCTTTGCTTATTCATTTTTAATATTTCCGTTGCTTCCACAAATGCCACGTCCTTTATATCGTATTAATGCAGATTAGTATCCTGATTCATGAGAATAAAAACTTCCATATAAAATCATGGTAATCCTTCTTGGCTTAAAGAAATTTAAACGAGTAAGTATACAACGTACACATAAATAATTTACTTTCATAACGAAATTTAACATATAATGGAATAAAGTGGTTATATGAAAGGAGAGTTATTGATGAACTTAGCAAATAGAGGAGCCATATGGGGATTAACCATTTTAGCTTTCTTTACAATCGTTTTTACTTTCGTTGAATTAAATCAACCTTATGAATCACCTGAAGACGCTCAATCTCGATTTGAACTCCATATCCCGCCCTTATATACAATTTTAATGGTTAGTGCTACATATATCGTTTTTAAATGGAACAAAAAGTTGCATCTTTTTGCTGGACCCTTATTTATATTATTAGGGGGGTTTTGGTATCTTTGGATTTTCAGAACCTTTACAACAGGATGGGTTATGATGCAAGGTTTAGTTGGACTCTTAATTAGCATAATCATTTGCTTTATCCTAATGATATTTCATCTGTTTACAATTCGGAAAAGAACAAGATAAGCCCTCCATTTTATTTTCATATAAGAAAATCATGGGAAATGAAAAAAGTCAGCAGATTATTCCGCTGACTTTCTTGTTGTTTTTTTATAAAGATGTTTCGGTTTTCTTCGATTTAGCCGGTGCAAACCATCCTATTAGTGCGATACCCACTAATACACCGTAGAAGATGACAGTCCAAACTGTACTGTGTGGAAAATCGTGATTTAATACCCCGATATCTTTGTGAGCAAGTGTAATTACAGCTAGCTTTACTCCAACCCAAGCAACAATTGCATAGGCTGTTGTTTCAAGTGCAGGACGTTTATCAAGTAATTGAACAAACCATGTTGCTGCAAACTTGATAAGAATCAGACCCGCAACTCCTCCAAGAACAACTACGATGAATTGTCCTGCATCCATTCCACCAAAGTCACCAAGTGGGGAATCTGGGAGTCCTAGCGCTAAAGCTACTGCAGCAAGAATCGAATCGATCGCAAATGCTAAGTCAGCGATCGCGATCTTACCAACTGTCGGCCAGAATCCTTTTCCTTTTGCTTCTTCCTCTACTTCTTCTTGAATCTTTTCGTTCTGTTTACCGAATTTAGCTTGAATCACATGTTTTAATCCAAGGTATAACAGATAAGCTGCTCCAATCGCTTGGATCTGCCAAACGTTCGCGATGAACGAAATTGCAAAAAGTGCACCAAATCGGAAAACGAATGCCATAATAATCCCATAACTAATCGCTCGTTTTTTCTGATCCTCAGGTAAATGTTTTGCGATAACCGCTAGTACAAGGGCATTGTCAGCAGATAACAGACCTTCAAGACCAATTAGAATCAATAATGCCCATCCGTACTCTAACCAAATTGAATCCATCCATGAATCTCCTTTCAAATCGTAAAAATAATATGTAATATCCATAGAATGACCATTTTAGTCGCAAGATACTCTTCTAAAAGTTACCTGCACTATGATGAACAACTCTATACTAAAAAGATTATATATTATTTTTTAAGTTTTTACCTTATTTAATCAAATTTAAAACTTAACAAAGTTAGATGTTTAAAGGGTTTAGAGAGTTTTTTTCTGATTCACCATCAAATGTTTCTGCTCTTTTTTCATCCAGCCTTCTACTGATATTTTGAACATTTAAACAACCGGGATCCTCATTAATAAACCGATTTAATTGTCCAATAAGAGCTATCCATTCCAAAGTTTCTGGATGGTCACTAGTCATGTTTGGGACCTTCTTCCAAAGCTTTAATTCTCTTTCTTCAAATAATGATTTTCTATATCTTTCTTGAAGTTCTTTATCATTATTAGCTAATTGCATGACTTTTTGGATGGCGATTTCATTACTCTCATCTTCCATCGCCATTCCGTGAATCAATTCTTCGGTTTCAAGTGTTTATTAGAAAAATAACAAAGATCTATCATAGGAGGATAGATCAACTGCTATCACTTTTCATTCTTTCTCTAGCACTTTGAGTGTGTTTCGTTACGGAGGCTAACGAAAAAGCTTTTCCAAGTCCAATTCTTGGCATATTGTTATAAATGGCTTCTGCACTCCGTTTTTCAATTTTGTAGCTTTCATGAAAGATACCTACACTACCATCGTCACCTATTTTTTTGTTGAATGCTTTCCAAGCTACTGAGTGAGTTTTACCGTGTGCATAAGTTTCGAGTTGATCAAAGCTTTTCCAATATTGAATCAGTGTTACTCTTCTCCAACTAAAATGAAATTCTGCATGTAAAAAACCGATGTCAGGGTTGTGATAAAGTTCTCTTATCATAGGACCCATGGCTTTAAATACAGGTATCCACTTAGAAAATGAAAGCAGCTTATTCACTCGCATACCAATTACAAAAACAACAAAGTCTCCCTCCACCGCTGCTACATGTCTTCCCTTATGAATATTCTTCATATTCCCCTCTCCTTTATCGGTTGGAAGTTTTTATAGATCCTACTCTAAATTAACATTAATTGGTATTAGTTAGGAAAATAAATGTAAAAAAACTAACAAACCGATGCATTTACGAGAGGATGGTTCAGTGAACAACTTACAACGTTGTATAACAGGTGAAACGTTTGGTGCAGCATTTATAAGAGGAGATTTTCCATTTATCTATGATCAAACATCAAGTAATTTCAAAAAAGTTGTTTCGGTTCCAACTATGTAAGAGAAAAAGAATTAGCTCAGCTTACTTCTAATCAATTTCTCTAAGCTTGCCACTTTGTTTTGAAGATCATCGATTTCTTTCTGCATTTTATCTTTTTCTTGGTCTGATTGAAAATCATCTACTTGTGACTCAAAATCACTCGCCACATCAGAATTAAGCTGTATAATTGCTCCTATTGTCGTCACTGCATCGCCTACAGTAGTAATAACTCCTCCTATAATACCTAGTATATTTCCTGCATTATTCGGTGGGTTATATTGAAACGTATTCGAGCTATTGTTATTGCCATTATCATTGTTATCTGGAGGTGGATCTGCAGGATATACAAACGGATAACGCTTCTTGCTCATAAGACTCACTCCAAGGGCAGAAATAGTATTGACCTCTTATTTTTATGCGTTTTGTTTATAAAATGTACATTGTACAAAGATAAGTATGAATTCTTTTTCCTCATTAATACTAAGAACATTGAAGAAGTCTTTGAAAGTGCGATTCTTATGTTCGGCAATGATGGTTTAGAACTTGGTTTTCCTGTTAAATCAAAATATCCTGAAGTTTGGAACAAAATGGACTGAAACAAGGATTGCCCTACGATACCAATTGATGTTGATATTAAATCAACAATCATAGACAACAGAATCATTAACTAATAATAAAAGTCAGGAAATAAGTGTTACAGCTTATCTTCCTGACTTGTTTTTTAAGTTATTCTCTTAAATGGTAGATAAAACTTGATCAAGTTCTTGACTCTTTTTTACAACATCCGGATTTGTAAGACTTCCTTTTCATTAGCTACCTGACTGAATTCTTGGTTTTAATTGTAATTCCTTTTCTTCAAGTGACTTATCTTTATACAACTCATACTCCCATTCTTTCTTTCTGAAATTGTTCTTACCTATACTCATCGTTCACAAGAATATGATCAAATCTTCTTATCTCGATTTACGTTATAGAGATTGGAAAGTTCCTGAATTCCAAAGGGTATTACTGTTAAGATAAAACCAAAAATCATTGAACAATTCAGAAATCTTATGGTAACATTTATAAAAATAAACAAATTAGTATAAGTATACATATTTTGGAATTCATTTGATGGGGTGACACTATGTCAGTTGTATTAAATAAATTTTACGACAACAAGAAAGGATATTTTCACATCCCTGTTGTATGGCGAGAAGAATTTCAGTTTCAAATTGGAGAAAAAGTAGGCGTTGATGTTAAAGATGGAATCATCATCATTGATAAGATGAACGAAAGACGATTTACCCCGATAATAGGTGTAAAAGGAAGACTCACTATCCCCATAGAAATCAGACAACAATTAAAAAGCCATACCTATCAATTAATTGCGGTCCAAGAAACCGAACAGTTTATTTTAACGCCTGCTTAAGTAAGAGTTTAAAAGGCTTCTTTATTTGAAGACATTTTTATACACAAATTTAAATTTTCCTTATCACACAAGTCACAATACCAACATTTTATAATAAAATGAGAAATTTCATGTTTCCTTGATTGACCTTTCTCCCAATATCTTTTAAAATCCATTGGAATTAGAAAATAATTTTGCTTATTTTCCGCATTCTATTGGTATAGTGAGAGTGGGAGTTGAAAGAATGTTTAACTTAGAATGGTTTAATAAATTGCCTGTAAAAATTTTAATTGTGGCTTTTGTTATCGTAATCACCGCATACTTTATAAGAAAATCAGTTCGAATATTCTTTGATAAAACAAGTTTTCTAGATGAAAACCGTGAAGAAACGTTGATGCACTTTACAGATCAAGTGATCAAGGTGCTTGGATTGGTGTTCTTCTTCATTTATGTTTTTAGTCATTTCTTCGATCTAGCGAGACTTGTAACAGGTTCTGTCGTTGTCGCCGGTGCTCTCGCATTGATTTTTCAACATATTATACGAGATTACATTATGGGGCTAGCCTACTTGTTTGAAAGACAGATCAACCTTGGTGATTATGTGATCATCAACGGTAACAAACAAGGCAAAATCGAGGAAATTAGCATGCGCCACTTGAAGATTCGTCAATACGACGGATATTTATACACCGTTTCCTATGGAAGTATCAACGAGCTTCAAAACGGAAACCGCGGGATGCGGCGAGTAAACGAAAGCCTTATCCTCAACTACAGACAAAATCCAGACGAGGCGTTTAAGGTCATGGAAGAAGTGGCGAGAATCTGCAACGAGAAATATAGCGATTACCTCTTAACAGATCTGGACGGTAAACCTGTAGAGAAATTTAAATTCAACCAAATTACCGAATTGAACGTCGATTATAAAGGACACCGTTATTCTCTCTCTGGCATTGTAAAAGAAGCTTATTTTGTAGATGCAAGCAAACGTGTAAGGTATGAATTAGCGCTCGCGGCATATGTAAACAACTTAATGATGGCTGAAAACGGAGAACTAGAATTGAATAAACGTCCCGGTTCTCAATCTTCTGTCTAAGAAACATTAGGATCAAGCAGGCTGTAAATCGCAGCCTGCTTTTCTACAAGCTAGATGTCAAAAATCATCTTCATTAAGAAATGGCAAGAACTTGATCATCCTCCCTCTTGCCATTGATTTTCACATTTTTCTTTGAAATTCCTTTTTTGTGAAATCCAGCTTTCAACAATATCTTAAGAGAACCTATATGATGATGCATAACTTCTGCTTCTATTCGATGAAGTTAAGATCATTGAACGCAAAATCCATAAGGATCGGAAGTGCTTGGGTCATATACCCTTTACTGTTATGTACTTTATCAGGAGAATACCCTATCATCCCTTTCTATCTTGAAGGAAGATGCCAAACGAGTACCCTAACCCTTTCTCTTTTCGCTCTTCCATCTCTTTTAATCTCCTAGCTTGACCATCTAAAGAATAAAAATCTGACTCTCTCTCTGGTGCATATGGCTGAAAAAACTCTCTGTTTCTTGTTGCATTATAAATAACGCTTGCAGATCATTGATTGTTAAAAGTTTAATAGAAATGTTCTTCTTCATCTATGTCCTCCATACTCATTAACTACCTTAATAATCATTCAACTGAGTAAGGTGAAATCCTCTACTCTCATCATTGATCAAATCGTTGTTTAACATATGTACAAAATATGTAGAAGTTTGTTTAAAGTAATGATATATTATAAACAGATAGACTTTATGGGAGAGAAAAAAATGAATACAAAATTAAATACGTGGATTAAAAAACACAATTTAGACCTACAATGGCTGCAAGAAGCCGGAAAGTTCCCTTCCAATCAAGTACAGAAACTGTTAAACGATCCTACCTACAGACCTGACGGAACTACAATGAGAATTGTACTAAGTATTGTTAAAAAGAAAGAAGACACATCAAAATTAAGTGATTTTTGGGATGTTTAAAAATAGGACTTTCCCTTATAATTGATAAAAATAGTGACTTGTCTAGATCAATTTACCCTCCAACTGCATCTACTAAAGTATGAAATGTAGGAGGTGCTATCTTGGGTAAAGACAAGCATTGTAAAAAAGAAAAGAAAAAGGTAATCTGTTGTGATCCTATTTATATCATTGAGGATTCATATACAGAGAAAGAAGTCACTTTCGTTCATCCGATCATTCGTGTAAAACGTGAACACATTAAATATGTTCGCCGTGACGTTTATAAGGAGAAAGTCATTAAAGAAGTGATTGATCCTGGTTCTCCAACAAAATGCGATTGTAATAAAAAGCACAAAAAATGTAAGAAAAAAAGCAAAAAGAAGTAATTTTAAAGGATAATTACTCTTTCTGAATGGAACCCCCGACCGTCGTGATCGGGGGTTTTGCTATGCTTTGAATTAAAATTGTGTATGTACGGAACGTGTTTTTATATTTCTTACACGTTCACCGCTAAATGGATGATTTTCACCTGTAAAGTTATGTTTACCACCAACGTTTTACGAATCTTCACCTGTAAATGAGGTTGAACACCTAGGATTTGAAACTGACCACCTATAAACGTTCATTTTACTCAAAATGATCATGAATATGTCTAACTTTACTATATACTGTCCTAGCTGATCTCCACTCCCATTTCAAATATCAACTCAACCAAGTGATTTAACCATTTGATATACTGTTTACATACAAAACGTTCATTTTTAATCTAACTATTGAGGAGTTGAGTAAACAAATGAAAGATCATTACAAGGTGTTAGTTGGTGAAGGAAATGCTGATTTAGATCAGCGACTTTCTGATGAATTAGACAAAGTGAACGCCGCTTCAACGATCGGAACTCCTGCTGCTCGAGAACTGACGATACAAATTATAGATAATCATGGTGAACTTGCAGCAGGCATAAGTGGCTGGACTTGGGGAGTTGCCGCTTGAATATCTATGACATGGGTGCTGGAAGATGTTCGTAAGGATGGGCTTGGTACAAAATTACTTCACGATTTTGAACAAGAAGCTATAGCACGTGGTAGCACACACGTCTTCACGACTTCCTTCACCTTTCAAGCACCGGGATTCTATGAGCGTCATGGCTATCAAGAACTGTTTCGTTGGGAAGGATTACCTACTCCAGGAGCGGCGGACATACATTTTAGAAAAGAATTAGTAGATCTATAAAATAAAAATGGTGTATACCCATTATTGAGGTGTACACCATTTACAACTATAACTATCTAAAGAAATCCTCTAAAGCTTGCTGAAGTGTAGCTTTTGTCTGAGCTTTGCTTTCAAAAGACAATCCGATAGTTGTTATTTTGCGTACAATTTCGGGACGTAAACCAGTAATTACACACTCACACCCCATCAAGTTCGCACCTTCCATTACTTTCATGATGCGCGCAATCGCTTCTGTCTCCATTTGAGCGATACCCGATAAATCAATAACTAAAGTACCCATGCGAAGTCTGCTGATTTCTAAAAGAACCTTTTCTTCAATTGAGTCTGTTCGATATGTATCAATATTTCCAACTAGCGGAAGCACACAAACCTTAGATGTGATCGGTATAATTGGAACAGAAAGGTTTTCAACAAGTGTATTTTTAGACTCGATTAGCTTATCTTTGTATTCTGAATAACTTAAAAAAAATTCATTCAAAAATTTATCAATGCAATCATTAATTTGTCTCTCTGTGATAAAAAAACTCTCTGCTTCTACTTCAATATCGTTCAATTTATTATATTCCTGCAAGTATTTCCAAACAGTTCTTCGAATGGCATGAACCCATTCAAGTTTGAATGCTAGCGTAAGGCTATGAGATGCCCACGAAACACCTTCAATTTTTGCAAATTCTTCTAATTCACGGTCTTTCCCTTGGATGGTGTACATTACAAGTTTATGAGCATTAGACAATAAATCGATATTACCAACCAACATTATTTCTTCAATTTTTCCACGAACATTTCGGGCTTCACTTAATAAAGATTCTTGGAACTCTTCTCTGTTATTAGTAAAGTATTCGATATAATCCTTTTCCAAGACTAAACCCATTGTGCGCACTCCTTTTTGAAAATTTCACCTACTTTTGTACTATTGTACCACTTTCAAAAAAGATGAAAGTAAAAATTTTGTATTTAAAACTGTTTTATCCGTTATGTCATTATTCTCACATATTTTAATAAAAAAACCGCAACAAATTTCGTTACGATTCTTCAAGGTAGATAAGTATTCTTCATTCAGGATTTAGTTGTTTACCAAAGTAAATCCTTTTCATATCCTAACTCAATGAGCAAATGACCAGCTGTCTTCTTGAAGGCATCAGAAATCTCTTCATCAAACTCTTCTTTCCAGTTACCGATTGTTCCTTTTCTGAACGTAGCAGAGTCTTGAGTTGAAATGTTTTCTTTCGCACGCTGGATAACGGTGTGATCGAGGTTTTCAAGTTCTTCTTCCATAATAAATTTTACGATTTTCTGAACGGATTGGTCTAGCGAATCTTCACTTCTCAATAGTTCTTCAAACTTTATAGAAAGCACGTTAGGTGCCGTTAACCATCCTTTAAATTCCGAAAACCAATCATGAATATCTTGATGACCTACTTCAGGAATTCCTCTTATGATTAATAACATTCGTTCGCTTTTAGAGAGTTCTTTTTGCTGAAAGTATTGATGAAGAGGAGCATCTATCTTCTCAATATAATAATTATAAGAGACAACAACATCACGCAAGTCTCGATAGAGAAAGATTTGCTTCATATCGAGATCTTGAAGAATCTTCTCCCAAGGTGTGGAATAATAAATGTGCCCAGACAAAAATTCGTTCTCTTTTAGTTTCTCTAACTCGCGCTGATGTTCAGCTAATTGAGCTGAGATCCCTTCATAGAGATGTAGATTTTGATCAAATGTTAGGGAACGAATTCCTGTTAGTATTTGAAACATAAGATGTGTCCCGCTCTTTGGAAACGAATTAAAGAAAAAAGGACTTATTGCTTTACTCATTTTTAACGATCACCTTTTCTATTTACATGACTTGCCTTTCATATTTTATTCACTTTATTTTAATTCGCTTGTACAACCGCCTGTTCATATAATTTTCCACTAACACAAAAAGAATTTTGAGATACATCCACTTTTATCATTCAACGTGCGAAACCTATAAAGTAAGACCTTAACCCCTAATTGTTAGCAAGATGAAACCGAAAAAAGGCAGGGATGCACTGATGCACTCCTTGCCTTTTGTCGTAGAATTCGTTTTAATTAGGATCAGGTAAAACCCATTTCGGTACTGCTTTTATATAGAATAACTCACCGATTAGCTCAACAATTGTTTGCGTTACGATTACCGCTGCAGCTATTGTACGCCAAGAATCTGGTAATGCAAGGGCTAATGGGAGAACGACCAGGGAATTTCTTGTTCCCATGCTAAAGATCAATGCTCTTCCTGCACCTACATCTAAAGAAAATATCCGTGCAATCAAGCGAGACACGAACGGCATGATGATTAAAAATAAAATGTAGATCGGTACAACGTTTATGATGATATTAAAATCACTGTAGACTTTTCCAATTTGTGAAGCTACGACTACGATCAAGACGAAAGCCATGAACGGAACAGGTAACCAAGCAGTAAATTCCAAGGCATTTTTACCTAGTGTTTGTTTTTTTGCCCACAACTGTGTAAGGACTGCTAGTAATAATGGGATTACAATGAGTAAGAAAAATGCTTCTAAAAAAGGCTGAATCTGCACCACAGTTATCATCTCTTCCCCTATGTATAACCACAAATAAAGAGGAAGTAAGACCATTTGAACAACAAACAAAAGTGGTGTTGCCGCAAGCATCAATTTTTCGTTTCCTTTTCCCAACTGAGTAAAGACAATTACATAATCAATACACGGCGTAAGAAGAACTAAGCAAATCCCTAATAGTATTGGTGGGGACTGCGGAAAAATAGAAGTAAGAATCCATACAACGATGGGTACACATACAAAATTCCCGATTAATAAAGCGAGCATGAATCTGATGTTTGAAGCAGCTTCTCTGAGTTTTAAAAAAGGAATTTGTGCAAACATCCCATACAGAAGGATAGCGATTAGCGGAGAAGTCATCCATTGAAGTATAGCTCCTAAACTCCCAAACACGAGGCCGATAAAGCCACCTACTAGTAAAGAGATACCGTAAATCCATATTTGTTGATTTTCAAGCCCTTCCCTCGTGACCATCTCTAACCTCCCTCTATTTAATCTTTACTTACCTAATATTACTTTACAAAATATTAATATACCATTCTCGCTAACAATAAAAAAGAACCGCCTGTTTTCAGACGGTCCACTCTTGTATTAAATGTGTTAAGCGCGTTCCAATACTTTGGCCAGCATATGGTGAATAACCTCGTGATCGCGTGGATCGTGCAATCGATATTCTTCACCCGGAAGTGTATACCACTCTGCCGCTCCCGCATATGTGATGGCAAGCTTCAAAATACCTTCTTCATTACAACTTGTCTTAAGCTCGAGCTCCCCGCTGATCACGCCGACCTCTTTAGTCATTACACCATGAGTTGCCGTAAAAACCGTTGATTTCTCTTCCATTGGAACAGCTCCCCTCTTTTAAACAAGTTCATACCATGTTTATACTCTAATTCTATTAATACGTGCAAGTGTTAAGCATGCTTTGAAGTTGTGTTTTTTCCGCTGATTGAAGATTTAAACCCCAGTTGTACTTTGTTTGAATCCACCATTTTGCATAGCCACAATTAGCTGCAGTACGAGTAGGCTTCCAAGTTGATGGATCTTGGTCCCCCTTTGATCGATTTGAACTTGCCGTTACGGCAATAAGTTGTGGTCCTGTAAGGTCGTTTGCAAAAGCCTCACGCTTTGTAGTCGTCCAACTGCTTGCTCCAGAACGCCAAGCTTCAGCTAATGGTACAATATGATCAATATCGAGATCAGATGGATTCTTAACCGTTACACCGTCATAATAGCTGTACCAGCTTCCCGATGTAACAGGACAGTCTCCGCTAAATGAGTCAGCATCACGCTTAAGAACAACTTGACGTGTATCACATCCTCCACCTTGACTCGACCAGTGTGGAAAAAGATCGCGAGAATAGCCTGTCATTGAACCTTCTGTCTTAACCACTAATGCATTCAACTGAGATTGTGCAGCAGATTTAGTAGGTGTTCCTGGCGGTAGCGCCCATGCCCTCTGTTGATCATCAGATGAAACAAACACAAAAGCCATTACCAGTGTAAAAACAAATGAACACAACATCGATTTCTTCAACATGCTTAAATCCTCCATTATGTAGTTTTTTTGAATCGTTATCATTTTATAACATGTCTTTACGGATTGGCATTACGAATTTAGCAATTAAACATAATCTAGACCATCGATATAGTTGAATAGTCTAGTTTTTTAAGGCTAAAATCCTTCTCGAAAACCATTATAGTACAATATGATTATTTGTTTTTGTGACTACACTATTGCATCGCAGGCTGTTTTTCTCCTGGGAGAGGAGCAGGATTTATGCTTTGATCGTTTGGAGATAGGTCAATGCCATAATCTTTCGCAAACACCATGTGAGTTTCTTTTAAAACATTCTCGTGGTTTAGGTCCAAGTTAAAAACACGAGCTCCGCGAAGTCGATTCTTCTCGTCACCAGGAAGTCCGTACGCTCCAAATCCAGTACTTCCCCCATATCCGAGCATAATGCCATAATAGTTTCCAGCGTATGTGTTGATATGATCATGTCCACAGAAGACTCCCTTTACATCGCCTCGATGCTGCATCGCTGAGAATAAGCCAGAATTGATCGGACCCGGACATTCATCTTCGTTTCTCTCACCTGTTATCTGATGCTTGTTTTTAGCACGTGCATGATCAGTTTCTGTTCGGCCATCTACACTCGAATACCACATATAACGGTGCTCCCATAACGGGATGTGTATAAACATGAGAGAAGGCACCTTAAATCCAAAATGGTTTTCGATCTTTTGAGACGTTTCATTGTACCAGCTGACTTGATCAAAACGAACCCAGTCCCATGTTGGATAACCCTCAAAATCTTGACCCGCAATCTCTTTTGGTGCGTAACGTCCACTATCCATCAACCAGAAATTAAAAGCAGGCTTCTTGCCTTTTGCGTCCCACACGAGTAGACTCATGTTCCCGGTTCCTGTGATGTGTTTTGCACCATTATCGTTCACATTGTGTTTGTAAGATTGGTAGAATGCTAGCATCTTACTCTCATCCACACCGCTTTTTGGGGTAGAATCTTCATCATGATTTCCAAATGTAACCGCCCACTTGATTCCTCTCTTTTCCATCGGCCCGGCAACATTGTTCATCGCCTGTTTCATTTCGAGGTCAGTATCACATCCGCCGGTGATATTATCCCCGTTCAGTACAACAAAATCAGGTTTCTCGGCATCTAACACTTTTTCCATCAATTCAATCGTTCGGCGATCAATGCGTTCATCGTCTTGTGTATCATTAAACTGAACGACCTTGAACTTTCCATTCGAATGAAACTTCAGTACTTTTTCTTCTTTTCGATCAGCATGGACTTTCTCGGTGAATAAGTTAGAAGTATCACCTAGCGAACCAAGTGTTAACGCTAATGTGCTCGCTCCTCCGATCTTAATAAAATCGCGACGATTCACTTGTTTAGAAGTCATTTTGCTACCCCTCCGTGATTATGTATGTTGATTTGTTACAAGATTAAGAGTAGCAATGCTATTTTTAGGAAGTGTTTGATTGGTGTAAATGTTGTGTGAGAGTAGTGATTGTGAGATTTTACAAATTGGTGCCCCCACAAAGTTGAAGAAATGGATATATAATAGGCTTAACCATAAAATGTGTTTCATTTGGAGGTTTGTATGTTTAAATCTAATAATGTTCCGATCTCTGTGGGCAATGTGTATGCCGTCAAGTTACCTGATGGCCGCTATGGAGCAATCAGAATTGTTGATAAACATAATCGATCTACAACTCTCGTAACCACTCCCTTGTTGATGGTAAAGCACCTAAAGAATTAATTTTCATTGGTAATATTCAGATGAAAGAAGAACGCCGCTTTCCCGGTTATAGTGGCGATTGGGATAAAGACACGGGAATAGAAGCTTATTATGAATGGCGTTGGGAACATGATCGAGAGAACTTTGAAATAGAAATGCGACAAGATGAGGAAAGAATGGCTAGAGAATCACTTGCTGAAGTTCAAGCACCTAAGAAAATGATGAGTGAAGAAATGTTTTGGTCTTTCATCTCTTTAGTAGATGATGAAGATACGGAAGCTGCTATTCAGAAGTTAGCAGGACTAGGTGTACGGGATATTAAGCAGTTTGAAGAAACCTTGTCTTATAAACTCTTTCAATTAGATACAGAAGAACACGCACGCAATATTGGAGTTTATTCCTACAAGGACGAAAATGAGCATTTTTTATATTTTCGATGCGCTGTCATTACCAAAGGTAGAGATTTTTATGAATTGGTATTACAAAACCCCATACATATGCCTGAAAACGATACGTGTGAGCCCCTACTCGATCTAGCTTCTGAAGCGTATGAGCTTCGCACCGGTAAAATTTTCGAATATGATACTGGTTGTGATTATGAAACTTTCTCCAATCACAAAGGTTGGGAATAGCGTGACTAAGTGCTTTAGCTAAGGGTATAACCCATGCAAAATTTGTCGATATTTAGCAACTCGTCGATAAATGATTGAAACTTGTGGAATTATTATTCAAACTCGTGGAATTATTGAGAAAATTTATGGATTTACGCTATAAACTTTTTGAATAACGTGGTTGAATACCCTATATGGTATATATTGTGGATAAGAACAAGCCGCTAAAATGGAGCATAATTACAGATTTTCTCCTAGTTACAACTCACTGTTCTCTTAAAAAGCAAGAAAGTGATTTCAAGCAACTTTTTTTCCTCAGAAATAACCATTCACCATCACTTTATGATCATTTTGATTTACTCCTAGCCTATGTTTAACCTCAAACACAGGCTGGTTCTTTTTCAACCACCCAATCCTGTAACGGTGGACAGACTGTATCCATATTTTATTAGGAGGAATTTGAGCAGAGACTCTCTACTCGTTCTAGATCTGACAAAAAACAAGGAGGTGTTTGTATTGGATAATAAACACCAATGGAATTTGGATGGATTAAGTACTGGAGACTTTCAAGTTAGTGGCGGTCAGCCACATCATCCCCAAGAACAGCAAGCACAAGACCCTCGTCTTATCATTCCTGGCTGTGTAATCGGAATCTGTTTTAATTTTTGTGGAGGTTGCGCAGTTTGTGGCGGATGCGGCGGTTGTGCTGGTCGTTGTGGAGGCTGTGGCGGTTGTGGGGGATGCGCTGGTCGTTGTGGTGGTTGCGGTGGTTGCGGTGGACGCTGTGGAGGCTGTGGCGGATGCGGCGGACGTTGCGGAGGACATTAATCAGATAAATGCTGAAGAAGAAGTAACAGGGGGCTTTGCTCAAGTTTTTGAGCATCAGTCCTCTATTTTATTTTTCATTCGCTACAGGCATGGTTTCGTCTCCCTGTAGCGGACAATTTCTACAAATGTATTTTTAGAATTACAAACATAAATATATTCGCGGTAATCCATATAATTTCACGATAATCCGCGATATATTCACGTTATAAATTTTTTATTCACGATAATCGCTTTATATTCACGTTACTCAATTGCCTCATAACAAACTGACATAACGGACAAGCAGAATCCATACAAATAGATGATGAGCATTAGGTTAGGAGGGGTATCATGCCAGGCGTCACTCTCTCAATGTGTTTAAAAATAAACCGAGACACGTTCATCTATCCACAGCATAACGGCGGCGTTTATCTCCGAAATAACGTGACTTCTATACAAATGGAAGGAAATACAATTGAGCAATGGGTGCAAAAATTAGTTCCCATGCTAGATGGCAGCCGTTCTATAGAAGAAATTACAGACGGTCTGCCTGATCCTTATAAAGAGCAAGTCTTTAAGATCGCTGAAGTGTTATACAAAAATGGTTTTGTTCGCGATACGAGTCAGGACCTTCCACATCAGCTTTCCCCTGCACTTTTGGAAAAATATGCATCACAGATTGAGTTTATTGATCATCTCAGCCACTCTGGCGCGCATCGTTTTCAAAAGTATCGCGAGTCCAAAATCGCAGTAATAGGCTGTGGTCCACTTCTCTCATCTCTCACAGCTTCCCTTTTGCAATCAGGACTTCCGGCATTCACCATTTTCCACACGAACACGAAACAAAATGAAACAAATAATCTAAAAGAATTAATGAAATCTGCTACAAAAACAGAGCCTGAATCTTCCTTTACACTTCTTCCTTTTAATGAAAACAGTTGTACAGAAGATCTAGCAAACATTGAATATGTACTCTATGCAAATGAGGTTGAAAATACAGATCAACTCTCCATAATTCAAAAAGTATGCAGAGATCAATCAAAATTATTTTTACCCGTTACGTTACAAAACCATCAAGCTTTTGTCGGTCCTCTTCAATTAACGGATTCTGCTGCATGCTGGAAAACAGCTTCTTTACGTTTGGGTAAAAAAGATAACAAAAAGACTAAATTCAAATCTTCACGCACTGCTTCTAACTTGCTTGCGAACGTCACTGTATTTATGCTGTTCAAAGTAATTACAGGAGTACAGGAAAATCCCGAAAATGTCATCTACCAACTGAACGTGGAAACATTAGAAGGAAAATGGCATCCGGTTTTCCCTCACCCGCTCGTGACTAACAATATTAAAATTGAAGCGATTGAGGATCCTCTTTTGTTTATAAAGAAAGCGCCTACCCGAGAAGTTGATCTTCACTCATTGTTTTATCAAATTACATCAAGTGACACTGGAATATTCCAAAAGTTTGAGGAAGAGGATTTAAGCCAGCTACCCTTGTCACAGTGCAACGTACAAGTAGCTGATCCTTTTGGTGAAAGTGAGCCAGAAGTGATCACAGCAGCAGACAGAACACATGAGGATGCCCGGTTAGAAGCAGGTTTATCTGGAATTGAAACATACGTTAAGAAGTTATTTAAGAATTCACCGGAAGTTATGAGTGTTGGAATCGGGCGGTCTGCAGCAGAAGGAATGTGTAGAGCACTGCAAAACAGCCTGCAAGAAATCTTCACGAAGTCTCATAACAGAATTCAAGTTTCTGCAGAAGTTGATCCAATTTCCATTCAAGACGCATATTCCACCTTTTTAATTCAAGCATTATCAACGCTTGATGAAGAAATCAAACTTTTTTTAGGAACTAAAATCCATGGTTTTCCTGTAGTATGGGTTCAGCAGGATCGTAATTATTTCGGCTCTATCGGTCTAGATGAGAACCGTGCTTTACAAAATGCACTACAAGGAGCACTTATGTACCGGCAAAATAAAGAAACAATCCATATCAAGAATTGCATAAAGTCATCAGCTACCATTTCAACCACCGGACTTCAAACGATTACCCTTTCAGAATCAAAAGAAGAAACACTAACATACACATTGACATCAGCTCTACAAACGTTAAAAAATACCAACTGTAAAGCAACGTTATACACGCTGCATGCAGAAACCATTCTAAATGAAAATACCTCTGGCATTTTTGGAATCACACTCTCTTCGGAGGTACAATCATGACTCAAAAAATTATAATGATCGGAAATGGTAGTATTGCAAACGACGTCTACCAACAACTACATGCAACCTACCACATCTCTCGTTTTAAAAAGGTTGAAGATGCGGAAATCAATCATGAAAAGTTAGCGTTAGTTCTTCATGATAGTTGGAATCCAGCTCAGCATTTAAAGGCAGAGAAATTGTTTAGAAACAACAACATGCCATGGCTGCGCGGCTTTGTTTTCTTTGGTGAAGCACACGTTGGTCCACTTGTTCATCCAAACCAACCAGGCTGCTCACAATGTGCAGATCTTCGCTTTTTCATGACTGGCCAAGACCGTAGAGAACATTTTCAAATGAAAGAATACCTATTTTCAAACGAAGATTTACCACGTGATGTTTGGGCTACTAATCTAGCACTCAATCAGACAGCTGCCCTTATTTGTAATGAAGTTGATCGTTTTATGCATGATGATACTCCGCACACTCATGAAAACATATATCTGATGACCCTACAAACGTTCAAACTTACCAAACATTTCTTTTTACCAGATCCGTATTGTGAGACATGCGGTAACATACCACTTGATACCGATGATATTGCCAAGATTGCACTTCAATCTAGTCCTAAAATTTCAACAGACGTCTATCGTTCCCGTTCAATAGATGAGCTACAAAACGTTTTAAGCCGAGATTATTTAGATAATCGTACTGGTCTTCTTAATTTTAAACGATATGACTTGATCTCTCCTTTTGCGGACACTGTAGTTAATCTACCTTTGCTCACTGGTAACGAACTGAACGCTGGTCGGACACATTCGTATCTTCATAGTGAGCAAGCGGGCATTTTGGAGGGACTTGAGCGGTATTGTGGTTATGCGCCACGTGGAAAACGAACAATCGTTTATGAACCTTACAACAAAGTGAAAAATGTAGCTATGAATCCTCTATCAATCGGAACTCATTCACAGAAACAGTACAGTCAGCCGCATTATCCATTTAAACCGTTCGATTCAGACCGTCCGATCCACTGGGTGTGGGGATATTCGTTATCCGAGGACCGGCCTACATTGGTACCAGAAACGTTCGCCTATTACAGCATGGGTGGTGGAGAAGGATTCGTTTATGAAACATCAAACGGCTGTGCAGTCGGTGGTAGTTTAGAAGAAGCTATTCTGTATGGAATCTTCGAGATCGTAGAACGTGACGCGTTTCTTATGACTTGGTACGGCGAACTGCCTATTCCACGTCTGGACATGAAATCAATCAACGATTCAGAGCTTCAGCTCATGGTTCAGCGTATCCTCCATGTGACAGGATTTGAGATTCAACTATTTAATGCCACGACAGAAAACGGAATTCCAAGTATTTGGGCGATGGCAAAAAATACGAAGAACGATGGCTTGAATCTGCTTTGCGCAGCAGGCGCTCATCTTGATCCATTGAGAGCAGCCAAAGGTGCCGTTCAAGAACTTTCAGGCATGCTGCTTAATATGGAAGAAAGCTTTGTAAAGGACCGCAAGAAATATGAGAAGATGTTTCGAGATTCTAGTCTTGTTCGTCATATGGAAGATCACTCGATGGTTTACGGCTTAAAAGATGCAGAGAAACGCTTTTATTTTTTGCTGGATAAGCGGAAAGTGCGTGATTTTGAAGAAGAGTTTAAACCGGCTCGTCAAACTGACGATCTTTTAGAGGACCTAAATAGTGTGCTGAAAATCTTCAAAAAACTAAATCTTGACGTAATCGTTGTGGATCAAACCGGACCAGAATTAAAACGGAACGGTCTACATTGTGTAAAAGTGATCATACCTGGCATGCTGCCGATGACGTTCGGTCATCATCTCACTCGATTACAAGGATTGGATCGTGTCCTCACGGTACCAATGAAGCTCGGATATGTGAAACAACCATTATCACTGGATGAGTTAAACCCACATCCTCACCCATTTCCGTAAAATTGTATAAGAAAGGGGCATTGTACATGAACCTCGATGAGTTTATTTACAAACTTCATTACGAGACCGCTAAGATTACGCCGTCTGATTGGGAGGTGAACTGGGAAGATGCCCCGCTTCCCTATAAATTGTACACAACAGATCTACCTAAATTTGAATTATCCATAAATCACTCTGACACCTTATCACCTAGTACTCACGCAACTCTAGACGACCTCAGTCAATTTCTTATGTACTCCTATGGGATTACACAGTTGAGTGAGTCGTTTCTTTCCCTAGATTCAGAGGATACGTGGATGACGTATCGCCGCTATGTTCCCTCAGGCGGTGCACTCTATCCGAGTGAGGTTTATCTGTATCTGAAGCTCGTTGAACTACCCAATGGCATCTATCATTATGATGCAGCACATCATTCGTTGATTTGTCTGCGTGAAGGCAATTTTGATAATTATTTGAATCAAGCATTAGGAAATCGCTGCAATGTCTCAAAATGTTTTGCAACTGTTTTTGTATCCACTTTTTTCTGGAAGAACTTCTTTAAGTATCACAACTTCTCTTACCGTCTCCAAGGACTGGATGCTGGCTTTTTGATCGGCCAGATGCTAGAGGTTGGAAAACGCAAGAAGTTTGAGACTGGTGTTTATTATCAATTTTTAGATGAGGCAATCAACCACCTACTTGGGGTTCATGAAGATGAAGAAAGTGTGTATGCCGTTCTCTTTCTTTCTATAGATAACGAAATGGAATGGTTTAAAGATACAAAAGAAGTTGAGATTACCGCAAAAAAGCTAAGTGAAGAGTTTGATCCTATACATCATCAACATTACATGAAGTCAAGTGTTATTCGCCCTTATCCTATGTTGCGTAAAATGAATCATGCATGTAAGTTGCATTCTTTTTCTTATAAAAAGCGTTCTAAAGATATTGAACCTCATACTATAAAACTACCAACACAACCTAAAGATACTGCGGTTTCTTTTTCAAAAGCATGCCGAGATCGATATTCTCCTGGACAAGATTTTGTAATAAAACCACTATCAATAGAAACTCTTTCCAGTCTGTTAAAAGATTTAAGTTCCATGTGTCACTATCGAAACGATATCGATCAAGATTTATCACTCTTAACTTCCCGTGTTTCCCTTCGATTTACCGCTTATGGTGTAGAAGGGCTTTCTAATGGCTTGTATGAAGTCAATGATTCTACTCAGGAGTTCAAGCTGATTTCGCATGGAGATTATCGAACGGCTCAACAAGATGGTCTGCTTTCCGATTTTGTGAACATGGCACAGATTCCCCTTTCTTTTAATTTTAGCGGTAGCAACAACCACTATCACGAACTTCATGGTTATCGAGGGCATCGGATTCAGCATATGGAAGTGGGCATACTAGCTCATAAATTACTTATCGCTGCCTCTGCACGAAATATGAATGGTCATCCTGTCCTAGGATATGATGTACCATGGTACGATGGGCTGTTTAAAATAGTAAAGTTTAAAAGAACGAGTTTGCTTCAGATTCCAGTTGGTTACCACCGGCCACCGGCAAGATTACGAAGTCAATTGAATATGTAAAAACCTGTGGCTAAGATGCCACAGGCTTTTTTGTGTGTAGAGCATTTAGTTGCTGTTTGCATTCTTGTAACGATTGAAATAAACATAAGATGCAATCGTTGTGATGAGAACAGTTGCAAGAACTACAACAAGCATGCCCGCAAATTGATACACGGCTGGTAAAAAAGAGATAACGACAAGCAGAAGTCCTGCAACAACAAAAAGCTTCCCGCTTAATTGATGCGTCTTTCTCCATGTCTTTTCGTTAGCAAGTGTCCACGGTGTACGGACTCCGATAAAATAGTTGTGTTTGATTCGCGGCATGTAGTTTCCGAGTACGATAAAAAGTAAGCCGATCCCTAAATTTATGACTAGAGAGATATCTATATTAACTCCTAAACCATAGCTAATGATTATGGATTGAAGAAGTAAGAAGAACATATTCATAATCGTAATAAAAATCGTATAACTTCCAGAAAATTTCTTGTAGTTCTCTTTCTTCGGATCGATTCTTGGCATGAAGATAAACAACGCCATCAAAACAATCATTAACACTGGTGGAAAGAAAGCTGCATATTGTTTATCCCAATACCCATCCACTTTACCGTGTATGTTCCAATGCATCGGCATTTGATCAGGCAGGTAAGGATAAGCGATAGCACCGATCAGTACACTAAGTGCAATTAAAAGGTAACTCCATCCATACTTTTTCATCATTTTTCCTCCTTCGTTGTAAACGTGAAATACCAGCTCATTAATTCATGAAACACCGTTGTGTTTAAAGAATAATAAATATGCTGTCCTCTTCTCTCATCATCAATTAGTGAAGCATTCTTTAAGATTTTCAGATGATGAGACACGCTCGGCTTTTGCATGTCAAAATGTGAAGCGATCTCTCCCGCTGTTAGTTCATCTTCTTTTAACAACGTTAAGATCTGTCTTCGAGTCGGATCAGATAATGCTTTAAACGCTTCATTAAGAGACATTTTGTCACCTCAGGATGATTTCCATTATTAGATATTTAGATAAATGTCTAACTATCTAATTACATAGTATGTTTATTTTCCATTTGTGTCAATCATTTTAGAAAAATTGGTTATATAAAAATAAGCACATTTATTAGTAAATAAATGTGCCTACTTCAAAGAATATTCTTCTGAATTAGCGATGAGATGGCCACGATCCCTGCATTTTTCTTAGCAGCATGATCTGACCAGTATGATAAGCATCATGAAGCAAGATATCTATGAGATCACTTTCTAATCCACTTTCTTTTATATTTTCAGAACTCATCTGACTGAGTAACTCTTTTAATTTGTTGTGTACGTTTTCTGCCCGATTGATGGTAAGATTCCAGTCATTATTGTCTTCTGTTTGTTTAATGATAAAAAAGGTGTCGTTCCCATCCATCCGCGTCCACTCTCGTCCTTCCAACGTAGCAACAAGTCTTTCTTTGTAATAAATGAGATGATTGACGTTCTCCCAAATGGATTTCGTTGCTTCCCCAGGTGGTCTCCAGCTCGCTTGCTTCGCCGTTAAACCTTCCATAGCTGATTTCAGCGGCGCGTACCAGTTCTCCTTATCAAACGTGGAGTCTAACACATCTACTAAAAATTCTGCTCGGCTCATGTTACTAATCCTCCTAACGGTTTGACGGATTTTTTATCATCGGCTCAACGAGGTCTGTATCTGGCGGTGCGTATCATAGTTGTCTTCCGATCTTTACAATTTGTCCCTTGTGATGGAATTCATGTGTCAATGTGTGCGTAAATAACCACAATGCCGTAAAATCTGCTTGACTTCCATTTCTAAACGTCACTTCCACGGTTTGATCCCAATTGTCATCAAATTTGTCGAGAAATTCATAAACCATTTCATCTGTTTTTCTAAAAAGCTCACGCATCTCTTGTACGTTATGTATGGACTCAGGCGAAATATCTGGAAGAGACTTTCCAAGTGCACGAGCACCTAGCCATACTTGGTAACAACCCGCTACATGAGCATGTAAGCTCAGGATAGATTCATTGCTGAATCCTTCCAGTTTCTTTTCATAATCAGATGCAGGTAATGTCTCGCAATATTGAAAAAGAGTTTCTCTCGTTAAACGTACCCAGTCATATTGAGTTTTGAACAAATTCATACTCTCACTCTCCTTTTTCAGCTCACGAATACTTCCCTGTCTGTAAGTATATTTCCTTCTTGTATGGTCAAAGAATATAACATTCATAATGATTCACATTAGAAAAAGATGCATTCTTTTGATAGGAATGCATCTTTTGTGAATTCTTTTAAATGGTTATATCGATAAAAGAGATCTTTATAACGTTTGTAAAAACCGATCAATTCTGCGCATCGCTTCTTCGAGTTTTTGAACGGATGTCGCATAAGAGCAACGAACATGCCCCTCTCCACTTTTGCCAAAAACACTACCAGGCACAACCGCAACCTGTTCTTTCATCAAGAGTTGCTCTGCAAACTCTTCCGAAGACAGTCCTGTCTTTTCAATCGAGGGAAATACATAAAAAGCGCCACCTGGAACATGGCACGATAAACCCATCTCTTCTAGAGCATGAATGACTAAACTACGGCGCTGCCGATAGCTTTCCTTCATTTTCACTACATCCTTCTGCCCGTTAACAAGTGCTTCAAGGGCAGCATGCTGAGCCATCGTAGGAGCGCACATCATCGTATATTGATGTATTTTTAGCATGGCTTGCAAAATGGCTTTTGGTCCACAAGCAAAGCCTAAGCGCCAGCCAGTCATGGCAAATGCTTTTGAAAATCCAGAAATCAAGATCGTGCGGTCACGCATATTCTTCACTGCAGGAAAACTCGTATACGGTTCATCATATGTTAGTTCAGCATAGATTTCATCTGAAATCACGAGCAAGTCATGCTTCTCTACTACCTCCGCTATACGTTCCAAATCGCCTTTTGACAGTACTGTACCTGTTGGATTATTTGGACTGCATAACATAAGCACTTTCGTTTTGTCAGTGATAGCCGCTTCTATTTGTTCAGGCTGAAGCTTGAAATCATCCTCGCTATACGTATTTACGGGCACAGGAATACCACCTGCGAGTGTAACTGTTGGTGCGTAGGAGACAAAGCTTGGTTCAACAACAATAACTTCCTCTCCAGGGTTAAGGACCGCCCGCAAAGCGATATCAATCGCCTGTGAAGCACCGACTGTAACCACCATTTCATCTTCAGCACTATACGTAACACCAAACCGTCTTTTCATATAACGAGAGATCTCTTTCCGGAGCTCAAATAAACCGGCATTGGCGGTATAAGCCGTATAGCCTTGTTCCAATGAATGATAACTTGCTTCAATTACGTTCCAAGGTGTAACGAAATCTGGCTCACCAACGCCCAGTGAAATCACGTTTTCCATAGAAGAAGCAAGGTCAAAAAAACGACGGATACCAGATGGCTGAATGGATTGCACCGTATTTGATAAATATTTTGAAGTGGGTTCTGTAATCATGGCGACACCACAATTCGTTTATCCTCATCATTATCACTAAATACGAGGCCGTCATGTTTGTATTTTTTTAAGATGAAATGAGTAGTTGTTGATATAACTGAATCGATGGTTGAGAGTTTCTCTGATACAAAACGCCCGACTTCTGCCATCGTTTTACCTTCGATCGACACCGATAGATCGTAAACGCCAGACATGAGATATACTGCTTTCACTTCTGGGAACCGGTAAATTCGCTCTGCCACTTTATCAAAGCCAACACCTCGTTTTGGTGTAACTTTTACATCGATCATGGCTGTTACAGCCCCTTCTTCAGTCCCTTTCGTCCAGTCAATAATGGCAGAATAGCCAAGTATGACTTTTTCTTTTTCTAGCTTCTCTAATATTTGTTTTGTTTCATCCTCTGTAATTCCCATTAACTTGGCAATCGTACCTGTTGCAAGACGTCCGTTTTTTTCAATGAGTTGTAATAATTCGCGTTCTGTAGAATCCAAATCAATCACTCGCTTTTAGTAGATTATGCTGACCATTATAACAAACCCTTTACGTTAAGCCACTTATATTTAAAATCACGCCATTTTTAACCCATAAGAAATGCTAATTTAATAGAAAATATCTTTTCATAAAAAAGTTACGCTAGCTAAATAAGAGATCCATTCTTTCTCTATTTAATAAGAAGCCCGCTGAAAATGTAACTATGATTATGAATAGGAAGTGAATTTTTTTGATTTTCGTTTTTTTCCATACACATACGTTTGTAAGAACAATGATTGAAAAGTAAATGATGCTTATCACTATTGTTAAAAAGAGGACTGGTATTAATAAACCTTCTTCTAATGTTGGATCTAGGCTCCATCCGAGAGCTTCTGCAATGTATAGGTAAAGTAACACAAATAAAATGAACAAATAATGAAATAGGTAGCCAAAGATAAGATTGAAAACGATTGTAAAAAATAATCTAAAGATTTGATTCACCTTCCAGGAGAGTAGCTATCATAAATAAAACTACTCAATGGTTTATTAAATTCTATACGATCATGATGAGCATAACGCACAACTTAAATAATCCATATCCATTTACGTTCAAAAAACAAATGGATTCATCACTAATTTATGGTATTATTTGGGCAGTTTACAAAATATAAACCTACTAATATCTCATTTCAAAATATGAAACAATGAAAGGTAGTTGTTTTATTTGTTAATACCAAAAGCACTAAAAAAAGGGGATACCATCGGAATTATTACCCCCTCCTCACCCGCACCAGTATTGTTTAAAGCGAGATACGAAAGAGGATTATCTCAGTTAGCAACAATGGGATTTAAAATCAAAGAAGGAAAATGCTCCAAACAAACACAATCCTATCGGTCAGCATCCATCCAAGAAAGATCCGAAGAGATTAACGACTTCATTCATGATAAAGAGGTGCGTGGAATAATAAGTACCATCGGTGGATTGAATTCAAATTCGCTTTTGCCTTATTTGGATTATGCTCACTTAAAAAAGCATCCCAAGGTGATCATGGGCTACAGTGATGTTACCGCACTTTTGCTTGGTATCTATGCGAAGACAGGGTTAACAACGTTTTATGGTCCAGCTGTTGTTCCCTCCTTTGGTGAGTATCCTGAAATGTTACCAAAAGGAAGAGATTATTTTGAGGATGTTGTTCAATTAAGAAAGAAAGCTCCATATGTACTCGATGTCCCACAAGAATGGACAGAAGAAATGCTTGATTGGAGAACACAAGATCGACAAAAACAAATGGTTAAGAATACGGGTTGGAAAACATTACGTGAAGGTTCTGCCACAGGGAAATTGATTGGCGGTAATTTAAACACAATGTCCGGATTTATGAGTTCAGCGTTTTTCCCTGATTTAGAAGGTGCCATTCTATTTCTTGAAGACTCTTTTAAAGATATAGCTACACAAGAACGCTCGCTTAGTATGTTAAAAATTTCAGGTGTTTTCGATAAGATTGCTGGACTCATCATCGGTAAACACGAACATTTTAATCATTTAAATGCTCCATTTTCAATAGAAGACCTGTTATTCGAAATCATGGGAGACACTAACATACCTGTTCTCACGAATGTAGATATCGGCCACACGTTCCCTTCGCACGTTTTTCCGATTGGAATAAAGGTTAAATTAGATGCAAATCAAGGTACCATTGAATTTCTTGAAGATGGCGTGTCTGAATAATCACTGCATTTTCTAATAAAAACCAACTTGAATCAATAGGGACATGTGTATGACTTTACCCTGTTACCTAGTAAAAAGATAGAACTAAACCATAGAAATATAGAAAGCGTATTTGGTTTAGTCCTATCTTCTTTCTTTAAAAAATCCAGTTTTACATTTTTTAATATCGGTTACCTTTTAACTTTTATAACGATAAAAACGATTACAAATACTCCTAATGTAAAAATGAATAAAACATTTACCGCTTTATCCGCAAACTTCCCCTCATTTATATTTCCATTTGAATGGTCTGCAAATATATATTCACTCTCTCGTACCGCTTTTTTATATTTCCCACTTCCAACTTCAACTGCAATGTAATCATTTTTATTTATGCCTTTAATGGAATAGTATTTCGTTCCTTTTTTATAGACATTCGAGAAGTTTCCAGCATACTGTTCCATATCTGAATACTTCGTAACCTGCCCAATTTCTTCATCGATCTCCTTCACATACTCATCTTTCACTACGTAAACATATCCATCCCAAACTACAAACTGATGTACCCATTTTGTTGCGAATGATGGAGTTGGGGATATGAAAGAACATAAAAAAATAAATAATAGCAAGAAAAAAAGAATATGCTTTATTTTTATATAAACTCCCCCTTTATAAATAAGACGAAATAAACCATGTAATGTTTCAAGAAAAATGCGGCAATATCAGTGAATGCCTCAAGAGTTTTCTTAAAAGAGTTCCATTTCGAATACTTGGTTAATATATTGCATTAATAAAATCATTTTGATGGAGGTGTGCCAATGTCTGCTAATTGGTTTTCAGAGGATATTCGCTCTATGCAATTACAATTTCAAAAACAACCAAAAGTAAAATGGCTGGTTTTAGGTTCTTATCTCTCTTGTATCGCTGCTTTACTTCAAGCAACAGGAGGTCTTTTACCTGTTGTCGGTTTTTTCATCAGCCCCTTCGCTACCTTACCGATTTTTATTGGCACTATGTTCTTTCTACAAATAGGCGTGATTTCTTATTTTCTTAGCATTTCTTTGTTATTCATTCTGTTTCCTAGCGAACTTATCGTTTTTCCATTTACAACTGGAATCTTAGGTCTTGGTATTGGCGTTGGTTTTTATTTCTTCAAAGAAAAATGGAATATCATTAGTCTAGGTGCTATTCTTTTAGCACTAGGGATTATCTGTCTGTTATATATTCTCCAATTTCCCGTTCTTGGTCCAATCGTCTCCCACTCTTTTTCTTTCCTAACAGTAGGTTGTATATTTCTATTTTCATTTTTTTATAGCTGGTTATGGGTTGAGATGGCACCTTTCTTTTTTAAAAAATTCAAGCCATTTCTTGACTAAAAAACAGGCGAGATAAACATTGCTGCTCACTCGCCACTTCTTATTCGTTCATTTCTTTACTGAAATTAAGGGACAATTTCAAAAATAGTTCCTTGATTATAATCATTCACCTTATTAGAAGCATACACTCCTAAATAGAGTCTAGTTTGATTTAGGTTTGCTCCTAAACTAACGTAAAACGATGATTCAGAACCGAAATCATAATCGGTCTCAATGATATCGTAATCATTTAGTTTACCGTCTGTTCTTATTTTAGTATAAGCTAAAGTTCCTCTATTCGGAGGTGGTGAATCTTCTACCGCAAAATCGGTAAAAACAACGCTTCCTTTTAAATGTGGAATCCCACTCCCCATATAAGATTGAACAGCTGTTAGAGCACTTCCTCCAAACTTACCAGGGCGGGGGTCTTGATGATAATAACAAGTGAGTGGCTGAATGCGCTGAACGGAAGTTTTTAACGCATCTTTGTAATAAGCGAATGTTTGCTTTTCTAAAGAAGAATCTGGAGAACATTCTTTTATAATAGTAGTAGGAAATGTACCTTCCCAACCTCGCCAACCGAAATTAATAAATCCATCTTCTTGTAATCTAGTATTCATGAGATAAGCTTTAACAAGCTGCATCACTGGCAACGGCTTATAATGTACAAATGAAAAAACGGACTCTACCAAATCCTGTCCGACGTTCCCTACATATTTAATATAATGATTATCGTGTCTTTGAAATGAAATACCTGGAAGGTTGCGTCCCCCTTTTGCAATCACAGTAAGTATTCCTTGAATACTTACAGGAAGTTCATGAAAACGTGACACTACGGGTGGATTTATACCAAATGTGTTTTTCTCTACATCGATTTCAATGATTTTACCAGCGATCTCCATATCATCTTGACTTAAATTGAACGGATCATAGCCTGACCCACCATCTCCAGTTGTTAAAATAAGTCTTCCTGTTTCAGGTGAAAAAGTTAAGCTATTAACACCATTATGATTAAAAAAGGGCCTTCTTATGTTAAGTAACGTTCTACGCTTTTCAGGTTGGCCATTTGCTTGTAAAGTCCATTCCTCAACGGTATCAATATGATCATATCTTGCTTCTCTGTTTGTCCACCTTAAATTTAAAGTTTTAGGTTTACAAGGATCTGGTTTGAAAAATTTTGGAAGAGCATCTCGATTCTGTGTAGGATCTTCTGAATTAGAGAAAGCACCAGGGCCTTGTGATCCAGCTAATGAATAATGAAGATAAAACAGACCGTTATAATAAAATTGAGGATGAAACGCTAGACCGAGCAATCCCCTTTCATCATAACCACCGCCAGAAACACCTAACTTTATGATACGTGAGCGAATATCTAAAAAAGTCCGAATCCCTTCATTTCCTATACAAAAAATCTCTCCTACCTGGGTTGCGATAAATAATCTTTCCATTGAGTCACCTGGTAGAATGGTTGTTTTAATTACAATGGGTAAATTTATGTTACGAATAATGGGGCGTAAACGCACTTTCACTTTTTCCACTTCACGTTCCCCTCCTTCTTATCATTTTCTTTAATAAGAATATTGTTTGGGTCGTTATATTAGTACAAAAAGGTCATGCCTGAGTACTCCGTCTGTTCTAATATAAATCTTGTCTTCTTCAACCGCCTCAAGAACATCTAAACTTGAGTTATATTTTTAACAATCGTTCTGTTGATCATCATAAGAAACAGCCTCGTGGACTTAAAATAGACTACTTTTTTACGAGAGAACGACCGGTCAGTTCTAACGAAAAAAGAGAAACGGAACTACCAAGATAGCTCCGTTTCTCTTTTTATTGCTTATACCAAAATAATATATTATGTATGAAACAACACTCCGTTCAGCGCATCAACATATCTCTTTGCTGATCGTTGAACCGCTTCTCCAGCATCTTCTTTAATCACTCGGTTAAATGCATCATAGATACGAGTGAAGGTTAATTCTTTCATCTGATGAGCAATCCTCTCTACCGTAGCACTCGGTAAAGGAATAAAGTTAGGATAACTGTACATGAAACTGACCCATTCCCGGTCTGCTACGATACGTACAATATCGCCACAAAGAAGAACACCTTGATGGTGGTTCCCTTGTTTCCATTCAAGGATGGTACCTCCTTTAAAATGGCCACCGATTCTGTGAAGGATAATTCCTTCACTAAGTTCTAGCTTGTCTCCCGACCAGAAAACGATCTTGTCACTTGTTCTCGTTACCCACATCTTATCATCTTCATGTATGTAGAGTGGAGCATCAAATGTCTCAGCCCATTCCACTTGAGTCGAATAATAATGAGGATGTGATAGCGCAATTGCATCGATGCCACCCAGTTGCCGAATTTCTTTAATGGTATCTTCATCTATGTAACTCACACAATCCCATAACATATTATATCCATTTCCTTTTACGAGATATGCCGTTTGGCCGATCCCAAAACTCGGGCTCGTCTGAACACGATAAAGATTCTCCTCTTCGACACTAACTTCCGTTTTATAATTACCACTCTCAACCATCGCTTCAAGTGTAGTCCACGATTGTCCTTTTGAACTCACATACTGTCTTTCTTCTTCACAGATCATACAGGAATGTGGTTCATGTACAGAACCCTCATATTGAACCCCACATGTCTCACAAATATAGTTTTGCATATTACTTCCCCCTTCTATTTCTCTAACTCAGATTATAATGCCAGAAGGGAATTTATAGAAATTTTATGCTTGTATGTTTTAGAAACCCTATAAATTACTTAAACCGCAATATTGATCTCCCAAAAGGACGCCTTTCTATTATAGTACCGCCAATTAATGCTGAAAACATGGGCTGCTTCCTCAGAACAGAGGTGGTCTTGTGTACCTTGAACGATTAAAAGGTACTTGAATTTTATCAAAATCAAATATTGGAGAATTTCTAATGTACTGCTCTTTATTTTCCCATAAAGTGGTTCCCATGTTTGCTTGTCTAACTTCAACCAATCAGATTACGGAAAATTTGAAAGAAAATAAAAAATGTAACAATTTATGTTATATGTTCGACATATCAGTATAAGAATTGAGGAGGAATTGAAACTGAGAAGATTATATCGTTTAGTATTGATTCTATTTTTATTAACAGGCTGTAATTATGGAGGACAAATTGAAATTGATTGGGTTGATTTTATTAAATGGAATAATAAAGAATACCACGGGGTGTACACAGGATTTATTTCAGATCCTTCTTTAATTGGAGAAAAGATTGGGAAAACTACATTTAAGGTATCAGATAGCATAAATGATCCAGAGTATAAAACAAAGAACGGAGATGCTGCTTTCTTACCAAAAGGTACAACTCTGTTTGAAGTAAAAGGGAGACCTGGATTTATTGCAGTTAAAGATAAATATGAAATCAATGGGTATAAACTATATGTTGAATACAATAGTAAGCATGACCGTTTCTGGTTTAAACATATCCCAATTGACCAAGTAACAAAAATTGAAACGTATGCTATAGACCCACACAATGATGTAGACCGTACTTTAAAACAAACCTTATCTGGAAAAGAAGAAATTGATCATATTCTATTCTTATTAACAACTAGCAAAGAAAAACCAAGTTACCAACCTGATATGAAAGACGGAGATCCTCTCATGTATGAAATGACGTTCTACACAGGAGAGCCAATAGCTTATAAACTCTCCGTTCACTATGATAAGATAAACTATTATTTTCATCCTGATGATACAAATCTCATTGATGATAAAATAGCCTTGTTTTTCAGATAAGTCTTCGCCCTTCAAGAGAAAATTACAAAGATAAAAAGGTTTTAAACCCCATTTGATCAGTATTATGGGTCTAAAACCTTTTTGTTTGTTATCTGAAGAAACGCACCGTATAGTTAGGCGTTGTTATTTTTAGGAAGTTTTAACTTTCAAATATTACGTAAAATCTCTTTTATATTGAATGGCTAAATAAATACCACATGCTAAAATGGCTAGCGCGTATTTAAATAGAAAGAAAATGTTCGCCATATACTCATTAGGAAAAACGATATCACATAGAATGATCGTCATCAGCATAAAGTAGCTACTCTTTAAATAAATATTTGTTGTCCGTTCATCTTCATTCCCCATCTTCTTATAGAATACATATGCCAATACGATACTTACCATCAACAATAAAAATCCAATTCCAATCAACATGTTCCAATTATCAGTAGACTGTTCCGCCCATGATTTCAAAGGATAAAAAGCTGCACCTGGGATATCTGAGATCGACTTAATTTCCATTTTCATCATTTCCTTTCATATAAGTAAATACATCGTTTACATTCACATTAAAAAATTCAGCAATTCGAAATGCCAACAATAGAGTGGGTACATAGTTACCCTTTTCCATGACAAATATGGTTTGTTTGGAGACCCCGACTTTTTCTGCTAATTCTTGCTGTGACAATCTGGCAAGTACACGATATTCATAAACCTTATTAGAAATGGAATCACCAAAATCTTTCTTCACGACATCACCTCTTGAAACTAATTGTAAATTATATTTTACAAAAAGTAAAGTAAACTTATACTTTTAATTATTTTACTTATAATATAACTTGGCTCCCTTTAAAAAATTTGAATAATTACAATAACTGTATAAAGAAGATTCCGCCATATTATTTTATCAATTTGAAATTTATCCAATTAACTTTTTTATTTAATTTTGGAAAAAGATGTTTCAAATTGTTTTAACAGTGGTATATAAACTTTGGTACTTTACTAAGGTAACGAATAAAAACATGTAGACATCGTATGATTAGCGTAAATACACTTTAAAACAGCCTCAACATACAGGGCTGTATATTTTTACCTTACTACTAGTACTTTTATACTATATCAAGATAATGAAAAACAGGGGGCAATTGCTATGGAATTAAAAAAATTATCACTGTTCAACGAATGTTTTGGTCAGGTAGAAGGAAATGTTCAAAAGTTGGATAATTCGCCATTGAGTCAGCTAAATGCACAATCTTTAAAATATGAGACGAAGGTTCCTCAACTAGAGTACATGTGTCTCATGATGGAAAATATCGTGTTAACAAAGAAGCTTAAAGGTAATGTCTATGCAGGTTTTCAAAAGTTTTCTCGTGCGAAGAACGTACTCGACCGATTCCAAGCTATGACGGAGTATTCAAACGTTCATATCTTTGGTGAAAATGATGCTGTGATGGATTCGACAGATGGAATCAATTACATCGAACTGCCACCTAACAGCGAGTTGATGCGTGAATGGTTTCTGATCATTGATAGTCCTACGTTTAAATCCATGATGGTTGCTTATGATATGGAGGGGTTCGGTGTACACGAAGTTGAAGAAGGTCGTAAGTTTAAAGGCGTCAAAACTTCAAGCCCACGGGTGATCGAGCATGCTACTAATCTATTAGCACCATACATAAAAGTCACGGTAAAGGGTTAGTTCCTAGGGTAGCCATAGGCTACCCTTTCATTTTGAATGTAAAGGAGAAATACATGATGTCACGAGTTCAAAAAATGACTTCGATCGCTATCTTAACTGCGTTTAGCCTAGTCTTATATCTGTTCAAGGTACCACTTCCCTTTTTTCCGGTCTTCCTCACGCTTGATGTCAGTGATATCCCTGCACTAGTCGGAGCAATTATGATAGGACCTGTTGCGGGTGTTCTTATTCAATTCTTCAAAAATGGTCTTGAATATTTGTCACACGGAAGCTATGTTGGCCTACCCATCAACCAGATAGCCAACTTCTTTTCTGGTGCACTTATCGTTGGACTAATCGGCATTTTCTATCAATACCAAAAGAAATTAAACTGGATCAGCTTTGTTGTTTCAATCAGTGTATTTTTAATTGCCATGTTTGCACTTAACTACTACTTCATTCTGCCTACCATCATGAAACTTTTAGGACTAAATATGGATCAATATCTGAGTGCCTTCAAAAGTTCAAATCAACTTGTAAAAGACTTTGAATCTGCGGTCTTACTCATTATTGTACCGTTTAATCTCATAAAGATTATGATGGTGTATGCGATTGGGCTACCGTTTGCTTTTAAACTGCAACGCATCCTGCAAAAAAGGAGCATGGCAATATGAAAGAGATGATGAATAATAAGAAGAATCTGATGTTAATCATTTCAGCTTTAGGAGTATCTGTACTTCTTGCTTTCTATCATTATTACGTAAATTCTTTTATTCTTTCTTTTATAGGAACCCTTGTTGTGGTTTCAGTTGCTGTAGGGTTTTTAGTCATTAAGAACAATAAGAGCACTGTTCTTTATGCGGAGAGACAAAAAGAAGACACTACTCCTTCTTCAACAATTATTGAATCACTAGAAGAACTTCGTCACTTGGAAGCGCACAGTGAACATTTGAATGCGATAAATGGTCAAGTAAATGGATCTTCAGAGATGGTAAGCAGCCAGTTAATAGAAATGGTAGGAGATATACAAAAACAACATGAACTTATCACATATTTTGGCGACCAACTCGGAAGGATCAATGGGATGATTCAAAATCTTGATGCAATCATTGAGGTTACCAATGTCACAACCAAAGATGTAACTGAGCTTTCCAACGAAGGTAAACAAAAGGTAGATGATTTTAGCGTCGTTTTCTCCAAGATCATCACCATCACGAAAGAATTTGGAGACTATAACCAAGAACTGCTTCAAAAGATGAAAAAAGTCACAGAGGCTCTAAGCGCGATTGAGTACATCTCCACTCAAACAAACCTCCTTGCACTAAATGCTTCCATTGAAGCAGCACGAGCGGGGGTTCATGGCGCGGGCTTCGGAGTGGTTGCAGATGAAATTCGGAAACTATCTGTACAAGTTAAAGAGAGTGCAGAAACGATTAACACCATCATTAGAGCTGTAAACGGTAGTATTAAGGTGCAAGAACAATCGCATGAAAACAATGTTTCTGTCATAGAAGATGGACAAACGAAAAGTCTGCATATGATTGATATTTTCGATGGGGTGATCTCCAGTATCAACACCCTCTCTCGACAGTCAGAAGAGCTTAAACAAAATTCAACCGAAGTGGAAGTTGAAAACCAACGTCTGATCGAAAGTATGCAGCACGTATTGAACCTTACTGAACAATTAAGCATAAAAACAGAAGGATCGTCAGAGATGACGATGGAACAACAAAACCATCTGATGGAACTTGAAATGACAGTGATGACAATGGTCGAACATATAAAATCGATTCAAGACAACTTGAAGAGTGATATTGAACTCGATGGAAATGTGACATGGATTCGACCTGGCGAATTAAAACAGAGACAAGAGATGAAGCTTGCTGAATAAGAAGCTAATCTCTAAATAAAAAGAAGTAACCACCCTGGTCCAAGCTGGGGTGGTTACTTACTCGTTTTGCAGAGGTAAGCCAATCTAATCAAATCTTAATCAAAACTTTCCCTTCGTAATTACGGCTTTCTATTAATCTATGAGCTTGGACTACATCACTTAAATCGAAAACATTTACTACAGGAAGAGTGATCTTGTTAGAATCAAACAAGTCTAACACGATTTCAGCGATAGGTGCTAATCGCGCCGGATCATGTTTTCTTGTTGTACCTAAACTAAAGCCTTTTACATTCCTGCAGCTACTATGAACGTCACTTGTTTTGAAACTCCCCGTTTTCCCACTGCTATTTCCAAATTGAACGAGCGTGCCATATAGAGCTAAACAATCTAAACTCCTACTCGTTACTTCTCCAGCTACTGAATCAAAGATAACATTAGCGCCTAGATTTGCTGTTTGTGATAAAACTTCCTCTGCAAATGTTTCGTACGTACAGACCACATCAGCACCCAGTCTTTTTACATAGTTCTCTTTATTTAGATTCCCGACGGTACCAATAATTTTCTGAACTCCTGCTAATTTTGCTAACTGGAGAAGCATCGAGCCCACACCACCAGCAGCACTATGGATAACAATCGTATCCGTTTTCTTAACTTGTCCAATCTCATGAAGAAGGATATAGCTTAGAATAGACACAGTTGGCATAGTTGCTGCCTTATCCAAAGGTAAAGTATCTGGAATCTTATAAACGAGTTGTTCGTTAGCTACTACAAATTCCGCATAGGAACCACCTTTTGGAAAAGCGATCACACGGTCTCCTTTTGAAAAGATGGAATTCTTAGGAGCCTCTTCAATCGTACCTGCAGCATCTAATCCAAGCGTTAAAGGAAATGCACCTTTCCCTTTGTTTCCTATTCGTTTTTTTATATCTGCATAATTGACGCTCGTGTAAGCAACCTTTATTAAGACTTCATGTTTACCAATCTTCGGTACTTCAACATCTTCATATTTAAGTACACATGGATCACCAAATTCTGTTTGTATGACTGCTTTCATTTGTATCCTCCACAATTTCATTCGTTGTAATCGTAAGTTACCTATATATAAATAGGACAAGAAGAGTGAAAATTCCTCCTTGTCCCTTTGGTCGATGTCACTTTATTCAACAGGTATCCAGATTTCCATCTCATATTCATTACTCTCTTCTTTACCAAATAAATCTGTTCTAACACTTTCGATCTCAGGCATGCCCGCTTTTATTCTATACCCTTTCCTATCAAATTCTCTCCATATCTTACCATAGGTAGCAGGTATTTGGTCGGTATTTCCTCTATGCGTAAACACCACATACTTCTGTTCCGGAAACGTATGGAGAACCATATCTTCTTCTATCTTATTAAAGTCGACTGAATCCAACTCGATACCACAAATATAGAAATAATGATCACTTCTTGGCGGTAGACAAACGCCTACGATTTTGTCTACCCCCTCTTCACCAATAAACGAAGCAGCCCGGTCCCACAAACTAGGGATTGGATAGACCCAATCCCCTTCCCATTTTCCTGCTGCACCATATCCAATTAATACGAATGATTTCTTTACCACTTCTTGATATTCCATATTTGATCCCACCTTTTTTATGTATTTTTATCTTAGCGAGATGTGGTTTTAAAAACTTAACATTTCTTGCTAACTTCTGGAAATTAAAGAACGAACGTTCTATAATTATGATAAAAGGAGGCTAACCGTTTGAGACCGGACCTAACAAAACAGATTAGTATTAAGAGTTTTAAAGAATATTATTGGTTGAAAGAAGAACTTCAGACGTTCTGTAGGACTGAAGGATTAAGTACTGCAGGACCAAAGGTTGAGATCAGTAATAGAGTAGAGACGTACCTGGAAACAGGAGAAATCTTACAACCAACAAGGAAAACAAAAGTTAAAAACGAGTCGTGTATAGAACTCAGCTTGGATACCGTTATAACTGCTAATCATCGGTGCAGTCAAGAAGTTAGAAGTTTTTTTAAAACCATCATCCCAAACTTCCATTTTTCTACGTATATTCAAAACTTTTTTAAAGCGAATGTTGGCAGGACATATCGTGATGTAGAGAAGGCTTGGCATGATGAAGAAGTACGAAGAAAAGACCCTACATATAAAAAAGAAATCGGATCTCAATTTGAATACAACCGGTTCACACGTGATTTTTTCGCTGATCCATGCAATAAAGGAAAAACGCGAGAAGATGCGATTCACGCTTGGAATACCATTAAAAGTCTTCCAGGGAGTAACACGTATACACCTACTACGTAAAAACTCTTATTCTAGCCACTAACGGAGGCAATCCATATGTCTAAACAAGTTATGTTCTGGGAAAAGCAAGAAACTTCAGGAACCGAATATCTCGAATTAACGTATGTCGATCATACTCTCCGAGCAGAAAGCACGGTTCTTTTTATAGAGGAAGGTGTTCCACAAAAAGTTACTTACCGTGTCAAGTTTGATCCAAATTGGGTGGTTAAGGATCTATACATCAAGAACCACACTCTCGATAAAACTTTATCCCTTTCTTCCAAAGAAGGTGGATGTTGGTTTGATAACAATGGTGTGGAGATTCATAGTTTAAGAGGTGCGATTGATATTGATATCTCTTGTACCCCTTTTACAAATTCCTTGCCCATTAATCGTTTGACATGGAGATCAGGTAAACCTGAAGTATTACAGATGGTATATGTATCCGCAAATGATCTATCTTTCAAAAAGGTCAAACAAGTGTATACCCTAATCCATGACGAGGAGACTCGGACGTTTCACTATAGTAGTCGTAGCTTTGAGTCTCCCATTATCGTCGATAAGAATGGTTTTGTTATAGAATACCCTGAACTCTTTAAGCGAAAATCATAGCATTTATCGTCTTTTTCGTTTTACACATTTTTATGCTTTTTATCTTTTTTTCTATTATTAAATAAATAGCATTGCGAATTTTTATACGAATTATCAAGGATATACTGGTTCATCCAAAAACTTGAGCAGCAATCCCATACAATTCTTGATTTCTACTAGGCATTTTGGCTGAATTCTTCAACATGATAGGAGGCTCATTCACTTTTTCAAACCCACATTGATTTAAGAGTGTCATAAAATTAGGATGACTTGACGGTACATCAATTCTAAGATTCCCTTTGTGATTAAAAGCTAACGCCTTTACTAAAGTAGCGGCTATTTTATGATCGGGTGCAACAATCGGCCCTATTATGAGATTCATTAAACCTTGTATTGACAGGCCAAAACCCACAATATCGTTATACTGATTTTTTATAACCATACATTGTTTTGATTGTTTAATCCGGTTGCGCAGAAATGTACTTCTTTGATCACCAAAAGAAGCTGCGTCTAGTTCCCTCACCTTTTGAAAATCATCAGTTTGAAAATGTTCTAACGCAAATTCAGCAGTACGATCAAATGGGTTATGTTTAAAATTCTCACATAAAAACTTATGTACTACATCTACCGTTCTAAAGCCTAACTTCTCATACAAGGGTTTTCCTTCTTTTGTTGAAATCAGCATAATAGATGTGTTTTTTGAAACACGATCCATACAAGTTTTAGTAACTTGTTTACCTAACCCGAGACCTCTATATTCTGGATGTACGATCACCATTCCTATTGATGCTAGGTTCGTATCATAGGGTATGATGGCTGCACTTGAAACGATTTTTCCTTTAGGGTTTTTATGGCCATAGATATTGCCTGATAACAGGATCGTATTGATTTCTCCTTCATCGTAGTCCCATCCAACTGATGAAGAGAGCTCAATTAATCCTGAGACGTCATTATGATCAAACCGCTCTACTTTTAATGCGGCAGCGTCTTTAGTAATCATGGAATATCCCCCTTAGGTATATGTACTTTTATTATAAATCATCATTGTTAATAGAACTAATAAACTGAATAATACTATTGTGAAGTACATAACGAACAAACAGAGCAAGTTGTAACATGCTCTGTTTGTTCAACCTATTCTTCGCTCTCTAACTGATAATCCATCTTCACATCCCGGTAGGATAATAAAGTGTATTGAGTTTGATAGATAAACTTATCTGTATTCGTACTGTGTGTGAGAGGATGATAACGTACCGTCCATCCCTTCAGATGTGAATCTTCAGATAACGGTTCACTACGAAGTGCGTCCAGTTCACGCTGTTCATTCACCTCAAATACCGCGAAGCCACCTAATGGCTTGGTTGCAAAATGTTCGTGGTAGATGATCTTACCTAACTTCTTATTACTAATCCAATTGTTTAAGGATGTATTGGCTTCGATCGCTCTTGTTCCTCTTGGCGCAAATCCATATACTAAGTAACACCTTGATTTAAAACTCATAAAAATCCCTCCTCTATCCTTTATTATGAATAGAAGTAGAACCACATTCATTGCATTTTGTGCTCTTTCTTACCGCAACTTTTGATAGTATAGAGAAAGGAAGGAAGTGGAGTCGTTGGGGTTTCATCTTAAGCTCGATCATATCAAGATTCTATACATAGAGGGCACACATTGGGGAGATAAGCCCCATTCTCATGATGATGTGTACCAGATCTCCGTGCCGCTTACAGGACAGATGATTACAGACCTTAATCAACAAACGTTAACTTTACATGAAGGCGAAGCACTGATAACGAATCCTTTGTCTCGTCATGCTCATCAGTTCGATCGTCCTTCTTCGATGTTCTTGATTGGATTAGAACGTGAGTCTTTAAACGCATGGCATAACGAAAATTTAAACGAAGAGATCTCATTTTCTGAGCAACAGACAATCTCTTCAGTAGCAATAAAAAAGCAGGTGAAACACTGGTTCGACCGTTACCTCTTTCATAGCCATGAAGATTCCGTAGTGAAGGACATTGAAAACGAGGCTTTTCAGTTTTTTACATCGATATTTAGAGGAAGTCATTCGGCTGAATATAAACATCATTTACCCACTATTTCTCATCATTCAATCTTACATGTACTGGAGTATATACATACGAACTATCATGAATCCATTTCTGTAGATACACTTGCAGCGATCGTGAAGCAAAGTAAGTATCACTTTATAAGGAGTTTCAAAAGCTATACCAATTTTTCTCCTCACCAATATGTGATACGCACAAGGATCGAGAGAGCTAAAGAACTACTTACCAACACCAATCGCTCTCTTTGGGACATCACTTATGAAGTGGGGTTTAACAATCCTAGTCAGTTTCATCGGAATTTTGTGGCTGTGGTAGGTTGTACACCGCTTCAGTATAAAATGAATCTGTAAACAGTCGTATATTACTTGGCTGTTTGCATCTTATTTTATTTTTCACACTGTATATCAAACATGGGTTTTCAGTCGAAAAAAAAAACATAGGAAGCATTTCATCTTCCTATGTTTTTATCCATTATTTATCTGTTTGTTTTTGCTTCTTTTTCAAAAACTCCGCGCGTAGTTTTTCAAGATGCTCCTTTTTATCAAATCGGGCAGGCGTCTGTTTTTCGTGAAACTTTGATACAGCTACCTTGCTTTTGTTATCTAATTGATATTTTCCCACTATGTTCACCTACTTTTGTTATCTAACGAAATTCTTTTCAACCTATATACTATACCTTAGTTAGCTAAAATAAACTTTATTAATATTTGTTGCACGCTTCCTATCTCAACTACCAAAATTCCTTCCTCATCTAAAATAGCTTAACTTCATGTAGAATACAACCTCATTTGAATTCGTTCTTCAAGTAATGCACAGGACGAACTTCTATGCGCCAACCAAACTCTTCGCCTCTGTTAACTTGTGTAGTTGGATGTAAAGAAGCAAGTTTGATCGCCTCATCCATGTTTTCTGCTTCAAACATAAAAATGCTTCCTATCAGTTCTTTTGTTTCTGTAAATGGCCCATCTGTTACCATTACCCTACCGTCAGCACGGTGTAAGCTTTTGCTTTCTGTCTCAAGACCTGCATCAAGCAAAACCTCACCGCTATTATAAAAATTCTCAATGTGCGGCTGACATTCACTCATAATGGCTTCAATCTCCACTTTTGGGCGAGCATCCATTTTTTCTGGGTTATAATAACCCATACATAAAAATATCATCGTCATCTCTCCTCGATTACTCAAATTTTTTGAATACACTCATACGACGATTCAGAATCTGTATAATCGACGAAATGTAAATATTTTTTTCTGTAAATCTTTAATCTTTTTTCATAGGACCTAAGATCTCAAATTCTTTGCTTAATAATTCAATAAATATTTAATTGTTGCCCTTATCTCCGTTTAAACTGATTTACCTAACAAAACATTTCGAATTTCCGTGAAGTCCGATACGATCGCAAATGGCTTATGTGCGGTTGGAGGCAATACATTATTACCATTTACCCATATGGCTTCCATACCGACTTCCATCGGAGCGATTACGTCATGTGTCCATGAATCCCCAATAAATAAAGTCTCACTCGGTTCTCTATCAAAATATTCCAGCGCTTTGTAATAGATTCGAGGGTTTGGCTTTCTATAACCTAATTGCTCTGCGTGAAAAACGTTGTTGTCACTAAATATTTTTCCTAATCCCATATTGTTCAACTTTTGTTTTGGATCATATAGACCATTTGTTACAATACCTAGCTCAAAATTTCTACTCAAATCAATTACTAAACTCGTTATTGCATCGTCAACAGTTATAAAATCCATGCTCGTTCTGTAAAAAAGATTGTCCAAACTATCTAATGCTTCCATATCCATTGATAAGTTAACATGCTTCAGTACATATTCCCATCTTGCTCGCTTAAATGCTGACGGACTGTACTCATTAGAGATCAACTTTTCTATTAAATATCTTGGTGGTTGTTTAAATAATTCTAAGAGCGCCGACCCATTTAAATGTTTTGTAAGTGGATGATTCGCTATGAAATGAGTGAATCCATCATCAAACCATGAAGCATTTTTTAACAAAGTGTCATCTAAATCAAGTAACAACAAACTGAACGTTTTCATCTTTACCTCAATTCACAGACTCGTTATTTTTTCCTCAACAAAAAGAAAAACGGAACTATCGGGATAGCTCCATTTTTCATAAATCTATTTTTTATTTCAACGCATTAACCGCATTAATCAAACCAAATCCTGCTTCACCATCATAACCACGTTTAAAAATATCGTCAGAAGAAGATTGGATAATGTGTTTGACTTGTGATGGCGAAAGGTTATCTTTACCGTGTTGTGCAATAATAACTCCTGCAAGAGCTGCAGTTTTTGGAGCTGCCATTGATGTACCCGCTTTATAACCATATCCACCAGGAACAGTAGCTAAGCAGAGATACGTATTGTCTCGACCCGTCCCAGTTGTTGGGTCATAGTTTGGACCAAGGTCACCACCTGGCGCTATTACATCAATCTTCCCTACTCCATAGTTAGAGTAGAATGCTAGATTCTTCAGTTGTCCACCAGCAGAAACTCTTATCATTGATTGGCTGCTAGGACTACGGTGAGTTGCACCATTATCATCTCCTGATAATTTTCCTGGAGAGCTAATATCTAGTGCATTGTTTCCAGCAGATCCTACTACTGTTACACCTTTGTTGATTGCATATTGAATGGCCCGGTTAAACAAACGAACATCCGCTACCGTATCTTTTGTTGCATAATCAGGATTTTGGAACCAATCATAGCCGCCAAGAGACATGTTTACAACATCCACATTGTCGTCTGCTGCTGTCATTAATGCTTCCGCGATATGAGACGTTTCCGCTCCGCCTGTAGGACCGAATACGCGGTAAGCTGCTACCTTCAAATCTGGACCTACACCCATCGTACGACCTTTAGCTGCAATTGATCCTGCAACGTGTGTACCGTGAGAGTTCTGGTCCATCGCATCAGGATATCCTGGTACAAATGATTTGCCGTAAGCGTAGTTATCTTTTAAATCAGGATGTGTATAATCGATACCTGTATCAATAACTCCCACTACGATGTCATTTCCGTCGACTGACTTTCCAGTGCCTCCAGTGAGGTTCCAAGACGCTCCGTTATTTGTTACTTGCTTAATGTCCCATTGTAAACTATTGTACAAATCAGCAGAAGGACCTGCATTGGTTACGAGTGCCTCAGCTTCGATTGCAGCTGTATCAGGCTGCACAATGTTTTGGATTCCTGCATCTAGAACGGTGCTCGATTTTTTAATTTGAGATAGGAAGTTTGGATTAGTAGAAACGACCTCAACCGCACCTAACTTGTCCAGTTTTGCTTCAATTTGACCACCAGCTTTTGAAATTTCAATACCGAAATCTGTTGGCAACTTTGCTTGGTCCTTGAAAATAACGATGTATTTATTTTCTTTACCAACTTCCGCCTTAGCAGAAAGCGGGCTACCACTTAATACGACAGATGCTCCAAGTGTTAGGGCAAGAGCACTCGCCATAATTTTACTTTTCATGAAGATCATTCCTCTCATCTATTCTATATTTGATTATAGTTACTTTAAATAGAATTTCAATTAATTTTCAGAATATTTTTTATATTATGTTAATAATGATTCTTAATACCTGCTACGAAAGTCTTGATTTAGTAAATAAAGTAAATTATTCTTTAACCTTATCAATTTTATCTATTATTGATTTTTTAGCATAATAAAAACAACCTTCTCTCGGGCGAAGGTTGTTTGTTAGTAAAAGTACATGAGGATATGTTATTCGCAATTTTTCAGGGAAAAAGTCACGGTACGCTTACCTATTTTAACTATGTATTTAAAGTAGATATGTGTAATAATCCTGTGAATGTACTACTTTAAATCCTACTGCTTTATACAATCCAAGCGCTTGGTCATTTTTGGTTTCAACCTCAAGATGTACCGAAAATCCAGCTGAACTTTGCTCTTTAATAACTTGACGCAACACTTTCCTACCAATGCCTTTACCTTGATGCTCTGGCAAGATGGAAAAGCCATAAATCCACGCTTCCCCTTCCTTTCGTGAAACACGAATTTCCCCTACTGTTTCTTCGTTCACATCAATCATTAACATATCCGTTGGTCTTTCTTTATGAAACGAACGTTCCATAGAAGTAGCATCTTCTCGTGTCATTCCGAATGCCTCAATAGATATACGAATAGACATGTCTAAATCATCTACTTTTGCTTGTCGAAGTGTTATACCTTCTACTGGTTCGACTAAACTTTTTTTCCAAACCATTTGCTGCTCTGAAAATGAATAATTAGCTCCTATCTTAAACAAAAACTCTTTTGCTCCACTTGATGCAGCTGGAGTATTTAACAAGATTTTTTTGTATTGGCATTGCTTTGCTACTACCATTCCTTCTTGAAACAAACGTTGAAAATGCCCCTTACGTCGTTCAGTTGGTTTCACCATGCCACAAACTTCCACTGTAGAACCAAAAGGATACAAGCCTAAAAACGCTATGAGTTTATTATTTTCATAGTAAAGTAGGTCTAGTTGATCAGATTCACGATTCTCTAGCATACTCCAGTTCAGTTTAAGTTGAATATCGTCATGAACCTCACACTCTATTTGTAATTTTTTTATATCTTGAAGTTGTTGTTTTGTTAACATAGTGTTCTCCTTTATTACAGGTTAATTCCATGTCTAATATCGGTTTTGCTGCTAATCCCTTAACCGCTGTACTTCCTATGTGTTCAATCCCTAATACTATGTCATTTAAAGAATGCAGAATTACTTGTTTTATTGCCATAAATTCATTTTGCCATCTATCATCATATTGTTGAAGCTCAATACCCAACTTCAAAAGAAAAAGCACTTTGAAAAAGTACTTTAAAAACTTCACAATCATACTTAGCACTCATAAAAATCTTCCTAAAAAATAGCCCCCAATAACGGAAGACTTGAATTCGTCATACCCTCAATTTGTATATTTTGAACTTTTCTTATTAAAGAAATTTGATGTAATTACCATTAATAATCCTATTACTATCATAGGGATTGATGCAGACTCTAATAAATTTGGCATATCATCAATATCAATAATAATCTCACTAAATGCAAATCCAACAGCAAAAATCCATAAACCTAAGTAAGCAAGCAATTTTCCTGCTGTGGTTTTCCCCTTTGAAAGCATCCACTTTCTCCTCTCTCAGCCACTGCTATTTTAAAATTAAAAAAGGGACCTTCTTCAACCATCCTGCTACGTTTGTTCAATAATTAATGAGGAAGAGGGTAATGTAGGCTACATTGAAGTACTAACCATTAGAATTGAGATTATATTTACCAGAGCTTTCCCAAATTAATGCGGTATGTTTTTTGGTGAGAATAAGCAATACCCCATATACATAGAAAATAATGCTTGTGGCTATAAAACCATAAAATAATACTGTTATAGAAACTGGTCCCCATATCTGTATGAATGTCCACGTAAATCCTAATAAGATTTTTGGAATTAAAATTACTAAAATCAAAATTGCAGAGACTATCAACGTATGTATGGTTAACATCAAGATCCTCTTACCTTTTAATGCTCTTCTCTCTCGTTGTTTTCTAACCAACTGTCTTATTGTTCGTAGTAATAATAGGATAAAAATAACATCAAGAACAGTGATTAAACTAAGGAGAACGGTCGCTATTTTGTCCAGCTTTTGATAACTGTCAGTTTGGTTGGTTGAAACACTTTTACCTTCCCATATATCCATAACGCTTTTTCCTATCGATGTCGTAAAACTTGAATTCATGTTAGAAAGGATTGCTACACCTAATTCTTTATCTGGCTGCATAATGATAAACGATGAATATGTTGGGTTCTGCCCCTCATGCTGAATATATTGTTTTGCTTCCTTTTTTACTACTTCCCATCCGCTAGCATAGTAAGAATTCTTATCAAAAGCAGCCACCGATCGATCAGGATGGTGCGATTCTTTAATCAGTTGCTGATTAAACTCGTTAATCGAATTATATCCTAACTGTAAATTCATCCATTTCGCAATGTCAGTAGTGTTGCTGATGATATATCCAGCAGGTATGTTCCCACGATAAATAGGTGGTGTGTATTTCTGCTCTTTCAAAAATCCTATCTTGTAGCCTTGTGCGACCATAGATGACTGAAGTTGGTGGTGACCAACGAAAGAATCTTTCATCCCAATAGGTTTTAGTACCTGATTTTGTATGTAAAGATCATAGGGTTGTTTCGTTACATTTTCAATAACGAGTCCTAGAACATCGTAATTAATTGTTGCATATTCAAAAGTGCTTCCTGGCTTTCGATTCAATTCTTGATTCAATAATGTCTTTACGTTCAACTCTAGTGCGTTTGAATCAGTACTTTCAGGAATTTGCGCTATAGAGTTCGAGGCGATTCCGCTTGAATGATAGAGTAACTGATTCAGCGTAATGGTTTGAAGTTCTCCCTGATATTTAAGCTTCAACCATGGAATATACTTTTGAACACTATCAGAACGTTTTAACTTTCCTTCCTTCTCCAAACGAAGAATGGCCAAACCGGTAAATGCCTTAGTAGTTGATCCAATCTCAAATAATGTACTGGACGTAACAGGTGTTTTCTCTTTAACGTTTTTGTAGCCGAAATTCCTTTGATAAACTGTTTCACCCTTTTCCACGATAACTAGTGATATACCAGGGATTTTACTAATATGTCTTTGTTGTTCAACCAGCTTTTCGATTTTCTCCGTTTTTTCACTTGATTTAGCACTAACTAAAGGAGCCGCGAGCCCCGTCAATCCTAGAATCAATGTAACTAAAAAGCTGATTATTCTTACTAATTGTTTCATAACTTTTCTCCTTGATGGTATTTCCTTATGAATAATAGAAGCATAAACCACCCTATATTTTACAGTTAAACCCAATTATTTAATACTAAATTCGATCTATTTTTTCCATAAATTAGTTTATAGTGTTATACCTCATAATTTTCCATAAAAAAGCACTGTTAATATCATTTCGAATAACAGTGCTACTAAATTAAAGCTTATCAAGTTTTTTGTTATTTACATGTGAAAGGAAGCTATTTTGCAGTCGTATTCCGGAAGATATGCACCCATTTGTGGAGTCATTGTTCACTCTCTGAAAAAGAATATATTATGGCATAGAACTTGTTATATAGAATGTTGCGGCTGTTAATGCGCCTAATAATAACATTATGTAATTTGATAACCTTACAAAATTCTTAAGGTTATCAAAATTACTTAACTTTTTATAAATAACAAAACCTAAAAGTATACTTAATATCCAAAACGTTATACCCAAGAATGAAAACAAATATTGTGAATTCATAATCCAAAGAATTAATATTAAAAAATATAATAATAAAATTAGCATACCAAGCATTCTAATTTTTTACTCCTGCAATGTTGTATTTTCATTATTTAGTATTGATTGTATGGACTTTATTACACTCTCATAATAGGGTGCTGGATGTTTAACAAATTTGTCTTTACTAGCTGTTTGATTGATTATGTTTTTCGATCCTTCATCAATTTCAAAGCCACTAATTCTAATTTCTTTTTTGTCTCCCAGCCATAGATCATGAAAGTCATCGAACTTTATTCTGACTATACCTGACACCTCTTCTTGTTGAAGGATATAGTCGTCCAACGTGTAATTACTCTTGTATAAAAACACATGTGCAAACTCATTATCTATATATTCTTCTTTGACTGTACAATAGTTTATAACACCTAGAGGCAACAACTCGTCAAAAGTAACATCAACCCCTATTTCTTCTTTAATTTCTCTTATTCCATCACTTATTGTTTCGTGTGATAATAGATGACCAGCAGCTGTAATATCCAAAAGGTACGGGTTTTCTTTTTTGGTTTTGCTTCTTAATTGAAGATCTATGTAATTTATATCATTCATTTTACTTATAAACCAGCAATGGAATGCCTCATGCCAATAACCATTCTTATGAACTTCAACACGTGAAGCAACTCCTAATCTTTTTCCATCCTTACTAAATATTTTTAGATTTTCGCTGTCCATGACAACTCTCCCAATGTTATTTTTTTCTAATTATAACAAATGATTGATTATTCTTGATGAAGTATTTTTAAACACTTAAGCAACAATCTGACCAATTCACAAAGAAAAGGAACATTTCAAATTACAAAAACGCAGCCGATTGTGGAGCAAAGTATAGTTGTATCTAAGCTGTGGAATAACACACCAAGTCTCTTCCAGTGATGAGCCACTTTGCGTTACATTGTTGTTTGCATCTAATACAGGGGACTTTATAAACATCGTCCATATCAAAATAATACCTATTTCCAGTGGAAGTAGTGAATATATTAGTTCATGAAAATTTGCTTCTCCATGGTATCCTTTTTAAAAGTTGTCGTTATAAAGATTTTTCATCCCCAACCTATTTCTGTTTTCGTCAAAGGAAGCCACCATAATTAAGTTAAATACAAAAAGGGAGACTCGTCCTAAAATAAGGACGAGTCTCCCCTGGTTTGCCACCTTTATTCATTTACAAAGTATACCCACTTATTCGTACGGAAACATAAAACTGTTTCGATACCTAGTCTCTTTTAACGGTAAGACTTTCTGACAAACTAGCGTTTGTTTTAGTTCTAGTGGCTCATTCCATACTGGTTTTCACCACCCACCAGCTTTCTGAAGTGTTCATATATCCTACTCTTTTTTCTTCAGCGTTCTATAATAAACCTAAGTCAGAATAAACAGCCACCATAACCGGTTATATATTCCCTCTTTCTTTAAATGAATATAGATATTGCAGAATAAACCAGTAATAAACTCATAATTGCTCTAAATGACTTGTCATGATTAGCAAAAAATATCTTAAAGACTGAGCCAAAACCTGACCACAAAAGTAATGCCAACCATCCCAAAAAAATTGCCAAAGCTAAATAAAGAATGATCGAGTTAATACCTTGATTATACGGTAAAATAAATGCACTCATTACTGTAATAAAGAACAAAATGCTTTTGACATTTATGATTTGAAAAATAAATCCAGATAAAAAAGAAGATCGCATTTTACTAGATTTTACATCTGAACCCTTGTGCAAAGCAACTTGCCAAGCTAAATAGAGAAGATATACTGCTCCAGCTATTTTAAAATATGGCTCAACAATAGGAATAAAATTATACAAACCTGTTGTAAATACTCCACTCATAATGCCAAGCATTGCAAACCCAGCCAAGATACCACTACTAAATTGCCAAGAACCCACAAAACCAAATCTCCGAGCTTCATTCATCATCAAGATGTTACTAGGACCTGGTGTAATGGAGGTAACAATAACATACGAAAGAAACGCTACTATACTCACATAAATCACCTGCATTTACTATTTTACTATTCGATATCCTTATTGTAAGATAATCATAACTATAAATAAAATTGAAATTTAAAAAATCATTATCATTTTTTTCGATACATCAGGCGAATTAAGGAGAATTTTTATGGAAATTAGACATCTTATAACGTTTCAAACCATTGTAGAAGCAGGAAGTTATACAAGAGCTGCTTTGAAGTTAGGTTATACTCAATCGACTATTACTTCACACATACAGGCGCTTGAACATGAAATCGGTGGGGAGCTTTTTAGTTATGTAAAAAGAAAATTAAAGCTCACTCATTTGGGAAGAGAATTAATTCCTTTAGCGGAAGATTTGCTTTCTACCCATGATCAGATTAAGAATATGCGAAGCTCCCAAGAAGTTAAGGGAGTATTAAGAGTGGCTGCACCAGAATCGTTAACTATTTCAAGATTAAGTCCAATAATAAGAGAATATTCTTTAAAATATCCTGATGTGAAATTGATATTAACTAACGGTACTTGTGGTCAAAACCAAGTTGATTTAATTAGTGGACGAGTAGATGTTGCTTTAATGGTTTACCCAGAATTAAAGCTTGAAAAATGCACTCATTATGTTTTATCTGAGGAGAAGATCGTCTTAGTAAGTAGTAATGATGGTCCCGATCATTTTGATGAGAATAAAATTGATACCACCAATCAATTTTTCATAACAAATGAAGAGGGCTGTAGTTATAGGACAATGTTTGAAAAGCATCTCATAAAACATGGTATTCATCACTTTCAAACGATGGAGTTGTGGAGTATAGAAGCCATTAAACAGACTGTCATGAGCGGAATTGGATTTTCAGTTTTACCATATATTACAGTAAAAGAAGAAGTAGAAAATGGAAAGCTAAAAATATTAGGTCATTCTGAAACGTTAGATCCAATCTATTCTCATTTGCTAGTAAAGAAGAAAAAATGGATGACACCATCAGTAGCAGTTTTTGTTGAACTTGTTTTAAATTCGTTTAGTGAAAATGCATATTTAAATACTAAATCCCTTAAGTAAGGAGTTTGGCTTTCTATTTGTTTTAACAAAGGTTTCTTCACAATGGATACACTAGTTTCATTAAATAACCTCCTACAGTATTACGTCATTTTTTTAACTTGATGACTTGTATATACCTAATTAAATGATTAAGTTATAGAGATAACCGTGAGTCAAATGCTCATCCTTAAACTTTACCATATTCTGTATTATGATAGTCACAAAAAACAACATTAACATATATGTCAATGTTGTTTTTTCATTTCTTACTTAAATTATGGATGGAAGCTAAAATTCAACCATATCTTATTAAAATCAATTTTTATTAATATTAAACATTGGATGTATTTTAATTTCATCTAGGAATTGATCGTATTTAGGATGGGATTTTAGTATTTCATCTACTTTGACTATTTCATATCCATTCTCTTTTAACTTTGGAAGGATGGTCTTAAGTGCTTCGACTGTTTGTTGGCGATTTCCACCAGAATCATGTAACAAGATTATATCTCCACACTTAATATGATTTAACACGTGATTTACAATATAACCAACTCCTGGATTTGTCCAATCGCGGGAATCTTGATGCCACGACCACAAGATGATTTTGTAGCCTTCTTTTTTAAGAACATTTATTGTATTGATCGTAACGGTTCCACCTGGTGGTCGGAATAGTTTAATGTAGTTCTTATGCATGTGAGGGTCTATCAGTGTTTCAGTTTTAGTTACCTCATTTAGTACTCGTTCACTGGAGATATTGTGAAAACTTGGATGATTATATGTGTGATTTGCTATCTCATGCCCTTCGGTTAGTTCTCTTTCTACAATTTCGGGATATTGTTTCATACGTTTTCCTGTTAAGAAGAAGGTAGCATGAACACCATTCTCTTTTAAAACATCTAAAATCTGAGGAGTATACAGAGGATCCGGTCCGTCATCAAAAGTAATAGCTACTTGCTTATTTTGATTAGGAACCTCCCATATAACATCGCCTCTATCTTCAATTTGAAATCGATTAATGATTTCTGCATGCGTTACATTTGAAAAAAATAAACATCCTATTAACAAAAATAAAAAAGATAAACGTATTTCTTTAGATATCATCCTATACCTCAATTTCTAATTAGTCATTCTTTTAGTATATTGAAAATCATTTATAATAAGTCAATGTTTTTAAATGTCTGCCTAGCAATGTATACCAGGATAATTTTAATTTATTCATGCATACTATATAAGCCAGTAATCATTACAAATTAAGAGGAAGTTAAGAATGAAAACGATATTAAAACTACTTGCTTATATTTTGATAATAAATTTAGTAGCATGTAGCACATCGCAAAGTAGCAGAAGCTCTAAAGAAGGTACCTTTCAAAATCTCAACTACTCAGAAAACGGCATAAGAGAGTTAGGTTATGACAAAAGCTATGATAGTGGACTTTCTTCAATAATAAAAACAAGAGTTAATCATATAAAACATATCCATGAATCAACAGTTGTTTTAGCTAATAATTTAATTCTAATAGGAATCAAACCAGACAAAAAAGCCCAAAAAAAAGTGCTTTATAAAAGAATAAATAGTGAGGTTAGAAAAATATCATCTGAGAAAAATATTCAAGTGATAACAGATAAAAAAATTTTTAATCGTATTCAATCTATTGATAGCTATCTTAAAGCTGGTAGACCTTACTCCAAAGTCAAGACTGATGTAGATGATTTATTAATTGATATCGAGATAAAAGCTCATGATTTAAGCGGCATTTTTCATTACTCATAATTTAAACATTAAAATAGAAAAAAATATTATTTTGCGAGGAACAAGATGGACTTTCTAACCCATAATATACTGATTTTTGTATCTGGATTTTTGTTTTTAAAATTTACCGGAAAAAAAGCAATCTCGCAGATGCATACTTTTGACCTGCTATTTATCATCGTTATTGGTAACTCGATCAGCCAACCATTGCAGAAAAGTAATGTGTGGGTGGCCATTCTTTATACGCTGATTTTTGTTCTTCTCTACAAATTCTTTATGTATATTTCTTTAAATAACAAATTGAGATGGATTCTATATGAAAGCCCTACTGTATTGATTCGAAATGGGGATATAGATAGGAAGGGACTAAAAAAAGTCAGGCTGCCCGTCGATGAACTTCTCGCACAGCTTCGTGAGAAAGGTTATAGTGATACAAAAAATATTGCCATCGCACTCCTGGAGGATTCTGGAAAAATAAGTGTAATACCAAAAGAGAAATATCGTCCTGTACAACCAAATGACTTAAAGCTAAAGGTTCAAAAAGAATATATCCCAATTCCTGTTGTCATGGATGGTCAAATTTTAGATCATAATCTCAAATATTTAAACTTGAATCGAGACTGGCTGAACAAAAAAATCCATAATAAAAATGCAGACTTAAAAGACATCATTTTAGCAACAGTTTCCCCGTCAGGAACACTCTTTATAGACACAAACAATCCTCATAATGAAGATAAAGGATTTTATTCATATAAACCAGGAGAAGATAATTAAATTATTTCCGATTATAATTATAGAAAAAATTGCAATTTACACACAAAAAAAGAACACCAGGAATCGGAGAGAAAACTAGTGTTCTAACAGCTCTAAGTAGATAGAGCTATGTTTTCTCTTTCACCCTTTTAAAAATCCACTCAGCTTTATTTGTTATTGTATCTCATTTTAGTTTATTTTTACGAACGCCAAAAAATCAAAAGCTAATTGCTGATTGTATAGGTGGATTATGAATTGTGCTTTTGTTAATATTGTTGCTTTTTACGGGTCGTGTTAGCGGAGATCTCGTTTCTGGATGTTTAGGAGAAAACAAGACGAACCACATCACACTATGATAAGTCTTTCATGCTCGTGTATGTACTTATCACTTGCCCAATCGGTTGGTAAGATCTTTTAAAATCTTATCATTCGGCAAAAGTGTAATTTTACTAAATGGTCTTTTCTAGTGGGGACAGGTTGAACATGCCATAAGGATTAAAGAACATGTCATCTTCTTCATATCTATTATCTTCAATGTAGCGAATCATATATCGTGGAGAGTCCTCTTCCAAACTGAAAGTTTCCCCATCTTTAAAAGTTGATCGATCTACTAATTGATAAAGATTAAAATCATTTAATAAATCTGCAGCATCATCTGCCGGTATTACAGAAGGTACTGCAACGTCAGGTAATCCGAACGACTTCATTCCACACGAATAGAAAATTTCTTCATCGCCAATGAGAGTAACAAAATGAGAATATATCGGAAATACATCTTGATCGTTGAACAGTTGAAACCAAGCTTCTTTCGTATGTGCTATACCTGATGTCTCAATTTTCACAGCTAATCCCCCTGCTTTTAACAAAGCCGTTCCGACATCTATGAGTTCGTTTAAGCCATCAAGGCTGTTCTTATTTGCAAAAACATATACGATGAAGGTATGCTTATCAATTTCTTCTAAAAGAGTCTCTGCAAAGGTATTTCCACCCGCATAGATAAAAGCTTCTTTTAGATTTGAATCTTGTTCATAAACTTCTACCTCAAAACCTATGTTTTTATCACCATTATGAATAATGGAACCCGCTAATAAATATCCTTCACCCTTAGATGCTACAGCCTGTATTAATTCGGTTCTACTTTTCCATTGGCCTGGTATACCAATAACAACTTCTGCTTCATTCATTTGAACACTTCCTTTAAATTTATTTCTAATGTCTAATAACAACTATGTTTTCCAATGATACATTAAAAAGAGCACTACTCCTTACTGGAGAAATGCACCCGTTCGTAATATAAGGTTAGCCAGAATTTCTGGTTGACCTTTTTGTGGAATAACACAAAAACTGCCATATAAACTAGTTAAAAAGGTTTGATAAACAAATCAGAAAAACAAAATACCAAAAGTATCAATTCAATTATTCTTCCGTTATTAATCCATCATCAAAAGGAATATTTTGAAACACGGATTGACCAAATTTATTATAGGTAATCCTTATTGAACTGATATCACTATTCCATTCATAATCGTTTAGTTCTACTCTTAATACTAATGAAAATTCTTCGTCTGGTTTGAAACCCTTCACAGGAAGTAATGTTTTAACTATCCCTTCTTTAATTGCATCTTCCTCATGATATGTTCCACAATCAATCTTACTGATATATGGTTTAATTAAAATTTGATTATCCACTTTTGCAATCATTGTTCCATCTTTTTTTATAAATTCTACTTTTTCAAGTGAAGGATTACCAATGCCTTCCCACCTAAAACGATAACATAAATAAACAACTTTTCTTTCGTTAAGAAGTTCTTTTCCAACTGTTACGTGAGTTAACTTCTCAAATTCACCATTATTACTTACGTAATGATATGTCCAAATAATACTAATAATAAATAAAAATATGATGACCCACATTATAAGATTTTTCTTCATTTAACCTTCCCTCTGATGGTTTCAATTAGATAATTGATCAGCCTTTTTACAACTTTATTACCTAGTTCAACAATCCTGCCATTTAGTAGCAAAGAGCGATCACCCTTAACTTTCGATATAACAAGATACACAATAATTGGCATTACATTGCTCAGGGCTTAAAAGGTTTAAGTGTATATAATGCATTGGCTTAATGAACAAACGTCACGTTAATCACTTATATATTGTCAGGATGGATAGAAAAATACTTATAACGGCTGAAGTAAATAAGACGACAGAAGTTAAAAGATTTCTCCTAAATTTAATAGCATATGCACAAAAAAAGATTGCCGCAGCTAATTTGGAGCAGCTTTGGAAATAAGCATACTTAGAAAAAAATGAACTGCTAAAAATAATTGAAATAAGTAATGTTACAGAAATTAGTATTTTAAACCACAAAGGCTCTTTTAGGAATTGTTTAACCATAAATTTTATCCTCTGCATAACGGTATAACTCCCTTCAAAGCACTTTCGTTTCTAATTAAAAATATGATGTATTTTTGAAAAGTAATACATACTTCCTAATCTTAGAGTGAATTTATTTATTCCCTCATAAACATCACCCACACTTAAGAGGTGTATGTCCACCAATTAGAAATTATTTATCCTTCTTCATCAATCCTGCTCGTTTGTTCAATAAGTTCCATAATAAAGGCGTTAATCCTTCTTGGATTAACGCACCCGATTGTGGAAGATCATTATTGAAAGAAAACATCCTTTAGTTCAAAGGATACTAAAATCAAAGAGTAAGATCCGTAGCCTGTCAATGTCTTAAGGCATCATAAATCGAATAATCCACTTCACCTGAGATATTTGCCATACCATATTCACACAACTCCATAGCCATCAAATTCTCCTCAGAAGGCGGAAGATTTTTCTTGGAGGCATATATTCCGAATTCAGTTGATGTTTTAAATCCAAAGCGTTGATAGTAACGATAATCTCCTTCAACAATTATTCCCTTAAATCCCATTTTAGCAGCCAATTTAATCCCTTCCTCCAACATATACTTACCAACACCCTGACGTTGATGATTAATTGCTACTGAAACTGGTGATAACATCAATATCTCATTTTCATACTTATTACTAATTGGAAGTTTTGAAAGGATGAAGTGTCCTATAATCACACCTTCTTCCTCAACAACTAAATCAAGCTGGGGAATGTAATAGTGTTTTTCTCGGATCTCTCTTACTAAAGCTTTTTCAACTACTCCGTCCGTAAAATTGGTATTTTTGAATATCTCATATACAAAGTCTTCAATTAAACTATATTCTTCTTTATTAACTAATCTCATTTTCATTAATACACCTCCAATGTTACTAATAAAAAGCACAACTTTTGCTGCAGAATCGCACCCGTTTGTTGAACAAGAAAATGAATTATTCTTCTTTGAATACTTTTAACAAAGGCTAGTATTTAAAATACGTTCTTTTAATTGTTCAATTGTTAAATACTCTCCATTTTCTTTACGGTGAAGCATCGCATGGCAGTTTGGACAAATAGGGATTAGATCTTTTACGGGATCAACAATGTAGCCCTGCTGTATTTCGTGAAGTGGCTTAATGTGATGGACATGAATGAAATCTTTTCCTACATCACCATATGTCGTTTCAAAGTTTAAATCACATACCTGACATTGAACTCCATAATGCTCCATACATTTCTTGCGGGCAATAGGGTTACGTTCATATCCATTGACTGTTATAGTTTTACATTGTCCTTCTTCTAACGTTTCAGCATCTTCTTCCGGATAATAACCTTTAGTTAAATCTTTTTCAAAGAAGGACATGATATAATCCCGTAGTTCACCTGTAAGTTTCATTGAACCTTGAATATTGCCCTTTAAACCATGATTACGTAATTTCTCAAGAGATAACCCAGTAGTATCTGCCTCATCTATAAAGCGAATTCGAGTCCAATTCCATTTTTTAGAATCCTCAAATTTCTCTTTATCTAACCAAAACATTTTATTGTAGTAAACATCGCTACGTCGAACTGTACCCTCTATTACTTCAACTTTATAACGTACTTTACGAACATTACCCGATACATACAAAAATAATAAATCTCCATTTTCATAATTAAAAGAGCGTTTCCAATCCAATATTTCATATTGACTAAATGCACCTTCTAGGTCATATTCGCTTGGATTAGCAGGCACCAACCAAATACGACGAGCATTGTGATGATCTCTTTCTTCAAGTTCTACACGACGCTTGGATGCCATTGCAATAGGTGCAACAAATCGATATTCGTCTTCCTCTTTAGTGTATGGAATGTTATATACATAGCCACGTTCAATGGGGTCATAGCACTTAGATATTGTTGTGTTCATTTGCTCTGCTAGGAATCTAGCTGCTTCTTGAATATTTGTTGCTTCAAACAAAACCTTATCATTTTTAAAAATAGTAATAGGAGTTGCCATATATTTACCTCTTTCTTATGTACTTTTAATTGAAATTTTTTAGTTGTTTATTCGAATCTTCTTCAACAATTGCTACTTTATTTCAATAAAAAAGAGCATTTCTCCTTCTTGAAGAAATGCACCCGATTGCTGAATAATGATCCAGCTATTAATTATGATTTCTCCATTGACTCTTGCAATGTATTTAATAAAAATTCTCCAAAGCTTCCTGCTTCAACTTCAAAATTTTGTTCTTTAATCGGTAATCCACTAACAAAAGAAACAACCTCAGCATTATCATCATATTGATTCTGTACTTTGGAACAATCTAAACATAAATACACCCCATCATACCCTGTGAAGTAAAAGCAAATTAAATGATTTGGTAAGCCTTCCTCTCGTCTAAAGTGTTTTGTAATCCATGTCATACTTGGAACTCCATTTTCTTCAATTCCCAAACCGTAAATTTCTTCTCCAAAAATATCTCCAAGACCATACTTCTTCAAAAAAAGTCTATAACTCATCGGGAATTTTACATTTAATGCTGCTTCAGCAGAATCAATTATTTGTTCTTTAATTTCTCCAATAAAATCTGCATCATCTGAGTGATCCTCGATTATTTCAAACGCTTTATTTATTATCATTAATTTCTCTCCCTCTAAAGTTATGTGCTTTGTATTTCAGTTTTTATAACTAGACATTTTTTACACAAATAATAGTAAATGTTCATCTCACCGATTTGAAAATCGACAACTGAAATAAGCAATAAAGACCAAATGATAAATTGGGTCTTTTTTCGTTTTCAAATTGTTTAAGTTTCTTATTCAACAATCCTGCTCGTTTGTTCAATAAGTTCGATAATAAAGGCGTTAATCCTTCTTGGATCAACGCACCCGTTTGTTGATGATCTTATTCAACTCAAGCCCCGTTCCTACAATAAGACACAAGATTTTTACATACTTAACGGGCACCATCAGTCATTTAGTTATACACACACACATAATGTAATACATATAAATATTTGTTTTATACCGACTCAAGCAGATTCATCTTAAAAAGGGGGATTATATGTCCGCTTTTAATCCACAGAAATTATCCATAAAACTTATTCCACCTACTACTTTCATTCAACCTGTTGAAGGAAGGAAATATACTCTCACGCATTCAGATATTACAGCAGAATTATTTTTGGCTATAGGATATGTGTACAACTATAAATCAATTAACCCCGTAATGCGTGACGAAGTATTAGCAGAATGGAAAAAAGATTTACATGGACGTTTTAATTTAGTCGGAAAAGCGTATGTAGATGGTGGGGAGTTCAGTCAAAAAGTTGCAGAAATTCGTTTTAAGACTTTCAAAAAACAAATGACTCTTGCACTTAGTGGAATTGTCTATGGTGACCGTCCATTCTACACAAACTATCCCGCTCTCGTTGATGCACCCATTTTTATTCATTACTTATCCACTTACCCAGAATATAGGCAGGTCGCATTTTATGGTACACCTCGTCAATATCTGAACCCATCTATCCATTCTCCTGACCTTCCCAATCATCTAAATTCACCTTAGCCATGCTTTCTCATTTCCATTTAAAATTTCTGTGATCTGGCCTTTTGTTGAATATAAGATATAAAAAAATGTACTGCTAATTAACAGTATGTTTTTTTATACCCCTAGTTTTATTCCAAAGTTTGTTCAGTTAATTTTTAAAGTCTATCAAATGCCGTTCTGCACATCTATAAATGACTATTTATTTCCACAAAAAAGTTATCGATTTAAAGCGCCTTTCTTTTTTCCATAACAGCTATAAAAATTGTAATTACGATTAAACTGTAGATGAATATCCAGGCAAACTGTCCGTATACCTTAACGGGGAAGGAAATACTTTGATCGTCTACACTCATGATTTCCATGCTGTAACGAAGAGGTGGTAAAACCCAGTTTATAAGTTTTATTTTTAGAACCTCTACTTTCTCCACTGATATAACCAAGGAACCAATAAGAATACTAATTACACCCCACCACGAATTGACATTGTTCTTCACAAGCCCTCTCGTGAAAAAGGATGACAAGGCAATGGATAGTACGGCAAGACTAAAATGCGCTAAGAACCCCATTACAAGATGGATTGAATGTAATCCAGGTGTAAACGCATTAAAAACAACTGGATACGCTACAGCCACAATACACAGAACGAGAGCCGTTAAGGTGCAATTTAATATAAGGGAGATATAATACACTTTCTTATTTTTCGCATGCATAATGGTAATTTGTTTTTGTCCTTCGTCTTCTGCATGGAAAATTGTAATGGTGAACCACCCCATTATAAAAAAGAGCATAATCGACGTGTACGAATAACTGTCTAAGATAGGGTTCGGTACGTATGTATAATTGATCACCAGCATCATGATAAACACAGAAAACGGGGGAACGTACTTATATGTCCTAAAATATGTGGTAAAGTGATAGTGAACTAACCCTTTCATGGTTCTGTTCTCCTCCTCCTTAGAACTGATTGAGAAATTCTGTTTCTTTCTTATGTAGAGGTTCTAATAGCTTAATGGAGGCACCTCGGTCCAAAAACTCACTAACAATTTTGTTTGTATGTTCTTCACTAACATTCAATTCTATCATTTTCTTATGAAAACCCATCTCTTTCTCTTGCTTAATGATTACATTTTGTTGTTTTATAGAATCGATTGAAACAGTCTTTGTCAGTTCAAAGATCAATCTGTTCATAGACTTTTCTTGGGCTTGGTGATTTTCCGTTTGGATGATGTTGCATTGGTCGATTACAATAATTTGATCTACTACTCTTTGTAGTAGTTTGGTCTCATGACAGGTTAAAACAACACTAATGTTTCTTTCTTTTAAAGAGATTAGTAGTTCTTCCATTTCCGTTTGTGCTTCTAAGTCAAGGCCAGAAAGCGGTTCGTCCATAATTAACAAATCTGTTTCTTCCAGCATCGCCTGCATAATCGTAACCTTTTGTTTCATCCCTTTTGAAAAATGAACGATTCGATTGTTCCCATTATCTTTCATATGAAATATCTCCAACAACGTATGAATACGCTGTTGAAGCCATTTGTTTTGTAATCCCCGGATTGTCCCCATATGAGTAAGATACTCAATTGGTGTAAAAGGAATATACGTAGGAGTTACCTCAGGCACATAACCAAAACGAACAGGTTCCCCGTTTCTATACAGGATTTCACCACGATCTGCTTTAATTAGGCCTCCAATCAGTTTCAGTAAGGTGCTTTTTCCCGAACCATTTTTTCCAACGATAGCTGTAACTTGGTTGGTTGGAATAGAGAGAGAGACAGCATCCAAGACTAATTTGTCTCTGTAAGATTTAGTTACATTCTGTAAATCGACGATTGGGTTCAACTTTACACATCCTTAACCGTGTTAATTCATGATAAAGACTGATATTATAGAGCAAAAAAAATCTGATTCAACTGCATTTACATACCAGTTCAATACAGACAGAAATCAAACGATATTGGTATTATATAGGGTATATACTATATTTTAGGAGTAAGGCTTATGTATACAGTACTTTTTCTTATTTCAATCTTAATTTTAGGGTTTCTCATTTTCAAGCGAACAACGAGATACAAATGGGTAGTACTAAGCATCTTCCCGTTTTTTCCTTCTCTTACCTTTGTAGTAACAGAGATCAAGCAGAACGCTTTCTGGTTACGCTTCTTAGAGACGGGATTTTTTGTACTTTCCATCATTTCTCTTCCCGTTATTCTGTATATAATGTTAGGCTTCTTCTTTATCTACACCGTATGTTTTTTATGTCTGTACGGGCAATATATGGCTTTAAACAAAACAAAGGATCGTTGATTTACGCGACTGTACCAATAGTTAGATGGATCTAAGAGATACTACCTCTCTAGCTCGATGTACTCTCTTAACAATTTCCACTTGTCCTCTTCATTCCTCCAAACAAACATACACTGAGCGGTAAATGGTTTCCCGTTCATAGTGTTCGTCTCTTTACCGACAACGATTACTTCTCTTCCTTCGTTCCGCTCGGATAAAGTACAAACGTCAAACGTCTTTTCAGCATGGTCCATTTGTTTTAATACTAAGTTAAGATCATAGTCATAGAAGTAAGGATCCGGTTCAGTAACTCCTGAATGAGCCCAGTATCCTACAAAATCTTTAGACATGAAACGTCTGATGTGATCTCCTTCTTTACTTATGAACCCTTCGTTCCACGCTTGAAAATAATCACTAAGGACGTCACGTATGGCTTTCATTGCTCCTAACTCCTTTTATTTAAATTATCCTACACATTAGCGTTGGATGGATTCAGTACTTCCCACTCACTAAGATATATGTGGTTAGATATTTTCTTGGGGTTTTCTAGTTTACAGATAAATTCTAAAGAGTAATCTTCTGTCGGTTCAAATCCATATGCCGCCCTCGGCGTGTACCCTCTGTCAGTCAACCACGTCAGCGAACTCTTAAAGCTTTCAAGCGACACGTGAAATGCGATATGTCAGATAGAAGGATCGTAGTCAAGAATTACCTTATCCGTCTGCTATAATCCTAACCAACTCTCCTCTTGAACGATCCACAAAAACGCATTCTTATCTCAAAAATATGATCTAGTTGAATGCCAAGACCTCTGTAGAACTCGATCGACTTACATCACTCATCGGTAGATGTGCTTCATATAATGCTTTTATCATGTTAATACTCTCCAGTTGATTTCAAGATTCCTTTTGTGCTTCTCTAACAATTTTACCAAACCTTGGTATTTATAGTGTATCATTTATTTATGTGGCCTTTTAAACTATAAGACTGATCGATTTCCACGTATTAATCTATAGACTACATTTGATTTTATCCTTACAACACCAAACAACAAGAGGCAGCCTTCTTAGGCTGCCTCTAACTTATTTTCATTTCGATTAAAAACGGATATTGCACTCTTACTGAGGACATAAGCATATACGCTTACTCCAAAAAATGGGATAAGGATCGGTAGCGTTGAAAACACGTAATACAAAACCCCTCCCGCAAAAAGCATCATGAGCGTAGAGAAAGGGTATAAGATCCCTAACAGTACAGACGTTTTTATTCCACGAGCGAGAGGTATCTCGTAATGAGCCAATAGGCTGAAGAGATAAATAATCACCATACTACTGACCAGTAGCAAACCTAGCAAGAGCACGTATCCTATTAAAGAATAAGGAGAATTTAGTGACTGCACGAGTTTCCAATCGATATAAAAGAAATAAGCAAAGAATATAAAAATACATCCAAAAATGTTCGACCGTATAAAATCTTTTTTATAAAAGAACCAATAATCTTTTAACAACCCTGATTCTGACCTAGAGCGGAGAGTCTTTCTAATTACCGCAAACAGAGCCGCGGTCGAAGGAAACAAACCAAAAGCGATCAACCCTAAAGTGGTGAAGAGCAACCAAAGTCCGTTTAGAATCACTAGATTTCCTATAAGTTGTAACATAGAGGTTATGGATATTAATAATCTTTTCATCTTGACTCCCTTTATAGAGAATTCTATCTATTCATATGCTCCGTTCATGGACCATACCTTAAGAGACACTACGCTTGTTCTTCCCAAGACTCGAACTTCTAATCCGAGTGCATCTTCTTTAGTTGGATATGAGCGGGTGGTTAAACTTTTTCGTTCGTTCACATAAACCTCGATCATGGATTTATCTAAGAAGAGGTGCAGACTCAGAAGATCCTCTTGGATCTCAAGCTTTCCTTCTTGTATCCCTTTGGTTCTTGCCAAAGGGTTTAAGGTCGTCTTCTCCCGGTTCACTCCCAAGATGCTTCTAGATGTATTGTAGTACAAATAGGTCTCTTCTTCTCTGTCAGGTGACATTTTAACGGCTATGCCAGCTTCCTCGATCTCTTCTAATTTTAACACTAACTCTATCTCCAGTGAATCCGACTGAATCTTTGCAAGCCCTCTGTTAGCTTCAGTCAAATTTACATGTTCTAAATCTAAGAGTAGTTCGGAACGAAGGGATGATAACTCATCGATCGGTCTTACTCCAAGACCACCATCATGTCTTAAGAACAACTCTACGGGAAGCCCACCGTTATGTGCCCATCCGGCATTGTACTCTTCTTGAAGTGTACGTTGCCCTTGCGTGATCGTAAACACGATAGCTCTTCCTTTAGGATCAATAAAGCCACTCGGTCCTGTAAAGTGGAAGTCACCCACATCGATTAGTTGAGGATCTTCTTGATCAGGAACAAAGCGATGATGCTTCTTATCCCAGCTTCCGATCCAATAGAACACTTCCACATCCGCTCCCTCTCCAACAGGAGAGATCAAAAAAACATATTTTCTGTTGCCATCCACATCCTCACCGATCGGTAAGAACACAGGTAGTTCCCAGATGGGGCCGAGAAACGGAAATTTGTCATGGTCAGCTTTATAAAAAAGATTCTGATACTCCCAGTCTAGTAGATTAGAGGATGTGTATAGGGCAGCTGTTCCACCTCCGTCTTCATGAGAGGTTCCAACAAGCTGGTACCATAATTCATCTTCTTTCCATACAAATGGATCTCGAAAATCACCCATCTTCATGCCGAGACCTTCTGTTTGAACGGTTACAGGCTTTTTAACCTTTTTCCACTTTGTAAGAAGTATGTCGCCATCCTCTCTATACGTACTTCTCGCGAGCCCCGTCATCTGGTTAGGAAATACTGCATCGTTTCCAGCTGTAAAGAAGAGGGCTGGAATACCTTGCTCATCTAAACATGCACTTCCCGACCAGACACCGTCTGGATCAACTTCTCCCGCTTCTGGAGTAAGGGCAATCGGTAAGTCCCTCCAATGAACGAGATCATCACTCACAAGATGCCCCCAATGAATATAGTGCCAGTAAGGGCCTTTTGGATTATGTTGATAGAATATATGGTACTTACCTTGAAAGTATATTGGTGCATGTGGTTCGTTCATCCAGTGTCCGGGTGGGATCAGATGATACCTCGGCCTGTGACGGTCTCCTTCATACACTTCTCTTTGAAGCGCAAGATCACCGTAAGGAATCTCTGGAATCTCGTTTTTTATTACCTTGACTCTAGCATAATGGTTTAAGAGTTTGATAGAGGATAAAGCGGTATCATAGATCTTTATCTCATCTAACAACCCGTTGTACATATTTAAAGAGAAGACATCCTCGATCATAAATGGCTCGTTATGCATTCCGATCACTAATTGTTTTTGACTTACGATCACATTAGACCCTTTTACGCTTCTTGTTGCAATCTGTTGTCCGTTTAAATACAAACTCATACAGTGATGTTGTGCACTATAAACGGCTGCAATGTGTGACCATTTATGTAGGGGAAGAGGATGGCCTTCGTCCCAGACCTCAAGCCACTCCTCCCCCGTACCTACTTGAAACGACCACGAACCATGTCGGTACAGACCTAAGAGAAACCCTGTCTTCTCTTCTCTATCGTGTTGATTGATGATTGCTGAAAGCTTGTTGTCTGCGCCATATTCAAACGAACGAGGAGCGATCCATGCTTCGATCGTCATCTCTGATAACGTATTTTGAGCAAGACCTTCACAAGTAACCGATGTCGAATAACCATCAAAGAGTAGACAGTTCCCTTTGATGCCTTGTCTCCAAAGAGGATCACTGGGTGGTTTATCCGTGGCATCGTTGAACACATAGTTGATATCATGCCATTGTTCGTTAATCTGTTCTTTCGTCGCCTTTCCCATACCTTCATCAAATGCCCAATGAGCGATTAACTGAGACATTTCAACTTTCTCCTTTCGTCCATATGGAATGATAGTTGAATACATCCAGTGAATGAAGGTCTACGACACCCTGATCTAAAAAGAGTTCTATTCCATCACTTTCCTCTTTCGGAAAGATCAAAGAAGTTAACACTTGTTTTCCTTCGTTCACAAACACTTCCACAGAAGACTTATCCACGAAGATGTGTAGAGATACATGCTCTTTCTCCAAAACAGCCATTTCTTGAACACATGAAAAAGCGTCATGAAATCCCAAGTCTCCAGATTTTCTTCTGTCTACGTATAAAACAGAACGTTGAGAATTAAAACCAATGATCGTTTCTTCTTCATTTGATTGATGCACTTTAAGTCCAAAGACAGCTGCTTCTTTGATCGTAAACGAAGCTTTAAGTTCAAAGGTTTTACTCTTGATATCTTTTAAAAGGTTCTCATCCGGTACAAGCGTTATCGTTCGCTTGATAGAAGTTACCGGCTCCCTAAGAACAGATACTTCATGCACTGGTTTCTGGACAAGTCGGGTTCCCTCACTTGTCGATGTTAATGATAAAGACCTTGGTAAAGTCATCGCACTTCTCCATGTACTTGTTGGTACATGGTTTGCGTACTTCCAATTGCTCATCCAACCGATAAACAAACGACGACCATCTTCTTTCGGTACGTCACTCCATGTCACACCCGCATAGTTGTCTCTTCCGAAATCTAACCATAGCACCACATCCGGATCGTTATCGTTCATGAATGTCTTACCATTAAAATCACCTACAAAATATTGGGTTCGTGAGCCCTCATGGTATGCTGGATCATCTCCGATACTGACGATCAGTACCCATCTGTGAACACCATCAATGGGTAAGGAAAACAAATCTGGGCATTCCCACACGCCTTGATGCGAACCTTCCGTTTTTCCGAACGCGCTCTCAAAGTCCCATGATTTCATATCATTTGATGAATAGAAGCGAACGTGGTTCCCAGCAGCTAGCACCATGATCCATTTCCTTTCTTCCTCGTACCAAATGACTTTAGGGTCTCGAAAATCAGCGATGGCTGGCTCTTCAAGAACGGGATTTCCTTCATATTTCGTCCACGTTCTTCCTTTGTCTTTACTATAAGCTAGGCTTTGGACCTGTCGTGGTTTTCGAGTAACAGGATGTTCGCCAGCATGCGTGAATATGGCAACCAATCCCTCTCCCCCATTAAAGAATCCTGTCGAATCGCAAGGATCTACGACAACGCTACCTGAAAAGATAAATCCGATCTCATCAGGAAAAAGAGCGATGGGGAGATGTTCCCAGTGAATCATATCGGAACTTACCGCGTGACCCCAGTGCATCGGACCCCAAACGGTACTCTCTGGGTGATATTGATAGAACAAGTGATATTCACCTTGAAAATACACCATTCCGTTCGGATCATTCATCCAATTCTTCATCGGTGTAAAGTGATATTGCGGACGATACTTTTCGTTAAAAAAGTTCGTCGGACTCATCTTCATACTCATGTTTTATCCTCCATGTGTGTTCGGTGTTGGCGTAAAAAAAGATCGATCTCATCTATAGTCGGAATCGAGGGGATCGCTCCTTTTTTTAAAGTAGTTAAAGCCCCTACAGCATTCGCTGTTTGAAGTATTTGTACAATGTCAGTTTCTTGTAACTCAAGAAGTTTTGCGCGTCCCAAAAGTTGGTGTAGGACACTTCCCCAAAAAACATCACCAGCTCCTGTCGAATCAAGAGCTATTACTTTGTATCCTGGAATGAACCCCACTTTCCCGTTACATATATAGGAAGAACCCTCAGCACCTAACGTAACGATAAGTAAGGAAATTGAATACGTTTCTGAAAGTAATGTCATTGCTTTTTCTAGCATATCCTCCCCTGTAAGAAAATGAAGTTCCTCTTCTGACACCTTCACGAGGTCGGCTACCGAGAGTCCTCTTATAATCTGTTCCTTCATCTCATCATGATCTTCCCATAGTAGTTCACGAACGTTAGGATCGAACGATATGATTTTCGAGTTTTCTATCGCCCGTTCTACCGCATGCCATGTCGCTTCTCGAGATGGTTCACCGGTTAAAGACACAGAACCGAAGTGAAATATCTTACAACGCTGAATACCCGTTTTCTCTATATTGTCTTTATGCAACATAAGGTCTGCCCCAGGTTTACGATAGAAACGAAACGACCGGTTGCCATTATCATCTAGATTTACAAATGCTAGAGTGGTAGGGATTTTTGTGTCTTTTGTGATTAAGCTGCAATCGACATGATGCTCTTTTAGTGTAGAGATTAAGTCCTCTCCAAAGAAATCTTCCCCAACCCTTGCAATCATGGAAGTAGCTCTTCCCCATTTTCCCAGTGCCGCCACAACGTTTGCAGGCGCCCCACCTGGGTTTTGTTCAAAGGTTGGTCTATTGTTGAGTGAAGGCCCAGCTGGAGTAAAGTCGATCAAGAGCTCTCCAATTGCCACTACATCTATCTCTTTCATGTTCATCACCACGATTTTAAAAAGCCGGAAAACAAATATGTGTTCCGGCCTTCCTAGATTTTTTATTTATTAAATCGATCTAGTCCGTCTTGATAGATTTTCATCATATCTTCGACTCCCATTTCTTCTAAAGCTTTAACGTAGGCTTTCCAATCTTTATCACTAAACCCTTCAACGATAAACTTCGCACGAGTCTGATTCACAAGTTCTTTGACATCCGTTTCTATCGTGTTGACCTTATCTAACTCTTCAGGTTTGAAGAAGATTGTTGGATACTTTTCTTTTTCCATGAAAGGACGATAGATGTTATCTAGATCCTTAATTCGTTGCTTAGCACGTGGTTCCATCTCAACAATCGTACCAAAATCTTCTTTTAAAATAACACCTGCGCCATTTGGTGCTACTTTTTGACGATATTCTCCCATCGCTACACCCTCAGGCAGTTCTTTGTTCACAAGTTTTCCGTTCTCGTCTTCTTCATAGACGATTCCGATCGGACCCCAATGAATCTGTGCAGCCATCTTTGGTTCATACTGCTCATCAATCCAGCGCATCGTAATCTCAGGGTTCTTGTTAGCATTCGTAATAACAAACGCGTTTCTAGCAAACTCTGAACCATTCGATCGACCGACTAACTTCTCTCCCGTTGGTCCTTCTAGAGGAGGCATTAGAACGTAATCACCTGCTCGCTCAGGTCCCACTACTTCTTCGGTTTCCCACCAGATGTAAGATCCGAGTGTTTCATCCTTTGTTTTACCTTTTGCTAAATACTGAGCAGCATCTTGGGTAAAAGATTCAGGATCGATCAATCCTTCTTTATACCATTGATGGAAGTATTGAAGAGCTTCTTTGTATTCTTGTTTGTCTGCTGTAAAGATCACTTTTCCATCTCGTACGATACGATGATCGAGGTTATCCGGTTGACCAAAAGCAGCGAAGAAATCACCAATATCCGCACACCACCAGAGATGCATAAAACTCAATGGAATCTCATCTTTTTTTCCGTTTCCGTTTGGATCTTGTGTTTTAAACGCACGAAGTACTTCTGTATATTCATCAAGTGTTGTAGGCATTTGAAGTCCTAAGTTATCTAACCATTTTTTATTGATTGACGGAAAGAACGGTGTATCGCCGATTCCCATCTCTTCTGCAGTAGGTAGTGAATAGATGTGACCATCAGGAGCTGTAATCCCTCTTTCTATCTCAGGTCGTTTCTTAAAGACTTCTTTTAAGTTTGGTGCATATTCATCAATTAGGTCTTCAAGCGGAATGAGTGTACCGTTCTGTCCGTAAGTCACAAGGTCATAGTCGGTAAATTGAGCGCCGTAAAAAGCATCTGGTAGATCACCACTCGCTAATAATAGATTCTTCTTTTCCTGATAATCGGTATCAGGTATGTTCTTCCACTTGATTGCTACGTTCGTCGATTTTTCCAGCCTTTTAAAGATTTCCATCTCAGAATAATCTGGTGCGAGTGGTGCTTTTGGTGCTACAATATTAAGTGAAACTTTTTCTTTCACGATTGGCAGGCCTGTTTTCTCAAAAGTCGCTTTATCCTTTGGCTCGGATTCTTCTTTTGAGTTACAGCCTGCTAATACAAGACTAGCACTTAAGAAAACCGTTGTTCCTACTGAAAATACCTTCTTCATGTTATCCCCCCTAATGTTTTTGCTGGCACTAATGAACCCGTTTAAGTCCTGATCACCTCCTAAAGAATGATTTAACCTTTTATAGATCCAATCATGACACCTTTCACAAAATAACGTTGCAAGAAAGGATAGAGAATCAATAATGGGAATGTTGAAACGATGATCATGCCATACTTGATGAGTTCAGCTACTCGCTGCTTGGCTGCATATGATTCTACATCCATCATCATCGCCGCAGAGTTTGATACTTGGTTCTCTACTAAAATATTTCTTAAGATTAGTTGTAGCGGATACTTCGATTCATCATTTAAATAGATCAGGGCATCAAAGAATCCATTCCAATGTCCAACTACATGAAACAGCACCATGACAGCGATGATCGGTTTGGATAGAGGTAAGACAATCTTAAAGAAAAATCGTGTGTTGGAACATCCATCTATAAACGCTGCTTCCCTAAGCTCCCCTGGAATGGAAGTTTCAAAGAATGTCTTTGCGATGATAATATTCCACACACCAACGGCGTTTGGAATCACCATTGCCCAGATGGTATCGACCATCCCAAGGTCTTTAACTAGCAGATAGGTTGGAATGAGCCCTCCGCTAAAGAACATCGTAAAAACGAACACGAGCATGATGAGATTCCTTCCGTAAAAATCAGGTCTTGATAGTGGATAAGCTGCGGTTAGCGTTAACATGATTGATATCGCTGTCCCGACCGCTGCATATAGTATCGTGTTACCATACCCGACCCAGATCAACGTATCGCTGAAGATCCGTTCATATCCTTCAAGCGTAATATCCTTCGGCCAAAGCCAAACTTCCCCTGCAAAAACAGCGTTCGGATCACTGATGGAACTGATCGAAATAAAGTACAGCGGATATAATACCATCAAGGCATATAAAGTCATCAACCCGTAGTTCACCACGTCAAACGTCATATCCCCTTTGGTTCTTCTGAATGCTCTCAATGATCTCCTCTCCTTACCATAAGCTGTTACCCCCAAGCTTTCTCACGATTCTGTTTACCAGTAAGAGCATAATTAAATTGATAACAGAGTTAAAAAGTCCGATGGCGGCTGCAAAACTATATTGAGCACGTTGAAGACCAATCTCATACACATAAGTTGGAATGATGGCTGAGGCAGATTTATTCAAATCTGTCTGCATCAAATATGCTTTTTCAAATCCAATGTTCATGATGTTTCCAATCGCAAGAATTAACAGGATCACAATTGTCGGTCGTATGCCTGGGATATCAACATGCCAAATTCGCTGCCACTTATTCGCCCCATCCATAATTGCGGCTTCATGGAGTGCTGGTGAAACACCCGCTAGAGCTGCTAGATAGATAATGGTCGCCCATCCTGTCTCTTGCCAAAGTCCGGATATCACATAAAGTGGTTTGAACCATTCTGGTCTCGCCATGAATAATATAGGTTCTCCACCGAACAAGACGATCAGATGGTTCACGATTCCACTTGTGGGAGATAAGAACACGAACAGAATTCCGACTAAAACAACAGTTGAGATAAAGTGCGGTGCATAGATGACCGTTTGAACAAACTTCTTGTAGCGTTCACTCGTCAGTTGATTTAACAAAAGAGCGACGATGATCGGAACCGGAAACGTAAAGATGAAAGCCCAAAGACTTAAGCTGAGCGTATTCTTAATGAGCGTCCAGAACTGATAAGATTCGAAGAACCTCGTAAAATGCTGGAAGCCAATCCAAGGGCTTCCCCAAATTCCTTCTGTAGGTATGTACTGTTTGAATGCCAGCTGGATACCATACATCGGAACATACTTAAACACGATGAACCATAACAAGCACGGAAGAACAAACAGATACAACTCCCAATTGCGCATGATTTTTTTCCGTCTTGTTGTCTTTCTTGGAACAACAACGACTTGTTTTTCTTTGTTTAATAACAATTCCATTTCATCACCTCCACGTAATCGATTACGTAATAATGAAGCGCTTACAAATGCGCTTTTAAAATATCAACAGCTATCCCGTTGTATGATTTCAGTTTGTAGCCTCATCTCAATAAAATCAGCTTCCGGGTTTTCAATCCTTCTGAGTATGGCCTCTGCGGCTTTGACTCCTAGTTCAAATGAGGGTTGTTTGATCATTGTGAGCGAGGGTGTGGTGATTTTTGCCCACTCGTAATCGTCAAATCCGATAACCGCTACATCGTTCGGGATCACTTTTTTGTGGTCTTGAAGACACTTTACTACTCCCATCGTCATCACGTTATTGGCAGTAAGTACAGCAGAAATCTCTGATGAAGATAATAACTCTTTTGTCAGGTTGTATCCGTTCTCAAGTGTAGGGACAGCCTCTTTGATCAATGTGTCGTCTAACTTCATTCCCTCTTCTAATAGAGCCTGCTTATACCCTTCTAACCGCTCATCACTCGTTGAGATCCCGAGTGGTCCTGTAATGAATGCGATTTTTTTATGACCTTTTGATAACAAGAGTTTGATGGCTTCATATGTGCCCTTTTTCCCATCACTTAAAATAAAGTCTCCCTTATCGTAGCCTTCTGGTTTACGATCGATAAAGACGACAGGATAATCTCCGTTCAACTCTTGATGTAGAAACTCATGACTCTGAGAAGTAGGTGCCATGATAAGACCGTCAATAAACTGATCGTTGAACATCGTGATCTGTTCTCTCTCCATGTTCAGTTCTTCATTCGTGTTACTCACGATCAGTTGGTACCCGTACCTCTTTAGTACGCTTCCAATTCCATGAGCAATGGACATGAAGAAAAAGTTGGATGTATCGTCGGATTGAACCGGAATGATAAGTCCGATGATGTTCGATTTACGACTTCTTAAGTTTCTCGCGACTGGGTTCGGACGGTAATTGAGTTCCTTCATAGCTTGAAATACTTTTTGTTTCGTCTCTTCAGCAACATACCGCGTTTCATTGATCACGTGGGACACGGTGGCTGTGGAAACATTCGCTTTTAAAGCAACTTCTTTCATGTTCACTGCCATTCCTATTACTCCTCAAAAAAACTGACGTAATCGATTACGTAATCGATTACTTATAGAATAGTTCACCTTCCATTATTTAGTCAACACATTTATTTTTAAATTTTCAGTTTTTTAATAGGATAAAACAATAAATAAAACTTGAATCAATCACTCAAGTTTTAACACTTATTTATTCTCTAAGGTTTAAAATCTTCTTCATCCTCAATTAAAGATAGAGGTTTGAGTTCCGGTCGTATACATCTTTTAGGTCCAGTAGTGCTTTGAATGGCTTCTATTCCTTGGGCTCCAATAAGACCTACTATCGAATGATGATTCATTGTGAATTCCATCTCTATAAGGAAGTAAAACGCAAACTTGTTGTTCTATTCTTTACTTTTATCGAATGTGGGGATAAATCCCATTATCTCAAACCGTTTAAGGCAAAATAAAAGGAATGATCTCAGTCTAATACCAAGATCATTCCTCTAGCGCGATCTGAATTTTTATGATCTAACTTTTTGTATGATTATCTCGTAATACTGTGTTTTTTTCTAATAAGATGAATGATTGTTTCCTGGAAATTCGATAACGTCAGTAATTGCTGTATAAATATTTGGTGGATACTCTGCGATACGGTGTGCTAAATATAGATACCACTCTGTACCATAAGTTATATAAACTCTTGCTCTGTGTCCTTCGTTTTTAACTCTTTTAATCAGATCAGGTCTAACTCCATCTAGCATTTCAACTTCGACTGTTGAGTGGTTAAGATAATCTCGTTCAACGATTCTTTGTAACAATTCTTCATCATGAGTCGCAATAGAGACAGGATGTTCAAACTCATCTATTCCAAAGAGCTCATTAACTGAAAGAAGTATTCAGGCTCTTGAGTCTTATTGAGCTTATACCATGAATGTAAGGTATCCGGTGCAAATACATCTAATCTTTTAATCACTTCTCTCGCAAATTCGAGAGGAGCAAAGCCTGATGCCGTAACCAAATTCTCATCAGTTACCGCAGGTCCCACCTCATATAATTGTTCTCCTTCATAATTTGAACAGACCATTTTCAAGTAGTCTAAGTTATTACTCGTATGTTTTCTCGTATCGAGGTACCCCATATTCGCAAGTGCTATTGTTGCACCACAAATCGCCGCAACAATCGTACCCTGCTGTATAGCGTCGCCTGTTTTTTTCAAGATGGGTTGATGAACAACTTCTCCCCATGTATTTCCTCCAGGTAAAATTAAAAGATCCGTACTCGTTAAGCTGAACTCCTCTATTGATATATCTGGCTGAATACTTAGTCCACCCATTGTAGTAACCATTGCTTTATCAGCTCCCACAGTTACTACTTTTAAAGGTGCTATATCTTTTTTAAAGTACCTCCCTGTATGTAGCTCAGCAATCAAATAACCATACTCCCAGTCTGACATTGTATTAAATACATATAGATACACTCTTCTTGTTTCCATCCCAATAACACTCCTCATCACATGTAATATAGACAATTATAAAATAACTTCCCTGACAGTTAACGTCAGGGAAGTTATCATATTTGATGAAAGTTTATTAGATCTGACAGAACCTCAATAATCCTTTTCTTAAGACTTATAGGCTCAATCACTTGAATAGATGTACCGTATGGTAAAAGTATGTGAGGAACATATGTATGTAAGATATCTTTTTCCAGAAGAAATGTTGCTTGATTTGATGATTGACTCTGTAAATAATGTCCTAGAAACCAATGTTGGCAGATATCTCCCAAAGCTGTTGTACTCCCATTAATAACTAAAGTGGTGCTCTTATCTTTATCTTCAAGAGTTGGCAGTAGGTTTTTCATAAAAAAGTCAGAAGCTGAAAAATCATCTGGCCGAATAAACGTGTCTTCGGTTTGAATTATCCTTTCGATTCGATCTATTCTAAAACTACGGACTTGCTTCCTAAGGTGACAAAAGCCAATCACATACCATTTCCTATTCCAATAGATGATTCTGTACGGATCGATCAATCTATAACTTGATTGGTTCTCTTTACTATTTTGGTAGGTAATCTTTACGGAGTACTCATCAGCTACGGCCGTCTCCATCTCCTTTAAAGTAGATTCTGCAGAGAACGAACTTAAATGACTGATTACTTCTAGACTTGATAAATGTTGGTTTCTTTTTGTTTCCTGCTCTGGATTTGAGTATCTACCTAGTTTGGATAACGCCCTATTTAGTGTTTCACCTCCATAATAGCCTGCTTCACTTGCAAAAACAGCTGCGTGAAACAGTGACGTTTGCTCTTCAATATCAAAGAAAAGAGGAGCCTCTATAAAATGGTTCAATAGAGAGTATCCACCGTTATGTCCAGCATCTGATATGATAGGTACACCACTTGTTGAAAGGGTATCAATGTATCGATACACCGTTCTTATATTTAGCTCTAACTTCTCTGAGATTTGTTTGGCAGTAACTTTTTCACCTGACCGAAGCATCCATAAAACGGCTAGCATGTTGTCGATTTTAGGCATAAAAAAACTCCACTTCTATTTAGCTGATTTTCAATATATCCAATTCCTAGTATAGCTCATCACAAAAGGAAATAAAAAAGTGCAGATCTCCTTTATGAAGAAATGCACCTGCTTGCTAAGCAATGTTAACTTATTCTAGAATATATACAAGTATCAGTCAGCTTGCTGCCGTCTGCGGATAGATCATCATTCCTTAAAGTACCCTCAAATGTAAATCCAAGTTTTTCAGGTATAAAGCGACTTTTTAGGTTTTTTGATTCACATCTTATTTCCATTCGCTTCAATGCAAGGTGATTTAATCCAAAGTCGACTAACTCCTTTACGGCTTCCATCATATATCCATTACCGCTAAACTTTGTATTCACCCAGTATCCTATTTCACATTTTGGAATGTTCCAGTCAATCCCGTGAAGGCTCGCTGTTCCAATAAAGTCCTTGCTTCCATCTTTTTTAAAGATAAGGAAACGGAAACTTTCTCTTTTTAAAAAATTGATGTGAGCATTTTTTAATAAAATATGTGTTTCTTCAAGAGTAGGAATTTCTTGAAAAAGTGATAGCCACGCTTTTAACTCATTAAACGAATCTTTGATGGCTTTAAACACAATTTCTTCATCCCCAGATTGAAGAGGTGCTCGAAGAATTAACCTTTCCGTATTCATTTGCAAAGGAATATCTAATAACAATGGATTCATAGGATTCTCTCTCCTTGATCAAGCTAGATTAATAAATGAACAGCAGGTAGAGTAGCCACAATAGCTCCATTAATGTTTAATATTTTGTTCAGCAACTCTTCTACATTTATTCAATAGCTTCGTTAAAAAGCGCGTTAATCCTTCTTGGATCAACGCACCCATTTGTGGAATATATACTTTAAACGTCGTGGATTGACGATACAGCTCAATGAATAAAGGGAACTTCTTCAAGGAAGTTCCCCTTATTTCTTACTGTCTTCCTTTTGTTAATGGAATAGATTCATATTTTTCAGGATCGATGGTATAAACAGAACCATCAGTAACGCCATCAATGACTCCGTATAGTCCGCGTTCGACGGCTTTAACAAGCTGGCCTTTTTTCTTTTGACCAAACGATTGTGTTTGACCTCGAACTTCAAAGAGCACCGTTCCACTGCCGTTCAGTGCGAAGGATCCAAGTGCTGTCCCAGGCAAGTTCTGATTCTGTGGATACAATGAGATGTTTCCGAATGGGGAATTACCTTGCTGCTGCATCGCATTATACACTGCAACGTTCAGCTGTCTGGAGTAATCATAGTCATATTTATCAGCATATTGCGCATAGGCTGCACCATCAGTCGTTTTTGGATTAGGTACGAACTGCGCGGAGATGGAGAACGTTACAAGATCATCCGTACCATCCACCTCGTAGTAAGGTGCTTGGTGATGGAGGTCAATGAACGCTTCGACCTTTCCAAATTCCTTTACAAGTTGTTTATACACATCACGTACCGTTTGTGATTCTGGCGTGATGTACCATCCTGCAGTAGAGGATTTACCAGGGAAATCAGATGCTTTGGGTACATAGCTAAGATCTGGGTTAAAGTCACGGTTCACATCAAATCCTGGTTTAGACGCATAATCGTATGTTTCATTTTTGTATGTATAATAGTTCCACGATGGTTTTGCGGTTGTTAATTGCGGGAATTTGCTCACAACTTCGTTCCAGTTCATGTCGTTTCCGCGGCGATCCAATTCAGATGCATCTGGGTTTATCATCGGAAGGGCAACGAGGGTAATCTCACTGCGGATTTTCTCTGCATCAGGAGAATTAGATCCTAAGAACTGAAGGATATTTATAATGGCATTGGTACCTGTTTTCTCATTCCCATGGATTTCACTTTGAATCATTACCACTTTTTTACCTGTACCAACTGTCGCTTTGTAGATTTCGCGGTTACGGTTAGAGTGTCCGACTGTTTCAACCTTTACTTTTCCTTGAGAGCTTGTTGAGATTTGCTGCAGCTTGTGGGTAAGTTCTGCATGATTGATGAATCCTTCTACAGAGAACGTTTGTTGATCAGGTGTTCCGGGAGAAGTGTTTGCCGAGGCAAAAGTAGGTGCTGTAAGGCTTGCAGATAGGACCAATGCGCCGAGTGTGTATACCATTCTTCGTTTGAACATGTGGATTCTGTCACTCCCTTAATTTGTTGTACAAGCCCTATACTAATACACTAAAATAAGGAATACAATTAATAATCAGATAATTCATACAATTTACCTATCATAAGATAAATCTAAGTCATTGGCTCTATGCTCTTTGGATACTGTGAAAGTAACCAGGTTTGAGTGAAGCGTTGCTCGTTTGTTTAAGAATCAATATACTTCCAACCAAAAAACCCCCACCCTATAATAGTGGAGGTTGCTTAACTAAGTATACATCAAAGTTGTATTTTTCAGATCTAAGTTGTACGATTAACGTCGAATTTTTTAAAGAAAATTACTTGATAGCATTGAGTGCAACCTTTGCAGCTTTTGCTATAAGTTCATTCTCATAGGTGGCATTCTGAGTATCACGGCTGGATAGGATGGCAATGATAATGGGATCTCTATTCGGCGGCCAAACGATAGCGATATCGTTTCGCGTCCCATAGTCTCCTGCTCCGGTTTTATCGCCTACCTCCCACCCCTTAGGTACAGCCGCACGGATCAGTTCGTCTCCCGTAGTATTTCCCTCCAGCCAATCTGTTAAGATTGTACGTTTATCATTCGGTAGAACGTCATCTACTGTGAAAGCCTTCAGGTTAATGGCCAGTGCTCTCGCTGTACTTGTATCACGGATATCTCCTGGGATGGCACTGTTCAAATCCGTCTCGTAACGATCAGCCTCGGTAACATTATCACCCATCTCCCTCAGTGCTTTTTCGAAGCCATTGGGTCCGCCTAGTTCCTTCAATAGAAGGTTTCCAGCTGTATTATCGCTGTATCGTATAGCCGCATCACAGATCTCTCTAAGGGTCATTCCGGTATCAACATGTTGCTCGGTGATTGGTGAATAAGTAACTAAGTCATCTTTTGTGTAGGTGATAACCTTATTAAGTTCGTCAATCGAGTTTTGCTGTAGAATTAGCCCTGAGGCCAGAGCCTTAAAGGTAGATGTGTAAGCGAACCGTTCATCAGGTCTATAGGTCACTGTTCGGTTTGTATGGGTGTCGATGGCATATATGCCGAGTCGAGCATCGAACTTTTTCTCAAGCTGCATGAACTTTTTTTCAGTCTTAAGACTTGAACTTTTTGTTTGCTCTACTTTTTCTTTTGCTTCAGCCGGTTTTAATCGGTCTCCAAAGACGCTTAAACTAATAAGACACAAACTTAATAGTCCTACACTCATCCATATTTTGAGCATGCCTACACTTTTCAAGATCATCAATCCTCTCATCTCAAATTTTTGATGTTAATTAATTCACGAACTTTATCGATTTACATTCTGATTCTATCAACCTTCTTGCATAATAAACACGGTAGAATGATGTAATTCACATTATATATTTATGTTAAAATTCATAATATTCAGAAATAGTTAAATTCCTCTTATAAACTAAAACATTCTAATTTTCGATATTCAAAAAGCACGCCAGGAGCGTGCTTTTTATTTATTACATTTAAACACTTGTTATACAACAATAGAAAAAAACAATCTCATTTATGTATTTAGATTCACTCCTAATGTGAGTACATGATGAAATTTACAAAAGTTCCTTATTTTTTTGATAGGATCGCTTTAAGGAAACATAAGTGGATAAAAACTTCACTATGCTTACACTTATCAGTAGCCCCCCTATTTCAAACCATTGGTTTAAACTTGTTGGTGCACCCATAAGTAATAGATAGACTGTTAAAAAGATAACAACAAATCCAATCACCTTAATAATTGTCGCTTTTAACTCTTTTCTGTAAGCTCTCTCGGTTGAAATGTCTGTATATTCAATACCAGATATGATATATCTGCCTGACACATACAAAAGGAAGATTCCTATAGCTACCAATAAGATCGTTTCTGTACCAAATTGAAAAGACTTGTTTCCGATAAGCATGACAACTAGGGACAGGAAAAGAAGGATTGCACCCTCTGAGAAAAAATATAACATCTTAATATTTTTATATTCATCATCCGGTAACAAAAAAGATATCCAAGATTTCATTTCAATCGACCTCCCAAAATAATTCATCCAACGTTCGATTAAGTTCCTTAGCTATTGCTACACACAACTGAAGACTGGGGTTATATTCGCCCTTTTCAATAAGACCGATCGTTTGTCTTGTCACACCAACTTTCCTCGCCAACTGTTCTTGAGTAATGGAGGCTTTAATTCTAGTTATTTTTACGTTATTTTTCATTTAGTCCCCCACCTAATGTAAGATATAGTTTACATATGCAATTTATATATTACATCGCTTGGAAAAGATAGTCAAATATTACATTCATTCACATTAGACTACACGTGTCCGAGTTTTAGGAGATGTTTTATGTAGGAACTTGGTGTCAGTACCTTAAAAATTCCAGAAGCCTATTGGCATACGGCGAATGACACAATAAATAGATCGTTTACTTTTAACCTTTCAATGTAGAATATCGAATTAAAAAGGATACCGAAAGACTTTAAAAAATAAAATGAAAAAGCGCTTTTGATTAGGGCTTTTTTTCATCCAATTTTATTATGTACGGAACAACACTCCGTTTAGTGCATCTACCTATCTCATCACTGTGATGGGATAAATTTAGGATAACTATACATGAACTGACCCAATCCCGTTCTGCTACGATTCGTACGATATCACCAGAAAGAAGGACACCTAGTTGGTGGTTTCGTCTTTCCATTGTAAGAGATTCATAGCTGAAACGCTAAAAGTACGAGTACCTTTTTCTTGATGGATTTTCCTATTATGCATCCAATATTGGGATTAGATAAAAGAATTGTTATCTTATTTCAGGTCGAACACACCTTTTCCCGTATGCATATCTATTGGCAAAGATGAATGTTCGTGTGTAATGACCCAAGACTCATTTACTTTCTTTAGGCCAAATGTAAAACGATTTGTCATTTGACGAAGTTTCTCACCAGATTCTTCACTATGTGCAACGAATGAAACAGCACAATGCACAAATGCAACATTCGTATTTTCCTCAATGGTTACATCATCAAAAATTACTTTTAATATATTCCTATCTTCACTCAAGCTATTAAACCACATTACCACATTCTCTCTCCATGAAGAAATACCTTTACACTCCCAGTTTCCCCAGCAATCAAAGATATGTACATCCGCAGCACAAGTCGATAGAAATTGATCAACATCTTTTTCATAAACCGAAGATTTGTAATTTTCGAGAACGTCCTGAACACTACTTACTCCAATCATCATAAAAAAGCATCTCCTTCGTAAAAGTTCGGTCTTCGTCGTTCCAAGTTCTTTTGTATTATTAAGCCTAGTTGATCTCTAAACCTACTAAATAATTCATTGATCATTCTTAAAAAAATGAACAGGACGAACCTCAATACGCCATCCAAACTCTTCCGCTCTGCTTATTTGGGTTGTGGGATGAAGGGAAGCTAACTGAATCGCCTCATCCATGTTTTCTGCTTCAAATATGAATACGCTGCCAACGAGCTCCTTCGTCTCTGTAAACGGACCATCTGTTACGACTATCTCATCGTTTACTCGACGCAAGCTTTTGACCTCTGATTCTAAACCAGCATCGAGCAGCACCTTTCCACTCTTATAAAAAGTCTCAACAACAGGTTGGCATTCATTCATAACTGCTTCAATCTCTGCCCTCGGGCGTGCATCCATTTTTTCAGGACTAAAATATCCCATACATAAAAATATCATTTTCATTTCTCCTTCATCTTTGAGATTTTTATCTATAAATACAAATATCAATAAATCCATAACGCTCATTCTTCTAAACTTTTTTTATCATTTCAATAAACAGTTACCATACTCCTTTAGGGAAATATGCTATCTTAAGTTTTAATTCTTTTTACCTAGAGTATGAATTGAAATATAGTTTCAATTAAACATGTTTTATTTCCTTAGATCATTTAACCCATTGTTAAAAGTGAAATCTATCTTTAATTAATACCGTCCCTCCTTCTCTAGACATATAGACGATATCATTACTGTTTGTTTTATATTCCTTAAAAATATTATAAAAAAGAAAAGTACTGGCAGATGCCGATACTTTTCTTAGAAATGTAATATTGAACTTTCTCTTCTTTATAAACAACGTCTTGTTGGACCTTTAGAGTCTCCTACCCTTGCTTCTACCTCATTGACTTTCTTTCAGCCTAATCCAGTTCAGCTAGTATATGATCACAGAGTCGCATCGTACGAACATTATCACGTCCACTCGAAGATGCTTCTCTATCATTTTTACAACACTCTATAAAATGAGCCATTTCTCCAACAAAACCACGCAAATAAAGATCCCTGTAACCTCCAGACATGGGAGATGCAGAAGGTGTAAATACGGTATCGTTCTCTGCAAGTGATTTCCAAGGTAGTTGGTCAAAGTTCTGAGATTTATGCACAGTAAGTGTATGAACTTCATCTGCAATCGCAAATCCATTATCGAATGTTACTGCCACATTTTCACTTTCCCTTGACCAAGCTGTCATTCCAGTAAAATAAAGGCTACCCACGACTCCATTTTCAAATTTTAATGAAATACTCTGAGAGATAAATTCCCTGTTACTGTTTTTAAAACCGGATATTTGAACAACTTCACCAAACAAAAAGCGAACTAGATCAACAATATGTATAGCAGCGAGCTTCATAAACTGCTCATCGTCTTTACAAAAAGGGGTGCTGTCTACAGCAAATCTTGCTTGAAAAGAGCGAGCTTGTCCAAGGTTACCACTATTGATTAATTCTTTTAACTTCTGATAACAGGGCGCATAGCGTTTCATAAATCCTACCATTAACATGACCCCTGCTTCCTTAGCAGCATTCGCGATTTCCTCAGCATCAGCATTCATTCCAAGAGGTTTATCTACATAAACATTTTTCCCCGCTCTAATACAGTCCATGACTAAAGAGATATGATCTTCAGGTTGAGCGACTACTACAACGCCATCACACTCTTCAGAATTAAGCATGGCTTTATAATCATCATACGGTGTTCCATTGCTTCCGAAGCGCCGAAGTGCATCTTTCGACCGATTAAGATCTCTTGTAGAAATGGCTTGGATTTCCGCTCCAGCTTCAAGAGCAGAAGGGTAAATATTTGTGGATGCATGGAACCCAGCACCTATAAAACAAAGGTTAGCTTTCTTCACTTTTCTTACTCCTCTTTATTCAAATTTATATGAAGTGTGATCTTACCATATAGAATTATTCAGCATAAAGCAGGCTGTGCTCATGGGAATTATATGAAATAAAAAACAATAAACTAACTATTTGTGAAGTATACAGATATCGTAAACAAATTATAAATTCTTCTTTATAACGACCCTATTCTCATTTATGGTGTAGTTATTTTTGAGATAGAACGCTTCTGCAATCCCTCCGTTAGCTGTTAATAAATATAGACTTGAAATGTCTCTTTTCTTTAATTCACCTTCTAAATACAGAAGCAATTTCGAACCGTAACCTTTTCCTTGAATTTGAGTACCAATACAAAATTCCGCCAAATAAAAAGTGAATCCTGCATACGATTGTTTACTATTTCCGGCAATGAATCCAATTAAAGCATCGTTTTCATATAGTAAATAACCATGAAATTTAGGTGTATGCATTAAATCCGTTAGTCTTTCTTTAGCATCTCGATCTGTCCAGGTCTCATTCCATGGTTCTTTGTTAAAAACATTAATATATAATTCAACACATTGTCCTATTTTATCAAATGTCATTGGTACAATTGTTTCAGCCATCATATTCTCCCCTATTTGTCTAAATGTTCATTTCATAACCAATCTGTGTGTAAAGAATACTTTGTCCTTTTTAACTAACATTTTAAATTCCTTCATTTAATCTATTTATTTCTTCTTGAATGTTTTTTACATCGATTCTACTAAAGAGTGGTTGAATGTCTTTAAGTGAAATGGAAGATATGTTAATCTCCTTCCATGTAAATTCATTTAATCCCAACATTCCTTTAACCTTTTCACTTGAAAAAGGAAGAAAAGGATGAAGCAATTGTGCAAGATTCGAAATGATATAGATACAATTTGCCATTGTATCATCGCATAAAGATCGCTCTTCGTTTATTTGAATCCAAGGTTTCTGCTCATCAAAATATTTATTCGCAAATCTTACAAAGTCAAAAATATTCTCTATAGTTTTTTTAAATTGTCCGTCGGTAATCAACAAAGCCGCTTCATTATAGAGTCTATTTACTCTTCCTTGTAGTTCTATATTTATCTTACCACTCGGTGTTTTTCCATCATATGACTTTTGGATAAATTTTAATGTACGATTAACAAAGTTCCCATAGGCACCAAGTAATTCGCTGTTATGACTATATACAAATTCACGCCACGAAAAATTTGTATCTCGGTTTTCAGGTGCATTGATTGTTAGAAAATAGCGTATAGAATCAGTGTCATATCTCTCTAACATGTAAGGAGCCCATACTGCCCAATTTTGACTAGTGGAAAGTTTACGGTTTTCAAGCGTTAAATACTCATTTGAAATGATACGTGTGGGTAAAGAAGAATTACCAATACCCATTAGAATTGACGGCCAAACGATCGTATGAAAGGGGATATTATCCTTTCCGTGAACATAATAAGAGATAGTGTCACCGTTCCACCAATCTTCAAGATCCTCATTTGTTTAATTAGCCCATTCCTTACTTGCCGTTAGATAACCAGCAACGGCTTCAATCCATACATAAATTTTTTTACCTTCATATCCCGCTAGAGGAACATCTACGCCATTTGGCAGATCCCGTGTGACGGCTCGGTCAGGAACACCCTCTTTTAAATATCTAGTGGTTAAAGAGATCGCGTTTTTACGCCATCGATTTTCCTTCTGCGCTTTTATTACCCATGATTCTAATTTCACCTGAAACTGACTAAACGAGAAATAAAAATGCTCTGTTTCTTTAATGGTAGGCTTATTCCCACAGATCTTACAACGCTTATCGATTAAGTCAAGTGGATCTAAAATAGCGGAACAATGATCACATTGATCTCCCCTTGCTTTACCGCCACAATTCGGACATGTTCCCTCTACAAAACGATCAGGTAGAAATTGATAATCTGTTTCACAAAAAGCTTGCTCACTCGTCTTTTTATACAGATAGCCATTTTCAAGTAGTTTTAAAAATATGGCCTGTACAGACTTGTGATGATGTTCAGCATCTGTACGTGTATACGAATCGTATGAGAAACCCAGCTTTTCAAAACATGCAACAAATTCTTCGTGATAACGATTTGCTATTGCTTCAATGGTTGACTTTTCTTGATTTGCACGAATCGATATGGGTGTCCCATTACAATCACTTCCTGAAACATAAAGTACTTTTTCCCCTTTTTGTCTGTAAAACCTTGCTAAAATATCTCCTGGTAATAAAGCTGCAATATGGCCTAAGTGAAGTGATCCATTAGCATATGGCCATGCGCCTCCAATAAAAACGGTCATAATTATTCCTCCTTATATTAAAAAAAACCTCGTCCATAGACATATTTGTCTAAGGACGAGGTTTATCTCGTGTTACCACCTTATTTTACCAATAACTCACATTATTAGCCTCAAAAAGTACGGAGTAAATGAAACACTCTTATACTTTGACATTTATAACGAGTGCCAAATCTCGTCAAAGTCTAAATCATTATTGAAGTCGACTTTGCTGCTCAAAGACCATTTTCAATCAACTATTTTCTGCTTCTTTTCAGCTAACGAAGCTCTCTGTAAGAAAATGAGGGTTGACTTACTTTCCTTATCATCGCGTTTAGTAATTCTTTTTACTAATTATTACATATGTTAAATGAATTGAAAAGCGATTTAATTTCAACAGTGTTTTTTATCGATACTCTTTTATCCCGTTTTCAAATGCAACATTATCGTTGTTTATTAAACCATGCAATGCTTCTTGTAAAGCAAATGTACGCTTATAAAATGTAACACGCTTAGCTATTTCTGAACCGTTTGGATAAAGATTGATACACTTGTTATAGAAATCCATACCATAACTTGATAGTATTCCTGCAAAATCATAGGCGGGATCACCTATACCCGAACCACCAAAGTCTATTATTCCTGAAATTTCACAGCTTTTAGGGTCCCATAAGATATTCGATGCTCCAAAATCTCCGTGTATAAGGGTTGTTTTTAAGGGTTCTTTATGAGTAAGAAAAGCCTCAAATGAAAAAGTAATCTCACTTTGAGATTTCTTATTGATAAAATGAAAAAGCTTGTCCTGTATAGAATAAAATAGTTCTTTCATGTCTTCATATGGGTTACTATCTATTAAGTTTAGAGACGTAACCAACGTTTTTTTCGATACGGAATGAATCTCAATTAGAAAGGTTACAAGTTGTTTTGCAAGTTTCATTGAATCCACATGATTCACTTTTATTAAATGTTCATTCCAGAAAGGGACACCTTCAATTAAATGATATCCAGTAAATACTTTACCAGGTTCATTTAGCTCGAATGACTCATATTCTGGATATGGAATTTGGATTGATATTATATCCCTGATATGATCTAAGATTTGAGCTTCTTCTTTTAATCTTACAATTCCTTTTTCGTACTTTGGAAATCTGAATACAAGAGAATGGTTTATGATTAATACATCGTTATTCTGGCCAATATCATTAGCAAGAACATTCTCAATGATAAGTTCTGGATAGACTTCTTTAATCCGTTCAATATAATGATTCATTCTTTTTCTCCTAGATCATAATTATATTTAGGAACTTATTTATTATTGGAGTTAGTTATTTTCCCTTTAATAAATTTCCTATTATTCTATATAACTACTTAGGTTGGTTATGAATTCTTAAGCTACTACTACTTTCCAAACAACTCCCTTATACAGCAATCGCACCCGATCGGAAGAAAGAATAAAATTGTAAATATTAGTAAAGGTAATCATACTTTTATTAGCGAATATAATATCAAGAAAATAATTAATGAGGTGGTTATATGATTGGGATTGTATTCTTATTGATTTTTATTTTTATACCATTAACTACAATCGTTGTGTCTATCGTCGGTACACTAATTACTAAAAATATGTTTGTAACACCAATCTTATTTGGATTAACGTTAATTTTACTAAACTTCCTCAATATATTTGAGGTTGGCTTATTTCCTATTTTAATTTATACTGCATTATCATTTAGCACTTCGTATATTACTTCAATTATAAAAAATAGAAGAAGCAGCATCCAAACGAAAACACTATAAATCATAAAGACCAAGTAATAAATTTGGTGTTATTTAGTTATAAGATTGCTTATATTTCTTCTTCAACAATCCTGCTTCGTTTGTTCAATAAGTTCAATAAAAAAGTGCAGATCTCCTTCTCAGAGAAAAGCACCCGTTAATTGCATAAATAAATTCATAATAAAACAATTCTATTAATTAAAACTACTTATCTGTCAACATTTCAAGATAATCTTCTTGAAGAAGACCAAAGACAGCACAATCCTTATAATGATTCTTGGCATTGCGAATCATATGTTTAATCGTTCCTTCTTGCTTCATTCCAACTTTCTCCATAATTTTTCCTGAGGCTGGGTTGTCAGTATTATGAGCTGCAGAAATTTTGTGGATATTCATATCCCTAAAACCAAATTCAATAACAGCTTTCAATGCTTCAGTTCCATACCCTTTGTTCCACCATTGATAGCCCATTAAATAACCCACTTCACAATTTTCAGTTAACGGATCAAAATTGAATAGATCAATGGCTCCGATCAACTTACCGTTTTCTTTCAGTTCCATACCCCAATAACAAAATTCTTGAGAATCATAGTTACTTACGACTTCTTTTACTCTCTCGACTGTTTCAGATAGAGACTTGTGTGCTCCTTTTATTAAATTATCCATTACTCGATCGTCTGAAAGCCAATGGTTAAAAATACTTTCCGCATCTTCAAGTACGATTCTTCTTAGAAATAATCGATCCGTTTCTATTGTTGGTGTTCCCAAAAAATGTATCACTTTCTCACCTTACCTAATCCTATCTATTTTCTCATACAATTGCTGAATAACTTAATTCAAGATGGGCATATTCAAATCCTTTCTTATTCCACGAACTGGCTCAAAAATGAGAAAGTTTACCCTTCTCCATAAAAAAACACACTGTTTATTTGAGAATAACAGTGTGTTGATTCATACATTTTTAGTTGTAAGCTAATATTTTTCCTGCAAACGAAAGTCTAAATAATCAATTACATTAAGAACTTCATTGCTTGAATTAAAGAGTGATAATAATCGGGCCTTCTTTAGTAAGGATAATTGTATGTTCTACTTGAGCTACATAACTTTCTTCGGTAGCATAGGTCCAACCGTCTTCTTTTTGGAAAACTTCTTCTTCCAAAGTAGATATGAATGGTTCGAATGCAATAACCATCCCATCCTTCAATAATTCATGATCCCATGGATCATTGTAGTTTAAAATATGGTCTGGTTCTTCGTGTATTTTACGTCCCACACCGTGTCCTGTAAGGTTTTTTATAACCGTGAATCCATGCTGTTTTGCTGTTTCATAAACTGCTTTTCCGATTCTGCTTTTTTTGGAACCGGGTTTAGCTTTCTTCAGACCTGCTTCAAATGCCATTTTCGCAACGTCGCATAATCTAGTTAATACTTCTTCTCCTTGTCCTACTACAAATGAGATTCCAGTATCAGCAAAATAACCGTTCTTTGAAGCAGATACATCGATATTTACAAGATCCCCTTCTTCAATAACCCGAGGACCGGGAATACCATGAGCCACTTCATCATTAATACTGATACACGTAAACCCTGGAAAATCATATTCACCTTTAGGAGCTGAAACTGCACCAGCTTTTTCTAAAAGTTCTCCGGCTAGATCATCAAGTTCTTTGGTCGTTATGCCCGGAATTGTTCTTTGTACTAATTCATCTCTAATTGATGCTATAATTTTGCCAATTTCCTTCAAACCACTAAAATCTTCTTCTGTTTTTGCAATCATTTTTATCCTACCTCTTTATTTTTTATCATCATTCACTACATATTATTTATAGTACCTCTACTTTCTCAAAAAATTATACGCATGTAAATTAATTGCTACTAGCTGATACGGTTAATAACCAAAAATACCTACTCATACACATGGATATACTTGCTGAAAGTTTCTATATTAAAAATAATGGCAGTAGCAAGTTGACGATAGTCTAATTAGACTTTATTATAATATTCAAGTCTAATTAGACTATTATGCAAAGGAATGAAAATGAAATGATTAAATCTTTTTTAATGTTGGGCCAATCAAACATGGCAGGTCGCGGGTTCTTGCATGAGGTAGAACCGATCTATAATGAAAAAATAAAAATGCTGCGCAACGGACAGTGGCAAATGATGACAGAACCCATTAATTATGACCGTCCTGTTGCTGGTGTAAGTCTAGCTGCATCCTTTGCAGAGGCGTTTGCAAAAGCCAACCAGGATGATGAGATTGGTTTGATACCTTGTGCGGAAGGTGGCAGTTCCTTGGACGATTGGCATCCACAAGGCACTCTTTTTCAACATGCTTTGTCAGAAGCTCGATTTGCTCTTGAAAGCAGTCAAATTTGTGGCATACTTTGGCATCAAGGAGAAAGTGATAGCCATCATTCTCTACATGAAACGTACTACGAAAAGCTATCTCTGATCATTGAAACTTTACGTAAAGAATTAAATCTTCAACAAGTTCCATTAATGATTGGTGAGCTTGGCGATTTCTTAGGAAAAACAGGTTTTGGAAAGTACTCATCAGAGTTTCAGGAGATCAACAAACAATTACGACGATTTGCTCATGAGCAGCAAAATTGTTATTTTGTATCGGCAGAAGGTTTAACTTCCAATCCGGATGGTATTCATTTAAATGCTGTTTCCCAACGGAAATTTGGTTTTCGTTATTTTGAAGCATTTTCGAAAAAGTGTCATATCTTGGAGCCCCTAAAGGATGAGGATCAATCCCTAAAAATAAACAATAACTATTCGAAAACCGAACAAATTTATATTCACAGTATGAATTTAGCTCTGGGGAAAATCTCATACGCTGAATTTGAAGCCCAAATGGCGAAGGTGATGCAATCTTGATTCCCTTACTAATTCTTGGCTTACTTATACAAAACCCTGGCGCTCATGGATACGAACTATTAAGTTTAATGGAAAAACGACATTATCAATATATCGTTAACTTTACAAAAGGATCATTTTATTACAATTTGCAGCAACTTGAAGAAAAAGGTTGGATTGAACAAACACATCAAACACAATCGAACAACGGTCGTGAAGTTCACACCTTTAAAATCACGTCTTTAGGCTTAGAAGAATTTGATCATTTAATGACCAAATATGGAACGAAATCTGAATATGTAAAATTACCAATCTATGGGACGTTACTATTTGCAGATGTATTTGATACAAATAAATTATTGGAATGTATCCAATCCCAGATAGATCAAACTGAAACCAGAATTGCTCTTCTTGATGAATACTTAGCGAATCATAAGGAATCACCTGGCAAGATTGATTATTTTCGACGTATGAACGAAAATTCTCGTTCTCACCATTTAGTAAACTTAAAATGGTTTCAAGAAATAAAGTCAGACATAGAAAAAGCTACTGTCTAAAGTAAAACGAAAATCACCTATCCATTCTTCTTAACAAAGATGGATAGGTGATTTTTAGTAGTCTAGCTATGAGTTGAGGTCCCAGTCATACACTCTAATATTTTAAGGTCTAGTGCATCCACTCTACCAATCTGTTCTTCCAAATCCCAAAGCATGATCATTGTGTTTTCAGCATTCTCTACAAACCGCTGCAGCTGTGCGACTTCAGAAAAATAAACAGGGTTTCGTTTAATAGATCCATTCCCTATATGTTTTGAAACGACTAAACCTACTAAACTCAGTTCTGTAACCCTTTGTCCTGTTTCCTCCAATAGCTCTCTAACTGCACATTCCTTTGGTGTTTCACCCGCTTCTCTCTTTCCTGCAGGCAACTCCCACTGTCGTCGTAAAGAGTTAAAGCCCATAAGGAATTTACCCTCACATTTGATGACAGCAAAGGAGCCAGCAAGTGGACCGAAATTCTCAAGCTTTTCTTCGGTCACGTAAATAAAATCAACAAAATTATACCCGTTAGTATTTCTAAACTCGTAATCTTCTCTCACTTTTACAACTCACAAAGATAATTAATTAATTCTTTAGAACTTTTATCCTTTGCATTCGTTGATAGTGCACGGTTAAAAAGATCAAAAGCTTTAGGATCATTCTCTTTCAACCATTGAAATGACACTTTGGGACCTAAAAACCACTCACCTTTCAATTCAAAATAGATCTCTAAACTGTCTTTTAACATCCAATGAAAGCGATAGTTTCCTTCTAAATCGTTTTTAGCAGATCTCACATGCATCTTTTTAAGCCAACTTTTCAAGAAGTCTTTTTCCTCATGAGTTAATTTTTTCGGACCTTGCTCAACAGTTTTTTGAATGCCAACTAAAAAGGCTTCTGCTAGCCCTTTCTTGTTGATCCAAATTTCTCCCCCATGTACACGCAGAAACGGTTCAGAGAGCTTCATTTTTTCAGTAGGATAAATCCACGCATCTAACTGCTTTCCTTCAATAAATTCCACCTCATTCGTATCCTCGATAACGGAATCTGAAAAGCAGATAAGATCTACATCGCTTTCTTCTGTATAATCTCCACGACTATAAGATCCGTACAAAATGATGGTGTGGCAATCGTATTTCTTTAATAGATAAGCTTCAATTTCTTTTAAGTTGTTATGTGTATTCATGAATGACATCCTTTATATACTTTGTTTGATGTATGTGTTGTGTGCTTGAAACCAAGCTCTAAGTTTTGCAGCATAACCTGCACGTTCCTCTGGATCGCTAAGACTACCATGGGTGAGATATAGATTGTCGTTAAAATACCGCGGGTACACATGAAGGTGATAATGCCATACATCCTGGCTCCCACCTGGTTCGTTATGCTGCCTTGTAGAGATGCCATCGCACGTGTAGCAATCTTTCAGAGCAAAAGACACTTGCTGAGCCACTCTATGAATGTGAGCGGCGATGTCGAGTGGCAGATCAAAGATATTTTCATAATGACGATTAGGGATGATGATCACATGACCTTTGTTATTCGGCCACCATAACGTTGCGATGAGCGCCGTTACATACTCATCCTGATAAACAATATCCTGTTGCTTGCTCTGAACCAGTTTATTGTTGTGGTCCTCAACCCCTTGTACGACTAAACAAAAGGGACATGTGTAGTTCGGTGGCATATGTATGTACATATCTACTCTCCTAAACTTTATACATAAATTTCTGAACTTCTTTTTTAAACGAATGTGCTTGTTCTAGAAATGGATAGTGATTACTTTCATTAAAACGAACAAAAGTAGAATGTGAGATCTCTTCATTCATTTCTTCTGAAAAAGATATCGGACACTGAACGTCATGCACTCCGCCCATTATCAAGGTAGGCATCGTTATGTTTTGTAGTTGCCTCGTCACATCGAATATCATTTCTTCTCTAATAAAAAAATTCATGCGAGTTGCCGACATTTTCTTCGTAATCGGTAAGGAGAAATACTCTTCATATTTCTCTGGTTTATATAGAGAAAGTTTTGTTCTTTCTTTTGAAACGCTTGCCCTCTCGACTGGCGACAAATCAGGATTCTTAAGTGTTTCAATCAGTTCCTGCATGAAACCGAATTTCGGGTGCTCCTCATGATAAATACAAGCTGGAGAAGAATTCGCATATTTTCTAGCTGCTGATGCGACAATAATCAGAGAAGATAGGGACGAAGAAAAGTGGATGCCGTATAACAATCCGATCATGCCTCCTGTAGAGTGTCCCGCATACGTCCATACAGAAAAACCCAATTTCTCTCTAATTGCTTCTAAATCATACACCGCGTCAAACATGCTCAACTCGTGAGGTTCATTTGCCTTAGACGTATTCCCTGCTTCTTTCAGATTAACAAGATACACCTGAAAATGATCAGTAAACGAGTCCGCAAAGTAATCACCAGAATCATTAAACTCTGAGTAGTGATGAGTCACGCAGATCGGTTGCCCTTTACCTTTTATGAATACTTCAAATGTTCCTCTTGTTGTGGATATTAATCTTGTCTTCCACTTACACATTTTAGTCTCCTTCACATCTTATACTCCATTGCCTTGTTATCGGATACTTTTATGTGAACCATCGCAGTTCGGCATTCGTTTGGATAACCCGCACGTGCAATCATTCAACCCTTTACCATCAAGGATTTGGTCCATATACTTTTCAATACGTGATTCTCGCGTTTTAGATTGTTTTGCTTCTGCAAAATAGCGGATATACGCTTTTTGCCGACCAGGTGTTAAGGCTTCAAACGCCTCTTTTAATTCTATAATATCTTCCATCTTGTTCTGGAATTCAACGGGTATAGAGTAATCAGCCGTTTTCTTTAATTGCACCGTGATTCCTGATTTTTCAACTTCGATCGCTTCATGAATATACGCTTTAAGCGTGCTTTCCCTATCTAAAATGTCTTGAACATTCGTAAAACGAATTTGGCGGGCTGATTGTACGTTCTCTGTTTGTTGAATCAGAATCTTCTTTTCGTCCTTCAACAACACACCTTTATGAAACAATAGAGCGCAATATTCTTTGAACCCATGAATTAAAACCACATTCTTACCATTTAACGTATAACACGGATGCATCCATTTGAAATCTTCCGTGAGGCCACAGTCTAAGGCGATCCGTCGTAACTGCTCAAACTCTTCTTTCCACGATTTCGCTCCTTTTAGAAACTCATCTACTTTTGGATTCAATATACTCTTTGACATGACGCAGCCCCCTCATCCTTCTTTTCATGAATCAACTTATATCATTTCTATGAAAACAGATTAATTCCTTTTAAAAAAGCTAACTTCATGAAATAGTTTTCGGGTCGTCTCTAGTTGCAATCATGCTGTTTATGATTCAGAGGGATAAGGCTACAATAGAAAAGGTGTCCAATCTGTTGTACAGTAATGGACACCCTTTTTCTCAATCACAATTTCCGTTTATGCTTCTCCTCAATGATTTTCTTGTTAAGAATTCTGACTTCCCCAACCATCAGCAGCCTCATGTCCTCAACAATATACTTCGCTAGCTCTTCATCAGAAATATCATCACCGTGAAGATCCAGACGGAATTCTTGACCCTGCAATCCTCCACCATTCGAAAAATCGATCTCAAAGTCAAATTGAACACGTTTATCCAAAATGAGAACACCTCACCATAGTTTTTAAATATGATTTATTTAAACAGGGTTAAAAGTAGAACCATAATCATCCCCACACCCATCGTTCCAAGGAAAAAGTACCCTAGAATACGGATAGGCAACGGAAAGCCTTGTATGTTCACTTTGGACAGGTTCTGAGTAGGATAACCTTCGATCTTTCCATAATGATCCATGGCGTCGTTAAAAGGAGGGTTCGTTTGATTCTGTTCATCGTATTCTTCTAACCGTTTATCAATACGCTGTTTCACTTTACGAAGATTTTCATCCATAGAGAGCACCTCCACTTATTAACAAAAGCATATAGCACTACTTTCTATAGACATTGAAATAATCCTTCTACAGTCATATTTACAAGTATCATTATAAATGTCCATACCAATCAGACAAGCTTTCATAAGATATAGAGAATAGGGATTGTTGAGATCCTTATTCTTTTCTCAACATGAGATAGATGGGGGTGTCTTCTTTGAGTAGTTTCATTAAAGTATTAGATGGATTATTGGCTTGCAAGAAAGCACGTAAGAGCAAGAAAAACAAAAAGAGAATCGGTTAAGAAAAAAGCTGCCTTTCTGGGCAGCTTTTCATATTTAAGATACCTACATACACGTTTAACAGGTCGATCTACAGGGGAAATATAGGATTATCATTCTTCTAGGGGGTTTGCTAAATGAAAGAACAAATCAAAAAAGTGCTCAGCAATCCGAAAGTACAACAAGGAATTAAAGACAAAGTTGTTCCTTTGGTTAAAAAGGAAATGGAAAAACGGAAGAAAAAATAATGATAAGAAACATACAGGTAACCCATCTGACGAAACGTTGATGGGTTACTTTATTGTTGTACTCTAGCCGTTCTAGAATCTGATTGACCTTTTTTCCACACTCTAACTTCTTCTAATACTTTTATAGGTTTGCGATTATACGATATGGCAATGTTTTCACCCGGTGAAACGGTAATCGCTTTTATCTCATTCATCATAAAAGGTTCAGCGTAATCTACACATTCACCACTTAAAAATCCATCCCAACAATAACTGCTTTGCTTAACAGGAATGCCTAAACGATAGATTTCAGCTTGAACTTTAATCTCCATAATAAACTTCAAAATCACTTCATATTTTCATTGATTTCTTTCAACAACTCTATGATTTCTTCATTTTGTTTATTGTTCTTTCTAAGTTGCACATCAATGCCTAGCAAAGTAAAAATCACGATAACTATGATTACGATTACGGTGATATACATTTTATTTCACCTGATCTTTCATCGTTTTTAACATCTGTTGAATCGCGCCAAGGTGATATGCAGAATGTGCCAACGAACCTACTAATTCATTTGCCAAGTCGTCAGTCCATTGTATATGATCAATCTTTTTTAAAAGACGGTGGTATTCATTCTTCAATCCTTCTTGAATGGAAAGCCACTCATCCTCGCTAACTCTTTGAATTCCCCAGCTTTTGTTCCAATCCATTGTAGGAAATGTTCCTTCATACAACCATTCATTGGTTCCCCACATATGATATCGGACATGATCGGTATGAGCTGCGAGTGATGTACCATAGATTTGTTTGGATGCATCAGCAGCAGTTAGATGCGACAAACCTCCAAAAATGCCTGAGTCTGATTTTGTATTCGTAAAATAGCTTACAGTCACTGGCTTTGGTGGTCCTTCAAATGCTTCTTGTAAGATTCTTTTCAATCCCGCTTCTAACGGATGATTCATATTAACCACTCCTCACATCATCTACTAACTCTTTCCATAAAAAAGTGCACTTCTCCTTCTAGAAGAAATGCACGTTCTTTGTTACTCGTTGGATTGCTCTTTAATGCTATGTGTACTATTTGCCATATCCACTACAAACGTATTGCCTTTCGAGTTTTCAATCGTGTTCAATAGGCGAAGCTTTGCTAGCTCTGGGTTGTTCTCCAGCATTTTAGCTGTATTCGCTAAACTTCTTAGTGTTGCTGCTTCTCCTCTTGCTCTTTCTAATGAAGACTGAGCTTCTTTTTTCGCTTTAATTACTTCAAGGAATGCCTTTTTTAATTCCGCAGATAACATAATATCTTTTATGTCTACTGAGAGGATGGATAATCCAGCAAACGTATTTTCAACAAGAAGTTGTTGAAGCGAATCATTTACTTCATTCCGCTTCCATAACAGATCATCTAATTGTAACGAAGAAACAACATCACGCAGTTTGAGCTGCACGTTCATGTACACATGCTCTTCATAATCTTCATATTCAGAGATCAGAATTTGTGGATCTGTAATCTGATATTTTACCGCGACACTAATCTTTACACTAAGTTGATCAGCCGTTAGTAATTCTTGCCCGTTCAACTGCAGAATTGTCGGCCGCATGTCAAAAACCATGATCTCTGTAGAAGCTGGAGAATATTTATGTTTGCCTGAGCCTATAATCTCTTGAAAGGCCCCATGTTTAAACTTCACACCACGTTCATACTCGTACACCGTAACCGAAGCAAAGAATTTCTTTCCAACCGCTAGAACAGCAAAAACAACAATAAACACAAATCCCATTACGACAAGAGATTCTAAAAATGAGATCATACAGTTCTCTCCTTCTTATAAAACTATGAAACCACCCAACAGACATGGAAAGAACAATGGAGGTCTTCCCTACAGAATTGTTCTTTCCTCAAGCCTTTGAGTGGCTTCATTTAGGGGTTGAACCCAGAACTGGCCCCTTACAGGTAAACCAGTTTCCACAAGATGAGAAAGCCGATCAGCAACACCGTTTAAAGATTTTAAACGAAGGCTTTGCATTTCTCTAAGAACTAAATTATATCAAGATAGTTAGGAAAAAAATACATCATTTAGAAAAGATTGTTCTTTAAAATCAACATATAAAAGCTTAAAGTTAAAATATGGAATTTTGGTTAGAGGAGAAATAGAAATGGACAACTGGGTGTTTGTGTTCATGGCAAATATTTTCGGAGGAATTATCGTATTTTTTGCTCTCATGTTTTTGTTAAGTTTAGGAGGAGGATCAATGGATACCGCCTTCTTCATCGGAATTTTTCTATTTGTTCAACTCAGTTTTATTACGACGATTCTATTTCAAGTGCTCCACAGAGTTAAGAAGTTGGAGAAGCAACAGACGATACAGAGTGAACAACAAAAAAGCTGATTATAATTCATAATCAGCTTCAGCCTCTTCCTATTCTCATAAAAGTCTGTCTTTTTTATTTTTGAACATCATAGGTTGAATGATACTTTTTCCTTTTTGAGACAAATAGCCATAATGATAAAATAATCATCATACAAAAGGTAAGGTTTTGAGCAATGCCTACAACATTACTCCAACTTCTTAAACCGTGTAAGTATAGTTGTAGCGTCAATCCCAAAGGTAAAACTAGTAAAACATACGGTGTCTTCTTGACTAAGAATCCTGCAGCTCCACCGATACAGCCCCCTATGATTGACGCTCCATACCACGTGATAAATACAGTAATTATCTCTTTAGAAGACAAGGCCATCGTTGTTTCTTCATAAATGCTACCCAAAATAAAATAAAAGGTTATCGCTATTGTCGTGTAGATAGCGCCGAATAAAATGCCTTCTATAAGGTTACTTCCATACAAATAACCTACAATCATTGCAATGATAAACCACATCGGTAAAGAATTGATCATGCTTGCTAGATAAGACATGATCGTTTCAGTTGCAGAAACGTTGGAACCCTCTCCAAAGTACGGAGAGTGATCAGACACAACTGAAAAGAAACCAACAATTAACCCAACCACAACCGAAAATAGGATAAAACTCTTCCAGCGTTTGGCGTTATTCTGTTTGTCACTCAAGTATTTCCCTCCAAACACGTTTGAAGATTAACTACAAATGTGGTCATTATATGATGGATAGCCCTAAGATTTGGTCAGTAAACAAGATCATTTCGTCTAACTCTCTCTTTTGATCTGGATTGATAATTGGACTAATAGTTACATCTTTCAGATGAAGTGGTGCCGTTAGATTCAGAGCGGTCATCGTTTCTGGCAAGCTTTCAAGTCTGCTCCCCAGTTCTGTTAATCCCTCTGAAAAGAAGTACTTATTGTTTTCTTCCTCTTCATGAGTAAAGTGATTAATCTTACCTTGGATATAAGCATTTTGCGTGATTATTAATAGTTGGCTATGGGGACCAATCGTCTTTATCGAACCACTATTATCTCGAGTGAATTTATGTAATACATCATCTATTGTCGTAGTGATAGCTTTTTTGTAATCAAAAACATGATTTAATTCTTTTACATTAACCATATTTATCCTCCTCTTATATGAGATAATCTTCTCGAAGAATTCCATACACCGAACAGTCCTTATACTGATTCTTCGCATTGCGAATCATGTGACGGATTACGCCTTCTTGTTTCATTCCAACTTTGGCCATTATCCTTCCAGAAGCAGGATTGTCGGTGTTATGTGCAGCAGAGACCTTATGGATGTTCATCTGTCGAAAGCCAAACTCTACTACAGCTTGTAGCGCCTCGGTTCCATATCCATGATTCCACCACTTGAATCCAAGCGAATAGCTTACCTCACAGTTATCTGTCGAGCAATCAAAATCGTACAGATCGATTTCTCCAATCAGTTCACCTGTTTCTTTCAACTCAATGCCCCAATAACAAAATTCCTGATCTTCATACTGACTGACGATCTTTTTTAGCCGCTCTTCTGTTTGAGCAACACTCGTGTGAGCAGCGTTCACTCGATTGTCTGCTACCCGTTCGTCTGAAAGCCAATTGTCAAATATGCTTTGAGTTTCGGATTGTTTCAAAGGACGAAGAAGTAATCGGTCTGTTTCTAAAACGGGAGTTCCGGAAAACTTGATCATTTACACACCTCATCCACAGCGATAGACTGCTATTTTGTCCCGTACCAATATACGAACAACCCTATGGCGATTAATGCCAAGCCAATAGAGACCAAATATCTTTTCATGTTAGAAACTCCTTCATAATTTAACTGTGATTGTTCTCGCAGATATTATTTTATCAGCCACTTCTCATTCGAATATTCAATATCATTTCTGAATTATTCCAGTTTATATAACGTCCACTTCAATCTCATCTCCAATGATTGACGCGAATATCTTATCTTAGATCATCCAACAAAACCACTTCACCAGTCTCAGCGTTCACTCCATGATGACAGTCCAATTTCCCGCATAGAATATACTGCTTCTCTTCATCGTCATACACATAAAATGGCTGGAGCTCAAACAAACCTTTCAATTTTTCATACGCTTCGTCTTGTGTGACCGTTACACCATCAGATGCTTCAAAGGAATCATACATCTCTAACATGAACTGGTTATCGATGTAGTTCACAACGTCCATGGTATCGGGATTAAGGAATACCGAAAGTTTTCTTTCAAAGACTCGTGTTTCATGTTGATTCGTTCTGAGTGTCGCAACTAGAAACTTTTTGTCTCGATGTAGAGTTGTCACACGCCATATCCCAGAGTCTTCCGGGTATTCCTGCCGCAAAAATCGTTCTACTGCTTCCACACACTTCTTCTCATCTTCCTCCGTAATAGGTCGCGTGGTTGGAGAAGGTGTGCAGGAAAAGGCTTCATCTAAGGTAATCTCTTCTTGCAAATCGATTTCTTTACGCTCAAAAGCTCCAGAAATTGGCTCGTTCCACTGCAATATGTGATTCACTTTTTTAGAAGTCCCACCATCTTGAAGCATTTCAAACGGTTTGGTCATCTGATCTTTGTTTCTTATGTAGATCTCTTCCACCGCATACACGGCAAATAATTTCTTATATTCAAAGGACGGAAATTCTAGTCTTTTCACTTGTTCCTTAGCAATGTGTTCCGCTTCCTCTAATGAAAGAATATAGGTTTCACGTATTACCTGATCACCTGTCGGAAACTCTCCATGAACCGAAAAGAAAGTCAGCTGTTGCTTTGCATTCCATTTCACTTCAATGTTGGCAGATGGCGAAACTGGAATTCCGTCTATAATAGCGCTACATTCTATTTCATCTTCTGTTTCTTTATGTAGTTGGAACTGCTCGTTATATGTTAATCCGGTTTCTTGTTCGATCCACTTAATGACTTCCTCCGTTCCACCATTAAACGTGATCCCATCTTGTGCATAAGTCTCACCCATAACAAAGATCGCATTCTTTAATTTTCCGGTGTTTACGTTGTATTCAATGACCGCTGTACCTTCTGGGTTCGAACCATCTTCATCGGACTCCGTTCCATTCGGAAACCACTCCAAACAAAGTGTGTAACTCGTTTCGTTGAAGTAGTTCACGTCCCGCCATAGACTATGATGATGTAAATAGTAGTTTTCTAGTCCGAACGTTGTTTTGGCTTGATCGACGAATGCTTGTATCCTGCTATCCACTACACTTGCTCCTTTGGTAATTATTTCTGAAGTTCTTCCATGACTTTGAGCAAGATCCAGATTCCGAGCACGACTACAACACCGTAACCTATATAAAACAATATGGTATTGATAAAATATATCAGATCACGAAACGGACCAAATCGCTCAACATCTACTAATCCCAGTGCTAGAAACACAATACCTACAATAAATCCATAAAGCAGATGCTGCAGTCTTTTCATTGAAACCCCTCCTCTTTCACCTTACTTCTTTTCTAAATAGATGTACTCATCTACTGTGTTTAAAGCGGAAGAGGCTTTCAAGATCTTCATGCCCTTCAATCGGCTTCCACACTGAAAATGAACGGTGTCATCTGCACCAATCTGAATCTTATGAGTAGCACTCTCTACCCAGTCGATCTGCATCTTCACGATATACTCGCCAGGTGCTACGTCCAGTTGTTTCGTTTCTCCGTCCTTGATCTGTTCTGTCTTGCTCTCGTTCAAGTAGATATCAAACTTTCTCATCTTGTTCATAAACTGACTGTCTCTCTTAAACACTAATTTCGCCATTCTCGTCCCATCCTTTTCTATGAATCTTACAAGTTATTACATTCTTTAATTATATACTTCATATAGCTTAGTGCATCATTTCTTCTCTTTCTCATCGAGCCGTAACGCGAGAACTTATTGCCGTTTCGGATGCGCAGTGCTTCTTGGATAATTTGATGATAATTTTCAGGAACCGTTCGGAGTGCGTATTCACCTGCTCCCGCTTTTGATGTAATGTCGTCTTCTCTTATCGAATAATAAAGACGTGTCACACCAAGTACTCCCCACTCAATCATGTTCGCACTCATGTATAATCCTATATATTGAAGAGACGGAAAACGCTCACAATTTCTCACCCAGTTCAGCCAATAACCGTTAATGTTCTCGACCAAGTTTGATTTCAATTCTGTCCAATCAACAGATAGATTGTATGTTTCAATCGGCAGTCCTTTAACGACGATGCCATATGTCTGAAGTTGATACGCGTCGATCCAATTACGGTGAAAAGGTCGATAACTTTGAAGCTTTCCTTCATTAAAATACGGACAAGAAGAATTACCGTTATTCTCACTCTCTAAATCTTCTCGCGTCAGATACATGCCATCTAAGCTCGACTTCGGATACTCTTTTCTCATCTCATGGTGAATCTCTTTTAATTTCTCAACATCTGATTGTGTTAGCTTCTCTTTTGATACAGCGTAAAAGTCGATGTCACTTAATCCTTCTTGGTAAGCTCCAATGGAAACAGAGCCGAATAGGTAAAATGACTCTAACTTATTTGGCAGCTTCTTCTCTATTTTTTCAAAGTAAGAATTCAATACTTCCTTTACTTCTTCAGATATACGGTTTGGTTCATTTCTTGTTTGCGTTTGGGTCATACCTTTAGCCTCTTTTCATGAACACGTTGTATTCCTATATTTTAGCATATTTATCCAATCGACTCAGAATGAATTGACATACAACCAAAAGGTGTTATATTCTAAACGTACAACCAAATGGTTACATATTCAGACTTAGGAGATGAATGCTTGTGTCAACACTACCAGATATTAAACAAACCGCAACCTTTAACGCACCGATTCAAAAAGTGTGGGATTCTGTATCAACAGCGGAAGGCATGTCATCTTGGTTCATGCCGAATGACTTTAAAGCAGAAGAAGGACATAAGTTTCATATCCAGTCCCCTTTTGGTCCTTCACCGTGTAAGGTGCTTGTGATCGATGAACCGCATAAGCTATCCTTTGCATGGGACACGGACGGCTGGGTCGTGACGTTTTTGTTAGAGGAAAAAGGAGATCAGACAGAATTCACACTGATTCATAGCGGCTGGAAAGAAGAAGACGCGATCGTTGGAAAAGTGAATCAAAAAGCGCAAGATGTGCGTGACCGCATGAACGGCGGATGGGTTGGTATTGTGAATGAAAGATTGAAAAAGGTCGTTGAGGGTTAAGTGGTAGCATCTGCAGAAAAACACGATGTTTTTAAAGCCATTGCTGATTCGACAAGACGTGAAGTACTAAGGTTGCTTTCTGAAAATGAGCGACCAATCTCAGAGATTGCTGATCACTTTGACATGAGCCGAACAGCTGTGACAAAGCATCTGCAGATATTAACGGAGGCTGAACTCATTTCAGGTCGAAAAGAAGGCAGGGAAAAGATTTATCAGATCCATCCAGAGCCTTTAACTGAAGTGAAGCAGTGGTTAGCTTATTATGAGAAGTTTTGGGGTAACAAACTCTCCATGTTGAAACACCTTGTTGAAAAGGAAGAATAGAAGAAGGAAAAAGCCAACTCATCATATAAATGGGTTGGCTTCTTTTATAGGATGTTTTTTTTTAGAACCACAGGTGACTCCCACCCATCATAGATTCCGTTATGCTCTTGTGCGACAGACATGATCGTATCGGTCACCCCATCAATGATGTGATAATCCACACCATCTACACGAGAGATGGTGATGCTGTATGTATCTTCCTCGTTTCTTTCCTTTTCGTAGCTTTCAATGATAAAGCCTTCTTTTTGTATCTCTTGTTTGAACGCTTTTAAATTATCCAACGTTTCAAATTCAATCCAATGTTCAACCTTACGAGGTTCTTCCAGATCATCGTTCTCGTTTTCAAGCAGTTCTATTAATTCGCGGTTAGACATCTGCTGGAATTGATACTCGTCGGGATATAGAAATTCAGCGTAGAACGACCAAGGTTCCTCTTCTTCAATCACGGTAATCTCGGTTTCATACCCATTCTTATCAAAGATAGCTAAAGCATGTTTATCAATGATACTACCGTGCTTTTCTTTTTTTGCATAATAAAAGAATTCTCGTGTGCCGTTGGTCGTAAGCCTGCCTACTTGAATAATATCTTCATCATTCAACTTTTCCATCAAATCGTATTCCCACTCACCAATTTTCTCATCTTCTTGTTCGCCGGGATTTCCGATCTCTGTTGGATGTTGAATCGTAATCTTCACTGAGAATAACCATTTGTATTTTTTTATGTTCACTTCTTCAGTTACGTCCAAATCTATAACGATGGATGCTAAGTAATCATCCAATACGTCCATATAAAAGTTCCAGTTATCTGACATGTCTTCTCCTCCTTCCCTCTTAGTATAGTGACGTCTGATTGATCAGGCTATATTCTTTTCTTCCTATCTTTTTAAACATGGTCTTAAAGCTAAAACATTTCTCACAAATTTGAGAGGAATGTTATCCATTGTAGTTGAATGATATAGCGATGAAAATGAAAAGGAGTGTTGAACGATGTTCTTAACAAAGCAAGGTTTCTTCGAGATCCTTGAAGGCAACAGAAGATTGACGATCAGAGTGATCGAGGCGTTTTCGGAAGAACAATTATTTAACTTCACACCAGATGAAAAGCTTCGGCCATTTGCAGAAATGGTAAAAGAAATAGTAAATATTGAATACGGCTACATGCAAGGGATTGCGCGTGACAAATGGGAATACAAAGATGTGTTCGAAGGCACCTCTACAAAAGAGGAATTGATTAGAATCAGTAACAACATTCGTGAAGAAACGAGAAACATGTGGGCAGAGATGAACGAAGAGAAGTTAAGTATTGTGATGAAAGACGAATTCTTCGGACCGGAACAAAGTCATTTCGATCGCCTGCAATACGCACTTGAAAATGAGATCCACCATCGAGGACAAGGGTATACGTATCTACGTTTACTTGGAATAGAACCACCTGAGTTTTATGTGAGATGATAGATAAAGGAAAAGAAGCTTATGGGAATAATCTCCCTTAAGCTTCATTTTTTCACACTACTAATGAGGTTTTCAGAAGTTTTCCGCACCAAAATTACTACATAATTAATTACAAATTTTTGAATGAATCGATATACTTACGATTAAATTTTTCATTAGGTTAAAACTAAATGTTTTGTTCCATATTAAGCATATTAACTACTTTTTTAAATAACCGGTTCGGATTTTTAAAAAATTCTTCTCTATCTATTGATTCAAACTGTAAACTACCTACACGCTTAACCTGCATCTCATATTTACCAACAGAAACAGATATTTCCCCCGATTGTATTTGAACAATCTCTGATGCTTGATCAATGTTCATATGATTTAAGTTAATCTTAGGATTGTTTGATAACCTCCGCATTGTTTTCCATACAGCTAACTCATCGTTACTATTCATATATAATTCAGGTAATTCTCTTGCTTCCTTCAAAGCAATTAGTGTAGTTAACATATATGAAGATATACCATAACCAACGGGTTTAATTACTTTCATCAATGCTTCCCAAACATTCACGGTAAATGTAACGAGTTGCTCATTATTTTCCAGCGAACTGAACTTAATATCATCAATCTTCCCGTAATACTTTACTCCATTATTATTCGAAACTTTACTAGATAGGTAAAGGGCAACATGCTTTGCCTCTTGCCACCCTTTTTTCAAGTCCTTCACAGCTATTTTAAACGTTTTTTGTAGGATACAATCCTTAAAAACTTCCTCATCACTTACTAAGCCAACCAGAACGGTTTCGTCTAATGAAGACTGCCAGCGAGCTAAAGTACCTCTTGGTAATATACCTTCTTCCTGAATCTCTTCAGGACTTTTTTCAATGAGGTGTTCCACAAACTGCTCTACTAATCTCGTTGCATTTGGCAAGAAAGGTAATCCACCAATATTAACGGTCTCAATGCTTTTATAAAATGCATGCTGCTCATACAGTTCTTCTTCGAACCACGGAAATAATACATATGCCCCAAATGCCGTTCGTTCATATGGCCCTTCATGTTGAACAACTAAGGCATCTCGGTATCGATGCATTGTGTTTATGTCATCCTCCATCGGACCAGGGCTCTTATAACGTTTTCCGTAATAACTATCTTCTACTGCAAAATCAATACGATATTTGGCATCGAAGATATAGTTGTAGCTGTAGTCCTTACCTTTCTTCTGTATGCTCAGCATCGTATCTGGTTTCTGTGTGATCGTAGGGAGATGCCTTTCTTCCTTTTGATATTGAAGAATAATCTTCTCTCCTGTATGTGGGTGTTGATATACACGTTTGGCAGAATTACTACCATCAAGGTTTACAAACAAACCTTCTCGATTCACCTTCACCACATCTTGAGATAAGAGTACATATTTCTTATCCAGAAGAGCACCCAGCTTAAGGTATGTCCAATACTCATAAAGCTGAGCTACATCTTTAACTGACATTTTATAGATTTGACCATGTAGTTCCAATCCACGGGAAAGTAAAACATAGATTTGAAAAGCTTCTCTATACCCTGGTGCCATCTGAATGACTAAACTCATTACTGAACGATCTAACTTACTAATGGTCTTCCAAAATGGATTTTTAATTCTTTGTTGCAGAAGCTTCTGCATATCATTGATAGCTTTAACCACTTCTTGATCTGGTTCTGTTTTGTATCTTCCACTTGGAGCTTCTACCTTTTTATGCAGATCCTTAAGCTTATCTTTAATTCGAATCATCAACCACTTGATTAGACGGTTTTCCATCGTATCAAATGAGTGCTCTTTTTTAACCTGACAACCCTCAATAGGCATAAGTTGTTTGTTTTCAAACTGAATACCATTTGGAACCTCTTGAAACAATGAAGCTTTTTTTCTAAGCTGATTTCGTCCATAAGAGTCCATTTTCTTTAGTTGATCACCTCTCACCTTTTGATGAGTGGTAATCAGTTGATGATGTGGTTGGTGTTCAATTCTTTTGATCGCCTGTAGAAAGGACCTAAGATGATGTTGAATTAATCGATAAAATTCAGCAGCACTGGCTTCTCCCTCTACCCTAGTCCTCGCACCAAGATACGTTTTCCGTAAAAAGTGAAACGCTAAATTATAGATTTCTTCATTCACTTCATCTAGGAGCTTTCGATAATCTTCTTTATAATCAAGCTTTGAAGGAAAGATTTCAAAAGTCACAGACAATATGGTTTTTCCTTGCGTACGAATTTCAAAAGACGACAAACCGACTTCATTTTGAAATTGTAGACTTCCCATTAGAACCTGCTTAGGACCTACTGGAACACTGCTAACTGCATTTCGTAAAAGATGATGTTCATGATAAAATTCTAACTTTGCATCTATTTTAGATGTAACGATAATTTGATAGATTCCATTTTCAAAAAAGATAGGTCTAAAAGTTGATCCGTCTGTTAGCTTTTGATTATCTACATCGAAAACTTTAACTGACTGAATCGACCTTCCCTCAGCCTTAAACTCCATCGTTTCATTCTGAAGTTTCTTCTTATATTGAGACAACCCTTCAAAACGGTGATGATAAGGTTTTCCTTTCATAAACAGAGTAAATTCATCCGTTTCAATTAATACAAGTTCAACATCCTCACGAACCAATCCAGAAGGAAGTGAAGCCATCTAGCTGATACCTCCTAATCATATCTACAATCTTTTGTGCAGACTTAGGATATATCACTTTATCGAATTCAGGTAGCACATCGAAATCATAGACCTGATTCGTGCAAATTTCATAAAGCCCTTTAAGTGTATCCCATACACGCTCATCACTCCCTGAAATACGCGGAAGTATCTTCTGAAGAATTGATTGATCCATAGCTGCTTCAAATGTCAGTAAGTTTTCTTTCTCGCTATAAATCACATAAAAACAAATTTCATCTCGTACTCGATAACCGACCTGTGCACCAATACCTTCAAGTTGCAGGTTAATATCGACTAACACTTCTGTTACCTTTTTGATTAACGCCATGTTATCCCGGTAAGCATCTTTTAAATGCAAGAAGTCCCCCGCTAAAGACTGATTTTCGATAGACAAAGGTTCTTGTTCTTCAAGATCTTCTAAAAAAGCAAAGTGATCCAATTGAACTCTATTAAACTCAATGGTATTCGAACGGTCCAACACCTTTTTGCTAAAAGGATGTGTCGTTTCGTCCATGTTTACCGTTCCAACAATATAAACATTTGAAGGAAGAATAATGTCTCTGCCATCCACCTCAAAAGGTAATACCGGTGTCGTTATCATCTCTCCATTTTCCCGTCGCCGACTTTCCATTACACTTAATAGATCACTGAAGTAATATTCAACTCGAGCTAAGTTCATTTCATCAAGTAATACAAAAAAAGGTTTGCTAGGATTATCCATTGCTCTTTCCAGAACAGAAGTTAATGGACCTTGATTAAAGTCACCTTTAATATCTAAATAGCCTAATAGATCAGAACCATCACTCCAATCAGGACGTACTGGGATTAAAGTGAATTGACCATTTTTTTCAGTAGCTCCTAAGCTTTCAGCAACCCACTGAACCATTTTTGTTTTACCTGTACCAGATATTCCGGAGAGTATGACAAAAGGTTTTGTTTTTAAAGATAAGTAGAGATTGATGACTTCTTCTTTTTTATAGTAGAAACCTTTGCTTTGTATGTAGGAGTGAATATGATCGGTTATCTCTTTCTCATTTACATGTGGTATAACAATCATTTCTTCTTCCCGTCTTTCTTTTTTATAATCTATGAACCTCTCATAATAAGAGATCATTTTTTCTAAATCATTTACAAGTTGATTTTCAGAAGGCATGTTATCTAAAGAGTATTTTATGTAAGCTGCTGTACTTTCAACATATCCTATTGCTTTTGCACTTTCACCAAGATAGTAATTATTGCTTTTTATAACTCCATCCATTCCAATGTTTGTTCTGATTTCCTCGTTTAGTTGTAACATTTCATCCCTGGAAGTCTCTGTAATACCTTGTGCAAATGTTAAATAAAGCTCTTTCATATTCTCGCTAAATAAATACACAATATAATATCCACGTTGAGTAGAAGGAGTAACATTCTTATTTAAGATAGCCAACCAAGGAACTGTTGCCCAATTCCCTTGTCCGATAGACCCTTTAACTAAATATGTATTTGAATCAATGAAAGGTAAACGACAAATTGCATCAGGCAGCTCATTCCGTACTAATTTTCCCATGGGATGATTAGTCAGCCGCTCCGTTCTAGCAGTTAAATAATTTTGCATTGTTTTAATTAGTAAGGGACGAATGCTTTCTTCCATGATTGGGTTCAACTCCTCATCAAGTAAATCTACTTCTTGCATCCAAGAAAGCATATATCTTGTCCGAGCATCTGCAACAGAATCTCGCATTAAATTATCACCAGCAGAATTCTTTACAATTAACATTCCGAGTTCTTTTATAGCTTGAAACTTATAAACCTTTTCTAAATCGGAGAATTTTGAAAGAAGTTCATAGACAATAGAGAAATACGTATGTTTTATCATTTGTTTTTTAAGAATAACTGATCGAACTTTACTTGATCTATATTCTTCAATTAAACCCACATTTATTACATATTGACTATCAATGAAACCCAATAATTTTAATCCTTGTCGGGCACGAGATTTTAATCTATAAACATTGTCTTCTGGATAGCGTTGTTTGAGAGATTTAAGATCTAGTCCCTTTGCAATAACTTCTTCTAATAATTCTAATACTTGATTTAAGTTTATTTCTGGTAATTGATCTGTAAAGAATTGATTTAGTATTATAGCTTTCTTTCCATTTTTTTGTGTTACTGATACAAATGGAAGTTGAGAAAACAATGCCATAATAAAAGATGAGCGACCTTTAGCTTTAACAAAATCTGAAGAATTAGCTAGTCTAATACTTGAAAATTCGTTCCATGCATCATATAAAAATTGAAATGAAATTAACTCCCAAGAACTGTCTTTTCCACCTACTACAAACTTTCTTTTGGACGTATCCGTTTCAACATATAACCCTTTATCATTTAACTTAATAGAATTGTTTTCCATAGAACTCAAAGTCTGGATATCTTTTAAATGCCCTAAATAGTTAATAATTAATTTTTCAAGCATGTTATCAACTGCCCTCTAGTATTATTAAATAGACTTGTTTCTTAAATCATATCAATTATGGTGTATCACTTAAATAGATAAAAAACACTTGAAATAAATCAAGTGTTCTCCATTTATTCACATCGGATATAGCATGGCTAGTTGTTTCTTTTTTTCTACAAATACTCTTTTGATAGAATATCAATCAATTTTCTAGCTGCTTTTTCATCAAGTTGAATAGACTGACTTGTTACTCCCTTAACTTTTCTTTCCTCAGATCCATATGTATTTAATTGAAAATATTTATTGTTGTAATTATCTTTAAAAATCGAATATGTAGCTTGAACCTCTTGGTGCACACTGTTTCTATTTTTATCGAGTTTCTTTAATGATTCTTCTTTTACTAATGCCATTCCCATCATCCTTAGTCTAGTTTATTTAACTTCTTTTAATGTGCTTTTTAATTCATCTTTAGATTTCGCAAAATATTTAGTAAACTCCGATTCCCCAGAATAAGAAATACAAAGGTAGTTTTGTGCTCTTGTCATAGCGATATAAAGCAACGACACTTCTTTTTCTTTACTATCTTCTAAAGGGAAAGGCATGCTGTCGGTATTCACTACGAATACGGATTGAAAGTCTAACCCTTTACTGCTTTCAATTGTACTAATCTTTACTGATTCTTCTTCTTTTACAAAGTTCCGCTTGGAACCTTCATGTTCGGTTATCCAATAGTAAGGGATATTATGCTTTTTAAACGTGCGAATGATTGTATCGGTTACAGCGATCTTTTTTGTCTTTCTAACTCGATAAAGAATCAGCATTTCTGAATAAGGCACTTTACGAATTTCATGAAGTTTCTTTATGGTTCGTGCTACTTTTTCCATTTCATCCGTAAAGTTAGTAGCTTCCAATACAAATGGTTCTGGCCCCTTACGTTTCGTTCCTTGAGGGTGAATAATTTCAATTCCTTCAGTCTGACCCTGTATCACTTTTGTATTTAACTGAGAATGCTCGCGGTAAAAATCCCAGGCAAACTTTACAATTTGAGCTGAATTTCTATAGTTAATATTCAGGATTTTAGATCGACCTTGGAAACTCAATCCTGTGTCTTGGACATAGCTTGTTTTTCTTTTATAAATGTTTTGTGCTCGATCTTCTACTATTAACAAAGACTGTGTATCCGGATTTAACAAACGACTTACCAGCCCTAGCCATGCTGGTTCAAAGTCTTGTCCTTCATCTATTAACACCGCATCATATTTGGGTAAAATGGCTTCGTTTTGATCAATCTTTTCTAGTATGGTTGGGATTTGGTATTCATTAATCTTCAAATCTTGCTTCAACCATTGATGGAAATTACGAATCATAATGTTGTCATTGACTTTCTTTTTTTCTGGCTTCTGTACAAAATCAAAAAGATCCTCAGGCTCTGATAGTTTAGCATGAACCATTTGACGAATGCTTTGAGCGAGTGAAATGTTATAGCACAGAATCAATACTTTCCAGTCAGGGTGTTCTTTTATAATCATCTTCGCTCTTGAAGCTAGGATTAAGGTCTTCCCGCTACCCGCCACCCCTCGAATGAGCCGGTTCTTATCTCCTAATTGTTTAGCAAGATTCTCTTGATGCAGATCCATGACTTTAATATCTTTTAAAGACAACAATAGCTGATCTTGATAAGGAACGGCTTGTTTAAATTCCGCGCTAATTCTAACCTCAGGAAACAAATGATAACGTATGGCTGCGATCTCTTCATTTGTTAACGGTTCTTTTAGCCGGTAAGGCACGATAAACATATCAAGGATTTTCTCCATTAATAACTCTTCTGAGAAGTGTTCATTTTCTGGATCAATTTCGTCTCTTGCCAACGTCAAGTTCGGTTCAAGTATGGAATATAAGTTATCTCTCACCATATCTTTTTGATAGAGACGGGTGAAAACAACGCCATAACCAAAAGGAAACTTGAGCTGAAATTGATACTTTCCTTCTGTTTGAATGAGGCTTTTATCTTTTTTCAATACATTACTTATATGAAATGCGTATTCTCTAGCTTGCTTTAATGGGTTCTTCACAGTTGCGTGTGTTCCATTCGCAGCTGAAATAACCCAGTCATCAGAATTAAGTTGATATAAAGTGTTCCTTGTATAATCTTTCACTTCTAACACTATTAACCCTAAATCAGGTCCTAAGATAACAAAGTCTGGACGTCTGCCTTGGATTTCTGGCTCATAGTACACGATATATTCATCAGGAAAGTAGTTTTTAAGTGTATGGAATAATAGTCTTTCGCCAGCAGTGGCAGAAGATCGTATTGTAAGTGGAACCATGTATGCCATGACATTCACCTATCTCATTTTTATTCAAAAATATTTTTACAATATTAGACATCTTTCTATCATTCTCTTAAAAAAACTAGTAAAAATCAACTATTGTTTGTAAACTTTACCAAATTTTATTATGCTATACCTATACATATCTCGTAAAAACGGAGTGACGACTGTGATTAAATACCTGGTTTCCCTATTTAAGAGTGGCACTAAAACACCTAGTACTGGATCTCTTCATCTCTATCAACAAAATCAATCTGAGTTGCAAAAAATAATAAATACCCCTTATCCAAGAGGTCAGGCGATAGGTTATGTATTCTTCGTACAGGATCACCAAACTGGTAATTTCCAGATTGGAAAGACCACACAATTAGATAAACGAAACAATAGGTTCACTGTTAACTTACCTTTCAAAAATGAGCTGATTTATCTTGTAAAGTCAGGCAACCATCATCAAACAGAAGCTGCTTTTCATGATTACTTCACTAACAAACGGGTACATGGAGAATGGTATACCCTTAGTTCAGAGGATCTTACATGGTTAAGAACCGGAAATTATTCAAGATTCATTGAGGATACAATTAACCATAAAGGAATAATTAAAGAAGCAATTGACTCACGTAGAGTTCCCCTTACGCCGAAGCAAGAAGAATACGCGAAATCTCTTATACATAAGTTAGAGCATTATGAAATGGTATCTGATGAAATAGAATTATCTAAAAAAGACCTGGATCGACTCATTATGTACTTTAAGTTCAAAAATAAAGGAACGATTGTAAATATGGTTAAGGAAGGGATATTGAAGGAGAAAAGCTATATGAAGTAAACAAGCTGCCTTTTGGGCAGCTTTATTTTTTTATAACACTACTTTATTATGAATAGACACTTCAACTCGATTTAACCATTCTATTATGTGTTGGTTTAATAATTCTGGTTGCTCAATCTGCAAATTATGCCCCGCAACATCCAACACCGAAAACGTAGCCCTCGGATACATATCAAGTATGTCAAATACATCTTTATAACCCGTAACATGGTCCTGCCTACCTGTTATAAACACACAAGGTTTCTCAAACAATTCCTGGTCGATCGAAAACGTATACCCATATGCTCCTGAGATCTTCTCTAGAAACGCTAAATCAGCGATTTCCAATCCAACGACCACTTCCTCCCTGTACCTTTTCCACGTGTATTCATTTAACTTCACATGAATGCCTTTGAAATCTTCTCTTTCTTCTTCTGTTAGTGTAGCTAGGAATTCATAATCAACCTCGATATTCGTTTGTTCTGGCAATGTTCGTTCACTGTGGTTGGGTAGGATCATCGGACAGATGAATGCTGCACCTAGTACTCGCTCTGGAATTTTTGCGATAATGCCTCTTATGATATACCCACCGTATGATTGACCAGCTAGTAAGAAGGATTGGTCTGGTAATAACGTATCGATGAACTGAATAACCGACTCTAGCATTTCATCCGAGTTTTGAATGGATCCATAGTCTTTCGTCTGCCCCATTCCTGGCAGGTCGATATATATGCGTCTGTAACCTTCCCTCTCTTGAAAGATCGGTTCCATGCAGCCTTTCATCAGGCGGTGATCAGGTGAGAACCCGTGAATCATCACGATCGGTGTTCCACTTCCGTATTCTTCATAATAGATGCTTGCTTTCTGTACTTGGCAATACGACATATTTCAACACTCCTTCTCTATAAAGGGGGTTCTCTGTCATTGAAGAAATTCCTTCTATTTCGGATATAAACGAATATCATAACGGTGTTGTGTTAAAATGGAAAAAGAAAATGACGGGAAGGGCTATCTCTGAAGAACTATTTGATTCGATTGTTATTTGGAGTATTGACTGGCTTTGTTACGTATGGAATTCTAGAATTGTTTGATTTAAATAACGGTGAAAGTTCAACCTAATCATCATTCTCTTAGGAATAGCTGGTGGATGGTTTGGATTGGACCTCTAAGAAACATAAAATGTAAGTAAGAATCGAAGGAGCGTTTTTCTATTGAAAGCCTATTTTATCCGGTTAGCGTTTAGCATCATGTCGATGGTCATCATTTATGGGATATTCTTTTTATTAGGATGGCACACGAAGAACTTTGCACCTTTCATCATCCTGCCACTCGGTTTAGCAGGTGGTTACGGTGCACTATATGTGTATAAAATGATTCAAGAAGCAAAAGCGAAGGAACAACTGTAAAGAAATAGGACAGGTGTGAAGTCATCGTCACTTCTAACCTGTCCTTTTCTATTAAGAAACGGAATCGCATTTCGTTTCACAGTTTTTTGCGAGTGAGCAAGCAGCACATTTGCCTTGCTTGCTTTTTTTGATGTGACGAAAAACGGCCCAGCCTGCATATCCAAATATAAGAGCCCCGGAGACAATATTGAAGATCATAAGTTCGTCCTCCCTCTCTTGTTAGTATCCTAAAAGTTTCCCGCCTTGATAGATGACGAGTGATAATACGTACGCGATCACGAGTGCATACACGACAGAGAACCATGTCCATTTTACAGATCCCGCTTCTTTTCGAATCGTCGCAACCGTCGCTAGACACGGCACATACAACAACACGAATACCATGAAGCTGAACGCGGATAGCGCAGAGAACTCATTAGACAGTAATCCTTGTAACGAGTCAGCGTTCGGCACGTGGTAGATAATATTCATCGCAGAAACGACGACTTCTTTAGCAAGGAATCCTGTGATAAGAGATGCCCCTGCTTGCCATGTACCGAATCCGAGTGGTGCTAAGATCGGCGCTAACACGTTTCCGATCATAGCAAGGAAACTGTCATCCATCGGTACATCGAATCCTGCTGGTCCTGAATAAGACAATAACCAAATCAAGACTGATCCACCAAAGATAAACGTTCCTGCTTTTTTGATGAAACCTTTTCCTTTGTCCCACGTACTACGTAGTAACGCCTTTCCTTGAGGCATGCGGTACGGCGGCAATTCCACAATGAACATCGAGAACTCTCCTTTTAAGATCGTAGAAGAGAAGATTTTCGCGAGTGTGAGTGCCACGACAATTCCGAGTACATAGAGTGAGAACACGACAAGTGCTTGATATTTCGCAAAGAACGCGCCAACGAAGAGCGCGTATACCGGAAGTCTTGCGGAACAAGACATGAGCGGTGTTAAGAGAATGGTTAACATGCGTTCTCTTGGCGTTTCGATCGTTCTCGCTGCCATGACGCCTGGTACGTTACAGCCGAATCCGATGATCATCGGAATAAACGCTTTTCCGTTCAGACCGACCATCTCCATCGTACGGTCCATCACGAGTGCCGCGCGAGCCATGTAGCCAGAGTCTTCTAAGAACGAGATTAATAGAAACAGAATAAAGATCTGCGGTACGAACACAAGAACGCCGCCGACTCCAGCAACAATTCCGTCAAGCACAACCGCTTTAATAAAATCAGATGCGCCGGCTGTGTTCAGACCGTTCGTGAGCCATGTCGTAAGTGACCCTGAAATGAATCCATCCAAAATGTCCGATAAAGGAATGCCTAGCCAATCGAACGTGAGCTTGAACATCAAGAACATCGTGGCTAGAAAGATCGGAATCCCTAGAAACGGATGCGTCGCAATCTTATCAATTTTGTCTGTAAGTGACTTGTTCTCTGACTCTTCTGTCACAACAGATGATTGTATCAACTCTTCTATGAACGCTTTACGCACCGAGTAAATCCACTTCGATGTGTTCGATGCTGCTGTTTCGTCTGCAATTTGCTCGTTTGTCGCTTGAATGATGGAATCGATTCCTGCACCATCTCCAAGAGATCTGATATATTTTCTTACTTCCGCATTTCCCTCTAACAGCTGAATCGCTGTCCATCGCTTCGGAATAGAAAGGTTTGCTGGAAGTAGATGTATGATTTGATTGATGCTCTCTTCAATGATTGGTCCGTACTTCAACGTGAATGATGCATCCACTTTTAAATCATCGGTTAGTAAATCATTAATGGTCGCTGTTCCTTTACCAGAACGTGCGATGACCGGAACGACCGGTACCCCCAATTTTTCTGATAGCAGCTGTTCATTGATTGTAATACCACGGCGCTTTGCAACGTCTGTCATGTTCAGTCCGATAATAACCGGCTTCTCGAACTCTAACAGTTGAAGTGTGAGCAACAGGTTACGCTCAATCTGTGACGCGTCCACGATATTAATCATGCCATCAAACGTTTCAGTCACAAAGAAATTAGAAACGACCGCTTCATCTTTTGATAACGGGCTCAGTGAATACACACCCGGCAGATCGATCAGATTCCCTTTTTTGTTCTTGATGATTCCTACCTTCTTCTCAACGGTTACACCGCTCCAGTTCCCCACATACTGATAAGTCCCTGTCAGGTTGTTGAAAAGTGAAGTCTTTCCTGTATTCGGATTACCGATTAAAGCAATGTTTAGCATTTTTTCTCAACCTTTATGTAAGATGCGTCTTGTAGTCTGATTCCTAGTGATTGGCCGCAGTTCTCAACCATGCATGGCCCTTTGAATGGAAGTTTGCATTGCAAGCATACTTGCGAACCTTCCGAGATGCCTAAGTCCAATAAGCGTCTTCTTACGCTTTCGTTTACTAATGATAAATCAATGATCGTCGCTCTTTCGCCTTTATTTAACTGAGTTAATAACATTGTTGTATCCCCCTATGGATCATAAGCATCTTTCTCACTATCATCCTAACATATCTAAAAGAGAATGATAACCACTATCAATTAAGTTTATTTTACAAGATTAACTATAAAGTTGCTATAGTTTTTTTCATACATAATTCAACACAGAAAAAGCGCTGCAAGATGCAGCGCTAAACAAGTAAATTGAATAATTAAAGAAACTTAATTTATAGAACAAATAATACAATACAAACGATTATTCCTAAAAATGCAGAAATGATCTTAATCCACCATTTCTCTTTAACGATTAAGAAAATTATAGAAACTGTTATAATAAAAATCCATTTTGAAATTCGTTCGTTGAAGTCAAAATAATCGGGTAGAACGATCGTTGATACAAAGAGCATGAATGATACGACGAAAGAATACAAAATAATTCGTATAGATAACAAGTGATTACAACCTCTATTCCTATTGTTTCAGTAGTTGTATTCTCGAATCATCCTAAACAATCCTGCTCTTCGACATATTTACTTCTGGCAGTTCGGACAATAAAACGACTTATGTGAAGAATGATCCACTCTCTCAATCGTCCCTCCACATCTCGGACAGTTCTCACCTTCTCGCTCATAAACATATGTATTCTCGTTATACTTCCCTGTCTGCTTATCACCTTCATACATCGGAAAATCCATATACCCACCAAATTGTACGGCTCTTGAAAGAACAGGTTTGAAGCTATCATACAAATGGTTTTTCTCCTCATCAGAAAGGTCGCTCGCTTTTCGTAACGGATGTAACCTCGCTTGAAAGCATATTTCATCAGAATAACAGTTTCCGATTCCAGCAATAAAGGATTGATCGACTAATAATGGTTTGAGTGCCCCTTTTTTCCGTTTTAATCTATTTATGAACTCATCCCGCTGCAATTCAAATGGTTCTGGACCAAGATCGCTGAGCTTTTCATCTAGTTCTGATTGACTCAGTAGATGTAGATATCCGAGTCGAAGACCAATAAAATTCAGTTGCAGCTCTCCAAACGACAAAATAATTTGTTTGGTTCGATCTGGACTGTTTTTTGAAGTTCCAAGAAACATCAGTCCTCCAAGCATCAAATGAAGCAATAGATACTGTCCTGAACTTAGCTCAAAGATCAGATGTTTTGCTCTTCTTTTAACGAAGGTGATATTTGATCCTTTTATCGCATCAATAAAGGTTTGAACCCCTGTGTTGAGAGACTTCTCTTTGTTGATCTCTACATGCGTAATCGGCTTATTTAAGATATTATGATTTAAAAACTCACGATACGTTTCCATCTCCGGTAACTCAGGCAATGGTTCCAACTCCTTCAATTCTGGTCTCTCTTGTTAGTATTGAATGGGTTGGATAAATTATGTAAATAAAAATAGCTTATCAATATGACTAACGTGTTTTCTTTTGGAGTACTTAGAGAATCGCATATAAATTAACAAACGAAAAAGCACTGCAAATCGCAGTTATTGATTGCAATTGCACAAAGCTTTATTCCGTAATCGCACCCGATTTTTGAATAGACCGTCTTAGAGCCAAAAATACGCAAAAAAAGCTGGCTCAAATTTGATGTCTATCAAATCAATTGAGCCCGCTAGTTATTTTCTTTTAAAACGCACCTTCTCCACCCACGATTGGCAGAATCACATTGCTTTTTTTAGGATCCATCGTGATGATGGTTCCTGCTTTTGGTCTTATGGAATAATCGTAATCGCTGGAGATAAGCACGATGCCGAGCTTGTGTCCACTCTCAAATACGTAATCGTCTGGCTGCATCGTCCAAGTGAAGGTGTACTCTTTTCCTGGAGTGAGCGATTTGGATCGTAAATCGGACTTCAGATTTTGTGGGTCAGTCCAGCCTCTCGTTACGATTTTCGCCTGATTATCTGGGCCGTAATCAACGAGAAGTGCTGTCAGGTTGGCCACTGGCTTACTTAAGGACGCCCGGATGCTGACTTCTGGTGTTCCGCTCATGCGCAGCGGTTTTTTCAGTTCACCCGTTACATAGGCAAGTCTGTTTTCGTTTTGTTCAGATGGATTCACCACAAGGCTTTCCGCCTTTTTCATTGCATCATCGACAATGGTCTGCGTTTCTTTTTTTCCTTCATAACGGTCGAGACTGATTGTTCCCCCCCTTTGCCCCGAGTTCAGATGCAGCTTCGTGTCCAATGCATCAGTTGCCGGCCAGTTTGATTCGGTGTGCCATGTTCGGTCTTCCCGCTGGATATCTACCACCGGCTGTTCCATGACATCATTTTCAATATTGTACAGCCAATGATCAAACCATTTATTGAGGGTCTCGAGCCAAACGTCTCTTCTGAAACCATACGGACTGGAATGACCGCCCTGGTGTAGCCAGAGTTTTCTTGGCACATCCTTTTTACCGAGAACCTCCCACCACTGAGCAAATTGCTGTGTTTTTACATTCCAGTCGTTGAGTCCATGCACCATCAGGACACTTGCTTCGACTTTATCGGCATTTTTCGTATAGTCACGCGCTTCCCAGAAGGCATTATAATCTCCGTTTTCACGGTCCTGCCCGTCTGTTAGCTCTTCAATGACAGGGGCGCACACTTCCGGATTTTCTCTTGTTAAAATGGCCTCGGCCATGTTGTCTGTGTCTTCCCCCTGATAACCGCCGGGAGCCGTAACTGCCCCGTTGCTGCGGTAATAATCATACCAACTGGAGATCGCGGAAATTGGCACAATCGTCTTCAGTCCTTCCACGCCAGTACCGGCAACCGCATTCGGTAATGTTCCGTTGTAAGAAACCCCTACCATACCAACGTTCCCCGTTGTCCAATCTGCTTTGATCTCGTTTCCTTGTGCATCATACGCCTTTGTTCTTCCGTTCAGCCAGTCAATAACCGCCTTCGTCCCAAGGATTTCCCGGTAATCTCCCGTTGTCGGGCAGCCGGTAGAATCGCCTGTCCCAATACTTTCAGCTAAAACTACAGCGTAGCCCCGTGGAACAAAATAATTATCATAATATCCCGGCAGGTCTGCTGCTTTCGGTGACTGTACTTGAGTGCTTTTCCCTTTTCCTTTGACCGTATTCAACTCATGATCCACATCATAAACGGGAACGTTTTTTATTCCCGAGCGATAAGGACTCATTTCATAGATGACAGGTACTTTCAAGCCTTCTTCCGTTTCCTTTGGCCGGATGATATCGGCATGCACTCGGTCCAGCTTGCCGTCAGCATCACTATCAAGCGGCACCTCAACATAGACAGTCTCAGTAATCGCTTCTCCTAATGAATAGACAGGCTGGGTCATGCCATTTTTGACCAAGATGTTCTGAAAGTTGTTTTCCTCCGCCGTTATGGGTAATGGACCTGCACCCAGCAGCAAAGAAACGGTAAGAACTGAGCTTACGAGCAAACTGCGCTTTGTCTTCAATTGCCATTCGCCTCCATGATTATAAAAGTTCACTGCTTCACTACCTGTCTATTATTCTATGAAAAATTTGTATGACCCTTCCGAATGTAATAAGACACAACCAAAGTAATGGTTTATATTTCCACAAAAAGCGATGGATAGGTACATAGCCCTTCTTAAAAAACTTAAGATGTCTTTATAGATGTCTTTACATCTGGTTATTCTCCTGTGAAATTAGATTGGGTTTTGATTATTGGGGTGATTTTTTTTAATTCTGCAGAATGGAAGTGGGGGCTTTTAACCTTTGGGGCTGGCATCAGGTATCTGGGGTATAGTTGTATCCTCCTTTCTTTTCATCGTTGTTAGTTTCATGACTTCGGTACCTGAGAAAAAAGCCAATGAATTCCTGACCTATTTAATACAGAATTAAGGAAATTCAGAACATCAAAAGAGATGTAAATAGAGGCTGGGACAAAACCCGACCTCTGTAATAAAGTAATATCTTCGCTTATTCCACAATCCTGCTCGTTTGTGGAATAACCCATTATAGGAATGTTCAATAAGTTCCATAAAAAAGTGCACTTCTCCTTCTTGAAGAAATGCACCCTATTCTTGAACAAACATTGATTAACTAAAGCACGAGAAGTTTCATTCTGTTCACGCTCGTTTTATTCTTTTGTCTGGTCCTTATATCTCCAACAATTCTATGGAATTACCATCTGGGTCTAATATTCCTACTGAGGATCGACTCTCCTCTCTATTAATTCCCTGAATTTGTTTACCACCACACTGAGAAGCTTTAGAAAGTATTTCTTCCAAGTTTGATACTTGTACAGTAAATTGGATATTATTTTTTTCAGCTTTTATACCCAGCATTTCATTCGGACAAAATAATAAACCAATTTCCCCAATCTTTCCTTTATAAAAACGAAAGTCCCCCACCTTGAAAGGACTCAATTCGGCGTTTAAAAGTTGATTATAAAAATCAACCATCTCGTCCTCTTGGTTATAAGCAATTGTAATTTGTGAGATTGCAAAAGATATTCCATTCATAACTAACACCTCCATCTCTTATTCAGCAATACTGCTCGGATTGTTGAATAAGAACAACATATTTTTAATTTAATTATATATTCAATTTAACCATATGCTAATCCTTTTCAGCTAATATTTGTAAGCCTTTTTCAAGTGATTCGCTTATGTACTCCAAAAGAAAACCCGTTACAAAATGACCATCTTTGTTATGTGCATCTACTATGTCCAATCATTTCTGTGACTACGAATAAAATCAATGTCCTCTAGATAATGGTCCAGATGCCCTTCGTCTATCATTTTTTGAAAAGCTAAGTCACCTTCACTCGCTTTTCTTTCAATAGTTCTGCACAACCCTTTTAACCTGAGCAGCACCATCTCCAAGAAATCAGGATCCACTTCCTCACCATACCCCTCAAAAAACAATCGAACTCTTTCTTTCATTCTTTCTGCATGCTGGCTACGATTGTAATTTATGGTTGCACCTGTTGCATCTAAATACAATCTGCTTAAAGGCACGCACGTGTAGAGAGTATAGGCAATGTCCCAAAGTCTCGGCCCAGGAGCCGCTACATCAAAATCAATGATTCCAACAGGTCGTTTTTGATCAAAGATAATGTTATAAATGGCAAAATCATTATGGCAAAGCACCTCAAAAGGCTCTGGAGTGTGATCGATCGGTTGCCAACCTTTTTCTATAGGGAAGTCTGTTACAGCATCGTGATAGCATCGAAGCATTTTGGCTGTCTCCATTAGTACATCATCTGACCACATGTACTTTTTTAACGGGTAATGACCAGCTTCACCTTCAATAAAGGACAGGATCTCTCTACCTTTTCCATCAATGCCTAGAAATTTAGGAGCATAACTAAAACCTTTGTATTCTAGATGCTTTAATAGCTTGTGAATCTTGGCGCTATCGAGTTTCAGTTCTCGTCGGACCGAATTCCCTACACGATATACGGTTGAGACATTTCCTCCAGTTAGTAACTCTTCGTTTTCGTGGTTTGACATTAAACTTAAACCTTCTTTCAAAACTTTTACTATAATCCCCTATGGTTGGATGATTTTTTTCACAATGATATATACATACGTACAATACATACTATTCCTTTATAGAATTAGGTCCTGTTTATATACTATTCCATGCTCTAAATAGACTTTCAATATTGTTAAAGCTTGTCCCCACCCAACTGCACATCCGATACAGATACTTAAGTCTTTTTCTGAAGCCGTATAGCCAGATTCAGTAAATACTTTTCTATTGGTCCTCTAATATAGGTTCTATGATTTATTTCTGGCATGATTACTAACCTCCGTATCATTAGTGATTTTGAATGTTTCTCCTTACATAATTATTAATATTTAATACCAAACTAAACTATTGAAATTTCTTTTTTGGAGAAGGGAAAAAAATGGACGATGTTTTGCTTAATCAGTTAGAAAAACTAAAACAGTATGAAGATTTTTACTCTGAAGAGCTATTGTTATTAAAAAATCCCTGTATTTTAGCCGGTTTTCGAACGCTGTTTGATGTGAACAGAACTAAACTTGCTGTTTATCAACTTATAACTGGATTGCCGTTAAAAACAAAGCTCAACGATGTATTTATGTACTTTGGAAAAGTGATTGATTTTAGTAAATTAAATGAGAGCGTGTTTGCAGGAAAAGCTATTCTTTTCCTTACAAAGGAACGCTTACTTATAGAAATAGATCCTGTATCCTTAAATTTAAATCGTCCTATTCACGAACCTATAAATGAAAGTTCTATTCAAACACCACTTGATTCATTTGTTGAGGATCTTTCTATTAATATTGGGCTCATTCGAAAACGCACGAAATCTAGAGAGTTAAAACATGAATCTTTTAATATGGGTGAGTCTAAAGATAAGAAAGTAGCATTGCTTTATTACGAAAACAAAGCTGATAATCATTTTGTCAAACAAGTAACAAAACATTTGGAAACCAACTCCTCGGAAAGAATTTCTAATCTTCAAGAGTTATCACAAGTACTAGGATTTAATAAGGGCTTGATTTTCCCTATGATGTATCAAACAGAACTGTCCTTCCAGGCTATTGATTATTTAGAAAAAGGAAGGTTGCTTGTGTTTATCGATGGTCAGCCTGCAGCGTATGTGATTCCTGTTTACTTTTGGGATACGATTCTTGCTGCTAGCGATAAAAGTTATCCTTTTGTTCTAGGAGTAATTATTCGAGCAGTCCGTGTGATTGGAATTCTTTTAACCCTTATCTTACCAGCGTTATATGTAGCTCTTGTAGCGGTTAACCCAGAGGTGTTACGGATTGAACTAGCACTTTCTGTCGCTCAAAGCAGAGAAGGCGTACCTTACCCTGCCTTTGTAGAAATGATTATCATGTCAATTCTAATAGAACTTATATTAGAAGCCAGTGTTCGATTGCCTAAAAGTATTGGACCAGCCATAACCATGGTTGGCGGTATCATATTGAGTACAGCGATCGTAGAAGCTAAGCTTGTAAGTAATCTACTTATCATCATAATTGCTGCCACAACTATCTCAAATTCAGCGATTCTTGGTTTTCAAAATATGTTATCGATCAGAGTGTTTAAGTACATATTAATCATTCTAGCAGGAATTTTTGGCGTTTTTGGGATAATGACTGGCCTTGTGTTTACATTTGCATATCTAGCCGGATTGCAGACCTATGGTGTTTCCTATTTAGATGTTAGTTCGAAGAAGGCGAGATAAATGAAAAAATCTAATTTAGTAGTCATTTTATTTTTAATCGCACATATCGGGGTTATCTTCTATATCTATCCGTTGAAAATTATGTCAAGCATTGGTTACGGTCACTGGCTTCCTGTTTTAATTACAGTTAGTTTTCAACTTGTTTTTTTGTTTGTTTATTTAAAAGGGCTTTCGTACTTTCCGAATCAAGATTTAATTTCGATTTTTTCGTTAGAACGAAAGCTTTTAGCCCGTGTCTTAATGTTCCCATTCATGATTTATCTGTTCAATAGCCTTCTTGTCGTTACACGAGCGTATGCAGAGATCATTACCATCATCTTTTTACAAAACACACCTATTTGGGCAATTGATCTACTGATCATTTTTATTGCTGGGTACATCGCCATAAAAGGATTTAATACTATCCTTTATACAGCGCTAGCGGTCTTTTTTTTATTTATTCCTATTATATTTTTCGCTGTCGTTACTTCCTTTCAAAATGCACAACTATTAAATATCTTTCCGATTACACCGGAGAATCTTACTTTCATATATAATGATCAGTTTTTAATTAGTTTTTTTGCAGTCTCACCCTTCTTATTCTTAGGGTTTATTCCATCTCGTATTGATTATGAACCGAAGAAAATTATGACTGCAGCTATCTGCTTATCTCCCGTTTACTTACTTTCTGTTTATGTACCCATTTTAACATTCGGTCCCCACACGGCTTCAACATTCTTGTTGCCGTTTAGTACAACTATGGACACTATCTCTATTCGATGGTTAGTATTTGATCGAATTACCATCTTTTATATGCTTTCCATTGTTACCTTTTCTTTAATATTTGGGGCACTTTTAATTTGGATGCTTTCACTGATTATCCATCGTCTATATCTCCCTTCTTTAAGAAAGGATTGGACGGGGATATTAATAGGGGCCCTGGCTTTCGCCTGTGGTCTTATATTGCAAGGATTCGATGAGATAGATGCAGTCTATAAATTTGATTTACCTTTAAGAGTTTATAGTTTAGCTTGTATACCTGTTATCTTATTGATATTTGGACTTAAGAAAGGGAGAAAAAGACATGAACAGGACTCCATTTAAAAGTAGATGGTACTTGCCTATTTTTTGTTTATTTCTTTTGACCGGTTGCTGGGATAACAAGGATATTAATCATCGAGTACTCCCACTCGTTGTTGGTGTAAAAAAAATAGAGGACGATCGTTATAAGATTATTCTAGAAATTCCTACTACCAATCCTAATGGAATACAAACTGAGATTGTAACTGGTACAGGAGACACCATTAATGAAGCGATTGAACAGATTAAAACAAATCTAGAGAGCCAGGTCGATTTGCTTCATCTTCGTTTAATTGTTCTCGATAAAGAATACGCTAATAGTGGAACCGAGGAATTAATTGAAGCCATTATGAGAACACGTGAAATTTCCCCAAAAGCCATGGTTGCTGTTTGTTCCAATGATTCTCTTGAGGACTTTTTTTCAGGTGTGAATGAAAAAGTGCAGACGTCAAACATATCCATGCTGGATTTCTTTGATAAGACTGCAGGTTGGACACCACAAATCGTTACCGCGAACACATGGGAGATGTATAGAGGGATCCACTCTCCTACACAAGATGTAACACTACCAGTCATTGATAAGGGAAAAGACACAACCTTAGTTTATAAAGGGTCAGCCATTTTCCATAAAGGCGCTATGAAAGGAAAAATCACTGGAGATGATTCGTTTTTAATAAACGCGTATAAAGGTAACGAAACTTATGGAAAAATCGAAGTATTAAATAAAGCGAGTGTGATGGTAGTTTCTAATCGTATTCAGAATTATGCTGAAATAAAGGGGGATCTTCCCTTTCTGACCATAAAGATGAATCTAAACGTCGTTGTGTTAGAAACAGTTGGTAACCCTAGTGTAAATGATGTAAAAAAACAATTAGATGACTTAATCACTACTCGCTTTCAAAACGTGATTCAAAAGAGCCAAAGTGAACAATCGGATACGTTTGGGTTTGGACAACATTTCCGCTCTCTCCTACCTCCAAATCAATTAACTACCTGGAAAACCGATTATTACCCTCGACTTAAAGTCAAAGTTGATGTAAAGGTAGACATAAGAAATAAAGGAAATTTAAAATCGATGAAAGGAAATTAATTTTTAGAATGATACTTCCTTTCTTCAAGAAATGCACTGTACTTATATTAATCCTGTGCCCAACTGAACGTTGACCTTCTATGAATTTTACGCAACCATTTACTGCCGATTATACTGTTTCCAAGTACTAGTACGAGGGAGGTAAACCATTTTTAATCTTTTGAATGAACACACTTTATTGATACTTTAACTTTTGATTTATCTTTGCAACACGTTTCATTGTTGAACAACTGCACCCGACTACTGATTATAATCATTCAGTAAATGGTCGGCAATATAGTCTTTTAATTCTTCCTTAACTTCGTCTAGCGTTTCATCTAATAATTCCCCAACAATTTTACTGCCTGGAATCCTTTTTGAAATGGGCATTCCTAAGAAAGATCGATAGCATTCCCATATTTTTATTGTGTGCAGATCTATTAATTCTTCCTTTTCTTCTGAGATACCAATCGAAATGGAGGAAACGTATTGGGGAGTAAATGGATGGTCACCTTGTATGTGAAACTCTCCATCAAAAACCAAGTTCTTCGTATTAAAAATAGGTTTATACTTTAAAAGTAAGGAATTAATATTGTCTTTTAACGTTGTTTCAATATTCCTAATTTCTTTTAACAGCTCGTCTGAAAACTCTTTTTGATCATATTTCATCTCTTTATCACTTCTCTTCTCAATTCTGTAACCTTGATTTACTTCGATAAAAAAGAGCATTCATCCTTCTTGGATAAATGCTCCCATTTCATAACTACGCTTCACTTAAAATAAGAAATGGCAAAAACCATCGAAAACGTTAAGAAGAAAGCAATCATAAATCCCAGTCTTAGGTTTCTTTTCGTCTTAGGTATTATGAGTCCAAGTGTAAAAAAGAAGCCGATACCTGAAACTATAAATGCAAATTGCGATTGAGAGCTTGGAAAGTAAAAGAATCCAATTACTAACGTGATCAAGATGATGAATAGATTATAAATCAGTCGTAATCTTAATCGCTTCAAATACTCACCTCCTGATTGTTATCTACATTCTTTCTCCTTAGTCTCATAGAAAAGAACTCGTCATTTGAATAAGAGTTGATCATTTGATCACTCTAATTCATGGTATTCTCCATCAGTTAGATATTACCTAAGCTTCCAATTAGAATTTCCTTTAGAAGCGATGTAAGTAGAAAGGGTTTCCCATAAATAGAACAGAGCTCTCCCCTTTATTTTAAAATTCCCACAGCCTTTTCATGGGTTTCTAGGATTAGCTTAAGCTCTGACAGATCTCTTATTGTATAATCGGCGGCCTCCGCTTTTTTCCAGTGAGGGCTCATTTTCCATACGGCAACCATTCCGACGTTTCTAGCAGCTTCCACGTCATTTTTTGGGTGGTCGCCCACAAACATGCATTCTTCCGTCTTAACATTTAATCTTTCTGCCGCTCTCTGGAAAACTAGGGGATCAGGCTTTCTCAGTCCTTCCATCTCAGATATAAGGATCGTGTCGAAATACTCTTTTATTTCTAGTGCTTGAATCGTATCATATTGAAACACACCGAAACCGTTCGTGACTAAACCGAGGCGATATCCTTTTTTCTTCAGCTCCTCCAGCATGCTAATAAGATTAGGAAACGGGGTGCAATGGTACTTGAACTGTGTTAAATAATCATCGAGTAATTCTCCTGGCGGCATTCTTCTAACTGCCAGCTCCTCGGCTAGCTTTTGGTACACTTTGTCCTTCCACACATATCCGTTTTCTTCTAACTCAATAAATCGTTTCGCAAACAATTGTTTGGGTATATGGGACAGTACGGATGAAAGCCGAGTATGTTGGTCCTCTACGAACTTTTTAACCGATGTGTCGCGATTCAATAGGGTTCCGTCCAAATCAAACAGTACAGCTTTTATCAAAGTAACTCTCTCCTATCCTTGCATTCTGTATATGAAGGTATTTACCCGTAATCATGATTTTGCACGCATTACCTTATATACTACAAAGCATAGCTTATGAAATAAACGAACTAATCCCTAGACAAAACTCCTATCTTTTCAAGTCTCTGATCTAGCTCATACTTCTGCCGAAGATGATGACGAAAATGCATAGCTACTAGAGCTAACCACTCTTGAGCATTCAGCCATCCAAAGCCACCATGCTTCATTTTATATTGGGGATTTATCTTTTCTACTCGTGTTTCTAATTCTCTCATTCTATTCATTAGCTGATCGATCTCTTCTATTATCTTTTCTTTCGATTTTGAATTGTCCGGTGGGGCATCTAGTTCTTCCGGCAATTTAATTTTAATAGGAGGAAAGCAACCAATGTTAAATAAATATTCTCCGAACTCGCTCTTTCCTTGATGTTCCTCATCATCAGCTTTCTCACAATCTTCTACACAATCGAGATATTCATGGGCTACAACAATCAAATGGTCATACATTTGTCCAACCGACCAAACCCCTTGTTCAGGTATATACCTTAATTGTTCTTGTGAATAGTTTTGCAGAAAGCTTTTGTAGGTTTCTATTAACTTCAAGTCACTCATGTTAAGAACCTCCGTTTCATCTTTAGATGGTACAACTTTGAATTCAATACAAAGCACACATCTCCTTCTTAAAGAAGATAGCTTTAAGATCACGGCTAATTTGTAATCGAACAACTTGTACCGTAGTAGTAGTGAATCTATAATAAGAAGAAAATGGTGGTTTCTAATGAGCACATTGAATCAATTAAGAAACTATGCACAGAAACTAAAAAAAGATATTTTTGTTCTTTACCTTTCTTACAAAGATTCTCGAACTCCTTTAGTAGCTAAAATCGTAGCCATTTGTGTGGTTGCTTATGCTTTTAGTCCGATCGACTTAATCCCAGATTTCATTCCGATTTTAGGATATCTCGATGATCTAATCCTTGTTCCGCTTGGAATCTCTCTTGCTTTAAAACTCATACCCGATTACATCATTGACGAGAATCGAACAATGGCTGAACATATCCAGAAAAACGGTAAACCTAAGAATTGGTTTGTTGGTATTCTTTTTATTATAATCTGGATACTTTTTGCTGTTTGGATTGGTAAGCTATTGTTTCCCTTATTTTCTTAATTCACATCACTAAAAAGACACCTAACTTATCAGGTGTCTTTAGAGAGATACAAAAATTAAGATGAACTGGCGTTTAGCAACTTCTTCTCGTTATCTATGATCAGGACTTGTTCTGTCGTGTTTTTTGCCATCTCTTTCGTATGCTCAACCAGATATTCAATTTGAGCAGAAGCTTGTTTTGCACCTTTTACAAGTAAAGGAACTCCTATAAAATCAATGCCTAACCTTCTTGAGAACAATCCTCCAAAGGTCATGGATAGTGGAACAGTAGGTGATGTATTTGAGAAGATGAGTTTCTCCTCTGTTCCATTTTTCTTTTGTAAGATATCGAACAGTTCTTTTAAACCAGGTACGAAGATTTTAGAGTTTCCACGTCCTACTGTGTAAACAGAATGGCCATCCTCATCCTCACCATGAAAAATCATCTTCCCCATATCTGATGTTTTCAGTTTGTTGAAATAGGGTACATGTAAGATCTGTTTCTTTGTAAGCTTCGTATGTGAAGGTAACTTTTTCAAATGGTAAGCGGCTGCTAATGATGTAGTATGTGTTCCGCCATAATCATTATAAATATATATCAAGATATACAACTCCTATTTGCTCATTCTTCCACATTATCGCCTTACAAAAGTTTGGTATACTTACTTATTCAAGAAATTTGAAGGGGTGAATACCTATGGAGATTACACGAACGAACTTAGTTGAAGCTAAACGACAACTTGACTCAACCATTCATAAACTAAAAGAAACCGTTAAAACACTGAAGGGTAAAGAAAATCCAAACCGGTATAAATCTCAGATCACCTTAGCGCAAAGACGTATAGAAGCATTTGAACTATCCGTGTTTCTGATTGAAAGAGAAATTTGTGACCTAAGCGAGAATAGCTAAGCATCTTCCGCAACAAAAAAGGACCTTAGTGATAAGGTCCACTTCTTGTTACATCAGTGTTTGTTCGTTTTCTTTTTTAATTTTTGCTATTATTGACCATTTCCATTGCCTAATCGATTGCGCAAAGCACAGTATGGAGCATCTGAAACCACTCGAACACTTTCTACTCTGTTTCTACAAAGTCTTCTCCAAGCATCATCATTTCTATATTGAGCCCAATTGCATCTGCTACACATTTATCTTCTTAACTGACCTTCAGTCTGACGAAGTTTTACTTTTTTGTGACAGCCACATTCATGATGTTCACGTTCAACATGCTTGTTACATGCACATTCATGTCGCTCACGTTCAACGCGCTGGTTACACCCACAAGAATGATGACCTGAATTATTTCCAATCCAACCCATAACTAATCCCCCCTTAGTTCCCGAAGGTAATACCTTCGATTCATATATTCTATGAAATCAAGTAGAAAGTGCTTGTACACCTATCACACTGCCCATTCAATCCTGCTAGATATTAATGCAAAAAAGGCGTTAATCCCCTTTGGATTAACGCCGCTCTATCTAATGGTCAGGATATCTGCTCATCAGGTCCTTCAAAAATCTATATGTTCTTTAGGAATTTAAATAGAGCTGGGTATTGATGCTCTGGAATGTACTGATTAAAAAAATGTGTGGCAACCAAAACTAATATTATTGTAAGAACGCTAAACAAAGTAACTTCTTTCATCCCATTATATAACCAATAATTTTACCCCTCAAAGAACTATGAATTAAGCATACCTCCAAAGAAACAATTCTCCTGTTTCTTGATAAAGTTCTGCACCTGTTTTTTCTAATACTCTATGCGACGCAATATTGTCTTTTTCTGTATCAGCAATCACATAACGAACATTTGTCTGATTCAACAACCAGTCTTTCATACCATGAATGGCTTCAGTCATGTAACCATATCCTTGATGTTCAGGGTGCGTATAATACCCTATCACTACTTCACCCTCATCATTTGGAGTCCCTTTAAGCATAATGCCTCCGATGATTTCATTCATGTTTTTAGATACCATAATCCAGTTTGTATACCAAATATAATTCTGTTCATCTAATAAAGCCTTTGAAAATCTAACTTCCATTGCTTTCTTCAATTCTTGACTTAGATTACTTTTCGATTTCTGAAGTGATAAGTTTATTTCCAATTGGTTTTGATCATTAGTTAGTAATCTCAAGTGATCTGTGGACAAAGGAATCATCCGTAATCTTTCTGTACGTATTTCAATCATACCAACACTCCTATCTGAATTTGAGAGCCGATGAATCGACTATAACAAAATAAAAATAGGATTTCTTAATGGCAACTACTCCTGCATCATGTACTCTTCTAAAAAACAGCATGAATCGTGTTTTTGGGAAGGTTCTTCAAGTGTATCATTCCATATTTATCCTGTATATGGTTTCATTGGTGCTGAATTGCGAAATAGAAAAGCTATTCTCCTTTTGGAAGAATAGCTCGGTTCTTACTTATATCCCTCTACATCCGCTGGCTTACCTGCCTCGACGACTTCCACCAAATATCGGAAACAATCAGGCTGTGAGCCATCTAAATCATAAAAGTCATATTTCTTAGCCAGGTCTCCGCTAGAGAAAGATTGTCCATTTAGTTCATGTCGGTTATCATCCATCGCTAATGCTGCTACGGCTCTTCCAACATAACGAGGCGTTTCAGATATGGCAAAGTTCGGATCTTTCTTAATGCCATCTTGCCAATTTTCTTCTGTCACCCCGAATACTTCAAGCATGATTTCTGAACGCATCCAGCCGGGTGACACGGAAACCGCTGTACTCTTATACGGTGATAGTTCATGTGACAAAGCTTTGGCCATACGAATAACAGACGTTTTGGCTAAATCATAAAACATGGACACTCTATAATTGTTCTCATTGTATTCTTTTGTCCCATCTGTCATTTCGATCACGAGTCCGCCTTCGTTCTTTATCAACAAGGGAAGCGCGTAATGACTTGTAATGAGATGAGTATCAACAGCTAGACGTAGCATGCGCAATCCTTTTTCAAGGGAATGTTCCCACACAGGTGTACTCCATTCAATGATATTCTCTCCGCCCCAAATATCGTTCACTAGAATATCTAGTCTACCTTGTTCCTTTTCAATACGTTTTACTAAAGCTTCAACTTGTTCTGCTACAAGATGATCGACTTGAACTGGGATTCCAATGCCACCTAGTTCGTTTACTAATTCTGCTGTTTCCTCAATGGTTTCTGGGCGGTTGTATTCAGATACCGAGTTACGTGTCGTTCTGCCCGTGATATAGACAGTCGCTCCTGCTGCTCCCAACTCCATCGCAATCCCGCGTCCTGCTCCACGAGTTCCTCCGGCTACTAGTGCAATTTTTCCTTCTAAAGGTTTCATTTGCATTCACTCCTTTTTTGATCTATCTTTAGTTTAACCTTAAAAGGTGACATCCAATGTCATATTAAAAATTAGGAGTAAATAGATGAGAGCAGACCGATTAATCAGCATCTTATTGTTGTTACAGAATCATGGAAAAATGACAACAAAGGCATTAGCCAACGAATTAGAAGTAACAGAGCGAACGATCCACCGTGACATGGAAGCGTTAAGTGTTGCAGGAATTCCTGTACTAGCTGATCGAGGCAAACACGGTGGATGGCGGCTTGTGGATCAGTACAGAACACGCTTAACTGGATTGAAAGACAGCGAATTAAAAACGTTGTTTCTTTCCCCTTCTTTTCAGCTTCTAAGTGATCTTGGCTATACAAAAGACTGGAAAGAAGCACGGCAAAAGCTGTTAGCCGCTCTTCCAAACACACTACAATCACAAGCGGATAACTTATGGAACAGAATCCATATTGATATAGATCCTTGGAAACAATCCAAGCACGAATCGATTGCACTTAATCAGCTACAGCAAGCACTATGGGAAGATCGTAAAATACGTATTGCTTACGAAAAAGCAAACAAGGATTCATCAGAGAGAATCGTAGAACCATTAGGGCTCGTCGCAAAAGGACGTACATGGTACCTGATTGCGGTATCGAATCAAGAGATCAAAAATTTTAGAGTATCTCGAATAAAGTCAGCTGTGTTGTTGAATGAAACATTCATCAGACCAGCTGATTTTCAACTTGCTGATTTCTGGGCTGAATCGAAACAGAATTTTGTTCGAAATTTACCTGTTTTCGAAGTTGAAGTGGAAGCATCTCCATCAATTATAGAACGCTTATCCTTTAGCGGTCGCTTTGCACAAGTTGTGAGTATGGATTCACCGAATGAAAACGGATGGTTTCCCGTAAAACTGACCTTTGATACAAAGCAAGAAGCTGCATCTTATATCATTGGGTTTGGAAATCAGATGAAAATTATTTCTCCTTCCTCATTGATAGAATCGGTAAAAGTAATTGGAGAGTCTGTACTATCGCTTTATAAATAGACCTTTAAGATCCATCGACACGCTAAGAAAAAAGTTGATAAGTAACTGAAGTGTTAAATTTAGGAAGGTTTTTTGTAAAAAAATGTAGAAATATATGTACTTGAAGATTTTGTTTGTATTGATAAAGGAGAGATCCGTTATACAACTCGTGAAAAATAATTATGCACTCATTTCTTTAACATGCTTATTTTTTCTAGGCATACTCTTTTTTTCGTACAGGATGTTCAGTTTAGGTATGCTCTCAGTATTATCTTTGTTTGTACTCTATAGAATTAACTTTAAACATCGACCTACCGTATCCCTCTTCGTCTTCTTTTTGTCTGGGTTTGTATTATTCATTTTAGGAAATGACGTAATCGCTCAGTTTAGGATTTCTAAAGAAGCAAAGATTGTGCTAAATCGGAGCCTCTTATTCGTTCTAATACTAGGAACAGTTATCTCTATTAGAAGGACTAAAGAAGTAGTAAAACTTTATACGGTGATGCCAAACTGGAATAGTCGAATCGATTTTCCTAATCATACCATTAAGACTTTAACCTTTTTAGGGTTTGGTTTATTAGGATCAATGACCATATTCTTCCCCCTCCTTTTTATGGAGAGTAAAAGTTTTTCGCAATCTCTTCTTATCTTTGCACTGGTCTTTTCTCTGATTAATGCTGTACTGGAGGAATTACTTTGGAGAGGGCTATTGTTATCATCTTTAAAAAACTACGTTTCAACCTTTTATGCCGTTACCGTTACTAGCATCGGGTTTGGGCTGTTACACCTATCCATCGGCATTCCTTTTTTAATGAGTTTATCCTTTTCATTTGGAGGGCTATTTTATGCTTTGGTGGTGTTAAAGACAAAGAGTATATATCCCGCGATCCTGTTTCATTTTGTCATAAACATAGGGATGGTTCTTAACGGGTGGATTTTGTAATTCTCAAAAATTTTATAAAGAGTACCCAGCTTGCGGTACTCTTCTCATTAGTTATTTACCTGTTTCCTTGAATGCGTATTTATAGAGGGTTCTGAAATAGACGAAGAGAAAGATCAAAACCACTAATGAAGCAAATATGAATTCATCATTGGAATGAATTCGCATGTATATTCGCATGTATTTCTCTTTCGAAACCATTAACATGAAGCCCATCGTATAGAGAAGGTCAAATACAAAGAAAATTCTCCAAAAGCTCTTTCGAAAGATTTCTTTTTTGTAAACATATCCGTAGATACCTAAAAGACCTATCACAGTTATGATAAGATTCATTAACTCACGGAAATTGCTCATATCAATCCACAGAAAATTATAGGTGGAAATCAACAAGAAAAACCAAAAGTATATCTTCAAACATGCACCTCTTTCTTCAGGTTCTAGAGAGATTATCCATCATATACTTTTTGCGGCGTTTTGGTTCATGTGTTTAAATAATTGGATGTTTTATTGATACATCAATAAAACGAAATAAAAAAATACATCCTCTTTACTTGTAAGGTTCTCTTTTTGAGGTGAAAATCGTACTTAGTAAGCCCATTTGCAGATGAAATAAATAGTTTGTCTGGTCATTTAGATTTTTTCAATATTCATTTAAAGAAAAATAGCCCAATAAATTTTCATCATTAAAAACTAAGAATCTAAAATGAGGCAATTGCTTAGAATAAATACTTTCCTTTGTCCCAAATCTCTTAGGTTTATATTCAGTTTTTGATGAGTGGCTAAAAACGCACCGTTGAATCTTTAACTTTATTACCTCTATGTATTATTATTTTCAAGTCTACGCTTTATCGTTCATTAGAAAGGTACATCTCTTCCTAAAGAGATGCACCCGATTTGTTGATGACCATACATTTTTATTTCTTGTGCATCACAAATTGAGATTTACTATATTTGAAGTTATTCTTTTCATAAAACGGAATTAAATTTTCTTCACAAAACAAGCTAATAACGTCAATGTGTGAAAGTTCATTTAACAACTTTGATACAAGTTTTGTTCCGATCCCTGATTTTTGAAAATCCTTATGTATCACAAAATCTTCTATGTAAGCTCTAAATTTATCATCTGATACAGCTCTTGCAAAACCTATAAGAATGTTATTTCTCCAAGCACCAACTGAGATTACTTGTTTTAACATTATTTCTATATCTTCTTCATTTCTTTCTTCCCACCAACCAGCATTACTATAAAGAGTAATAAGCTCAGTAGCTTTTATTGGTTTTTCCGAAAAACTGACTACTTCAACTTTCATTTAAATAACCTCTATTCTACTTTCTTAGTATTATACCTACTTTATCCTGCACGTTTGTGGAATAAAGACAGTACGTTTTAACTTTATTATGTATTCAATTTAACCGCCGTTTAATCTTTTTGCTAAAAGTGTGCGAAATGAGGTGCTGATCGAGGTGATAAAGTGATGTTTTTTTATCAAAACCCTTAAAGACCAAGAAAAAACCACAACGCATTCAGTTGCGATTTATAGTGCTAATTGATAGGCGATTTAGCTTGTTTTTTCTTGTTTTCTCACTCAAATGAGAACCCGTTACCCTTTATCCCTCTATCTTCAATCCCATACTCTTATTCGAGGGACATTTGCTGACCTTAAGTAATCCAATAATTGCCCAGTATGAACAGACTCATGATAAGCAATCCTTAGCAGCATATCTCCTAGATCTCGTATGTAGCCTGATTCTGAACGATCGATTTTTATCTCTGATAAATCTTCTTCAGAAAATGACTGTATAGTATGTATAAAATCATTTCGGTATGGTTCGGCAAATATCAATTCGTTTTTCACAGTGGTATATGGTTTGTTTTCAAAGGGAGATTCAAAGCTTTCTAAACTACCTCTATTCTTAATGGCCAAGTGATAATAATGCTCACTTTCTAAGACATGACGTATCATTTCTAAACAACTCATTGCATCAGAGTCGGGTCTCCAATGAAGCTTTTCTTGAGGAATAGATGTCCAAACTTTAATACTCCTTCTTCTTACTTCATTCAAATTTAAGATAAGTAGATTGATAGAATTCATTAAAGTTCCTCCTATGTAAAGTGGTATAACAATTATAAACGTTTAGTTCGTTTTGCCATGTAGTTGAAACGTCAATTTTAACCGTAATGAACCATTATGTCTGTTTATGTTCAGTTAGTAAATTGAACGATTATTCCATTAATTATTATCTTTCTAAAATATAAAAAAAGATATGAGTATTATACTAAACACATTTGCTATAAAATGTGAAATTGCACTAATCCAAGCATTGTTCGTTTTATAAAAAATAACGCCATAAATGACACTGTTGATGAAAATGAAGAAAATATCATAACTGACCACAACAGCATTACCAACTGCGAAATGGCCGAGCGAGAATATAATTGAAGTCAAAATGATCGTGGGAATGATAGGTATATACTTACTTAATTGATTTTGGAAAAACGCACGCCATGCAATTTCTTCCCCTAATGCTAAAACTGCAAGTTGTAAGACGAGCAACAATAATTTATCAAAAGAGATTACAAACTGTGTTCTATTATGAATATGGTCAATGAATTCTGGTAAGAAAGAGCTGCTAAAGCAAAGCAAATGATGTTCATCACTAAAGGTAAAGCAATCCAAAACCATATTGCTTTCTGTTTTAAATATGTACGTATCGCTTTAATGTCTAACCCATCTGTATCTCTCTTACCAAATCTTCTATGGATAAAGAAAAACGTAATACCCAAAATTACTGATAACCCTGCAATATTAACCCCAACAAGATTAGAAAATGAAACAATCGTCATTAGGATTAATCCCACAACAACCATACTTCTGTTTGAATTCAAATTTTTGCTCTCCTATCCCTTACATCCTTTATGTACAAACTATCTTTTGAAATGGACTACATAAATGGAAAAATTTTGATGATATGAGCGTAACATAGTTAGCATTCATCGTGAACGAATAACCTTCAATATCACTTACATGGCCGGTTCTTAAAGATAACTTCAATATTGGTATTTACGTTAACCTAGCCAGTTATTGTTATAAGCAATAACCCCTAGAATGGCACCTATACATCCTCCAAAAATGGCCGCTACTATCTGCTTTTTCAAGTAGTTTCCCCCAATCTACTCATGTCTATCGTTAAAGCCTGTTAGGACTTAAAAACGGATTCTTTAAAGCTAGTTAAAATGGACTTCCAAACTTCGTCACTTTCAGTTAAAAAATGTCCAGCCTCTTCTAGATAATGGGTTTCTACTTGAGGAATCATGTTAGCCATGTTTCTAACCTCAATGAAAGATGAAAATGTATCTTTCTCACCGTGCCAAACGATCACAGGTCTTGTTAACTCCTCTACTTTAAATCCCCAGTCTTTCGTTAATAATTTGCTCTCATCGATTACTCCATCTACTCCTTGTAGGTAAGCTTCCTTAGAATGGAGCACTCCATTTTCAAGAACTTCATCCCTTTGAAGCATATTGTTGTCCCAATCTGAGAGATAAGAACCACCTTTTTTCAAATTTTTTATGTACAACTCTGGCTTCTGATCGATCAATTTTTTCTTTGATTTTTCTAATTGCTTAAGTAACCACGGACAGTACTTCGTCATATAAAAACCGATTCGATTCTCTTTTGACATCGTTGTTGGAGGTTTTCCATTTTCAAATGGTGTTGCCGTACCAACCAACATACACACCTCAACTTGGTTGGGAAGTTTATACGTAACAGCTGCAGCAAATGCTCCACCTCCTGAAACACCTAATACGGAGAAATTTTCTAACTCTAGATGCTTTGCTAGTTCTTCCATATCTTGAGCATAATCAAGTAGTTTAAAATGATGTTTCTTATCTGAAAGACCGTACCCAGGACGATCAGTAGCAATTAAAAAAATTCCTAATTCTTTAGCGATTGAATCATCTTCTGTAAACCACACTCTTGACCCTGGCGTTCCATGAAATAAGAATAATGGAATACCTTTTAGGTCTCCATATAGGGAATATCCTAATTGTCTTCCGTCAGATAAAACCATGATGTTTTCATTCATAGAGAATCTCCCTTATCATGAGGTATTTTAGAAGTTTGAAAATAAGAGAACATAGTCTTCTATGTCTTAAGTTTAACATTGCATTTTGTAAGTTTAATCCATTTTTGTGTCTTTTTATATAATTTTGTATTACATTTTATGTTAAAGGTTTATACAAAAAGGAACGGAGGGGAATTGTTATAAAATTGGTGATGCACTCATTACTAACTTTCGTAATCGTATTTCTAATAAATTGGTTCTGGGCTGAGCAAAGTTTTATCTTAAAACCACTTGTTATAGGCGTGGTTTGTGGTGGAATTTTTTATAGCATTGAAAAGATATTTAAAAAGGATAAATACAATAAAGAAAAGAAGCGTACTGTATGAACAGCACGCTTTTTTCGAAAATGGTTAAATACTCGTACGAAGATCCCAAAGCTCAGGGAAGAAGCGTTGATCTAATACTTTCTTAAGATAGTTCACGCCTGAAGATCCGCCTGTTCCAACTTTGAAACCTATGATGCGTTCTACGGTCTTCATATGTCGGAAACGCCACTGCTGCAACCAATCTTCAATATCTACAAGCTTTTCAGCTAATTCATACAGATCCCAATACTTCTCTACATTTCGGTACACTTCTAGCCAAGCTGCTTCTACCGATGCGTTATATTCATAACGCTTCGTCACATCACGGTTCAGTACTTCGTCGTCGATGTGTAGTCCGGCTTTCGCGAGTGCCTGAATGGAAACGTCGTACAAACTTGGTGTGTGAAGTGCAGCTGTTAGCTGTTCGTGAAGGTCAGCGTCTTTTTTGTAAATTTCTAAAATGTGCGGTGTCTTATAACCGAGTGCAAATTCAATCATGCGATATTGATACGATTGAAAGCCTGATGCTTGTCCAAGCTTATCGCGAAACTCCATATATTCTGCTGGCGTCAAAGTAGAAAGTACATCCCATGATTCGATGATCTGGGACTGAATCTTAGAAACTCGCGCAAGCATTTTAAACGCTGAATGAAGGTTTCCATCTTCAATGGAAGAAATTGCTGAACGCGTTTCGTGAAGAATGAGCTTCATCCAAAGCTCTGACACTTGGTGGATAATAATAAACAACATTTCATCATGATGACCGGATAGCCGTTTCTGACCCGACAAGATCTTATCTAGGTTCAGGTACTCACCATACGTCATTGAATTGATAAAGTCCGTGTGAAGTCCCTTTTCTGTTTCTTTGCTGTCCAATTTTTTCTGCTCTGTCATTGAAATCCACTCCCCCGACAAAATACTAGTATGTCACCGCTTTCATTATACATGATTCATGAGGAAGTATCGGGTTATATTTGGACAAAAAAATAAAACCCGGAACGAATTCCGGGTTTCTTCTTACAAGGAGGTTACTGATTAACGAAGTCCGCCTAGCGCTTGAGCTACAAGACGCTTAGTGATTTCGCCACCTACAGATCCGTTTGCACGAGAAGTTGTGTCTGGTCCAAGATGTACTCCGAACTCAGCAGCGATCTCTTGTTTCATTGCGTCAAGAGCTCCTTGTGCTCCAGGAACCACGATTTGGTTGCTGTTATTACGTGCCATGCGATTTCCCTCCTTTGGGATAATATGTACGAAAAACTGATTTGTTTTCCGTTAAATGTAGTATGGGTTAATTCTGAAAACCTATTCATAGAAATATAATTTTTTTTTCAAAAAAAAACAAGAACTCGTTATAAGTCCTTGTTCTTCAGCTCTTGGCTTAACAAATCTTCTTCTATTAATTGTGCTCTCTTTAACTCTTTTGCAGAATGTTTTTTAAAAAAGACTACCGTTCTCCAAGCAAAAATCGTAAAGAGGGCAAGCGTAATCAAAGCCGGTATGTACTCAAGTTTGTTCTCTGGAAATACGATTGGTAACATATCTTTGCACCCTTTCGGTAAACAATTCCGTCTTATTATACCAAATACGAACAATAATTGATATGTTATACAGTGGTATTTGTGTTGTTTCTGTTAACGCTTTCTACTTGTTTCGCACGTTTGTCTGTGAGTTTGCTAAGTGCGATAACCATTACAATACCGAGCGCAAAGCCTGCTAAGATATCTGATGGATAATGAACACCGACATAAACACGGCTTAAACCGAGTAAGAAAGGAAGGATAACACCTACAACTAAGATCCAGGGCTTTTGAAACCTTTGGTAGAGAAGAACCGCTGCAAACAAATAAAACGTTGTTCCTACCATGGCATTTCCGCTTGGAAAACTATATCCGTCTTCTTCTAGCAAGCGGAAGTCTTGTGGCCTTTCCCGTTGAAACATGGACTTCACTAGCAAGTTCAGACCATAAGAAACCAGAATACTTCCGATCAGTAACAAGCTGTTTCTCCATTTTTTCATTATGAAAAGAACAATTGCACCTAGTAAACAGAGTCCAGCGAGCACTTTTACATCCCCTACGTGAGTGAAGGCTAGAACGATTTCATTTAACCAATCTCTTCGGAAATTTAAAACAAGCTCTCTTAAACTCGAATCGAACGTTGTTATGAAACTTGAGCTGTAAAACGAAAGACTGACAAAGATTAAAATACATAAACTCAAAGTTTTTTTCATTATTATTCCCCCTACATCTCATATTACTTCACGTCATCCAATATTAGGAATAACAATTCGGGGGATTACGGATAAAAATTAATTTACTACGTAATTAATTCATATTACCTCGTATAAAAATCCGATTACTACGTAATTCTTTATCTCTGTTTCCCTGAAAAGTACATATCAACCATTATCCTCCTGGAGAGTACACTCATAATTTATCAACTCACTCTTCAAAAAGAAAAAGTCCTCCTACAAAGGAGAACTTTCGCTTTCTGCTTCACATTCTTTGATATAACGGTTCCACGGATGTTCTCTGCATTCTGTGCTGCACGAGCGTTTATGTTCATGCTCACACTCTTCACACATCAACAGATGCGCGTTGCATTCTGGATTTCCGCATTTCACATAACGTTCTTCAGGGTTTCCGCAGTGATAACACTTACCTACTACAACCTCTTCCCCTGTTCGGTTAACCGGTACGGAAATCCGCTCATCAAACACATAACACTTTCCGTCCCATAGCTTACCTTTGGCTTCTTCATCATAGCCGTAGGATATGATTCCGCCTTCAAGCTGAGATACGTCCTTGAATCCTTCTTTGACCAAGAAACCTGAGAACTTTTCACAACGAATACCGCCTGTACAGTAAGTAAGAACTTTTTTATCTTTAAACTGACTAAAGTTCTCTCTCACCCATTGTGGCAGCTCGCGGAATGTTTCTACGTCCGGTCTGATCGCATTTTTAAAATGGCCGAGGTCGTATTCGTATGTGTTACGGGCATCCAAAATCACGACATCTTCTGATTCCATTGCTTCGAGCCATTCTTTTGGAGATAGATGTTTACCCGTAAGTTCGTTTGGATTCACATCATCTTCCAAACTTAAATGAACGAGCTCTGGACGTACGCGAACCTTCATCTTTTTGAAGGCATGTTCGTTCGATTTCTCTATTTTAAAAACCGTATCCGCAAACAGAGGATCATTTTTCATGACCTGCATGTATGATTCGGTTTGCTCTACCGTTCCTGACACGGTTCCGTTGATCCCTTCATTCGCCACAAGGATTCTGCCCTTTAACCCGATCTCCTTACAAAGAGCGAGATGTTCTTCTTTAAATGATTCAGGGTCTTCGATTGTTACGTATTTATAATACAATAATACTTGAAAGTCCATGATTACCACCTACTTATACTTCTTAAAAAAACTACCTTACCTATAATAACAAATTATGAGAAAAAGAAAAATACAGGACGCGTCCTGTATTTTAGATTTTATTTAGTGTACTGTTTCTCAAAATTTCAGCTGCCTCATGCGCTTCTTCATCTTCAGCCAATTCAAGGGCTGTTTTTCCATCTTCTTTGGCGAGGTAAGGGTCTGCTCCTTTTTCGATAAAGTAAGCGATCATCTCAGGATCGTTATGCTGAGCGGCTTGATGGAGAATGGTCCATCCTCCGCTCTGCTTTTCGTTAATATCCGCTCCGTGCGAAAGAAGAAGACTCATCATCTCTTGTCGATTCTTCATATTTGCTGCCGCTGCATGAAGCGGAGTGTTAGCCATATTATTACCGGATTTCACTTGAACATCCGCTCCGTGATCAAGCAACAGTCTCACAATCTCCAAATGACCAAAATGCGCTGCTAGATGAAGAGGCGACCACCCTTCACTGAGTCCGTTTATGTTTGTTTCTTCGTTTTTCAAAAGTTCTTCAACTACTGTTATATTTCCATCCATTGCTGCTTGGTGCAGATTCATAATATCCACCCTTTCTGAATGTTGTTAGACGACTACTTCGACTTCCTGACACAAAAACCCTTTCCTATACAATTATTTACAAAATTTTTCTCTCATTACCAGTTGTTTCGTGGTCAAAATTATGTGAACATTTAAATAGGGAAAGTCGTTGGAGGAATTGGATATACGGGGGATATTATGCGTTTAAAAATATTATCTATTTCATTGGCTGCTTTTCTCGCTATGACAACAGCAGCACATGCTTCAACACCATATACGGTTCAACAAAATGACACACTGTGGAAGATCGCACAGCACCAAAATGTAAGCGTATCAAATGTAATCGGAATGAATCAGTTGAGTAGCCATAACATCTATCCTGGTCAAACACTATACATTCCATCCTCTTCAAATCTCCACAAAGTAGTACTTGGAGAGACACTTAACAAAATCGCTTCGGCGTCAAATGTTAGTTTATGGGCAATTCAACAGGCAAACCCACAGATCAAAGAGATCAACTGGGTTTACCCTGGTCAAGTGATCGAGCTGCCAGCTTCTGTTGCTAAACAACAGTCAGCACCTAAATCCGCAGCACCTGCACAACCTTCTGTCGGTTCTACTGCTAGACAAGTTTCACTGCTTGTAAATGCAGAGCGTCAAAAAGCCGGCCTTGCCCCATTAACACTTGATGCTGAACTCAGCAATGTAGCTTTAGCAAAAGCTAAAGACATGATTCAGAATAACTATTTTGATCACAACTCACCGACTTACGGATCACCGTTTGACATGATGCGCAGCTTTGGAATCAATTACACAGCTGCAGGTGAGAACATTGCAAAAGGACAAACTTCACCACAAGCTGTTATGACAGACTGGATGAACAGTCCTGGTCACCGCCAAAACATTTTAAGCTCTAACTACGACTCTATCGGAGTTGGTTATTTTGAGGGAGCTTGGGTACAATTATTTAAAAAATAAGGATCTTCCGCACGACTTTCCACAACTAACATGCAGCTTTTCTGGCCGCATGTTTTTTATATGTAAATAAACCGGTTATCTGACTGTATTTCAAGAACGACATCCTGTATATCTTGAGGAGTAAGAAGACTTGTATGTAGAAGATGCTTGTGATTAAGTTCAGACTGTAAGAACTCATCAAAAAGAATCAAACATCTTTCGCCCATTCGTTCTTCTTCATTTCGCAGGGCGTCCCTTTTAACCAACGTTTCTTTATCTGCCCAAAGAACTACGTATCTAATCGTAACTCCTGGATCTCTTAGCTGGTTTCTTAACCATTCAGCATCCTTTGGAAAGATGATGTAATCGATAACGACGTCACTTCCATATCGTACAAAGTTTCTTGTAAGGTGAAGAATGTTATTCCATATTAAATCATGCTCCTGTTCACTTTCCCAAGGTTTCTCTCTACCGTTTCTGTGCATATGACTGATATCATCGCCTGATAGATAGGCACTATGAGTTAAACGATTTACCAGTTCCGTTGATGTTGTTGATTTGCCGACTCCTGCCGGCCCTGATAGGAGATAAACGGTTCTTCCATTTTCCATTGTCACTGGTGTTCCTCCACACTTAAAACTTCAATTCTAATTCTTCTAAAAGTGCTTTTGCTCCTTTTGGACTGAGCACAAACTTCCCTCCAGCATAAGCTGTATTGTCATCAGTAACTTCTCCTGTAATCACACAAGAATTATTCGGTATGTATTTCTTTAAAATAATGCGGTCGTCTTCTACAAAGATTTCAATGCCATCTCTAATATCTAAATCCATCATACGACGCAATTCAATTGGAATCACAATTCTTCCTAACTCATCCACTTTTCTCACAATCCCCGTGCTTTTCATTTGTTTTACCTTCCCTTTCATTCCAAGCGGAGTATTACATTCTGTTTTGAGGTTGCACCACTTGGTAAATAATGTTTTTTATGACTGAATTAATCATCTCAAAAACTTCTAAAAATAGGAAGGGGATTTGGGTTGGGTTAATTTATTGAGTAAATAGAACTAATTTAAAAGAACAAAATGCAAAAATACGATTTTTTGTATTTGTCATGAGGCAAGAATCTTATAACTTTTTTCCAAAATAAAAGCTTGCAGGAAAATTTCCTGCAAGCTTTAAACAGATTTTTTCATTACGACATAGGTTATGGCATTAGTCGTAAGAAGGACAGGTCTTAGATTACGTACGATTTTAAAACTTAACGGATTTATGACTGCTTTTAAAATTTCCCAGTTAGGATAGGAATCCTTAAGCAATTTGCTCATATCATTCGTATTCATGTTAATTTCAATAAGAGCTTCTAGTGGTGTTTGAGTTTCTAGATCAGTCTCTGTGACTTCGGAGTTTACAATCAAGCAATTTACACCACCGTTACGAGTTCCTCTTTCCATTCGTTGAAGAACCGATCTTAAAGATTCAACAGAATCAGCATGTTCTAGACTTGAAACAGCTACGATAAAATCATATGCATCTTCTTTGATTTCATATGTGCTTATGTCTGCATTTATAGGCTTGATATGATCCAATACTTCAAACTCTTTGCTATATTGTTCTAGTTTTTCAAGTGCGGAGTCTAGGAAGTCGACGCAATCAATGGCAACACCTTGGCTTTTATATGCTTGAGCTAATGGGATACTATTTCTCCCCACACCAGAGCCTAAATCTAATATTCGAACATCTTTTAATTTACTTAATAAAGGTACTATCTCCATCACTGTTCTGACAGGTTTGTTAAGCCATGAACCTTTTTCAAACAGCTTATAATTATCATAACAATAATCATGGTATTCTTTTTCTTCTTGACGAATTCTCTCTAATTTATTCAAGCTCAAGAATCCTCCATTCACTAAACAGGAATCAATTACACTCACTTCACGGACAACTATTTTTGAAAATCAGAAAATCCTTCTAATGCTTTATTAATATTAGGCTCAAAATCAATCGCATCAAGCATAGCAATTCCTTCTACTATAATGAACGTTAAAGGTGCTAGTTTCTCTTTTTCTTCATCGTCAGCTTGAATGAGTTCAGAACAGTATTGGATAAAACTATTCCCGATCTGTTTTGCAATTGAATAATAAGGCTCTTCTTTTTTGGAAGCTCGTGCAATTAACTCGAGCCAGAGCTGAATGTAGGGTTTCACGACAGGGTTTTTGATCAATTGGTAAAGATGCGGTACTAATTGATTAAATGGAATCGGAACTGTTCGCGCCTGTTCAAGAATAGTAATCAGGTTATCAGATATCTGGGTTAACACTTCTGTCATTAGCTCTTCTTTGTCTTGATAATAATGAAGCAGCATTCTGTCACTGGTCCCTGCAGCCTGTGCTAAACTTCTTAAGCTTCCTGACTGAAGACCGTTTGTGAGAATATGTTTCGCCATTTTTTCTTGAATCTCTTGTTTTCGTAATTCGCCTTTTTTCATCACATTTTCCTCGTTGCATTTTTTATGTAGTATATGCTACATTTTAATTATGTAGCAAGTGCTACATTTTTGTGAAAATGGGAGGGATATAATAAATGAAGAACAGTGAAGTTGCAGAAGTTAGCGGTTTAGAATCACCACGTTTTTTCAGTAAGAAACAAACAGGAATTTTAATCGCATTTGGAATTGTTTTTTGGTTTTGTGGAGCGATGGCTGTTAAATTCGGGTATGCCATTGGTTTATTTGGCCATACGGGCAGTCTGATTTCTTTCGCTCTTGCTTTACCAGTATCTTGGCTTTCTGTTTTACTTATCGTGAAAGGTGCAGATCTTAAGCCCCTACAAATTGTTCCTGGAATCGGTTTAGGTCTTGCAACAGCTACATTCTTTGATGGAATTGTTCTAACTTGGGGAACTTGGGTTTATGGTACGAATTCAGATCAGATCAGTTTTGGTGCAGCATGGATCTTATGGGGTGCCTTTACGTTTTTGGCATTCGCATTTTTGGAAGCTTACCGAAAAGGAATAAAATTGGCATAAAGCGTTCAAAAAAATACCAAGTACACTTCAAAAGCGGTGTACTTGGTATTACTTTACTCTTAAGATTTGACCTGGAAATATGCTGTAGTTACTATCTAGATTGTTCCAGCTTTTGATCTGTTGAACCGTGCTTCCGTATTGTTGGCTAAGAGAATAAACCGTATCTCCACTCACCACTGTATGATAAGTTGCTTTTTTAGGAAGATTGAAGCTCTTCACAATCCCATTTACATGTCCTCGCGCAATACTCTCAATAAATGATGTTGTTTTCAACTTATTTGCATCATTTACATTATCTATGAAACCATTCTCTGTTAATAGAGCAGGCATATTCGATTCACGCAATACATGAAAATCTGCTGTCTTTTGTCCACGATCACTGAAATTTACAACTTTCAAAATTTCCGCATGTAAATGATCTTGATACGTTGTTGTAGGTGCTATAGAACCTGGATAGATGTAATCTTCATATCCTGTTCCACCGCCTGCATTCGTGTGAACCGATATGAAAAAATCAGCTCCCCAAGCGTTTGCAGCATAGGTTCGTTCTGTTAATGACTTTGTTACATCTGACGTCCTGCTCATCAAAACGGAAACATTGCTATATTCAGCAAGTAAAATATCTCTTATACGAAGTCCAATTTTTAAAGTAATTGCCTTTTCTGTGAGGTTATTTGCAACCCCTCCAGGATCAGTTCCTCCATGGCCTGGATCGATAAAGATTTTCACCATTTTCATCACCCCTATTATTCATCATATGTGGAATCTATGAAATGGTTTGTATATTTACTAGAGTCTTCTAAAAAATTTTATAGAAAGGTAACACGCAAACGCCTTATGTTCCATAGTGTCCAATCAAATAGAGTACTTCACTCATAATCTACTATATAGAGAGCAAAACTTCTCTATATCATGCATTACAAGGATATGGGGTGTCTTTTATGCGTAATTTCTTAAGTCTATTAGACGGATTATTTGCTGACAAAAAAATCCGCAAGACTCCACAAGACAAAAAAAGAATTGGCTAAAAATGAATAGCCTAACTTCAGTTGAAGTTAGGCTTTACGTACATAACTTTTCATTTTTTTGCCTACTAGTCGGATTTTCATTTTGAACAAAGTGTCCTGACACGATTATATAGAAAGATAAAGATTATCATATGAAAGAATCTATAATAAGGTGAATGATTTTACTCAAAGAACTAAACCATGAACTCGTTCTTACTTTTTCTCGACTGGGATCCATATTTCCGTTCTGTTCCCCCTCGGTTTTGAGAGATCTTGAGCATACATTTCGATTTCTGGCAAACCGGCATGCTGATAATCTGTTGCCGGAAACCATTCATGATACACTTGATGAAACCCTTTTTGTACTGCCTCCGGAATTGTTCCGTAACATGAAAATACTGCCCAAGTAGCAGAAGGAATTTCTATCCTAGTCCAATGCTCAGTTGTTTGTACTGCTTCACTTTTTTTCCCAATCATATAGGTGAATTCCTCATCAAAATTACATGTTATACCCAGTAAGGTGTGACTATTAGAATCTTGAGTGATTTCATCAATGGTTCCGTCTCGCATACATTCTCCCCAAAAATCTTGCCGTGTTCTCCCTTCATTTCCACAAGTTAACGTCGTTGTTTTACCACAAATCATAAACGAGTCTTTTTCATCAATTATGTATTCTAGTTCACGATCGCCAGAGATCGTCAGTTGGAATGATATCCGTGGGAATGCTTTTAATGAAACGCCAGATCGACGAGCTTCTGATGGTGGGATTCCATGAATCTTACGAAATGCCTTGGAAAAGGATTCTGGTGTTTTGTATCCATATTTCATTGCAACATTTATTACTTTTGAAGAAGAGATGGCTAGTTCTTGAGCAGCTAAAGTCAGCTTGCGTTTACGAACATACTCAGCTACTGTCATTCCCGTAATCATATAAAACATTCTTTGAAAATGGAACGGTGAAGAATATGCTATCTTTGCGATTTCTACGATGTTTAAGGGTTCTTCCATCTTGCTCTCCATGTAGTCCAAAGCTTCTTCCATTCGATTTAGCCACTCCATACTGAACCACCTCTGTCACTCTACTAGAATAGATCGATAAACTAATACTTCGCTCTTGTTATCAGTAAACCTCCTATCATCTCAATTCATACCCGTTCATTAAAAGCACAGAATGACAGGAAAACCTCATTAACTACTCCTAAAATGAAAGGGTAACCATTAAATCATTGAAAAGAGGGATCGGGTTTGAAGATAAGAGTAGCAAGTTTGATCACAATCGGAATGTTATTCTCAAACAGTCCAGCTGCATGGGCTCAACCTTCTCAACAGAAATACGTAGAATATGTTGCGTTGGGTGATTCCATAGCGGCAGGAATGACGCCTTATGGTGACTATGATGTTAGCTATCCAGATATGCTGAAAGATATGTTTAAGCGCAAAAATACCACAATGAAAGACTATGATAATTTCGCTATCTCGGGTTATACCTCTGAACAACTGAAGCAGGATGTTCAAAACAACTCTGTTGTGCGTAAAGAGCTCCGTGAAGCTACTCATATTACAATCACAATAGGAGCAAACGACCTCTTTCAAAGACTTCTAGCCGATCCATCAACTGTACAACAAGGCATTAATACAGCGAGTACGAATTTAGATGTAATTCTTGAAACGATCGACGAACTAAATTCCCATGCCAAAGTGTATATTATGGGCTATTACAATCCTTTTTCTTATTACCCAGATGAAGTTCAAAATTTCCTTGTTCCTCTTTCAGATTCTTTAAATCATGAGATCGAATCTAGAGCTATTGAAAACGGTAATCGATACGTGGCCACAGCTCAAGCAATTGATTCTAAATTTGAGAAGTATATGCCTAATCCTGAGGATAACCATTTGAATGTAAAAGGATATGAGGCGATTGCTAAAGAGTTTTGGAAGATAATAAAGAAAGATGATTAAAAAAAGACTCGTCGATGACGAGTCTTTTCAAAGTTATTTAAGTTTTCAGTACCCATCCTATCCCCTGTCGCATATAGCAAGCAGTATTTAGTCCCCTATGGAATACTTTATCATCCGTTTCCATGCGATAATCACCAGGATGGGAACCACTTAACAACCAATTATTTCCTTTCGTTATTTGGCTTCGTTCTTATGATAGACCCTTATTTTACCATATCTTATCTATTTATGGTTTATATCTATTTGACTAGTCATCTTACCTATTCTTTCTGCCAATTCTAAAATAATCCCCTCTGGCCAACGAACATAGCAGAGACTTCTCTCTTTCCTTGTCTGTTTAAATAAATCCCCTTTTATATCATAGTTGCCTAACTATTTTAATATACTTAGGTAGTTACATAGATTCATACTAAAACTACTAAAGATGAATCATTCGAAACTACCTCTATAGTAAGACATTATCATTTTTCTTCATTGTCTATTGATTTTATATACACCTTTCCTTTTCTGTATTATATTGGAACACATTAAGAGGAGGAGAGTTATTATGAAAAAGTTTCTAAGTCTAGCAACATTGTTTGTTTTCTCACTCATGCTCGTTGCTCCATCGTTTGCGTCTGCAGCTCAAAAGTTGATTCAACCAATCAATAACGCGTATATTACGGCCGGCTATTTGAACGCTAACTATCAGCAGAAATTTGGCTTCAAACATTATGGATGGGATTTAACTTCTTCTAACAGCAGCAGAGCGGTTTGGGCAAGTGGATCTGGGAAAGTATTAGCTACAGGTTACGATAACGTTTTAGGAAACACCGTCATTGTGAAATATCCTGCAGCATACATCCATTCAACAGGAGCAACAAAAGATCTTGTGTTCCGTTATAATCATTTAGCTTCAATTGCTGTGTCTAAAGGACAAAGTGTTACAAAAGATACACGATTAGGTAACTATGGAAATACAGGTTTGTATTCAACGGGGCCGCACCTTCACTTTGAAATCGATACAGACACGACTTATTATCAATACTCTCCAACATTAGGATCGAGTTCTAATGTTATAAAAGCGGGTACAGCCAGCACAGTATTATCTCCGAAGAATGTTTTATATACCAAAGTTTCTGCTCCAGATAACCAAAGCATCTATATCATTGGAGATGGCTATCAATCTTACTCTGAAGATGACCTTCCTTTTAAAAACTAATAACAAAAGAGACAGAGCAACTCTCGCTTTGTCTCTTTTTAATCCTTCACTTTTTTTACCCCAATTGCCTTTTAAACTTTTTACTAGCAAAGAAGTAAGCAATCCCCATGATTCCGATACACCAAGCAAGCGCAATCCAGATATCATTTCCAACTGCTCCCTCATACAAAAGAGCACGAATCGCGTTCACAATAGATGTTACTGGTTGATTTTCCGCAAAGATACGCACGATCTTTGGCATTGTTTCAGTAGGAACGAATGCTGAACTGATAAAGGGTAGGAATACGAGCGGGTACGAATAAGCGGTAGCTCCTTCCATTGAACTTGCTGTTAAACCAGGTATGACAGCGAGCCATGTAAGCGCTAGTGTAAATAGACCAAGTATCCCCGCTACAGAAAGCCAATCTAGAAGTCCTGCGTTAGAACGAAAACCCATCAGCAAGGCGACTAAAATAACAATCAAGATCGTAAGTGCATTTGAAACAAGTGAAGTTAAAACATGTGCCCACAATACGGATGATCGTTTGATTGGCATGGTTATAAAACGAGCCATTAATCCACTCTTCACATCTGTAAACAGTCGAACAGACGTATAAGCCACGCCTGATGCGATCGCCATCAGCAAAATTCCCGGTAATAAGTAATTCACATAGTTGTCTGTCCCAGTCTCAATGGCACCGCCGAATACATAAACAAACAATAACATCATCATAATCGGCGTAATAGCCACCGTGATAATCGTATCCGGACTTCGCATGATATTACGCATTAAACGCCCTATTAAAGTTCCTGTTATCCTTTTCATCTACACACTCTCCTTTTTACCGATGATGTTGAGGAAAATATCCTCGAGCGATGGCTGCTTTTCAACGTACTCCACTATAGCTTTAGGAAACATCTCTTTCAGTTCTTGCAGCGTGCCGGTCTTAATGATTACTCCACCATGTAATATCGCGATACGGTCCGCGAGCTGCTCGGCTTCTTCCAAGTATTGTGTGGTCAATAATATGGTCGTACCACCATTCGCAAGTTCTTTTACAGTGTTCCAAACTTCAATACGTGCTTCAGGATCAAGTCCAGTTGTTGGTTCGTCGAGAAAAATCACTTCTGGTGTTCCAATAAGACTCATGGCAATATCCAGCCTTCGTTTCATACCACCCGAATATTGATCTGCTCGTTTGTTCGCAGCTTCCGTCAAACTGAATCTAGCGAGTAATCTGTCTGCGACTTGAGCTGGGTTGTGAACACCTCTCAATTTAGCGATCATCATGAGGTTTTCACGCCCTGTAAGCATTCCATCTAAAGCTGCGAACTGCCCTGTTAAGCTGATACTCTGACGAACTCCATCGGGTTGACGATCGACATCGATTCCGCAGATCAGAGCTTCCCCATCATCCGCTTTCATCAATGTGGAGAGAATGTTGACAACCGTCGTCTTTCCCGCCCCATTTGATCCTAACAATGCGAAGATTTCTCCCCGCTGCACCTCAAAATCTACTCCTTTTAAAACTTCCTTTTCATTGAAAGACTTTTTCAAGCGTTTTATAGAAATCGCTGTTTGATTCATGTTTTTCCTCCTAATAAAATATGATATCCACTATTCAGTATCACTGATAATAAGTATTACTTAGTACTGTGTAAAAAATAACTGAATAGTTACCTCTACATTCTATTCAGCCCTAAATGTTACTCTTTTCCTAATTCATTTTTAATACTTTGGTTCAGGTCTTCACGATATTTAGCAAAATAAGTTTTGGCGTTTGCTACGAGTTCATCTGCGAAAGATGCCACGTCTTCCCCTGTAATGTCTAGCACCGGTCTCCCTTCAGCTGCTCCTGCTTCAAACAAATCAATCAACTCATACTGGATGTGTAGCATATCCATCCCGTTTCCAGATGAAAAGTTCCACATATACGTTTGAATCTTTTTAAATACAAACTGATAATCCTCAGGAAGAGCTTCAACACGCGCCATCATCATTTTGTATTCTTTCTTATCACCGATCATCTTTTTAATCCATTCCAACATATTTCTTTCCTCCTTTTTATCCCTTCCATTCATAATGCCACCGAAACACTTTATGAGCTTATTGTGATTTCAATCCATTAATCTTTGAAGATACGAAATCCCATTTTCGCCAAAATGATTCAAGTTCATGTCTGCCAGCTTCATTAAGCGTGTAAAACTTTCGAGGTGGTCCCATATCTGATGGCTTCTTGACGATGTCTACTAATTTCTTTTTTTCTAACCGTACGAGGATCGTGTATACCGTACCCTCCACCACTTCTGTAAATCCTAGATCGTTTAAGCGTCGTGTAATTTCATAGCCATAGGTTTCATGACGGCTGATAATTTCCAACACACAGCCCTCAAGTGAACCTTTAAGCATTTCTGTTAAATTTTCGATGACAGGAGCCTCCTTTATTTCATATGACCTATAATAAGTATGACTTAGTACCGTTTTAAAAAAATAGAGTCAAAGTCACGATTACTATTTAGTATTACTTATTACCTCTACATTGTATGACTGAGTACCAGAAATGTCAACTGTTTTCCAAAAAAATATTTAATTTACGAAAAATCGGCTTTAAATAGTAAAAGACTCTCCAAGATAGGACGAGTCTTTTCGTATTTGCTCATTAAACTACATTCAAGAACGACGGGCACGAATTAGCTTTATCATGGCTACCAAGAGGATAATACCTGTAATACCCCATGTAAGAAGAAAGGCAAGACCAAGTCCGATATTCGCTCCTATATATTCGTTCTTGTAATCATCATAAAGCGCATAAGCCAGTGGAAACGCAGCAACAAACATACCGATTAGCAATAGTAGATTATTCTTTTTACTTTTGTGTTTAACAGAAAGATACATAACGATAAAAGAAAGAAGGAGTATAACAAACGTTAAAATCGTCACCCATGTTCCCATTATTTACTCATACCCCCTTTAATTCACTAATACTAAATTATAATATTCTCATACAAATCATACCTTTTATTTTTTCACGAATGAGTGATTAGCAAACTCAAAACCTATCGTGAAATCTTCCTTTAGAATGAGCATCGCACTAAACTTTTTCTTTTCTTTCGCTTTTGGTTTAAAACCTTTAATAAGACTAGTTTTACCCTTCGTACACAGATCTTTCACTTGTTTTTCGGTAATCGTCTTACCCAGTAATTTCCCTGGAAAAGTTTGTTTGCAGCCATTTTCCTGTTCTGAGCAGCGATAGTAGGAACGACTTACGCTAATTTTCCCCTTTTTACAACGAGGACAAATAGCAATCGGTTTCTTGCTCACATTCTTCACTCCATCAATGCTCTGCTGGATAGGTGCAGCATTCAATTGTCCAGGTACTTCTTCAATCAATTTATTGAGAAACTTTGCGATACTTCCCAAAAAAGCTTGAGGTGTCCCATCTCCGTTTCCGATTTTCTTCAAATAGGTTTCCCATTTGGCCGTCATGGAAGGACTCGATAGCAGATTGCCTTCTATCGACTGACACAGAATCTTTCCTTTCTCGGTTATGTGTACAATGTTTCTCTTCACTTCAATGTATTGGTGCTTTTTAATGGTTTCAATGATTCCACTTCGCGTTGCCTCAGTACCTAAACCTTCTACTTCTTTCAAAATTTCCATTTCTTCTTCATTCTCGACCGACTTACCACACGTTTTCATCATCGAGATGAGTTGACCTTCTGTATAAGGTTTCGGTGGTGTAGTCATTCCTTCTTTCATTTTGACGATACTCTCCACTTGCTCACCTTTTTCAAGTATAGGAAGAGCTTGTGCTGCGTTTTCATCTTTCTTAGCATTTGGGTTTTCTTTGTCCTTTGAACCATAGTTAAAAAGTTCTTTCCATCCTTTGTTGATCTCTGTTTTTCCTACTGATTCAAAGTCTAGTCCATTCACGCTCGTTATTACTTTTGTTTCTTCATACACGTAATCGTGATGAAACATCGCAAGCGTCGTATTCAATACTTCAAAGTAAATGTTCTTTTCTTCTATCAATAATCCTTGAATCTTCGCAGAAGTTGGTACCTGTTTTGTTGGAATGATCGCATAGTGTTCCTGAACCTTTGATCCGTCTACATATCTCTTACTAGGTCGTTTAGAAGCTGCTGCAAAACGGTTCTCTAGAAGATTCTGATAAGATTCAAGGTTCGCTGATAGGTACGCAAATTCATTCTCTGTAATGTATTGTGTGTCTGTTCTTGGATACGATAGAATTTTCTTATCATACAATTTTTGAACCGTATCGAGAACCTTCTTCGGACTATACTTCCATCTTCTGTTCGCTGTTGCCTGCAACGTAGAGAGCGCGTGCAACTTTGGAGATTTGATTCGCATCTCCTTTTTGAGCACGGATTTTATGACTCCCGTATCTTTACCCGTAATGTTGTGTTTATCTAACAGCTGTTGGACCTCTTCTTGTTTTTCACTTTTTATTTTTGCTTTACCCCGATATTTTCCATTTGCTGCAGCAAAGTTTCCTTCAATCTCATAAAAAGGTTTCGCAACGAAATTCTCGATCTCAAGGTGTCTCTGGTAGATCAAGTACGTTGTTGGCGACTGCACCCTACCGATGCTCAAACTATCTGCAAATCCTTTTTGCTGTAAAAGCAGCGTATAAAGCCGACTTCCGTTCATGCCAACGAGCCAATCCGAGATCTGACGAGTTTTGGCTTCAGCATAAAGCAATAGATCTTTCTCGTTATTATGAAGGTTAGAAAATCCTTTACGAACCTCATCCACTTCTAGAGAGTTAATCCACAGTCGTTTGATGGTTTTCCCTCTCACACCTGTCATATGGTAGATGGAATAAAAAATGTTCGAACCTTCACGATCCACATCACATCCGTTAATGATGATGTCCGCTTCTTTAAATAAGCGTTTTACTGCATTAAACTGTTCATACTTTCCCGTTGCGACCTTGAATTCATAGCGTTCAGGTAAGATCGGTAAAGAAGACAAGCGCCACGTTCCCCACTCTGATTTATATTCTTTAGGTTGTTTCAGTTCAACTAAATGCCCGATACCCCATGTAATCGTTGCGCCATTTGGAAAGATGCTGCATGGGTTTAATTCGATGAACGTTTTATCTTTCTTTTTTATTGTAAAGGCATCTGAATAAGCCTTAGCTTGGGATGGCTTTTCTGCTAAAATGACGATTTTACTCATAAGACTTCACCTTTTTACTGATAAATTTTATTACTAGAAAAAGAAAATAAGGGAAGCGATACACCACCCTTACTCTCGTTTCCTATTTTGCGAGCTATCTCTGAACGCATTTATTCGTTCGATCCATTGATGTCCGTTTGGGTATTGAATCATTAATGATTTTGTTAACCAATCTCGACTTGTATCATCTAAGAGAGGCAAGACATTTTCTAAGTCTACCATGTCTTTTTCTCGGATCACCGAACTTCCACCCTTATATAAAAGCTGAATTTCTGGTTTTATGTATGGAACTCCCTCAGAAGTTTTCAAGTCGATATCCGTTAGCTTCCTTCTTATTGTACCATTTCGTTTGTAAATCCAATAATCATTCTCTGAATCTAGGATCATCACTTGAAAAGCCCAGCTAGACTCTCCGTTTTTCTTAAACCAGAGATTATCAAAATGAGCTTCTAGCTTTTCGTTCTTCTTCCAGGGCAATAATTTTCCTTTAAATGCTTTGTACCCTACCCAGTCACTTTCCAAATATCTTTGTAAAAGTAGGTGTTGCGATCTTAAAATAACAACATCGATATCATCATGTTCTCGTGTAATTCTATCGAGATACAAATCCAATGCCCAGCCACCAGCAATCCACCATTGGATAGGAATCGGGCTGAATATTTCTTGGATTTTGTCGACCGAAAGTGGTTTCCAGTGTTCTTTGTTTTCGCTCATTTTAACCTCAATGTCTCTTTTTATTTTTATACATTGATTTCAACTTCATATATATCCCTATTAACAAAATGGTAATTAGAGCACTTTCGAACGCTTTTACTAATAATACAAAAAGTAGTCGCCCGATGTCTTCCATTTCAGATAATCCATAGTATTGAAGTTCTTGTCCATATAAAACTTCATTACTAACCATCAAGATCATGACACTCGGGTATAGATACCAATAGTATTTCTTAAGACGCTCTGTTAGTGAAAGCTCCATACTATTCCTCCAGTCAATATAAATTAACTGATCATTTCTTATATCAACTATAAACCATCATTGGATTCCAATCATTTCAAATTTATTAGTATTCCTTAATCATTATTCATTGTTCACAACATATTTCTTCAAATTTTATTACATACTATCCATTACATTTACAATTCTGATATACAAATTTACAAAATCGTTACTTCTCATTAATTTTGTTTTTACGTTTGTTTTGTAGAATCAAATTGTCAAATGCAACATCATTCAAACACAAAAACAACACGGAGGGTTTCAAAATGAAACTGAACAACTTTGCAAAAACATCGATTGCAAGTTTGCTTTCCATTTCACTCTTAGCAGGCTGCGGTCAGAGTAATGATAATCAAGACAAGACGCAAGAAAATCAAAATTTAAGTCTAGATCAGATCACAAAAAAGGCGAAAGAAGAAGGTCAAGTGGACAGTGTAGGTATGCCTGATTCATGGGCAAACTGGATTGAAACGTGGAAAGACATCAAAACAAAATACGGAATTAATCATAAGGACACCGACATGTCTAGTGCTGAGGAGTTAGCAAAATTTGAATCAGCTGGCCCAGGTGGTCCGGATATAGGAGACGTTGGTTTATCGTTCGGACCTCTTGCAAAAGAAAAAGGATTGACACAACCCTATAAGACCGAAAATTGGGATGACATCCCGAAATGGGCAAAAGATAAAGAAGGTCATTGGGCTGCAAGTTACCAGGGTACCATCTCATTTATTACTGATAAAGACCGTGTTAAGAATCCCCCTAAGTCATGGGCTGACTTAGAAAAAGGAAACTATAAAGTCGCGGTTGGAGACGTCATGAAGGCAAATCAAGCACAATTTGCTGTTCTAGCGGCTGCTATGGCAAATGGCGGAGATGAAACAGATATTAAACCTGGAATTAAGTATTTCGCTAAACTTGCGAAAGATAACAGACTCTCCGTTTCTGATGTTACGGTTGCAAACTTAGAAAAAGGTGAAGTAGACGTCGCGATCTTATGGGATTTCAATTCTCTAGGTTATCGCGATCAAATTGATAAAAACCGTTTTGAAGTAACAATTCCGAACGATGTTTCTGTTGTAAGTGGTTATACAACCATTATCAATAAGGACGCAAAACATCCTAATGCTGCTAAGTTAACAAGAGAATTTATTCTCTCTGACGAAGGACAAGCCAACCTGGCACGAGGATATGCACGTCCGATACGTGAAAACGTAGAAATTCCAGCAGATGCTAAAAGCAAGTTACTTCCAGAAGATATGTACAAAAATGCAAAGCCCGTTAAAGATATGAAAAAGTGGGATGAAACGATGAAATCACTACCACAAATGTGGCAAGAGAAGGTTCTCATCAATGTCAAATAAACTAGCGTTTATCATGTTAGATGGCCTTCAATATCAAACAGCCGTTGAACAGATGGGCTATCTAGGTCACTTAGTCGAACAGAAAATAGCTGCTCGTTATCTTGTTAAATCTGAAGTGCCAAGTATGTCGAGACCTCTATATGAGGTCTTGCTTACTGGTACTTTACCTCATAAAAATGGCATATTAACGAATCAGACGGTTCGTTTATCAAAAGAAGAAAGTTTGTTTCATCTAACAAAAAAGAACGGATTAACAAACGCAACAGCTTCCTACTATTGGGTAAGCGAACTATACAACAAAGCACCATTTGTACAGTTAACCGACCGTTTTCAAAATGACGAAGATAGAGCCATTCAACATGGTATTTTTTATTCAGAAGATCACTATCCTGACTCTCATTTATTTGCAGATGCACACCATCTAATGGAAACGTATCAACCTGATTTTTTATATGTGCACTCTATGAACATTGATGATACGGGACATAAATATACAGCAGATTCTAAAGAGTACAGAGGATCGGCCATTCGTGCGGACATTATATTGGCTAATATCTTGCCTCAGTGGATAGACAATGGTTATCAGATTATCATTACAGCCGATCATGGCATGAACGATGACGGTGACCATGGTGGAACACTGAATGATGTGAGAGATGTTCCTCTTCTCGTGATATCCGATAAAGTACGACCTGATGATTATGATCAGGTGGTCAGACAGTTGAATTTGGCACCACTAGCTTGTCACTTGTTAGGGATATCTCCTTCTAAAGAGATGATAAAAGTTGAACTTCCTGGTTTATTGAATCAGTAACGTAAGGTGGTTATAACAGATGAAGAAAAAAACAAATGGATTTCTATGGCTAACCGCAACACCCTTTTTTGTTTTAATTATTGGTTTCTTATTTCTTCCGTTCATTGCGATGATCATCTCAAGCTTTAAAAAAAATGGTGAAGCCGGTTTTTCTCTATTCAACTACACTGAAGTTTTTACAAATAAGTTTTATCTTCAAGCAATAGGAAATTCGGTATTGATTTCTTTCACAGCCAGTCTTATTGGCATACTTGTAGCCGTCTTCGTTGCTTATTCGTTTACAAAGTTTTCACCAAAAGTGCAAGAACGTTTGTTGTTACTCGCAAATATGACTTCAAACTTCGCTGGTGTCCCTCTCGCATTTGCTTATATTGTCTTACTTGGGACAAGCGGATTGTTTACGATATTGTTTAACGAGCTGAGCATCGGTTTTCTTCAAGGATTTAATCTATACTCTTGGTTTGGACTAGTCATTATTTATATCTATTTTCAAATTCCGCTTGCTATCATGCTCTTGTACCCGATCTACCTTGGGATCGAAAAAAGGTGGAAAGAAGCAGCTACTTTATTAGGTGCTTCTCCCCTGCAGTTTTGGTTGAAGATTGGGATTCCTTTCATCTTACCAGGGATCGCAGGAACCTTTAGTATCCTTTTTGCAAACGCGATGGGAGCTTATGCAACGGCCTATGCGCTTGTTGGGAGTAATTTCAACCTCCTTCCGATAAGGATCGGAGCTTTGATATCAGGTGATATTTTCGCACAACCTGAATTAGGTAGTGCGCTTGCGGTATTCTTAGGAGTTTCCATGATCATCGCTCTTCTGATCAATGAATGGCTGATGCGCCTTGTTAGGAGGGACCTAGCGTGAAGGAAAACATGCGTACCCATAAAATCATTGTAACGATAACATTTTTGTATCTATTTATTCCATTATTAGCGACTTTTCTTTATTCCTTATCTACAACGTGGAACAAGACGATTCTTCCAGAAGGATTAACACTAAAATGGTTTGTAGACCTATATAACGATCCACGTTTTATTGACGCACTATGGCGAACGATCCAGCTTACAGGAGGAACGATGATCGTTTCTATTTTAATCATGGTACCTGCTATATTCGCCATTACGGTTTATGCTCCTAAATATGAAAAGTGGCTACAGACCATCGTTCTTTTTCCATATGCAATGCCAGGAGTAGTAGCCGCAGTCGGGTTATTAAGTATTTATTCAAAGAGTGGTATACCAATGGTCATTGTTCTTGCAGGTTCTTATTTTGTTCTTATCCTTCCCTTTATGTATCAAGGTGTACGAAATAGTTTAAGAACGGTAAACGCAAAAACACTTGTAGAGGCAGCTGAACTGTTAGGTGCTTCTCGAAGTACAGCTTTTTGGAAAGTGATTGTACCGAACATAACACCTGGAATTATGGTAAGTTCACTCTTATCATTTTCTGTATTGTTCGGTGAGTTTGTTCTTGCAAATATTCTAGTAGGCGGAAGTTTTGAAACGATTCAGATCTATTTGTACCGTCGCTTGAGAGAATCTGGCCACCTATCCAGTGCTATCGTCGTCTCATATTTCTTATTGTTACTCGTACTAAGTTGGATTATGGTTAGGTTTAGTCGTAGAGGAACCTTGAAATTAAAGAAAAAGGAGCCGATCGTATGAGTTTTTTAACAATCAACAACCTTTCTTTAGCCTTTGGTGAAGTAAACGTATTAAAAGAACTCTCTTTATCCATTGAAGAAGGTGAACTCGTCACCCTCCTCGGCCCGAGTGGTTGCGGAAAGTCAACCCTCCTCCGCTCCATTGCAGGGTTAGTGGATCCCGACAACGGATCAATTGTGATTGATGATAAAGAGGTCATATCGATGAATCCAAAGGACCGAGAAGTAGGAATGGTCTTTCAATCATACGCTCTTTTTCCGAACTTAACCGTAGAAGATAATATTGCTTTTGGTTTGAGAATGAAAAAGTTGAATAAAACTGAGATTGAAAAGAAAGTGAAAAGTATGATAGACCTTGTCGGCTTAAATGGGAAGGAACGTTCCTATCCACGTGAGTTATCTGGAGGACAGCAACAACGGGCAGCATTGGCTAGAGCACTAGTTGTAGAACCAAAAGTTCTTCTTTTAGATGAACCCTTGAGTGCTTTAGATGCTCAGATCCGTGCTAGACTTCAAAATCAGATCAGAGACATCCAACAAAAACTAGGGATTACAATGGTTTTCGTTACCCATGATCAGGAAGAAGCAATGGCGATTTCTGATCGTATATTCTTGATGAACAATGGTGAAATCGCACAGAGTGGCTCTCCTGTCGAGATATATACACGTCCAAATAGTGAATTTGTCGCAAGATTCATGGGTCATTATAACGTGTTACATGCGGATGAACTTCAACAAATTGTAGGTTTCGATGCTGGGTTCCAGGGAAGTTTATTTGGTATCCGCCCTGAAGCTTTTACTGAAACGAACATTCACGGTGATGGAATCGAGGTTACAGGTGAAGTACAAAAAGTTTCGTTACTCGGTAATGTTGTTCGATATCAGTTAAAAACGGGAACTCAACACTTTTCGGCAGAACATCTGCATAGAAGTCAAGAATATACGAAGAGCGGTGATGTTAAAACCCTTTATCTATCAAAAGAGGATGTGATTCCACTAACATGAACATCGTTTCCGAAAAAAGACGGATTGAGATCATGAATCAACTTGAGACGAATAGTAAGGTTTTTGTTACTCAATTAGCGGATCAGTTTGGAGTAACACCAGAGACCATCAGAAGAGATTTAGATGAATTAGAGCAACAAGGTATCTTAAAACGCGTGCATGGAGGAGCGGTTAAATCATCTAGCATGCACTATGAACCACCTTTTACAAAAAGACAGAACACCAGCGCTTATGAAAAAAAACAGATCGGGCAAAAAGCAGCTACAACTATTAAAGATGGCGAAACCATCGTCCTTGATGGTGGAACTACTACGCTTGAACTCGCAAAAGCCATTGAGGGTGTGAAACAACTTACCGTATTAACCAACTCGATTGCAGCTGCTAACGTCTTGAATACCTCCCTCTTCACTAGAAGATTTGAAGGTAGCGTAATTTTAATTGGTGGAACATTAAATGCAGCTCAACAATCGGTTTCAGGTTCTATGGCTATTGATTTTCTAGGACAATATAGGGTCGATAAGGCTTACATTTCATGTGGTGGAGTTTCTATGGATGTTGTGACTGATTACGATAACGAAGAAGCTCTGATTTCAAAGAAGATGATTGAAATTGCTCAAAACAATTATTTGTTAGCTGATCACTCAAAGTTTGATAGCCATTCCTTTTCTGTGATTGCACCACTTGAGCGGTTTCATCATATAATCACGGATATTCCTTCCATTGAAGGCTGGCATCAGTGCATAGAAGATACAGGGATAGATTGGATTGTAGCAAAGGAGGCGGTATCCATTGAAAGTTGATTATCATTTACACCTAGAAGAAGGGCCGTATTCCTTTCGATGGTTAGACCGTACTAACCTAGCATTAGATCATTTTCATCCCATACAAGAAAAACCACATACGATTGAATGGATAAAAAAAGCGGAAACCAGAATAAATAATAGATTAAACAAAGGATGTTATTCAGAAGAATGGCTCGATCTCTATTTAGAAGAAGCACTAAATAAGGGGATTAATGAGGTCGGGATCGTCGACCATCTTTACCGATTCCGTGAAACACGGTCTTATTACGAAAAATATATGGATGTTACATCTCCTGAAATTGGACCGCTTCAACAAAAGTGGCTTGACCAGGTCATGACAGAATCCATCTACGAGTTTGTTACAGCTATTAATCAGGCAAAGAAACGTTGGGAACAAAAAGGCGTTATCCTACGATTGGGTATAGAAAGTGATTTTTTCCCGGGATGTGAGGATGAGCTCAGAGAACTTTTATCTCTGGTAGAGTGGGATTATGTGATCGGTTCGGTCCATTTCTTGAATGGTTGGGGTTTTGATAACCCAGAGACACAAGACCGATTTAAGAGTATAGATCTACTCAAAACGTATGAAGAGTTCTTTGGAGTAGTTGAAATGGCGATAAGGAGTAACCTTTTTGACTTTGTAGCGCATCTTGATAATCTTAAGGTCTTTAATCATCGGCCTGAAGAAGAAAAGCTTCTCCCTTTCTATAATAGAATCGCAGATGCCTTAGTTGAAACAGACACGGCAACTGAGATCAATGCAGGTCTCTTCTATCGCTATCCTGTAAAAGAGATGTGTCCAAGTCCATCTTTTCTTTCAGTACTTTTTAATAAAGGGGTTGTTTTCACTTTATCCTCTGATGCCCATTTTCCAGACGATCTAGGGAAACACGTTTCTGACAATTTGCAGACCTTAAAGGATTCAGGTTATTCTGAGATTGTGACTTTTGATAAAAGAAAAAGAATAATGAAACCTTTATAAGATTTTATTTTAAGATTTTTGGACAAGGTGAGAGAAATTTCTTCCTTGTCCTTTAAAACTTTTCACAATATTATTAATTTTCACTAGGTAGCTCAAGACGATAAATTGTAATATGTATTAGACAAATAGAGCCATCATGATTAAATCTTGATATCGACCGTCCATTTTAACAGCTTTTGCTTTCCTTCCTTCTTCCACAAAGTTCAGTGATTTATATAATTGTATGGCCCCATGGTTGTCTTCCATAACTTCCAAACAAATCTTTTCGATCGTTTTGCTGTTCTTTCCCCAAGAGATCAATGATTCCAGGAGTGCTCTTCCAACTCCTAGATTTCGAAAGTGAGGTAACACGGTCATCGCTAAAGAACCTTGATGTGCAATTTTTTCTTTGTTTCCGTTTCTAAAATCAATCACACCCACAATCTCGTTTTCATATTCAGCCACGAGTTTAAGATAATTTGCATTTGCCGCGTAATATTCTAACTCCCTTTTGATATCTTCGAGGCTTAATTTTTCAAGATCCTCAACAGTAGTTAACATGTAAGGAGCGTCCACTAATGCTTTTGGAGCTGCCTTTAACATCCTTTCAGCATCCTGTAGGCAAGCCTCCCTTATTGTTACTTTTCTTTCAGTTTTGGTTTTATAGGTATAACTGTGAGTTGATAACATACGAACTTTCCCTTCCAAATGTATCAATTAATTTTCTACTACGATTTCTCCTTCACCCATAGGAACTTCAAAGCCAGTTAGATAAGATACTAATAGTTCCTCTGAGATTGGGAAAGAATTCGCATCAAAACGTTCGTTTCGTAACTTTAGTCGCTTTCGTAACTCATCTGGGTGGACTTTTAAATAGATAAGCTTCCATTTACCGCCAGCTTCTTCAATAAGCTTTTTATATTCAATCCTCCTTGAACGATTCCAGAAACTAAAGTCAATGACTACTTGTTGTTTTTCGTGAATGTAATGAATTAGCCGCTGTCGTAATTTACTTTCAGCTTCTTTTCTGTATTCCTCAAATTTCTCCATAGGAAAGTCGATTCCCCAACGACCCTGTGTAGACCATATTTCTTCATCAATGGAAAGCCGAACAAATCCCTTCTTCTCTAACTGTTGTGAGAATGTCGTTTTCCCAGAACCCGCTACTCCACACATCATCACGACTAAGGGTGTTAAACCATTCTGTTCATCGTAAATGAGATCATAACAATTTTTTTCGAACATATCCTTATCTCCTTAAACGCTAAACATGAGTATATTGTTTAATTCTGAACCTCAAACACTTATCCCTTCTTTTCCATTTAAACAAAAAAACGTGCAACTTTTTTAAAAGCGCACGTTTTCCTATACTAGCTTTGTAGGGTTATTTTAAACATAATCAGAACCACTTCTTAATACATTTTCCTTACACATTTATTTTTTTGCTTTCCACTCGTACTGAAGATCGGGTAAATTCTCTTCGTTCTCATGTCCGTTCCCAATTACCTTAAATCCGTTCTTCTCGTAAAATCGTTGTGCTTTTTTGTTCACTTCAAATGTGAACAACGTTAGACTCCCATTAGAACGTTCCTTTGCTCGTTGAAGCAATGTATAACCTATTCCCGCGTTTTGAAAATCATTATGTACATATAGCTGGCTTATTTCTGAATCATGATAAGCAATTATCCCAACAACCCTTTCATTAACAATCGCTAGCTCAACAATAAACTCTTTTGTTAAGATGTTGTTCAAAAAATAGATATGACTTTCAAAACTATGAGTCTCTTTTACTCCAATTACTTCGAACTTACTATCGCGCCACATTCTAACGGTTTGTTCTGCGAATTCAGGTAAATAAGGTATGATTGTAACTTGTTTTTTATCCAATACTCTCAATCCTTTCAAGTACATCTAAAGTCAAGGGACAAAGCATCACAATTTTTCATCGTACAACATATTATATCTTAACCATAGTTTGTTGAAGGTAAAAAAATTAACTCAAATTGTGTATGCAATACATATCGTTGTTTACGTACTGATACATTTCTTCAGGTTTTATACTAAAAGATGCTTCAGAGCTCTTTCATATATTCTTGTTTGATTTTGATCGGCTTACTATATAAATGTAATTAGCACACCAGGTACCCGTCCTTACTATGTTTGAATTGTCTCCTGGTAATTCACTTTTTTATCGTTAATCCTTGCTATTTTTATATCTTCTTTTACAGGGGTATTTTAGAATAAGACGAATAAGTTAAGTACAAGCTTTTATATCAAAGGAGAAAACAATGAAATTACTTCATTCTATAAAAGAGTATGTAGATCAGAACTACCAAACGCCAAAAGGATTAATTGGTACATATATTGTTGAAAAGATGGTCAGACAACATAAACCAGAAACAGAGTGGACAATAAAACTATTAGGGCTACAAAATCAAGATTGTGTCTTAGAACTTGGTTGTGGTGCTGGCTATGCCATACAAATGATTTCAGAAAAATATCAGGTTCAGGAAATTGTAGGTATCGATCTTTCTGCGACAGCCATTCGGTCGGCTACTGCTCGCAATAAAAAGTCGATTAACAATCAAAAAGCTAAACTGCTAGAAGCAAATTTTAACAATCTTCCGTTTCAAGACAATATGTTCACCAAGTTGTACAGTATTCAAACCATTTATTTTTGGAATGAGATAGATTCAATCGTTTCAGAAATCTATCGAGTTCTAAAGCCTGGCGGAATTGTGGTTATTACTTTTTCCAATGGTAAAGATAATGAAACGTGGAAAAGTGTAAAGGAAGTTTCAGAAAATCAAGTGATGCCATTTATGATGAATAATGGATTTAAGGATGTTTCGTTAGTAAGAGGTCCTGATTCTAGGGGTTTTCATACAGTTTCTATTAAAGGAACAAAGGAATGATTTATTCATAGAACAAAAGTTTATAACAAAGGCTAACTTATTATCTTAGCCTCTGTTATTCTTTTTTTGTAGAAGATATAAATCATTAAGAATGAAAGATAGGTCTTCTAAGAAAATCAGCTATTGTTTTCTGTTTAATAAGAAGAAAATGGGTAACAAGTGCAATAAGGATCCCGTTCAACGCACCAGCTATCACATCCAATGGGTAATGAACCCCAACCCATATTCGTGAAAATGTGATCAAGATAGCGATCATACACCATAAATACCTAAATCTTATTGTTACTAATATGAGTGTGACAGCAATGGAGATTGCAGATGATGCGTGATCACTAGGGAAAGACGAGTTCGCAGTATGCTCTACCAATTGTACGATGTCATGAGTGATAAAAGGCCGCTCTCGATAAATGAACAACTCAATCAGTCGATTCACTGAGTATGATAATGAGAATGCAAACAAGGCTTGAAATACAATTACCCTATCATTCTTTTTATTTCTCCACCACAGCATGATCAATAATAAAACAAATGCATATTGAACGTATTCGGCAAAGAAAATCATTAAATGATCTATTAGCGGATAAGTTGAAACACGTTCATTAATAAACATAAACCACTTAACATCTGTATCTAGAATCATATTACCTCCTCATATCTTAACTTTATTTTTCATGTTACTTAAAGAGGTAAGGCTTTCCAATGATTCTTCTCTAACAGTTTTATGGAAATTTTTTTTGTAAAACAAAAAAACAGCCTTAAAGGCTGCCATTCGTTATTTCTTCTCTGAAGGTGTAGATATTAATTGAGATATGTAACCATTCAAATCAAAATCCTTGTTTCCTGCATATTCACTCAAGTTTACAGTTGTCGTTAGCATTTTAGTTCCTCCTAAAATGAGTTTATTGTTATTAATAGTATTACCAAACTCGTAACCTATTAAACCCATTCTATTAATATTCGGAATAAAAAAGCTAAAATGCGACTTCCCCTATCTTATTTACTTATTGAACAACTTAGGATTTGAGCACCTGCTTTTGGGCGCCTAACCAGTTCTCCGTTACAATTCATGCAGACATGATTCATTTCTGATGTGCAAGTTGAACAGTACGTACATTCATGAACACATATGTAAGCATCCGACTTTTCATGAAGCTCTACAGAACATTTTTCACATTGCATTCTCATCTCTAACATATTGTTTTAAACCCCTTTTTGTTGTAATTACTTCCTACATATATTATATTTTTTCCAGATATGCTTTTACATGGAATAATTACGCTATTTCCAATGAATTTCATTAAAACTCTCGGAAAAAGATGAATTATACCTGAATATTTAAAGTCGAGGAGAAATAAGTATGGACGAAATAGATAAAGAGATCCTTTTACATTTGCAGCAAGATGCTCGCATTTCCATAACGGCATTAGGTAAGAAAATTGGTCTTTCGAATCCTGCCGTTCACGAACGCGTAAAAAAGCTTGAGGATAAACAAATTATTGAAGGTTATAAGGCGATTATTAATCCTGAAAAAATGAATAAACCGATTATGGCGTTTATTCTGTACGACAATACAAAATGTAAGCCTTTTGTTGAATTCTGCAAAGACCATCCTGATGTAATCGAATGCCACCGCCTAGCTGGACAATATAACTACCTTATTAAAATCGTGACCCAGTCCGTAGAATCTTTAGAACGTTTTATAGATGATTCCATGACATTTGGACAACCTTCCACGTTAATCAGGCTTTCTTCACCCGTATCGGATAAATCTTTAAGTTAAATGCACGTAAGCATAAAAAGACCGAACCAATAGTTACAAAAATAACCTTGGTTCGGTCTTCTTCATATGTTGAAAAGTTAAACGACCATCTTAAAAGTAGTTAAAACTATTCCGATTAAGAATCCACAGATTGCCCCGTTTACCCTGATCCATTGCAGATCTTTTCCAACATTATTTTCAATAATGTTTATCAGAGTCTCATTATCTAATTTTTCAAGATTCTCTTTTACAAGTTGGCCAATCTTCGCATGATACTTCTCAACCATGAGCGATAGTTGGTTTTGAATCCAGCCTTCAATTTTCATCATTTTGATAGAATCTTCTTTAAGCGCTTGAATTTGGTTTTTGATCATTGTGATTATATGACGCTTAATCCATTCTTCATCTTCTGCCAGTTGAATAAATTTTACTTTCGTTTTTACTAGTAAAGAACTTAACTGATCTGTCGGATTCCACTCTGCTACAATAGTGTTCTTCCACTCTCCAAGTTCTGCTAGAAGTTCACTTCGCTCATTTACATTCTTAATTTCATTGTGTATTTTATCAAGAACCGCTTTTCGATACGGATTATTTGGCTCTTGAAGAAGTACAATTCTTTTAAGGAAGAAAGGTTGCAACATGTTCCCTAACTTCTCTGCATTGATCATTTGACTAAAAGATTGAATAGCCATCTTCATGAAGCCGTCTGCCTTCGTGTTATCAAGCAATTGTTTGGCTAGTGTTCCTATCTTGTTTTTGGTATCTTCTTTCTTCAACCATTTTTCAGTTTCAACCAACACATAATCCAATGCTTTTGCATCCAGCTCTCTTTTAAGTACTTCGTTCACCATCTTGTCTAGTACAGGCTTAATGTCTACACCATGCAAATGGTCTTTTAACTCTTTTTCTAAAACGGGTGTAAGTTTTTCAGGATCAATTTCATTTATGAGATGAATAACCAAAGACTGTACCCCTTTATGAAAGGAAGGTGATTCTAACCTTTGCTCTAATTCGTGTACTGCCTTATCCGCTATATTCATATCTTTTATTTTATTTTGGATACTCTCTTTTGTTAGCCAGTCGTTCTCAAGCATATTAATGATCGCTTTAAGCATGCGATCACGATTTTTAGGAAGTAACGCAGTATGAGGTATTGGAAGACCTAGAGGATGACGAAAAAGTGCCGTAACGGCAAACCAATCTGCCAAGCCACCTACTAATCCTGCTTCAAATCCTCCCTGAAGGACTTGACCTGCTATAGAATCCTGAAATGGAAACGTGGCAAGAAAACCTCCACCCATGACTCCTAATGAAATTTTCGCGTAATATTTGGACTTGTTATCTTTTATTTTCAATTGTACATCCCTCAGATTTTACAAGATATTATGAAGACTATTATAAATCATGTGTTTGAAAATCAAAAATGATTAACTATTTTTAAGCTTGTTTCGTATTCTTAAGTGAGATTCTGTACGATTTCGAGCGCTTTAGGTTTAGATCCTCCATACACTATTTCATGAATTTGCTCTGCACATTCTTCTGAAGTAAGTATAGAGGTGTCCACTTCTAAATCATATATACCCGGTTCATGAACAAGTTGCTGCCATAGTGCAACAGGTGTTGGAACCTCGCCTTCTGGAGTATAGCCTAATTTCCAACTCTCTATCCTCCGATTCATGACGGTTTCAATCGGACACCGCACACCAATCAACCATGCTGGCGTACAGTTAAGAATATGAGAAGCTTGTTGAAGAATTTTACGCTTTACCGAATACCCTTCATGGTGACCCACATCAACTACAACATTCAAACCCTCACGACAGAAAGCAACAATTGATTTGTACATGGCAAGATACACCTTTTGTATGAAGGGCTCTAAATCTGGCCGCTCGCCTCCTGGTCGTAAACCTATACTTGGTTGAAACCTCTCTGGTGTCATATCCATAATCCGGTCTACTCCAATGTTCATCCATACTCCTTCAAAATTGTTTTGAATGACAGAGGCGATGCTTGATTTGCCCGATCGAGGTGTACCATTAAGGATAATAATTTTTCCCTGTGATTCTGTTTGATCCATACAAAATCTCCTTTATTCTTTGGAAGCAGACTGAACTAAAACAAAGTTGTTAGAGACTGATAATTTAATTTATCCTGTTGAAGCTTCGTTAAACTATGATCTAGGTGTTGGAGAAGTAAGTTTTTTACTTTTTCCTTTTCTCCGTTCTCAATGTAAAGAATCATCTGCTCGTGTTCAAGAATGTCTAGCTCTTCATTGTTGGAATCTCCATTAAAAACATCATAAAGAACCATATATGTTGTAATCTGACTCAAAATCTTCTTCATAAATTCGATTAAATAGCTGTTTCCACTAGCTTTAGCTATTATGAGATGAAATTCATTATTCTTTTCTTGGTAAGGTACGATACTGCGATTCTTATAAGCGCTCTTCATTTCATTCAAAAGTTGCTTGAGTTGTTTGACTTCATCCGCTGCAAGATTGGAGAAACCTTTTCTGATGGCCATTTCCTCTAACGTCTTTCTCATCTCAAAGGCTTGTACCATCTCTTCAATCGTAGGCTGAACGATGAATGCTCCTTTATTCGGAATTACATTCACTAGGCCTTCTGATTCTAGCTTCATGATTGCACTTCGAATGGGTGTTCTGCTCGCATTCACCTTCTGTGCAATGGCACTTTCAAACAGCTGGTTACCTGGTGCAATTTGTCTATTTAAAATGGCGTTTTTTATTAGATGATATACTTTTTGTTCAACTGTCTCTTTACGCATGTTCAACTACCTGCCTAATTGTTCTTTTCCCTTATTCTAACATAGTTCATATTGGTTTGAACAAAATTGTAGAACAATCTTGTTCAAACTAATTGTCTGTGATATATTATCCTAGGTATTTAGCTTGAACGGAGTGATAAGATGAACCACACAAGAAAAGAAATTACTTTGATTATCATTGGATCCCTGTTCTTCGCCCTTGGAGTAAATTGGTTCGCCATTCCAAACGAACTTGGTGAAGGCGGCGTTACCGGGATTTCAATGACTCTTTATTATGTACTAGGTTGGTCACCGGGACTAACAAACTTTATTATGAACGGTTTACTTCTAGCCATTGGTTATAAAGTATTAAATAAACGAGTGACGTGGTATACGATGATTGCTATCTTCTTTACCTCTCTCTTTATACATTTAACAGAAGGTCTCGGAAAACCAGTTGATATTATGCTTGGTACTGTTTTCGCAGGGGTTTTCATCGGTATCGGATTAGGCCTTGTCTTACGATCAGGTGGTACAACTGGAGGCTCAACCATTATTGCTCGGATGCTAAATCAGCATTTTGGCTGGGGCGTGAGTACGACGATGTTTGTTTTCGATATTCTTGTCGTTGGAGGATCCGCCTTTGTTATTGGGATTGAAAACACGATGTACACGGGAATATCCATTTATATTAGCACTAAGATCTTGGATTACCTGATTGACGGGTTCGATACAAGAAAAGCTGTTACGATCATATCGAATAATACTGACGAAATCGCAAAAAAAGTAAGCGATGAGATGGACCGCGGCGTTACCCTTATTAATGCAAGAGGACATTATTCGAAGGAAGCAAAAGATATCTTATACGTCGTGATCAACAAACAAGAGCTATTCTTATTAAAGAAGATGATTCAACGCGTTGATGAAAAAGCATTTGTTGTGGTTCATGATGTAAGAGATGTGTTTGGTGAAGGGTTTACATTTCCTAAAACGTAAGATGCACTCATATAAGTTTACAAAACGACCCATTCAATTTACTTGAATCGGTCGTTTTATTTTTAAATAGTTCTCTTTCGATTTCCCTACATTCTCTATCTTAAATCAAAAAACAAGCACAAAAGAGCAAAAACAAGATAAAAACAGAAAAAAATCTTGCAAAAAGCATTATATGTAATATATTGTTAATTATAGAATTAAAACCTAATTCGAAGGAGTTTCTATTATGATACCAAAAGAACCAGTTATTCCAGATTTAACTGAAAGTGACGTAGAGTTATTAATTGTTATTACCTTTGAAAGAGAGATACGACCTCAAAAATGTGATGCACTATTTGTATTTAGTGGCACTCATAGTGGCCATTGGGAAAAAGTCATTGAAGCTTATAATCTTAACTACATAGAAACAATTATTGTTACTGGAGGAAGAAGCTTAACAGGTCTCCCTCATCCCGATTGGGACGGCAATACAGATCGTGAGGTATCTGAAGCACGAGTAATTGTGTCCTATTTAGAAAGTGCAGGAATTCCTTTAAAGAACATTTTCATTGAAGAAAAATCTACTAATTCACTTGAAAACGTAACCTGTGCTAAAGAAATTTTTGACTTTACGAAGATACATACTTTAATGGTTGTTTGTAAGAGTCATGCTACAGGAAGACAAATAAGAACCCTCAAAAAGCATTTGCCAAGTCTAATTAAGTACATTCCTTTTACATTTAATACTGTTTACAACGGAACCGAAGTGAACAGAAACAATTGGGCGGAAACAGAAGTAGGAAGAAAACGCGTGTGGGGGGAATATTTGAGAATTAAGCATTATGGAAGTAAAGGAGATATTCTTCCATTGGATGTAATGTCTGATAGATTAAAGCTATTTTGATACGTAATAGGAATAAAGCTCGGTTTATACGAGCTTTATTACTAATTAAATGATGGCTGACTCCATTTGAAAGGTTACTATTATACCTAGCTCACTTTTATACGAGCAGGTAATGACCACATACCTTTTTAAAATATATCCGTCAATCGTAAAGAATAAGCCAATGAGAATGTAGTAAGAAGTTTTGCGAGAACTGCTATGAGCACAAAGCGTTTCACTTTAACACCACTCACTCCTGCTCCAACACAAATGATTTCATCTGGCAACACAGGAACAATGAACAACAAAATCAAGATCCATGTTTCATTCTTCTTAACAAAACGATGATATTGATCTAATTGTTTTTCATTAACTAATCGATGCACCATCTTCATTCCAAAAATTCGAGATAAATAAAACATCGTGAAAATTCCTAATACAGCTCCCATGAAGCCTAATATAAAAGCGGTGAACGGACCTAAAGCAGCACTTCCAGCAACGACAGTTACGATTTCTGGAACGGGCAAGATAATGGGTTGAGCATAACACACAGAAAAATAAATAAGCTTGGCAAGCTCCATTTTCTCGTTTAAGATCGTCTCTAACCCTTTGTTATCAATGGTAACCATTATTCGACTCATACTATATGTGAGAAAAATAGCAGCCATTATTATGCTATACACGATAGAAATCGTCTTCATTTTTTCGAAAAATGTTTCCCGCTTCAATATATAAGATGTAATTAAAAGGATAATAACACTATACCCAGTGATTAATAAAATTGTCCTATACACGGGTTCAAATGTAGCTAGCGATTGAGAGAGAAGATATATGGAAACGAACAGTATTCCTAAATGTGTTATAAAGTAATACCTATCTGGATTAAAGATTTTATATACAAACGTACTTCGTTGCATTTTTAAATTCAATGAACATCCAACCCCTTTTCTTTCTGTTACATTTATTATGTAAAACAAATCTTAAGAAAAGCTTAGGAATATTCTTAACGATTCTTAACTTTTCCCAACTAAAAAAACTTATGAAGCATGCTTCATAAGCTTTGATCAAATTGGAAGTTTGATAATAATCGTGAGCCAGCCATCCATATACTCCGCTCGTATATGACCTCCATGTAGTTCTACAATCCTTTTTGAAATAGCAAGTCCAAGTCCCGTTCCTTCACGCTCGCTTCGAGCTTTGTCTCCTACTAGAAAACGTTCAAATAATTGATTAATATCTTGTACTTCTGGTCTTTCTGTTTGATTGGACAGCCTAAATTCAGCATAATTGGATTGTATGTCAAAGGTAGCTTTGACAATAGAAGGTTTCGTGCTGTACTTAATAGCATTCATAAAAAGATTGTCAAAAACACGGACCATTTTTTCAATATCCATAGAAGTTAGAACTTCATCTTCTGGTATTTTCTTTACAACAGTTAGGTCTTCCTTTTCAAAGATCGGAACGTATTCCCCGATCAATTGTTCTAATAAACCCGTCATGTCTACATCTTTAATGTCTAATTTTACATCTGGACTTGTCAAACGAGTATATTCAAAAAGCTCATTGATTAGAGCTTCAAGCTGCTTTGATTTTGAGTAAGTCGTATCATGATATTCTCTTAGTTGATCTTGGCCCAAATAATTCCCCTTTCTCAGCAAGTCCAAATACCCTATGATGGATGTTAAAGGGGAACGCAAATCATGGGATATATTTGTAATCAATTCATTTTTCGCTATCTCAAGTTGTCTTTCATATTCAAACTTACTTGATAATTCCTTTGACATACTATTAACATCTTCGGCAAGCTTGCTTAATTCATCGTTTCCTTCCATTTCAATCGTCAATCCCAATTTTCCGTTGGCGATTTCATTAATACTTTCTGTAATACGCTTTATATAAAGTATTTTGTTTCGTATCAATGCTAAGAAGGTAACAATAAAAGAAAAAATAACAAAAGTAAAAATCAGAAAAACGATAACATTATAGGTAGTTGCACCAATATCTTCAATCGTAAGATATTGAAGATTAAAGAAATGCAAAATAATTTGAGAGATAATAATCATAACCACAGTCGATACAAAAAAGCTAACAGCAACTGCTGCAAGAAGTTTTACAAGTAATGATATTTTAATCCGCTTTATTCTCATATTTTATAGCCGACTCCCCAAACCGTTTTAATATAGATGGGTCTCTTCGGATCTTCTTCGAGTTTTTCTCTTATCTTTGTTATATGAACCATGACAGTACTGTCTGACTTATAGAATTCTTCTTGCCACACCGCTTCATATATCTTCTCAATGCTCATAACGATGCCTTTATTGAGGGCAAGCAGCTCTAAAATAGAGAACTCTTTCGGTGTGAGTCTGACATCTTTCCCTCTCACCCATACTTGACGGGTTTCTGTATTGATCTTCAGATCTCCAATCTCAATGAACTCCCTACTTGAATCAGTATCCTGGTTGTATTTTCGATATCTTCTGAGCTGGGATTTCACACGTGCCATTAACTCCAAAGGATTAAACGGTTTTGATAAGTAATCATCTGCACCTGCAGCAAGACCTTGAATCTTGTCCATATCTTCAGACTTGGCAGAGAGCATAATAATCGGCATATTTCTCTCCTGCCTTATTCTCATACACGCTTGGATCCCATCCATCTTTGGCATCATGATATCTAATATGATAAGATCAAAATCCTTCTTCTCCAATTGTGCTAACGCATCTATTGCATTTTCGGACTGAACCGTATACATTCCTTCATTTTCTAAATAAACGGAAATCAAATTCCGAATATCACTATCATCATCAACGATTAAGACTCTAGATTGCATAAGTCCCCTCCATCTTTTCTTCTTCTAATGAACAACATAATACCATAGCAGGTGGAACATTTCTGATCTCGATACTTACGTCCACTTTTGAAAAGAACTGTTCAATATATGCTTTCATTACGTTTGAATATTGAAACGTAACAAACTTTCCATTCTTTCTTAATACTTTTGAAGTTTTAAACAAGATTCTATGTGAAACAGCCTTTGGTAAGCTGGCAAAGGGAAGTCCTGATATCACGTAATCTACATAGGGAATGCCACATTTTTCAAGGTACCAGTCAACCTTTTCAGCTGATCCATTATGTATGAAGAGATTATCCACCTCTTTGTATTTCTGTACAAGTATTTTGTAGAATTCCTCATTGCTTTCAATTAAGATAATAGCCGTGTTAGGATTTCGATTCTGAAGCAGCTTTTCTGTGAAAACACCAGTTCCCGGTCCGTATTCTAGAATGTATCTTGCCTGCTCAAAATTGATACTCTTTACCATTTTATCAGCTAGATAACTTGAACTTGGAAGAATGGCCCCTACTGAACGGGGATTACTTATATACTGTGCTAAAAAAGACAAAAATTTCACGATTATTCACTCCGATTGTTTGAATGTATAGTCATTCTATAATTCAAACCTAAAGAATTAAGAGGAATAATCCTTAAGAATTCTTAAGAATGTTTATCATAACTAACTCCATTGTAGATTTTTATTTTTACCACTTTATCGTTGGCATATATTGTAGATTTACGAGACATGTTTTTCAAAAATATCTTTTCTCCTTTCTTTCAGAGGATTTTTCTAAAGATAGAAATGACCACTTAAACTTCTTAATATTTTCTTCAATTAATAACTTAACAAATGTTTATTTCTTACCGATAAATTACTTGTGATACTAGTATATCTACTGTTAATAAAAATTGAATGGCTTACCCGTTAAAAAACGGGGACCGAAAGCCAACAAATATGTTGTAGATCCTATAACAGCTGGGTTGCAAAACGTATAGAAAATGATCTATTTGGACGATTCAATAGATCGTTTTTTTAATGACGAAGGAGATAATGAATGAAAAGAATTGTAGACGTCCTTGCCATGAATTTAAAACAATTGGGCGTGAAACACACCTTTGGTATACCAGGTAAAGCTGTCGTACCGATTCTACTTGAACTTGATCGACAAGGTATTCCATTTAACCTAGCAAGACATGAAGGTGGAGCTGGATATATAGCATCTGGTTACTCACTTATGAATCAAACAATCGGTGTTACGATTGGAACTTCAGGACCTGGAGGGACGAATCTATTAACAGCTGCTGCTCAAGCCAAAGCTTGGCATCTACCCGTATTGTTTATAACCGGACAACCTTCTGCAAAAGACATCTGAAAACCATTCGGGCAAGACTCCACCTCTTTTGGTACGGACCTTGTTGGGATGTTTGATCCTGTCACAAAATTTAGCGCTAGGGTTGATCGTGCAGAATCGTTTCAGAACTACTTTACTCATGCCATTGAAAAAGCGCTTCACGGGGTAAAAGGACCGGTTCATCTCTCTATTCCGATGGATGTATTACTAGAAGAGATAGAACCATTTGTTTTGCAACCGAAAATAGCGCCACACATGGTAGCGACGAAAGAGGTTCTCCATCATGCGTTATCTAGTATTCAAGACGCTAAACGTCCAGTGATGATCTTAGGAAAAGGTGTCCACGCTTCGCAAGCATACGAAGAAGTCATACAGTTTGCAGAGGCTTTCAACATTCCTGTTATGACGACACCTGGTGGAAAAGGCACGTTTCCTACTACTCACGAGCTTTCACTTGATGGCTTTGGCCTTGGGGGTTCTGATCGAGCAGCAGACTATCTGACTCAAAAAAGTGACCTTGTAATCGTCATAGGTTCTAAGTTATCGGACATGTCAATCGTAGGTTTAGATCCATCCCGTTATCCTGAGACTATCATTCATTTCGACTATGATCATACCTTCATTGGTAAGTCGATTCCAGCAGAAACACATCACATCCTTGGAGATGCAGCAAGTAACATTAAAAACTTGTTAGATCTATGGGATGGAGAAACATTACCGATTGAAACGGTTTTCTTTGGTGACGACGGTAGCCATTCGTTTTATGCCATCAAACACCTCTCTCTTCCTGTGCCTGGAACATTTTACTTTGATGATGTATTTGGAGCGATGGGACATGCGATCGGTTATAGTATCGGAGCGAAAGTGAGTAAACCTGAAAAATCCATTGTTTGTTTAGCAGGTGATGGCTGCTTCTTTATGCATGGTAATGAGATATCCACTGCTGTTGATCTTGGAGCAGCTACTTTGTTTGTGATCTTTAATAACGGACGACTGGACATGGTTGATAAAGGGATGTCTAAAAACGTTGGGAAAGCCGAAGGAACGCGTTTCAAACAAGAACTTGATGTCCAGAAGTTCAGTGAAGCTATGGGAGCTAATGCATACAAATGTTGGACACTAGAAGAATTAAAGACTGCTATAAAAGATGGATTGAACCATCATGATGGTCCCACTGTCATTGAAGTGATGGTAGATCAAGAAGAAATTCCCCCTACTTTACAAAGAGGTTAACCGAGGAGGTGAATGAAGTGTTCATAAAAATAGATGAAATGAAAAGCCTTGAAAACCTTTCAGGTCAAAGTGGTGTAACGATCATGAAGGATCTACAACAAGTCTTCCCTGATCTAGGAAATCTCGCAACAAAGCTTCATAAAGAGATATACGAAAGAGACGTACTTGACCTTAAACAACAAGAAATCATCACGCTTTCCATACTGATCGCTCAAGGAAATACAGAATCTGCACTTAAATTTCACATCAATGCAGCTTTACATGCTGGCCTGACAAAAGAAGAAATCTTTGAAATCATTCTACACGCGGCACCGTATACAGGTTTCCCGCGAGCAATTAATGCGGTTTATGCTGCACATGATATCTTTATTGAAAACGGGTTAGTAAAATAAAAATATATTGGAGGAATGTAGTATGAACGCAACTAAAGCCGTAACAAAGGTACAGAATGGAGTTTTTTATTGGAGAGCTACTACAACAATGATCTCGATCGAAGAAGCTACAGAGATCGCAGAGAAAGTTAAAAAAGAAGTAAGCAGCCCAAGCATTAAGTACTTTATCGTTGATAATCGAGAACTGATTGGTCCATACAAACCAGACGTCCAACAGGTTTGGTCTGATTTGATGAACGTTGTCGCTCAAAACGTTGAGAAAAACGTAGTAATCTGTAAAGATATCATCCAACAGATGCAGATCAACCGCATCTCCAAGAACACAGGAACACAAGATAAGGTAAAAGCATTTATGGATGAAAAAGAAGCACTAGCATTCATTAACCTTACAAGTTTCCCATTTTAATCACCCAAAAGCCCTCCTGTGTTTAGGAGGGCTTTTATGCTCTTTATTTATGCTTTCACTGCTTCCCTTTTCCAACTTTTCTGCAGCTTTCGAATCATAATGATCTGTCCAATGTGGTACGCATTATGTGTTGCAGCATTCCCAATGAGTTCCCACCATTTTGCCGGTACAGGAAAACCATTCACTTCACTTTCTACTCTCTCTTCAGATAGTAACGTCTGCCATCGCAAAAGAACATCTAAGAGCTGTTCTTTTAACTGTGAGAAACTTTGATGTTCTGGTATCACAAAACTTTTTTCATTATTACCAATAGAAGGTACCGCTTGTACATGAGACTCCATGTAACGGGTTTGCCACGTCTTATTCCAATACAGAAGATGCTGAACAATTGCAGCGATACTGTGACAATGATCGTTTGGTCTCCAAAAGGCTTCTTCCTCTGTTAAATTTTCGACTGATTCATTAAAAGGCAGATACCAGCTTGCGTCGTTGGCATTGGCTAACAGTTGATCGGCTAAAAGATGTTTCACATGCACCATACATTTCACTCTCCTGCTTTTTTATTTACTTCCTGTTTTGAACTTTATACATTTAGACTCCTATTATCCATTCTCGTTTCTTTGTTTCTTTCCTTTCTTATTCCTAGAGATTATTATGTAAAAGGAACTTTATAACAAGATCGTTAAATGGAGTGTGGTGCATATGTTGTGTTGTTCTAAAAATGAAATGAAATTAGAAGCTGATGTTGATACCGACCCAATCTGGTGTAATCAGTGTAACTGTAATTTAGAGTTAGATAACATGCCACTTTCATTAGAACTTAAAGAGGAAGTGCAGAATTGGGCGATGCAATATGGTAAATGGATAGATTGGCACAATGATAGATTATGTGAAAATGGTTTAGAGCTTGAGGCTGAGCATAATCAATTCGGTCAAACTCTTTCCGATAAATTACAAAGAGAGCTTGGAGATGCGTACAAAGTACACTTCTCTCCTTCCCTTTCTGCTAGTCATTATATGAATGAAAATTCTCGGTTCTAAGCACGAAAAAAACCCGAATCTCTGATTAGATTCGGGTTTTCACATGGCATTATGCGTTTACTTTATTAAGTATTTTGTCTATGAACTTCAGTGTTTCATCAATGATTAGTTGTTGGTCGTTGTCGAGTGTGGCCACATGGTAGCTGTTCTTTAACTGTATGATCTGTTTGTCTCGTGATGAAATGGAATCATAAATAATTTGAGAGTTGTCGGGTGGAACGACATGATCTTCTGTTGAAACAAAGATGAGTGCTGGACATGTGACAGTATGAAGATTTTCTTTTACTTTTTTCATCAGTAACACAATTTCTTTTAAGGATTGAACCGGAGTTTTGTCATAGGCAAGTTCTTTCACATCCGAATTCTTTAAGTCTGAACCTATGGCGTCTAGAAATCGTTCGTTGGAATGTTGCATGTTTTCCATGTCTTGGATGTCGATTGCTGCATTGATTGGAATGATCGCTTTAATATCTGGATATGTTTCTGCAACGTATAACGTAAGTGTTCCTCCCATAGAAAGACCAGTTACAAAAATGGTGTCACAACGTTCATTGAGCCATTGGTATCCTTCTTCAATGGATGCAATCCAATCATGATATGTAGTCTTTTCCATATCCTCATAGTGTGTACCATGCCCTTTCAGTCTCGGACCACAAACTGTATATCCCGCTTCCGCGTAAGCTTCTCCTAAAGGCCGCATACTTTGTGTAGAACCTGTGAAGCCATGAGAAATTAATATGCCCACACTGCTTCCTTCAAAGTAAAAAGGTTGAGCTTCCGTCATTACAGAATGCTTCTCTGTCATTGAAATCCCTCCAATATGAATAACTTACTTCATACATTCAAGAAATTCGTAACATTACCTGCAATAAAATATCTTACTTGATACTTTAGCTCTTATTTTCCTTATTTTTAGGGTTTGACCACTCTAGTATCAAAATGACCAACACATAAAGAGAAGGTATAATTAAATTTTCTAATAACTGTAGACTTTTATACTTGAAAAAGTCGAACGCAATAAGGGTTAAATAAATAGATATAAAATAATAGAAACATTTTCTGGTCATCCCCATTTTCACACCTCAATTATACATATGAAAGCTCTATATTAAGTTAATTCAGTGTATTTTGATATTGTAATACCATTACAGGAAACTTACACTTAAAAGAAAAGGAGATTCATATACTATGACTTTATCATTACCAAAAGCATTGGAACCATATAGGAACGAGATTGAGAAAACCGTTGTTCCTTTTGTTTCTATTCAAGCAACCCGTCAGCCCACAGCCATTAAGGATAGCAAAATTGGAGGATTTCCTTACTTGCCTGAAGGATTTTCTTATCCGTTAGATTCTTCTGGAAAACCAATGGCTCTTCTTTGCCAACTTAATTTTGAAGAAATTCCTCACCTCGAACACTTCCCAACGTCAGGTATATTACAATTTTATCTCTCTAGAAATGATGATGTGATGGGAATGGATTTTGATACCCCTACAAATCAAAGTAACTTCCGTGTGGTTTATCATGAGAACATTGAGCAGCTCCACACAACTGAATCTTTTGTTCCTGAAGATAATGAAGAAGAACACTTACCTTTTCATGGTGAATACCGTTTATCTTTTGAGTTATCAAAAGAAGCTCTTGGTGTCAGTGATTTTCAGTTTGGAGAACGTTATAAATCTATTGATATGGATCAGGCTACAGGTGAAGAGAACATGTGGGGTGAAGAAACGCTATATGACCTTTTCTGTGAACATGTTGAGAACATGGGGCATAAAATAGGGGGTTACGCATATTTTACACAAACAGATCCACGTGATTATGAAACGCAATTTGATGATTACCGCATTACTTTGCTTCAGATCGATACAGATGATGAAGGTGAAAACGACATCATGTGGGGAGATGCTGGAATAGGTAACTTTTTTATTACGAAAGAAGATTTAAGAAACAAAGATTTTTCTAGCGTTTTATTTAACTGGGATTGTCATTAATAGACGTGAAGGGGCAGCTTTGCGGCTGCCCCTTTTGATTGAAAAGCTCATATCAAGTTATTTCAGTATGATATTCCCTACATATTGTGAATAACCTTTACTGGTTGCAAAATCAATCTCTAAAATATATTGACCCGGTTCGCTTGGAAAAGAAAAGGAGTAATCACTTGATGATTTCGTCGTTAACTTTAACTCTTCATTCCCCTTCCATAGAGATACCCTCATCGTCTCGTTTGTGTATTCTCCGCCATCTTCTTTATTTTCAAGTAAGATTAATTCTGCTGATTGATTAGGTGAAAGCTTGATTTCCTCTTGTTCACTTGCTAGCGTTAAAAAGTTGTCTACTTTATTCTTAAATTCCTTTTCTTCTGTTTTCCAGTCAACATTTGCTTCTTTTAAAGCAAATAGATCTTCTTTGACACTAAGTCTTAATTCTGGCGGTCCAGCGTCATAGTCTTCGGCTATACAAGCGGTTAATAAAAGCATAAATAAGAATCCTGCTATCACATGTAGACATTGTTTTATCATGTTGCACCTACTCCTCTCCCATTCACCGTTTAGATTGAACGTTTAAAACATTGATTGAATATTTGTCTCGCTATCACGTAGAAAAAGGCACCAATTGGAACAACCAACAGATCAATCCATAATCCATTTTGATAGTTTTCTGGTTGGTGAAAGTATGTAATAAACATTAAACTTCCTATTACAAATGAAGGAACGATAAAGAATATCCAAGGATTTGTTATGTATTTCATTTTCACCGAACTTAATTGAATGGCTTCATATACTAGTTCAGCCATCCCGCAAATAAAAGCAACGATAAAAAATAATCCTATTACACTGGAAAGAGGCGCTATGTTATCCGCTCCGGGATTGTAATGCTCCATGATATAGAAAGAGAGCACACAAAAAACGAGGGTAACGAATACGGTATTCCATAGAAAACGCGTAATCTTATAAAAGGGATAGACTACTTTTTTCATTTCCCAATTCATCTTTTTCTCGTTTCCGAATGCCTTTAAAGCGATCTGTAACGCTTCTTTCTCAGAGTAACCTTTAATCAACAGCTCATTCAAATGATCATTGATGTGCTGAGTCAACTCTTCTCGTATGTCCTCTTTTTCTTTAAGCGGTAGACCCGCTACGATTACATCAATGTATTGATCAACATCCTTCATAACAACCCCTCCAACGTTTTATCCATCAGGTCATTAATTTGTTTCCAATCTCTTCGCTTTTCTGATAATATTTTTCGGCCAGTTGTTGTTAAAGAATAATATTTACGACGGCTTCCGTCAGGTCCATGTTCCCAATACGAAGTCACACACTCTTTTTTCTCTAGGCGTTTCAAAGCTGGATAAAGGGTTCCTTCATTCATAGAGAATTCTTCGTTACTTAAAATTCGTAGCTTCCTTGTCATTTCGTAGCCATAACTATCCCCATCCACTAAAAGTGAAAGAAGCAAGATTTCAATGCTTCCCTTCAATAGTTCTTTATCCATGTTCACCCTCCAATATTTTCTAATTGTATTGTAATACGATGTACATCGTATTACAAGGGTGTGTTGTATTTTTTTCCAGCTAATGATAAAAAACAATGTTATTAATTGCTCTATTCTGTGCCGAAGTGGTTTCTAAAATATTCGATCTCTTTGGTATGCTGCTATCGAGTGCAATTCGGTGTTGATAATTTTATTAAAGATTGAATATAAGTTTAAGAAGAAATAAGTGAGGAGGGAAAGAATGGCCACAGAGTTTGTTTATTTCTCTTCAATTATTGTTGCCATTATGTTTGTGTCCATCTCGGTCTTCCAGATATTACTTTCGCTCGGTTATCCATTAGGTGAATTTGCGATGGGAGGTTTTTATAAGGTTCTACCGAAAAAATTACGTATTATGAGTATGATTAATGCTATCATTCTATTATTTATGGGCATTGTATTTCTTAAACATACGGATGTCTTATATGGTTTTAATTTTTTACCTACGAACACTTTAGTTTGGATTATTACGATATTTCTCGGTACAAATACAATAACAAACCTTCTATCTCAGAGTAAGAAAGAAAGGCGTATGATGACACCATTTTCAAGTATCGCTTTTCTTTTATGTTTATTTATAACTTTATCTTAAGAAAAGATATCACTTTAACAGGTTAACTGCCCCCAATTGTTAGAAACAACTAACAATTGGAGGTGAAGTTTTTTTATGACTTCAATACCTGTTAACATCACTTCTGCTTTTTACTAATTATTGAATACCTTATTGTCTCCATCATAACGAACTTCATGAAATCCTAGTGTTCGTGATAATTTAGGCACATGCAGGATTAGGAACAACGATCGGGCGGTACTGAAAAGAATAAATGCTAACCATAACCCATGGTTACCTAGACCTGGTGTTGCTAAATAAAGAGAAACCAAGAAAACAATTAAAGCTAGAATCATAGAGTTACGTAGTGAAGACGCTTCAGTTGCTCCTACAAAAATACCGTGAAGGACGACACCAAAGCTGGATACGATCGGGAAGATGATAATCCACGCTTCATACGTTCCTACTACATTCAACACTTCAGGTAAAGAGGTGAACAATAGGTGTATCCGGTCTTTAAATACAAAATAAACACTCGAGATGCTTAGTGAGGAGATAATTGCCCATTGAAAACTACGTTTAATCGTTGATCGATAGAGTGCCTTATCGTTAGAACCTATTGCTCTTCCAGTTAATATACTCGAAGCATTGGCGAATCCATCATACATATAAGCCATGATGTAGTGGATCTGAATCAAGATGGCGTTTGCCGCAAGAATCTCTGTACCGAAAGTGCCTCCTTTTGCCGTAAAAACATTAAACACAATTAATAAGCATAATGTTCGAATGAATAGATCTCTGTTCATCCTCATCATTTTTTTATAAGAAGACAGGTCGATTGATTTTATCTGGAAAATTTTCTTACGTTGGTTAGCGGGAATCGCTTTCCACACGATAAAAAGACCGATTACAAAAGTGGAAACCTCCGAAATCAATGTAGCCGCTGCAACCCCTGCTACACCCCATGAAAAGACTTTAACAAATAGAATATCAAGTACAATGTTCGTTACGTTCATATACATTTGAAGAAACAAAGTCTTCTTAATCATTGCAAGTCCCATCATCCAACCTATGATTACATAGTTGAGCAGTCCAAATGGTACACCCCATATACGAATTGCAAAGTATTCTATGGCTAGAGACTTAACGGCTGGATCTGAAGTAAGAAGTGGCAAAAACTGTTCTTTGATCGGATATTGAAGCGCTACTAAACAAGCACTTATGCCGAGTGCTAAGAGCAATGGTCTACTTAGTGAACGTAAGAGATCGTCCTCATTTTTTGTTCCATGTGCTTGTGCAGCAAATCCAGATGTACTCACCCTCAAGAATCCAAACAGCCAATACATCGTATTAAAAATAATCGTGCCCACCGCTACACCAGCTATGTAAGAGGAATCATCTAACTGTCCCACAACAGCCGTATCTACTGCACCAAGAAGAGGAGTCGTTATGGTTGTAAGAATCAGCGGTAGTGCCAATCCAAGATATCTTGAATGATTCAAATACGTTCATCCTCCCAAAATAAATAAACCAGCACTTCACGTGTAAAAGTGTTGGTTCTCTTCTATTTTATTCTCTTGTTCCATACTCATCTCTACCAATAGTTTAGTATAGGGATGACGAGACTGTGAAAAAAGATCCTCCGTTAAAAATGAGTCAACTGCGAGTCCTTCTTTTAATACTACAATTCGTTCACACATGAATTGGACAGCGGCGATATCATGCGAGATGAAAAGAAAAGAAAGGTTCAAGTCCTTCTGCAACTTCTTTAACAGGTTGAGGACTTGTGCTTGTACAGAAACATCCAGACTTGAAGTAGGTTCATCGCAAACGAGCAGATCTGGTTCTAAGGTAATTCCCCTCGCTACGGCTATTCTTTGTTTTTGTCCACCACTTAGTTGGTGTGGATATCTCTCCAGAAGTTCAGGTGACAAGCCCACTTTTTGAAACAAGACTTCGGCCATCTTCTTACGATTATGTCTTACTTCTTTTAAAAATGAAGGGATAACATCTGGATAATTTTCTAACGGTTCAACCACAGACTTCCACACAGGAAGTTTGGGGTTTAATGACCCGGCAGAATCTTGAAACACGATTTGAAGTTGACGCCTGAGTTTTTTCAAAGCTTTTCCGTTTAACGTGTGAAGGTTATTACCTCTAAAATGGACTTCTCCTTGATCAGGCTTATCTAGCCCTAATATGATCTTGCCAAGAGTACTTTTACCGCTACCACTCTCTCCAATAATTCCTATACTTTCACCATGTTGAACGGTAAGTGAAATATCATTTAAAGCTGGTTTTGAGTGATACGTCTTCGAGATTGAATTAACGTGTAACATATCGTTCTTCCCTTTCTGCTTTCACCAGATGACAAGCGGCGGAATGGTGTGTTCCTAAGCTACTCATTGGGACTTTGTTGCTGCAGGATTCCCTAACACTCGGACACCTTTTAGAAAAAGGACACCCCTCCTCAGCTATTAATCCAGGTTCACCTAGCATAGTCGGCAACTCATGTTGGATATGCTTGTTCAATCTTAGCCTCGACTGTAGTAATAGATCCGTATAAGGGTGGATAGGATTCGCCAATACAGCACTGGTTTTTCCTATTTCTACAATTCGACCGCCGTACATAACGCCTACTGTTCGTGTTCGATTAATAATATGTTTTAAGTCGTGCGAGATTAGAAGAATAGAGCAATTCAACTCTTCTTTAAGCTCAGACAGGAGATCTAGAATTCTTTCTCCGGTTAACACGTCTAGAGCAGTCGTTGGTTCATCTGCAATGATCAGTTTCGGCCGAAACATAATGGCTGATGCGATTGCTGCTCTCTGCAATTGTCCGCCACTAAGTTCGTCGGAAAAACTGTTAAATACACGTTCCGCAGGTAAGTGAACTTTGTTCAGCCAATGAATAGCCACTTTCCTTGCTTCTTTTCTACTCATGTCAGTGTGACATCTTATAATCTCAATAAACTGCTTTCCAACTTTTATAAATGGAGTGAAGAAGCTTTGATAGTTTTGTGAGAGGTAAGCAATCTCTTTACCTCGAATATTTCTTAACTCTCTTTCACTTAACGATGTGATCTCTGATTGACCGAGTTTAACAGATCCGCTTGTAACTTCTAGAGACTTAGAAAGCATTCCCAAAATCACGGTGGCCGTCAAACTTTTTCCGCTGCCGCTCTCTCCGACTAAGCCAAAAATTTCACCTTGAGGAATAGAAAAATGCAGATTACGAATTAACTTTTCCCGGCTGTTACGGACAGTCACTGAAAGGTTTTCCACTACAAGTAGATTATTTTCAGAAGTTGCTGTCGTTTTGTTCTCAATCATTGCAAACCTCCTCTCTATCGACTTTTAACATCCCATTTGTCACGCAATCCTTCACCCATTAAGTTAAATGCTAATACCACAAAAAAAATAGCTAAACCCGGGTATATCATTAATTCTGGCGCACTCTGAAAATAAGGTCTTCCATCATTCAACATCGCTCCCCATTCTGGAGCAGGTGGCTGTGCACCTAATCCAAGGTAAGATAAGGAAGAGATTGTAAGAATCACTTTTCCGATATCCAAGGTAGCTAGAACAAGGACAGGCGAAACAATTTGCGGAAACATATGTCTTCTTATAATCTTCCAGTTGGAGCTTCCCCCAACTTTTGCAGCTTGGACATAATCTTTGTTTCGTTCAGTGATTACAATACTTCTTACGACCCTTGTATAAGCAATCCACTTAACAAAAACAATCGATATCATGAGATTCGTCAAACTTGGTCCTAAGAATCCAGCAATCGCAATCGCTAGAATAAATTCGGGAAGAGCAAGAATACCATCTGCTACACGCATAAACACTGTATCCAATCGACCACCAATGTAACCGATCACGAGACCAATCGGAATCCCGATAAGTGCAACAGTCGCAACAACGAGTGCCGTTATTCCAAGTGTGGACTGAGCACCGACTATGAGTCTTGAAAATATACATCTTCCCATATGGTCAGTTCCTAGAGGATATGCTGAACTAGGTGGGGCAAGTCGTTCAGACATATTCGCTGTAAGGGGATCATTCGGAACGATAAACGGCCCAATTAATGTTGTCAAAGTGATGATAATAAAAAATATGATCCCGCACTGAATCAGTAAGTTTTGATTTTTAAAGAAAAATGGAACTCGGTTTATTCTAGGCATCTGAATATTCATCTTCATAATGCCTCCTCTTTTCGTTTCATTCTTGGATCGATCACATAATAAGATAAATCAACTAAGAGATTTGTTAGTACAACAAATACTCCCGTTAATAAAACATATCCTTGGATAACCGGATAGTCTCGGTTAAATATAGCGTCAACGGCAAGACTTCCTAATCCTGGCCAAGAAAATAATATTTCCACTACTACTGCTCCACCTAAGAAACTACCTAAACTTAAACCGAAAATGGTCAGAACAGGGAGAACAGCGGTTCTAAACGCATGCAACCATAGAATCCTCCACTCTTTGACACCTCTTGCTCTTGCTGCATAAATATAGTCCTCAGACAAACTTTGCAAAAGACCAGCTCGAAGCAGCCTTGCGTAAACTACTGCAAATGTAAAACCTAATGTAAAGGCAGGTAAGATGATTTGAGAATAGGACCCTATTCCTGACGAAGGTAGAACACCTAATTTAAACGCAAAGAGATAGATTAAGATGAGCCCGAGCCAAAAGTTAGGTATCGATGCTCCGATTAATGCTAAAAAACGACTGAATTGGTCGGGCCATTTGTTAACATATTTTGCAGACCACACCCCAAGTGGAACGGTAATGCATAGCATGATAGTCATCGCAAAAAATGTAAGTTCCGCCGTAATGGGGATGCGTGTTAACAGTTCTTCAATAACTGGTTTCCCAGACATGTATGATTTTCCTAGATCAAGCTGCATGAGGTTGAACATCCATTTTCCATACTGTACATACAGAGGCTGATCAAAGCCAAGCTTATTTCTAAGCTCAGCTTGATCTTCTTCTGTTACGACCATCTCATCGGCATTTAGAATGGTAAGAACCGGATCACCTGGTGCCATCTTCATTAATGTGAACGTAAATAGGGATAGAATGAATAAAACAACAACAAGCTGAGTAACCCTATTCTTTATAATCGTAAGCACATTATTTCACATCCATATTGTGTGTTAGAATATAATACTCCTCTGCTGTAGGCTCCCAGTTCACAATGCTTTTGTTCTTTCCAATAATGATATTTGGATAAACGGCATAGCTATGGGCAACTTCTTTGTTGATTACCCTAGACGCATCTTGTGTCAAATTTGTACGCTCGTCTAAATTTGTCGTTCTGTTTAACTTTTCAATTAAAGTGTTAAGTTCAGGAATGTTGATCTTCCCAACATTTAAAGCTCCTGTTTCTGTGAAAGCCGTGTTAAAGAAGTAGCTTCCGTCTCCTCTTGGAGAGGTATTGTTACTATAAGTCGCTAGATCCCAATCCTTGTTCTCAACTAGATGCGTATCTGCATTTTCAACTGTTTTTATATCAATTTGAATCCCTGCTTTACCTGCATCAGATTGAAGTAACTGTGCGATAAGAGGTAGTTCTGGACGAGCTTTATATGTAACTAGTTCAAGAGTTAGCGGTTTACCGTTTTTCACCATTAAACCCTCTGCATTCTCTTTGTAGCCCGCTTGAGTTAAAAGCCTTTTAGCTTTTTTCACGTTCAATTCTGAAACTTCTTCATCTAGTCCAAACGGCAATGTACTGTTAAATGGACCGTTAGCTTCAAGACCGTGTCCTAGCATGATGTCATTTACAACACTCTTGCGATCGATCAAGAGGTCTAGAGCTTGTCTAACCTTTAAATCTTTAACATTTTTACTTTGACTGTTATATAGAACAAAATGAGCTCGAAGTCCAGGAATGGATTCAACTCTCAATTTATTATCCTTTTCTATCGTATCTAGACTTTCGGCAGGGAGATTGTACACAACATCAGCTTCTTTTGACTGCAGGGCAAGTGCTCTTACGTTAGCGTCTTCATTAAACTTTATTTTTGCTGAGTCCAGTTTCGGTTCTCCAGCCCAATAGGCTTCGTTTTTTTCAACTTCAACAAATTGATTAGATTTAAATTCTTTTACTTTAAATGGACCTGTACCGATTGGGTTATTTCTAAACGCTTCTTCTCCATCCTTCTTGGCTGCTTCCATGTTTACAATGGATGTATAAGGATTTACAAGTTCCGATGGAAGTGCAGGATAGGGCTCTGTCGTATGGATCGTAAGTGCTTGTCCATCTGCTTCCATTGATTTAATCTTGAGAGAATCACCTAACGATTCGTTCGCTTCGATACTTCTTTCTAAGGATTGTTTGACAGATTCAGCATCAAGTTTTTTACCATCTTGAAATTTTACGTCATCTCGAATTTCAAATACCCACTTCTCGTTATCTGTTGTTTCCCATTTTTCAGCTAGCCAGCCTTTTATATTCGATTTATCATCCAGTTTTAATAACGTTTCAGTAAGTCCAGCACGAATAGGAATAAAGCCAGTATGCGGATCTAAGTTTGCTGCTTTAAAACTGAAAATCATATTAACGTTCTTTTCTTTTGCTTCTTGTTTCTCTGAGCTATTTTGTATAGTTGAACAGCCAGCGATGAATACAAGAACCAAACATAACATTCCTACTAAAATATTCTTATAATTTCTCATTCATTTACCTTCCTTGCCTATTGGTTTATAATCGTAATCATTACGTTTTGAATATCAAAAAAAATTTAATGCTTGAAGTTTATTGAAAGATGGAGAAATAATACCTATGTATCAAGTAATCATGAACACTAAAAAGCAAAGTGATCTTATGATCTACGACACCTTTGTACAAGGTGTTCTTTATGCTCGCCCTTCTGGTTCTTGTTAAAGTGCTGCCCTCCTCACTTTCGCTTTAAGCGTAATCATTACGATTTACATTTCGAATTCTATCATCTAATAAAATTACCGTCAATCACTGAACGAAGTAAAACTATAAAAAACCCATCAATGATGGGTTTAAGAGATTTGTATAAGTATGAGATTACAAAGTGAGTAAAGTGAGTATGACATTTTAAGATCCAGACGACTTACTTCCTGATCCAAAGCCTGAACCTGTTGATGAAGGAGTTGTTGTCACGTTCGTACTCGGCTTTGTTGCTGGTTTAACTGTGGAAGGAGCAGTTGTAGCTGGTTTCGTAAAGTTAACTTTACCTGTAGGTTTCGTTTTGGTTGTATTTGCTAACAAGAATATCCACCACGGAAACGAGCTTTCATTGGCATAATAGTTGGAATCCAGAGTAGATTCCCCGTTTTCATAGACATCATCTAAGAACGTGATAAGCTCATCCTCTTGAAATTCCAGTCCGTTTTCTTCTATATAATTCTCCATTGCTTCTAAATCCATATCTGGATATTGAGATTGCAAATGATCTAGGTCAATCTCCTCTTCAACAGCTACATCGTAGGTTGGCTCTTCTGAATAAGACGTTGAGTAGGTTTCATCTTCAGTGTAAGTTGATTCATCTTGAACAGCTATATCTTCTCTAGAACTGCAGGCACTTAAAGCAACAGCTGCCGATAATATGCCTCCAATTAGCTTTTTTGTCTTTGTCATTGTGACTATCCCCTTTTTCACATGGTCCTTTAGGAGTGTATCCTTGTTTGAAGTAAAAGCGCACGATTTGGATCCCTTCATTTATAACCTCAACTCACCAATTCTAGTCAACTTCTCTTTAAACCATATCACTATGGCTTTTCTCTTTAACACTTCGTCAATCATCCAAAAGAATAGAGAGCAAAGTATTGTTTGCATGAAAATTATATTCCATACTATGTTTTCCAGATCATAATACCCTTGTTCACGTATCAAAATAGAAATTAAAAATATTAAACCAAAGAGAATATGAATAACACCTGATAATAAAAGCTTAAAAGATGAATGTACCCACTTGATCATGTAATCAGACAACATGGACGAAAAAGATCCATATAAGATGACGAATGGAACTAAATAAAACGCTATAAAAATACTGAACTCTAAACCGAGAAGCGCAATATTTATCAAGGTCATAATGAAGCTAGTAACAATAGCAGCTATCCCTTTTCTTATAAGTATCATTACTCCTCCTTAATTAAAAATATTGGTTATCTAATTCTTATTTGTTTTTATGACAAATGACCCTTCTTAAACTATTATTATTTAAATACTAAAATTTTACAATTATTATTTCCAATATATGCTATAATGCTGGATGGAAAAAGCTTGAAAAACTTTCTGAATCGAGGGGATTTTTTTGGATTTAATTTTTATCCTACTTATGCTTTTAGGTTTATAAATAGGTATTTTTGCGTGGTATAGGGATAGAAGTGAGAAGAATAAACGTTTATCTTGGTTGAGTTATGCTTCTTTATTGGTTCCACTATTATTAATTCTGACCATGTATAGTACAAGAGGCAACTTTCTGATCTATACAGTTGCTATTGGTTCTCCTCTGTCATTAATGCTTTGTGGCTACACATTATTTAAAAGAAGAGAGAAAAAGATTCTGGCTATTATTGGTCTAATCCTTTCACTGATCTCCAATGGCATTGTGTTTATTATTGGGACCTTCGTAATCACAAACACTTAATGTTATTTTCGTTAGATAAAGGGAGCTTCAAAGAGATCTCTTGTTTCCGCTGTTTAGTCATCATATGTATTACAATTCCTCATTAAAAAACACCCAATTATTTGTGTTTGCATACCATACATACAAAGTTGGCAAACGCCTAAGAAGAGGTGAAGCACCTTATGGTTGCATATATGGATTATACATCTCCCTCTACTCAATTTACGTTTGATATAAATACGAGTCCACTGTTCAAGAAAGACAGCCAAAATTATATCAATGTATTGGGTATCAACCAGTTGAATACTTTAGAGGACGTATCATTATTAGACATCTTTATGAGTACGAGCAATGTAGTGGAGCCTCATTATCATCAGAATGCAGCTGAACTTGTCTACTGTATCTCAGGTTCTGTTCTTGTATCGATCCTGAATCCATTTACCAAACAGTTATTGAACTTCAAGATCACACCAGGCCAAGTCGCAAACGTTCCTCAAGGCTGGTGGCATTATGAAATCGCTTTAGAAGATAACACTCATATTCTAGCAATTTTCAATGCACCCACTCCACAAGTTATTCTTGGTTCAGATATACTTAGATTCACCCCTGCCAATGTTATGGCGCATACCTATTGTCTTGACGAGAATCAATGGAAAGAAACCGTTGCACCTGTCCAACCTTCTACTTATATAGGACCATACACGAACTGTCAGAGAAGCGCTGATTATACCTATCCTCCGAGTTATCACCAAGCGTATCAGCAGTTGCAGTATGTTCAACAATATCCAGATACTCCGTACGTTCAGCCATATCGGACTGTTTGGTGGAGGGGATAAAAGGACTGCAAACCGACCCGTATGGAACTGGTCGGTTTGCAGTGTTTTCATAGGTATTCGTTAAAATCTATTTTGTTGAGCGACTGCTTTCTGGAGGCTCTTGCATGCATAAATATTTAATATCGCTATGCTTTACTTTTGTTTTCAAATCCTTCTTTTTATTTTGTTTATCAACGAAAACAGCTAAAACAATGATAATCGTCAACGGAATTAAAAAGTATAACCAAAACATGAGTCCACTTCCTTTCTCTATTTCCTCTCAGATTACAAAGACTAATAAAATGATGTAAGATTAATTATCTTTCGCACGTATAACAATATTGCCGTACCTCACAAATCGTTTTAAAGAATTTTCTTTGGAAGGTTTTGCTTGGTCTAAATAAAATTCACGTCGTCCATTAAGAACTAAACACAATATGAATAAAAGTATGATAACCATCCCCGAGAAAAACCAAAGCATAACATTCCACCTTTCTTACATATAAAAATAGTCATTGTCAGAAGATGATAGTATAATTATATTCAAATTTACTGAATTTTACAATTATTAATGGTAAAATAAGGTTGTTTTTCTTAGCGAATATATGTAGGAGTACCTAATCTTATCTTAATATCTCCCATTAAAGTTATTGATCGGCAAGTAGTGCAGATTTATCAACGTAGATTAAGGTATGTATATTATGAGAAGAAAAGTAAACAAGAAATAGGAAATCTAGATTGATTTCCCATTCCTAGCTTTAGACTAATTTAGAATCGTTTAACGAACTGTATGCTCTCGTTAAAAACGAAAACCTCTTGAAATAAAAAACACTGTAACCAATCGAGGGTTACAGTGCTAAGATGTGCTATTTCTTTATTAATGAAACGCGAAAAGGATATAGTTTGCCAGTCATGATCTTCCCCTCAACTGCTGGATCATTTTTCATGATTTCTTGTGCTTCTTCTTCATTTGTATTTTGAAGAATCACAACACCGAACGATGCATCCAGACATGGTCCTGCCAATACCAATTTCCCCTTCTCTAACAGATTTTGAAGGTACTGAAAATGAGATTGTAGCATTTCCTGTTCCTCTAGTGTTTGATTCTCCATGAAATCTGATCTTACAGGTTTAATCTGATATAAATATTCAGTGACTTCCATATGTCTCTCTCCTTTAGAGAAAGAATTCTATCGTTTTATGAAAAATCCTTTAACCTCTCATTATCTTCTCTTTTTAAATCCTTCAGACTTTCTCTGCGTTTTCTTTTCGTTTGTTGGAGCAGTGCGTTTAGTAGATGGTCCTCTACTAACACCCTCTTCTACGATAACTTGCCCTCTTTCAAGCAGCTGCTTTTGAAGAGGTACATTCATCTTCGCTGTCCATTTTTTCACAGAAGTTAATTCTGCTTTTGTTACTAATGAAACGACAGTACCTTCTTTCCCCATACGTCCGGTTCTTCCAGATCGGTGGACGTATTGTTTCACGTCTTCCGGCATTTCAAAATGGACTACGTGTGTAACGTCAGGAATATCTAATCCACGTGTCGCGACATCTGTTGTTAAAAGAACAGGTATCTTTCCATTCTTAAAGTCGTTGATCACTCTTTGACGATCTTGTTTAGTGGAATTACCCGCTAATACGCCAAGCTTAATTTTCTTGTACTCAAGTTTCGTTGCGAACTCATCCATCTTCATCGAGCTATTAATGAAGACCATCGCTTTGATGCCAGGTGTGTGACGAATCAATTTACGCAAGTTTTCTACTTTGTCACGGTAATCAGACACCATGTACGTATGCGTGACTTCATTTTTCACCAAGTCTTTTTCTACTTTCACGATGACTGGTGCTACAGCTAATTTCTTTGACCAATCTTCTGTCTTGTTATTGATCGTAGCAGATACGAAAACAAGCTGACGGTCTTTTAACGTAGCTGCGATCACTTGTTCAACATCTCCGTTAAATCCCGCTTCAATAATATGATCAGCTTCATCGATTACAATGGTTTTCACTTCATGCACTTTTAATTTTTTGTTCTGAATTAATTCTTTTACTCGCCCAGGTGTACCTACGATAAATTGTGGCTTTTTTTTCAATTTATCCAATTGACGCTGCATGTTAGCACCACCGATAAGGGATGCCCCGCTTAGTCCGCTATTTTCAGTGAACTTTTGACAAACATCGTATATCTGCATCGCTAGTTCTCGCGTTGGTGCTAAAAAGAGAACTTGAGCATTCTTCACTTCTGGGTTTAACTTCGAAATTGCTGGTAATGCATAGGCAAGAGTCTTTCCTGTACCTGTTGGAGATTCGATGATCAAATCTTTGTTTTCTAACTGTTCAGGTATTGCTCTTTCTTGAATGTCTGTAAAAGCGGAAAAGCCGCTTTTGTTCCACGCGTTTTGGATGAATTCTGGAAAACTTTGTAGCGATTGTGTCATTTTTTATACCCCTTAAAATATTCATTCATTTCTTTCATTGACCCTACTAATTCTTCAAGCACCAATGAGATTTGCTCTGGTTCTTCTTCAGAAACGGGTTTTTGCAGCTGTATAGAGATGGTGTTAGTAAATACGTGTCGTGGTTGGCCATATATATAAGTAAGTTTTTGCTGAATGTCAGCTTTTAAATCTCCACTTCCCCATTTTTTGAGAATGGATTGAAGCTGTTTGCAATCTGTTTCTATCTCGTAAACCGGAGTCTCAATCACAACAGATAGTTTACTGCCTGCTCCTTCAGGATTATCGTTCAACTTTTCCATAGCCAAATCTTCTAGATTTGAAGTTAAGGCAATGGCCCCTCTCATCGCTTCCCCGATTGAGGAAATCACAAAATCAATATGATAATTTCTTTCAATAATAGCCTGATCCATTATGTCTTTACGATTAATGATTTCGATTTCTCCTGAAAAATCAAGATCATACACAGCTCCTTCGAGCACAACCTTTAGATTATCATAAACAGATGGATGATACATCTTGTTCTCTCCCTATTTTTAAAAACAATATTTAAGTACGGTACGTGAAATTATTTGTTTTCGTCTTCCGCCATTTGATTCTTTAACTGATTCAATACATAGAGAACAGATTTCACCATTTCTGTGATACGTTTGTCCTTCATTTTCTTTTGAAAGACATAAACGCCAAGATAGCCGATGTTTTCAGCAGCGGTCTTGATCTGAATCGGGTAAAGATATTTGGGCTTGTTGGCAATCACCCAATCCCTCGCGAGCGGCTCCCAATCGTTTACACGAAAATGGATGCGATCGGCGAATGGTTTCACCTCTGTGAAAAAGTCCGCTTCGGTTTCTCTCGTTTTGGTCTCTGTCTTATAAATATGAAACGCTTCATCTATATCAGCGATTAGTTTTGTCGTTAATGTATATAAATGGTCCATTAAAAAAGTCCCCCCATTCTTTATATCCTACCAAAGAATGAAGAGACTTACACTTTTTGATTTTAATTAGCTGTATTCTGATATTCTCTGGAGTGTTTGAAAGTAGCTGATTTCCGTTTCAGATACTCGCTTTCCGCGGGGCGACCGGTGAGCCACTTGCCGCTTTGCGCCTCTAAGTGTCTCACCAGACCGCTCGTCCCGCAGGAGTCTAAGTATCTTCCACTTCAATCAACTAGTCAATGTAGAAAGAATAAAATCAATAAAGAAGCAACCGCTTAGCTATGAAAGATGGTTTTATAAAAGCATTTATAGAGTAAACAAACTGACGAACCAGTTCTTTCTTGGTTTCTCTTTTACATATAGTCGCTCTTCTGGATAATCCTGCTTCAAAAGTGCCACTTCAAGATCTTGCAGTCGAGCTTCCATGTTCTCCATCTTTTTGATCAGTTCTTCAAGCTCTGTCGCGTGCTGTAGCATTTGATAGGATACGACACCATCTGCTTTTTCCTCCACTTTCTTTTCTAGTGCTTCTATCGCTCTATTCAAACGATCGAACTTATCTTCAAATTGGGTTGGTAGTTCCACTGATTGCTCTGTGGACTGCATCGACTGAACTTGTATATCACTCATCAAAAGTCCGTTGTCTAGCTGTGCCTTAATCTCTCTTAACTGATCGATATCATCTTGTTTGAACAGATAATGACCGTGCTCATTCTTGTCACATTGAATGTTAAAATGTCTGACCCAACGCTGAACTGTTGTTGGATTCACCCCAAGTTCCTCAGAGACCGTTTTGGTTTTCATCAACACCATTTCCATCATGAATCCCTCCCCGTTTTCTTGTGAGTACTATTTTCGAGCATCATCTTCCCTTCCCCTTCATACCTGACAAAACTAGTTTTCATTCGGCAAAGAAAGTGGAATACAACGGAATCACTACAAATTCGACACTCCATTTGTTGATTGTTTGTATATTCAGTCGCAACAACTCCAAAACTAAGAGCAGTTCAGGTGATACAAAAAGGAGGTGCCAACATGAACCAAGACAGCAAACAGCAAAAACAACAGGATCAGTATACATCCCAAGAAGAAACAGGTACTCAAAAAAGAGAACAAAAGAATAGCACAGGCTATGGTGACAAAAAGCTTAACGGCCCAGATATCCCTAGCACATAAGGAAGTAAAGACGGCTCAAAAAAAGCCGTCTTTTTTATGCATGCATCATCCATTCCTTTAAGAGGATTCCTATTTTTAGCTGCCTTTGCTTTTGTTTATACCAATCGGTTAACACGATCCCTTGCAATGGTTCAATCGGTTCATAAAACGTTTCAGTGTTTACTTTTTTTTGATACCAGTCTTTTGTGTTAGACCTATGGTGTTCGATGATCGGAAACGCGATTCGTAAAAAAGGAGTCTCTCTTTTTTTACCGGGATAGATATAGGTTTCAAAATCATGTCTTGATCCTGTATGAGTCACTTTATCTGCAAAAGAAAGAATCTCTTCACTCCATTCTGACTCAAACAAGATGATATACAGCTTCTTACCTGTTTCGATTCTATTTTTCGTTTTTTTAAAGCCATGGACGGATATTCCGATCACTTCCCCTCTCTCGATCGGAAAGAGTACAGTGCTAAAATGCATATAATCTTGTAAGAGAAACGGTACCTTTGAAAAGATTCTCTTTTTGTAAAACCCATCCTTTATAACCGGCTTTTCGATCACGTGTTGTTCATTAATGATTAAAGAGGTACATATTCTCTTCAGATCTTTCTCTATCCAAAACCGTTCCCACTCCGTCACCATAAATGTAGAAACACCAAAGTTTTTAAGAAGATAAAAATGGGGCTTACCTTGTTTTTTGGAATACTCATAGATCAAAAGCTGTGGATACGCATCCTGAAAGATCAGCCAGTTTGCTCGTTCATACGTTAAGAATAGATGCTTTCTAGTATCTTTAGACAGCAGCCTAGGCAACCAGTCCCCTTTTAAGTCACACATGCTGTACCCTGCATTTCTTGAAACGAGACTTGCGAGCATCGCCCACCTGATCTCAGGGTTATTTTTATAAAAAGTAGCATAGCTTACGGTACGTGAAATATTATCACGATTTTGTGAATTCGTGAGTTTCCGAATGTATTGAATGATTTCCTCCATGTGCTGTGCCACGCTCTTCCTCCATGCTTTTTGTCCTATTTTCTATCGTTCGCTTTCATGTTATAAAATATTTGTGTCATATAAGAAAAAAGAGTAAACTAATGGTTATGAAAGATGTATTTGGAAAAAGGAGGCATAGACCTTTGGCGAAGACAGTGATCATATACACACAAGAAACGTGCCCTCCATGCTTTGCAGAAAAAGAGTGGCTAAAAGCAAACGAGATTCCTTTTGAAGAACGAGATATCCGTAAATCGCAAGCCTATATGAAAGAAGTGATCGACCTCGGCGCTTCTGCAACTCCTGTAACCGTTATTGAAACGGAGGAAACAAAAGAAGTTGTCATGGGTTTTGTAGAAGAAGAACTTTCTCGACTACTAAAAAAGTAAACATCCAACGGCTATGTGTATCGTTTTTCCATGCGCATAGCCATCTTTCGTTGTAAAGGAGATGAATCATGGGTACCTTTCATTATCCGAACGGTAAGAAAGTGACTTCTATCGTGAAAAAACAATCTTCATCTTCTACCAAAAAAGAGATTTCGTACAGCAACAGGGGAATGTCGTTAGAAGATGATATCAATCAGAGCAACGAATATTATCTTTTAACCAATCAAGCGATCATCCATAAGAAACCTACTCCGGTTCAGATCGTAAATGTAGAATATCCAAAGCGATCTGCCGCTGTCATTCGTGAAGCTTACTTCAAACTCGCTTCTACAACTGACTACAATGGGGTGTATAAAGGAAGATACATTGACTTTGAGGCAAAAGAAACAAAGAATAAGACGAGCTTCCCATTAAAGAACTTTCATGAACATCAGTTACTTCACATGCAGCACATCTTAGATCATGGTGGGATCTCGTTCGTCATCCTTCGTTTCTCTCAAACAGATGAGAGCTATTTATTCGATAGTTCTCACTTGATCTCGTTTTGGAACGAACAGAGAGAAGGCAGAAAATCGATTCCTAAGGGTGAAATCGAGGAAAAAGGACATTCTATTACTATCGGGTATCAACCTCGGCTTAATTACTTACAGGTGGTAGATTCTGTCTATTTTTAGTCGTTCATAAATTGTCAAATGCCGTCGAATAATTGAACGAGTTCATTTTTTTATGAAGTTGAAAGGTTGGTAAAACAATGTCAAAAGATTACCGAAGCCGTATGGAGCGCAGACAAACGAGTGATAGTTCCAAGCCGGCAAATCAATCAAAAACAAAAAAACCGAGACGAGGACGCAATTGGAAGAAGACGCTGTTGATCCTTGCTCTTATATTAGGTGTTTTAGGACTATTAACAGTCGGTGTGATTGCCGCGACTTCTCCTAAATTAGATCCTAAGAAACTTGAAACACCGGTATCCTCTAAGATTATGGATATGAACGACGAAGAAGCAGCACTCGTCGCAGGTGATGAAAAACGGATTCGTGTTAAAATCAACGAAATTCCAGAGCATGTACAAAATGCTTTTATCGCAACAGAAGATGTTCGTTTCCGTGAACATAGCGGTATAGATGTACGACGAATTGCTGGTGCAGCCTTTGCTAACGTAAGAGAAGGATTTGGAGCTGAAGGTGCGAGTACGATCTCTCAACAGGTTATCAAGAATACGGTATTAACGAATGAAAAATCTCTTACGCGTAAGATTCGTGAAGCATACCTTTCTGTTCAACTAGAACAGAAGTATTCTAAAGATCAGATTCTAGAGATGTATCTGAACAAAATCTTTTTTGGAAATCGAGCATTCGGTATTGCTACAGCAGCAAAGGTTTATTTCAATAAAGATGTTTCTGAATTAGAAGTTCAAGAAGCTGCTCTTTTAGCTGGACTACCAAAAGCGCCTAGTTACTACAACCCGCTTGTAAATCCGAAAGAAGCTGAACATCGCCGTAACGTTGTTTTGAATTTGATGGCTCAGCATAAATTCATTACAAAAGAAGAAGCGGAAAAAGCAAAGAGTATTCCAGTAAAAGACATGATCGATGAAGGAAGCTTAAAAACCGAAACACGTCCTTATGATGCTTATATCAAACAAGTAATCGATGATTTAAAAGATATTGAAGGACTTGAAGAAGCAGATATCTACTCATCTGGACTTAAGATCTATACGAACTTAGATCCAAAAGCACAGCAAACGACTGAGGACGTATTAAGAGCTAAATTAGAAAACGAAAACAAGGTTCTTCAATCAGGTGTTGCATTACTTGATACGAAGACTGGCGCCATTCGTGCAGTAGGAAGTGGGCGCGGAGATGAATTGAGTAACTATTTCTCTTCTAAGATCAAGCGTCAGCCTGGTTCTACGATTAAGCCGATCTTAGACTATGGTCCTGCCATTGAGAACAAAAAGTGGAACACAGGTTACATCTTGAAAGATGAACCAGTTGAACTGAAAGACATTACGATCAACAACTTTAACGACCGTAACGTTGGCGATATCTCGATGCGTCAAGCGCTCGTTGAATCCAAGAACACGACTGCTGTTCGTGCGTTCCAAGAAGTTGGTGCTGAAGAAGCAACTGATTTTGCTAACAAGTTAGGTTTTGATCTAGATCCTGACACTACGTATCCATCTTATGCGATTGGTGGTTTCGAGAAAGGAATCTCCCCTCTTACACTGGCTGGTGCTTATACATCGTTCGGTAACGGAGGAATCTATTCAAAACCGACAACGATCCGTAAAGTCGAATTCCCTGATGGTCGCGTGATCGAAGTGGATTCAGAACCAAAAGCGGCTATGAAGGATTATACCGCTTATATGATTACAGATATGCTGAAAGATGTTATGGATAGAGGTACTGGTCGTGAAGCGAACGTTAGCGGACTTAACTTAGCTGGTAAGACCGGTACGACAAACTACTCTAAAGACGACCGAGATAAATACGGCATCCCTGATGGTGCAACGAAAGATGCTTGGATGGCTGGCTATACACCTAGCTATACAGCTGCTGTATGGACAGGCTATGCTGATATGAAAAAAGGTCTCTACCTAAGCGACAATGAAGCAGATTATTCGAAGCAGATCTTCCGTGATATCATGAGTGAGTTGGATCATAAGAACACCGACTTTAAGAAGCCGAAATCCGTAACAGAAGTTGCGATGGAAAAAGGAACAGGTAAACGTGCAAGTGAGTTCACACCTGATTCTGAGAAGATCATCGAGCTTTTCATTAAAGGAACGGACCTTCCTGGTATCAGTGATAGCTATGAAAAGCCTTCTTCGATCGAAGGGCTTGAAGCGAAGTACAAGGAAGATAAGAATGAGATCGAAGTAAAATGGAAATATGGTAAGAAAAAGGGTGTAACCTTTAGAGTTCTCGCAAGCTATAACGACGGACCGATGCAGGAACGCGCAACGATCAACGATACGAAATTCGTTGTTCCATCACCTGCTCCTGGTAAATATTCGTTCCAAGTCATAGCGATCGACAGTGAGAACAACACAGAAAGTGAACCTGCAGGAACATCGATTACGATCGAAGGCCCTCAAGGTGAAGAACCGCCACCTACAGAAGGTGAAGGCGAACAACCAGGTACTCCTCCAGGTCAAGAACCTGGAACTGAGCCACCTGCAGAAGGTGAACCGGGTACTCCTCCAGATCAAGGAGGCGGTGAAGGCCAACCAGGTACTCCTCCGGGTCAAGAGCCTGGTACTGGCACAGAACCACCTACACAAGGTGAGCCGGGTACAACTACACCTACACCTCCTGGACAAAACGGAGGCAGACAACAAAATGGTGGAAACGGTGGAGGTGGCGGCCTCGTCCCTCCTCTCAATCCATAAAGATAAAAAGCTCCGTCAGCAAATATTTGCTGACGGAGCTTTTTTGTTCTTTCATAATTAAATGAACGGCAATTCAAAAGTTCACCTATTTTATGTTGTACCGATCAAGCAGATAGTTCCAAAATACAGGATATCCAAATGATAGATTCCAAAAGCTTACACCGGCAAAGCCGTATTGATCGACCACATCAAATTTTGCTCTCATACTTCGCAGATCTTCAAACCATACGACGTGCTCTCTCTTCTGTTTATCCCAATAACGGTAATACGGAGCTTCATCTTTTCTTGAGTACTTAATGGCTGCTTGCCGCTTTCCTGCTAGCTGAGTCGCCTGAACCGGATTCAATGCTTTCGCAAACTCACCACCCGGTTTATAAGGCAACGTCCAATCATAGCCATATAGATTGATGCCCATCAAGATTTTCTTCGGATCGATCACACTCACCGCATAGTCGAGCACTTTTTTTACAGAAGGTAGTGGACTAACAGCCATCGGAGGTCCTCCGCTATATCCCCACTCATATGTCATCAGGATCACATAATCGACGATCTCACCGTGTGCTTTATAGTCATGCGATTCGTACCATTCGCCTTGTTGTGTGCCCGAGATCTTGGGTGCTACAGCAGTCATGACAACATAATTTTCTTGATGCATCTTCTTTGTGAGCGTTCTTAAGAACTGATTGTAAGCTTCTTTGTTTTGTTTACCTAAGTACTCAAAGTCCACCGAGATCCCTTCATATCCCTTTTGTTTCATGATACGTAAGGACTCGTTTATCACTTTATCGGTGATCTCTTTATTCGTAAGGATCGCTGTTCCCACTTCTTCACTGAACTCCCCGTCTTTTATATTCGTGATGGCCATGATGGGACGAACGTTTCTATTCTTTGCATCTTTTAAGAACTCAGAGTCATTCAGTGGTTTGAAGATGCCTTTCTCATTCACTTCATAGCTAAAAAGTGTGATGTACGTAAGGGCTCTTGCTGCCGCATCAAAATTGGCTTGAGCTTTTGGGTTAGGCTCTGCAAACGCGTTCGTTACGATCGTTCTCTTCGCACGCTCTGGAACGTTCAGTTGTGTTCCTGGCCGTAGGTTGCTGTCTGTTAAACCGGGATTCGCTTGTTGCAACTGTGCGACAGATACACCGATTCGGTTTCCGATCTCTTCTAATGAATCACCAGGCTGAACGGTATACGTAAAAGGTGTTGGAATAAAAAGTGTCTGTCCTACTGTTAACACGTCTTTTTCTGACAGTCGATTAACCGTTGCGAGCTCCTGCCACGGCAATTTATAGTACTGCGATAACCTCCAAAGAGAATCGCCTCGTTTCACCACATGAATCTGCATGATACCCCTCCTAAAAAACGTCTCATGTCATCATCATATGTCCAAGTGTCTTGTCCTTATGTACCGCGCTTTTTTAGTATGACACTTTTCTTTTCCCATTCCGAAAATAACTCACTGAGCTGTATATACGATTGATAGTGATCGGGCTGATCTTCAATGAACGAAAGCCGCTCGATCGCGTTTACAGGTAGATGCTTGAATGCCTTAAGATCACTTTTGTAATCTGTAGCATCACTGGGTTGCATGCCATTTACCAGATAGATCGTTTTCAAAAACTGTTGAAAGAAATATACCATCGGTTCTTTCGCACTTTTTCTATCCCGATTTTTAAAATGATGTGCGATTTCCTCCGATTTTCTTTTCCACTCTATAAAAATGTTCTCTGCTGTATTCTCACTCATGTATTTTAGCCTCCATTCGTAGACAACAAAAAAAGAGCTTATCCAAAGATAATCTCTTATCTACCGTTATTGTACCTCTTTAAAAGAGAGTATTCCAAGTGGCTTGTCCAACGATTCCGTCCACAGCGAGTCCTTTTCTTTTCTGATAAGCTTTTACCGCTGATTCTGTTTGAGGACCAAAGTTGCCATCTGCTGGAACATTTAATGCGCGCTGTATTCTGCTAACGTTTGCCCTGTCCGTTGAACCTCTCTTAATCACATAGCCTGGGTAAGGAACGACAGCACTTCCGTTGGAGTTACTTGATTTTGGCGGTGCAGGTTGAGTGGGTTTTGTTGGCTGCTTCAACACAGCATCTAATTTATTTTGTGTGGTTGGTCCTGCAATTCCATCAACCGTCAGATTATATTTTCTTTGAAATGATCTAACGGCGTTCTCTGTATTCGCACCGAAAACACCATCTGCTACTAGAGAGTAACCTGCTCGTTTTAGTTTGTTCTGCAGATCTCTCACTCTTTGACCTGTGTCTCCATTTTTCAAGATACTATTATTAGTCCCTTGTGTTGGTTTAGGTGAAGGTTTCGGTGCTGGTGTTGGAATTGTTTGATTGGATATAGAATTCTCCACATCTTTTAGGAACTGATTAAAGGTGATTCCATAACGATTCAATGCGTTATCTGGATCTGTTCTTCGCCCTGGATCTAATTGTTTGTGGCTCGCGATCTTTTCTTGCGGTCTCCAGTTGTATCTTTTACAAAGAAAACCCCAGAACCAGACGTAACGCTTATACGCTTCTTGAAAATTGATTCCGCCTCCCCAGCAGAGTTCCACGCCGATCGCTGCATCATTCGATTCTCTGCCAAAACGCACGTTGTCCAACTGTGTTCCATACTGAACATGATACGCTTTTTCATCGAGCGGAATGATCACAAGGATCTCTTTATCATCTATAAAAACATGAGCACTCGCACTCGGTTGTTGGTTGTTAAAATAGTTTCGGTTGCTTCGGGCGGAAGTCCCTGGATTCCCTGTATCGTGAGCGACTCCGAAGAATGGCCCGTCCAGCTTCGTACCAGGTCTTGCATTACCTAACTTAATATAGTCATATGTGATTGAATATGACACTAAAACATCACTCTCCTTTGTATATGGTATGTAGAAGGAGAGTGATTGCTTGTACATATGGGGTTTTTGTGCAGATTTTGAAAGGTTTTATTGCTATTTGAGGGTGAATTTCGGCTGTTTAGTCCTTGTAATGTAGTTTTGAAGGTTTCTTTTGTCTACCCCTACCGGTTTTTGTGAGGGGCATTGAAGAAATTACTTCAATAATCCCTGAAATTTCGTACATATTCCCGGGAGTTTGGACGATAATTCCGCGAGTTTTAATCATTTATCAGCGAGTTGACAAATTACGACAACCTCACCTCACTAAAATACCCCCTACGCTAGCCGTCCTTCAACCTCTTCCAATCTTTAAGACAAAGAAAAAACCGTAACTCCATCAGTTACGGTTCTTAGCTATCTTTTTTGAGTCAGCTTCTTCTCTTTTTGGTTCATCCGCTTCTTCCCTTCTCGGCAGATCGATAGAAGTGGACACTCTGGGCAGTTTGGATTTTGTGCTTTGCAGTGATATCTTCCAAAAAAGATCAAACGGTGATGAGTTGCCCCCCAAAGTGATTTTGGAATCTTCTTCATCAATGTTTCTTCTACCTGCAGAACAGAGTCTTTCCATTTACAGATGCCTAGCCTTTTTGAAACTCGTTCAACGTGCGTGTCGACCGCAATCGCAGGAACATCATAAGCAACAGATACGACAACGTTTGCTGTTTTTCGTCCTACACCTGGCAGTTTCGTCAGTTCATCTCGATCTTTCGGGATCTCGCCTCCGTATTCGTTGATAACGAGCTCACTCAGCTTTTGAATGTTCTTTGCCTTGTTTCGGTATAAGCCGATCGACCGGATATCGTCCTGCAGTTCTTCGATCGTTACATCTAGATAATCTTGTGGTGTTTTATATTTTTCAAAAAGCCTTGGTGTGACTTTGTTAACGAGCGCATCTGTACATTGTGCAGACAGAAGCACCGCGATCGTCAGCTCGAACGGGTTCGAGTGGTGAAGTTCGCAATGAGCATCTGGAAACATATCCTCGATCTGTTCTAAACAAAATTGAATCTGTGCTTTGTTTAACACGTTTAGGTTACCTCCTGTTATAAAAAAGAAAGACCTTAGTTTTTAAGGTCATTTTTGTTTTAGGATTCAAGCCAGTTATACTGCGGACGCTTAATACCTGAGTCGTTCCTTGGTTGCTCTTGCTTCCCCGTTCTTTGCAGCTGTCTCACTCTGAATTTCTCGCCATACGTTTTAGCCGCTTCTGGACTTGTAATGCCGTTTTTCTTCCACTCGAATAAAATACGATCAATATAACGGAAGTTCAGCTTTCCAGATAAAACAGACTCTTTTAACGCAGAGAGTATCAACTCTGGAGACTGGTGATCCTCGTCCATCCAAATCTTAAGCGTTTCAAGCTCCATCGGTGACAACGGGCGACCAAACTCTTTTTCGAATCGAACAAACACGTTCTGTTCTTGGTGCTCCTTATGTACCACTTTTTTGGTTTGTTCTTCTTCTTTTAAACTTTGAAGAAGTCTGTTCCAAAGAGGCTGAAGCGTATATGCCTCAAAGTAGACACCTTTTTCCTTGTCTTCGAACTGATCCATACCGAGTACACCTCTGCCGATTAACGTCCTGAGCATAGCGGACACTTCATCACTCGACGCAGACATTCGTTCGGATAGCTCGACAGGTGTCGGAAAGTAGTTTCCTGATTCTATAAAAACATGAAGCTGTATAAACAACATGCATTCATTGTCTGTTAGACCGATCTGTTTGTACGTTTTGATTAACATATTAGGGATGCTGACTGATCCTTCAGCCATCCATCGTTCAAATAAATTACCGTTCATCACTAAAACACCTCTTGAAACATTATAGCATATAAAACTAGCTTTTTTATTCTCACTGCACTGGTGAATGTTGAGAAAAAAAGTAGGTTTGAACGTTATGAGCGGTTGGTGCAACTTGTCGAAATTTGCTGAACGGCCTATATTTTCATTTTTCGACTTAATTGGGTACGATTTTAACTTAATTTTTTCATTTTGGACTTAATTGCCTTCTAAACCGACTTAATTCTTCCTTAAAACGACTTAATAGCACTTTCTCCCAGGAAAAAACACTGAAACAAAGGCTTATAACACAAAAAATCTCCCCTGCAAAAGGGAGATTTTTAAAATTAATTAAGGATATAGACGGTTCAATAGACGTGGGAATGGAATCGTTTCACGAACGTGCTCTGCTCCAGAGATCCATGCTACTGTACGCTCTAATCCAAGACCGAATCCTGAATGAGGAACGCTTCCGTATTTTCTAAGTTCTAGGTACCATTTGTAAGCATCGTCTGTTAATCCGTGCTCTTCATAACGCTGTTCCATAAGGGCAAGGTCATCGATACGCTGACTTCCACCGATGATCTCTCCGTATCCTTCTGGAGCGATAAGGTCTGCACACAGTACAACATCTTCACGGTTCGGGTCTGGCTTCATGTAGAAAGCTTTGATGTCTTTCGGATAGTTCGTGATGAAGACGGGCTTGTCGAAGCTTTCCGCGATCGCTGTTTCGTGCGGCGCACCGAAGTCGTCTCCCCACTCAATATCGTCAAACCCTTTTTCTTTTAGCATCTTGATCGCATCGTCATAAGAAACACGAGGGAAAGGCGCTTTTACGTTCTCTAACTTAGAGATATCGCGTCCAAGTGTCTTCAGCTCATTTTCACAGCGTGTGATCACAGATTGAACGATGTGTGAGATGAACTGTTCTTGAATTTCAAGAGATTCTTCGTGTTCCACGAATGCCATCTCAGGTTCGATCATCCAGAACTCGATCAAGTGACGACGAGTCTTTGATTTTTCTGCACGGAACGTCGGACCGAACGAGTATACTTTTCCAAGTGCCATCGCTGCCGCTTCCATGTAGAGTTGTCCACTTTGAGAAAGATACGCATCTTCTTCAAAATACTTCGTGTGGAACAATGAAGTTGTCCCTTCAGCAGAGCTTCCAGTAAGGATTGGAGGATCCACTTTTGCAAAGTCGTTGTTGTAGAAGAACTCGTTCACAGCGTGAATGATCTCGTTACGGATCTTTAGGATCGCGTGCTGACGCTTAGAACGTATCCAAAGGTGACGGTGGTCCATCAAGAACTCTGTTCCGTGTTCTTTCGGTGTGATCGGGTAGTCAACTGCTTGATGAAGTACTTCAACATCTGTTACTTCAAGTTCTACGCCTAGAGCTGAACGCTCGTCCTCTTTAACCGTACCCGTTACGTAAAGACTAGATTCTTGCGTAAGACCTTTTGCTTTAGCAAAGATCTCATCTCCAACTTCACTCTTTACGACAACACCTTGTACGAATCCAGATCCATCACGAAGCTGTAAGAAAGCGATCTTACCTGAAGAACGCTTATTAGAGAGCCAAGCACCGATCTTTACGGTCTTGCCTACGTGTTCACTAAGCTTATTAATCGTTGTTTTCACTACATGTACCTCCACTGTACGTTATCAATATCTACCAAAAAAATTATGAAGGAGAACTTTCTAAAAATCAATCATTACTTGCGTTTTGAGTTGATAAAACGTTCGATGCGATCTAAAGCTTCCATGATCGTATCAAGGCTCGTTGCATAAGAAAGTCTCACGTTATCAGGCGCACCAAATCCTGAACCTGGTACTAAAGCTACTTTTTCTTCTTCTAAAAGAGCTTCTACCCACTCATCAACAGAGTTAAATCCTGTCATACTTACCGCTTCTGTTGCGTTCGGGAAGAGATAGAACGCTCCGTTCGGTTTAACACATGTGATACCAGGAATCGTGATCAGACGGTCGTACACTTTGTTCATACGTTCTTCAAACGCTTGACGCATCTCTTCAACAGGTTCTTGAGTCCCGTTGTATGCTGCAAGTGCACCATATTGAGAGGTTGTTGTCGGGTTCGATGTACTATGGCTGTCTAAGTTCGTCATCGCTTTAATAATCTTAGCATCACCTGCTGCAAAACCGATTCTCCAACCTGTCATCGCATGAGATTTGGATAGACCGTTGATGATGATCGTCTGTTTCTTCAGTTCAGGTGATAGTTCAGCAATCGACGTGTGTTTTACTCCGCCATAAACTAGCTTTTCATAGATTTCATCAGACACGATCAACACATCATGTTCTAAGCATACTTCTCCGATCGCACGCAGTTCCTCAGCTGAATAAAGTGACCCAGTCGGATTGCTTGGAGAGTTCAATACAAGTGCTTTCGTTTGTTTGGTGATCGCTTTTTTCAGATCTTCTGCCGTGATCTTGAATTGATTCTCTTCTTTTCCTTCCAAGTAAACTGGCGTACCGTCAGCTAGTTTCACTTGTTCAGGATAGCTCACCCAATATGGTATCGGGATGATCACTTCGTCTCCTTCATCAAGGATTGCTTGAAACAGAGAGTACAACGAATGTTTCGCTCCTGTACTTACAATGATCTCAGACGGTTCGTACGTTAACCCTTGATCTTGCTTCAGCTTGTTCACGATCGCTTTTTTTAGTGACAAAAGACCGCCAGAAGCTGTATATTTCGTGTGTCCTTCTTTCATAGACTCATAAGCCGCTTCAATAATATGTATCGGTGTATTAAAGTCAGGTTCACCTGCACCAAGTGCGATTACATCGTGCCCGTCTGCCTTTAATTGGTTTGCCTTTGCTGTGATTGCGAGAGTTGTTGAAGGAGTTAATGCCTCCACACGTTTTGCAAGCTTCATACTACTAAATCCCTCCACTTTTTTATTCATCTGATTTCTATTGATCTGATTCTTTCAGACGATAGATCTCGTATCGCTCACCACTTTCAAAATACCCATAAAAGTAGGTGTAACGGTCCTTCGTGTCATAATAGACCACTTCCCATAATGGAATGCCATCTTCCATACCGAGACGGCTGTCGACGATCGTCTTCGCATCGTGGTTCTGTTTCACATAATTCAAGATCTGTTTTTCTGTAAGTCCTTCTTTCGCGTTCAAAGAGGTGACCTTTTTGTCTTTATCGACCCAAACGATCTTGTTTGTGCCTTTTTTGTTCTTACCTTCTACTACATAATACGTCTCATTCTTATAAAAGTGATCCACATTCGTAATAGAAACGAGGTCCTCTTCTTTCTTAGCGATCTCAACCGCTTCTGCTTCTTTCTTAGCGGGCTTTGCTTGAACACCATTAAACAGATAATAAGCTTGCCAGCTTGCTAAGATTAGAATGCCAATAACAACAAGTATCCACTTTTTCCCCATATTTAAGCCTTCCTATGTGCGATAGATCGTAAAAATCATCTTATTTTTATTATCGTCATCTAACGCGAGCCCAAACATTAAATCTTGATGCTTTAATGTTTTGTTCAGTTCAGATACTACTTTATACAAGTCACTCGACTTGTCCACCTTTAGCGTCGAAAGAACTTCAATTTTGCTTTCCACGGTTCTTCCTCCTCTTACATCAATCTTTTCCTTGTTTACTATAGCAGAAAATCGGTGAAAAAGGTACTTTAGAATCCGTGAAAAAGGCCGAAACAAGATCAAACCGACCAGATTTTTGCCTGATCGGTTTTAAAAGGTAATGACAGGATTCAATTAATCGATCTTTACATGTACAGGCGTTATGTCAAGAGATACATCTACAAAAGAGTAATCATCCTTTTGACCGTCCGTATATCCCCAATATCCTTCTGTTTCAGCTGTTTTTCTAAAGTTCAACTCAAAACCTTTGTTATCGCTGAAGCTGTAACTTTTCACACTCGCCGCTTCAGCATTATCAACTAGATTGTAAGAAATGAATCTGTTTAGAACGCCATGAGCACTTAAGACGCCTGAATGTGGCGGCACTTTGTGCTCATAATACTCATAACCTGTTGTACTGTCTTTTTTCTCGTTAATTGAAATCTCTTTTGTTGTAAGATCGAGCACATCTCCTTGATTGATCCAGGATAGCTTAATATTCTTGAACTGACTTTGACCGAGTTCCGGACTCTTTACCTGTTTTGATAGATCAACTAAGGTTACCCCTCCTCTACCTACAACTTCTGCCTTTTTCTGATTATTGTAGACGACGAGAGCTGTATCTTCATCAATACCATAAGAAAGATTATTGTGATTTCCTTTTTCATTAGAGACAGCAATCAATCTTCCAAGACGTGCTTTATTATCAAAGTGCTGATCCACGATTCCATACTCAAAGAAACCAAGCCCACGTTCTAAATACCCTGGACCCCCTTCTTGCTGAAGCATTCCGTCATACGTTTCTGTAAAACCAGAAGCAAGTGTATCGTAGCTTCCACCTCCCGCGATCATGACATCACTCATAATCGCTGCACCTGCACTTGTTCCACCAAGTACTGCTCCATTTCTATACGTTTCCCAGATGGCATCTAAGACTTTAGAATTTGATCCGTCTTCGTTCAGCAGTGAATCTGTAATCTTGGTTTGATCACCACCTACAAACCAAACGGCATCCAATTGCTCTACTTTTTGGGCAAGATCTTCGTTATTCTTATTTACTTCCGCCCATTTGGACTCATCCTCAGGTGTTTTTTTGTCATTCGTTACAGAGAGAGGTAGAATTTCGATGTGCGCTGCTGACATTCCGTAGCGAACGAGATCTTCTTTAAACGTTACGGATGAAGTCAAGCTAGAGCTTGCAGCCGGTATGATTCCCACTTTAGAATTCTCTTTATGTTTGGTTAGATCAATGAACTTTTTATAAACGTCTGCATTCGTGCTTCCTAATGAACCTCCTGCGATCAACAGGCTCCCTTTGACCGGTCTTGAACGGTCGATGACGGGAGCTTTAAACGTAGAATGCTTGTACTCAGAGAATGCATCCTTATTTTCTGTAAAACTCACTTTCTTGGGCTCTACATCAAATGCGACATTTGTAAACGAATAATCGTCTTTTTGTCCATCTTTATAACCCCAATAGCCTTTCGTGTTCTCTGTTTTTCTAAACTGAAGCTGAAAGCCGTTGCCTAGAGAATCGTATAAGTAACTCTTTACAGCATCAGTTGTCGAATTATCGATCAAAGAATACGAGAGATATTCTTTCATCCTTCCGTAAGAAGTAAATAAGCCTGTTGCATCGAGCGGCTTAAATTCATAGTATTCATATCCATTCGTTTCATCTTTATGATCGCTTATGAAAAACTCTTTCGTAGAAACATTTAAGGAGTCACCTGAAACGAGGTGACTGATATAAACATCTTTAAAATGAGCTTTATCAAGGTCTGTGACCTTTGCTTTACTAACATCAACAACAGAAACGCCACTTCTTCCGACTATCTTAACTGTTTGCTGTTTGTTGTTCACGATAAGCGCCGTATCTTCATCTATACCGTAAGCAAATTGATTCTTCGTTTTTTCATTTAGAGCGGTCATCACCAATCTCCCCAGACGTGCCCGTTCATCGAAATGCTGATCGACAATGCCATACTTGAAAAATCCGAGCCCTTCTTCAAGATGCAATGGTTCGTATTCTTTATTTGAATTAGGATTACTCTTCATAGCAACCTTATTGTTTAGCGCACCTAAGCTGTCACCACCTGTAATCATCACATCACTCATGATGGCCGCACCAGCGCTAGTTCCTCCTATGACACCGCCTTCCCTATACATCTTCCAAATAGCATCTAACGCTTTTGTCCGATGCCCGTTCGGTTTTACTAATGTATCTGTAATCCGAAGTTGATCTCCACCAACAAACCAGATCGCACTAAAATTCTCAATCTTATTTGCTATTCGTTTGCTGTGTGCGTTTTTTCTCCATTTTGATTCATCTTCAGGTGTGCCGCTGAAATCTTGATTCGCTAGAGGAACGATCTCGATCTGATGTTCACTTAGACCATATGTAATGAGATCTTTTTTAAAGCTTTGTGACGATTTTAAAGAACTGCTTGCTGCGGGTATGATACCGATCTTTGCCTTTTTCCTACCTCCTGCTAAACTGATAAATTCGTTATAAACATCCTTATTGCTACTACCTAAAGCTCCTCCAGCAATCACGAGGTTTCCTTTCAAATCTTCCTTTTTCTTTGCGAAACTAATCGATGAGGTAGTTAGAGATAAACCAAGTGTCAAAGCCAACGTTACAGACATCCATTTTTTGTTCAAGGATTATTTCTCCTCCATTCATAGAGATCTCTCTTCAAAAAAGCTACTTCTACAAGAGAATCTATAATAATTTTTGAAAATTCATTATATTTATTGCAAGATACATGCCAAATGGGGATAGCTTGTTTTTCAACAAAAAAGCAATGCACCAAGTTTGTTTGGTTATTATTAGGAACATATAAAGAGCCAAAAAACGCCTCAAAAAACCAAAAACGTATCTATTTGGTTTCAAAAAGAAAATCATCTCTGGTAGAAAGAGATGATTGTTCTAAAGTTCATGCCTACAAATATTTTTTAAAGCCTCTACTAACCGATCCATCAAAGCCTTCTCGTTCAAAGAACTGATGAGCTCTGTCTCGCTTTGAACTACTCAAAAGCATGATTCTGTGACAGTCGATTGAAAGGCAGTACTTTTCTGCATGTTGTAATAGTTTTTTGCCTATATTTCGACCACGAAAACCTTCACGTACGATAATATTTTCAATGACTCCGTAAGGTTGATAACCATGCAATGCTTGCAGGCATATGTTTAGTGTCAATGTCCCTATCAGTTCTCCATCTTCCTCATAAACAAATAAAAAATTGTTACGATCACGCCTGATTGTCTCGATCTGTTCTTCTCTAACATTCATCTTCTTACTATTCGGCACTAACATCCGGTAAAGTTCAATCAATTTATCTTTATCCCTTTTTTCAGCTTCACGAATCATACAGAAAACTCCTTCTAAATATTTTATGATGTATTTGATTCGTTAAAGGGAGAAAGAGTCCTCCTTCCCCACTTTTCTGCATGAAACATGAGATAAGGGCAAAAAAAGGCTGTTTTCTAAAAGATTGTTGCTTTTGAGTTATTTTTCTTCCTTCTTTGACTTTTTGATTGTAGTGGAAGGTGCGTGCCTACCACATGAGACACTTCTTGCAAGGCATGCGACGAGGAAGCTTACTACGTAGTATTAACTTGTAGACGCAGGAGCAAGAAACCTCTAAAGGTGGGCAGGTGAGACACTTATACGGAAACGTACGAATGTGGCTCACCGCCTGCCCCGCGGAAAGCGAGCATCTGCAACGGAAATCAACTACTTTCAAAAACAACAATGAATACGAAATCAGCCAAAAAAAAGAAGAAGCAAAAAATCTGCTTCTTCTTTCCTCCTATTCCATCCAATCATCCAGTTCTGCCACGAGTTCATCGATCGGTTTGATCGATACTGGCAGCTTTGGCAGTGATTGAATGAAGGATTTTCCGTATCTCGTCTCGATCATTCTTCGGTCGAACACGAACACGGCTCCTTTATCTCGGCTGCTTCTCACTAATCTGCCGAAGCCTTGCTTAAAGCGTATGATCGCTTGCGGAAGGGAAAGATCGTAGAACGGATTTCCCCCTTCTGCTTTTAACTTCTCACTTTTCGCGGCCATCACTGGTTGATCAGGTGGTGTGAACGGCAATCGGATGATCACGAGACAAGAAAGATCGTCACCCGGGATATCGATTCCCTCCCAAAAACTGTTCGTCCCAAACAGGATGCTGTTATCAAATCGTTGGAAGTTCTTTGTAAGACGCGCCCGGCTTCCAGAATCAACGCCTTGTGCGATCAATACGAACTCTTCGGCATCCATCAAGCTTTTAAACGCTCCGTGTGTCTCTCTCAACATCTCGTAGGAGGTGAACAGAACGAGCATGCGTCCTTTCGTTACTTTTGCGATCTCGTACAGAGAGGACGAGATTTTTTTAACGAACGTTTTCTGATCCACTTCATTAATGAGCGGAATGTCTGTAGGCACCATCAGCTTCGCTTGTTGTTCATATTGAAACGGTGAAGGCAGCTGTGCGCTGATCGGACCGAAGTCTAAAAGTCCAAGTCTCTCACTCAAATACCGGAAACTGTTCTTTACACTCATCGTCGCAGAAGTGAGCACGACCGAGCTCTTCTTACCAAAGAACTTATCCGCTAGAATCTGATCGATCTCAACCGGCTTCGCGTAGAGTGTAACCGCGTGTCTCGGGCCTTTTGACTCTGCTTCCATCCAGTACACTTCTTCCGATAACGGGCAAGACAACAAGTGATGAAGATCTGTCATCTCATCCTGAAGATCGTTTAAGATGCCTTCTAGATCGACTAAGAAACCTTTTTGCTGGACTGTTAAATGTTCTTCATATTGATCAAAGCTCTTTAACACACGTTTTACAGGCTTCACAAGATCACCCATAAACTGACGTGCTCGTGCTTCCATCTCAAGGACTGGTTCCCAAGCGGCTGCTTCGATATCTTCTTTCGTATAACGAAGCGTTAATTTCGTTAACTCTGTAGATCGAGATGATTTAGCTTTTTTTAGACAGATTGTCTTGATCTGCTTGAAGATCTCATCAAGCTCATTCTTCACATCAGAAAATAACGAATCCCAATTAGCGAGATGATGTTCGTATTTTGGGACCTCAAGAAGATCACAGATCTCCCTAAACGTATTCATCATTCCGTCGCCATCCGTCTGAGATAGACGGTCTAGGAGCTTAACGAATGAAAAATAATCGGTTTCTTTTCCAAAATGATCGCTCACGACTTCTTCTACATGATGCGCCTCATCTAAGACGACTTCTTTATATGCTGGCAACAGTTGATTATCAGACTTTAAGTCGGTAAACAACAATGCATGGTTCGTGATCACAAGATCTGATTCATGCGCGGCTCTCCGCTGCTTGTGATAATAACATCTAGAGAACCAAGGACATCTATGGTTCAAGCAAGAATTGGCATCACTTTTAACCGTGTTCCAAAACAGCTTTCCGCCTGATGCCATCGACAGTTCTTCTACGTCGCCTGTCTCCGTTTCTGTAAGCCATACGATAAGTTGCGCTTTTGTGAAGTTCATATCGTAGTTGTCATCGTGATGATCCATTAGCGTATGTTCAAATTTTCTTAAACATAGATAATGATTTCTTCCTTTAAGAAGAGTCGCTGTAAAATCAAACGGCATGATCCTCTTTAAGAGAGGAACATCGCGTTCTAACAGCTGTTGCTGCAGTTGGACTGTGTGTGTGGAAACGACAAGTGGGCGGTCTTTTTCCTTCGCATGTCGTATACCCGGTATGAGATAACCGAGTGATTTTCCTACACCGGTTCCCGCCTCAATCACAAGGTGCTGATTCGTATGAAGCGCCTCGTCCACGAGTTCTACCATTCTCTGCTGACTTTTTCGCACTTCATAATGCTGCATATGCTGCTGAAGCTGATCATGAACTTCTTCATCTTTAATCTCTGTAAAATCATCATCTGAAGATTGTTCAAAATCCGGTCTCTTTTTAAGAGCGAGCTTACGATAAAAATCATATGTCTCTTCATCTGCTAAAAAAGCTGATTTCTCCGCAATCATATCCCCTACGATGCTTTCTAAAGAACTTTGAAGTTTCTTTAGAAAAGGGGTAAGCCTTTCAAGTGTTGCGAGCGGAAGATTTTCTAGCTTTTCTAATAGATGAATCAAGAGTTTCGCTGTTACTTCTGCATCACTGTCAGCTTGATGCGGATTAAGGTGCTCTAACCCTAAATAATCAGCAAGCATCCCTAGCTGGTAGCCGTCTGCTCCTAACAAAAGCAGTCTTGACATCTCAACCGTATCGATCAGCGGCATGGATAGCCGCGAATAGCCAGCATGGTCGAGTTCACCTTGCAGAAACGAATAATCAAACATCACATTATGGGCAACAAAATAAGCTCCCTCTAACATCTGAAGGAGCTTTGGTGCCACTTCTTCAAACAACGGGGCATCTTTCACCATTTCATCGTTGATGCCCGTCAATTGCTCAATAAATGGGGGGATGGGAACGCCTGGCTGGATGAACGTTGAGAATCTGTCCGTTATCTGTCCTGCCTCAACGGCGACCGCACCAATCTGGATAATTCGGTCTCCTTTTGCTGCTGAATTTCCTGTTGTTTCAAAATCGATAACGACAAATCGCCGTGTCATAGCCTTCACCTCATTCCCCTGTGGCTCGTTTATATCGAATTAATAAATAGTAGCCTCAGGTTCAACTCCGAGCATCTCTTGTACACGATTGTTCTTATCCATAATCGCAACTTTCGGTACATGATGTCTTGCTTCGGTCTCATCATACATTCCGTAGGAAATAACAATAACAACATCCCCTTCTTGCACGAGACGTGCTGCAGCGCCATTTAGACACATCACACCAGATCCTCGTTTTCCAGGGATAATATACGTTTGAAAACGCGCACCATTATTGTTATTTACAATCTGAACTTTTTCGTTCGGAATCATATCAACAGCATCTAAAATATCTTCATCGATCGTGATGCTGCCTACATAGTTTAAATTGGATTCAGTCACCGTAGCACGGTGGATCTTGCCTTTCATTAACGTACGGAACATGTTTCTTCCTCGCTTTCTTCTCTACTTAAAATGTTGTCTAAGAGGACATTATCAATCAAACGCGCTTTGCTGAATTTTACAGCTACAGCTATGATCAACTTTTTCGATTGGGGTGTAGGAGGAAGAAGTTCAGGATACGAAAGAATCTTGCAATAATCAACAACACCACTCGTATGTTCCTCCAAGTATTTTATCATCTTTTGTTCGGTCTCACCACTATCACCCTCTAAAAGCCATTTTTTCGCTTTTATAAGAGATTTACTAAGATGTACCGCTTCTTGTCTTTCCTTATCAGACAAATAAACGTTTCTAGAACTCATCGCAAGACCGTCAGCCTCACGCTTCGTCTCACACCCGATCACGTTTATCGGGAAGTTAAAGTCTTCAACAAGCCCTTCGATCACAGCCACTTGCTGTGCATCTTTCAATCCAAAATAAGCGTAGTCGGGGGAAACGATATGAAACAGTTTCGTTAGTACTGTCGCCACACCGTCGAAGTGACCTTCTCGACTTTCCCCGCATAACACATCTACTCGTTTGTTAACAGAAACCGTAACCACTGATTCTTGAGGGTACATCTCTTTCGTATCTGGGAAAAATAGCACATCTGCTCCCGCTTTTAATGCCAACTTCTGATCACGCTCAAGGTCACGAGGGTATCTGTCAAAATCTTCGTTCGGTCCGAATTGCAACGGATTAACAAAGATGCTGACAACGATCACATCAGATTCTTTCTTCGCACGTTCGATCAAGGATAGGTGGCCGTCATGCAGATACCCCATCGTAGGTACGAATCCGATTACTTTTCCCGCTCTTTTTTCTTCAGCGATCAGTTTTTGCATGTCTTTGATAGAATTGATCTGTTTCACGATTGTACTCCTCCGTATAGCGAATCAAGCGTTTCAGTTTTCATGTTAAAGCTGTGACGTTCTTCTGGAAACTGCTCTGTTCTTACGTCTTCTTTATATTTTAAAAGCCCTTCGACCATGACATCCTTCACATTTCCGTAGGTTTTCACAAATTTCGGTACGTGGTGGAAACCGTAACCGATCATATCATGGTAGACAAGGACCTGCCCGTCGGTTTGTTTACCTGCACCGATTCCGATAACAGGAATTCTTAGTTTTTTTGTTACGATCTCTGCCAGTTGCTGCGGAACGCATTCTAAAACGATCGCGAAAGCACCAGCTTTTTCAAGTAACAGACTCTCTTCGATCAGTCGCTCTGCATCTCTTTCTTCTTTTCCTTGAACACCATAACCACCCATCACACCTACCATCTGAGGTGTGAGACCAAGGTGTCCCATGACTGGAACGCCGGCATCCGTCAATCGTTCAACGGTCTGAACAATCTGCTTTCCACCTTCTACTTTGACTGCAGAAGCACCGCTTTCTTGTAGGATTCTTCGTGCGTTGTTGAGCGTCTCATCGATCGAACCGTGATACGTCATGAACGGCATATCCGTCACGATAAATGTATTTGGCGCGCCGCGCTTTACCGCTTTCGTATGATGGATCATATCTTCCATCGTCACGGGAATCGTTGAATCATACCCTAGCACGACCATGCCAAGAGAATCTCCGACTAACAAAAGATCCATCTCCGCTTTTTCACAGATCACCGCAGTCGGATAATCATAAGCCGTTACCATCGTGATCTTTTCGCCATCTCTCTTCATCTTAAGAAAACTTTTCGTCGTTTTCATCATAAAGCCTCCCTGTTTTTGGTTTGACTTTTTCCATAGCATACAATGTTGTTTTCGATGTCTTTTGATAGGTTCTTTCTCAATGGTTATTGCTTTATGAACCTAACCTAAGTCATCACAGCAAGTTGATTGAAGCGCAAGGTGCGAGACTCCTGCGGGACGAGCGGTCAGGTGAGACCCTTAATGGCGCGAAGCGGCAAGGGGCTCACCGGTCGCCCCGCGGAAAGCGAGCAACCTGGAGCGAAAATCAACATCTCTCAAAAGCAACATTGCATAACAGAAAAATGCCTCTAACAGGGCCAGAAGTGCAAAAAACCTTCTTTCCAATAGAGGAAGAAGGCATAGGAAAAAATCCTAGACTTTTAGTGTTTGCTCCCTCTGTCCCGGTCCGAAATTTGGATCTAGGCAGATATAAGGTTTGTGGTCAAAACTAGACAAGATTAGTGCAGTTCCACACGGATACCGCCTACAACTTTATTTTATCACGGACTTTCCTTAAGTAGAAGGAAATTCGATATCAGCTGAATAGATGGAATGTACGACGCCATGATCGTCTTCTAAAAGCAGCACACCTTCTTCAGTGATTCCTTTTGCATAACCTGTGATGGCTCCTGTTATCGACCTTGCTGTAATTCGTTTTCCTAAACTGAACGCACGAGATTCCCATAACAGCTTGATCACACCAAACCCGTTCTCCAAATATTGATTGTATAGGGTTTCGATCTCTTGAAGAAGCACACCCACCACTTCAGCTCGCTTGTATGTTTGTCCGCCTTCAATGGCTAGACTTGTAGCGATCTCTCTGATCTCATCCGAAAAGTGGTTTCGTTCTTGATTCACGTTGATCCCGATGCCGACGATGACCGAATGAATGGAATCCGCTTCCGCTTGAAGTTCTGTTAAAATTCCAGCTGCCTTTTTTCCGCTGATCAAGATGTCGTTCGGCCATTTGATCGCTGCTTCGATGCCTGACACTTTTTCAATGGCCTTTGAAACGGCTACCGCGATAAGCAATGTCAGCTGAGGTGCTTTTTGAAGAGGTATATTAGGCTTTAAAATCAAGCTCATCCAAACTCCTGTCCCCCTAGGAGACTGCCACGCTCTTCCTAATCTTCCTCTGCCACCCGTCTGTTCGTCTGCGAGTACGATGCTTCCTTCGACCGCACCATCTCGAGCAAGAGCATGAGCGATCTCTTGGGTGCTATTTAAAGATTCTCTGTATGTGATCTTCTTTCCGAACGTTCCGTTACCTGTATATAACGAAACCTCTTCTGCGGTTACCGCATCTGGTGACGTGACCAATCGGTATCCTCTCTTTTGAACCGCTTCAATCGTATAGCCACTCTTACGAAGTTCCGAAATGTGTTTCCAGATCGCTGTTCTTGAACAATCCAGTCTGTTTGAGATCTCTTGACCCGAAACAAACTTTCCTTCTTGCTCTGTAAGCATGTGCAACAATGCTTCTTTCATCATGGCTCCCACCTTTTTACCCAATCCTTTAGTGCGGCTGTGTCGAGTGATAGTTCACCCTCAACGATTTCTTTCTCCATCTCTTCTAGGAGCTTACCTAACCAGACACCTGGCTCACGTTGAGTGATCTTTAACAAATCCTCGCCATCTAGCGGAATATCTTTTCTTGAGATGATCGGAATCTCGCTATTTAGCTGATGAAGTCGTTCCTTCAGATGAGCATAATCTTTCTTTTCCATCGCACTTTTTAACGTTATGCTTGATAATGCGACCTCTAAGCCATAGCGGTATAAATCCAACTTGCTCCAAGAATCGATTTCAAAAGCTGCCTTCAACTCGGCAACTTTTTTAATCATGTGATTAGGAAGTTTCCAACTTTTCAAGAATGATCTAACATCACTCACATCAGATAATAACAAGATCGCTGTCCATCGTTGGTCATCGGATTTTAACCTGTTCCACTCGAATTCTTGATAGCTATCGTTCTGTTTTTCCTGCAGCTCAGTAGGCAAGTGATTTAAAACAGAGGTTTTCTTCATATATTCGAGAACATTACCCGCTTGTTCCCCTTGAAGCAGTTTGATGAATTCGATCGCAATTCGTTCTGTAGAGATACGCTTCAGCAGATGAGCTTTATCTTTGATCGCATCGATGGTCTTTCTTTCGATCGTCATGTCAAATACACTCATAAACCGCCACGCTCTCATGATCCGAAGTGGATCTTCAGAAAAACGGAGATTCGGATCGCCAACCGTTCGGATCTGCTTGTGCTCAAGATCATCTCGTCCTCCAAAGTGATCGATCACCTGAAAAGAAGTATCCATCGCCATCGCATTAAAGGTGAAATCTCTTCTAGAAAGATCTTCTTTCAGGTCATCTACAAACCACACTTTTGAAGGTCTTCTGTAATCTTTGTATTCATCTTCTTTTCTAAACGTTGTAACTTCATAAGACACAGAGTCGTGTCTCACGATAACTGTTCCATGTTCAATACCGACCGGAATCGTCTTTGGAAAAATCCTCTGGACGTCTTCTGGTCTAGCGGAACTCGCAATATCGATATCTTTGATGTGACGCTGAAGTAAGAGGTCACGTATACAACCGCCAACAAAATAAGCGCTGTAGCCTTCTTCTTCTAACCTCTTTAATACCGGCAGAGCGTTTTCGAACATCTGGTTCATACCGAACGATCCTCTAACAATGAATAATAGATATCTTCATAGATGGAGACGATTTTGTCAGATAAGAAGTTTTCTTTTACATGTCTTACTGAATTTTCTCTAAACGTCATTAATTTTTCTTCATCCTTTAACAGAGCGATCGCTTTTTCTGCTACCGACTCTGGACGCCCTAACTCGACCATAAACCCTGTCTCACCATCAACGATGACTTCTGGAATTCCACCGATCTTCGTCCCGATTACAGGTACACCGCATGCCATCGCTTCTAACAGAACGAGTCCAAAGCTTTCTTTTTCAGACAAAAGGAGCTTCAAATCACAGATCGAGAACAATTCGCCGACATTCTCTTGTTTACCTAAGAACAGTACATCATCTTCAATATCCAGCTCACGCACGAGTTCACATGCCGTCGTTAGTTCTGGACCGTTTCCGATCAACAACAGCTTTGAAGTAAGCTCTTTTCGGATTAAGGCGAACGACTTAATCACATCTTCTAACCTTTTAACTTTTCTAAAATTGGAGATATGAACGATGACTTTTTCGTTTTCATCGATTCCATATGTTTCTCTTAGTTCAGCATTATTACTTCTTCTGTAATACACTCTTTCGTCTACAAAGTTATGTACAGGGATAATCTCTTTGTCGATATTCAACAACTCTAACGTATCTGCTTTTAATTGATGAGAAACCGAAGTGACTACATCTGATTTCTCGATGCCGAACTTAATCATTTCACTTAGTGAAGGATCGTAGCCGAGGACCGTAATATCTGTTCCATGCAAGGTAGTGACGATCTTCATCTCATCGTTTAGCATCTGTTTCGCTAATACCGCACATACCGCATGAGGTACTGCATAATGAACATGAAGAAGATCAAGTTTTTCACGTTTTGCTACTTCCGCCATCTTGCTCGCTAAAGCCAGGTCATAAGGCGGGTATTTGAACACAGAATAATGGTTCACTTCCACTTCATGAAAGAAGATGTTCGGATAGAATTTTCCTAGACGAAAAGGAACACTAGATGTAATAAAATGGATCTCATGTCCTTTTTCAGCTAATAGTTTTCCTAGTTCTGTCGCAACCACCCCTGATCCGCCTACGGTCGGATAACAGGTGATGCCGATTTTTAACGTCATAGACTTTCTCCTTATAGATGGTTAGTGATATACGTTTGTTCTGGTATGAACCCTTCTGCATAACTGACACCTGCTTCAAGACCAAACAGTTTGTCACGGGATTCGACTCGTTCGATATAACCGTTCGTGAGTGGTGTATCGATACTTTCTAACGTTTTTACAAATTGTGATGGATAAGCTTTCAGTGCTTCGATCTTCGCGCTATAAGAATCGGTAACGTCTACAAACAACTGCGGTCTTTCTGCACTATTGATGAAGTAATAAAATATGTTATTTACCTTGTGCGCTAAAAGGCGTTTCGGGTCTTGAATATTTTTAATACCGGCAGAAAAGACCGCTTCTTTTACGAGACGTGCACAGTTTCCGTGATCTGGATGACGATCCACCCAATAGGGAGCGAACACATATTGTGGTTTATGCTCACGAATGACGGAAACCAGCTTTAAAATATTTTCTTCTTTCATATATAATCCACGGTCAGGCAACTGAAGATTACTTCTTGTTGTAACTCCTAAAATCCCAGCTGCTCTTTCTGCTTCTTTTTTTCGTATGTCTACGGTGCCGTTTGATGATAGTTCTGCTTCTGTTAAGTCGCAGATGATCACGTCACGGCCTCTATCTGTTTCTGCTTTAATCGTAGCTCCCATACCGATCTCAACATCATCGGAATGAGCGCCAAAAGCAAGCCAGCTTTCAACGTTCATTTTTTCTCTGACTCTCTTTCATCTATTATTTTTCTCCAATCCAGATCTCCTCGTTCAAGTGAACGAATAAAAAGTTCTGCTGAAGCCACGTTGGTTGCGAGCGGAATCTGATACACATCACATAAACGCATCAATGCTGAAACATCTGGCTCATGAGGCTGTGCGGTCAACGGATCTCTGAAAAACAAGACAAGATCAAGATCGTTTTCTGCGATCATAGCCCCTATCTGTTGATCGCCACCTAAAGGGCCGGATTTGAAACGTTTAATATCAAGCCCCGTCGCTTCATTTATTTTAAATCCTGTCGTTCCTGTCGCAAACAAGGTATGATCTTTAAGGATCGGTGCATATGCGACGGTAAAATTAATCATATCGTTCTTTTTCTTATCGTGCGCAATAAGAGCTATCTTCATAGTATCCCCTCTTATTCCATAATATTTTCAAGGCCGTATACAAGACCTTCAATGTTCATTACACTTTCTACCGCAAGTCGAACACCAGGCATGAAGGACGTTCTGTTCATAGAATCGTGACGGATCGTTAATACTTGACCTTCACCTCCGAAAATAACTTCTTGGTGAGCGACCAGTCCTGGTAATCTTACACTATGAATACGGATCCCTTCTAGTTCAGCGCCTCGAGCTCCTTTCAGATCTTCTTGTTCATCGGGATGACCTTGTTTCTTTTCTTCTCTCACTTCTGTGATCAGTTGTGCGGTTTTTAATGCCGTTCCTGACGGTGCATCCAGCTTTTGATCATGATGCTTTTCAATGATCTCGATATCAGGAAGATATTTCGCTGCCATTTGGGAAAATTTCATCATTAAAATTGCACCGATCGCAAAGTTTGGCGCGATGATAGCTCCTGTTTGTTTATCTTCAGCGAGAGCTTTTAGACGCTCTAGGTCTTCGTTTGAAAAACCAGTTGTTCCGATCACCGTGCGCAGACCTTTGTTAAGGGCTAACTCAAGGTGTTTTTTGCCGATATCTGGACGAGTAAGATCGACAACGACATCTGCTTCAATAGAAGCAAGACAGTTTTCCATATCATCGTATACAGGTGCTTCTAAAGACTGAGGTGCACCTAAAAGATCTTTTACTTGAAGTCCGTCATTTTTTGAATCTACCGCTGCCACAAGTTCAAAATGAGGAGTTTCTGCGATCATCTTCAACGCTTCTTGCCCCATCTTTCCTCGTGGTCCCGCAAGTATGATACGAATATTATTCATGTGTCGTCTCTCCTTCTTTTTTTGTCCATCTGTCTTTGTCGCGAGTTTCAAACTTATTCATAACGGTTTTTAACGCATCATCCAGATCTATATTCAATGAATTCGCCAGACAGATCAAAACGAAGAACATATCTCCAAGTTCTTCTTCTACTGTCTTCTTATCCTCTGTTGATTTCTTCGGTTTCTCACCATAGTGGTGGTTCACTTCACGAGCAAGTTCACCTAGTTCTTCAGTTAATCGTGCAAGCATAGCTAAAGGACTGAAATAGCCTTCTTTGAACTGTGATATGTATTGATCTACAACGTCCTGACTCTCTTTTAATGTACGATTGGCCATGATGTTGACACTCCTCATTCAATATTAGTCTTCTATATGTTATCGGTATTTTTTCTGTTTGACAAATTTCATGAAATTTCGCTTATAATAGGAAGGCATGACTAAAAACAACTGGAGTATTTTTTTAGAAAGTAGGCCTCCTTATGACTTATCCAATCAAACTAAAAAATATTTTGTTCATCTTACTTGGCGCAGCCATCTTTTCATTCGGAATCGTTCATTTTAACATGACGAACAATTTGGCAGAAGGTGGTTTTACAGGGATTACGCTTATTCTCTATTTTCTTTTCTCGATCGATCCTTCTTATTCTAACCTTGCGCTCAACATTCCATTGTTCTTTGTCGGATGGAAATTGCTAGGAAGAAACGCCTTTATCTATACAATTATCGGAACCGTAGCCGTGTCTGTGTTTTTGTTTATCTTTCAGCGCTTCTCATTCGTTACGATCAATCTGAGGGAAGATATGACACTTGCCGCTTTGTTTGCTGGTGTATTTATCGGAGTCGGACTTGGCATCATCTTCCGTTTTGGTGGGACGACTGGCGGAGTGGATATCATCGCAAGACTCGGACATAAATTTTTAGGCTGGAGCATGGGTAAGACGATGTTCATCTTTGATTTCGTTGTTATCGCGATCTCTCTCGTATACTTAGACTATAAAGAAGCGATGTACACACTTGTTGCTGTATTCATCGGTGCACGTGTGATCGATTTTATGCAAGAAGGCGCATATGCTGGTAAAGCGGTCATGATTTTTTCAGATAAAAATACCGAGATCGCAGCAGATATTATTAAAGAACTAGACCGTGGAGCGACGATCTTAAACGGTAAAGGTTCATTTACAGGGAATATTCGTGAAGTGCTGTACTGCGTAATCGCTAAGAACGAGATCGTCCGCATCAAGCAAGTGATCGAACGTATCGATCCGCATGCTTTCGTTACCGTAAATGATGTTCATGAAGTCATCGGCGAAGGTTTTACACTAGATGCCGATAAGAATCCGATAGGTAGATAGAAAAAAAGCTCCCGATTACGTATCGGGAGCTTTACTGTTAGTTTAGAATTAGTCGTCTTGGTTCATCCCTAAGAACATGAAGATGAATCGTGCTAGTTCTAGCAACGCCACAAGAGCACCAGCTACATAAGTTAATGCAGCAGCATTTAGTACTTTACGTGCTCCTCGCTCTTCATTGTTGCGGATCAGACCTGTTGAAACGATCTGGTCCATCGCACGAGAGCTTGCATTAAACTCAACCGGAAGTGTAACGAACTGAAACAATACAGCTACTGACATGAAGATGATCCCAAGAAGGAACAGGTTCATTGAGCTTAAAAGCATACCACCAAGAATCAATAGAAACGAAAAGTTAGATCCGATGTTAGCTACAGGAACCAACGCATGTCTGAAGCGTAAGAACGCATACCCTTCAGCATCTTGAATCGCATGCCCTACTTCGTGGGCTGCAACGGCTGCACCTGCAATCGAACTTCCGTAATAGTTATCTTCAGATAAACGAACCACTTTACTACGAGGGTCATAATGATCGGATAACATCCCTCTCACTGGCTCAACTTGAACGTTGTAGAGTCCGTTTTGGTCTAAAATCTCTCTTGCTACTTCAGCACCCGTCTTACCTGTGCTGTTACTCACTTTTGAATACTTTTTGTACGTGCTTTTCACTCGCATCTGTGCCCAGATTGGAACGATAAGCAAAATTGCGAAGTAGATTAAAAATCCACCCATCGTTGGCATTCCTCCATATAAAAAGCTTTTGATAGTCACATTTTACGTTTTCAGCTCACAGTTTGTCAAAGAATACGCATGACTCATGACCCATTATCTTTTATCCGGTACTCTTAAGCCATCTTGCTGATCACCTTTGTATTTTCTCCATCCAACGTAAGCTAGTGTTGATGATATGATGCCACCGATTGAAAATATTAGCCAAAAAAGCGATGGCTCCGAGTTGTCTTTTTTTGCAAAGAACAGTGCTTCAAAGTCTGCAGCAGCAGTTTCAAGCTGTTTTTGATGATCGGCATTCGATAGAATCTGACTGCGGTTCGTATCAACGTAAGAAACGTGTTCATCGAGCTTTTCTAGATCTTCATCTTTCAGGTCGACCATGAGTGCAGGTCTGACCGTTTCGTACCGTTCTAGTAAGAGGTTTGCCGCCTGATGAAACGCCACAGAATCGTCCTCGCTGATTCCTTTTTCCATCGTGATAAACGGCTCGAGCATCATCAGACCTGTTTTCTTCCATAACGGTTCATAGTCGGTCTGAAGGGCATCTACTAATAAACGAACCTCTGTAAGCTTGTTTAGCTTTTTTTCCTTCGACCATTCGGGATTCTGAAGAGAAGACACGGCATCTCTAAACGTATACTCAACGAGACGCTTCTGTTCTGGCCTCAAGGACAAGACATCTTCTATATGAATGATGTTGGCTGAAGTAAACTGTAACACTCCCGCAGCTTCTTCATACCGTTCTATCTTACCAAGCTCCCAGATCTCACTCGTTAGCTCATTGATTTCAGACCATTCTTTTGTTTTTGTATGATTTGATGCAAATGCTGGCATAGCAAGTCCGAAAACCATACAAAGAACCATCAATGCCCATCCAAACCTTCTCATCCGTTGTCCCTCCTGTACCCTTATACTTAAAACGTATGAGAGCTAGGACAAGGATAGACCTAGAATTACGGATTTAGAGCGTACTCACGCTTTTCTCATCTTCCAAACAATGAAGATCGACAGCGCAGATAACCAGAAGGTCAAGTATCCGATCAGATCTTGATAAGGATCTAGAATGTCATACCTCGGCATCATATCAAACACATAGTCGATGATCTCGTTATGAAATAGGATGAGTGCTGCGATGGTTACGTGCCAACCCTTGATCTTATAAAACGGCGCATATAATATTCCTTGAACTGCCATACCGAGGTGTGAAAAGATAAGCATATAATTGATAAGATCAAGAGGCGTCCCAACAAGAGCACCGCCAAGATTCATCCCTACTGCCCATATACCATACTTAAAAAGTGATGCCACCGCTAATGCCTCGATTAACCCGTGTTGCTTATCTCTCAAAAAGCCGATGATGACAAAAACAAAAAACAAAGATGCTGTCGGACTGTCTGGCACGAAAGGTAAAAAGTACCAAGGTGTATCTTGAAGCTGATAAAGGTACCAATAATAACCGTAGATCGTGCCAAGTATGTTGATCAGAAGTAATATTAATAAAAACATTCGATCCATGATGATCGTTCGAATCCAGGACATAATCACATGCTCCTTTTATTACGATGTTCAGAAAAGAAGCCGACCCATACTGAGCCGGCTTCTATCTATTATTTCTTTTCAAGTTTTGAGATAAACTCAGCTAATTGTTTTAGCTCTTTATCTGAACCTTTAAACGCATTCGGAGGCATAGCTGGTGGCTTACCTTCTTTTGCGATCTTCATGATCTCTTCAGGCTTTAATCCTGTACCGACCAACGATGGTCCTGAAGCTCCACCTGACAACGTGTTACCATGACAGCCTACACAGCTCTGTTTTTGGTAGATCTTGTATCCAGGATCGTTTTCATCAAAACTAACATCGACGATCTTACCTTGAGTCTTCGCTTTTTCCCAATCGTGTGTCACAACAGATTCCCATGTTAGATATGTAACAGAGATCAAACCTAATAACATTAATCCAGTTGCGATCGGACGTTTAGAAGGACGTCGCTCCAACCCTTTGTCTAAGAATGGTGCAAGCATTAAAGCACCAAACGCTAGACCCGGTATAATAACAGTACCGATAAGAACATAATCCCCTGCCGCATACTTGTACTTCAGAAGCTGGTATAGAAATAGGAAGTACCAGTCTGGTAGAGGAATATATCCAGCATCGGTAGGATCTGCTTTTTTCTCCAAAGGAGATTCATGGACGATTGTTAGGATGAGGTATCCGATTAAGAATACGGCTCCTACCATCCATTCTTTTAAAAGAAAGTTTGGCCAGAACGCTTCCGTTTTTCCTGGAAACTCCGAATAGTCTTTAGGAATATTCGGCTTGCGTTCAGCAGGGACACGAGAGTCACCGACAAACTTCATTCCTTTACCGCGATGCATATATTTCCCTCCTTTGCTCTTATGAAACTTTTAATCTTATGTTTGTTCTTACAACGGTCCGGAAATACCTTGTTTACGGATCATTAAGAAATGGGCACCCATCAAGCCTAACAATGCTGCAGGAAGGAAGAATACGTGAATCGCAAAGAAACGCGTGAGCGTCTGTGCTCCAATAATCTCTCCGCCGGCAAGGAATGTTTTTGCAATCGGACCAATAACAGGAATCGTCATAGCGATCTCAATTCCTACCTTAGTCGCAAATAGCGCTTTCATATCCCAAGGCAATAGATAACCTGTAAAACCTAAACCTAACATAACAAAGAAAATAAGTACTCCAACAACCCAGTTTAATTCTCTAGGCTTCTTATAAGCTCCCTGGAAAAATACGCGCAATGTATGTAGAAACATCATTACGATAACAAGGCTCGCGCCCCAGTGGTGCATTCCGCGTACGATTACTCCAAATGCCACTTCATTTTGCAGGTAATATACGGATTCCCAAGCATTCACGATATCAGGCACATAGTACATCGTTAAGAACATACCTGAAAGAATTTGGATAACCGTGATGAAGAAAGTTAATCCACCGAAACAGTAAACGAACGCAGAAAAATGATGTGCGGGGTTTACGTGTTCAGGTACTTCATGGTCTGCAACATCTCTCCAAAGCGGCGTAATATCCAGGCGCTCATCTACCCAGTCATAAATCTTTTGTAGCATTCATTACGCCCCCTTTCTTGGTTTTGCCTTTCCTAAATAAAGCTTTCCATCTTTCACCTGGCTGTCATATACATCAAGCGGTGCAAGAGGTGCAGTTCCCTTAACATTCGTTCCATCCTTCGTATAACGGCCTAAGTGGCAAGGACAGAAGAACTGGTTAGGGTGCGATGGATCTGTATTCCAGTCTACCGTACAACCTAGATGTTTACAGATTGGAGAAAGTGCGATAATATCACCATTCTTCGCTTTATAAACCCAGGCAGATTGAGTGACATCAGACTCGTACCAGCCATCTTTTTGTTTGATTTTAAAATCGAAACGCTTTGGTTCATTCCCGATCTCATCCATGCTCGTAACCGCTACCAATTCTTGATCTGTTCCCTCTTTCAAAATCGGATCAAGGGCGAAACGGACCATTGGCATAAGCATGCCGGCAGCCATAAATCCGCCAACGCCAGTTAATGTGTAGTTTAAGAACTGACGTCTTGAAATATCTTCCTTTGACATTGTTTTCCCCCCCTTATGCTGTAAATGACGGTCCATCCGGACTTTTACACACATATTACTAGGACATAAACATGATAGCTTATGTTGTCTTTTAATGTCAATATGACATGTGGTAAATATTACGAATTTATACTCCTCTGCCAATCGTTGAAAATTAGCTGAAACAACGGTTTTACCTGCTCTTTTATCACTTCAAGTTTATACTTCTCGTCCATTGTCTCAAGCGGCAGAGCGGGTACCCAAAACAATTGACCTGAGAGTTGCTGTTCGAACTCCTTCCAATACACATCACTTGTCATCAGAAAAATATGTTTAAAATGTCCCGAGTTTTTTACGTGCTCTAAGAAACTAGTTAATCGTTCAAGAGCTCCTTCATTCTTAACATATGTAAAATTAGGTGATAAAAACAACCTGCCATGAAGCTGACGCTCGATCTCTGACGTTAACAGCTCCGTATACTCAGACATCGTCACACTCGATTTGAACTCATGAGAGAAACTAACTGGTGTTAACGGAATTAGTATCGAGTCCACATACTCACCAGATTTTAAGAATACGTCTGCATCTTGTGTTTTCCATTTCATAAAAAAATCTCCTTACTTGGTATGTACTGCTTCCTATCGTACCACATTTGTTTAGCTGGCAAGGTGTTTCGTCTAGAAAATAGGTAGATTTATAGATGTCGAAATAAGTCTAGGAATGTCGACTCGCGGATTAAAGCGAAAAACTCGTGGATAAAGTGACCAAACTTTAGGATTGCAGGCTAAAACTCGTGGATTCAAAGCCTAAATTTTTGGATTGGGTGCAATATTTCTATGGTCAAGATCGACAATATCGTAGGTGCAAGCGTTAGCACAGAAGCCGCATAACCCACAAAAAAGACGACCCTATCAAAAGAGTCGCCTTCACACAACTAGGATGGCTGTTTTTCTAAATTTTTTAGTTCATTGGTCCATTTTGTAAAGCTGTCATAATCCTTTTGGTCTAGTGCAGCATCGATCTTCGCCATAATATCGTTCTTGCGATAGGTTTCAATCGATTTTTCTAATACCATTTCCGCCCATATGCCGTATTTTTTGTCCATCGACATATTTTGGGGCAAATGCGGGTTTTCTTCTAATACAGAAGCGTATTCGGGCGTCAGACGTGATGCGTTAAAATTAAGTTCAAGGTAGATCTCTTCTTCTTGGTTCAAGCGGATGTCATGAAATGATTTTTCGGCATCAGTCGTTAGAACATTTTGTTTGTAAAAACGGAACGGAACGCCGTCTGTGCACTGAGCTGACATGATTATGGCCTTTGGACAATATTCAGCTTTCTCGACAAAATGTACCTTCTCCATCAGTTGGTCATCACTAACTAAATAGTTTAATAACCAAACACATTCGCGCTTCTTTAACTGATAATGATTAAGGAACCATTTGATAAAATCCTTTTTTTCAAGGACCGAAACGGTGCTGCTCATTGCAATCCCCCCATCATTCAAAAACACGTCATCTTGATACTAAATATATTCTCTCACTGCTCGTAAAATCCTTCTTCACTTGTGAAAGTTTTAAAATTCTTCCAGTCTGTTTAAAACATCCTCGATATCATCTCGTTCAGGGCTTTGATTTAAAAGGTTCTGCAGAATGGTCTTCGCTTTCTTCTGCTCTCCTTCCTCGATGAGGAAATACGCATACTCTTCTAAGAACACCGGGTCCTCAGTAAACAACTGAGATGCTTTATCAAACCATTTTGCAGCCTCGCTATACTCTTCCGTTTCTTTATTAGCTGTAGCTAGATGCCAGTACATGAGAGGAATCTCTTCTTTCGTTTCTGCAAGTGACTTGTAGAGACTAAGTATATCTTCATATCTTTCTTCACGAATGTACTGATCTCCTAACCGTAGTAGTGGCTCGATCAGAGTCGGATTGAGTTCTAGTGCTTGTTTTACCCACTGTTCACCTTGATCAGGATTGTGCAGTTTATAAGCTAGCCTTGCAGCCTGCAGATAGATGTTTTCGTTATGTTCATCTCTTTTTAATCCTTCAGTGATTACGTCATATGCCTCTGTTAAAGCCCCTTCTTCTTCATAGGATTCAGATAGTACACTATAGAGGGTCGTATAATCAGGATCCATGTCTTTTAGTTCTTCAAGGCTTGCGATCGCTTCTTTAAACTCACCTGCTTTGAAAGCAGTTACCCCGTGACCAAATAAACTGTATAGATCTTTATGGTGATCCAGACCTTTTCTGTAGTATGGAAGTGATTCTTCAAACTTACCAGCTCTGCTTAGTGCTTCGGCATATCTTAATGTTACATCTTCAATTTCAGCTTTTTCGTCGATCGCTACTTTTAATAGTGGCAAACTTGAATCAAATTTACCTTGTCTTAAATAAAAGTCACCTAAAGCATAAGCGAGTACAGGATGCTTCTGGTCCTTTTGATGCGCTTCTAGAAGCTTACGTTCTGCCACTTCTGTTAGTCCAAGACTTTCATACAGATCTGCTTGAAGAATAAGTGCTCTTAAATATTCATCATCTTCTTCACTTACTTGATCTAAATACTCAATCGCTTTTTCATCCATTCCTTCATCTAAACAGCACTCTGCCATGGATACGAGCAGTTCTCCGTCTTCAGGGTACTTTTCAAGCAACTCATTAAAAAGGTTCATTGCTTCTGATGTGTGGCCCCAGTTCAAATAGACTTCTGCGATCTCAAACTTTTCTGGGTCTTGAGCCGTTTGTTTTATTTTATCTAATAGCGACATTCCTTTTTCTACGTCACCATGTTCAACAAGCCTGATTGCATCTTGAATTTCGTTCACTGATAAAACTCCCTTATCCCTTGTATTCTTGTGCCTATTATACACGAGATACGAGAGATTCTCCAAAACGACGGGGCTTTACTACGATAATTTCTTTTCCGTACCCTTGATGTTTTTCTCTATCATGATGAGTAAAGACGATTCTGCCTCTAACGATTACCGCTTGTAAAACATCACGCAGTCCATCTGTACGGTAGATGCAATAATCCGCATCGCTTCCTGGAAAAAGACCGCCTTTTACAGGATATAGACCGAGCATTTTTAAACTAGGTAACGAGATGGGTGCGAATTCACAAAAATCATGAAAAAGTGTTGGAATCTGACGTTTGATCGATAGCTCGTTCCATTTTTTGTGCCACGTATTTTTCAACTTTTGATCTACGCTCGATGGGAAGGTTGGAAAGATTATGGTACCATAACTGAAATTGGCTTCACTTATTCTCTCCCAGATCACATGTTTTAACTGAGCAAAATCTTTACAGATCAACTGGATGAACGGAATTTTCTGTTTTCGGCAAAAACTCATCATCTGTGGTGTGATCTTTTCTGGAGACATGCTTAGACCGATGCAATAGTCTATTGAACTTGATATTAAGAGATGCCTCGTTCGCTTTAATTCTGTTTCGGCTTCATGTAAATAGTTGATCTCAGCAGATGTTAACAGCGTAGTAGTGCCATTTCTAACTCTCTCACTTAGATTCTGTCGTACCTTTTCGATAGGCAATCTATTTAATGACATTAGAGGACTGATATGCCCAGGAATCATCTTTACACCTTGCATACACATCTTCATCACATTCATTCTAAGAGGGCCCTGTGAGACATAGGAGATTTTTTGAGAGTCTACTAGATAAGATAGAACAGTGTCTGTACCGAGCGATTGCAGCGGGCGCTCAATGATATATCGCATAGCTCGCCTCCTTTTTTCTCTATAAGACAAGTTATGATAGAGATGAGGCTTTTATGATAGAAAAATTTCAGAGAAAATAAAAATGAGGACAAAAAAAGTCCTGACATGTAAGCGCTGTCAGGAAAGTATAATATGGATAGGAGTGGAGAGAAACCATATTACATTCATTATAAATAGAGCTTATTTAAAATGCAACACTTTTTTGAAAATTATGAAAATAGCCCGATATCATAAAAATAATCGGGCTATTGTTGATGGTATTTTATTTATTCACTTTCTCTACTACAGAATCAATGTACGCCCCTAGGTGTTCGATGATCTCTTTGTTCTGTTCTTCTTCACCGATCGTAACACGAATCATAGTAGGAAAGCCTAATGCACTTCCCGACCGGACAATATATCCCTTACGAAGAAGATAATCAAACGCTTGGTCAGCATCTGATTTAACGTCTAGCAAGATAAAGTTTGCTTCAGAAGGATAGTACAACAGTTCTTTTTCATCACAGAATGCATAAAACATTTCAAGACCTTTTCTGTTCTTCTCTTTGCATTCTGTAATAAACGTATCATCTTCCAATGCTCCGATCGCTGCAGCTTGAGCGATTCGGGAAGTGTTGAAAGGCTCTCTAGCAGGTTCGATAGATTGGATGATAGAAGACTGAGCTACTCCATAACCAATCCGAAGCGCAGCTAGTCCATGAGCTTTTGAGAACGTTCTTAAGATCACTAGATTCGGATACTTATCCAAGTAATCTAATGTGTTTGGATAATCAGCAGCTGATACATATTCATAATAAGCTTCGTCACTCACTACGACTACATCAGACGGAACTTTTTCCATAAAGTTTACAAACTCCGACTCTGGAATATAGTTTCCAGTCGGGTTGTTCGGGTTGCAGAGCCAGACGATTCTCGTATCTTGGTCGATCACCTCGAGCATAGCATCTAGATCGTGATTGCCGTCGACCAGCTGAACCTCTCTGACTTCAGCTCCTTCAATGACAGCGTTATGCCTGTATTGTGGAAAAGTAGGAGCTGCCATCACGGTATTGGTTTCAGGTGAAAGATAAGCTCGACAAAGAATTTGTACGACTTCATCGGATCCGTTTCCGAAAATAATCTGTTCTTGATTCACTTGAAGTTGGTTGGAGAGTTTCTCTCTAAGTTCAGCTGAATAGCCGTCTGGATATACGTGAAGCTGTGATAACTCCTCATTTATTTTCTCTTTTGCAAGCTCAGAACATCCGTAAGGGTTCTCGTTTGAAGCGAGTTTTACGATTTTCTCTAGACCTAGTTCACGCTTCACTTCTTCTACTGGTTTACCTGGTTTGTAAGGTTTTAAAGATAACAACTGCTGTTTCGGCTGCATTTTCCCACTCCTTTTTAACGACTATAGACAGGCAGTAATGACTCAATATACGATTTAAACGTTTTGATCGCTTCCTCTCTGTTCGTTAGCAGGTCACTCTCTAGTTCCTCAATCTTTTTAACGATCGCACTGCCTACGATAAACCCATCGCTGCTGCCATCAAACTGCTGGATCTGTTCACGTGTAGACAGTCCGAACCCTACTAAGACAGGAACGCGACAGTTTTGTTTCGCGGCTTTTAGAAAATCGTCCAAACCTGCTCGAAACTCACTTCTGATGCCTGTTACACCTAACGATGAGATGCAATATAAAAAGCCTTCTGCCTCACTACTGAGTCTTACAAGCTTTTCTTCACGTGTTGTAGGTGAAACGAGCGAGATAAGAGCTAGGTTGTGCTCTGAACACATCTTTTGTAGATATCCGCTTTCTTCATACGGTAGATCAGGGACTAAAACCCCGTCAACCCCGCTATCCTCTGCTAACTTCAGGAAACGATTTTCTCCTAATTGTAACAAAAGATTATAATAAGTAAAGATAATTACCGGAATCTTCAATCCTCTTTCTCGAAGCTTTGAAACGAGCTTTACGGTTTTCTCAAGATTCATGTTTTGTGCCAAACCTCTCATACCTGCCCGTTGAATAACAGGTCCATCAGCTAAAGGGTCTGAGTATGGAACACCCAGCTCGAGGGCGTGTGCTCCACACTGTTCAAGAGCGAGTGACAGTTCGATCGTTGCTTCTTCACATGGATCACCAGCCATGATATACGGAGTGAAACGATAATCTGAAGAATGTTGAAAGACTTCCCATCTCTTATTCATCTTTACTCGCCCCCCTCTTCAAATTCCATCAGTGTATGAACATCTTTGTCGCCTCTTCCAGATAAACAGACGACGATATGTTGATCTTTTTGCATTTCTTTAGCAAGCTTCAGACTATAAGCTACGGCATGTGCACTCTCTAACGCACATAGAATACCTTCGTTCTCACATAAAAGCTTCAATGCATGTAATGCTTCTTCATCTGTTACGGCTTCATATGTTACTCTTTTTGTTTCATGAAGGTAGGCATGTTCCGGTCCTATTCCTGGATAATCGAGTCCTGCTGAGATCGAGTATGGTTCTGTAATCTGTCCTTCGCTCGTTTGAAGAAGCTTTGTCAACGAACCGTGAATCACACCATTCGAACCTTTAGATAACGTTGCCGCATGATGAGCTGTCTCTACACCCATACCTGCTGCCTCTACCCCGTACAGTGGTACATCTTTTTCAATAAACGGTGCGAACATGCCAATGGCATTACTGCCACCACCAACACAAGCCACAACAGCATCTGGAAGCTTTCCTTTTTGAATCTCTTTAAACTGACTCTCTGTTTCATAACCGATCACCTGCTGAAATTGTTTGACCATCTTCGGGTATGGATAAGGTCCTACAGCTGATCCGATGAGATAGAACGTGTCTTCGACCGCAGCAACCCATTCCCGGATCGCTTCATTCGTAGCATCTTTTAACGTTTGGCTGCCACTAGTTACCTCTATCACTTCTGCTCCTAACAGTTTCATGCGAAAAACATTTAAAGCTTGTCTTCTTATATCTTCTTTTCCCATATATACCTTACAAGACAGTCCATACTTCGCTGCTACAGTCGCTGCTGCTACACCATGCTGCCCTGCTCCGGTCTCTGCGATGATCTTCTTCTTGCCCATCCTCACAGCTAAAAGTGCTTGACCGATGGCATTGTTGATCTTATGTGCCCCTGTGTGGTTCAAATCTTCCCTTTTTAAATAGATGGATGCTCCACCATTCGACTCACTCAATCGATCTGCTTTCGTTAATGGAGTAGGACGACCAGAATAAATGGCTAGTTCACGTTGAAACAGCTCATTGAATTCTCGATCTTGGATCGCTTCATCAAAAGCCGTCTCAAGCTCTTCGAGTGCGAACATGATCGTTTCTGGAACGTATTTTCCGCCGAACACTCCATATCTTCCTCTATTATCAGGTACTGTAGCTGTAGTCATCTCATGATCATCCTTTCAAGCGTTTCTATTTTTTGTACACTTTTTTTGCCGTTTTCTTCGATACCACCACTTAAGTCGATTCCATGTGGATGCAGTCTCATTAGTTCTGAAACATTATCTGGTTTGATTCCGCCAGCTATGAAACACGTAATCCCTATCTGTTCTGCCTTTCTCATCATATTCGGAACTTCTTTCCACGAAAACGGAATCCCCGTTCCACCAAATTGCCCTTGAGATACAGAGTCAATGATAAGGGCATCTGATACTTTGCCGTATGTCGCTATTTCTTTAATAATGTTTTCACTAAATGGAAGTGCTTTATAGATTTTTTTGTTGCAGTGATCTCTTATTTCCTTAAGCTGATGAATTGATTCAGTTCCGTGACACTGGATGATATCAATGGGTACTGTGTTAACAACTTCCTTGATTTTTTCTAGAGTTGCATTTTGAAATACACCTACTAACTTTTTTGGTTTTCCGTATTTCTCGATCCAGCGGTTGACATTCTTAGGATCAACTTCTCTTCTACTTTCCGCAAAGATAAAACCGATCAGGTCTGCTTTTGTTTCGATGAGCAGTTTGTAGTCTTCTTCGGACTGACAACCACAATATTTAATTTGAACAGTCATGATAAAGCTCTCTGATTTTCTTTTCGATAGAGTCCGCTCGCATCAATGTTTCTCCGATCAACATGCCGTTCACATGATGATCGAACAGACTCTTAACATCTGATGCTGTTTTGATACCACTCTCACTGATAACAAGTGTTTCGTTTTTAATAGATGGAAGAAGAGAAAACGTATGCTCGATATCTGTTGTGAACGATTTAAGGTCACGGTTGTTTATCCCGATCATAGATGGATTGCAAACGTCGTAAACTTGCTTAATCTCTTGTTCTGAATGAACTTCGACCAAGCACTCTAAACCACAGTCCGTTGCTAGTGTATGAAGCTTCTCTAATCGTTCACTTGTTAAGCAAGCTGCAATGAGTAGAATCGCATCCGCTCCGTTCTCAACGCTCTCAATGATCTGCTTTTCATCTATGATGAAATCCTTCCTTAAAAGAGGCAGCGAGACATGATTGCGAATATCTTTTAAATATTGAAGGTCTCCTTGAAAGAACTCGGTGTCCGTTAAGACGGATAAGCAAGATGCGCCAGCTTTTTCATACTCAACAGCGATCTCTACAGGATTGAAATTTTCTTTGATGATTCCTTTTGATGGTGAAGCTTTTTTCACTTCAGCGATCAACGCTGGTCTTTTAATAGAGTTTGCAAGTTTATAAGCAAAAGGTCGATGATCTTTATCGGTAAAGTCCAGCTCACCTTTATTGAATGAAGGGAGAACGGCTATTTCTTTTTCTTTTTGTTTTAATATTTTAGTTAACATGTGCACTCGCCTCTTCTTTCGTCATTTCTTCAAGATGATAATATGCGGATTTCGATTGTAGACACTGTTTGATGATCTCCACGCCGTCTCGAATACTTGAGACCCTTTTTGACGCAAACAGAGCTGCAGCTGCATTTAGGATGACGATGTTGCGAGCTGATTCATTTCCTGCACCTTGTAGGATGGAACATATGAGTTCAGCACTTTCTTGTTTGTTCTTTACAGTTAACTCACTTAGATTTCCTCGGTTTAATCCTGCTTCCTCAGGTGTGTAGGTAAACGATACAACCGTGTTGTTCTCAACTAAAAACATCCGTGTATCACTTGTGATCGAACATTCATCCAGGCCATCTTTACCCGTAACAATCAATGCTCGTTTGATCCCGAGCTTCTTAATCACTTCAGCGAGCTTTTCAGCAACTTCCTCATTGCTTGCTCCGATCAACTGATACGTCGGAGCCATGGGATTTAACAAAGGCCCGATACAATTGAAGATCGTTCGAAAAGGGAGTTGCCTCCTCAACGAAGCAACCTTTTTTAGTGCCGGATGAAAAAATGGTGCGTGCAAGAATGCTATGTCATGTTTATTCAGTTGCGAATTGGCTTCAAAGTGGTTACTTGACGCTTGAATACCTAGAGCTTCTAGCACATCAGAGCTTCCACTTTTTGAAGTGACTGCTTTGTTGCCGTGTTTGGCTACCTTAACTCCTAAAGAAGCGAGTATGATACTAACCGCTGTAGAGATGTTAAAAGTCGATGCTCCATCACCACCGGTACCGCAAGTATCCATCAGATCATGGTGTTGTGAAGATTCAGCATTTCTTGATAGCTTTCTGATCGCTTTAACAAAACCAACAATCTCATCTACCGTCTCACCCCGAAAGCTCATGATACTTAAAACAGAACTTGCTTGAGCATCTGTGACATCACCACTGGCTAATTTCTCCATAAAATAAAAAGCTTCATTTTCTGTTAATGTTTCGTGTTTCATTATTTTTTGAATAATATTTGAAATCATATGAACACCCCTTAATCGTTTTGGTTGTTTTGTCTACAATCAAAAACGTTCAAGGCGGTATCGGATGGGATAGGATCATATCTGCACCTCCGCTTTATACGGAGAATGAGGGGGATATAAGAGGTCGATCTATAAGGGAACATGTACATACTTCTTTACGAAGCATACAAAAAAGCCATGCAGAAATAACCCGCATGGCATATGTACATATCCATTCTCGGCTCTGCTCCACTCAAACTCTCTCAACTTGTCTCAACTATGCTCTAAACTCTAAACTAATTTGCACCATTTCATGTGCTCTAAACTTATCAGTTACATTAAACTATTGTTGTGAATCTGTCAACATCTTTAATGGTCAGATCTACCTTTTTACCGAATTTTACGATAAAAGAATGGTTCTACCGATTCTAAGTTGTATAACCCAGGATTAAAGATCTGTTCAGTGCTTCCCACGAACAGAACACCACCTATTCGAAGCGCTTTGCTAAACTTTTGATAGAGGACTGTCTTTGCTTCCTCCGTAAAATAGATCATCACATTTCGGCAGACGATCAGATCAAAATCGGATTCAAAACGATCAGAAAGCAAGTTTTGCTTTTTAAAGGTCACGTGCTTTTTAACAGAATCTGAAACTCTTATACCAAGTTCCTCTTTTGTTGTATGTCGTGCTTTCTTATCATTGGGAACATCTTTGATTGCTTTTTCGAAATAAAACCCTTTTTTAGCTTGCTCTAACACTTGTTGATCTAAGTCTGTTGCGAGTATCGAAAATTTTGATAGCCCTTTTTTGTAATCTGATAACAACATCGATAGGCTGTAAGGCTCTTCTCCTGTGGAGCAGGCCGCACTCCATACTTTTAATGATGACCTGTCTTCAACTAACAGAGGAATGATCTTTCTCTCAAGCACATCCCATCGTGCAGGATTTCGGTAAAATTCAGAAACGTTAATTGTCATGCGGTCTAAAAACTCAAGAAGCATTTCTGGATTCTTTGTGAGTGCACGAAAATAGTCTGCAAACGTGCCGTACGCTCGTTTGTCCCTAAGTGCAACGAGTCTGCGCTTCATTTGTGCTTCTTTATATAATGAAAGATCTATTCCTGTTTGATCATAAATGCTCTGTTTAAAGCTTTCGTAGTCCCGGTCCAAATGTCTCTCTCCAATTCCTCTGTTTAAGCAAATTTAGTCTATGTATGTATAATATCGGATCGGAATTAAAATTGTTGCGTTATCGGAGCAACATTATTAAGATGTCGACTCGCTGATATAAGGCGAAAACTCGCCGGATTATCCTTAAAACTCGTGGGATTACTTTAGAAATCTCCGTGAGAGTGGTTGGTAAATGTATTATAGACCCCTAATTTTGATACTTAAATTAAGATTTTTAACGTACTGCCCCAATATCCGATGCTCCCCTTCTGAACGATTAGATCCATTATCATCAACTCTTTCTTCGCAATCTCATTCACTTGCTTCTTAAAAACAAAAAACCGGCGCGGCGGCCGGTTAAAACGCTTTCATTTCCATGTAAAATTAAATCCAAACCGCTACTGCTTTATCATAAGAAACAAGTTCTTCTTCTTTGAAGAAAAGACCGATCTCACGGACAGCGCTTTCAGCAGAGTCAGAACCGTGGATGATATTGTTGCTTACTTGTACAGCATAGTCTCCACGGATTGAACCAGGAGCAGCTTCAGCTGGGTTTGTTTTGCCCATCATGTTACGAGCTGTAAGAATAACGTCCTTACCTTCCCAAACCATAGCAAATACTGGTCCAGATGTAATGAAATCAACAAGTTCGCCGAAGAACGGGCGCTCTTTGTGCTCACCATAATGTTCTTTAGCCAGATCCTCAGAAATGTTCATCAGTTTAGCACCAACAAGTTGAAAACCTTTCTTTTCAAAACGGGATACGATTTCTCCGATTAACGCACGTTGGACACCATCAGGTTTTACCATTAAAAACGTTCTTTCCATGCATTCCCTCTCCTATCATCTATGTATATGTGGGACAAGTTCCCCAGAGAAATCGTACCAAAAATTTTAAAAATTAGCAATCACTCAAAATTTTCGACCAGCGATATAGTCTGCTACTTTTAACAAACTATCTCTGGCATCCGTTTCTGGCAAAGACTCGGCAGCTCGTTTAGCGCGCTTCAAATATTTATCAGATATCTTCGTAGCGTATTCAATTCCGCCTAACTCTTTGATATCTTTTAACAGTTCTGCAAGTTGTGCAGGCTCTTTTGACTCATAATAAGCATCCAGTTTCTCTTTCATCTCTGGATACTGATAGATCGTGTAAAGCACAGGCAATGTTAAGTTTCCTTGCTTCAGGTCACTTCCAGCTGGTTTTCCGAGCTGTTTTTCAGAAGCGGTAAAGTCTAAGATATCATCAGTAATCTGAAAAGCCATTCCAACTGAGAAACCAAAATCATATAACTTCTTTTGAAGAGAAACATCTGCTTTTGACGTGATTGCTCCAAGCTGACAGCTCAACGCGATTAAAAGTGCGGTTTTTCGTTTGATTCGTTTAAAGTATTTTCGAATGTTTTGATCTGTGTCGTACTGTTCGTTGATCTGTTCAATCTCCCCAAGACACATCTCTTTCATGCCCTGTGCCAAAATCTGATGCGCACGCGGAATTTCGATCTCAGACATTAGTTTTAAGGCGGATGCGAAAATAAAATCGCCTGTATACATGGCAATCTTGTTATCGTATTTAGCTTTTACGGTTTTTCTGCCGCGTCTCATATCCGCATCATCCACTACATCATCATGAACGAGTGAGGCCATATGGATCAGTTCAAGAGCTGCAGCCGGCTTTTTGACTTGTTGAATGTTATATGTACCGAACTGAGCGGAAAGCAGAACAAACACAGGGCGGATTCTCTTTCCCCCTGCTTTTAAAAGTTCAGCTCCTGCCGTATGAATCTGTTTCTGATCGGAACGAACGGATTCTACGAGCTGATCTTCAATCTGCTGCAAATCTTTTTTTAGAAATGAGTATAAGTCCTTTAACTTCACTTTTGTTTCACCCTATCGCCCGTTACTTATACGAATATTTAATGATAGAGGGCATTGTTTTTAACAATCCACACTCTACAGCTAGCTGAAAATATAGGTTGAGTCCCTTTTCATGTTCGCCACTAAATTGATAATTTAATCCATTAAAATAAGAATTCCAGAACTGAAAAGTGCCCCCATGTTCTGTTATTACTCGCTCGATGACTGGAACAAAATTTTCTCTTTGACATCTCTCTTTGCTCTCTATCATACTTCTTCCTACATAAGACAACAACGCACCCTGCTCGGTCTCCAGTTCATTTCGATACGCCATCACAGCAAAAATCATCGGTAGCCCTGTCTGTTGATACCAGATCTCGCCCAGGTCATATACATGATAAGAGCCTCGTTTTCGGTATGCGTTTATCGCATCGTCTCCGATCAGGAGGCATGCATCATATGCGTTTAACATAGCTTCAAAATCGGGTGTTTCTGTCTTGTACGTAACCTCTACACCATAAAAACGATCTAAGATGATCTTCAATAGAGCGACCGATGTTTCTGAGCTAGAAGTTAATGCGATTTTTTTACCGTCCAATTCTTCGATCTTAAACTTTGAAAACAAAAAGATAGAGTTTACTTTTCCGAACGAAGAAACGGACAGGTCTGGAACTAAGCTGTAATTCTCAGCGTTCTTTCCGTATGAAAACGAAGAGATCCCTCCAATATCGACTAGCTGTTTCTCCATTAATGCGTTTACCCGTGATGGAACCGCTTGTGTGATCGTCGCACCTTGATCCATCAGTCTTTCTCTATCTAAATAAAAATAAAGGGGTATGATGTTCGTGTAGCTGATTTCCCCGATGTTCATAATCTATCAGTCTCCCCAGCGTGTAAACAATTCGTGATGTACACCTAAGTTATCTAACACTTTACCTACCAAGAAGTTCACAAGATCGTCCATTGATTTTGGCAGGTGATAAAAACCAGGCATCGCAGGGACAATCTTTCCTCCTGCTTCAGTTACTTTTAACATGTTCTCAAGATGAATCTTATGAAGTGGTGTTTCTCTTGGTACTAAGATTAGTTTTCTGCTTTCTTTCAGCATAACATCTGCTGTACGTTCTAACAGGTTTCCTGAAGCACCATGCGCAATCCCAGAAAGGGTTCCCATTGAACAAGGAATAATGACCATTCCGTCGTTCTGATACGACCCGCTTGCGATCGGTGCATTGAAATCACGAAGCGTGTGATAATGAAAACGATCTTTACCGAATGAAGCAAAGTTCTCTTCTATACAGCGTTCACGGTCCTCTGTATTCCACAATAATTCTTCTCTGAACACTTGCCAACCTGCTTCTGTTACAACAAGATGTAGTTTGTGTCCACTTTTTAAGATCTCTTGAGCAAGTCTTACGCCGTAAACAGCTCCACTCGCTCCTGTTATTCCGATTGTAAAAGTTTTCATATCAACAAATCTCCTACTGAAAAGATAAACATGACCACACTCAAAACACCGTTCATCGTAAAGAAGGCCACATCCAGTTTAGACAGATCATGAGGCTTAACAAGTGAATGCTCATAGACCATGATCGCACCAGATATGAACACACCTAAATAATAGATCCAGCCCATTCCTGATACAACGCCAAGCGAGACAAAAGCTATGAAACTAGCAACATGCAGCCATCTAGCAGTCATCAATCCGTTTGCGATACCAAATGAAGATGGAATAGAGTACAGACCATGTGACTTATCATATTCAGCATCTTGTGTTGCATAGATCACATCAAAACCTGCTGTCCAAAACAAAACACCAATAAATAGCAAAAAGGCTTCAGAACTTAATGTTCCGGTCGCTCCAACCCAACCGCCGAGTGGTGCGATGGCAATCGTCACCCCTAAGACGATATGACACAAATACGTAAAACGCTTCGTATAAGAATAGATAACAAGAAAAAAGACCGCAAGCGGCAAAAGCTTTACGGAAAGTGCATTTAGTTGGTAAGCACTAACGAACAATAAAGCTAGTGAGACGAGAATAAAAAGGTATACTTCGCCCATTTTTAAAAGCTTAGCTGGTATCGCTCTTGTTTTCGTTCTAGGATTTCTTCCATCAATCTCTGAATCTATCGCACGGTTTAAGGCCATAGCAGAACTTCGTGCGCCTACCATAGCGAGTGTGATCCAAATCCATTCCATTAAGGATGGAACTGTCCCCTCTTCCACGAGGTTTCCCATGATCGCTCCAAGAAATGCAAAGGGTAGAGCAAAGATGGTATGTTCAAACTTTATCATTTCTAAAATTATTTTAATTTTATTCCACACACTGCAACGCTCTCTTCTATTGCTGTTTTTTCCCTGTATGCATGGCCGCAGCACCTAAAGCATACGATTTAACTTCAACGTTAGACAAACCTGCTTGTTTGAAAAGTTCTTTCAGTTCTTCTTTTGTTAAAAAAGCTTCTGTTGATTCTTGAAGCCATGCGTATTCTTGGTAACTTTTTGCGAATAATTTACCGAATACTGGCATGATATACGTAAAATAAAACTTAAAGAGCTGCTTGAACACCGGAACCGTAGGATGCGAAGTCTCTAGACACACGACTCTACCACCTGGCTTCACAACGCGTGCCATCTCTTTCAGCGTCTGAAGATAATCGGGAACGTTTCTAAGCCCAAAACCGATCGTAACGAAATCAAAACTGTTATCTTCGAACGGAAGTTCCATCGCGTTGCCATGGATGAAGGTGACTCCAGGAGTTCGGCGTTTTTTTAGCTTTTCGATCCCAACATTAAGCATGTTCTGGCTAAAATCTAGGCCGACTACTTTTCCTTCAGTACCAACTTCTTCAGCAAGAGCGAACGTCCATTCACCTGTTCCACAACAAACATCTAAACATTGATTTCCAGGTTGTACTTTCATTCTTTTCATCGTATCTTTACGCCATTTACTATGCTGTTTAAATGAGATCAGATCGTTCATGTAATCATACTGATCTGAAATCTTTTCAAATACAGAGTGAACCCGTTCTTCTTTACTCAACATCGGATTAACCCTCTCCTAACATTAAGTCATTTTTGTTAGCATCTACCATATTGTATCCTTCTCTATGAAACAACAATGGCATTTCAACTTCTTTGTTCTTAAGTTCCGTCTCGCAAGTCTTGAGGTAGTTCAACTGTTCTTCACTTAATCGTCTTCTCGTATCAAGACTATGATACCTTGACACAAGTAGGTATCTCTCAATAAACGGAATATATGTATAGAGACCAAACGATTCAGCAGCTTTTGTTAATAATAAACTATCTATCTTTTGCACGGCTTTTAAATATTCCACGTTCGTGGTTGAAAACTTGTCCTTATTCTGACTATGTAGATCTGCCTTCAATTCGTTAATTTCCTGAACCGCACTCGATAACTTTGAGACCAGATCTAGATTTTCACAGTGAGATAAAAGTAAGTAGTACAGACTGCTAAAATAATCGCCTGACAATACGACAAGCTGACGGTTCTTTTTGTTCTCGTTAATTCGCTCTTCTAGAATGTCATCATGACGGTCCAATGCAGACTGAATGAGCGTAATCGAACTAAAATACTCGGCTTCTACAGCTTCATCTAATTCAAGTTCACGCAGCAGACAATACGTGATGAATACTTTGGATTCATTAAAGATTGGAGGTTGAAGAAATCGATCCACATAACCGTGCTGCATCAATAAAAGTGTATGCTGTTTTAAACGTTGAATTTGTTCCATGGTGTTCATCAAATCCCTCCAATGACACAGCAAAATTGTGCTTTCTTATTATAACATAGTCGCCAAAATTATTAGGATTCAACCTCTTTTAAAGACATAAAGAAAACTAGGCTTATCTTTAGCCCAGCTTTTTGGCACGTGTACCGCCGAAAGTTATCTTTATGATTCTGTATCTACTTCTCCGTGTTTCGTGTAGATCACTGCTTTTCCTCTAACTTTTACAGCTGAAGTATGCTCAGTGAACTGAGCGATCATCACTTCACCTTTATCAAGCTTTTCAGAATGGTGAAATCTTGTTTCAGTTCCACGCGTTAAGCCGATCACGTTTACACCGTTCTCTTTCGCTTTGATCACGAAAAAATCTAATTCTGATTTCATGAAGTTACCTCCTTAGTTTTTGATTAAACTTAGTACTTCTGCACGAGCCGCAGGATCTTTTTCAAAAACGCCACGAACTGCTGAAGTAACCGTCATAGAGCCCGGTTTTTTCACACCACGCATCGTCATGCACATATGCTCTGCTTCGATCACAACGATTACACCATGAGGTTCGAGAGTCTCTAGCAAGCTGTTCGCAATCGTTGAAGTGATTCTTTCTTGAAGTTGAGGTCGTTTTGTAACAGCTTCCACAGCTCTCGCAAGCTTGCTTAATCCTGTTACTTTCCCACCTTTAGGTATGTATCCGATATGCGCTTTTCCGAAGAAAGGTACGAGATGATGCTCACACATTGAATAGAAAGGAATGTCTTTTACAAGCACTAACTCTTCATGATCTTCTCCAAAAATAGTAGCAAAGTGCTCTTTCGGATCTTGGTTTAATCCTTGGAATACTTCTTCATACATTTTTGCAACTCGTTTTGGTGTATCTATTAAACCCTCTCGTTCAGGGTCTTCACCTATCGCTTCTAATATCATTTTTACAGCTAACTCAATTTTTTCTTTTTGAACTTCTGCCACGCCGGTTGTCCTCCAATTCCATTCACACAATAGAAAAATTTTAGCATAATGAAGAGAGAATAGCAAAAAGAGAAAACCCTTACGCCGTGTGAGGAGTGGATGTAGCGAGTATTTACATGAGTTGAGTTGCCGATAAAATCGGATTTTTGCCGATATATTTTGATTGTTGCCGATATATTCAAATTCTTGCCGATAAAATTAAAATCTTGCCGATATAATCTCATTCTTGCCGATATAATCTCATTCTTGCCGATATATCGTTTCCATCTTCAATTTCATATAAAAAAGACCGTGAAAAATTCACGGTCTTTTTAAGTTGCCCTATGTATCATTTATTTAACAGCGTCCTTAAGGGCTTTCCCTGGTTTGAAAGCAGGAACTTTGCTAGCAGAGATTTCGATCTCTTGACCAGTTTGCGGGTTGCGGCCTTTACGAGCTGCACGCTCACGAACCTCAAAGTTACCAAATCCGATAAGTTGAACCTTATCACCGCTTTGTAGTGTACCAGTGATTGCTTCGAAAACAGCGTCAACTGCTTTAGATGCATCTTTCTTAGAAAGCTCAGCTTGCTCAGATACTGCATTGATTAGATCAGTCTTGTTCATTCCATTCACCTCCTCTCAAGGTACTATTCTATTCACCTTACATCAGCTTTTGAATCATGTTTTGTTCATTTATGTAATATACAAGATTTTACTAATTATATCTGTGACAAGCCTTATATTATACGATTACATTGAGAAATTCAATCTTTTTTAGGCGTTTTTCGCTATTCAACCCTTAAAATTCCTTATTTTTTGACCTTTTTTTACAAAAAATCTTCCTCCTCGAGGTAATAAAGTCACTCCCTTAACACAGGTCATTTGTTCTAGTAAAAAAAAAAAAGACTCCTGTTTATAGGAGTCCCTAAGTTATAAAATAATGGCAATCAAACCGCCTGAACCTTCATTTATAATACGTTCTAATGTCTCTTTTAATTTATATCTTGCATTCTCTGGCATCAATGAAATCTTTCCTTGGATACCTTCTCTTACGATAGAGTTTAGCGATCTTCCAAAGATATCAGAATTCCAGATTGATAGCGGATCTTCTTCAAAGTCTTGCATCAAGTACCTTAACATCTCTTCACTTTGTTTCTCCGTACCGATAATCGGAGCAAACTCTGATTCTACATCGACTTTAATCATATGAATGGAAGGTGCGATCGCCTTCAGTCTTACACCGAATCGAGATCCTTGACGGATGATCTCTGGCTCATCCAGGCTCATATCGGTAATGGCTGGTGCAGCGATTCCATAACCCGTTTGCTTCACCATTCGAAGAGCGTCTGCCACTTGATCATATTCCGTCTTAGCGTAAGCAAATTCTTGCATCAGCTGAAGCAAGTGGTCCTTTCCTCGAATCTCTACGCCCACCACTTCTTTTAGGATCTGATCATACAAGTAATCTGGTGCGAACAAATCGATCTCAGCGATCCCTTGCCCCATTTCAATTCCTGCGAGTCTTGCGTCATCGATAAAATCATAATCCGCGAAGAACCCTACAACTTTATCCACATCACGTAAACGTTTGATGTCTTGAACCGTTTCTCTTACTGCTTCTTCATAGCTTTCACGCAGCCAATGGTTCTCACGAAGGACCATCACCCAGCTAGGAAGGTTTACATTAACCTCAAGCACCGGAAACTCGTATAACGCTTCTCTTAACACGTTGTTAATGTCATGCTCCGTCATCGCTTCAACACTCATCGCGAGTACAGGGATATCGTATTTTTCACAAAGCTCATTGCGAAGTCTTTGCGTATCTGGGTGGTGCGGCTGCGTAGAGTTGATCAGCATGATAAACGGCTTTCCAACTTCTTTCAGCTCTTCAACCACTCGTTCTTCAGATTCCACATAATCGTATCTAGGAATCTCACCGATCGTTCCATCCGTCGTTACGACTACACCAAGTGTGGAGTGTTCTTGAATCACTTTACGAGTACCGATCTCAGCCGCCTCATGAAACGGAATCGGCTCATCATACCATGGCGTGTGAATCATTCTCGGGCCGTTTTCATCTTCGTACCCTTTTGCACTCGGCACCGCATAACCGACTGAATCAACGAGACGTATGTTAACATCTAGCCCATCACCTACATTGATCTTCACCGCATTGTTTGGAACAAATTTGGGCTCAGTGGTCATAATGGTGCGTCCAGCTGCACTCTGCGGTAATTCATCTTGAGCACGTTGGCGTTCTGCTTCATTATCAATGTTCGGCAGCACCACAAGCTCCATAAATTTCTTAATAAATGTGGACTTCCCTGTTCTTACTGCTCCTACTACACCCAAGTAGATATCTCCGCCTGTCCGTTCGGCGATATCTTTGAAAATATCGATTTTCTCCATTCGTTTCCCTCCCGATCCAAATAAAGTTCCGGATGCTAGTCTTGGACAATACATCGTATGATTTTGTCCAATCGATTATGACAAAGGAACGGAAATTTTTATTGGATCCTCGCTTTTCTCGGTTGTATAGTTCCATAAAAACGGGAGGGCGCACTAGAGTGCCTACCGATGAAACTATAAAGCTTGTTTCGTTAAAAGGATTTCCAAAAAAAATCTCTCCGCCTTTTCTATGAATGTATTAGAAAAAGGGAGAGTTCATGCCTATTTTATTAAAAAAATAGGTTTATTATTTTCAACTGTATAAGGAACGGAATAGACAGGCACAAAAAACGAATGAAGCGCTAACAAGTGGCGTATGTCTTCGTGTTTATCTAATTCGTCCTGGTAGCTTGTGATCGCTGCATTTAGATCCTTTCTGTAATCTATAAAAATCTTTGCATCACCATTGACCATCAACGGCAGTTTCTTGCCTGTAAAAGGACTTGTGACGTACGGATCTTCTTTAAAACCTAACTTCTTAAAATCAAGGCTATGCCTGCCTTGTGCTTCTATCTTTTTAAATGGCGGGTAGTCGTTCTCTGCCATATAGATATTTAAAGCAACCTGTATATCCTGAACCTTGTCCGTTAAAACCAGGTCTGCAAGCTTTACAGTCGGCTTTGTCTCTACATCGATCAATACGTATTGAAAGGTTCCACCCTTTTCAAAAGCATTACCTGGAGGTTCTTGCATATATTTTGGAACTAGTTTACTAAAATCGATCAAGTATTTTTGATAGATATCTGTATCTGCCTCTTTTGTTTTGATGGGCAGAACACCCGTATCTTTTTGAAAGCTCTCAACGGCTTGCTGAACCGCAGTAATCTGGTCTTGATACGGAACTCGATTCTGTGTTTTTCTTTCTTCCGGATACAAACATCCTGAAAGTGTAAATAAAAGTAAACATAAAGGAATCCACCATTTTTTAGACATATAGAGTTCCTCCTTTACCCTTGCACAGGTCCGCTGAACACAACGATAACGATTAGAATACCTGCAACGATCATGCAGATCCAGGCGAACAGTGAAACGATCGTCTGAAAAATACCAGATAATTTCGCTCGACTAAACATGATAGAGAAAACAGCAACAAACATTAAACCGATGGCTGATAATGCCACCCACATTTTTAACAAACCTTCACTCATATGTATCCTCCTTGTCCACAGCGTACATTATAGCATAATTCTTGGTATTTCCTTTATTTTTTCGGAATTAGGAATGTTGTATGATTATAAACTTTTTTAAGAAGAAGGAAACATGAATGACATCTTCACGACTTATTAAAAACCAAACAAAAAAACACCCGGGCATGACCGGGTGTTCGACTAAATACTTCCTGTACTCAAGGAACACTTCCATGATTTAGGTGCTTTATCCACTTTAATCAATTTTATAAAATGAGCCTACTTACCTTCAAACATTTTAGATAATGTTGCTAAGTCAAGAGGGATGTTATTGTTAAGAACAGCTTGAACGATCTGATCTTCTTTTTGCTTTGAAACTGCTACTCCCGCCATTGAAGATACTTGGGAAATCAGCATACGAATCGTGCGCTCGTCACGAAGATTTGACCCGCTTACGGATTGAGCAAGTTTAAAAATATCATCTTTTTTTACACTTGTTTTCTTCTCGATCTTATCAAAAAAGTGTTGTTCACGTTCCACCTGAAGTCCTCCTCCCACTTCCTTTTCACCTTATCGTATGCAGGGAGATTGGAAGCGTGAAAGAAAAAAAGGCGATTGCCTAATTTTTTTTAGACATTCGCCTATGTGTGTTTACTAACTTTTTAAAGAAGATACATCTTCCACTTCATGTGTACGAGAACGCTGCATCAGATCGTCAACAGCTTGTTTTGCACCCTTGCCATTGAACAATACATCATATAACACTTGTGTGATCGGCATTTCCACTTCTTCTCGTTTACTCAATTCGTACGCTGCTTGAGTCGTTCTGACCCCTTCAACGACCATGCCCATATTCTCAAGAACATCTTCAAGTTTCATGCCTTTACCAAGCATGTTACCAGCGCGCCAGTTACGGCTATGAACACTCGTACATGTTACGATTAAATCCCCAATTCCAGTCAGACCAGAGAAAGTTAATGGGTTCGCGCCCATATGTGTACCAAGTCGAGCGATCTCAGCGAGACCTCTTGTTATTAAGGCTGCCTTCGCGTTATCTCCATAGCCTAGTCCATCAGAAAGTCCAGCGCCTAGTGCGATGATGTTTTTTAATGCACCACCAAGCTCAACTCCGACAACATCAGGATTCGTGTAGACACGGAAATTTTGGTTTATAAAAAGATCTTGTACGTTTTCAGCAGCCTTCATATTTACAGAAGAAACCGTAACGGTTGTGGGCTGTCTTAAAGACACCTCTTCCGCATGACTTGGTCCTGAGAGCACAACCACAGAATCCAGAACAGTCTCAGGAAGTTCTTCTTCAATGATTTCAGAAATGCGTTTATATGTACCAGGTTCGATGCCTTTAGAAGCATGAACGATTGTAACAGGAGCGTTCAATTCGTTCTTTACTTGTCCGAGTACTTCTCTCATCGCTTTTGTAGGGGTGACGAGCACGATCGTTTCCGCTTCTTTCACACATTCGCTCAACTGAGTTGTTGCTTGTATGTTTGCAGGGAGTTCAACGCCAGGCAAATATTTTTCATTCTTATGATGGTTGTTGATCTCATTGACCTGATCCTCTCTACGACCCCACAAGGAAACGTGATGACCGTTATCAGCCAAAACGATGGCAAGAGCAGTACCCCAGCTTCCAGCACCTAAAACAGCAACTTTATCCATACATGTCACACTCCACTATTAAATTTTACGTTCATTCCCACTCCAGATCCTTGCTATATTTCCACGATGCTTCCAAATTGAAACCATTGAAAGAAGAAAGCTTGCTGATACTGCTTCTAGTGACAGATTAAATTGGTACAACATGAAAAACGGAGTAAGAATTAAAAAAACAATAGAACCTAATGAAACAAATCTGGATACCCATATGGTTATGATTGCGATAACACCTGCTATGAGTGAGGGTAAAAAAGCACTCGCAGCAAAAACACCGATCGCTGTAGCAACACCTTTCCCGCCTTTGAATCCATAAAAGACTGGATAGTTGTGCCCGATTACGGCAATCAGACCACACAGTACTGCGATAAAGGGAGAATTCGTGATCCATAAAGCTATCCAAACAACGAAGATCCCCTTAAAACAGTCTAAGAGCAGTACGGCGATTGCCGGTTTTTTTCCTAACACTCTTAGCGTATTCGTAGCACCGGCGTTACCACTTCCATGATTTCTTATGTCTTCATTTCTCAATACTTTAGTCAGCAGATAACTGAAACTAATACTTCCGATCAAGTAAGAAATAACGAAGAGTACAATCGTCTTCATGGAAGATTAGTCGTTTTTCTTTCTAGCAAAGATCTTAATAGGCGTCCCAACAAATCCAAACGTTTCACGAATACGGTTCTCCAGAAAACGTTTATAAGAGAAGTGGAAAAGCTCAGGATCATTCACAAAGATTACGAACGTTGGTGGCTTTGAAGCCACTTGCGTCGCATAGTTGATCTTCAGTCTCTTTCCGTTATCCATTGGTGCTGGGTTCATCGCAACAGCATCCATGATCACTTCATTCAAGATGTTTGTTTGAACGCGAAGTGAATGGTTCTCAGCCACTTGATTGATAACTGGATACAACTGATGAAGACGCTGTTTCGTTTTTGCTGATACGAAAACGATCGGTGCATAAGAAAGATACAAGAAATGATCACGAATCTTCTGTTCAAACTTTTGCATCGTCTTATCATCTTTTTCAACAGCATCCCATTTGTTTACGACGATGACTACCGCTTTACCAGCTTCGTGTGCAAAACCAGCGACTTTCTTATCTTGTTCGATGATTCCTTCTTCAGCGTCGATGACCATAAGGACAACGTCGGAGCGTTCGATCGCTTTCATCGCACGCATTACGCTATATTTCTCAGTCGTCTCATATACTTTTCCGCGCTTTCTCATACCAGCCGTATCAATGATCACATACTTCTGATCTTCACGCTCAAAACTGGAATCGATCGCATCTCTCGTTGTTCCAGCAATATTGCTTACAATAACTCGTTTTTTACCTAAGATGGCATTTACAAGAGAAGATTTTCCTACGTTCGGTCGTCCGATCAAAGAGAAGTAGATCGTATCGTCTTCTTTCTCCTCAACGACTGTTTCAGGGAAATGGCTTACTACTTGATCTAAAAGATCTCCAAGACCGATTCCATGTGTACCTGATACACCGATCGGCTCTCCCATTCCTAAGCTGTAGAACTCATATAACAACTCTTTACGTTCCGGATTATCGATCTTGTTTACACCTAAAACGACGGGTTTTTTAGATCGGAACAGCATCTTTGCTACTTCTTCATCAGCGGCTGTAATCCCATTCATTCCGTCTACGAGGAATAGGATAACATCCGCTTCTTCAATCGCAAGTTCTGCTTGTTCTTTCATCTGACTCATAAATGGTGCATCACTGATCTCGATACCACCCGTGTCGATCAAGTTGAATTCTGTGTTCAACCACTCAGCAGAGCTATAGATACGGTCACGCGTTACACCTGGCATATCTTCTACGATCGAGATACGATCTCCGGCAATTCTGTTAAAAATAGTAGATTTTCCTACGTTCGGTCTTCCTACTATGGCTAAAACTGGTTTCGTCATGCAGACACTTCCCTTTTTTCCTGATCAAGTCAATCATCAAATTTTCTTTTTTTATATGTTCTATCATTTTCTTGTAATTAGACAAGTCCACTTATTTTAGCAAATTACTTATGGTTTAGACAACTGATTCTCTACTAAATCTGTTTTGCTGAAGTAACCCTTTTTAAAGTCGTTCGTCTTATTTTTTTGAACATATCTACCAATACTACCATAAATAAGAGCATCATAGAAGTTGCCGCAAACAAATCCATCACATATAGAGACCCTATCTCAATTCGGCCAACGAGTCTAAGAATGATGAACTGATAAGCCACATCGCCAATAAAAAGACCGATGGCGATCAAACTGAAGAGATCTTTTTTACTTCTTGCTAACGTAATGGCCAAAATAGTCAGGATTACGAGAATCATGATCTTCTTGTTCACAAACAATTTTACGGGATCGTATAGAGCAAATAGTTCGATCGATACATAAGAGGTTGCCACTATAAAACTGCTAGTAACGAAAAAAAAGAGCTGATGACTATTTTTGATCACATGAATGAAACCCATCAATAAGAAGAACACACATGCAGCATTCATGATTCCTATTGAAAGTTTGATGTTGACACCAGACAATATAATTCCTATAAGCATCATAAAAACACATTGATTTCTGAATTGTCCCTTTTTCATAAGAAAGGTTGAAACAATCCAGCCCATCCACATGAACCAATAAAAAAGTATGCCATCGTTCATCTTTAGTCACCTCGATAGCATTATTGCCACATGATGACCTCTTCTAACCGCAAGAAAAAAAGCTCTCGATGAAATCATCAAGAGCTGCAATAAGTCGAATATTATTTATAACCTTTTAGTTGATCACCAATCATATCAGCTAATGAGAAGCCTTTTTCTTCCTTAGGAAGGTTCTCTTTCAGGTTCGCTTTTTCCTTTTCATCTTGAACTGCTTTCATGCTCAAGCTCATACGCTTATCTTGACTGTTCACTTCAAGAACTTTAACAGAAACTTGCTGACCTTCTTTTACAACCTCACTCGGGTTTCCGATATGGCGGTTCGCTAACTCAGAAATGTGAACTAAGCCTTCGATCCCTGGTGCAACTTCTACAAATGCACCGAACGTTACGATACGCTTCACCGTACCTTCAATGACACTTCCAGCTTGAATGGAAGAACTCGCTTCTTCCCAAGGTCCTGGTTGTGTTTCTTTGATCGACAAGGAAATTCTGTCATTATCGCGATCAACCGATAAAACTTTTACTTTTACTGTCTGACCTTCACTAAGGACCTCTGAAGGATTATCCACACGATTATGTGAAAGCTGAGAAACATGGACTAATCCATCCACACCACCGATATCTACAAAAGCACCAAAGTCTGTTAAACGCTGTACTTTCCCTTCAATGATCTCGCCTGGTGCTAGACGATCTAAGATCTCTTGTTTCTTTGCTACCGCAGCTTCTTCTGTCACTGCACGGTGGGATAAGATAACGCGACCTTTCTCTGCATCTAGCTCTACGATTTTAACAGAAAGTGATTTTCCTTTATAATCAGAAAAATCTTCAACAAAGTGAGACTCGACCATAGAAGCTGGAATGAACGCTCGAACGCCTAGGTCTACCACTAGTCCACCTTTTACAACATCGTGAACCACGACTTCAAACGTTTCTTTAGAATCGAATTTTTCTTCTAGTTCGCTCCATGATTTTTCAGTGTCTACGGCTTTTTTAGAAACAAGAAGCTTGTCCTCTGTATGAGAAAGTACTTTTACCGTGATCTGATCGCCTTCATTCAACACGTCACTTACCTTTTCAATGAAAAGACTTGAAACTTCATTAATCGGTAAAAACGCGTCTTGCTTAGCGCTGATATCCACTAACGCGTGCTTGTCTTCCACTTTTAGTACAGTACCTTTAACGATTTCACCTTTTTCAGCCATAGAAGCATTTGTTAAACTTGTGCTCATTTCGTCTGTCATGTTCGTGACCTCCTCAAAAATTAGAAAAGTAATTTATTGAACTTTCGGTATGAAAGAACATTAACATCGATCATGGAGTTGTTTTTGCAAAGATGCAAACCTTTGAATGTAATTGATTTGCGCTACAGGATGCTCGCTTTCCGCGGGGTGTGCGGTGAGCCTCTTAGCGCTATGCGCTGTTAAGAGTCTCACCTGTCCCACTGATCCCGCAGGAGTCTCGCACCTTACGCTCCAATCAATTTATCAATGATGCCTTTGAAAAAAACAACTCAAAAGTAAATCTTTAAAGATGAAAAATAGTAAGTTTATTCATGCTCTTTTTTTAACTGAGCTATATGTTTCATTATAAGCTCTGTCGCTTCTTTTGCGGAAGCTTTTTGCTCCCGAAAATGTGTAAAGTCGATTGGTTTGCCGAATACAACTTTTAGTTTTTTTCCTTTTTGGTACTCTCCAACGATTGCACAAGGAACGATATGTGCATCAGATTTAAGGGCAAAGAAGCCTGCTCCTGCTAGGCCTTCTCCGATCTCTCCCGTTTTTGAGCGGGTCCCTTCCGGAAACAATCCTACAACTTTTCCCGCTTTCAAAAGATTCATTCCCGTTTTTAGTGCCGTTTTGTCACTCATCCCACGTTTTACAGGGAATGCGTTAATCTTTGGGAGGATATGTTTTAAAACAGGTACGGAAAAGAGCTCGGCTTTCGCCATAAAATGTACGTCTCGTGGAGATGCGACCCCAACAAGAGGTGGATCGTAGTTGTGGATATGATTGGAACATAGAAGTACGCCACCTGTTTTAGGCATATTTTCTGCTCCAACGATTTCTGGCTTATACGTTCCTTTGAAATATGTTCCACAAAGCCATTTTCCGAAAGAATAAAGCATCATTTTACAAAGCCCTTTCTTTTGCATAATGAAGAATGCTTGAAACTACCTCTTCGATCGTCATACTTGTTGTGTCCAGTTCGATAGCATCTTCTGCTTTTCTTAGTGGAGCTACTTCTCTTTCACTGTCGCGTTTATCTCTAAGTGCAATCTCACTTTTTAAAAGTTCGAAATCCGCTTCGAACCCTTTTGTTATGTTTTCTTCATAACGTCTGCGAGCTCTTTCTTCTACAGAAGCAATCAAGAAAATTTTCAACTCTGCGTTCGGCATGACATGTGTTCCGATATCACGGCCATCCATGACCACTCCGCCAGACTCAGCTAAGAGCTGCTGCCTTTTTACCATTTCGGTACGCACTTCTTGCTGTCTTGCAACAAAAGATACATTATTCGTTACTTCACTTGTTCTGATCTCTTCGGATACGTCTTTTCCGTCAAGAAGAACAGCTTGTCCACCATCGGTGATCACTAATTTGATATCTGTATCGTTCAAAACGATTTCTAGTTCTCGTCCATCATTAAGATCTGCTCCCTTAAGAAGAGCTTTATACGTTAATGCTCTATACATGGCACCCGTGTCAATGTAAATGAAAGAAAGACGTTCAGCTACTTGCTTGGCTACCGTGCTTTTTCCAGCTCCAGCCGGGCCATCAATGGCAATTGATAATAATTTTTTCATGTTTCCTCCTACCCCATACCTATGACTATGCATACATAGCAATAAAAAGCAGGTGAGTATCCCCTGCTTTTTTCAGTGTGTAAATCTGAATTTATCAGACTTAATCTATATGTATATTACCATACATGATGTTTAACGGTCTATGGTTTCCAAAGTGGGCTGTTGGTCGTTCTGATGACTCCTTCGTAATAGATGCTCTTGTTTGTATATAATTTAAAGGAAGGAATCTCAAGCAAAAATTGTGCGGCAACTAGTAAAATAAAGTGAACTAAGGCAAGCTGGATCAATATTCGTTCAAATCGTTTCATCAGTACGTCACCTTCTTTTCGGAAGTATTTTTCCCAAAAAGAAATACTCTATACACTTCTATAGACTCACGCTCTCTTTTTTCTTCTTAAGAAGCTGCTGTTCGAAGCAGAATCGGATAATATGTTGACGATCTTTTTGTGTAATCTTCTCAAATTGCAGGGATGCTTTCTCTCGTCCACCTGCTCCCCCATCAAATACTCTTAACACTGTACAATCTAGATCGAGATATAATTTTTCGCCAGATTGCATAGGAAAAACGACTAGACAGTTCAATCGATCCTCGCTCTTGACGCTATGTACAACCGGAAGAGATAGAAGCATCCCTCCTGCACTCAGATCGAGAATAACAGAGTTAAATGGTGGATAAGCATCATCTTGGTTAACAACAGATGTGTCGATCATCGTCTCTACCCTTACGTATTCTCTTCGCTGAATCTTATGTATCTCTTCTTCTTTTGGAGAAGTGATCATCAATACTGGTATATTTTCGATCTTTCTACCTAGAAGTTCTGTTCGAAACGTATAGACGTTCCTCTCTTTATCTACAAAAGAAGCTTTAAACTGTGTTCCATCAAAAAAGTATTCTGTGCGATTTGTTTTCTCGTTACTGGGATAATCAATATAAAGATGATCGTCTTTCACGTCGAACACTTTGCAGCGATATTTATCTTTTTTGTCGGAAAACAACGGTTCCAAATATAACGGTTCACCCACTTTTATCATCAAACTTCCCCCATACATTGCTTACTTATCTTTCTACCTTATTATGACAGTTTCAAAATAAAAGAAAAAGCAAAATTTCAAGTTACGAAATTTTGCTTTTAAAAAAATTTGATCAATCTGTAATAGTAGTAAGTAGTTGATTTCCACTCCAGGCTGCTCGCTTTCCGGGGGGCGTGCGGTGAGCCTCCTCGGCGCTCTGCACCCTTAGGGGACTCACCTGTCCCGCTGATCCCCCAGGAGTCTCGCACCTTCCGTTCCAATCAACTTGTCAATGAAGCAATTAATCCAAACCTTTTTTCACGATAACCATAATTCCCTTTTAAATATCGTTGTAAGATGGCTCTGCTTCTTTAAGCTTTCTTACTTCTTCTTCATTTCCGTTCTCTGCGTTAATGAAGACGCGGAATGTATCATTCCCTAGGATTCCTAGGAATTCGTAACAATACACTTCTTCGTTAATATCGTTTCGAATCAACGCTTTGCTTGTTTCTTTTACCTGGAACTTCGGATTAAGATTTTTTCTTGCTTCTTGTTCAGAAATCTTAAACGTAGGCGTTCTCTTGTCGACGTGAGCAAGAAGGAAGTCTGTGCCTTCATACCCCATGATGTCGCCGTTATCTAACGCTACTTTAACAGATACCGTTTCAGGATAAATTCTTACCCCATTATCGAGTCGAGCATAAGTGAACACTCCGATATTATCGTATTGATCACTCGTTACCATCTCCATTTTACTTTCCATGTGCTTTTTCAAGAAGTCCTCAGCTTGAAGCATCGCTTCATTCAGTGAGATTTTCGCTTTTCCAACATTACGATCATATAAGACATACAGTGGATATCCACCTTTTTTCGTAAGATCCATGTAAGTAGTACCCTTTGTATCTGGGTTATATAACGTTAGTGAATAAGCGTCATATTTAGCATCTTTACCTGTACTTTCTACTGTGATCTTGACGTTTTTCTTTAATTGGAAAAAGTCGATCGCAATCTTCTTTGCTTCTTCTTTTGTAATCTTTTTACCTTTTAATTGGCTAAGATCACGGTCTTTCATTTTCTCCATGTTGGATACTTCAGTTCCAAAGTCAACGTCTGAATACCCTTCCACAGACTTATCAACCGTCTTAAATCCATCAATGATCGTGTTGTCTTCTGGCTGTTTATTTGTTGCTAATGCCATCTCGACATCCATCCAACGCAAATTGTTCTTCTGAGCGAGCGATTCTGTTTTTCTTAACTCGTTTTGAATCTCAGTTGAGTTTGCATACAATTCTTTTAACGTATTATATTCTTTATCACTGAGTGGATTCTTATCTAGATCACGTACTGCTGCTCGATAACTGAATTCACCCATCTTTGTTAAAAATTCCTCCGTCTTATTAAATGGTAATAGCGCTAAAGGCAGTTGACCTACATCATTATGAGCTTCTGATGTTAGTCTCCACACTTGTGCTAAAGCTGGAGATAGCTGATTTCGTGTATTCATAGCGATTGTTTCGCCAATCTTGTCATGAAGTGAATCCATATGGAAGTTCAGATCATGAAAAGCACGTTGATAATTGTTTTCTGCTTGAAGAAGTACAGCATTCTTTTCTTGATGTTCACTGTAGCCCCAATAGCCTGTTCCTGCTACAGCAACGAACAACAGTACAATTAGGATTGTGCGTATCATATCAGTTCACCCCTTTATTAGTTACAGAAAATGTGCTTTCCGATTTTTTTGATTTGAGGACGAGTCCATATCCAGCCTGATGTAGCTGTATCAGGGTTAAAATAGTATTCTGCTTCACCTGTTGGATCCCAACCGTTTAATGCATCCAATACCGCTTTTTTCGCTTGCGCATTTGGCGTCAGATAGATCTGACCATCAGCAACTGCTGTAAATGCTCCTGGTTCGAAGATTACACCAGAAACGGTGTTAGGAAACGAAGCACTATTCACTCGGTTGATGATTACTGCTGCTACTGCCACTTGACCGATATAAGGCTCACCACGAGCTTCACCATATACAGCATTAGCCATCAGATTCACATCGTTCTGCGAATAACCATTAGGAATGTTCTTTGCTGGTTTAACTTGAGCAGGCTTCGCTTTAGGTTTCCCTGCTCCTTTTGCAGTTCCAGCTTTTGGAGTGCCGCTTTTTGCAGTGCCGCCTTTAGCTGCTCCACTTTTTGCGCTTCTTTTCTCACCGCCGTAATATGAGAACTTCTTACCTGTATCAATCTGTCTATTTACCCAAGCTTTATCGTACTTAGAAGCTTTTGCTAACTTGTTCTTTGTTGTTCCACCTGCTAATCCATCGATCGGTAGACCGAACTCATATTGGAAGTTTCGTAATGCCCAATAGGTTCTCCATCCAAAAACGCCATCGATGTTCCCCGTGTAGAATCCTAGATATTGAAGCCTCGACTGAAGTTCAACCACATCTTCACCCGTAGCACCCACTTGAACGACTTGGTTTGAAAATGCTTGTGCATTGTTCTGACCAAATCCAGCTAAAAGCCCAAAACAAAGGGCGATTGCAAAAAATGCTCCCTTTATGTAAGCTGAATTTCTTTTCATGAGAAAGTAAGCCTCCTGTAATTTAATCTCCATTTTTCGTGTTATACAGATATCATTTGTAATCTGTTTTTTTTTATTCAGCTTTCAAAGACTCATGGTTCACAATAAAGAAAACTTGGCTGACGCCAAGCTCTTCAGGTCTGCCTTAGTTGCGCTTATACTATCTACCTTAACTTGTTGCCACGTCGAATGACATTGTGCTAACAAGTTATACTTTCTGATAGTGAAATAAAAAAAGACCGGTTAAATTCCGGTCTTCGCATCTGGATTTGAATATGGAGTTATAGCAGTATTAGCAATTCTTACCTTCCGAAGAGCAAACCACCATAAGAAGATCATAAACGGGAACATATAGAAGAAAATATACTTCGTGCTGGATAGTAACAAGAAGTTAAACATACCGTGTAGCAAAATCGGTAACAAGAGTGAGAGTGTAAGGTAGATCTTCTTCTTTCTGCCTGTTGAGAATTTCCCTTTGCCTAAATAGAAGCCCATGATCACTCCAAACAAAGCATGACCACTTACAGGGAGAAGTGCTCGGACTAATGCTTCTTCAATTCCAAACGTATAGAGGTAAAAGATGTTTTCTAAAGACGCAAATCCTAAAGACAGCGCAGTTGCATAAACGATTCCATCATATGGTTCGTTGAACTCTTCATGAAGATATGCCCCATAGAACACTAAAAACCATTTGAAGAACTCTTCAAGTGTGCCACTAACAAAAAAGGCCTCAACAAAGGAAGGTACGTTCATCTCTTCGGTAATTCCAAACTGAATAACCATGATTGGAAAGACGAGTAGAACGCCAAATATATATACTTTGACCACCAATGATAATGGTTCGGTCTCATATTTATCTTTTAGATAAAAAAAGGATAATAGAGCAATAGCCGGAGCCACCGCTGCAGAAATTACAGCTAGCATGTCCTGCCTCTTTTCTACTGTTTTTTTATATCGTAACATGATATTTTAAGAAGTGGAATAGCGAACACCAAGAATAAGGAGGGCGGTCATCTTGAAAAAGATATTATTAATCCATACTGGCGGCACGATCGCTATGGAAGAAAACAAATCCACAGGCGGCGTTAATACGAAAGAGACTCATCCACTCGAGGCAACCCTCAGAGAACTGTCTGACATAGCAGAAATATCGGTGAAAAATTATGTGAATCTGCCATCTCCTCACATTACTCCTTCCCATATGCTGGAGTTAGCGCAATTTATTACTTCACAAACGAATTCCGAAAAGTTCGATGGAATTGTCATCACTCACGGAACAGACACGCTTGAAGAAACAGCTTATGTATTAGATCTTGTACTGCAAACATCAATCCCCGTGATTGTTACAGGAGCAATGCGATCAAGTAACGAGCACGGTTCAGATGGACCATACAATCTGATCTCATCTGTAAGAGTCGCGTGCGAAGAACAATCATTAGGCAAAGGCATTCTTGTTGTATTTAACGATGAGATTCACGCTGCTAAAAATGTAACGAAAACGCACACGAGTAACATCGCAACATTCCAAAGTCCTCAATATGGACCAATTGGTATCGTAACTAAACGAGGAGTTCTTTTCCATCACACACCTATTCGTTCCAGCTTCTTTCATGTGAAGAACTTTTCTAAGAACGTCGTTTTACTTAAAGCATATGCAGGCATGGACGGTAATTTGATTCAAGCTGCAACGAACAAAGCAGATGGGGTTGTAATCGAAGCATTAGGTCAGGGCAACTTGCCTCCAGCAACAGTACCTGCCTTAAAAGAACTCATTTCTAATGGCATCCCTGTCGTACTCGTATCAAGATGCTTTAACGGAATCGCTCAAGACATTTACTCTTATGAAGGTGGAGGAAAGCACTTAAAAGAAATTGGCGCCATTTTCTCAAACGGACTAAACGGTCAAAAAGCACGATTAAAACTTATGATCGCCTTAGAAAATACGAGTGAACCCGATCAGTTGCAACGACTATTTCTTCAATAACAGATTAATTTTGGATATCAGAAGATACCAAGCAGGGTATAAAACTGAATAATTGCTGACTTATTCAAATTTATTTCAAGAAATTTTGAGCGTAATCCCGCGAGATTTTGCATTAATCCCGCGAGTTTCATCCTTATATCAGCGAGTCGACAATAAATGACAGGTTTAACCTGAACAATACTTTCCATCGTGGCACACAACAGCTAACAAACAAAAAACCGATAACATACAATTGTTATCGGTTTTTATCTCTTTTCTCTATCGTTTCAGCGATTACTTTCCCGTGAAACCTTCCATTCTCAATAAATATCTCATTTGCATTGTTACCAGCAGCAATGACTCCTGCGATAAATAGTCCTTCAACGTTCGTTTCCATCGTATCTTCAGAAAAAGATGGTCGTCCCGTTTCTTTATCGATGTCTACACCCATCTTGGATAGAAATGAATGATCAGGGTGATAACCGATCATGGCAAACACAGCATGAAACGGATGATACGTTTCAGATCCATTATCTCCTTGTGTCACATACATGCCGTCTTCGGTTATCTTATTTACGCATGCATCGAAAGTCATCTGAATACTACCTGCTTTTACGCATGCTTCAAATTCCGGAAGTACCCATGGTTTTATACTCGGTGAGTAATGACTTCCTCTGTAGAAGACGTGAGGACGTGCACCTGCTTTTTGTAGTTCTAACGCTGCATCGATGGCAGAATTTTTTCCACCGATCACAGCTACATCAAGATCATAATAAGGATGGCCTTCTTTAAAATAATGATGAACATGTGGAAGGTTTTCTCCTTCGATGTTCAGTTGATTTGGGTTATCATAATACCCTGTTGCGATGATGACAAATTTGGCATCGTAACTCATCGTTTCATCTTTACGATTGGTTGTTTCAATTTTGAACGTTCCATCAGATTGTTTGGTCACAGATTTTGCTTTTTCAAATGTTCGAACTTGAAGGTTATTCCTTTTAACTACTTCACGATAGTACGTTAGCGCATGAATTCTTTTGGGCTTTCGTTGTTCGTGAACGAAAGGAAAGTTGCCGATCTCAAGTTTTTCACTCGAGCTAAAAAATGTTTGATGGGTTGGATATTGATAGATGGTGTTGACTACGTTTCCTTTTTCAATCACACAATACGAGATTCCTTTGTTCTGTAGTGCAAGAGCTGCAGCCAATCCGCACGGCCCTCCACCAATAATACAAACGTCTATATTCACTTTTTCATCACTCCAAAAAACACTGTTATTCTTACTTAGCATGCCAAAAAAAATCTCCTATCATCATATGATAGGAGATTTAGTATGAGTTTGCAAAAATTTAAATCCAGCCTCTGAAACGTGATGCTTCAGCCATCTTACGAACACCAACCATATAAGCGGCTAGTCTCATGTTCACTTTTCTGTTCATAGCTGTTGTATAAACGGTCTCGAACGATTTTACCATCACTCGTTCAAGCTTCTCTTCTACTTCTTCTTCTGTCCAGTAATAACCTTGATTGTTCTGTACCCATTCAAAGTAAGAAACGGTTACCCCACCTGCACTTGCTAAAACGTCTGGCACTAAAAGAATTCCTCTTTCAGATAAGATTCTTGTCGCTTCAAGTGTCGTTGGCCCGTTCGCTGCTTCAACTACGATCGAAGCTTTGATCTGGTTTGCATTCTTTTCGGTGATTTGGTTCTCAATCGCTGCAGGTACTAAAATATCACAATCAAGCTCTAACAGTTCCTGATTTGTTATCGTATCTTTGAACAGCTTTGTAACAGTTCCAAAGCTATCACGGCGTTCAAGCAGATAATCGATATCTAACCCCTCTGGGTCATATAGACCACCGTACGCATCCGAGATCGCGATAACTTTTGCACCAGCATCATGCATGAATTTAGCAAGGAAGCTTCCCGCGTTACCGAATCCTTGTACGACTACACGAGCACCTTCAAGCTGGATACCTTTTTTCACTGCTGCTTCACGGATACAGATTGTAACACCTTTAGCTGTAGCTGTTTCACGGCCATGGGATCCACCAAGTACAAGTGGTTTCCCTGTAATAAATCCAGGAGAATCAAACTCTCTGATTCTGCTGTATTCATCCATCATCCAAGCCATGATCTGTGAGTTTGTAAATACGTCTGGAGCCGGAATATCTTTCGTCGGTCCTACTAACTGACTGATCGCTCTTACATAGCCGCGGCTTAATCTTTCAAGTTCTCTAAATGACATTGTACGCGGATCACAAATGATTCCGCCTTTACCTCCACCGTATGGCAAATCAACAATACCAGCTTTTAAGCTCATCCAGATTGATAGCGCTTTTACTTCTGTTTCTGATACATTCGGATGAAAACGAACGCCGCCCTTGGTTGGACCAACAGCATCATTATGCTGGGCACGATATCCTGTAAAAATCTTTGTACTTCCATCATCCATCTTGACCGGAATTCGAACGGTCAACATACGAATCGGTTCTTTTAATAACTCATAAACTTCGGAAGAGTATCCTAATTTATCGAGCGCATCCGCGATTACGGATTGCGTGGATTGGAGTACATTGTCATTTTCATGATGATTGTCGGATTTTTGGTCTGTGTTATTTTGGGCTGTCATTTGTTTACCTCCCATATTCGTCACCTCTAGAGTTTAGTCAAGCTTCATCGTCAGTATACACCTTTGTATAAGCAAAGAGAAGAGAAAATTAGTGATTTTCGCCTAAAAAGTAAACGCTTTCTTAAGTCACGGACTGTTGAGAAAATAGCTAATTTTCTGCCAATATACCTATGTGGCATGTCCACTGCTTTCTATTATGTAATCTCCACCCCGAACGGAAGGTGGAGATTATATTATTGTTCCATGTTACTTTTTTAAAGATAGCTCGATTAATTTTTCAATCATTGAAGGATAATCCATTCCGACCTCTTTCGCTGCATCTGGAAAAAGGCTAGTCGGCGTCATGCCTGGTAACGTATTGACTTCTAAGATAACAGGTTCTGAACCGTCATGAGGTACGATAAAATCAACACGTGAATACACTTCACACCCTAAGACTTCATGTGCACGTACTGCTTGTTCTTGTAGTTTAGCTGTTGTATTCTCGTCTAGTCGTGCAGGAACATAATGGATACTACCACCTTCTGCATACTTAGACTCATAGTCATAAAAAGCATTCTTTGGTTCGATCTCGACAACAGGAAGTGCCTTATAGTTGTCATGTTCCCCCATAACAGCTACGGTAACCTCTTTCCCGCTTACGAATTGTTCAACGAGAATCGTATCATCATGCAAAAAGGCTTCAGCGATTCCTTTTAAAAGTTCATCATGATTTTGTGCGATAGTTAGACCAATTGTTGATCCTTCTCTGTTCGGTTTTACTACTGCAGGAAAATCGAAAGAAAGTTCTAACTGCTTTTCATCATATGATTTTCGATAGAGCACTTTTTCTTTTGCGATATTAATGCCAGCATCTTTAAAGAACTGTTTAGATTTCGCCTTATCCATAGCGATTCCTGATGCTAGAGCACCTGAACCTACGTAAGGAATTTCCATCATATCTAAAAGACCTTGTAACCTTCCATCTTCTCCATACTTTCCATGAAGTCCTAAAAATACAACGTCAGCTTCAAGTTCTAACAATTCTTTAAGTCGTGAAGGGTGAAAGTCAATTCCTGTTACTTCATGACCTTTGCTTTCAAGCGCAGAGATGATCTGTTTTCCTGTTGATAAGGATACTTCTCTTTCTGCAGAAACACCGCCATATAATACTGCTATTTTCATCTTAATGGTCACTCCTAGCCCAAAAGTTTATGTATATATTATATTCCCTGCCGTCATATCGGTTCAGGTTGTAAAAAATATTAATAATCATAACATGTTTTGTCTCTAAATTCACAATGATATCTACATGACATTTTCTTTTATGTTCAATCTTTTTCTTATAAAGTGTTGCACCGCCAGAGTAGTTGATTGCCGTTCCAGGCGCACGCTTTCCGTGGGGCAGGCGGTGAGCCACGTTGGTAAGCTTCACTTTTTAGTGTCTCACCTTTCTAGTTACAGTGGCTAGCCCCTCGAGGTCAAAAGCTAAATGATCCAGAAGGCAAAGTGCGCCTTCCTTGCTCATTCACCTTTTGCTTGTCGGGGCTGAACGACCCACTTCCATTTCTCAAACTGCCCGCCTGTCCCACAGGAGTCTCCCACCTTGCACTACTATCAACTTTCAAGGGAGACAAGCATTTAAAAGAAACAATCTCTAAATAATCGCTTAGAAAAGAGTCTTTTCCAAATAAATAAGGACGCAAAAATTTGCGCCCCTCTCTTAACACTTACTTAAAATAACGATACAGCTCACTTATTGCATCAGATTTCATTAGCTCTTTTCCATACTCAATGACTCGATAACTTGTAATCGTTGAGGAGCTTCCGAACTCAGCAAGAAGAGCTATGAATAGATCAAGGTCAACTGGCTGGACCTCGTCTTCTTCAAACTTTAAGTAGAAATGGTTATTAAAGGAATATAGAGTGCCACCTTTGATCTCTAGAGAATGTAGGCGTTTGGCAAGTAAAATAACGTCTTCGAAAGATGAAAACTCATAGAATATCTCATCGTTCTCATCTAACGTGACTTGCATCTCTATATAATCTTCATCATATTCTTCTTCAAGTTCATACTCGTTGATTCCTTTTGTTACAATTACGACCATACCTTGAGCTGGAAGTGAAAAAACTTCAACCGCAATAGGACCATCAGCTTTAAACCCTACTTCATCATCAGCTTCAGTCATCATGTCTCGAAAAAGCTGATGTACTTTAGGAATATCCTGCCATATTTCTTCCTTCGAAATACCACGTTCGTTTAAATCATCAAAAGTTAGGAAGATTTTTATTTTGTTATAGGTTAACCGTTCTACCCGCATCTCTGGTCCCCCTTACGATCGGCGCTATTATGTCTTAATATCAATATATGAGTTTTCAAAAAGTTGGTGATAAACATCCAACAAAATTTAAAACCTAACCTATTGATTCTTCAGCTTCTGTGCAATCCAGTCGTCCCACTCTAGCTTCGTATTTCCGATTAAGAATGATTTGTACTTCTCTTGCGTTTCTGAAGAGATATGATTGATCGCTGCACCTCCGACACCAATAGCGGTATTCGGAAACTCCTTTTTCAGGCTGTTCGCCCATTCCAAGGTTTTCTTGGAATTTTCAGCGATCGTACATGAGAAAAATACCATCTTTGGTTCTACTTCTTTCATTACAACCTCAAAGTCTCTTTTTGGTATTCCATGTCCTAAGTATATAACTTCAAAACCTTTTCTTCTTAAGAACAATGTAAACATTAGAAGCCCTAGTTCATGCTCTTCATCCACACCACACGCAGCAATAACCTTTGGTAAATATGGATCAGATGGAAGCCATTGAATAAGTTGTCCAATCTTACTACGTAAAAAGGATGAAGTAAAATGTTCGTGCGCAACAGTAATTTTTTGTTCTTCCCAAAGGTGTCCTACGCGTACTAATAATGTACCCAAAATATCAATAATGACTTTTTCCAAATTATACATACTGAAAGCTTGGCTCAAAAGGTCGTTAGCTTTCTTCTCCTGAAAGGATAAAAGTGCCTCTAATATCAGATTACCCATTTCAGCAGCCCGATCCGTATTTTCGATCGAAAAAGGAGCTACTTCTTTATAAAGTTCCCCATTTTGGGCAACGTCAACCGCTTGACTGATCGTAAAACCTTGATTTACTTTACTCACTAGCCACTTTAATATGTAAACTTGCTCGTCGGTGTATAGTCGATGGCCAGCCTCATTTCGGTTCGGCTTTACGATTGAATAGCGTCTTTCCCAAGCTCTTAATGTTCCTGCTTGAATGCCGAGCATCTTCGAAACCGCTTTAATGTTATATTTCCCTTCACTAGGCATCCGTTCTTCCTCCAATAAATAGGTTAAGAAGAGTATATCGAAAAAAACGCTGTAATGTAAACTTTTTACCGTGTTAAGGTTATCAAATGTGTTTGACTAGGGGCTCCTAACCTTAAAGGTAGATGTGTTGCTCCATAGCCGTTACTCACTAATAGTGTATGTGTCATCTCATCGTACCAGCCGCCTCTTTTCGCAATTCCGAGCGGTCCAAAACGTATTTGTCCCCCATGCGTGTGCCCCGTTAATACAAGCTGGATGTTATCTTCACTGCTGAGCCCTTTTGATATATCAGGATTATGACTGATCAATATTCTGCAAGTAGATTGACATTCTTTAAGGGCATCCTCTAGAGAGGCAAATCCTAACGAGGTATCATTTACTCCAACTAAATCAATGACTTCATCATTTCTTTTTATAGAGAATGCCGTATTGTCTAAGATTGTTGCACCTTCATTTTCAATCGTGGAAGTCAACTGTTTCGTATCCACATCGTAATCATTGTTTCCCCATACAAAGAATACAGGTCCAATGGTTGCAAGGCGCTTGATGTTATCTTCTACCTTCTCCATGGAAACTCCTTTTTCCACAAGGTCTCCGCCGATTACAACAAGATCCGCTTTTCCTGAATCTTTAATAATCTTTTCTGACACTACCCGCTTATGAACATCTGAAATAAAAAAGATCTTAAAGTTTTGAAAAGGCTTTGGCAGTTCTGTAATCTTGATTGAATCATATATGACACGATTTCGATGCGCTTCAATATACATATAGAGTAAAAGAGATATACCTGCTAAGAGGAATAAATATAAAAAGATCATTGTGCCCTCCTGATATGAATTTAAATGATCATATCATATTTTTATTTACGCGTACTATGCAGACCTATACGCTGCTAATTTTTTGAATATTTAAAAAGATCTGTTGAAAAAAATGTAAATTTCACGTATGATTAATTTACATGATTAACCAAAATAAGAGGAGAGGAAAAACATCATGACATTAACGAAATTGAAGAATAAATCTCTCGTGACCGACCCGGAGCTGTCTTATAGCATGCGACTCGGCCTTCCGATTGAAGTGTATTGTACGGAAAAGCACGAAACGCTAGCATTCGGTAGAATCGATCATTTTTGTGAGTTAACAGTCGTTATTCAAGGTCAGCGCCACGATCGAAATTCTTGTTTATTTTTTGGTTGCCCTTGCCAGTAAATCTTTATTTGTGAAGAATATTAATGTTGTATTCATGTTTCATAAATTCAAAAACAACATGCCTCTGGTTCCATTGTTCCTCATCACTCCACCATTCTTCGTTACGATCGATAAAATCTTTTCGAATCGCTTCAAAATCATCATCAGCTTTTTTGTATTTCTTTTTCATCCAAATCATATAAAAGCTTGCAAAAATAATAAATCCTGTACAGATCCATACCATCTCATCACTGAATAACAACGTGAGTGGATTTGAAAATCTCGAGGCTGTTGGCACCTTATAGTAGTAAAGGTAGACGAAGGTTGCTAGTACAACAAAAATCATGGATAATCCCCATTGGTTGATGGCTTTTTTCCATCTGTCTTTTTCAGCTTTTTTATCAACAAGCTGGGCTAAAACAATACTTGTCAATTCATTAACAAAGGGCTTTATCTTCCAGTGATTCAGTGCATTCATACGCATAACCTCCTGTACACATAACTATGCCTATACAAGCAGATTCATGCTTTTTAAAAATAGCTATTCGACTTAACCTCACTTTAAGATCCATTCCTGTAGAAACCGATCAAAAAATACCAACGATCGTTTCGAAAAATCGTAAATAAACTTAACAAAATAAAGACCGTTTGGAATATCTTCTCCAGACGGTCTTTATTCTTCGATTTCTACTTGTTCAACACCTTTTCGATCTTCGCTTTGTACAGGTATATAAAGATCTTTAGCCCACAATTTATAGGTAACCGTAATTCCAATCAAAAGAATAAAAGCAGCTAAGAGTATGCGTGTCACTAAAAAAGTGGTATTCCTCTTTACTTTTTTAGCGTTTTTTTGCTTTCTTTCATTTTCTCTCTTTTTCCCGTGAACTTCTGTTCTCGAAGGCAAAGAATGAACATGTTGTACAGCCGCCGGATGGTCTACTGTTTTATTTCTCAAACTCTCCGCTTGATCGTTCTTCATCCTGATCCACACTCCCACTCTCGCTGTTCGTAATATTGTTGTTGCTATTGTTTTGTTTCGCTATCCAGCATCCTGAAATAAAATCAATCAGGAAATGAGCGATGAAAGGCACCCAAATGTTATCCGTCATCTCATAGATCAGACCCAGCCAAAAACTTAAACCACATACAATACTAAAAAGAACAGGTTTTTTTATATAACGAACATGCAGGACAGCGAAGATCATACTCGTTATAAACAGACCCAATAAAGATTGTAAGACTCCTCGGAATAACCACTCTTCAGCAAAAGCAATTACTCCCGTGAGGAAAAAGATATGCCTGTAAGAGAGAGATCCAAATATCTTTTCATTGATTCCACCATCATCTAACCATTCTTCAGGCAACCATTTTTTTAACTGAATGGATAAAAAAGGTAGGAACAACCCTGTACTTATTCCAACCAACCATTCGTACCCAGTCAGATCTAGGTCATTCAGCTTCCATGGAAAAGAAACGTTAAAGAAGAAGGCTAGAGCAAACGCGGCTACGATAAACAAACTTTGTGAAAAATAGACGTTTAACAAAAGTTCTCTTGGTGTAATCTGGTCGATCCAGTTGTTTTTTTCAGAATTCCTCATCCTCTAGTAGTACACTTCCTGTCTTAAAAGTCGTCTTAGTTCCTCTTCCCATAATCCATAAGATGTGTTAAATGACGCTTGTTTTCCATAAAAGTGCGAAAGGTCTGTACCACAGTAACCACAGCAAAGTGTATCAGGTTTAGGTTTAGGTTCAGGTTCTCCAAAATATTTCAGCAGCCCACTTCTTTTACACGCATGACTCGTTGCCCACTTTTCTATCGCCTTTAATGATTCTATTTTATCAGCTTTTCTAGTCTCAATCGTAGATTTTATTTTTGAGATCAACGCATTTTTTTCATGAACCTCTAGATTTCTTTTATCAAGAACACCCGCTTTTTTTAAGTGATATTCCATGAACCGTTGACCTGTTTCGGATAATCCAACAAGTTTCAGTTTTTCTCTGTACGTATGTTCTTTTACTTGTTCGTGGTCAGAAAACAAATAATCGATTTGTATGAGATCAGGCAGTTCTTGATCAATAAAATGATAAGGTATCTCAAGATCTGCCCGATGATACAGCAGGACGGCGACAGAAGATTTCGAGTCTCTACCCGCTCTCCCGATCTCCTGAAGATACCCTTCGATCGTAGAAGGTGTTTGAAAATGGATTACAAATCTGATGTCCGATTTATTAATTCCCATTCCAAACGCATTTGTACAAACAATAATGTTCAGTTGTGATTCAAGAAACTGTTTTTGAACAAGAAGTCGTTCATTCGCGTTCATACCACCATGATAAAAAGCGACGCCTTCTATTTCATGATCTTGAAATTGTTTAACGAGAGCTTCTGCCCCCATCCTCGTATTCGTATAAATGATGCCTGGGCCTTCGAGCTGCTGAACAAGCTTGATCGCTCGTTCCACTTTTTCATCATGCTCATCAAAGTGTTCAACAAAGATAGATATGTTCGGACGGTTCACACTATGAATATGTACTTCTGCGTTTTTCATGTCGAGATGATGAAGGATGTCATCTTGTACTTTCTTTGTTGCAGTCGCTGTTAATGCGAGACAAAGCGGATTTCCCATCGCTTTTTTCATATCTGATAGCTCTAGATAAAAGGGACGAAACTCATGACCCCATTGTGAGATGCAATGGGCTTCATCCACAACAAATAAAGACCATCTAACTGACAGTAGGATAGAACGGATGTAAGAATTTTGAAGAATTTCAGGACTCACGAACACAAACTGATAATCTTGTATCCTCTTTAAGATGTTTTGTTTCTCACCCTGGTCTAAAAAGCTGTTTAGAGCGATGGTTCTCTTAAACCCAGCTTGTTTGAACTGATCTACTTGATCTTCCATCAATGAAACCAACGGAGAAATGATAAGAGCTCTTCCTTTTAGAAGATGTGCTGTCATCTGGTAGATGAGTGTTTTCCCCGTTCCAGTCGGCAGCATTCCTAACACATCATTCCCTTTAAGCAGGTCTTCCACAATCTCTTTTTGTCCAGATCTAAACGTTGAAAATCCGTATAATTCTTTAAGCGCCGCTTCCAGTTGCATGTTTACCACCTTCTTTTGCGAGTACTAACCTGATTTGAAAATAAGACAGATGTGGAAAGGCGTCTTTAAATGGACGAAGTTTCGTTTCATTTGTTTTGCTGTAGAAGTGTTTCAATTTCAAAACTTCTTGTTCATCGATGTAAGGTATTATTGAAAAGTCAGGCACTTCTCTTGCGATTTCGACAAGATGATCTTCCAGTGTACTCATCTTAAGATTTCGAACACTCATGATTTCTTCTATAGATTTATTACTTCTTAACATTTTAAAAGTTAGCGATGCTGAATTCGTTAACGCGGGAGCCTGTGTATAGGTACCTATTAAAGAGTGAAGCATGGGGAAATTCTCCTTTTCATAAACAATTTTGTGTATGAGAGAATGCAAGACCGCCCGGAAACGTAGGACTGTCTCTTCCTGACTCAAGTCTTCAACACGTGATAACTGCTCAAAAGTACTGCCGATTCTATGATAGCCAGATAGTTTCTTTACAAATAGATCAGCTGATTTAGGTCCATGTTCTAACAGTATTCGAGATACCTCCCGATAAACTTTTTCCGCATGAATCTTTCTCTCTGACTCAGACTTAGGAAATATAGATTTTACTTTATGGATCACAGCGTAATCTCTGACTACCGGTGAATAATTAAAATGACCGTAAAGTGAATTAGAAAGAGCTTGTACATATAACGTGATTACTTGCCAACATGAAGTCTCAATTGAAGCATATTTCAGTCCGTTTAAATGTTTTAAGTAGGATAATCTATCATTCTCATACTTAAGTAACTCTTCACCTTTTTCAGTAAGAACGTAAACATGATTCTCTAAAGTTTTTATATATTTTTCTTTTATCAAGCTATGGATGGACTCAGTAAAAGTATCATGTGCCATGCCCTTAAAAGCAGCATAATATCGTTCAATGCCAAACCATTGACTGTCAGACAAGGATTGCGCTGTTTTCTTTCCTGTAACCATATAATAGACGCCCGAGCTTTTTCTACTTCCGTTTACTTTTTGAAAAATATCTAATAAAACAACATGACAAATATCTATAATAAATCACCACACTTTATCATATAATCTATCTTATCAGATTTAAGGAAATTTAAGAGTAAAAGTGTTATATTAAGAGGAAGATTGGGAATAAAAGATATGACGAGGTCCTAATTTTCTATTGAAATGTAGAGGGATACTTATTACAATATGATTAGTAGACCCTTAATTTAAAATGGTTAAATATGTAAGCGGGTATTTTTTCAATTCCTTAGGAGGTATTCATTATGCCAAAGTATACGATTGTTGACAAAGAAACTTGTATCGCATGTGGAGCATGCGGAGCTGCAGCACCAGACATTTACGATTATGACGACGAAGGAATTGCGTTTGTAACTCTTGACGATAACCAAGGAATCGTTGAAATTCCAGATGTATTGTTAGAAGATATGCAAGATGCATTCGAAGGCTGTCCTACAGACTCCATCAAAGTATCTGATGAGTCATTCGATGGTGATGCATTAAAATTTGAATAGTTTTATTCATACCAGAACCCTCTTTTATTAGAGGGTTTTTTATTTATTTTATTAAGGATGATTCTCATTGTCAATTCGTTTTCTTATATTTTGAAACCGCTATCTTAAAAATCATAGTTGTACCTATCGTCAGAATGTGATAAATTATCAAAATATTGATGCTATTCATAAAGATAGACAAGGGGTGGAACTGTGACAGCAACCGTATTAGTCTGTGATGGAATAACGAGTGAAGGTGTTGAACCGTTAGTAAAACTTGAAGGCGTTGAGCTGATTTTCGGAAAACTAGATGAACTTACTCAACCCGAAAACATTCAAGGTATTATGGTAAGAAGTGCAACAAAGATTACTGAAGATGTACTGAATCAACTGCCAGCGCTTCAGATCATCGCACGAGCTGGTGTTGGTGTAGATAATATCGATCTGAACGCAGCAACAAAAAGAGGTGTGCTCGTCGTAAATGCACCTGAAGGAAACACCATTTCAACAGCAGAACATACTTGGGCCATGATGATGGCATTAGTCCGTAACATTCCACAAGCAAATCAATCTGTCAAACAAGGTGAGTGGAACCGCAAAAAGTATACGGGCCAAGAACTCTACCAGAAAACACTCGGTATAGTCGGCATGGGAAGAATTGGCTCAGAGCTTGCAAAGCGCGCGAAGAGTTTCTCCATGAACGTACTTGTATTCGACCCTTATTTTCCGAAAGAAAAACAAAAAGAACTATCTGTTACTTCTGTTGATCTTGATACGTTAATCCAACAGAGTGACGTTATCACCGTTCATACCCCGCTTACAAAAGATACCCATAAACTATTAAATCTTGATAACTTAAAATACGCTAAAAAAGGTGCGTTCATCTTAAACTGTGCTCGTGGAGGCATCATCGATGAGGAAGCCCTTCTTCACTACTTAGATATTGAACATCTAGCTGGATGTGCTCTTGATGTCTTTGAACAAGAACCACCCGTCAGCCGCTCTTTAGTCGATCATCCTAAAGTAATCGTAACACCTCATATTGCTGCATCAACGGTACAAGCGCAAAAGAATGTTGCTTACATGGCAAGCGATGAGATTCGATCTCATTTCTTACACCAACCATTAAAACACGCGGTGAACTTCCCTTCACTTTCAAAAGATACGTATGAGAAACTGATTGCTTATTATGATTTCTCACATCTTCTTGGTTCTTTTACGACGCAGTTCTTTAAAGAACCCGTTTCAGAGATTTCGATCGGATATGGTGGATCCTTATCTGAAACTGATACTTCTTCCCTTACACGCAGTTTTTTGTGTGGCTTTTTAAAAACGAGACTAGACCGCCCTGTTAACGATGTAAACAGTATGGTGGCCGCCAAGGAACAAGGAATTGTTGTCGGTGAAAAGCATGGGACAGATGATCACGGTTATCCGAATATCATCCATGTAAAAGTCACAGGTCTGAATACAACATTTACACTTTCGGCAACACTTGTTAAAGGCTTTGGAGGCCGAATTATCAAGTTGAACGGGTATACGGTTGACTTTGTACCACAAGGATCTCTTCTTTACATCGAGCATCGTGACACTCCAGGAATCATCGGAAAAGTAGGAGCATTTTTAGGAGAACGAAACATCAATATCGCAACGATGCACGTCGGGCGTAAATCAGCAGGTGGTGAGGCGATGATGGTCCTTACCTTTGACACGCAGCTTCCGGAATCTACTCAGAAGGATCTCGTGAGCATTGAAGATCTTCTTGTTTGCAAACCTTTAGATCTATAGGATAGAAATAACAAAAAGCTCTGCATGAATTTTGCAGAGCTTTTTCTTCGTGATTAACCTAATTCAACTTCTTTTCTTTCTCCATTCTGAAAAGTCATCAACTTTGTATAACCGATCTCTTTTGCGAGCTTAATCGTCGACTCATAGTTCTCTCCCACCTGGTGAGGTTCATGAGCATCTGAAGAGAGGACGATCGGTATTCCTTTTTTATAGCAAAGGGATAAAAGTTCTGGCTCTGGATAGATTCGTCCGACCGGTTTTCTTAGACCAGCAGATGAGATCTCTACACATGTTTTTGAATTTTTTAACGCATCCGTGATGCGCTCATACTGTTCAAAAAGAAATTCTTGATCAGTTGGGACATATTTAAAGATCTTGACTAGATCAATATGTCCAACGATATCAAATAGGTTTGATTCTGCGAGTGTTACGATTTGATCATAGTAGGAACGATATGTTTCATAAAGATCACGACGATCCCATTCTTTGCGATATTCTGCAAGGTCTATTCCGAAATCATCGACCCAATGCACAGATCCAATCACATAATCGAATGGATACGTTTTTATAAAAGTCTCCATCTCATCATGTCTTCCTGGCGTATAATCCATTTCAATCGACATGCGGACGTCCAATTCCAACTGATCTGCTCTTTTAAAGAGATTCACATAATCATCCATCTTGTAATAGCGTCTTTCTTCCATCCATGGTTTAGATACGATGTTTTTTGTTTCATAAAAGTGATAAGCGTGTTCAGAGATCCCAAACTCTTGTATTCCCTTCTCTTTTGCCGTGTCTACAAACTGTTTTAGATAATCGATCGTCAATGTCCCTTTTTCGAGATGAGAATGGTAATCTGTTAGCATATTAATCTCCTTTTTAAAACGTTTTACCATATGTACCATGAAATCATTGAACGTTCAAGTGTTTATGCTCCCAATTTACCTCCGATAAATAAGACGCTTAAGCACATCATTAAAAAAATCACAGCAAAAAAACGGTTCAGATAATCTCGCATTTTGCCCTCCTAGGTAAAAGTAAAATCAACTTTATCATCCTATTCAGCTTTTCAACTTTTTGAACCGGTTTTTAAAGAAAAAAAGCTCCCTATTCAAAGGCAGCTTTTTGGCTAACATCCTTATTTATATAATTTTCCATTACATAAAGAAGTGGTTTGTAAAGAACGATAAAGAACACTACGTTGCCGATCGCATGATTTAGATCAAAAGGAAGACTCGCTAAGTAATATGGCCAGAATTTCTGCATGATGATTCCGCCAAAGAGAACGGACATGATAAAACCAAACAAAAAGCCACAAAACCCAGCATAGATAGGCAGCAACAACCAAGGAATCTTATGTCTATATCTGCCTAAGTATGCGCTCATAACGGCAATCAGCCCCCATGCAAACATCTGACCGAACGTCCACAAGCCATGTCCTAAAAATAGATTGGTTGTGATCGTACTTAGTATCGCAAGTAAGAGCCCTTGAGCTGGACCGAGTACGAATGAAGCAAGAATCAGTATCGTCGTATTCGGCTGAACATTCGGTATCATAGCAAAGGCGATTCTACCCACTGTTAATATCGCAGCTAGTAATGCGATGATCGTTATTCTTTTTACCGTAAGCTTATTCATACTTGTGAAGATCAAATTCTACGACATCGCCAGGTTTTAACGTGATTTCTTTAGCACCCTTCATCGCTTCTTCACCGTTTACAGAGAAGAACCATGATGTTTTGTCCTGTTCGCTCCCCGCCACTCCTTCGATACTGCTTATAAATGCTCCATCGTACTGTGTTTCAATCTTAAAATTATCTTGCATCACGTCCATGATCGTCGCATCTTTTGCAATCTCAATTTTCTTTTCTGTAACCTTTTCTTTTCCGTTATCTTTTGTGATTTGAACCGTTACTTGCTCTTTTTTCGTTTCTTCTTGTTTAGGCTGATCAGCCGTTTCCTTCGTTTCAGTCGTTCCACAGCCCACCAACATCATCATCATTGTTGCTAATACTAAAAGTAATTTTTTCATGATTTACCTCTTTCTGTTATAAAAACGCTTTGTTTGGTACTACACAATTTACTTTACGCAACTAAAAAAATCCCCTTCGGCTACGAAGGAGATTAATAGTATACAGGCAGAAAACAGCAACCGGCCCCGGTACTGTTAAACACCCCCCTATCCTCGTAGGTCATGTCATGTAACAAACAGGCAGGTCTCCTGGCTCTTGATCATCGTCTCCTAACGCCTTCCCGTTTTCACAGTGGCGATACTCTAGGATTCTCACAATTACAGTGGCGGGACCGCAACGGCATCTAACCGTTTTCCCTATTAAGCTCGTCCAATAAAGGACTGCACCTGTTTAACACGTATGAAATTTTTATGAAATCACAATTCCTATTATAAACATATTGGAGAAATTTGTGAAATCCTTTTTTAAAAACGGCTTTTGTTCCTTATGAAACAAGATTAATCGGGACGTATTGCTAATTTATTTCAACGTTCGCGGAACAACGAAAGAAAATGTCGTACCTTCATTATTCTTACTATGAACGCTGATCTGACCACCATGTGCTTCCACAATGTTTCTTGCAATGGCAAGACCAAGACCCGTTCCACCAGATTTTCCTCTTGTTCTTGCTTTGTCCCCTTTATAAAAGCGTTCGAAAACAAATGGCAGGTCTTCTTCTTTTATGCCCGTTCCATTGTCTTTAACGAAAAACTTCACGTTCTGATCGCTAACTTCGACAGTTAGGTTTACAAACCCGCCTTGAGAAGTATGACGAATGGCATTATCAATCAAATTGGTTAAGACTTGCTCAATTCGATCTGGGTCGATATCCATCTCCTCTTGCAAGGTTTTGAGATTCTTTTTAAATTCTAGATTTAATTGAATCTCTCGGTCTTTAGCAGGACCTTGAAATTTCCGAACGATTCTTTCTGCAAAAGGAATGATCGGAAGAGAGCTGTAGTGAAGCTTCATATGTCCCGCTTCTAATCTTGCAAGGTCGAGGAGTTCGTTAACAAGTCTTCCCATCCGTTTCGATTCGTCTAAGATGATTCCAGCTAATTCTTTCTTCTCTTCTTCAGATTCTGCGATATCATCGACGATCGCTTCACTATATCCTTGAAGCATCGCGATCGGTGTCTTCAATTCGTGTGAAACATTCGCTACAAAATCTTCTCTAAGCTTGTCCATACGACGTTCTTCTGTCATATCTCGAAGGACAGCGACTGCTCCTCGTATCATAGATTGGTCATACAATGGCGTCATGACAACTACCCATGAGCGGCCTTGTATCGCGATCTCTGTCATCTGTTCACTCTCTAGAGCAACAACCTGTCCAAAGAGCTGTTTGACCGTCTCAGGAACGTTTCCGTTGACCTCTGTCTTCATGCCTGATTCATAATAGAATGCCTGTAGGAAACGATCAGCAGGAGGATTCGTAACAAGGATGTTCATTTTTCTATCAAAAGTGATCACACCATCTGCCATCGAACTCAAAACACTCGTTAGCTGCTCTTTTTCTTGATTCAACGCAGTAATGTTGTTTTTTAATTGTCTGCCCATCCGGTTAAACGTCATGCCAAGTTCACCGATCTCATCATGTGTTAAAATCGGTACTTTCATATCAAACTCACCTTTAGCAACAGATGTCGCCGCTTCTCTCATCCTTCTTAGTGGTGCGGTAATACGCGTAGATAAGAAGAACGCAAAAATCGTAGTTAAGATGATTGCGATCCCTGCTGCTAAAAAGATGAGATACTTTGTATGATTCGTTGTCTTTTCTACATTCTCGATGGATTGATAGACGTAAACGGCTCCTGCATCTTCCCCTGATCCATATGGTTCACCGTAGATAATCATTGTTTGCATCGTCTCATCATTTTTATTCAGAACGGGAAAATCTCCGTTTACATAGATCTTTTTTCCATTCTCTGCGACAGTTGATAACTGATCGTTCTCTTTGAAAACAGAGACAGGGATATATGGTGCATCATCGTAAGTATTCTCAGACATAAAGGATTCCTGATTTTCATCTATGATCATGATAGACATGGAATATGCTTCGGCCATTTCACTAGTGACTCTGATAGCTTCTTCCTTGTTTTCATCGCTTTCCATAATTAAGACGAGTCGATCAGCCATCTTTGTCAATTGATCTTCTGCCTGATTATCATAAAAGTTCTCAAAAAACTGCGTAAGAAGAATGGTCAGAAGAGTTAAAACAACTGAAACTAATAAAAGTATCGTGATCCAAAGTTTACCAACTACACTTCTCCAGATCATTCATTCCCAACCTCAAATTTGTACCCTACTCCCCAAACGGTTGCAATCATGGATGCTGCATCAGGTGAGACTTTGTTAAGCTTCTCTCTAAGTCTTTTCACATGTGTATCTACCGTTCTTAGATCACCAAAAAATTCATAGTTCCATACATCTTTTAGGAGTTGTTCGCGCGCATAGACTTTATCTGGTGTCTTCGCTAGATAGTACAACAACTCATATTCTTTTGGTGTTAAGTTAACTTCTTTTCCGCCAGCTGTTACACGGTGAGCATCGTGATCGATCGTAAGGTGTTTAAATACAACTACGTTTTTTGCAACCGTCTCCGTTTGAAGGAACTTTGTAGGAGAAGACCTTCTTAACAGTGCTTTTACACGCAGAATAACTTCTCTTGGGCTGAAAGGCTTTGCAATATAATCGTCCGTACCTGCTTCAAATCCTTCTATACGATTGAGCTCTTCTCCTTTAGCGGTTAACATGATCACAGGAGTTGCTTTCTTCTCTCTTAATTTTTCACAAACCTCAATGCCATCCATTCCTGGAAGCATAAGGTCGAGCAAGATCAGATCAAAATTGATAGATACTGCCATCTGTAATGCATCCTCACCGTTTTCTGCTTCATGAACTTCGTAATTCTCTCGCTCAAGATACATCGTTAATAGTTTTCGAATTCTTTCTTCATCATCAACAACTAGAATTTTAGCTTCTGTATCCATATTCAATCCTCCACTTAAAATCTGTTAAACAAGATTTTTTCCTGTCTCTATCATACATGAAACCAACTACACTAAACAAACCGGACATGCTGTAAGTCTGTTTTCTTTTGATTTAGGGATGGTTTTGAATAAAACTTATTCAGTAGTTGATTTCCGTTACAGATGCTCGCTTTCCACGGGGCGAACGGTGAGCCTTCTGTCTAGTTGCAGTGACTATCCCCTCGAGGTCAAAAGGTAAACGGTCAAGAAGTCAAAGTGCGCTGTCCTCGCCCATTTCCCTTTTGCTTGTCGGGGCTGAACGAGTCACTTCCACTTTTCGGACTGCCGCTACGCGCTGGCCGCTCGTCCCGTAGGAGTCTCGCATCTTCCACTACAATAAACTTATCAATGTAGTAAAAAAAATGATTAAAACAACAATTCTTAAAGGTCATTATGTAGTTGATCATGTTCGTCTACTTTAAAAAAGTCTCTCTAATGAAAGAGAGACTTTTTAAATCTTTAAGCGTATGAATGCAATCCTACAAGAACAAGGTTTACAGCGATTAAGTTAAATGTGATGATCCAGAACCCTAACACACAAAGCCAAGCAGACCTTTCTCCGTGCCAGCCTCTTGATAATCGGAGATGAAGAAAAGCGGCATAAAACAAGAACGTGATAAGAGCCCATACTTCTTTTGGATCCCATCCCCAGAATCTTGACCAAGCTTGCTGAGCCCAAATCATAGCAAAGATAAGTGCTCCTAGCGTAAAGATAGGAAAACCGATCGCAACTGCTCGATAGCTGATCTCATCGAGAAGATCTGGTTTCATTCTAACTTTTGTCTGTAGAGCTGCCGCTATTCGTTTTCTTAATATCAAACGAAGCAAGCCGTAAAGTACAGCTCCTGCGAGTAATGACCAGATGAACGTGTTTAATTTTATAGAAGCATCAACACCGTTCATCCAAGATGGAGTGGAGAATAAAGGACCAAATGAATCATCCAGTTGCTCTCCATTACTTGGACCAGCAATAGCAGGCATATCATATACCACTTTTACCGCCTGGTTATTATCGTTCATCACTTCAAACGTTGTTTCATATCCAGCAGCTTTAAATCCGATGGAAACAAAGATGAATCCAACAACTGCAATCAGGCTATAAAGAATGACCTCTAACCATAAAGTCTTTTTCGACGATACTGTCTGATCAACGGTACGGATCAAGTAAATCAGTCCTGATACGAAAGAGATCGCAAGGATTCCCTCTCCTAAGGCTGCTGTCGTCACATGAATTTTCAGCCAATCACTTTGTAGTGCAGGGATCAGTGGAGAGATATCTCTCGGAAACATGCTCGCGTACGCGATGACCAAAACGGCGATCGGCATCGCAAACACGCCTAGACCGTTCGTTCGATAGATGATGTACAAAATAATAAATGCGAGTACCATCATCATCCCAAAAAACGTAGTGAACTCAAACAAGTTACTTACAGGAGCATGTCCACTTGCCATCCACCTCGTAATAAAATAGCCTAATTGAGCGGCAAAACCGACACACGAACTAATGAACCCTATTTTCCCCCATTTTTTTGTATGAGCCGCATCTTTTCCCTTTTTATCAGATATAGACATTGCAAAAAATAGAGTAGAGAACAAGTAAATAATAAATGCACTGTATAAAAGTGTACTGCTGATTTCAGCCATCATTAACCCTCCCGCTTGAACAGCTTTACTTTGAAGCTGTTTCTTTTTCTTCTAAAGGTGTGAGATTGGTCTTATCAGACAGAAATTCCACATCTTTTTTCAAGCCATACCAGTTCTTATTCGTATGAGCAGCGGCCCATACTTCACCTGCGTTTTGTTTGATCCATATTCTTCTATAGTTCCAATACAACCCTTGCGTAACACCAATCATAAAGATGATTCCGCCAAGAGCGATGATCCAAAGCGTATGGTCTTTTCGTACTGTAAGCGCCGTTAAGTCTTTCGTTTCAATACCAGCGAAAGACATTTTAAACAGATTCTCACCAGAATCTATGTTTTTCTGAATGCCTACAAATGCTTTTTCTCCTTCTGGTGTTTTAGGAGAATACATAGAGAATACAAACGCTGGATTATCTGGCAAATTATTTACGGTTGATGGCTGATTCTGTTCGTTTAGGACGAAGTTCGGAAAATATTCTTCGATCTTAACTTTATAGCCGTTCCCAAGATCATACTCTTTTTTAGGATCATGAAGATCAACGGTTAACTTACCAAACTTATTACCTGTTGCTTTTTCTTCGAGTTCAAAACTCATCTTGTAAAACTCATTAAGTTTAAAGTCCGTTTGATATAGAGCAAACGAGTCGAACTTAAACGGTTCGTTCACTCGAATCTCACCGCTTTTCACTTTTTCGAGCTCTGGCTCTGCTCCAATCGTATGGTTCTCTTTTGTTTTGTAGAGTGTCACGTTACTTTGATAGTTCTTTGCCACTTCTCCATCTACAGAGCTTAGTGCACTATTAAACTTCTTTTCTTCCTTATCATACATCTCAAGTATGAAATCGTTGTTTTCTAGATAATATTGTCCTTGTTCGCTTGAAGTGCCCGGAATCGAAGCTTTCTCTCCTTCACGAACCCACAAGATATCGTCAACATACATTCCCGGAAAGAATCGAAGCATCGCTCCTGTTAAAAAGATAATGAGTCCAACATGGTTGACATAAGCACCCCATCTTGAAAAGCGTCCCTTCTCTGCAAAAAGGTTTCCATTTTCTTCTCGAACTTTATAACGAAGAGATTCTAGTGTGTACTTGATCTCATCAAGTTCCACATCACTGCTTTTTGAGAACAAGCGCTGATTCTTCATGAATTGATCATGTCTTGTTACTCTTTGGGTCTTTAAAGCTTTATAAAGCGGTATACCCCGATCTAGGCTGGCAATAATGATAGAGAGTCCTAACATACCTAGCAAAAGGATAAACCACCATGAACCATATAGGTTATGAAAGCCTAACAAATAATAGATGAGTCCGAGCGTACCGTATTCGCTTTCATAATGAGTCGCAGGATCAACATTTGGAGGTATGAACGTCTCTTGTGGAAAAATGGTACCGATCGCTGCTGCTACTAAAATAATAACAATAAGCCAAACTCCAACTTTAACAGAAGAAAAGAAATTCCAAATCTTATCCACAAACGTCTGTTTATAGGTCTGAGATCGTCTTGCGCTTCCTTCATATCTCATGCTTGATAGTATCTCAACATCTTGCGTCAACGGTTTACCGCAAGCTTGACAAAGGCTTGTTCCGTATGGGTTAGAGTGGCCGCATTCACATGTTATCGTTTGCATCATTTCACCCCGTTACGGCTTTATTTTTTCCATAAAGGAAATAATTTTTTTCTCTGATAATGATTCACTCGTCCGTTCTACTACTTTTCCGTTCTTATCGATCAAGATCGTAGTAGGAATCGGCCCAATACCGTAAGCTTTTGTTACTTCTCTTTGCTTGTCCATAGGGATAGGAAAGCTCATGCGATAGCGATCAGCAAAATTTTTAACGGATACATTCGTTTCGCTGACATTCACAGCAAGTATTTCTATACCTTGATCTTTGTACTTCTCATATTGTCTTTGCATATAGGGCATCTCTCGTTCACACGGTTTACACCACGTACCCCAGAAATTCAAGAAAACACCTTTACCACGGTAATCTTCAAACTCTACTTGTTTGCCATTCAAATCGGTTAGTACAAAATTGGGAGCCGTATCGCCTTTACTTATGTATGTACCTGACTCTTCATTCATACTGTTGTAGATCGTATAACCGACCGCAACAACTAAAATGGCAAGCAGAGCAGAGCGAAACCACAACCTATTTTTTTTCAACATCCATCCGCTCCTTTAAGCCGCTTCCATTTTACTATAACTTGAAAAAAAAGCCTATCTACGGCTTTTTTTTGACGTTTGTGTGACAGCCAGATTTCTTAGCTGTTTGATTTCATGTGGAGTAAGTTCTCTAAACTCACCTGGGTTAAGACCTTTAAGATCTAAATAGCCGTATCTTTCACGCTTTAATTTCATAACTGGAGTTCCAATCGCTTCTAGCATACGCTTAACTTGACGGTTCTTTCCTTCATGAATCGTAAGTTCGATGATCGCCGTTCCCTTTTTCTTATCGATCGAGGTTACCTTTACTTTAGCAGGCGCAGTCATTCCGTCCTCTAAGCGAATTCCTCTTTCAAGCTGCTTGATTCTTTCTCTTGAAGGAATTCCTTTTACTTTAGCAATGTACACTTTATCAAGTTGATAACGTGGATGCATAAGTACGTTCGCAAACTCACCATCGTTCGTCATAATGATGGCTCCGGTCGTATCATAATCCAATCTTCCAACAGGGAACACACGCTGTTCAATAATGTCCTTAAAGTAGTCAGCTACTACTTTTCTTCCCTTATCATCCGACACCGCCGTTATCACACCAGAAGGTTTATACATCAAAAAATAAACGGGTTGTTCCCGTTGAATTTGAATCTCATTCACTTCAATCTTATCTTTTGTACCTACTTTTGTGCCGAGTTCGGTCACTACATTTCCGTTCACTTTCACTTTGCCTTCACGAATTAACTCCTCTGCTTTTCTTCTGGAAGTTACGCCGCTCTGTGCAATTACTTTTTGCAATCGTTCCATGATTTCACCTCATGTCTCATCATACCTTCATTATTCGTAATTCTCAACCTCAGTAAACGTAAAAAAGAGCCATATCGGCTCTTTTTTGTCGAATTATGAGTAAAACAATAGAGAGATCACTGCTATAGATGCTAAAAAGCCGATCAGATCAGCTAATAACCCTACTTTTAACGCGTATTTCATCTTTTTAATACCCACCGCTCCAAAATAGACGGTCAATACATAAAACGTTGTATCCGTACTTCCTTGTATCGTAGAAGCGAGTCTTCCAATAAACGAATCAGGACCGTATGTTGCGATTAAATCTGAAGTCATCCCGAGAGCGCCGGTCCCTGAGATCGTCCTCATCAGACCAAGCGGTACAACTTCTGCTGGAATATGAAACAATGAAAATAGCGGACGCATCGCCATCATGATATAATCCAAAGCTCCTGATGCTCGAAAAACCGAAATGGCAACAAGCATACCGACTAAAAAAGGGATGATATTAATCGCGATCGAAAAACCTTCTTTTCCCCCTTCTACAAAAGTCTCATAGGTCGGCACTTTTTTGTAGGTACCATATAAAAGGATAAAACCGATCAAAAAAGGAATAAACCATATGGAAAAGGATTGGACGATCGACATCTATTTCCCTCCCTTTGGCAAAGAACGGTAATAATAATATCGATCTATCAATATAGCTCCTACTGTTGAAATGGCTGTCGCAATCAATGTTGGTGCGACAATATCAGTCGGTGATTGAGAGTTATAGCTCATCCTGATGGCGATGATCGTCGTTGGAATAAGTGTAATACTCGATGTGTTGATCGCAAGAAGTGTGATCATCGAACGACTGGCTTCATTTTTGCCGCCATTTAGTATCTTAAGCTGTTCCATCGCTTTAATCCCCATAGGTGTTGCAGCGTTTCCGAGCCCTAGTAAGTTAGCTGCCATATTTGAAAGAATATACCCTTGAGCAGGGTGATCCTTCGGAATATCTGGGAAGAGTCGTTTAACGATCGGACGAAACATGACGGCTAATACTTCTAATAAGCCACCTTTTTCTGCGATTTTCATGATTCCTAACCAGAATACTAATATGCTAATCATGCCAAAACTTAACGTTACCGCTTCTTTTGCACTTGTAAAAATCGCTTCGTTCACTTTATCCATCGTGCCGTTTATTCCTGCCACAATAAAGCCGATTATCATCATTCCGACCCAGATGTAATTTACCATAGGCGATTATCTTCCTTAGCTACAAAAAACAATCTGTTGAATATCTTCTTAAATGACGACCAAAGACCTCCCTGATCAGGTTTGATCAATGCTTTGCCATCATAATAAAGTGGAAGATCAGCGATTCTCGTTTCCTTTAAATCTATGAAATACCTACCGACAGGTTTAGGCACTTTATCTTTTTCCCACTTGCCCGACTTCGGAAGTTCATACAACTGGATGGAAGAAGAGATCTGATCGATCTCTTCTTTTTGCAAAGGGTAAGTAAATGTTCGAGCAGCCTCTACCTTCCCTTTATATCCTTTATCTTTGATACCGGAGATTTCGCCTTCTTTGATCAGTTCTGTCATTTTAAACGAGTGAAATCCCCATTCAAACAAATTGCAATGATCGTCCCAGTCATTAGGATCGTTTAGTGTGACAGCAATCAATTCCATTCCGTCTTTTTCAGCTGTGGATACTAATGTTCGTTTTGCACGTTTAGTATATCCTGTTTTGCCACCAGTGGAATATTCATACAGCTTCAACATCTTATTCTTGTTCCGCCACACTCTATCCCATTTCTCTCCAGTTTGTTCTGATCGATAGACCTTTGTGGATGACACATCTTTAAACGTATCATTATTCATCGCATACCTTGTTAGTACAGCCATATCATAAGCAGTTGAATAATGATCTTCATGCGTGTCGAGTCCATGCGGATTTCTAAAACGTGTATGTTTCATCCCGATCTCTTCCGCTTTTTGATTCATTAAATAAGAAAAGCCATCTAAGCTTCCTCCAACATGCTCAGCGATCGCAACGGCTGAATCATTTCCAGATCGAAGCATCAAGCCATACACTAAATCTTTTAAGGGTATCTTTTCACCTGGCTTTAAGTATAGAGATGACCCTTCTGTTCTCGATGCAGCTTCCGTTATGGTAACCGTATCGTTCATCTTTCCTGACTCTATTGCAAGGATCGCGGTCATGATCTTTGTGATACTTGCTATTCTCATCGGACGATGTTCATTTCGCCCAAATAATACTCTTCCTGATGATTGCTCCATCAACACAGCAGCACTTGCTGATACACCGGGTTCAGCTTTTGCTTCTTGCGGGAATGCAGCAAGGATAAGCATACCGATCAAAACGAGCAGCAATGGTTTTCGTTTTAAGGTTCGTTTCATTCATAATCCCGCCCTTTAGGTGTTTTGTAAAAGTTTATGCAAACAAGGACGAGTTATGAATGGGATTTACTTCCGCAAATTATTGAGAAGGAAAAAAACGTTGCTTTTCACCATGGCTTTTTTCGTAATCTGTCAGTTCCATGAGCGCTTTTTCTTCAGCAGGAATCCGCACACTTAACATGAATATATTTAAAATGGTGAAAAGAATTGCTGTAAAATAGGCACCAAAAATGAGGGGCATCACTAAAAGTTCTAACGAGACGATCGTGTAGTTAGGATGTCTCATAAAACGATACGGACCTTTTGCTACGACATTCGCACCAGGTAATAGAATGATCTTCGTATTCCAAAACTCACCTAATGACGAAATTGCCCATACTCGAATCACTTGAGCCATTAGGAACAATACAAACGGAACGATCCACCAACTAGGTGGCTGTGCATTAAAAACAAAGACTTCTAAAAAGAAAACAACAAAGAACGCTACGTGCATCGAGACCATCCACTTATAGTGATCTTTTCCCGCTTCAACGGCACCTTTGCTCAACAGCTTCTTTTCGTTAGATTTAGCAATCCTTACTTCTGCTAATCTTTGTACGATAAGAAAACACCAAAACAGAAGAAACCAATTCATCTACTTCCTCCATTCCACTAAAAGAAGTTCAGAAGAAAAACCTGGTCCTAAAGCAGCCATCACACCAAGATCTCCCTCATCTTTTTTTGTTTGCATGAAATTTTTTAAGACATAGAAAACAGTCGCAGAGGACATATTTCCGTTTTCCCTCAAAACGTCTCTTGAGATATCAGTCTTTGTTAGCGGAATTCCCAGCGCATCAACATAAGCTTGTAAAACTTTCTTACCTCCAGGGTGTGCGATAAAGTGTTTGATCTGTTCTCCAACTAGCTGATTACGGTTTAAGAACTCATCGACGTTCGGTTTGAGCCACGTTCGGATGACGTTTGGGATATCTCTTGAGAAGACAACATACAAACCAGTGTCCTTTACTTCCCATCCCATCACGTCTTCAGAATGTGGTTTCAATGTGGACATCGTATCTTTTATGTATGGCGATATTTCTCCTGTTTTGGCCGTGACGGATTCATCTCCGCAGATTAACGCACAAGCCACTCCATCAGCAAACAATGAGGTACCTACTAAATTGCTCTTTGAAAGATCTTCGTGCTGAAATGTGAGTGAACAAAGTTCTACACTTAATACGAGCACATTTGATCTTGGATAGGCTTTACAATAGTCGTAAGCCCTTGAAAAGCCCGAAGCACCACCCGCACACCCTAAACCCCAGATCGGAATCCGCTTCGTATGTGATGAGAATGGAAGAATATTCATAATTCTAGCTTCAATACTCGGAGTGGACAGACCAGAACTCGAGATGTAGAAAATAGCATCTATATCTTCATATGATACTTTTAGGCTTTGATCAGACATCACTTTTTCGATACATTCTGCTCCTAAATTTGTCGCAAAGTCTATGTATAAATCATTTTTCTCTTGAAAACTTCTTTTTTCCTTAAACCAATCTATAGGCATCGCAAAATAGCGTGATTCGATCTCACCATTCTGAAATACTTTGAGCAAACGCTCAATATCGGAGAACGCGTCTTGAAATAGGTTTCTTGCAAAATCCATTGTTTGATTTTGAGAAAGTTTATGAGGCGGATGTATCGTTTCTACTGCTGCTATTCTTGGCAATTGATCTCTCTCCTTCTGCTGCATATCCTTTTTTAATAATTTACCCTTAAACTGCCTTTTAAAACGAAGAGTAAAAAGATTTGTATGCTTTTAAGTAAAACCTCGCAATAGTTGGAAGTCATTGATCTCCGCTACAAATAACTTGTGTAGTAAGACAAAAACAAAAAAAACAGCCCTCATACATATAAGGCTGTTTACTTTGTTATTTGTTTTAAGGTATTAAGTTGTGAACGTAGCAACTCTTCGTTCGGTTGATTGAATAGCTCTTTAAATTCATCGTAACTGTTGATATAGACTCGTTTGCGCTTTAGATAGGCTGGTTCTTTAAGCAGTGCTGTAAGCGCTGCAATTTCTGTTATCTTATAGAAGCTCAAGTATTCTCTCCAAAAGGCATGCTGCGTTAATTCTTCTTGAAGTTTCTCTTCAAAATAACGTACATAAAGTAGATGAAAAGTTTGTGTTTTTCCGTTCCACTCATAAGTCACTTCTGAACGGTTAAAAAAGTCCTCCGATGTATTCGGCTTTTCTTTTTCTAACTCCATTCCATCAATATGCTGAATCAACAATGCATGACTCCCCCTTGCTATTCATCGGTAGATAGTGATTCTTGAAACTTAGAAAAAAACAGATCTGCTTCTTGTTCTACATTTTCTTCCTGAATGTTCTCTGGAAGTGGAGGCAACTCTTTTACGCTTTGCAGACCAAAATGTTCTAAGAACGCTTTTGTTGTACCATAAAGAATAGCCCGTCCCGTTCCCTCTGCTCGTCCCACTTCTTTTACCAAACCTTTTGCAGATAGTGTCTGCAACGGTTTCTCCGTTTTCACACCTCTAACTTCTTCGATCTCTGACCTTGTAATGGGCTGTTTATAGGCGATGATCGCAAGTGTTTCAAGGGCCGCTTGAGAAAGTGTAGCATGACCAGGTGTTTCTACAAGGCGTTCATAAAAGGCAGCGTGTTCAGGTTTCGTTACAAATTGAAGAGATCCCGCGTATTCGACAATAGACATCCCTCTATCTGATGACGCATAACTTTGTTTTAACTCTTCTATGACGGGATCCAGTTCTTTGCTATCGATCTCTAGTACTTGAGAGATCTGTTTCCTGTCGATTCCTTCATCTCCGCTGACAAAAAGTAAACCCTCGATAACCGCTTTATATTCATTTCGTTCCAAATCGTATTACTCCTCTAACATCGTTATATAAATTTCGCTAAAATGATCTTGTTGTTCGCAATTAATTGATTTTACTTTCATAAGCTCTAATATAGCAAGAAACGTCACAACGACATGTTCTTTCGTACTCTTATCAAAAAGATCTGTAAACTTTTTTCTTCCGCCTACCGAAAGAAGAGAGGATTTTATTTGTTCCATCCTTTTTTCAATCGGAATCTCTTGCCGTTCAATGGTCGTTTGCTTAGGTGCCCGCGTTACCTTTTCTTGAAAGACTTTCTGCATCGCCTGCAACATATCATAAAGGGTTACGTTGGTCACTTGTTTTGCTGACTCTTCTTTTTCAAACTGAGAGAGATCAGCTGGCTGACGGGTGTATATTAAACTTCTTGCTGATTCTCTTTCTTTCAGTTCATCAGCAGCGTGCTTGTACTTTCTATATTCAACGAGTCTTCTTACTAAATCATCTCTTGGATCTTCTTCCATCTCAAGTTCCATTTGATTCTCAAACAGCTCTTCTTCATGCTTTGGTAGCAGCATCTTGCTCTTAATGGCAAGAAGTGTAGCTGCCATGACTAAAAATTCACTTGCTACATCAAGTTTAAGTTCTTTCATCGTATGTATATATTGAAGGTATTGCTCAGTTATGATGGCTACCGGAATATCATAGATATCCACTTCGTAGGTTTGTATCAAATGAAGCAGTAAGTCTAGCGGACCTTCAAATCCATCAAGCTTCACACTATATTGCATAACATTTCCCCAGTTTTTAGCGATTTTGTATTATAAAATTATATCATATTTTGTACGTCTCGCGGCTTGTTTTTATTCATGCTGTGTATATGGTAAACTTAGAGTCGAGCTTATTAAGGGGCGTGAACGATCAGTGACTTATCCAAAACCATGGATACAATACTTGGTGCATTTTCATAGAGATCAAGATTACTTTGAATGTCATGAAGTGCTTGAGGAGCATTGGAAGGACGAGGGAATGAAAGGAGATCTGTGGCCTGGATTGATCCAGCTTGCAGTAGCCCAATATCATCATCGGCGCGGAAACTACAATGGAGCTAGACGAATGATCTTGAGTTGTAAAGTGAAGCTGCAAAAAGAGGAATCGGCACTGAAAGAACTCGGGATAGAAGCTGAACCATTTTTTGAACTACTCGATAGAATTACACAAAAAGTTGAGCAACAGCAACCTTTTGAGTCGATAGCACTTTCACTTTCAACTGACCTTATGCGCGTATGTTTAGTAAAAGCTGGTGTGACGGAAGAAGAGTGGTCTTTATCAACCGTAGTGGATGAAAACATCGTAAATAAACACTTTTTAAGAGACCGTTCCACTGTTATTGATGAACGAAATAGACAAAAACTTATGAAAAACAGAAATTTATAATTGCCTAAAGCATAAAAAAGCTCCGGAAAAATCCGGAGCTTTTCTTATTTGGAAATTATTCTTCCCAAACTTTAACTTCTTTCATTACATCGCCTTGTTTAATACGAAGGACCGTTTCCATACCTTCTGTAACTTGTCCAAAAACAGTATGAACACCGTTCAAGTGCGGCTGTGGCTCGTGTACGATAAAGAATTGGCTTCCACCTGTATCGCGACCAGCATGCGCCATTGAAAGAGAACCTGCTACGTGCTTGTGTGGGTTTCCTTCTGTTTCACAAGGAATAGAATAACCAGGGCCGCCAGCTCCAGTTCCTGTTGGATCTCCACCTTGAGCTACAAATCCAGGGATAACACGGTGGAATGTAACACCGTTGTAAAAGCCTTCGTTTGCAAGTTTTTCAAAGTTTTCTACTGTTCCAGGTGCTTCTTCCTGATACAGATCAAATACAATTTTTTCGCCGTTTTCAAATTCAATTGAACCTTTTTTCATAAAAAACAGGCCTCCTTCTACTTCATTCAACTACCATTGTACGGCTAAAAAGCTGCTCCGTAAACTAATTTACACAAAAACATTCGATTTTAGCGGAACATCGTTCTTGATGAGGTCTTCATATGTTTCCCTCTTAACTACTAGCTGTTCTTCTCCGTTTTCTACAAATACAACTGCTGGCCGCTGAATTCGATTATAGTTGCTTGCCATACTATAACCGTAAGCACCCGTACAGGAAACAGCCAAGAAGTCGCGATCACATACTTCAGGAAGGTCAATATCCCAAATTAACATATCGCCGCTCTCACAGCACTTCCCTGCGATCGATACCGTTTTTGTGGCTTGTTCGTTCATCTTATTCGCTACAAAAGCTTCATATTTCGCTTGGTAGAGTGCAGGACGAATGTTATCTGTCATCCCGCCATCAATGGAAACATAGTGTCTAACTCCCTCGATTTCTTTTTGAGAGCCAATCGAGTAGATCGTCGTACCCGCATCCCCTACAAGGGAACGGCCTGGTTCAATCCAAAGTTCAGGAAGATCTTGACCTTCAAATTGAATCATCTGTTTCTTCACTTCTACGATCATGGCTGAAACGTACTGTTCGGGAGATAGAGGTGTATCCTCTGTTGTATATTGGATACCGAATCCGCCTCCAAGATTTACGACACTTGGAAAATAACTAAAATTTTCTTCCCACTTCTTAAAATGATTAAACAGTTTTTCAATCGCCAGGGTGAACCCTTCTGTTTCAAAAATTTGAGAGCCAATATGACAATGAATCCCTAGAACACGAAAGCCTTCAAATGCAATTACTTCTTGAAGTGCTTTGTCTCCTTGACCATTTCCTAGGTCAAATCCAAACTTAGAATCTTCCTGTCCAGTAATGATGTAATCATGGGTATGTGCTTCAATCCCTGGAGTTAAACGAAGAAGAATGTTTACTTTTTTGTTTAGCTTACTGCTCAACATCTTTAATAATGAGATCTCATGAAAATTATCTACTACAATACAGCCAACTCCAGCTGTAAGTGCAAATTCTAATTCTGCTAAGCTCTTGTTGTTTCCATGAAAGTGAATTCTCTCAGGTGGAAATTCAGCTTGAAGTGCTGTATAAAGTTCTCCGCCTGAAACCACATCGAGACTTAATCCTTCTTGCTCGATAAGCTGAAACATGGCGATCGAGGAAAAGGCTTTTGAGGCATAAGCGACTTGATACCCTACCCCGCTTTCCTCGAACGCATTTTTGAAACCTCTTGCTCTATTTTTAATTAAGGATAGATCATACAGATAAAGCGGTGTTCCATATTTTTTCGCAAGCTCTATCGTATCTATACCACCGATCCAAAGATGCTGATTATCTCCAATTCTTGATGTTCCGTGTAAATTCACAAAAAATCCCCTCTCGTTGTTGATAGAGAATTCAATCCCGACAAATACAAAAAACAGCCGCAACTAAGGCAGGCTGTCAAAACCGTACCCTCATGTCGGAATAGCTCTCCACTACAGATGTAGTGACAGTCCGTTGCTTATTCAGCAGCGGCCCAGCATAAAAAGCGATGGAACCCTTCTTACACTTCGGCAAATTGACCTTTCAACATATTTCATCGTCATCCATGAACTCCATATGCTACTCATTCGTTTTGCGCCTCTACCTCATATGAGGCATATTTATTTAGTTATGAATTTAACATAATTTTCAACAATCAGCAAGGGACAGATTAATTAGTTGGCTGTTTTTTGGTGTTCTGCGGATGTACGATACTCGGCCGAACTTTAGAAACCGGAACGGCTATCCGAACAACGATCTGCAGGAATGCTTTAGGATTAAAAGGAATGAACGGCCATAGGTATGGTGTGTTCAGATTCTTAATCGTTGCCATATACAAGATCATGATGGTAAAACCAACGATAAACCCAGGGACTTTAAAGAGCATGACCATAATAATCAGAAAAAGACGCAAAACCCTGTTGGCGATACTCAGCTCATAACTAGGTGTAGAGAACGCCCCAATGGCAGCAATTGCAACATAAAGAATAACTTCTGGAACGAATAACCCCACATCAATCGCTATCTGACCGATCAATACAGCCGCGATCAGACCCATGGCGGTTGATAGAGCACTCGGTGTATGGATGGCCGCAAGTCTTAAAATATCGATCCCCATCTCTGCAAAAATAATTTGAAGAAACAAAGGGATGTTCGTGTGTTTATTCGGACCTATAAAATCAATGAAAGGCGGCAGCAATTGCTCTTCCATCGAGAACAATAGCCACATCGGTACTAAGAATACCGATGCCAGCATACCTGTAAAACGGGTCCATCTTAAAAATGCACCTATGAATGGTGTCTGCCTAAACTCTTCTGCATGTTGTACGTGATGAAAAAGTGTTGTAGGTGTAATGATGACACTTGGTGATGTATCTGTGATGATTAATACATGACCTTCCATCAAGTGTTGAGCTGCAACATCAGGTCTTTCTGTGTAACGTACTAAAGGAAACGGGTTCCAGCCTTGTTTTACTACAAATTCTTCTATCGTCTTATCGGCCATGGGTATTCCGTCGATCTCAATCGAGTTAAGCTCTTTTCTAATGAGGTCAACGAGTCCAGGATCTGCTACATCTTGGATATAAGACAAACACACGTCCGTCTTGGAACGTTCACCGACTTGAAGAATTTCGTGTCGTAATCGTTCATCTCTAATGCGCCTTCTTGTAAGAGCAGTATTAATGATAATGTTTTCTGTGTATCCATCACGCGCTCCCCTTACCACTTTCTCAATGTCAGGTTCTTCTGGAGATCTTCCTGGATAACTTCTTACATCCACAACGAATGCTTCTTCTTCACCGTCAATGAATATAACGATCAAACCTGAGAGCATACGGTCTACAGCTTCATCCAAAGACTTTGTAAGTTCTACTTGCTGATGGGCGAGGTGGTTATGTACAAGATCTTTTACTTTACTTGGTGCCCGATGACCATGATCCATATCCATTAGTTCGCGATAGATCATGATGATGAACTCACTGTCGCAAAGTCCTGTACAATAATACAGCTGAAGTTCCTTTTTTAAAACAAAGATCTTTCTGACACCAACATCAAAACTGACACCAATACCGAGTCGTTCTTTTAAGAACCTTTCTGTATCTTGAATGTTTTTACTGATTGGTGTTTTATTTTTTTCGGTTGCCAATTGATTCGCTCCTTTCTAAAATGAGTTGAATCGCTTTTACAGTGATTGGAGCTCCTTTTTCTATTGCATCAAAGCCTGCCATTTTTCCGATGTCCCCAACACCTACTACGAAAGGAAGGTTTAATTCATCGAGGATATAGACGGTATCCCCGTTTATTCTTCCTGTTTCCAGGTCCGGAATCCCACTCTTATCAATACCGAACTCTGTTAGTTCTCCGTATCGATCCATCGAACAGTGAACTTTTGTCCATTCTGTAAAATGCGTTTTTGAAGCTACAGCTACTGCACCAATAACCTCTATATCTTTCTGTTGATGAATGTATCTCATCGCATGTTCTCCCGGACCTTCTCCTTTAAATCCACAGTCATCAAACATCACAAGTACAGGGTCATGAGGTGTTTTTCGGATCATCTCTACCAGTTCGTTACCGCTTTTTCTAGTTGGATTTCCCCAAGATTGTGAAATACAGCGTCCTCCAACTTGTTTAGCGGCATGCTCAACCACTCGCAAAGCATACAAATCTCCATCCGTTATGAAAATGACCCGTTTTTTCACCATGTGATCACCCCTTTGGTTCAAAGATGACTGCCACTAAAAACCCAAACAGAACAGCAGATGATATTCCTGCAGATGTTAACTCAAAGATTCCCATAGCGATTCCGATAAAGCCATGTTCTTCAGCTGAAGCCATCGCTCCATGCAGAAGGGAGTGACCAAAGCTTGTAATGGGAACGGTAGCACCTGCACCTGCAAATTTAATCAGGTTATCATAGATCCCAAAAGCATCAAGAAGTGCACCAATCACTACGAAGGAAGTCGTAACATGAGCCGGAGTCAGCTTCATGACATCCATCATCAGCTGGCCGACAACACAAATGGCTCCCCCTACTACAAAAGCCCAAAAAAATTCCATCTTATTGCCCCCCTTCCGCTCGCTCTAGAACCACGCCGTGAGCAACCGTTGGAATACTCTCTTTTTGTTGAACCATTACCGGATTCAATAATGCGCCCGTTGCGACCATTAAGACTTTCTTCAGGTTGCCTTTTCGAATCTCGTCTAAGATATATCCGTACGTAACGACTGCCGAACACGCACAGCCACTTCCTCCTGCAAAAACCTGTTGTCCGCTTCGATAGATCATCAATCCACAATCTCTATGATTGTCTGACACATCATAACCTTGCTCTTTTAATAACATCTTAACGATCGGTGCACCGACTCCAGATAGATCCCCTGTAGCGATTAAATCGTACTCATCAGGCTGAACATCCATCTCTTTAAAATGTGCCGCGATCGTGTCTGCAGCTGCAGGAGCCATCGCTGATCCCATATCAAAAGGATCTTTGATTCCTAAGTCCACTACTTTTCCAACAGTTGCCGATGTGATTTTTATATCTGATACCTCTTTGCTCACAAGGGCAGCACCTGCACCTGTTACGGTAAACGTAGCTGTATCTGGCTTTTGTCCGCCGTATTCAGTAGGATATCTAAACTGCCTTTCAGCTGTAGCATTGTGGGAGCTTACTGCGGCAACAATTCGATTTGCATACCCCCCATCCACTAAAGCTGCCCCTAACGCTAAAGACTCCATCGATGTAGAACATGCTCCGAATACACCTAAAAAAGGGATTCCGTTTCCTCTAGCCGTGTAGTTTGACGAAACAATTTGGTTTAACAAGTCACCTGCCAACAAAAAGTTGATATCTTCTGGCTTCATCTTTACTTTGTGCAAACAAGCATTGATTGCATCTTCCATCAACTGGCGTTCAGCAAGTTCCCAATTCTTTTGTCCGCAGTGAAGGTTGTTATATGTTTTATCAAAATATTTGCCTAAAGGTCCTTCGCTTTCCATCGGACCTACTGCTGTTCCGGCCGCGTTTAAGTAAATGTTATTTGCAAATTTCCATGTTTGTCTTCCTAATAAATTCATGCCTTCACTCCTTATGTCAAATGCTGAAAGATGTAGCGGATCATACCGAAAATGTAGGCTGAAACCGCTCCGAATACGATAACAGCTCCAGCTAATTTGAAGAGATTTGTAGCGACTCCTAGTACTAGACCTTCACTTTTATGTTCTAATGCCGCACTGGTAACGGCGTTAGCGAATCCTGTTACTGGAACGACAGAACCTGCACCGGCAAACTGACCGATCTTATCGTATACCCCGAGCCCAGTTAAGAGTGCTGCGATTAGAATGAGTGTAGCAACCGTAGGATTTCCCGCAGTTTCTTGCGTAAAATTAAAGTAAGTCATATAAAACATTTGTATCGCTTGACCGATCGTGCAGATGATTCCACCTACTAAAAAAGCTTTTATACAATTTAAAACATACGGAGGTTTCGGCTGTATCGACTTAATTTTTTCGGCATATGCCTGTTGTTCTTCTTTTGTTGCCATCGTACAATCACATCCTTAATGATTAATGTAGTACATCCAATGAAACAAAGATCCTGAGATTTTACCTAGTACAATCGCCATTAATATAATGATAATTTTCTCTCCAAATCCTACTCTTTTCGCAAGAATCGGGAGTACGTTTAATACTTCTGTTAAAGCTGCAGCTAACATTCCGACAAATATTCCTGTAAACAGACCAATCGGAACAAGAAAGAAGGCTGGAAACCCAATCGAAGCGTTTCTAAGATTCATCCAACCACCGATCACAGCTCCTAATATGATGCTCATTTCATATCCTCTAATGTATCGATACGTCTTAGAGAGCTGCATCAGTCTAGGTACAATTCCAAGAACCGTTATGAGAGCAACAAGTCCAGAGCCTACTGTGATTCCACCGCCAAAACCGATAAAAGCAACGAGCAACACTTTAATTCCCATTGATCTTCTTCTCTGTTTCTTTGTTTTCATGAACGATCACATACTGATCGAGGTCTTGCTGATAATTAAACATCTCAACCTCCAACGGGCTCGGTTCTTCGTTAAGTCTTTTTCGGAAAAGATGGTTAAAGAATAGGATCATGCCAAGACCAAGACCGAACGAATAGGGAATCTGGAGTAATAGAGGCTGCTCTTTATAATGCCCCGTTATCATAAAATAGATTTTCTGGTGAACAAGCTGCATGCTAACATCTTCATGAAAATTCATGATCGCAAGAGCCGAGCCTGTAAAAAGCAGAAGCCACACCAAAACAAAATACACGGGTGCCAGCTTTTTTTGGTGCATCTGAATCTCCAGAATCGATTGTGCCGGTCCGATGGTTTGGACATCTAAGCCTGGCTTTTTCTTTTGAATCGTAGCGATCACACGCATGACATCGATCACAATCAAATGCTTATCTTCAGGGGTTACTTCGTGGATGATATATCCTTTGATGGTTTCTTCTAATTCATCAGATGCTACGATCTGTGCAACTTCACCAATCGTGACTTTCTGATGCTGAATGACCTGTACACGTTGACGCATACGCAGGTATACCGTTTTATCCAATTTTCACTTCACCTCTTTCTAAGCGCATTTGTGTTTAGTATGCGATTATGGAATTCTTATCATGCTTCACATATAACAGCATCCAAAAACTACCACTAAAACGTTTTGGGGTTCATTGATGTATTTGAAAGTGGTTTATTTCCGTTTCAGGTGCTCCCTTTCCGCGGGGCGACCGGTGAGCCACTTGCCGCTTTGCGCCTCTAAGTGTCTCACCTGACCGCTCGTCCCGCAGGAGTCTCGCACCCTACACTACAATCAACCGAATCAACGAAGTTTAGGTAACACTAAGGATGTTGGAACTTTAGTTTGAAAGTCATAACTTAAGTACAAAAGACTCTTGGTGAAATTTGCGTAAACAAAAGGCTTTTAAAACAATTTGCTTTTAGAATTTTTCTTTTTCACTTCCTTTACAAGTTGATTGGATGTTTTCTGCAAGGCAAGTGTGACGAGGATGCTCCTCACTTCGGAAGGATTACCTTTTTAGAGTGAGGAACAAGAATAATTGAAGCGGACAAGACAGTCAAAAAAGTAAAAGTGGCTCCATAAGAACCGACATGCAAAATTGGCCGGGAATATGAATGCGCAGTTTGCCTTCTTAACTGTTCACCTTTAATCACGAAAGAGCTAAGACTGGTGGAGACTGTTAGGACGGATAGCGGTTTGAACGAAGCCTCTTGATGTAACGCCGGAATAAAATGCTTATTCTAAGCGTTTTGTTTTTAGATGCTTTTTTCTACTTCATTGAAAGCTGATTGGAGCGGAAGGTTGCCGACTCCTATGGGACGAGCGGTCAGGTGAGACTCCTAAGGGCGCAAAGCGGCAGGAGGCTCACCGTTCGCCCCATGGAAAGCGTGCAACCTGGAGCGGAGATCAACTCTCTTACAAGTTCTTGAAAAAAGCAAAAAACCAGATAGGACGTTTAAGTCTCCATCTGGTTTTTCATAAACAATAATATTTTCTTTTCGAGTCGGGATACCTGTACTTGAGAAATAGCCAGCCGGTCGGCAACTTCGGATTGCGTTTGATCTTTAAAATACCTTAAATACACGATCAACCGCTCTCTCTCGTCAAGCTTATCCATAATATCTTTTAATGCGATCTTATCAAACCACTTGTTTTCTGAGTGATCGGAGATTTGGTCGAGCAGCGTAATGGGATCACCATCGTTCTCATAAACAGTTTCATGAATCGACTGTGGTGCTCGTACGGCATCCTGCGCCATAATCACATCTTCCACCGCAATTTCTAGAAATTCTGCTACTTCCGAAATAGTTGGTGTTCTTCCAAGCTTTTTAGATAGTTCATCCTTTGCTTTACGCACTTTGTTACCAGTCTCTTTTAATGATCTGCTGACTTTCACTGTTCCATCATCTCTGATGAAGCGCTGTATCTCACCGATGATCATGGGCACTGCATAGGTGGAGAACCTCACATCATAAGAAAGATCAAATTTATCAACAGATTTTAATAGCCCGATAGAGCCGATTTGAAAGAGGTCGTCTGCCTCATAACCTCTGTTTAAAAAGCGCTGAACCACAGACCAGACAAGCCGCATGTTCTTTTCAACAATCGTATCACGTGCTGACTGATCTCCATCCTGACTCTGTTTGATCAATAACTTAATCTCTTCATCCTTAAGAAACGGTTCACTTTTGCTGCCTTTCACCTCGACATCCATAGACATACTCCCTTAATTACACATAGCTTTATTTTTGGTTAAGTATTTTGTCAAATGAATCGTTGTTCCGTAAGACGGTTCTGAGATGACTTCTACACTGTCCATAAAATTCTCCATGATCGTAAAACCCATACCTGAGCGCTCTAACTCGGGCTTAGACGTATAAAGGGGCTGTCTTGCTTGATCAAGATCACGAATCCCTAATCCTTCGTCTCGAATCGTAAGGTGGATCGTATCTTCTTCAATGGCGGCTTCAATATAAACCATGCCTGTAGCTTTGTTCTCGTATCCGTGAATGATCGCATTTGTCACCGCTTCAGATACAACTGTTTTGATCTCTGTTAGTTCATCGACAGTAGGATCGATCTGTGCGATAAATGCTGCAACCGTTACACGAGCGAAGGACTCATTCTGACTTAACGCTGAAAACTGAATCTTCATCTCATTTCTCATTTTAAGCCACCCCCAAAGCCTGAAGGGCAAGCTCTTCATCTTCTTCAAGCTTGATAATCTTAAATAGTCCTGACATCTCAAAAAGACGTTTAACTGCTGGAGATATGGCGCATACCACCATCTCACCATTCTGGCTCTTGATCTGTTTATAGCGCCCTAAAATAACGCCTAACCCTGAACTATCCATGAAACTCAAACCTTCTAAATTTAAAACAATATGGTTTACCGTATGCTTCCTCAAATATTCTTCAACTTGTGAACGAAGCATGTCTGCAGTATGGTGATCAAGTTCTCCGTCTAAGCGGATGCATAATACGGTGTGTTTAAGTTCCAAATTGACAGCTAATCCCACGCTATCCTCTCCTTCTTTTTTGGATAACGTGAATTTTCTATACAAAGAGACGAATTCCTTCACTCTTGACAAAACTAGTGGGAATTCGCCTATAACTGTCAAGAAATCTTGTAAGTTATGAGGATTTTGACATTTGTCCTGCTGTTCGTTTAAAAAGTTTCCACCAAGATGCTTTTTTCACAGTCTCTGATGCCAAAACTGGACTCTCTGTAATCAGCTTGTTCCCGTTATAAATTTTTAAAGAACCAATCTGCTGTCCTTTTTTGACGGGTAGTTTCAAATCTTTCTCCACGTTTACTTCTGTTTTTACTTTTTTTGCTGTCTCCCCTTTTTTCAGTAAAAGAGAAATATGCTCAGAAGTAACGACAGGAAGCTTAGATTTTTCTGCTTTTTGCACTTTAACTTCTTTTACTATCTCGTGTCTGGCATAGAGTTTTTTCGTTGAAAACTGCGTAAAGGCATAGTCAAGCATGGAAGTGACTTGTGCGTTTCGGTCTTTAGGAGAAGGTGCTCCCATCACGACTGCGATTACTCTCATCCCGTTCTTGTTCGCTGTAGCTGTCAAACAATATTTTGCTTCATTTGTAAAACCTGTTTTCAATCCATCAACACCAGGATAAAATTTAACAAGTCTGTTTGTATTAACAAGCCAAAATTTCTTTTCTGTTTCTTCTCTTAAATAATCTTCATAAAGTCCTGTAAATTTTGTAACTTCTTCATGCTTAAGAAGCTCTTTTCCCATGATCGCCATATCATGAGCAGACGAATAATGACCTGCTGCAGGAAGCCCTGTAGGATTTTTAAAGAACGTATCGTTTAAACCGAGTTCTTTCGCTTTATCGTTCATACGATTTACGAAAGAATCAACAGAACCAGCAATATGTTCAGCCATAGCGACAGAAGCATCATTTGCGCTTCCAATAGCTATACCTTTTACCATGTCTTCTACGCGCATCTCTTCACCAGGTTCAAGGAAGATTTGAGATCCGCCCATACTTGCCGCATATTCACTTACACGAATCTTATCGTTCCAGCTGATCTTACCTTTATCGATAGCTTCCATGATCAATATCATCGTCATAATTTTTGTCATGCTCGCTGGTGGTAGTTTCTCATGGCTATTCTTATCGAACAGCACGCTTCCACTATCTTGTTCCATTAAAATGGCTGAGTGACTCTGTTCTGCAAGCTTTATCTTTTCTTTTGGTTTTTCTGCTGCATCTGCCTTTGGAATTGCAAAAGAAGCCAGCAAACAAATACTTAGTAGACCTGAAATAACGCCTTTCATACAGTTCCCTCCATTCATATAGTCTTATTTTTTCCATAATTTTTCACTTTATACCGGATCTTCCACCTAAATCATTTAGAAAAATTCTTACTATATCCCATTTTCCGTTTGGAATTTTATAGTTGCAAATTGCACAGAAATCTTAACATGTAGACTTCATTCAATAAATTTGATAATTTTATTATAAATATGGATATATATGTTAACTGACTTTTAAAAGCAACAGGGGGATGTACGGTAATGCCTACTTTAGAAATGGATAATGTCGTGCTAAATTATGAGGTAAGAGGTAGTGGTAAACCCATCGTGTTCTTACATGGGTTAGGAGCAAGCTGGAAGATGTGGGAGCCTCAAATCGAAGCTTTTTCTAAAAAGTATCAGATGATTATGGTTGATTTAAGAGGTCATGGAGGATCGACTAAATCGTTTCCTAATCATCAATTTTCTGCAAAAGTTATGGCAGAAGATATTAAACAATTCTTAGATAAGATGAATATAGAAAAAACGTATATGGTCGGATTATCTTACGGTTCTGTTGTCGCGCAATTATTTGCTTGCAAGTATTCAATATACCTTGAAAAATTAATCTTATCTAATGGGTATAGTGAAATTCCTACCAAAGTCTCTGGTTGGGTTTTGAGCCTATCCAATTTTATATTTAAAAGGCTGTCTTATAAAACAATTATCAACCTTCTTTTAAAGACATATAAAAAGGATGAGTATACCAAGAAGGTCTTACGGGATTCTTTTACATTCGACAAGGACATGTTTATTTTTGCGAAAAGTTCTGATTTCCCAACCCATACCGATAAGCTACATGGTATAAGCGTACCTACATTAGTGATGGGAGGCGATAAAAAAGTCATGGGAGTAGACGAACGTAAAGCTTCAGAAATTCTTTTCAATCATATTCCTTTCTCAACTCTAGCTCTATTTAAAAATGCATTTGATCCTCTTAGCACAATGAAAGTACACGAATTTAATGAAATGATCCAATATTTTTTAGAAGATAAAAATTTCAGAGATTATGATGATATTTTGATCTACACAAAGTAATATTACACACAGCATCAAACGAAAAAAGATGCCTCAAAAAAATTTGAGGCATCTTTCGTTATATTATTTTTTAATTTCTTTGTATACAAGCGGTGGAGCTTCTACAGCTTCTTTTGAGATTGTATAAGCATCACGGATCTTCTTCTTTACATCTTCTACATTCTCTGTGTTGCTGTAGATCGTAACGAGTGAATCACCTTTTGAAACTTGATCTCCAACTTTTTTGTTTAGCATCAAACCAACAGCTAGATCGATTTCAGATTCTTTTGTTGCGCGTCCTGCACCTAAGATCATTGCTGCAGTACCAATCTCATCTGCAACAATTTCAGAAACAAATCCATCTTCGTTTGCAGTTAATTCAAAAGTATGTGCAGCTTGTGGCATTCTTTCAGGATGATCTACTACTGATTCATCTCCACCTTGTGCTTTTAAGAATACTTTTAACGTTTCAAGCGCTTTTCCAGAAACGATTACTTCTTTTAACATCTCACGTGCTTGTTCTAAAGAATCTGCTTTTTTCGCCAGATATACCATGTGAGAACCTAATGTTAAGCAAAGTTCTTCAAGATCTTTCGGTCCCTTGCCACTCAGTGTATCGATCGCTTCTTTGATCTCTAAAGCATTTCCGATCGCTAGTCCTAGAGGTTGGCTCATATCAGAGATAACAGCCATCGTGTTACGCCCTACTGCATTTCCAATCTTAACCATCGCGTTAGCTAGTTCTTCTGCTTCTTCTGGTGTTTTCATGAATGCTCCTGCACCTGTTTTAACATCAAGTACGATTGCATCTGCGCCAGCTGCGATCTTTTTACTCATGATCGAGCTCGCGATCAACGGGATAGAGTTAACCGTTGCCGTTACGTCACGAAGACCATATAACTTTTTATCAGCAGGTGTAAGGTTTCCGCTTTGTCCGATAACAGCTAGTTTATTTTTATTAACAAGGTCAATGAATTCTTGGTTATCGATCTCAACATGGAATCCAGGAACAGCTTCCAATTTATCGATCGTTCCACCTGTGTGGCCAAGTCCTCTACCGGACATCTTTGCTACAGGCACACCAAGAGCAGCAACTAGAGGAGCTAGTACAAGTGTCGTAGTATCACCAACACCGCCTGTTGAGTGCTTGTCTACTTTAATTCCTTCGATCGCAGAAAGATCAATCTGATCACCTGACTCAACCATCGCCATTGTTAAATGAGCACGTTCTTCAGTAGTCATATCTTTAAAGTATACAGCCATGGCAAATGCAGACATCTGATAGTCAGGAATATCACCGTTTGTATAGTTTTGAATAATAAAATCGATCTCAGCTTTTGTTAGTTCTTTTCCATCACGCTTTTTTTGAATCAAATCAACCATTCTCATGTTAATAGCACCACTTTCTTATTACTTTACATATGAAGATATTTTTTAAAAAGTTAATTAAAATACTTTGGAATCTATACTACGCAAATTGTTAGATTTCTTTAACGATTCCTTTAACTAGGGAAAGGAAATTGGATTTAACCATCTCTGTTGTTTCCATTACTTCATCATGTGTTAACGGTTGATCTAAGATCCCTGCAGCCATATTTGAAATACAAGAGATACCCAGAACTTTCATTCCAGCATGACGAGCGATGATGACTTCTGGAACCGTAGACATGCCAACTGCATCTGCTCCCCATACACGAAGCATTCTTACTTCCGCTGGTGTTTCGTATGAAGGGCCAGTGTTTCCAGCGTAAACACCTTCTTTTAATGAGATGTTTAATTCTTTTGCTACACTGCGTGCCACATCTTGTAGAGACAACGTATAAGCTTCACTCATATCTGGAAAACGAACACCAAACGAATCATCATTCGCACCGATTAACGGATTGTTACCAAAGTTATTGATGTGATCAGTGATCAACATTAGATCTCCAGCTTCAAATTCTTTGTTCACCCCGCCTGCAGCGTTCGTTACAACGATTGTTTCTACCCCGATCAATTTCATTACTCGAACAGGGAACGTTACCTTTTCCATTGAGTACCCTTCGTAATAATGAAAACGCCCTTGCATCGCCACTACTTGTTTACCTGCTAGTTCACCAATAACAAGTTGTCCAGCGTGACCTTCTACAGTTGACACAGGAAACTCAGGAATATCTGAGTAGGGAATAATAACCGAATTTTGAATCTCTTCAGCAAGAATTCCTAGACCTGAACCTAAGATCAAACCTATTTTTGGAGCAGAAGTAAGTTTTGATTGAATAAAATCAGCAGACGTTTGTATTTTTGACATGTTTCGTTTCCCCCTTAACTTAACCTTAAAGTTGATTTAAAAAGCTTTGTCCGATACTAGGTTTTTTCACATCATAGATCTCTGCGATCGTTGCACCAATATCAGCAAACGTATTACCTACGGAAAGTTCTTTACCTTCATTAATACCTTTGTAATACACCATCAATGGAACAAATTCACGTGTATGATCTGTTCCGTGATGAACAGGATCGTTTCCATGGTCGGCTGTGATGATAAGCAGATCATCTTCTTTTAGCTTTTCTAGAACTTCTGGCAATCGAGCATCAAATTCTTCTAATGCTTGACCGTATCCTTTAGGGTCTCTTCTATGTCCGAACAAGGCATCAAAGTCGACCAAGTTCAAAAAGTTAAGACCTGTAAAGTCTTCATCCATGGATTCCACAAGCTTGTCCATCCCATCCATGTTTGATTTCGTGCGAATAGCTTTTGTCACACCTTCACCGTCAAAGATATCAGAGATCTTACCTAGTGCGATGCTGTCGTAACCTGCGTCTTCTAACTCGTTCATAACCGTTCTTCCGAAAGGTTTTAATGCATAGTCGTGACGGTTAGACGTTCTTTCAAATGCTCCTGGTTCCCCTTTAAACGGACGAGCTATGATTCTTCCCAACATATACTTGCCGTCACGTGTCATCTCTCTTGCTGTTTCACAGATCTCATATAGTTCTTCTAATGGAACAACATCTTCATGAGCGGCAATCTGAAGCACAGAATCAGCAGACGTGTATACGATCAGCTTACCAGTCTTCACATGTTCTTCTCCTAGTTCAGTAATGATTTCTGTACCTGAAGCTGCCTTGTTACCAAGGATTCCTCTTCCCCATTTTTCTGTAAGCATATCGATCAATTCATCAGGAAATCCTTCCGGGAACGTTTGGAAAGGTTCCTTGATATGAAGTCCCATGATCTCCCAATGCCCCGTCATCGTATCTTTACCATTTGATAGTTCAGGTAGTTTCGCGTAATGACCGATTGGATTCGCTGCTTTCTCAATACCCTCCATGTTCGAATCAATATTTCCAAGACCTAGCTTCTCCATGTTTGGAACGTTGAGGCCGTTCATCTCACGTGCAATATGCCCTAGTGTGTGAGCTCCTTTATCACCAAATTTTTCTGCGTCTGGTGCTTCACCGATTCCTACAGAATCCATTACGACTAAAAAAGTTCTTTTAAAACGTGATTGTTTCATCTTGTCCTCCTGAAATTCGTGCATTCACTTTATTTACTATTTCCTTATAGCAGAAACAACAAACAAATCCTCGATGATGTCAGAAGTCTGACATCTTATTGAAAAAAGAAAGCTCACGCCCTCGGATGGAAGGCGGAGTATACATCCTTTAATCTTGTTTTCGTGACATGGGTATATATTTGAGTTGTAGAAATATCAGCATGTCCTAGCATCTCTTGCACGGCACGAAGATCCGCACCGTTTTCCAATAGGTGAGTAGCAAACGAATGGCGAAGTGTATGCGGTGTGAGTTCCTTCTCAATATGAGCTTTTCTTGCTAGTTGCTTTAAAATCTTCCAAAATCCCTGTCGAGATAAACGATTCCCGTGATGGTTCAAAAAGAGTGCATCTGTTTTCTTACTTTTTAACAGGATTAAACGTCCATCCTGTAAATAGCGTTCGATCGCTGCTTGGGCCAACTTTCCAAGAGGAATGATTCTTTCTTTGTTCCCCTTACCTATACAACGGATGAAACCCATATCAAGATGAACATCCCCTATATTAAGCTGAACAAGCTCTGAAACTCGAATTCCGGTTGCATATAATAACTCGAGCATGCCCTTGTCTCTTTGAGAAAAAGGATCGTTTGCTGAAGGTGTGTCTAATAGAGCTTCGACCTCTTCTGTGGATAATACTTTTGGAAGCTTCCGCTCTGTCTTGGGTGTTTCAATATGTACAGAAGGGTCTTGACTCGACACCTTTTCTCTTAGAAGAAACTGGTGAAAAGACCGAATAGACGCAATGTTTCGCGCTAGCGTCGTGGAAGCCTTACCATTCTCTTTTAAAAATAAAAGATATCCCATGATATGATTACGGTCAATCTCATGAATGGTTTCAAGAGATTCGACTTTTTCGAGATATCGTACATATTGAGTTAAATCTCTCTTATAGGAGTCGATTGTGTTCTTTGAGAGGGCTCGTTCTACAATGATGTATTGAAGAAAATCCTGAACATGTTCGTTCACTCTACCCCTCCTTACTCACCCGTCTGATAAAAGTAAAAAAGCCTTTTTACTGCGTTTGAATCTTTGTCAGAACTCAGGTTAAAAACTTTAACAGCTTTCCCTTTAGGCTCGTCATATCTATGATAATTTTCATATTCTTGATTGATCCAAAGCAGACCGAAATAAAACACGAGCGTGCAAATTGAAAAAGCAAAGAACACTTTAGTTGTATTCCAAACAATTTTCATCCAGGAAATCATCATGTCCACCCCTGTCCTTATATAGTACAGGTTATGCCCACATGATCCCCGAATATACATAAAACTTAAATCTACACCTCATACGTTACCCGATTCTTGGGACTTTGTAAATATTCTTTGCCTAATATCTTCTAACTGTGTATGAAATCTCTATAGAAATACCTAGCCATCTTGATAAGATTGAGCAAAAAACAAAAAGGAAGCGTTACTCTCCGCTTCCTTCGCCTGCATTATTATCCTTAGGATGACATCTGTGACAGATTCCATGAAATGTCAGTCTGTGATCTTTAATTTTAAAATTCCAGCCTTCTTCAACCACTTTTTCCACATCGCCAAGAAGGTCTTCTTGTATTTCATCCACCGCTCCACATTCGATACAAACGAGATGATGATGAAAATGATCAGCACCCTCTGTTCTAAGATCGTAACGGGAAACCCCATCACCAAAGTTAATCTTATCTACTACTTTAAGCTCGGTTAAGAGTTCCAGAGTACGGTAAACGGTCGCCAAACCAATTTCTGGCGCCTTTTCTTTAACGAGCAGATAAACATCTTCCGCACTTAAGTGATCTTCTTCGTTTTCGAGGAGGACTCTAACTGTCGCCTCACGCTGTGGAGTCAGCTTATAGCTTTGTGAATGCAGCTGTTTTTTGATACGGTCGATTCTGCTTTCCATACCCTTTTCCTCCTTATGTACGCACAAGATAATTATAAGCATGGAGAAAAAAGTTGTCAATTTAAACTCATTTTAATTAACGATTTAAACTTATTATAAACAAAGAATGATTATCTTTATGCTAAATGGACCATTTGATAACTTGCTCCATCAGGGCTGGAGTAAAGAACGCTTCCATCGTTGAGGCAAGCAGTACCATCACTCCTACACCGGCAACCAAGAGTGTATATCTTAATAGCTGTGGTAAAAATGGCATATGGTGCCTCTTAAAAGCCAGTTGACGAATCATCTTAAAAGAAAAAGCTACTGCTGCTACTGTTACGATGATGAAAGCTGGAATTAATAATACGTTCTGAGGCAGAACTGATACAAAAGATAATAAAAATCCGTACCATCCCATTTGATTCACCAAGAAACCTACAGTAAAGCCGATCACAACTCCTTTTAAGAACAGCATGACTAAGATAACAGGCAGACCGATCACGGATAATCCTAGAATCCACATCAGACCCATATATTTGAGATAATGGCCAAAACTTTGAAAGAACATATCCGTTTTGCTTGTAAAACCACCTTCTGCCGCTTGAACAAAAAAACGTGATAAGTAAGTGTATAGATCTTGTTTTTGATTCAGACTCAACGAATTTACGATAATTGCTCCAAAAATAACACCCATTAAAAAGAGAACACCAACAAACGCATACAAGGTCTTATTCTCTTCTAGATGCCGCTGCATGTAATAGCGCGCACTCTCCATATGTAAGCCTCCTCCACCGAATCTCTTAATCCTATTCTATGAATCAGGGGAGAAGGTATGTCTTATTTTTTTGTTTTACTAGGATGGTTTGAAATTACTTTCCCATAAGATCCACCACCACCTATTTGAACAGAGAGCTCTCCGTTTCTAGCAGATAGAACCTGTTTGGCTATTGTGGGCTTAACAATTTCTTTTAATTGTTCTTCTGTAGAAGAATGTATGATATCCATGTCTGTCCCAATCGCTTCACGCAGTTTCGATAGCGATTTCGGACCTAATCCTGGTATGAACTCCAGCGGTATCTGATGAATGTAAGGGGGTCTGTTTACGTTACTTGTCTTTGTACCTTGTAGTTCTTTGATCCGGTCGTTGACTCCCTTTACAAACTTCTTACTTCCACATTTATTGCAGCTCTCACTGTTCGGAAGAAAAACTTCTAAACATGTTTCACAGACCGAATTATAATATTTTCCGAGATAAGGATTCAGGCCATAATTTGCAATAATCTCTCTACCATTCTCTCCTTGAAGAGCCATTTTGAATTCTTTAAAAGTCGGTTCTTTTAACGAAAGCATCTGATATTCACGTGCGATCTTCTCTAATGAATGTGCATCTGAATTCGTTAGAAAGGTGTATGAAGAAAGCTCTTCTAGTCGGGATGCCATGTCTGTATTCGAACTTAAGCCTAATTCAACACCATCTATCATAGACGGATCTAACACTTCCGTTAGAGAAGAATTTACTCCTTTTCCGTATAAACTTTTAAATGGAGTAAAAATATGAGCAGGGATAAATAATCCACCTGAATTCTTCACGAACTGTTGAAGTTCATAGGCACTGCCATACATCCGCTGTGAGCTTAAATGAATATTCTTCATTCGAGACGATAGCCAATGACTTAAGTTCTCCATCGCGGCAAGGCTAGGCATATATACAAGAACGTGGATCGGCCCCTTACATTGTTCATCGTTAATCTCTATCTCGGCTCCAGGTATCAGTGTTAATCCATCAACAGATAAGCCGCCTTCTTCTAGCTCTCTCAAGTAACCATCCTGTTCAAGTTCTTTTAATTCCTGAAGTACTTCAGGAGAATGACAATCGATGATTCCTATAACATCCATCCCTTTTACATGTTTAGCTACGTGTAAAATATTGCGAAGTGTCAGAGATCTTGAACCTGTAATCTTGATCGCTTTTCCTGTTTGAGATGCTCCGATGTGTATATGCATATCAGCAAAGAACGGTAGAAGTTTATTTTTTGAGTGCACGTGTTAACTCCATATACATGACACTGTATGCTGTTTTTGCATCATGAATTTGTTCTTCTCTCATTAAAGCCTTGGCTTCATCTACGCTTAATTCTAGTACATTCAAGAATTCATCTTCATCTGTCATTTGATCCCCTTGTTTTATAAGAGTGTTCGTATAGTAAAGGTGAATCAGTTCGTCTGCAAATCCTGGTGAGGTGTAGAAAGAACCGATGGATTCCATAGATTCGCAAGCAAAACCCGTTTCTTCTAACAACTCACGCTTGGCACATTCCAAGGGATCTTCTCCTTTTTCAAGCTTACCTGCCGGAATTTCAATGATCGTCTTTTCAAGTGGTTTACGGAACTGCTCTACCATTAACATCTTACCTTCATTTGTTACTGCTAGTACGGCAACTGCTCCAGGATGTTTAACAACCTCACGTTTCGCTATCTTCTGATTCGGCAGTTCAACTTCTTCTATATAAAGGTCAATAACTTTACCGCTGTATATCTGTTCTTTGCTGATCGTTTTTTCGTATAAGTTTTCCATTTTCCACACTCCAATGGTCTATTTATCTTCTTTTCTACATAAAGTCTATCATACTTTGGAATACTGCATTTAATAGGACATTGAAGGAGGATTAGCAGATGAAGATCTATCTTCAGCCAAAAGGAATCACGCTTGTGGGTAAGGCATGGCAGATCAAATATATGCTACAAAATTATAGTAAGCAGCATGAACTTGTTCAAGACTGGATCAACGCGACTTCTCCAAAAAAATAAACGCACCTTAACGGCTGACGATGTGAATTTTTATTCGCATCTTTTTTTGTGCGGACTTTTTTCTTTTTTTTAATCATTATGATAGGTTTAAAGCAGAAACAAATCGAATGAAGTTGAGGTGATTAGAATGGAGAAAAGAAGACTTGGTTCTTCTGATCTGTATGTGAGTGAATTGAGTTTAGGATGTATGTCCCTTGCTCCTGAACTCGGAAAAGAGAACGAGAAAATCGTCAAAACAGCACTCGATCATGGTATAAATTATTTTGACACTGCCGATTTATATGGCTTCGGGTGGAATGAGGAGTTTATTGGAAAAGCACTAAAAGACGTTAGACAAGACATCATTCTTGCTACAAAAGGTGGAAACGATTGGAGTCAACCTGGAGACGGTTGGAAGTGGAATCCTTCGAAAACTTATATTAAATCTGCGTTAAAGGATAGCCTGAAACGTCTACAAACCGACTACATCGATCTCTACCAGCTTCACGGAGGGACGATTGATGATCCGCTAGATGAAACGATCGAAGCTTTTGATGAGCTCGTGTCTGAAGGTTATATCCGTTATTATGGAATTTCATCAATACGGCCCAACACGATTAAATATTTTGCAGAGCACTCTAATATTCAAAGTATCATGATGCAATACAGTTTATTGGATAGACGTCCTGAAGAACTGTTTCCTTTTCTCGCGTCAAAGGATATAAGCGTTATTGCAAGAGGTCCTGTTGCAAAAGGATGGTTGAGTGAAAAAGCATTTCAAAAGAGTGCTGATGGCAAGTTTCTTCATTACACCGGCGCTGACATACAAAAAAAGATCAATAAGTCTAAAGATGTTTTAGGTGATAAAAACATCACACATGCAGCTTTGCAATATGTGTTGCAACAAAAGCCGGTGGCAACTGCAGCTGCTGGTGCAAGCTCTGTTGAACAACTTTTAGAAAATATTAAAACCTTTGAATCTCGACCTTTAAGTGAAATGGAGTCAGAGTCATTACGTTCTCTTTTCCCTGCTGAAATCTACGAAACGCACCGAGCATAATTCAATAGAAAAAGTCCCGCTAAAGCGATATCGCTTCACGGGACTTTTTTTATACTCGTTTGAGTAACATCGCAATTCCTTGCCCACCACCGATACAGAGGCTCGCTATTCCGTACTTTTCTTGGCGCTGTTCCATTTCATAACTTAGAGTGAGCAGCAACCTAGCACCACTCGCACCTACAGGATGGCCTAGCGCAATCGCTCCTCCGTTTACATTCGTTCTTTCGCGGTCTAATTTTAGTTCCTTTTCTACAGCTAAATATTGAGAACTAAACGCTTCGTTAATTTCAAACAACCCAATGTCATCGATGGAAAGACCTGTTTTTTGCAGGAGTTTTTGAATCGCAGGTACAGGACCAATTCCCATCACCGATGGATCGACGCCGGTTACTGCCCAAGAAACAATCTCTACGAGCGGTTTTAACCTTTTCTCTTTAACCGATTTTTCGTGAGCAAGAATAAGTGACACGGCCCCATCGTTAATAGAAGAAGAATTTCCTGCTGTAACTGTTCCGTCTTTTTGAAAAGATGGCCTCAACTCTCCAAGCAAAGAAACAGATGTTTCAGGCTTGATCCCTTCATCCTCTGTAAAGAGAGCTCCGTTTTTTAAAGGTACTGTAACGATCTCTTTTGTAAATCTTCCACTCTCTCTTGCTTCAGCCGCTTTTCTATGACTAAGACTTGCATACTCATCTTGCTCTCCTCTTGTAATGGAATATTGATCAGCTAAATTTTCAGCTGTAATACCCATACCACACCCGATGTATTCATCACTTAACGTCTGAAGAAGCATATCATCAAACGTGATCGGGCCAAACTTTTGATTATGAAACCGGTGGTGAAAAGAAACGTGTGGCGACTGTGACATATTTTCTATGCCTCCACAAAGCGCGATTCCTTCTTCCTGATCACGTAGGTTCTGCATGGCTGAAACCACTGCTTGCATGCCAGAACCACATAAGCGGTTGACGAGCATGGCAGGAACGTCTGATGGCACTCCTGCTTTTAATGCAGTATGTCGCGCTACATATGCGGCATTCTTACTCGAATGAATAACATTACCATAAACGACATCCGTTATATCTGCTGGAGAAATATGGGCACGTTTCATCGCCTCTACCGCAGATATCTCACCCAGGTCTGTCGGACTCACACCTGTCAAGGATTTTCCATATGATCCAAACGGCGTTCTAGCCCCATCTATGATATAGATAGCCATGTGATTGCACCTCTTTAATTAAAAGATAAGAACCTAGTATCGATCATGAATCTTCTTCGCGAATTAAATATTTTTCAAAAGGACTTACCTTAATAAGCGTTCAACTTCACATTCTCTGCAACAGATAGTTTTGCTTCGGTGGAATTCACTACATCTTCAACGGAATATCCTTCTGCTACTTCTCTTAACACGAGACCTTGATCAGAAACGTCCATAACAGCACGATCGGTAATGATGCGTTCTACGACTCCTTTACCAGTTAGGGGAAGCTGACATTGCTTTAAGATTTTACTCTCTCCTGCTTTGTTCACATGTTCCATGATGACGATGATCTTCTTCGCTCCGTGCACAAGATCCATCGCCCCGCCCATTCCTTTGATCATCTTTCCTGGAATCATCCAGTTGGCCAGATCTCCGTTCTCTGAAACTTCCATTCCACCTAGGATCGCGATATCGATGTGACCGCCGCGGATCATCGCAAACGATTCAGAACTGTCAAAGTAAGAAGCCCCTTTAATCGCCGTTACCGTTTCTTTTCCTGCATTGATCAGATCTGGATCAACTTCACTTTCAAGCGGATAAGGTCCGATGCCTAAAAGTCCGTTCTCTGATTGTAAGACAACCTCTTTATTATCGGAAATAAAATTGGCAACCATCGTTGGCATTCCGATTCCTAAATTTACGTAGAATCCCGATTCGATCTCTTTTTCCGCTCTTTTTGCAATTCTTTCTCTAATGTTCATAATGGTCTCCCTCCTCTTACCCTTTTTTTACAGTTAATCGTTCTATACGTTTTTCTTGAGTTCCGACAATCATTTTTTGAACATAAACACCTGGTGTATGTATGTAATCCGGATACAGATCACCAATCTCAACAATCTCTTCCACTTCAGCAATCGTCACTTTCCCTGCTGCTGCGATCATCGGATTAAAATTACGAGCCGTTTTGTTATAGATGAGATTTCCTGCTTTATCTCCTTTTGCAGCACGAATCAAACTAAAGTCAGCTACGATTCCTTCTTCAAGCAGATATTCTTTATCGTTAAACGTACGAGTTTCTTTTCCTTCAGCAATCGGTGTTCCTACCCCCGCTGGTGTGTAGAACGCTGGAATACCTGCACCGCCTGCCCTAATTCTTTCAGCAAGTGTACCTTGTGGGATCAAATCTACTTCAATCTCACCTGATAACACTTGTCTTTCAAACTCTTTATTCTCCCCCACGTAAGAACCTACCATCTTTTTGATCTGTTTGTTCTTCAATAGAAGTCCAAGACCCCAGTCGTCCACTCCACAGTTGTTTGAGATAACGGTAAGGTCTTTCGTTCCTTTTTCTACTAGAGCTAGAATTAAGTTTTCAGGTATTCCGACAAGCCCGAAACCTCCAACTAAAAGAGTAGATCCATCTTTTATTTCCGCTACAGCTTCAAGTGCTGAGTTGAATATAGGTTTCATTTTTCTCTCTCCTTTTCATCCGATCATTGTCCTTTGACAGTCATTTATTATGCTTCGTTCTCAAAAACTGACGCAACCCCTTGACCACCACCGATGCAGAGCGTTGCCAAACCTCGTTTTACATTTCTGCGTTTCATCTCATGAAGTAATGTCACGACGATTCTTGCACCACTTGCTCCGATCGGATGACCTAGTGCAATCGCTCCACCGTTTACGTTCAATTTTTCTTTGTCAAATTCAAGATCTTTGCCAACCGCTAGAGATTGACTTGCAAATGCTTCATTTGCTTCAACTAAGTCAAAGTCATTCATGCTCAACTCTGTCTTCTTCAATACTTTTTTAACGGCTTCTACTGGTCCGATTCCCATCACTTCTGGCGCAACACCAGCGCTCGCATTCGCTTTTACAACGGCGATTGGTTTTATTCCTAGTTCTTCTGCTTTCTTTCTGCTCATGACAACAAGCGCTGCAGCACCGTCGTTGATGCCTGACGCGTTACCCGCTGTTACCATGCCATCTTTCTTAAATGCCGGGCGAAGTTTTCCTAGCTTTTCAGCCGTTGAACCAGGTTTTGGGTATTCATCTGTATCCACAATAATCGGATCACCTTTGCGTTGAGGAATCTCTACGGGTGTGATCTCGTCATTAAATTTTCCTTGTTCCTGCGCTTGTGCACATTTTCTTTGGCTTTCTGCTGCAAACTCATCCAGTTCCTCGCGGGACAATGAATGTGTTTCACATAAGTTTTCCGCAGTGATTCCCATGTGATAATCACCAAATACACACCATAATCCATCTTGAATCATGGAATCTACCATAGGAGCGTTACCCATTCGAAGGCCATCTCTCGCACCGTTCAAAAGATAAGGAGCTTGGCTCATGTTTTCCATTCCACCGCAAACGATAATATCTGCTTCTTCCAGCCAGATTGATTGGCACGCGAGATGGATTGCCTTGAGACCTGAGCCGCAAACTTTATTAATCGTCATACTGGATACTTCATTCGGCAATCCAGCTTTAATAGCGGCTTGTCGGGCTGGGTTCTGTCCTAGTCCTGCTTGCAGAACATTTCCCATGATTACTTCATCTACTGAATCATGCGGGACACCGGCTTTTTTTAATGCATCTTTGATCGCGATTGCTCCTAAATCTGTTGCCGCAACCGTTTTAAAGCTTCCCATAAAGCTTCCGATCGGCGTTCTGACAGCGCTTACAATTACAGCATCTCTCTCCCTTGAAACCATTACTAGTCTCCTCCTTGTAGATCTCTTTTAAATTTCTGAAAATTCCTTTTTATCATACCATAACAATTTAAATGTGTTGCAACAGACGATTTTTTTTAGTTAAAATAACAATAGGAAAACGTTTTCGAGAAAGGGGTTTACAATCGTGGACTTGCCTGAAAGGGTTACGCTTATAGAAGTTGGACCGAGAGATGGTCTTCAAAATGAGAAGAATTTAATACCTGCAAAGAATAAGATAGAATTTATTTCTCTATTAAAAAATGCCGGATTTCAAGAGATGGAGCTCACCTCCTTCGTTTCACCGAAATGGGTTCCTCAAATGCAAGATGCCTCTGTTATTATTGATAATTGCCTAGACGATCAACGAAACTTTGTCCTTGCTCCAAACCAAAAAGGAATTGATCTAGCTGTTGAATCTGGAGTGAAGCATATTGCTGTATTCGTAGGTGTCAGCAATACGTTCAATAAGAAGAATATAAACAAATCAACAGAAGATAGCATGAATGAACTCAGACCTCTGATCGAAGATTTAAAGCGCAGAGGATTTTTCGTGAGGGCTTGTATCTCTACTAGCTTTTATTGTCCATTCGAAGGAAAGATCGATGAACAGGACGTGTTAAAAATTTGCCTGGATTTTGAAGAGATGGGTGTGGATGAACTGAGTGTGGCAGACACGATCGGTATGGCAAATCCAGCAGAGTGTTTTGAACTGTTTACACTATTAAAACATCATCTGCGTGGAACAACACTTTTAACCGCTCATTTTCATGATACGAGAGGAATGGCTCTTGCTAACATTTTTGCGAGTCTTCAAGCGGGCATCGATCGTTTTGATACATCTGCTGGAGGGCTTGGCGGATGTCCGTTCGCACCTGGAGCTTCAGGCAACGTTGCTTCTGAAGATGTCGTACACATGCTTTCTCAAATGGGAATTTCAACAGGTATTCATCTCGATAAACTGCTTGAAGCAGCAGCCTACATATCCCCTCTTCTCTCTAAACCTGTCTCAAGCAAGCAGTTTCAACTTCTAAAAAATGTTCCTCAGCCTTAACAAACAAAACACGGGCATTTTATAAGCCCGTGTTTTGTTCCGTTCTATCATAGTATTTCATTGAAGGATTCAGCATTTCACCAGGGCTTTTTAATGAAAAGTGGTTGCCTGCCGGTGCATCGATCGTCATATTCTCAGCAAAGAAAACAGCCGTATTGTATTCCATGTATAGATCTGGTCCATTCGTTTCAATTTTTGTATCATTGTCCTCTATCTGATCCACGAGGACAAGAGCAGCTACACCACTTACTACGCAGCCGCAGCCTTCTGTATCATGTTTGAGTTTTAAGTAACCCGCTTTTCCCTGTACCTTCTTTTCCAATCGGGTTAATGCTGCATCAGTAAAAATAATTTCCATACTGCTTATGACTCACCTTTCTTCTTTAGAACTTTAATCGCCCAGTTACACCATGATAACCAGCTTTCCATATATCGAATGCCGTATTCACTTGTTAAGAACTCTCCAAGTTCGTTTTTTCCGTAAGTTCCTTTTGGAAAGTGCTCTTCTTGCCATTTTTTCGTCATCATCAGCCCCATCTTATGGTGCTCTTTACTCTTTTCTAAAAAAGCAATCGCTTTGTCTATCGGGATAAAATGAAACATGGATACCCTTAATAACAAATCGTCTTTCAGCTTTGGTTCATTTACAGGTTTATTCAGCATCCATTCAAGCAGCTGTTCGAAACCTTTGTCCGTGATTGCATATATCTTCTTATCAGGATAATCAGTCTGCTGAACGGTCTTAGATTGTGTGAGTCCTTCTTCTTCCATCTTTAAGAGTTCTCTATAGATCTGCGTGTGATGGGCTGTCCAAAAATGAATAACTGTTTCTTTAAATTGCTGTGTTAGCTCGTAACCGGTTGCTTCATTTTTCGCCAATAAACCTAACAGCGCATACCTTAACGCCATTTGATACCCTTCTTTCTTTCTGTTCTGTTTTGCATTGTAACACATTTTTCACAAAAATTTTATTCTTAATACTTGATATAAATCTTATACAGCTATTATATTATAGATAAACATATGTGAAAATACACATATAAAACAAAAAACAAAAATAGGAGAGAAAACAATGAACTGGTTAACACGATTTAGTTTAAAAAATCCAGTAGCAATATTCATCTTTTCATTTTTACTCATTGTTGGTGGAGTCTTCTCATTCACGAACTTAAAAGTGGATTTGCTCCCAAACGTTGAGTTTCCACAGCTTACCGTTCAAACTGTCTATCCAGGAGCATCTCCTGAAGATGTGAACGAGCAAGTCACGGACAAACTTGAAACGCAATTGAAGCAAGTTGAGGATGTAAAAACCATTAAGAGTTCTTCAAACGAAAGCATCTCTATCATTAGTATGGATTTTCCTTTCACCGCAAATATGGATGAGGTAGAAGATCAAGTCAAATCCATCATTTCAGAAACGGATCTTCCTGAAGATGTAGAACCAGAAGTTAGCCGTTTCTCCTTTGGAACGATTCCTATCTACAATATCTCTTTATTCCCTGAAAAAGAAGGAGAAAACATTCAAGCATTCGTTAATGACGAATTGGTTCCAGAACTTAAAAAGATTCAAGGTGTGAACAACGTATCTGTTGGTGGTACTAAAGAAACGTTTGTCTCCATCACATTGGATAAAGAAAAAGCAAAAGAAGCCGGCATCACCTTAAACGCTGTTAAAGAAGCAATCAACAGCCGTGACCTCTCTTTCCCTGCTGGTACCGTAACGGATGACTCGATTACAGTTCCAGTTCGTGTGGAAGAAGTGGTCGATACAGTAGCCGAGCTTAAAGAGATCACCATCTCATCAAGTCAAGGCGCACCAGCACAGTCTCCGGGTGGACCTGGCGGAGGAGCACCTGGTGAAGCAGCTCAACCAGGAGCTGGAGGCGGAGCGCCTGGCGGACAAAGCGCACCTGGTGGCGCAGGAGCAGGACCTCAAGCACCAGAAAGCTTAAAGCTTGGTGATCTAGCGGAAGTTAAAGAAACAGATGATGTTAGTGAGATTACAAGATATAATCAAAAAGACTCACTCTCTATGGCCGTAACTAAGAAACAAGATGCCAATACGGTCGAAGTGGCTGACAAAGTTCTAGAAGTGCTGAACAAAAATAAATACGATGATAAGTTAGACTATGCGGTTGGTTTCGGCCAAGCAGAAGGCATTAAAGACTCTGTAAACACGCTAGTTAAAGAAGGATTATTCGGAGCGTTATTCGCCTCCTTAGCCGTACTGATATTCCTTCGCAACTTCAGAGCAACTATCATTGCCATCATCTCAATCCCGCTTTCACTGCTCGTGTCAGCCATATTCCTAGACCGTCTTGATATTACTTTAAACATCATGACACTTGGCGGAATGGCAGTAGCAGTCGGACGTGTGGTAGATGATAGTATCGTAGTTATCGAGAATATTTTTAGAAGAATCCGTAAAACAGAAGGTGACTACGATCGTGATGAGTTGATCATCGATTCTACACGCGAAATTTTAAAAGCGATTGTATCTTCAACGATCACAACTGTTGTAGTATTCTTGCCACTTGGTCTTGTCGGCGGTATCACAGGTGAATTCTTCTTACCGTTTGCATTAACGGTTGTGTTCGCCTTATTAGCTTCACTGATCGTTGCTGTTACGATCGTACCGATCTTAGCAAAATATGCATTTAAAACCGTAAAACCAGAAAAGAACGATGGTCCTTTGCAGCGTGGTTATGAAAAACTGATCAAAGCATCATTGAACCATAAAATTCTAGTTCTAGTCACTTCATTCATTCTCTTAGGTGGATCTTTCTTCCTTGCAACAAAACTTGGAATGGTGTTCCTACCGAATGAAGAGCAGAAAACATTAACGATCAACGTTGAATTACCTGCAAGTACAAATGTAACAAAGACGAACGAAGTGTCTTTAGAAGTGGAAGACTATCTCTCTAAACGCGGTACGATTGAAGATGTAACAGCTGGTATCGGATCTCGTGATTTCCAAACCGGTCTTAAGCGTCAAAATGTGGCTAACTATTTTGTTAACCTCAAAAAAGATGCAAACATTGACACAGAATTAAAAGAATTAGAAAAAGATATTAAGAAAATCACAGACGAAAAAGCAGAAGGAACCGTAATCAGCTTGCAGGAAGTTTCGAGCGGCGGACCACCAGCTAACAACGAAGTGAATATTGATCTATATTCAAACAACTTAGAAGATCTGCAAAAAGCAGCAAGTGAAGTTGAAACGTACATGAAGACGATCGATTCGATCAAGTATGTATCCAACAACTTCAAAGATACACAAAAACAATGGGCTGTTGAAATTGATACCGAAAAAGCAGCTGAAAAAGGCGTATCAGGCTTCGCTATCCTAGGAGCAGTCTCAGATGTAACGAAACCTGTTGAAGTAGGAGAACTTACATTAGACGGCGATCAAAAGAATGTGAAAGTTGAATATGACGAAGCAGTTAAATCCCTAGAAGAGATCAAGGACCTGACTGTATTCGGTTCATCTGGTCCGGTTAAGATCTCAGACGTTGCAGATGTAACAGAAAAAGACACCGTTACTGGAATCCAAAAGCTTGATGGTAAGATTTATGCACAAGTCTCTGCACAAGTAAAAGGAGACAACGTTCAAAAAGTAACACAAGACGTTATTAAAGGCGTTGAAGATAATGTAGAGCTTCCTTCTTCTGTATCAACAGAAGGCGGCGGCGGAAGCGAAGAAACGATGGATACGTTTAAAGACCTAGGTCTTGCGATGCTAGTTGCGATCGGTCTCGTTTACTTAACGATGTTGATCACATTTGGTCGAGCACGTATTCCGTTCATCATCCTTTCTTCCCTCATATTCGTTCCGGTTGGAGCAATCGGAGGATTATATTTAATCAACGAACCATTGTCTGTTAGTGCGATGATCGGAATACTCATGCTGATCGGTATCGTTACAACGAATGCGATCGTATTGGTTGACCGCATCGGACAAAACCGTGAACTTAAGGGTATGCCGGTTCGTGAAGCGTTATTAGAAGCTGGTAAAACCCGTTTACGCCCGATATTAATGACAGCATTTGCGACGATTGCAGCATTAATTCCACTTGCATTAACAACATCGTCAGGAACGCTGATCTCTAAAGGATTGGCGATCGTTGTAATCGGTGGTCTAACGACTTCTACCCTATTAACGTTGATCATCGTACCTGTCCTATATGAATTATTCTTCAGAAGACAGGCGAAACGTGAAAAAGCAAAATTAAATTCATAAAAAAAGAGTACAGCCCGGTTTTACATGCCGGCTGTACTCTTTTTTGCTATGTAAGAACTGCAAAATAATATTTGGCATCCCATTGAGCTGCTACAAAAAATTCGTAAGCCCTATAACACTTGTATATGGCATATATAGCGAACAGCGCAACGATCGCCATGAGTTCTTCCCTTTTTTTCGCACACTTTTTATACAGGATATACCCTATAATTCCAATAAGGATCAGATACAAAATATAGATAATTAAGGAGAATTTTTGTACGCTCATCTCATTAACTGCTTCCCTAAATCGATCGAGCTCCCTCTGATTCTTTTTACCTTCTTGGATCTCACTCTGTTTTTTACCGTCTCCAATACTCCAAGTTAAGAATTCTCCATCTGCTATTATGCTATAGTGAAAGCTCCCTGCCTTTTTCTCAGCAACAGTCTGTGAAGAGGCAAACACATAAGTTTGTAACAGATTAAAAAGTAAAACAGTCATGATGAAAAGTTGAAATGAAATTCGCAATCAAACTCCCCCTATTTATTGGTTCGTTTCCCTTTTCTTCTCCTTCTCTCTATGGCAACTCTTTACATTAAGCCGAATCTATCGTTTTTATATGTACCCTTCTTTATTCTAAAGCACTACATACTTTTTCCATCATTTTGCACATCGGGACTATAGACCTTGTTTCGGCCTCTCTACTTATGGGAAATATATCAGCAATCATCTCATAAAGGAGGCTTTTAGATTATGAAACAAATCTGCTCTCAAAAAGTGATCGTTACTGCTAAATATACAGTGAGTAAAGCCATTGAGATTATGCATTCTGCTAAGAGACTTAACAGCCAGCTATTTTTAAGTAAAGATGGTATTACCATTCATGCCACAGGGTTATCACAGCTCGTAGCATTCTTTTTAACGTTAAAAGAAGGAGATTCTTTTCTTTATATCGTTGAAGGAGCTGATGCTGAGTCAGCGATGAGTCTAATCTTACCTCCAGAGCAACCTTCTTAATACCTACAACCCTACCTTTGCCTTCATCTTCTTCTTAAATATCATCGGTAGACCGACAAGGACAAATAAAAGAGTAGTGCCGATCCAAACGACTTTTTTACTTCCAGACGTCATGGATGTACCTAAATACGTATAAGCGATTGTTCCCGGAATGATACCTATTGCAGTAGCGATCGCATAGTCTTTAAACCTTACCTTTGTTAAAGACGTTAAATAACTCACGAGATCGAAATTCAATACCGGAAGCAACCTTAATAATAGAACGAAACGAACTCCTTCTCTTTCGATCTTGTTACGTACTTTTTCGTATTTTTCGTTTTTCCATTGTTTATTTTTCTTAAAGCGGCCAAGGCGGTTGATCGCGAAATACGTAAGGAGTCCTCCTCCTAGCGATCCGAGATATGTATACAGACATCCCCAATAAAAACCAAACGACAAACCGCTTGTAATGGCAAATATGGAAGATGGAAATAACACAAAAGGCCTCAATGTATAGAGAACAACAAAGATAAAAGGTGCGATCCATCCCCACTGTACGATCCAATTTCTAAATTCTTCAGGACTAAATCCCTTATAATTTTTTTGCAGCCAGAGAAATAAAATAATCAAACCCGCAACTAATAACATTAGATATAGCCACTTTTTTGTAAGTTTCATGTTTCCTCCATGTGAAAGTTTCATTTAGTAAGCATTTTTCCTTCTTATGCACATATCCATACATAGTGTGATTGGCAAAGGAGGTTATTGATTATGATCGTAAAAGCAACTCGACCTATTTATGCAGAACGTGCTGCCAAACTTGTTGAACTTACAGGCAGCTTTACAGAATCCATCTATCTGCAAAAAGGAGATCGAACAGCTGACGGAAAGAGCTTTCTCGGTATCATCGCATTGTCTATCTATCCTGATGACTGCATCGAAATTATATGCGATCCGCCTAATACAGAATTAAAAGAAAAAATACTTTCGTCCGGACTTTTCGCAAGCTGTAAATCTTAATCTATTGTTCTTATTTTATCTTATTACAGATCACTCGTTTTTGGCTAAGTTCTTCTTAACTTTAGCCAATTCAGTTTGATGCTATGTAAAATTTTCGCTCTTTTTAGCTAAAAATCTTCCATACGAAAAAATGATCAAAAATAAGGACTTCGCATGAAAACGAACCATATGCGAAGCCTTATTTTTTCCTGTTTTTATGAAGAAACACGTGAAAGATCCAACGTTTTTTATAGTTCGTTCAACATTGCATTTAATGAATTTATTCGTGTTTGCAACGGGATTTTCGCTTCATGTAGCATTTTTTTGTAAATATCCAATATCATAGTACTGTATGTCGTTCCTGGAATGGCCCATTTTCCGTTCAGCTGCCCCCATGTCACAGCACTGCCTCTTTGGACATATTGGAACCTAGGATCAACGAGAGGATATTGGGAAGGTAGAGGCTGTGTTGAAGCATAAGCAAACAAGTGCTGGATGTGTGCTAAAACGCCTTCTTGAGGAGTTTTAAACACGGCTGATTCGTTCTTTCCTGTTGCACCGATTCCTGCATAATTATTTTGTGATGCCTTAACATTTCCTTCAAAGCGGAAGTACCCGGTTTCTTGAACAGCCTGAGCAAATGCCACATCTCCTCTGATTCCGTACACTTGTCCGAACTGAAGGTAAAGAGCAGCTACAGATGGCGCATTCGGATTTACTTTCCTAACAAATCGATCCATCTCATCCGCAGTTAGTAACGTTGAACCTCCAATCGTCAGTCCCTTGGGAGACTCTGGGTTTGGCGGTTCTGGGTTCGTTTTAGGTGGTTGTGGATTGGGTTTTGCTGGTTCTCGGACTGGAGGTGGTTCATTTGTATTTTTCTCTATCACATAAGCATCCGCTACACCTTCTGAACGGAGCTTCTTAGCGAAATTCTCTGCGTATTCTCGATTCTGAAAAGCTCCAGCTTGAACTCTGTAATACGTTTTGTTTCCGCTTTTTATTTCGTCAATAAAGGCTGTAATGTTTTGTTTAGCTAGAAGTGAAACACGAGTTATCGCGTTCTCTTTTTGTTCAAATGCACCTGCGATCACATTGAAAATTTGTGTTTGTGTAATCTGTACTTGTTTTTTTGGAAGAGAAAGACTTTGTGCGATTCCTTTTGCAATGGCTGTAGACACGTCATTTTGAAAATCTTCTCTTTTTAAAAGAGCCAAGTTTTTCTCGTTATCCATGAATAGTACTTCTAGTAAGATTGCAGACACTTTTGTTTCACGAAGTACGTGAAAATCAGCCTGTTTTTGTCCTCTGTCTCGCGCACCGTACTTACTCATAACAGCTGCGACCGAAGCATGTAAAACACCTTGTATTCTTTTCGTTTCAGCACCCGCTCGCTGGTGCACATAGCTTTCAAATCCTTCTCCTCCACCGATGTTCTGGTGGATAGACACAAACAGCTCAGCATTCTTGCTGTTTGCTACATTTGATCTTTCGTCTAATGATACGGTTGTATCACCCGTTCGAGTCATGATGACCGTTACTTCATAGTTGTTTTGAAGATTAGTTTGTATCTTTTTGGCGATTGCCAGATTATATACTTTTTCAAATTGCTCTTTGTTTACCGCTCCTGGATCATTCCCTCCATGGCCCGGGTCAATGATTATGACTTTCAAATTGTCACCTTCTTATTTTCCGATAAAAGCGCTTTATAAAATGAAAATGGCGCTTACTTCTATTAAAAAGGATTTGGCGGTATACTAAAAGAGCCATATGACTATTTTTATAAAATTGGATATTTGACTAAGGTGGGTAACAGAATGGAAGCTGCTTTATTTGGAAGTGTTTTATCTGCATTAGCAACCGGTTTTGGCGCACTGCCTGTTCTCTTCTGGTCTCAGGTAACACACCGGTTCCGCGACATATTGCTTGCTCTTACCGCAGGTATCATGGTCGCTGCTTCAACGTTCAGCTTGATTCCTCAAGCTCTTGAACTATCAAACTTAACGGTCCTTACGATCGGTATGACACTTGGTACCCTAACTCTTTTACTTTTAGAAAGGTTCGTTCCGCACGTTGATCTTGATCATTCTAAGATTTTTAAGGGCATCGATGCTAAAGCTTTCCTTGTCATTGCTGCGATCACCTTGCACAATTTGCCTGAAGGTCTTTCTGTTGGGGTCAGTTATGCTAGTGAAAATACAGGACTTGGCGGATTGATCGCATTTGCGATCGGACTTCAGAACGCACCAGAAGGTCTGTTAGTAGCCCTTTTTCTCATTCACCAAAATATGAATCGATTTAAGGCATTCCTTATTGCCACATTAACGGGTGCTGTTGAAATCGTTACAGCTTTGCTTGGATATGTGCTCACTTCCTATGTAGAGAATCTTGTACCGTATGGACTTTCTTTTGCAGCTGGTGCTATGCTCTTTATTGTTTATAAAGAACTCATTCCTGAAAGCCATGGTGATGGTCACGCTCGATCTGCTACATTATCATTCATTGCTGGGCTCTTAATCATGATCTACTTAACTCAAATCTTTGGATAATAAGAAACAGCAAAAACTATCTTTTAGCGTTAGTTTTTGCTGTTTTTTTTTACGCCTATATTTTTTATTGTCTATGCGTATTCAACGTCCATAATGTCAGTCACTTTTAAGATATGCATCCTTTTTTCTTCATCGAGCACCCTTAACTCTTTTTTGTATTCGTCTATATAGTGCACATGGGCTATAAGCACGAGCGCCCTGCCTTTTTCGAAATACGTAAACTTCAGCGCTTGGTTCTCTCCCATCGCAACACAGATTGTCTCATTGAATTCTTCGTACTTTTGTTCATCTAATTCTGGCTTTCTTCCATAGTCCAGACCGTCCTGATGCTCTCTTAGCATTTTCACGTGCTCCGGCAGCATCATCGCCGTCCACTTAATCGTTCCTCTGTCACGAATCACCGTTCTTCCGCCCCCTTATGCCTTATGTCCACCTAAAAGTCGGCTTCTGTATAATGCTGTTCCTCCTTTTGTATAAGAAACAGCTCGCAGAAGAGAGTTGGATCCGTATTTTTGCCGAATATCATCCATAACGTAGCCGATCTTTCTTTTCTTTGGGTGGTCTAAAGAAAACAAAGTAAGCTGTGTTTCTGTATCTTCGCAAACATTAGAAAGGGCGATTGAAATCTTACGCACCGTCTCTCCCCGATAAAAGGTTTGAAGAAGCTCTAGACACACTTCATACAGCTCCATCGTAATATTAGATGGCTGATCGATTGATTTAGAACGATGAAAGCCACCACCACCTTCATCTTTGCTGTACCCTAGCCCAAAACTGATCGTCCTGCCTGCTTTTCTTGCCCTTCTCGCACGCCTTGCTACCTCTTCACACATCTCCAAAATGACATGTTTGATCTCCGTTATATCCGTATAGTCACGAAGTAAAATCTGGCTTTTTCCGTAGCTGACCTGACCTTGCATGATGGGCGCACCGATTTCAGACAGATCGATGCCCCATGCATGGTGATAGAGCTGATTTCCCATGATCCCGAATTTTTTCTCTAAAAGTTCAAGAGGATAATGCGCGAGGTCACCCACTGTTACAATACCCATCCTGTTTAAAGTCCGCTCTACTCTCGATCCGATTCCCCACATCTGGCTTAGTGGAGATAGATGCCATAGTTTCTTCTCTACATCTTCATACCCCCACTGCGCCACGCCTTTTTTCTTCGCTTCAAGATCGAGACAAAGCTTTGACATGAGCATGTTCGGGCCGATTCCGATCGCACACGGCAATCCAAACTCTCGCCAGATGTCACGGCGGATCCTCTCAGCAAGTTCTTGTGCACTTCCCCATAACCTTTCTGTTCCGTCAGCTTGAAGAAAACTTTCATCCACGCTATATGTGTGGATCGACTCTGGTGGAACATACCGGTGCAGCATCTTCGTAATCTCCATCGATCTTTCTAGGAAATAAGCCATCTGCGCGTTTACAACGATAATGTTTTTATTCTTTGGAATCTCAAACAGCCGGTTGCCTGTGCGAATACCAAAATCAGCCTTCAGTCTCGGTGACGCTGCAAGCACCACGCTTCCTTGTCTCTCCGTATCCCCTACTACTGCCAAATGACATGTCAGCGGATTTAACCCTAAGCGAACAGCAGCACAGCTTGCATAAAAACTTTTCATATCCATACATAAGATCGTACGCTTAGGCATTTCATCATAGTTCATTCGACACACCCCTTTCGTTGATTTACGAACATCTGTTCTTTATATGTATACCCATTTTAACCGAATGTATGTTCTTATAACAATGGTAATTTTTTCAGCAAATTTTGCAGATTGACGTTTTTGAGCCAAAAGTCTAGGATTTATAAGGAAAGATAGGTGAAGAAATGAATCGTTTATTAATAAGAAAAATGATCCAACATTCGTTGAAGGATTATTTTTGGGAAGAAGAAAATTGTATATTAACGGAGAAAGAATGGGCCAATCTCGAAGAGAAAGTTTTGCGCGAGATACATGAGGAAGACCAAAATGAGGCTGTTTACAGCATCATTCAGGACGTTGTATATGCCTATCTTACAAATAAATAAGCAGGTTCCGTTTTTGAAGAGGGGGAACCTGCTTATTTTTGTGCTGTTGTGAGAGGTTTGGACTGTGATCGATGAGATTTTAAGCGGCAATCCACGAGTTTTTGGCTGTGATCCACAAGTTTTGGGCGGCAATCCACGAGTTTCGGACTCCAATCCACAAGTTTCGAGCTCCAATCCACGAGTTTCGAGCTCCAATCCACGAGTTTCGAGCTCCAATCCACGAGTTTCGAGCTCCAATCCACAAGTTTCGAGCTCCAATCCACGAGTTTTATCACCAACTCCAAAGTCTTCCAAACCTTTAGTTTACATAATATAATTATTGCAATCTACTTCTGTCTAAACGATTTTCCACCTAGTGTTTCGATCAATTTTGGCATGACTTGATACATCGTACTTCCAACGTTCATCCACCATGGAAGGTTGATCTCACGAACGGGACGCTCCATCGCTCTGACGATTTTTTCTGAAACATGCGAAGGCTGAAGCATCAGTTTTTGAACGTTTTTAACGTAATTGCCAGACTGATCAGCAAGTGTAAAGAAGTTTGTCGCGATCGGTCCAGGGTTGATGGTTGTCACATCTACCCCTTTATGTGCGACTTCTAAGCGTAACCCGTTTGAGAATCCTAACACAGCATGTTTTGTTGCTGCGTATACGCTCGATTTTGGTGTTGAGATCTTACCTGCTTGAGACGCAATATTCACGATATGACCGCTTCCTCTTTGAAGCATGTGCGGCAGTACTGCTCTCGTACACGCCATAAGCCCAAGAACGTTCGTTGAAAACATTCCTTCGATATTTTTCCATGGCGAATCCACAAACTCTTCAAAAATGCCATAACCCGCGTTGTTCACTAAAATATGTATGTTTTGATGTTCACTTAGGATCGTTGAAAGAACTTCCTCAACGCTGTCTGTGTTCGAAACATCTAAAAGATAGTAAGGGGCCGTTACATTCGTAGCTTTTAAGATCGCTTCCTGTACCACTTTTAGTTGATCTTCTCTTCTTGCAGCAAGGATGGGGGTTGCTCCCTTTTTAGCAACATCCATAGCGAGGTGAGCCCCGAGTCCCCCAGATGCTCCTGTTATCAAGACCACTTTGTTTTTTAATGTACTCATCTTATAACTCCTGTTCTCTCCGATAATATGATATCTTGTTCTCTTCCTCTACACGTACTCGTCCTTCTGACTGAAGCAGATCGAGATGACCTACAACTTCGGAAACTACTAAACCGAGTTGCTTTTCATATAGTTTTGGAAACAGGCGTCTGCACAGCTCAAAAACGGTTAATGGCCCATCGCTCAACAGATGTTCAAGCGTCTTTGCACGCTCAGTGTGATCGTGAAGTCGTTTTGTGATCAGCTGTTCTGCATTTGTAAAAGGCTCTCCGTGTCCAGGGTATATCGTTTTTAAGTTCAGCGTCATTAGATATTGCAACGTCTCACGGTATTGAAGCATTGTTCTTGGTCGCTCTGTTTCGTTTACAGCCGGTGGTTCTAATAGTGCATTGGACGAGATATGAGGCAGCAGCACATCCCCACCGATCAAGATACCGTCTTCTTCATGATAAAGAGAAAGATGATCAGGGGCATGGCCGGGCGTCTTTAAAAAGATAAAACCTTCGTGACCTTGAACTTGATCACCCGGTAAAGGCAAAGTGTCTGGAACAAACGAGCTTGAGAACGTACGATATTTCCGCAGCTTTAATAGTTCTAATCTTCCAAGAGCATCGGGCACTCCAAAAGAATGATAGAGATTGGTATAAAACGCTTCTCCCTGTTCCATAAAATGAGGGTCGTTACTCACATAAGGAACAGCTTCTTTAAGCATAAAAGTCTGAACACCATTGTCTTGTATCTCTTTTGATAGACCCGCATGATCAGGATGGTAGTGTGTGCAGATGTAATGGTCTAAATCTTTAAATGTGAGTCCGTGATCCTTGAGAGCAGAGATAAGCATTTGTTTGCTTTCTTCGGTTTTTGCTCCGGAATCAACGAGCGTAACCGCATCACTTTTTAGGAGGACACAGTTTACAGGACCCACATCAAACGGTGTAGGAAGAGTAATCGGGATAATAGCTGTTTTTTGAGTCATCTTTTCCTCCAAATAAAATAACTAGTTGACATACATATAGAAATCATAGCATAATGTTTTTTAAAATATAAAAGAAATGCCAAATATGGCCAATAAATAAATGCGTTGAAAGGGATTAGTACGTAATCTCCTCCGTTTAGAGAGTGGAATCCATAGGCTGCAAGATTTCACCGTAAAGGAATTACCGAACCTGCCCTGGAGCAGTCTGGAGAAATCTGGCGCAGTTCTGCGATAAAGACATCTTGAGCGGGCAAGCAATCATGCCAACAAAGGTGGTACCACGGATCACTCCCATCCGTCCTTTATATAGGACTGGGAGTTTTTTTATACTCAAAATTCTGGAGGGATTACCCGTGGGAACAGAAAAAATTACATTTATAGGTGCCGGATCGATGGCTGAGGCTATTATGGAGGGACTCATCAAAAAAGAAAAATGGCAAGCTGATCTGATCACAATAAAGAATCGAAGCAATACACAACGAGTGGATGAACTACGTGTTAAGTATGGTGTCGTGCCTGCGTCCACGATAGAAGAAGCTGTCGTTGGTGCTGATATCATCATTCTTGCGGTAAAGCCAAAAGATGCGCACGATGCCGTAAATAATATCAAACCATTTGTTAAGAGTCATCAGCTGATCCTTTCCGTTATGGCCGGCATCTCGACTGAAACGTTAACAGATTGGCTTCACCTTCAAAATCCCATCATGAGAGCGATGCCGAATACATCTGCATCGATCGGACATTCTGCTACTGCACTCTCCTCAGGAAAGTCTGCCATGCGATCGCATATTGAAAAATCTCTTGAGCTGTTTGAGACGATCGGAACGGTTACACTTGTACCGGAAGAAAAACTTCATATTGTTACAGGCCTCTCTGGAAGCGGCCCTGCCTATGTTTACTATATCGCAGAAGCCATGCAAAAAGCGGCTGAAGAACTAAATCTTTCCGAAGAAGAAGCAAAGTCTTTAATCTCTCAAACGCTTTTAGGTGCCTCTCTTATGCTCAAACAAACAACAGATTCCCCGATTGAGCTTAGAAGAAAAGTAACCAGTCCAGGCGGCACGACAGAGGCAGGGATTGGCAAGCTTGATCAATTCGGAGTTCAAGATGCGTTTTTAGCTTGCATCAAAAGAGCGGTGAAACGGTCGGAAGAGTTAGGAAGAATGAACTGAGCTTTTAACGAACTGTTTCTTGAAAGGAAATATTCTTAAATGCACCACTTGGAGTTAACATGATTGTAATAACAACTCCTTTTTCTGTAGCACCTTTCCTGATCCAAAGTTTAAATCTTTCGACATTATCTCCATTTTGAAGTGTCGTTCGTCCAACATATAAATAATCTATTATATCATAGTCGGGGTAGCGCTTGCCTGTCTCGAAAACAGCGAGCCTTCCCCATTTTGCATAAGCAGGTTCTTGTACTCTTGGATTTTCTGCAGAAATCTTAACCGGAAGTGAGCTACACACTAGAAAAACGGCCACCATGAAGCAAAATAACTTGTTCAAAATCTTCATACTACCAACTCCTTTTCCTTATTTTGCACCAATTCTCTCGTTTTCTCTGCAGAAATTGACGATTAGAAAAAATTGACAAGCCCTTCACTTACTCTTTATCATCTAAGTAGAAGCTAGAGCTAGATTTAGGGAGGGATTTATGTGACCGAAGTAGAAATTTCCCAAAGATACCTTGAATTGCGCGTTCAGTTTGAAAAGTTCACGAAACGATCTCTTACTGACAAAGAGCTTGTTTTTATCCACTGGCTGACAGAAAAAGGAGCCACTGTTGAAGAACACAACAGAGAAGAAAAAAAGAAGCGTTCTAGACGCAGAAAATAACTCACCCTTCCTCTACAACCAGGAAGGGTTTCTTTCATTCTGGCTGTGTTTTAGTATGTTGGTCTAAATTAGAAATGCTTTTAGATTTTTGTCTCCTTTGAATGTTGATTGGAGTGGAAGGTGCGAGACTCCTGCGGGACGAGCGGTCAGGTGAGACACTTAGAGCCGCAAAGCGGCAAGTGGCTCACCGGTCGCCACGCGGAAAGGGAGCACCTGAAACGGAAATCAACCACTTTCATAAGTTTACTATGAAGCCTTTCATTTCATCTCCGTTTTCATTTATCTTATACTATCAATAATCTTTTTTTATGAAGGGAGCTTACATTCTTGACCTATATATTTGCTCACAGAGGATCTAGTAAGGATTGTCCAGAAAACACGATGGCTGCATTCCAAAAAGCATTTAAAGATGGCGCTGATGGGATCGAGCTTGATGTACAGCTTTCTAAAGATGGTGTACCGGTCATTATTCATGATGAGAAGGTAGATCGAACGACTAACGGAAAAGGTTATGTCGTGGATTTTACCCAAGAAGAATTAACACAGCTAGATGCAGGCAGCTGGTTTTCGAAAAAGTTCGGCAAGGAATCTATCCCTTCTCTTCAACAATTTTTAGAATGGATAGCACCGATACCGATGTTGCTTAATATTGAATTAAAAAACAATATCGTCGAATATAACGGACTCGAAGAAAAGGTTCTTCAATTGTTGCATCACTATGGGATGATGGATCGAACCGTGATCTCATCGTTCAATCATTATAGTTTAGTTAAGGTCAGAAGATTGAATAGTTATGTTCAAACGGCACCTCTTTACTCTTCGGGATTGTTTGAGCCGTGGGAGTATGTGAAAGCCTTTTATTCACAAAGTGCGCATCCGAACTATAAATCTCTCCACCCTTACATCATGAAAGGCTTTAAAAGAAATAATATTTCTGTTCGTCCCTATACGGTTAACAGTCAGAAGTGGATGAAGTATTTTTTTGAGTGGAATACGGAAGCAATCATAACTGACTATCCGATTCTAGCAAGGGAAGTGTTGAACAGCCTTCCACCACATTAAAAGAGCAGATTTCTTCAAAAATAGTAATCAAACGTACTACAATGAGAAAGAAAAGTTATGATGCTAAAAAAAAGCTTGTTCTCAAAGAAAAAGGAGTTGTTTCATATTCAACCGTTATTGTTTCAACCATTGACCATCCGTGACGTAACGTTAAAGAATCGGATCGTCATGTCACCTATGTGTATGTATTCTTGTTATGAACAAGATGGAATTGTGACCCCTTGGCATATGACTCATTACACGTCTCGAGCAATGGGTCAGACGGGACTGATCATGACAGAAGCAGCAGCTGTAAGCCCACAAGGAAGAATAAGTGCTGAAGACTTAGGAATCTGGGATGACAGCCATGTAGAAGGGTTATCTAAACTGGTTTCATCCATTCAAGAAAACGGCTCCAAAGCAGCGATACAAATCGCCCATGCAGGACGTAAGGCTATGATAGATGGACCGATCATCGCTCCATCTGCTATCGCTTTTTCTGAAAAGATGAAGACGCCAGAAGAAATGTCACTTCAGCAGATCGAAGAGACAGTGAGTCAATTTCGAAGTGCAGCAAAAAGAGCAAAAATAGCTGGATTTGACGTTATTGAGATTCATGGAGCGCATGGATATTTGATCAATGAATTCCTCTCTCCTCTGTCTAACAGAAGAACTGATTCTTATGGAGGCAGCCAAGAAAATCGCTACCGATTCTTACAAGAGATCATTGCTGCTGTCAGACTAGAATGGGAAGGTCCTCTGTTTGTTCGTGTCTCAGCGAACGATTATCACCCAGAAGGAAATACACCAGAAGATTTTGTAACCTATTCGAAATGGATGAAAGAAGATGGGGTCGATCTTATCGACTGCAGTTCGGGTGCTGTTGTACCTGCGAAGATCCCGACGTTCCCTGGTTATCAAGTTTCTTTTGCAGACAAGATTAAAAACGAAGCTGAAATTGCAACGGCAGCTGTTGGCTTGATCACAACAGGCAAGCAAGCGGAAGAAATTTTACAAAACAAACGAGCTGACCTTATTTTTATCGGTCGAGAGTTTTTGAAAGATCCGTATTGGCCGCGATCAGCAGCACAAGATCTCGGAACAGAGATCGAAAGTCCCAAACAATATGAACGTGGTTGGTAAGAATGAAAAAAGCTGGCTCTTTTAAAAGAGTCAGCTTTTTCTATTCATAATGACACATTCCTCTTGAGAAAATGGTTCAGTCCTTTATACAATAAAACGCAGATTAAAAGCCAGGTTCCTCCAGCCGCAAACCCACCTAAAACATCTGTAGGATAATGAACACCTAAATATACTCGACTAAAACCGACTGATCCAATAAAAAGTGCCGTAACGCCATACATGAACTTTCGATATCTGTACAACAACGAATAGTTATGTACGAGAAGATAGGTAAGCAAACCAAAAAAAGCGATGGAGATCATAGCATGCCCACTCGGAAAACTATACCCAGTAATCTCAATGACTCGATCATACATCGGTCTATCTCTTTCAAACCATTCTTTAAACCATTGATTTTCAAAACGAATGCCGATGAGACAAACGCCTAACACGAACGGTTCTATCCACTTTCTTTCGCCGATCAGCCAGATTACAGCAAAAAAGATAAAGATGGCATATTGATACGGCCGAGAAGCCATATTTGTCAGGAATGTAAAGCTATCATTTAGAGCAGGCTGGTGGATGACAGACACATTTTTCATCGCCCACACATCAAGAACTTCTACTCTTGATTGTTCGTAGATAGAAGCAAACAGAATAAAGAGCCCGAGGCAAAGAGCAGTTAACACTACTGTTCTAATTACGCTGTTCTTAAAGATCATCATGAAACGATCAGCTCCTGTTACTTTTTCCCCTTTTTTATGATACCTTCTCCATGCTTTCTCTCGATCGATGACAATACATCGTGAAGCAGAGCATCTTTTTCGTTCTTTTCGACAGAGAACAGATCAAGCTGATAAGTCGCTAGTTCTTTTTCCACTACTTCTGTAGCGGTAATTCCTAATAATAGAACAGGTTCTTGATTCCAATGTCGGCGAAAGAGTTGAACGGCAGTTTTTTGAATATCTATTGCCTGCTGTGTTCCGTTTGGAAGCATCTTACTCCTCGTAATCGTTTTACGATCGCTATAACGAATGGTGATCGCAAGAGTTAGTGCTACATACCCTTTTGCTTTCAGCCGAGACGACACTTTATCCGCTAGCTTTTTAAAAACAGTTTCAGATTCCGTAACAGAGATAAGATCTTCACTTAATGTCGTAGAATTGCCGATCGACCGATAATCACTTGCAGCACTTGGATCGACTGGGCGCGTATCAATGCCGTTAGCTCTTTCTTTCATCTTTATACCATTGATGCCAAAACGATGTTTCAGTTCATAATCTACAGCATCAGCCAGATCTTTAATTGTTATGATGCCATACTTGTTTAACTTTTCTTCGGTTTTTTTACCGATTCCGTGCATCTCCCCGACTTTAAGTGGCCAAAGCTTTTCTCTGAGATCTCTCTTTCGAAGAACCGTGATTCCGAGCGGTTTCTTCATATCTGAGGCTGTTTTAGCTAAAAATTTATTAGGTCCGATCCCGATAGATGATGGCAGATTCAGCTCATTCAACAGTCTTGCTTGAATCTCTTTTGCCATTTCGAGTGGCTCTTGACAGTCTGTCACATCCATGTAGCCTTCATCAATGGAAACAGGCTCTACCTTTTCTGTATATTCCTGCAGAAGCTGAAACATGCGTGATGAATACATTTTGTATGTTTCAAAGTCTGGGGGTACAACAACAAGATTGGGACAAACTTTTCTAGCTTGCCAAAGTGGCATTGTGGTTCTTACGCCTTTTTCCCTCGCTTCATAACTACAAGTTACGATGATTCCTTTTCGCTCTTCTACATTTCCTGCTACCGCAACCGGCTTTCCTCGAAGATCAGGGTTTTCAGCCATCTCTACTGAAGCATAGAAGCTGTTCATGTCCACATGAAATATGATTCTTCTTTTAGACCCAGGAGACTGATACACATGAACACTCCCTTTATTAAAACTTATCTATTAGTATATGTTAGAACAGTGTTTAAAAACATAAGGAAAGACTGCTACACAAAAGAAAAAGACAAGGTATCTACCTTGTCTTGTGAAGCCGCTTTCCAGTATCTTCTACCCATTCAACAAATTCTTCACCATGAAAATGCTTGTTTAAATCCTTATGTAATGTAATAAGATCTCGATAGAAGTCCTTTTTACTTTCATCTTCCATCCATTTTTGAAGAAAGCCATAGATCTGGCAGTTGAAGCTCGTAGACTCCTTATGTTTCACCAATCCTTCATCTGTTAAATAAACATAAGATATTCGGCGGTCATCGTTCTTTTTCTCTAATCTTACGTAGCCTTTATCTTTTAGACGTTTGATCACTTGCATAACTGTAGATACATCCCACAATCCGTAATAAGCGATCTTAGAGATCGTAATGTCTTCTTCTAGTGAAACGATCCATAAAATATGTTGCTCCGCCTGAGTTAATCCAATGGCTTTCGCAGCTTTCTGCCAATCTTCTTCTAAGACTTTATACACGCCACGCATATAATTCACCATCATGTGCATGTCAGATAGTTGACTCATCCCATTTCCTCCCCCGAAATAAGATTTTTTAAAATTACCAATATTTTCATTTACATGATAAAAATATCTTACATAAATCTTAAAGTGACTGTCAACTTTTTGCGACATTTTGTTTTAAAGTGCAACAAAAACAGGCAACAAGGCCTATTAAACACTAAAAACTTGGCGAAAATCCGCCAAGTTTCGTCATTTTTCTTATTCGCCTGCTGTTATTCCGATGACCGCAAGTACCATTTCTGCCGTTTTCGTCAATTCCTCAATCGGCATTCTTTCATTCGTTGTGTGGATCTCTTCGTAACCTACAGCTAGATTTACAGTTGGAATACCGTGACCTGCGATAATGTTCGCATCACTTCCACCACCACTATGAAGAAGCCTATGTGGGCGTCCGATCTTCTCAGCTGCTTTTTTGGCCACTTCTACAACATGATCGCCTTCACCAAACTTGAATCCAGGGTACATCACTTCGATCTCAACTTCTGCACGCCCACCTAATTCTGCAGCAGCTGATTCGTAAGCTTCTTTCATTTTTGCTGTTTGAACTTCCATTTTCTCGTTGATCAATGAACGTGCCTCAGCAAGAACAAAAACTGTGTCACAAACGATATTTGTTTGCTCCCCAGTGCCTCCACCGTGGAAATGACCGATGTTAGCTGTCGTTTCTTCATCAATTCTGCCAAGTGGCATGCGAGCGATCGCTTTAGCTGCAATCGTGATAGCTGAAACTCCTTTTTCTGGAGCTACACCAGCATGTGCAGATTTCCCATAGATTTTTGCTCGTACTTTTGCCTGGGTAGGAGCAGCAACGATAATATCCCCAACAGGACCATCACTGTCTAAGGCAAAACCATATTTTGCTGTGATTTTTGACGCATCCATTGCCTTTGCGCCCACTAATCCAGATTCCTCTCCTACTGTAATAATAAATTGAATATCACCGTGAGAGATGTTTTTTTCTTTTAAGACTTTAATCGCTTCAAACATCGCAGCAAGACCTGCTTTGTCATCCGCTCCAAGAATCGTAGTACCATCTGTTACTACATAGCCATTTTTTATAGAGGGTTTGATCCCGTTACCAGGAGTAACTGTATCCATATGAGAAGTGAAATAGATCGTGTCCACGCCTTCTTTATTTCCCTTTAACGTACAGATTAAATTTCCTGCTGCGTGCTCTGTCGTGGATTCAGCATCATCTTCATAAACTTCAACACCAAGCTCTTCAAACTTCTTTTTAAGCACGATCGAGATCTCTTTTTCATGTCTAGTCTCTGAGTCAATCTGCACAAGCTCTAAAAATTCGTTTAACAAACGGTCTGCATTTACCATTTATGTATCCCTCGCTTTTTATAGTGGTATGTTTCCATGCTTTTTGTAAGGTCTGTTTTCACTCTTGTTGCGCAGCATGTCAAGCGCTTGAATACACTTGATTCTTGTGTCTCTCGGATCAATAACATCATCCACCATCCCGTTTGCAGCAGCGATGTAAGGATTAGCAAATTTCGTACGATACTCTTCAATCTTCAGGGCCCTCGTCGCTTCAGGATCTTCGCTTCGTTCGATTTCTTTGGCAAAGATGATATTCGCAGCTCCCTGTGGCCCCATAACAGCAATCTCTGCATTCGGCCATGCGAATACTAAATCTGCTCCGATAGATTTACTGTTTAAAGCTACGTATGCACCGCCATATGCTTTTCGAAGGATAATCGTTATCTTTGGAACTGTTGCCTCTGAGTAAGCATAAAGAATCTTCGCTCCATGACGGATAATGCCGCCATGCTCTTGTTTTACTCCTGGAAAGAATCCTGTTACATCCTCAAACGTGATGATTGGAATGTTGAAAGAGTCACATAAACGGATAAATCGCGATGCTTTATCTGAAGAATCAATGTCTAGTCCTCCAGCCATGACTTTTGGCTGATTACATACTAATCCTATCACTTCACCCTTTATCCTTGCAAAACCTACAACTATATTTCTTGCAAATTGAGCATGAACTTCCATGAATGAATCTTTATCTACCACTTCTTGAATAACGTTTCTTACATCGTATGGCCTTGTTGAATCAAAAGGGATGATATCCGTAAGATCTGGACGATAGTCTTCCTCGTCTCCCCATGGCAATACCGGCGTTCTCTCTTTATTATTCTGCGGAAGGTATGAGATTAAACGTCTAACATCTTCTAACACTTCCGATTCAGTTGGTGCTGTAAAATGTGCGTTCCCACTCTTAGAGCCGTGTACTTCCGCTCCACCCAAATCTTCGGATGAGATCTTCTCCCCAGTTACCGTCTCAATTACTTTCGGTCCTGTGATAAACATCTGGCTTGTTTTTTCCACCATAAACACAAAGTCAGTGATCGCCGGAGAATAGACCGCTCCTCCCGCACAAGGACCCATGATCACAGATATTTGAGGAATCACGCCCGAATAGATGCTGTTTCGATAAAAGATATGACCATAGCCATCAAGTGACATAACGCCTTCTTGGATGCGAGCTCCTCCTGAATCGTTCAACCCGATAAAAGGAGTTCCGTTCTTAGCCGCAAGATCCATCACTGCTGCGATTTTTTTCGCGTGCATCTCTCCAAGAGCTCCGCCAAATACCGTGAAATCTTGAGCGAACAAATAAATGGGACGACCATGAATCTTTCCGTAGCCAGTTACCACACCTTCTCCCGGCGCTTTCATTCCAGAAAGGCCAAAGTCATGTGAACGGTGCTCCATGAAAGGGTTTAGTTCAACAAACGTACCTTCATCAAGTAAAAGATCGATGCGTTCTCGTGCCGTTAACTTTCCCCGTTCATGCTGCTTATCAATGCGGTCATCACCGCCGCCTAATTCAATCTCTGTCTTCTTTTCATAAAGTTCATTGATCTTGTCATAGATGTCCATTATTTTGCTTCCTCCTTACTTTTCGTCTTCTCACAAAGCTCAAACAACACCTTATGTGTGGAAGAAGGGTGCATGAAAGCAACGGATGCACCACCTGCGCCAGGAACAGCAGCATCATGGATCATCTTGATGCCGTTTGATTTCATCTCATCTATGCGATCTTGTATGTTTGTAACACCAAGAGCGACGTGATGGACGCCTTGACCGCGCTTTTCAATAAACTGTGCGACAGGACTTTCTGCAGTTAGGGCTTCAAGCAGTTCTAGCCTCGTCTCACCGATTTTTATAAAAGCCACTTTCACTTTTTGTGAAGGAACTTCCTCGATCGCTTCGAGTGTTAACCCCAGAACATTCACATAGAACGGGAGCGCTTCATCTAAAGATTTTACAGCGATTCCAATATGATCGATTCTTTCAGGCGCCACTCCTGAAAACACATTTTCTGTAATCCCATCACGCTTATATACCGCTTGTTCGATAAATTTAGCTGTTTCGATCGTTGGTGTTCCTGGGGTGAATACTTTTTGGATCCCTTTAGACTCTAAGAAGGGAATGTCTTCCCATGGAATTACCCCTCCACCGACAACTATGATATCGTCTGCTCCTTTTTCATGAAGAAGTCTCATCACTTCTGGAAAAAGTTCGTTGTGCGCGCCTGACAGACATGATAAACCGATCGCATCCACGTCCTCTTGAACAGCAGCTGCTGCGATCTGTTCTGGTGCTTGTCTTAATCCCGTATAAATGACTTCCATTCCATAATCTCTTAACGCTTGAGAAACAACAAGAGCTCCTCGGTCATGACCGTCGAGTCCTGGTTTTGCAATTAAAACACGAATTGTTTTCTTCATCGTTTCTCCACTCCTCTCTATTTTTAGACCCCTGTGTACTCTCCAAATTCTTCTCGAAGCACGCCGCATATTTCTCCGATCGTACAATATGATTTTACACATTCAACGATGATTGGCATTAAGTTATCCTTACCTTTAGCAGCAGCACGTAACGATTCCAACTGAGCGCTCACTCGGTTTTGATCTCTCTTTGCTTTCAATGCTTGCAGCTTTTCTTTCTGTTTCTCTCCTAGAGTCGGATCAACTCTTAACAATTCAGGCTGTGGTTCGTTCTCAATCGTAAATTTGTTCATCCCTACGATGATCTCTTGGCCACTCTCGATCTTTTTCTGTGTTTCATATGACGTATGGTGGATCTCACGCTGCATATATCCTTGTTCGACGGCGGCAACTGCACCACCCATCACATTGATCTTCTCGATGTATTCGTTTGCTTTTCGTTCCAGTTCATCTGTTAAATGTTCTACGTAATACGAACCTGCAAGTGGATCTACAGTATCAGCCACACCTGTTTCATGCGCTAAGATCTGCTGAGTACGAAGCGCGATTCGAGCCGAATCTTCTGTCGGAAGAGCAAGGGCTTCGTCTCTTGAGTTCGTATGAAGACTCTGCGTTCCACCTAGGACGGCTGAAAGTGCTTGGGTCGTAACACGTACGATATTGTTATCAGGCTGCTGTGCTGTTAGGGTTGATCCTCCTGTTTGCGTATGAAAACGAAGCTGCCAAGACTTTGGATTCTTAGCTCCATAGTGTTCTTTCATAAGTTTCGCCCACATTCTACGTGCTGCTCTGAACTTCGCAACTTCCTCAAAGAACTGATTATGAGCATTGAAGAAAAAAGCTAACCGCGGAGCAAAGTCATCAATATTTAGTCCGGCTTCTATGGCAGCATCCACATAGGCAAGTCCATTCGCGATCGTAAAAGCAAGTTCTTGTGCAGCATTCGCCCCAGCTTCTCGGATGTGATAGCCAGAGATGCTGATGGTATTCCACTTTGGCACATTTTCCTGACAATAGCCGAAGATATCTGTGATCAGTCGCATGGAAGGCTTAGGCGGAAAAATATATGTACCACGCGCGATATATTCTTTTAGAATATCATTCTGTATCGTTCCTGAAAGCTTTTCAGTAGCCACTCCCTGTTTCTCAGCAACAGCGATATACATAGCGAGCAGGACAGAGGCAGGTGCGTTAATCGTCATGGAAGTACTCACCTTATCGAGTGGAATGTCCTTTAAAAGTGCTTCCATGTCTTCGATCGAGTCAATCGCTACTCCTACTTTCCCTACTTCACCGCGTGACATCGAGTGATCTGAGTCATACCCGATCTGGGTAGGAAGGTCGAATGCTACAGAAAGCCCGGTCTGCCCTTGATCAAGCAAATAGCGAAAACGTTTATTCGTTTCTTCTGCAGAGCCAAAACCTGCATATTGCCTCATCGTCCAAAATCTTGCGCGATACATCGTGGATTGAGAGCCACGTGTGTATGGATATTCTCCCGGAAGCCCGAGGAATTCCATCGGATAATGCTCTTCCTCTGTACCATACAGCCTTTCAACCTCTATATCTGATGAAGTATGAAACCTCTCTTTTCGTTCTGGAAATCTATTCATTGATCGTGCGGTTTTTTCTTGCCATTCTTTTATACGCTGTTGTTTATCCATTAGAAGCCTCCTGTTTAACAAAGAAAATAGTCTCAACATAACATCTTTCGTTTTGTAAGCGCTTTTTCCTGCTTGAAACCGCAAATTTTCGACTGAATTTGCAATTTGGTCTTTTAGGATTTCTTGTTTCTGCTTTCCAAACACGGTACAATTAAGTTGGAAATGTTTATAGGAGGGTTATGGCTTTGAATCAAAAACTAATAAAAACGATTGTGTACGTTATGATCATCTGTCTTGTTCTAAGCAGTCTTTTAACAGGAGTCGCTTTTTTCTTATAAAAATAATTAACCCCCAGTCCTCGTTGGACTGGGGGTTTTACGTTACTGTTTTATGATATCATCAAAGCTTTTTTGGGAGTGGACAACTTTTATCTTTGTGCCTATCTTTAGTTTGCTATAAAGTTTCTGAACATCTTTTTCATACATTCTTATGCAACCGGCCGTGACATGTCTTCCGATGGCTGATGGATTATTATTTCCGTGTATGCCGAAGGTGCGACCGTCCGTTCCGTTTGCGTCAAAACCGATCCAACGTGTGCCGAGCGGATTCGTTTTATCGCCACCTGGTATATCCTTCTTTCGATAATAAGGATCTACAGCTTTTACCGTTATGGTAAATTCGCCTTCTGGTGTTAGTTCTTTCGACTTTCCGGTTGCGACCTTATAGATTTCTTTAATCGTCCCCTCTTCAACGTATGCAAGTCTGTTGGATGTCTTATTAACGATCACATAAGGGTCTCCTAAAGCATGTGCGTCGCCGAACGGCCAAATTGGTGAAAATAACAAGATAAAAGCTAACTTGAGTTTTCCCATTTTTATCACCCTGTCATTTTTTACTTAGTATTTGTAAATGAAGGGGAAGTCATGAGTGGCTTTTTTTAGTTTTTTCTTAGCTGCATTTGAAAGGAGTTGATTTCCGTTCCAGGTGCCCGCTTTCCGCGGGGCAGGCGGTGAGCCCCTTGCCGCTTTGCGCCATTAAGGGTCTCACCTGACCGCTTGTCCCGCAGGAGTCTCGCACCTTCCTCTCCAATCAACTTATTCAATGAAGACAAGTAATAAAATGAAACAACCTTTTTTAAAAGTCATGCCAATCTGTAAAAAATATGAAAATGAAAATATAATTTCTACTTCTTAAATTTACTTTTGATGATCAAGTAATCCTCGATGTCTTGGAGTAACTGGTAGAGCTTTGAGCGTGTTTCGAATTCGTCTCTGTCTTTTGGCAAATGCATCTCCCGGAATTCTTGTCTCATGTTTTCTAGATCATCTAAGAACAAAACCGCTGTATTTCCTGGGTGAACGGCTGCGCTTAGGCGTTCGAAGAAGCTTCCCAATTTTTCACACTGAATATATGTCTTATCGATGGATGAAATGATCGGAAGCATTCGTTGAATGATCTCAAACTGTTTTTCTCTCATCTTAAAATAGTGGTAATACTGGTTTTCGTAACGAAGAAAATGATTTTCAATGTCTCGAAAGGCAATACTTTTCGCGTTCGAGATAAGATCTGCGCATTCTGTAATCTCTTTTCCGTCCCATTCGTGTTTATCATGAGCCAAATACAGATGAAATTCGTGAAAGATCACTTTGTATCTTTTTTCGAGTTCCCTTTGCATGTTTAACAGTATTTTTTCTACCGAAGGCATGTAGAGATTCATGATTAATCCCATCCCTATACCGATTACGATAATGCTAAATTCATTTAACACGATTTCCCAAGTAATCTTTTGAAGGGTATATAGATGAAGGATGATGACAGACGATGTGATGATGCCTTCTTTCAGGTTAAGGGATACGAGTGTTGGGATGAACAGAATTAAAAGAATGGTCAGCGCATAAGGATGATAGCCGACCAGCGAGAAGATCGCACTCGCAAATCCTATTCCGAGTATACAAGCTGCAAACCTCTCCCACGAAGAGATGATTGATTTCTTTTTCGTTATCTTTATACAGAGGATGGTTAGAATACCTGCTGACGTGTAAAAATCTAACCCTAGCCATTCTGCTAGGGCGATAGCAAGGCCAGCTCCGATTGCAGTCTTTAATGTTCGATAGCCAATTGTAAATTTCATCAAATGCATGCCTTCTTTCCGATCTCGTTCTGCACCTTGTACCATTATTCCATAATTCAAGGATAATTAGAAACGAAAAAGGACTTCAGCTAAGAAGTCCTTTTTTAAGCATTATAGCACTTTTTCCAAGAAAGCTTTAGCTCGATCTGTACTCGGATTTTCAAAGAAAATAGCGGGTTCTTGATCTTCGACTAATTTTCCATCATCCATAAAAAGAACACGATCAGCAACTTCTTTTGCAAAGCCCATCTCATGTGTCACGATAACCATCGTCATGCCGAGCTTGACGAGGTTCTTCATCACTTGCAGCACCTCTTTTACCATCTCTGGATCTAGAGCGGAAGTCGGTTCATCAAAGAGCATAACTTCAGGCTTCATAGCGAGTGCTCTCGCTATCGCCACACGCTGCTTTTGACCACCTGAAAGGTTAGAAGGATAGCTGTTCGCTTTATCACTCAGCCCTACGGTTTTAAGCAGGTCCAAAGCAACAGTTTCCGCTTCATTTCTCGACGTTTTTAATACTTGCTGCGGCGCAAAAGTAACATTTTCTAAAACAGTCAGATGAGGAAAAAGATTGAAGTGCTGAAATACCATCCCTATCTTTTTACGAAGATGAAGTTCCATCTCGTTTATATCCTTACCTTCTAGTAAAATCGATCCTTCATCGTGAGTTTCTAACAGGTTTAAACAACGGAGAAATGTAGACTTACCTGATCCTGAAGGCCCGATCACAGCGATAACTTCACCTTTCTTTATCGAAGTTGATATCCCTTTTAACACTTCATTATTTCCGAATCTTTTTTTCAAACCTTGAACATCAATCACTCTTAGCGAGCCTCCTCTCCATAACTCGACCAGCCAACGTTAGCATCATGACTAATAAATAATAAACAAGACCCGCTAATAACAACGGTTCAAAAAAGCGATAGTTACTTGCGCCAACGATTTGAGCTCGTCTCATAATATCAAGTGCTCCGATAACAGAGACGATTGCTGATTCTTTTGTTAGTGTAATAAATTCGTTCATCAATGCCGGTAGTATATTCTTAAAGGCTTGAGGTAGAATGATCTTCAGCATCATCGTGCGATATGGAACACCTAAAGCCATAGCAGCTTCTTTCTGCCCTTTGTCGACTGCATTAATACCAGCACGGATAATTTCTGATATATAAGCAGCCGAATTCAGAGCAAAAGTTAAAACACCTGCTGAAAATGCACCAATATCGACTCCGGTCAGCTGAGGTACAGCGTAATAGATCAATAACATCTGTAGAATTAACGGCGTTCCTCTGAAGACCGAAGTATATGCATCTGCAAACCATCTTAAGATTGTAATCTTACCTATTTTGAAAAGGGAAAGTACGGTTCCCCATAAAAATCCTAGTACTAACGATACCGCCACGAACTGCAACGTAACCCATATTCCGTATAGAATATACGGAATAGAAGGCACGAGCTGGGCAAAATCCAAGTTCATGCCTACCACTCTCTTTCTCTATTTTTTAACACCGAACCACTTTTCAACTAGCTCGTCCAATGTACCGTCTTCTTTCATCTTATTAAGTTCCTCATTAAACTCTTTTGTTAGTTTACTATCCTTAGGAAAAGCGATAGCCGATCCTGCTGCGTCAGTGTTTGGAAGTGCGAAAGAGGAAAGGTCTTTATTTTTCTTCAAAAACTCGTATGCTACTGCATCTTCAATAATCGCTGCATCTACACGGTTTGATTTCATCTCTTGAACCAATTCTGTTACTTTGTTACGCTGTACAACTTCAAACTTATGATCCTTTAATAATTTTTCTGCTTCTTTTTCTTGAATGGAAGCCAACTGAACGCCTATTGTTTTGCCTTCAAGATTCTCCACACTTTTAATCGTTTTGTCTTTTGTAACGATCAATTGTTGAGCTGCATAATATTCATCTGAAAAATCTACAGTTTTTCTTCGTTCTTCATTCGGTGTCATACCAGCTATTACAAAGTCAGCTTTTCCGCTGTCTAGTGCAGGAATCAACCCGTTAAAGTCCATGTCCTTTATCTCAACCTTATATCCTAGTTTTTTAGCGATATGATTCGCTACATCAATATCAAAACCTACGATCTCTCCACCTTTTGCTGTTTCCACATATTCATAAGGAGGATAATCAGCTGAAGTTGCCATCACTAACGTCTTCTCTGACGAGTCGCTCCCTGTATTAGAAGCACTCTTTTCTTCTACTGCGCCACAACCCGCTAAGAATGCAAGTACTATGATAAAATAGATGCTAAAAAGATTTTTTTTCATATGTTGTTCCCCCTGTATAAAATATTTATATTTATTCGTTAAAATGAATATTAACACACAATTACGCAAAACTAAGTATTTTAATAATTCTGAATGTATTTATATGCATTTTGACAAGGTGGTTGGTTACTTTGCAATTTGGTGAAAAGATGAAGGATGTTAGTTATCGTAGACGAGAAGCTGTGTATGCCATAGTCTTGGATGATAATAGGAATATTGCCGTTATGGTTCAGAATGGCAAAGGATTCTTACCGGGAGGCGGTATAGAAACTGGAGAAAATCATATAGCCTGTTTGAAAAGAGAATGTATCGAGGAGACAGGCTATACATTTAAGATGGAGCACTTTTTGGGAAATGCAAAGCAATATTTTAGAACGAGACAAGGCGAACACCTAATGAATGATGGGTATTTTTATACAGGTTCCTTTGGAGAGTATGCAAATGAGCCATTAGATCAGGATCATGAGTTAGTATGGATGAATGTTGATCAAGCTGAGGAGCTATTATTTCATTCGTCTCATGTGTGGGCTGTGAAAAAGGGGCTTGGGCTCGACTAAGTGAAAGTCATTGTGAGAGGTGAGTGTTCATTCAATGATCGATCATAAATCTCTGGAATCGATCATAAAAGTCTAGAATCGATCATAAATCTCTGGGATCGATCATAAATCTCTGGAATCGATCATAAAAGTCTAGAATCGATCATAAATCTCTGGGATCGATCATAAAAGTCTGGGATCGATCATAAATCTCTGGGATCGATCATAAATCTCTGGGATCGATCATAAATCCCAAGAATCGCATTTAACCTCTTACTGCTCCTTCATTTTATGAGGAACTAAAAAAAGCTAGCTCGAAATCGAGCTAGCTTTCGTCCATTCATACTTCTTATCCCTACTTACAATAGGTTTCAAAAGCACTTCTCAGCTTGTTTACAACTTCCATCGGTTCGTGGCCTTCAATCTCATGACGTTCGACCATCATTTGAATCTCTCCATCTTTTAATAGAGCAAATGAAGGGGATGACGGTGGATAGCCTGTAAAATAAGAACGCGCTGTCTCTGTTGCTTCTTTATCTTGGCCGGCAAATACCGTAACAAGATGGTCCGGGCGAACGTCTTGCTTTACCGAATATGAAGCCGAAGGGCGTGCGATTCCTCCAGCACAGCCACAAACGGAATTAATCATAACAAGTGTTGTACCTTCTTTTTTAAAAGCTTCTTCAACATCTTCTGGTTTGAATAGCTGTATATAGCCAGCCTCTACCATTTCTTTACGAGCCGTTTCTACTACATCATTAAAAAGATTAAATTGAAAGTTCATTCGTATTCAGCTCCTTTCTTTCTTATTGTACTCAATTATCGCGATATAAAAAAGAAAAATGCCGTAACATATACGGCATTTTTCTTAGGGGGTTATGGGGTTTGGAGGTGTTGATAGTTATCTCTACCCGCAATAAAACCTCCATAAACCTGAAAAACACATTTTTTTAATAAATGGATGTATTTTCTTTTGTCATGCTCTCTAATCGTGCTTTTACTGCAGCTAAGAAGCGTCCGCATACGAGGCCATCAAGAACTCGATGGTCAAGAGAAAGACAAAGGTTAACCATATCTCGTACAGCGATCATGCCATTGTTCATCACGACTGGACGCTTAACGATCGATTCTACAGAAAGGATAGCCGCTTGCGGATAGTTGATGATCGGCGTAGACATCACAGATCCGAAAGAACCCGTGTTATTTACGGTGAACGTTCCGCCTTTCATGTCATCACCAGCCAGTTTATTCGTTCTTACTTTGTCAGCTAGTTCTTTTACATCGCGTGCGATTCCTTTAATAGACTTTTCATCCGCGTGTTTGATGACTGGAACATACAGTGCATCATCAGTTGCGACAGCGATTGAGATGTTGATGTCCTTTTTCTGAATGATCTTATCTCCTGCCCACATGGAGTTGATCTGTGGGTATTCTTTTAGTGATTCTACAACAGCTTTGATAAAGAAAGGCAAGAACGTAAGGTTATATCCTTCTTTTGTTTTAAAATCACCTTTTACCGAGTTACGATATTCTACTAAGTTCGTTACATCCACTTCTACCATTGTCCACGCATGAGGTGCTTCGTGCTTTGAACGGACCATGTTTTGAGCGATCGCCTTACGAATACCCGATACTGGAATTTCAATATCCCCAGGCATAGTGTCAATCGCAACAGGCTTTAATGCTGGTGCAGATTGTTGTTGCGGTGGAGCCGTTTCTTGAGAACGAGATGAAACAGGTGCTGCAGAAGAAACCTCTTCTGTAGCTGGCTTGTTATCTTTCGTAGGAATCTGGCCGGAATCGATGATTTTCTGTAGATCCTTCCGAGTGATTCTTCCGCTTTGTCCGGATCCCTCTACTTGGTCTAGATCGATTCCATGCTCAGATGCCATTCTCACTACTGCAGGTGAAAAACGTCCTCTCGCAGCTCGATCGACATTTGTTGCCGACTTGGCAACACTCGCACTAGGAGATGCTGAAGGTGTAGTTACCGTTTCAGCAGGCTTTTCTTCAGTTGAAGTTGAAGATGCTGCACTTCCTCCACCTTCTCCTTCTGTTTCGATGTAGCAGATCAGTTCACCTACAGAAAGAGTATCTCCTTCACCTGCAACGAGTTCTTTAATTGTTCCAGAAAAAGATGATGGAACTTCTGCGTTTACTTTATCTGTCATCACTTCCGCTAGTGGATCGTATTTCTTAACCGTATCACCCGGCTGAACGAGCCATTTACTGATCGTACCCTCTGTTACACTTTCCCCTAATTGGGGCATTGTAATTTTTTCAGTAGCCATTAAAGTCCCCTCCTATTGTTAAAATGCCGCAAGATCTCTCATGGCTTTTTCTACTTTATCAGGATTCACCATAAAGTGCTTTTCCATCGTTGGTGCATAAGGCATTGCAGGCACATCTGGACCAGCTAGACGTTGGACAGGTGCATCCAGTTCGAACAAGCAATTTTCAGCGATGATTGCTGAAACTTCGCTCATGATACTTCCTTCTTTATTGTCCTCAGTAACGAGTAGCACTTTACCTGTTTTAGAAGCTGCTTCGATAATTGCTTCTTTATCCAATGGGTAAACGGTACGAAGATCGAGAATATGAGCTGAGATTCCGTCTTTTTCTAACTTCTCAGCCGCTTGAAGAGCAAAGTGTACACAAAGTCCGTATGTAATAACGGTAATATCTTCACCTTCACGCTTCACGTCCGCTTTTCCGATCGGCAATGTATATTCTTCACTCGGTACTTCACCTTTAATCAGTCGGTAAGCACGTTTATGTTCAAAGAAAAGAACAGGATCTTCGTCACGGATTGCAGATTTCAAAAGACCTTTCACATCATAAGGCGTAGAAGGCATTACAATCTTTAAGCCTGGTACGTTAGCGAATAGCGCCTCAACAGATTGAGAGTGATAAAGTGCACCATGAACACCACCGCCATATGGAGCACGAATCGTAATCGGGCACGTCCAATCATTGTTTGAACGATAGCGGATCTTAGCCGCTTCAGAAACGATCTGGTTAACGGCTGGCATGATAAAGTCAGCGAACTGCATCTCTGCGATCGGGCGCATTCCATACATGGCAGCACCGATCCCTACTCCTGCAATAGCAGATTCTGCAAGTGGAGCATCGATCACTCTTTCTTCACCAAACTCTTCAATCAACCCAGTTGTTGCACGGAAAACTCCTCCGCGTACACCAACATCTTCCCCTACTACAAATACTCGCTTATCGCGTTGCATCTCTTCGCGAATCGCTTGTGTTACAGCATCAATATATGAAATTACCGGCATCTCGTTTTCCCCCTTTACTCTGCGTAAACATGAAGAAGTGCGCTTTCAGGATCTGCATATTTTGCGTTCTCTGCATATTCTGTAGCTTCATCCACTTCTTTTTGGATTTCGTCAGTGATCTGTTTTTCTAATTCTTCTGTTAAGATACCATTCTCTTTTAAGTAAGCAGCAAATGTATGAATCGGGTCTTTTGCTTTTGCTTCTTCAACCTCTTCACGCGTTCTGTACGCACGATCATCATCATCAGAAGAGTGAGGCGTTAAACGATAAGCAACTGTTTCCACTAAAGTCGGGCCTTCGCCACGTCGTCCACGATCAGCAGCTTCTTTTACAGCTTCATAAACAGCGAGTGGATCATTCCCATCTACCGTTACACCAGGCATGCCATAACCGATCGCACGATCAGAAACGTTCACACAAGCTAGTTGTTTTGAAATAGGAACAGAGATCGCGTATTTATTGTTCTCACACATAAAGATAACAGGCAGTTTATGAACAGAAGCAAAGTTTGCTCCTTCATGGAAATCTCCTTGGTTTGATGATCCCTCACCAAACGTCGTGAACGTGACAAGGTCTTTCCCTTCCATTCTGCCGCCAAGCGCGATTCCTACAGCATGAGGAACTTGAGTTGTAACAGGTGAAGAACCTGTTACAATACGAAGCTTTTTAGAACCAAAGTGCCCTGGCATCTGGCGACCGCCGCTGTTAGGATCTTCTGCTTTTGCAAAGCCAGAAAGCATAAGGTCTTTCGCAGTCATACCAAACTGTAAAACTACACCCATATCGCGATAATATGGCAACACATAATCTTTCTCATTATCTAAAGCCATTGCTGCACCAACTTGAGCCGCTTCTTGTCCTTGACAAGAGATAACGAAAGGAATCTTTCCTGCGCGGTTCAATAGCCACATACGCTCGTCAATTTTTCTTGCTAATAACATCGTTCTATACATATGGATGACATCTTCATTTGTTAAGCCTAATTGTTCATGACGTAATTTTGCCATTTGTTTTACCTCCTTAGAAATGGATCGCTTTTCCTTCAACAGCTAACGCTGCTTCCCCAAATACTTCTGATAGAGATGGATGTGGGTGAATCGAATGAGCCATCTCCCACGGTGTTGCGTCTAAAACTTTTGCTAGACCTGCTTCAGAGATCATATCCGTTACGTGAGGTCCGATCATATGAACGCCTAATAGGTCATCAGTGTCTTTATTTGCAACGATCTTAACAAACCCATCACTTTCACCATAAACAAGTGCTTTTCCGATCGCTTTAAAAGGAAACTTACCGACTTTTACGTTAAAGCCTTGATCTTTTGCTTGTTTCTCCGTAAGACCGACACTAGCCATCTCTGGACTTGAGTAGATACATTTCGAAATGTTATCGTAGTTGATCGGTTCAGGTTTCAGGTTGGAAAGGTGTTCTACTGCCGTGATTCCCTCATGCGATGCAACATGCGCAAGCTGAAGTCCTCCGATTACATCTCCAATCGCATAGATGTGGCTTTCTCCGGTTTGGAAGTATTCATTCGTCTCAATGTATCCGTTTTCAACTTTTATGATGGTGTTCTCTAGACCGATTCCTTCTGTGTTTGCCATGCGTCCTACAGAAACGAGCATCTTTTCCGCACTAAATTGTTTTGTCTCACCTTTAAGTTCAGCAGATATCATAACGCCTTCGTCTTTTTCTAACGTATCAGGAAGGACTTTTGCACTCGTTACGAGTTTGATGCCTTTTTTCTTTAGAACACGTGCTGCTTCTTTCGAAATCTCTTCGTCTTCTGTTGGTACGATTCTGTCAGCGTATTCAAGAACCGTTACTTCAACTCCAAGATCATTAAGCATAGATGCCCATTCAATCCCGATCACTCCACCACCGACAATGATGATTGATGCTGGCAACGACTCCATCTCTAGCGCTTCATCACTAGACATAACTAACTTACCGTCGATCTCTAATCCTGGTAACGACCGAGGTCTAGACCCTGTTGCAATGATGACGTTCTGTGGGATTAGAATCTCATTTTCTGTACCATCATTAAACTCAACAGATATCGTACCTGGCATCGGTGAAAAGATAGAAGGTCCAAGAATACGTCCTATTCCTTCATAGACTTCAATCTTTCCTTTTTTCATCAAACTTTGTACACCCATGTGTAGTTGATTGACGATGGATTGCTTACGCTCTTGCATCTTGGAAAAGTTCAAGCCAAGCCCTTCGATCTCAACACCAAAGTCTGCAGCTTTTTTTGCTGTTTTGTATACCTCAGCACTTCTTAATAAAGCTTTACTTGGTATACATCCTCTATGTAAGCAAGTACCGCCAAGCTTTCCTTTTTCAACGACTGCAACGGTTTTTCCTAATTGAGCAGCGCGGATGGCAGCTACATAGCCGCCAGTCCCTCCGCCCAATATGACCAAATCAAAGTCTTTTGACATCGCTCATATCTCCTTTTGCTGCTAGTTAATCCAGTGACACTCTAGCAATCGTTTTTCCTCCAGGATAAACCTTTGCTGTTTCTTCTTCTCTTAGTACGCGAAGGCCACCTTCTGCTAACGCTTGAAGCTCATTCTCTCCCGGTTGAATGATACAATCAGAAATCCATTCAACTCGGTCAGTTATCTTCTTGACAAATTCTTTTCCGAAAGCGAGACCACCTGTTAGGATGATCGCATCGACTTGTCCATAAAGAACCGTACTTGCAGAACCGATCTCTTTAGCCACTTGATAAGCCATAGCATCATAGATAAGCTCTGCTTTTTTGTCACCATTTTCGATTCTTTCTTCAACGGTTCTTGCATCGTTTGTTCCAAGATACGCAACAAGACCACCTTGTCCTACAAGCTTCTTCATCACTTCTTCTGCGTAAAATTCACCAGAGAAGCAGAGTGAAACCAAGTCACCAATCGGAACAGTCCCCGCACGTTCTGGAGAGAAAGGTCCCTCTCCATGCAGTCCGTTGTTTACATCGATCACTCTTCCGTCCTTGTGGACACCTACTGTGATTCCTCCGCCCATATGAACGACAATGAGGCGAAGAGCTTCATAGGATTTATTCAACTGTTTCGCTACCCGTCGGGCAACAGCCTTTTGATTCAACGCGTGAAAAATACTCTTTCTTTCCATTTCGGGTACACCCGAAATTCTCGCGATCTCATCCATCTCATCAACAACTACTGGATCCACGATAAAAGAGGGGATATTCAAACCTTCTGCTATTTCGAATGCCAGAATTCCACCTAGATTCGAAGCATGTTCACCAGCGTATCCATTTTTCAAATCTCGAAGCATGGGTTCATTCACACTGTATGTTCCACCTTCAATCGGTCTTAACAAACCGCCTCGACCGACCACACAACTAAGCTTTGAAATATTGATACCTTCGTGGTCTAAAGCTTCTAAGATCGTCTCTTTTCTAAAAGCGTACTGATCGATGACAGAATCAAACGAATGGATGGTTTCTGTATCATGGCGGATCGTTTTTTCAAATACTGGCCGTTCGTTATCGAAAATACCAATCTTAGTAGAGGTTGACCCCGGATTGATCACTAGTATGCGAAATTCTTTTTGATGCACGTTTCAAACCTCCATTGATACGAACTCTTAACGAGATCGGTTAGACAGGATATGTCTTTCGTTTAATAAGAACTGACTTCTAGACTTTCTCATACGTTCGATACGCTCTTCTGCAAGACGATCTGCTGCAAGATACGTTGGAATGTTATCACGTTTTGAAATTTCAATTACACTTGCGATGTTGTCATAGATCGTTTCAACTTTTTTCATAGCACGATCACGGTTATAGCCGTTAAGCTCGTCAGCTACATTGATAACTCCACCAGCATTAATCACATAATCCGGTGCATAAACGATGCCCATCTCATGAATCGCATCCCCGTGACGCGTTTCTTTTAATTGGTTATTAGCAGCTCCTGCAATAACTTTGGCTTTGATCTGCGGAATCGTATCGTCGTTAATAATCGCTCCTAATGCACATGGTGCGAAGATATCACAATCCACACTGTAAATTTCATCAATTTCAACTGCCTTAGCTCCAAAATCTGTAACTGCTCGTTGCACAGCTTCTTTATTTATATCTGTAACGATCAATGATGCGCCTTCTTCGTGAAGGTGTTTACATAGTGTGTAAGCAACATGTCCAACACCCTGGACAGCAATCACTTTTCCTTCTAAAGAATCTGTACCAAACGCTTCCATTGCTGCTGCTTTCATACCACGGTATACGCCGTAAGCTGTCACTGGAGATGGATTACCGCTTGAACCGAAAGCAGGTGATACACCTGTTACAAATTGTGTTTCTTGGTAGATCAGGTCCATGTCTTCAACTGTCGTACCTACATCTTCTGCTGTAATATAACGTCCGTTAAGTCCTTGGATATAACGACCGAACGCACGGAACATTTCTTCGTTCTTATCTTTCTTAGGGTCACCGATAATTACGGTTTTTCCGCCACCAAGATTCAATCCTGCTGCAGCGTTCTTATAAGTCATCCCTTTAGCAAGTCTGAGTGCATCTTCAATCGCTGCATCTTCTGTTTCATACGTCCACATTCTTGTTCCACCTAGAGCAGGTCCAAGTGTTGTATCGTGAATACAGATAATTGCTTTTAATCCAGATTGTTTATCTTGGCAGATCACCATTTGTTCATAATCGTAAGTTTCCATATATTTAAAGATTTCCATTGTGTTTTCCTCCTAAGTTTTAATAGTCAGTGATAACTGAGTTTACCGCTAAAGCGATCGAATAATATTTACTTTCCGCTGAATCTGCTCTTGATGTTAGTACAATCGGTGCTTTAGCACCACATATTACTGCTCCAACTTTTGCTCGAGCAAAATAGATCAGCGATTTATACAATACATTTCCTGTTTCAATATTAGGAACAAGAAGAATATCAGCATTTCCTGCCACATTGCCTGTAATTCCTTTGTGAGCTGCAGCTTCCCTCGATATGGCATTATCTAAAGCCAAAGGACCTTCTACAATACCATCTTGAATCTGATTTCTTAGGTTCATAACCGTTAGACTTGCTGCATCCAATGTTGCTTGCATAGCAGGATTGACATTCTCTACAGCAGCAAGCACAGCAACTTTTGGAACATCTACACCGGTACGTATCGCAAAATCAATAGCATTCTGAGCAATCTGCACTTTTTGATTAAGGTCCGGCTCTATGTTCATGGCAGCATCCGTAATAAAGATCAATTTTTCAAATCCTTCGACTTCGAATGCAGCAACATGAGACAGCACTTTGCCTGTACGGAGACCGAATTCTTTATTTAGGACTGCTTTTAAAAGAGCAGAAGTTGAGATAAGCCCTTTCATCAAAATATCAGCGTCTCCATCATGAACAGCTTTTACCGCCTTTAACGCAGCCGAAGCTGTGTCGGTAGGTACAACTTTTATTCCATCCAACGGCACATCTGCATTTCTGTCTAACCAATCAGAAATTTTGTCATCGTTTCCAAATAGAATAAAATGAGCGAGCCCCTCTTTATATGATTTCAGTATGCTTTCCAAAACCTCTTGATCCCCAGCTTCTGCCACTGCGATGACTGGTTTCTCTTGTTGATTTTTGGCTTGGCTCACCAAGTTTTGCAAACGCATGCTATCCCCCCTTGTTAACCGCTATAGTAACAATGCAATTTTCGTGCCAACTTTAAAATGAAGGATAAAGTGAATTCATAGATACGAATGTGCAATTATTTGCAAATGTATTGCAAGTTATTGCATGAAATTATTTGCGCACTTTTTCATCAAGGTTGTATTTTTCTAATTTATAATAAAAATTCCGGAGTGAGATACCTAGTGATTTAGCTGTTTTTGTCTTGTTGCCACGAAATCTCTCTATAGCTTCTGTTAAAATACGTTTTTCAAACGCATCAATTTGTTCAGCTAAAGTCTTCTCATCCTCATTCGTTTCGGTCATATCTTGCAGATGGACGTCTGCTTTTTTTGATGGTTCTATAGATAACAGAGAAATATGACTTCGGTCGATCTGTGAATCCGTATGACTCATGTGTATGATCGCTCTGCCTAATACGTTTTCAAGCTCTCTAACATTTCCCGGCCAATGATAGGCTAATAAAAACTCTTCTGCATCCTTACTAATAAAATCAATGTTTCTTCCATAGTCTTGATTTAACTTTTGCAGCAGGTGGTACGCTAAGAGCAAAATATCGTTGTTTCTTGCTCTTAGTGGTGGAATATAGATCGGCATCCTGTTGAGCCGGTAGTACAAATCCTGCCTGAACGTACCATCTGCGATCATTTTTTCAAGATTTACATTCGTTGCGGCGATAACACGAACGTTTATCGGTATGGATTTTGTCCCACCAACACGTCTGATTTCATTCTCTTGTAGAACACGCAATAGTTTGGCTTGTGTGTTCTGGGACAACTCTCCCACCTCATCTAAAAAGATGCTTCCGCCGTTCGACTCTTCAAAAAGGCCTCTTTTTCCTCCTCTTAACGCACCAGAAAAAGCTCCTTCTTCATAACCAAACAGCTCGCTCTCTAATAACGATTCAGACAGCGCTGCACAGTTAACACGTATAAACTTGTTAAACTTCCGGCTGCTTGCATTATGTATCGCATGTGCAAAAAGTTCTTTTCCCGTTCCAGATTCTCCGCGAAGCAGAACGGTAGCTGGTGTAGAAGCAGCTAACTTTGCCTGATCAAGCGCAAAACTCATCTCTTCTGAAGAACCGATAATATCTTCAAACGAATATTTCGCTTCAAGCGTCCGAATGATCTGTCTTGCCCGGTTCAGTTCTTCAGTAAGTCCTTTTATCTCAGATACATCGTGAATTACACCTACACTGCCTTTTAATAAGCCATCCACGATAACAGGTGCAACGTTAACGATCACATCTTTCCGATTTGGTCCGACTCGTAGCCGAGCACCTCTTACAGGTTTTCTTGTTTTAAGTACCTGCATGTGAATACTTTCACCTTCAGAGATATCAGTTGTAGCCGGCTTTCCAATCACTTGCTCGGCTGTGTATCCTGTGAGCTTCGTATAAGCAGGATTGATCATTATCCCTTTTCCTTCTTCATCAACTACAGATATTGCTTCCTCAGAGGATTGGATGATTGATCTTAACATCGTTTGGATGCTTTTTAGGTTCGTTACTTCTTCTGCCAGATCCACGATTTCCGTAATGTCTTTAAAGACTGCAAAAGCACCAAGCTTTCGACCTTCTTGGTTCAGAATAGGCGTTCGAGTTGTATAAATTTTTGTACCATTCGCTAAGATTTGTTCTTGATTTACTTCTTCTATGCCTGAGTCCATAACTCTTGGTAGCTGACTATTAGGCATTACTTCTAATATGGATTTTCCTAAAACTTGCTCTTTTGATAAACCTGTCATCTTCTCGGCACTCTTATTAAATATCGTGATCGTTAAATCCTGATCGATCACAATCATGCCGTCGTGTGTATTGTCTAAAATGGTTTTGAGTTGCTGCAGATGGCTGATGTCTTTTTTGTTTTCCGTTTGATTTGATAAGGTTAACAAAAATCTAAACTGAGTGGTATTCAGTCTTCCTGACGATGCATACTTTTTTTTGCAAATCCAATCTGCTGTTTCTTTAAGAGAATCTGAATAAACAATAATATCTACTCCTTCAACCGGTGCCGACGAATATGTAAAAACCGGGGTGTTATCCAATCTGATCGGCAACGATTGGAGAGGTTCTTGTAAGATAGCTGCAAGTTCAAAAAGTTTCGATTGATTGATCTCATGAACCAAATCCATCTCTTCTTGCGCTGCCAACAATACGATCCTTTGCAATAATTAGCCCACCCTTTTATTATAGCATGCAATATTTTTCACAACTTTATCATAGCTCACCATGAAAGGGTTTGCAAACTTATTTTACATCGACATTAATTTTAACTTTATGTACAATAAGACGAGTAGAGGAGTGGGATTCTTCATGAGCAGATATGTAGCATTGCTGATTGTGTTAATACCTGGGATCATGGCGGTGATGGGCATAAAATGGATGAGGGACACATTATTTGGCGTTTTACAGTTCCCGTTTCCATACTTATGGTTGCAGTTCATCGCAGGACTATTAAGTTTTTTAGCAGGTTTAGCTTTTGTTGGCGGATTCATCTTTTATAGAGACCGTAAAAGAAATAAAGTTCAGTTAAAATACAGAAAAAAATAACCATCTCAGTAAAAGAGAGATGGTTATTTTTTGTGGGTAAGTAATTATGCCATAACTTTATGTTCGATTCGAAGTTTATCCGCGACCATCGCGATAAATTCAGAATTCGTAGGTTTTGCTTTTGACATGGATACTGTATAGCCGTTAATATATCAAGGTTTAGAAGTGTTCGTTTGTTTGTTAACATCATTAATTTATTGGTATGTATTTATGTTTGTTAGTTGGTAAATAGTCACTAACTATATCAAGTATAATACTGCTGTTTTTACACGTCAATCTATCTTATAAATAATTGAAAAGTTGAAAACTATTTTAGATAATGTACTAGGTCTGGAACCTAGTCTTGTATCCCTCTATATTGTTTATAAGAACTTTCATGAATGAAATGTTTCTTAGACAATCTAAAGTCCTTTTTAATTAAACCATTTAGTACCTGTTGCACAAATAAATATGTATTAGTTACTGATCTAACTATATCTTTATAATTGTACTCAATTGGAAATGATTCTATATAATCTACTTGTTCAAATACTTTTTTTTCTATATGAAAAGGGATCATCCTTCCGTCTGCTGTATAATGAGGTCGAAATCCTAAGTCATTGTAATGTATTATTATATCTCGCGGTACAACAATGTCTCTGATCCAAAGGTGATACTCATCATTAATGTACTTCAATACAGGACATTGTTCTTTCATCTTAAAAACTGTCCCCATTAGACCACTTGTTTTTCCTGTAACAGGATCAATACGACCGAAAGTAGTTTCTAAAGAGAAGCCAGAGTAAAAAAAAGACATTATAGCAACTAATCTATCCAACAATCCTTTAATGGAAGAAAAAATAGATTGAATCTCGATGTTAAATTTAACAATGAGTGTATCAACATCCTCTAAATTTTCTTTATTTAGGCTTCTAACATTATATTCATTCAAATGTTCTAAGTAATTATTCAAATGATATGCTGGTGCTAAAAATGAATTAGTTGAACTCTCTAAAAAATATGAGAGTGGCGAGTGCAATTCGGACCAAAGTACATCAAGTCCTTCAGCTTTTTCCTTTGTATAAAATTCATTTGAAATTGTCTCAAGATTACTTAACATCTTTTCAAGATCTATTCTTAAATCCAAAAATAGATTTATCTTTTCTACTTTTAATTCTCCTGATCTTATTGCTTGACCAATTTGATCTAATTCATTATAAATTTGTAAAAAACTTTTACTTTCTTCCATTTTAACTTTCTCCTTTTAATAATTTTTTATTACCATCTCCACATATCTGATGTATTTACCTTATAACTATTTGAGATAGCAAAACCATCTAGATCAGGTAGAATGGTTTCTGTTCTTATATCAAATGATTCTATTAATATTTGCCTCATTATCTTTTTCAATTTTGGCGAAATTGCGATGAATAAACTCTTGTCTTTCCCTGTAGGGATTTTCAAACTTCCAGTAGATTCTGAAGTAATTTCACTATACAGAAATACGGCGTGTTGTGCTGCAATTCTCGGAGATACTACAGGTGGTTCAATAACAAAAGGATGATTATAGTTTGTTATATTTCCAATAAAACTCGAATAATCCTTTTTTATTTCTCCCCAAATTTTCCCTTCATTTCCACCTACAAATGATGAATGAATGCCAATCAAAAGTCCGGTTTTATCTGGATTAGAAGTAATACAAAACCACAAGGCAATTAAACAATTTTTCGAAAAATCTACAAGTCTAGTCGCTGCACCATGATGTTGCAATCTTGCAAGCAACTCAAAATCACTTAGCTTTTTACCTTCTAAAAAGTCTAATCCTCTGTGAGAAGCCCTTAAAAGCAGTGACTTTTCATAGTTTTTAATATCACTTTCTCTTATTTCGCTGTTTCCTGAATTCTCTAATCTTCTATAGGCACCGCTATGGATTGGCCATCTTATATCTCCTTGTCCTCTCCAAAATTTCACATTGCATCCAACTTGGTTCATTTCAATTGTTATAAGTTCCATTAATTCATAAAAGTTTTCAGGTTCTCTAATCTTTCCAAATATTTCACTTTCAAAATACTTCATTTCATCCCCCATCCATTTCCTTTCGTCTAACCATGATTTAGATTGTGTCATAATTATACCCCCTTCTTAACTCTTCTCATTTAATACATATTTTTCAATTCAAATAATGAGATGTTAAGTCCATAATCATTTAAAATTTCACTTTTTAAGTAATAAAGTCTTTCAAGTAAATCATTAATATCTGCTTTTCTTGCATGATGAATTTGTCTATGACAATTTGGACAAAGTGAAACAATATTCCCAGGTACATCAAGACTCCATTTAAAATGCTTTTGTAAGTTTATTGGAATTAAATGATGTCCCTCTACAAAGTTTTCACCTGAGATATTAGAAACGAATGTTTGATGAGTCGGATTAATTTCACAAACATACTTTGCATTTACTATAGCTTCTTTTGCGATTGCTGCATTCCTTTTCCACTTATTACTACCATTTGAGGTTTGCATACTAGGTATCGAAATTGGTCTTCTTGGAGTACTTGATGGTGGACTCAGTAAAATATCCGTTTGAAATTGGGTATCTTCAAGTACTTCTTTATTTAAAAGGTAATCAATTATTTCATCCGTTGTTCTATTTCCCATCTGTATCTTTAGTTGTTTATAGATTTGAAGTAAGGAATGCAAATCTGAAATTAACTCACTTTCGTTTGGAATATCATTTGCCGGATAGTATTTTCCGCAAATATGGGCTGTTTCATAGTTTTTGCTATTGGGAGTATTAGAAGCTAAATGAATATCTTCAGTTGGAAAATCCGCACTAGAATAATTAAGAGTTTCCCTAACCTTGTTTGCAATTTCCGTCATTTTCCCCCGTGGTTTGCGATTCTTATATTTGGTACTAATATAGGTAGTACCTTGATTAAGAGAAAGATACACTCCTTTAAGGTCTCTTCGAAATAGATAAACAATATAAAATCCTTTCATTGCTGATTCAGTAATTTCCCTATCAAAAATACTCACCCAAGGTGTTCCGGTCCATTTTCCTGCACCAACAGATGCCTCAACTTTATATTCATTTATGTTTAATTGTAAGTCACTGGCTATTATCTCTGGTATTGATCTTGTAATATAGTTTGATAGATCATAACTTGTTGGCTTAAAAGAAAGTTTTGTTAGATCAGAATAACCTTCTAATATATTTAAAATCCAATCTCTCATTAAATTAATCCCCTTACTTAAAGGTATTTTTTTACAACCCATTTTGATTTTAGCACTACTTTCTTAAAATGGTTGAATAATACAAAAAATGATACGAATTTTTTAGAAACTTCTTTTGTAGGGACCAGGTAGAATCACACAGCGATTATTCAATAGTTTAATTCAAATTCATGTTTTTTCTTTAAGGCAACTCTGTTTTTAATCACCACAGATTATATACGGAATAGATCTACAAAACAGACCAATCCGGACCGAGATTTAAAAAATTATTAAAAATTTTTGGCAGACCTCTTTTGCCGGGTCCTGTCCCCCCGGGTCCCCCGGGTCCCCCGTGTGCCGGGTATGGGTAGGCTGCTGATCTTTGCCTGTTTTGGGTGTGTTGGTGGGTGTGTTGGTGGTGCTGCTGCCTGGCGGCTGCTTGCTGCTTGGCCTTGCCTGGCTGCCTTGCCTGTGCCTGCTGCTTCGCCTGGCTGCTGCTTGGCCTTGTGCTTGGCCTTCGCCTGTGCTGCATGGCTGCGTGTGCTGCTGTGCCTGGCTGTGTGGCCTGGCCTGTGGCTGCTGCTGTGCTTGGTGCTGTGGGTGCTGTGCTATGGGGTGCTATATAAGTTTTATTGGTATTCAGGGATGAGGTTTAAGATAAAAGAAGTCTAAACTTTATAAGGCTAGACAAATCCTTGGTTAATTTATAATCAAGCACGAGAAAAAAGGGATTTAACATAGAATTTAATCCATAACCACCGTTTTTTGGGGAATAAGAGGAAAATAATTCTTTTTGTCGAAATTTATCATTAGATTATTGTGAGGTGAATGAAGTTATGGAAAAACAACAATATAGAACTAGGGTTTATTGTAGAAAATGTAAAAATGAAAATAAACATTATATCTTGGCAAAACATACAATCGGAGAGGAAGATTCTGAATGGAATTATTATTGGACAGAAGATTATATGATAGTTGAATGTATGGGGTGTGAAACGGTTACCTTCATAAAAGAATATGACGATCCATCTTTACACTTCTTTCACCCTGAGGAAGACGTACATATTGATATAGATGACATTACAATTTATCCACCTAAACCATTAACTAATAAAGATAACCACTATGATATTATAGATTTCCAACATTTGCCTGAATTATTAAAGGAATTATATAGACAAGTAATAGCTAATTATCAAATGAAATATTATTTAATGGCTGCAGCTGGTCTAAGAATGATAATTGAAGGTATTTGCAATGATTTGTCTATAAAGGATGGTTATGTAACAGATGAAGAAACTGGAAAGGTATTATTAACAAAAGATAATAAACAAGTTAGAAGTGGAAACTTAAATGGTAGAATAAATGGTCTTGCTGAAAATGGAATACTTGCTGAAAGACAAACAGTTATTTTACATATCATTAGAAAGTTGGGTAACCAAACAGTACATAAGTTAAATAATCCTAGCGGTAAGATAATAGTTGAAGGATTAGAGATTGTTGAACATACTTTTAGAAACATTTATGAATTAAAGAAGTATGATACATTAAAGGATAAATATTTAAAAAACACAAAAAAATGATCATTAGAATGAAATTAAAAATCATTTGAGAATGATTTGTTAGAAATATGCTTAGCTGCCCTAAATAAAAGGCTTACACTATAACTACTGTGTAGCCTTTTTATTTGCACGTATTAAAGTGCTTTTACTAATGCCAGTCATGTTTTCAACTTCTTTATAACTATTTGTTTCTAAAAGCTTTAAAGCATGATTTATTTGTTTTATACTGAACTTTTTTGGCCGGCCCTCTTTAAAATCCTTTCGTAGTTTAGCTATAGCTTTACCTTCCTGAGTACGTTCTACAATCAAGTTTCTTTCCATTTCAGCCACAGCTAACAAAGTTGTTAAAAAGAACCTCCCCATAGTTGTGTCTTCTAAAAGTCCCACATTTAAAACGTGAACCCTAACACCTTTGGAAAATAGGTTTCTTACTATCTCAATTCCTTCTACAGTATTCCTAGCTAGTCTATCCAATTTAGTAACAACCAGCGTGTCACCTTCTTCTAATAGTGTTAAAACTACTTTAAGTTGTGGTCTATCAGATTTAGTACCTGTAAACTTTTCAGAGTAAATCTGGTCACAGTTTTCTTTTTGTAACGCTGATAATTGTACTTTTAATTCTTGTGAAACAGTGCTTACTCGTGCGTACCCGAATTTCATATGTATTAGCCTCAATTCCACTCATTATTTATGACTATAAGTTATGACACCTTCTCAAGTCTTGATTTTACAGTGTATTAAATTCGGTGTCAATACTATTGAGTTATGACACTATTTTTGAATTTTTAAAAAGCAGATCCAGACTGCTGCTTGTCATTACATGACATTTACAAGATGCAAAACCATGATTGAAGTAGGGAACAGATCCCCTAACAATTTATTAGGATGACAATTCTTCCGTAATTTTTGTATGTAACCTTATAGATTGTCTTTACTTTTTCAAGGAGTATAAACAAACACCGGCCCTATTACTGTATACTTTAGTACCCAACTAGAGAGTGGTTTATATGAATGGATTGTATTTTGTCAACCTTTTCTGAATGGATAAAAACAATCGCCTGACTTTTTCCGGGTGATTTATCCCCAACTCTTTACCCCATTCCCTATAGCTTCTGCTTGGATAGTCATATATAAGATACAATAGCTTTCTTTCCTGTTCATTCAATTCAACAGCTGCAAGCATCTCGGCTACTGTTTGCTTATATAGAAGTTGTTTTTCAATTTCAAGATTATTATCCGGCCAAACACTCTCGAAATCCTCAGAGAGTGAAGCAGATTTATACCAATCACCATGTTTAATTGTATATAAGCAACTTTTAATAAAGTCAATCATGCGAGTTTTCCAATAAAGTTCTAAAGTTTCAACCAGGGTAAACTCCGTGTCATCTACCCATATTTCATAATAATCAATAGCGTCATAGGTTATCTTCCAAAGTTCAGCTTCAAAATCATGAAATGATAGTCTTACATATTTATATTTTTTTTCTAGCCAGTTTGCCTTTTTTTCAATAGTAAATTCTAAAGCACTATATAACTTACTATGGTCATATTCATAGTACCCGTTTGGTAACTTTACAAGTTCTGAATTTCTGAATAAATCCTGTATTTTCCATATCCATTTTACTTTTGAAGACGAATATTTTCCATTTATTCTTTTCCTTATTTTAATCTGCAGTTCTTGATATGAATCTGCCTTTAAAATATTTGATCTGATAATTTCGCCGCCAATTTTATACAGTCTTTTTTCCATTGTATTCTCCTTCGTATTTATATGAAGGACAAATAGAATGTATATAGTGTTATACCTATAGGTGTTCCACCTACCCTATACATGTTTATATTCGATATATATTTCAATTTGTCACTTCATTTGAGTAACGTTATAAAACTTTTTTTCAGACAAAAAATTGATGGCACTATGAATGTTGTAAGAATAAAAGGATATTGTCTGTTTTTCAAACCCCTTACGTTATTGACAGTGAGATGGTAACAGAAAAGCATTTGGAACTACTGCAACCTTCAAAAAAATTATGAGGTGATTAATTTGGTAACAACAAAGCTAAAAGGAATATCAGCATTGGAAAGGTCCTTCAATAAGCAAATGGCTAAGGAAATGGAGGAATTGTGAATTAAATATATTATTGAATTCAACGAAGAGGGTAATGAAAATTTTGTTATGTTTAGGCTTGTTTAAAGTGTTGGGTTTACTAAGGTATTTAGAGAAATTGTAGCTGGGAATGCAAAAGATGATTTCACTGTAATAAATGAAGCTAAGTCTATAGCATTATTCGATAACTTCTTGGAAATTATCAGAAACTACTCTTGGCCCAGTAGAGTTTGCCTTTTTGATTTGTTAAGTATTTTATATGGACCGAAACATGAAAGTCGCAAAACTAAAAGTGATAACCAATTTTTATGGAATAGATTTATCGATAAATATCCAAGAGATTTCCCTCTAATATTACAGTTTAATAACAAAAAAGAGTTCTAATAGAACTTTCACCTATCTAAGCGTAATAGGGATTGTAAAGGCGAGTTTAAACAAGTCTTTCAACAAGTTAAAGCCATACCTTAATTGTCTAATATAAAGCCTGAAAAAATCAGACTTATATTAAGCTTTTTAGGTACCAAAGGAGATCATGGATGAACAATTATAGTAAACACACCATTTTGGAACTTTTAGACCCAGTCACTATTAAGGCTGTTACAGCACTTTATCAGCTTCGTTTAAAACATATTGGCTACAGACTAAATTGCACACCCCAAGCCGTTAAATATAATCTCGACAATGATAGTTTTAAACAGTGGCAAAAAGAGAAAATTCTTGATCTATTTATGGATCACGGCATAGAAGTGGCTGAATTAATACTAATAAACTCAATGGCCATTAAGAAAGGGAAAAATTATGAAATACATTGAAGCAATCCTGAAAGAATTGAAGGAATATGCTGCCGAATTTACGGGAGAGGTAATTAGTAAAGAGGAATTCAACTTAAAAATGGATCTGCTGATCAGAAAGATTGATCGTATTGAAATCAACTTTATTGATACTAAATTAGGTTTGCAGCCAAATATCTTTAATCAACTTCTATTCCAACGAAAATTCAAAGCGACTGAAGCTTTAAGAGATCTGCAGCAGCAGGATCGAAAACGAGTTTTCAATGCTAAAACAAGAAAGATTCTGGCAAATAAGCTATATTTTCTTTCCCTGTACCACACGCTAAAACACAATATCAGCAAATATCAATTCAGGGAAGGTAAATCGGATATAGATCTTAACATTCAAATACTTATAGAAGGAGATCAGGACCATGAATGAACGACTACAATACATTCGAGACTATTTTAAAAATCAAAGAATTAAGGTTGAAATAAAGGCTTTCTATTCAAAAAATCTTAAAGGACATACACGCATTTATCGTTTTACGGGAACACGTGCAGGCATTAAATTTAAAGATGGTTTAGCGGAGATTGATCGCAACGATCTGCCGAAACTGGTAGAACTATACCCGGAACTAATCATACATGAAAAGGAGTAAGATTATGACTGTTAAAAAGAAAGTGGCTGCATTTATCGCCAAGTATAACGAAAAAACAAAATCTATAAATGACCAGATCCAGGAAACATCCAAACGCCTTGAGGATCTATCATTAGAAATTCAATTCATTAAAGAAAAAGAGATCCCTGAAGCTGTTCAAAGACGAGTTTTCACAGGTGATCGTTCCCAGGAAGCAAAGATCAGGAAAACACTTGAAAAGCTGCAAGTTGAATATCAGGAGAAAAGTGAAGATTTAATCGTTATTCAAAACTTGCTTTTACTATATAAGCAGCAAGCAGCTGACGAGATCAGGCCTCTACAAAAGTTATTTTTTGAAGAAAACAACATGGTCTGCGATGAAGCTTATGAACGAATGGTGAAAGCTAGAAAAGTTTATACTTTAGCTGTTCTTAAAGAAACTGAGATCCTACACGATTATAGGGATATTAATCGACAAATCCAAGAGATAGAAGTCATTGCTGGCCGCCGTCAATATGCAGAAACAGTATTCCCAATTGATTCGTTAAAGTTAAAGGATTTATCTATAGATCTTGATGAAATAACAAGGATTGCTAAAAGGTTTAGGTAATGTAAGGTGCTACACTAAAAAAGGCCCACCTAATTTGGCAAAACTTACGCCTCTTAGGATGGGACCTTTTTTAAAGTAACGTGTCTTTAAATAGCCAAATAATTAAACCGACTACTACCTTTGAAACTACATCAGCCCAAAATCTTTTGCTGATAAAGTTTCGTTTAAAACGAGTGAAGAATGGTTTCATACTTAATTACCCTCCGAGTCTTATTCGGCGTAGTTGGGTAAGGGAAAAACAGCCTATCTTGTTTTGATTTAAAGTTAGCCTATTTGTTTTTACCACTCTTCACTATTTTTTACCTATCAATTTTTATTGTCCGCCCCTACTTTTTTCTTCTCATTTGGGCTTTTTTGGTTATAGGATTTGTTTTATTTTTATCAGTGGATTTTTGTTTGAGTTAACGGCTTGTAAATGGTTTATTTTTATTTTTAGACTTGATATAAACCCCGTGTCTTCCACACCGTACTTTTATTATATTTTAAATCTAAAGAACTTGTCTACTAAAAAGTTCCATTTTTTTTAATTCCATGTGATCTAATACACATTCTTTAAAAATCTAAACTTTCTAATGTCTGAAATAGTGCCTTGTTTCGTTACTAATTTGGAAAGATGTTTTCCACTAAAAAACAAGGAGGATTTTTTAATGTTAAGTAGATACGAAAAGGAAACAATAATTATCTTTAATGAGGCTGAAGAAGAAGCGATAATATCCACCTTATCAAATGGTGTGGTAGATCGATTTATAAAAGCTGGTTACGAACCTGAAAAACTTGATAAAGATAGCTATAGGTTTAGGGTTTCTAAGGAAAGTATCAAAGTATTAATTCTAGGTGATAAAAGGAAAGGATTCTATCCCTCTGGCAAGAACATTTAAAGTTTATTTTAAGCTGTTCTACCCTTCTTTCCCAATAGGGTAAAATGGCTTTTCTTTTTTTCAGATACTTGTACCCTTCCATGGTTGATCACTTCATTAAATTCTACTATCTCAGTTCAACAGTTTTTTTGCTTCTTTCAAACCATAAGAGTACTGTTTACTTTTACAAATCTTATCCACCATAAACGATTCATCAAGTCCTACTTCTTTAAATAGAATTAGCGTTGCAATTGCCCGTAATCTTTGAATCGCAAAATACTTATCATAAGGTTCTGTTAGTAGATGTTTTTTCTTATCGGAATCATAATGTGTTAAGTAGTTCCTGGTTTCAACCATTTGCCTTACAAATTTATCAACATCTTCTTCAGTTCCAACTAGCATGGTTCTAGTGCTTTCTTCAAAGTTGTTAATTAACTCTTTAATTCTCTGTGCAAGGGAATATTCATTACCATAGTTAACTTTATCACTGATAATCTTTGTGAAATCTTCAGGAAAGTTTTCTTTTAAATGTTGTTTTAATTCTTTGATTAGTGCACGGTATTCTTTCTTATCGTATACTTTACCATCGTACATATTTCTGTGATATATTTCTAAAACCTGTATTGTATTTAAAAATGTAGTATTGATGTAAATATCCTTGTAAAATTCATCAAAGTGCAAGTCATATACTACTTCTAATTTGTCGTGCTTTTCAAACCAATGGTTTAAAATATTTGATAAATGGTGTTCAACATCATTAAAGTTCACTATAACATCTGACCAATTAAATTTCTTTTTAAGCTTTGATTTGTCTTGACCAAAAAAATAAAAATATTGTTTTCTTACATAATCATCAGAATTTCTAAGTTTTTCTTTTTCACCATAAAAAACAAGACTGTCAAAGTATAATGGATGTCCAATAAACAGGTGGAATAAATTCTTTAATAAATACATGTTTGTTCGATACCATTGCAAATTTTGGTTTTCATCGGGGATAATTTTAATCCCACTTTTATTAGTCCATAATATTCTTTCAGATAAATCAGGGATAAAGTTTAAATAATGTGTTTCTTCAATGGTAGCACTAATACTATCTACATAATGTTTGAATGTATCTACACCACTGTATTTAACTTCTTGTTCAGCCAATATTGAAGTTTCTTGTTCGTAGGTTGATTTATATTTAAATATAGGTCTGCTTAGCCATTGGGTAAAATAAGAAGTGTTAACTTTCAATCCATAAAAATGCATTTCCTCTTCTGAATTAAAATAACCACCGACTAAAAACGACTGAATTGAAAATGTCTGTGTTTTAAATCCTGGAATGCTTGATTGTGAGTTCTTTACAGTAACATTTAAAAGGGTAAACTCTTCTCCTTTATCTGAAAAGCCATGAATCACATCGTACTTTTCATCAAGTAATGAAAATGCATCCGAACTAAAAGAACCAATTAACTCTAAATGTATACCTCGTTCTTTATAAAACAATATACCTGCAGTGTCATACTTTTTTCCCCCTGGTATCCACCAATACCCTTTAATTTCAAATTCATCAAACATAGTTTGCTTCTTTGCTTTTGTGCCAGCCATTTTATCCCCCATTCCTTCTTAATTCCTTAACATGCATAGTGTATTCAATTATATCTCATAAACCGAGTTAATTGGTATAATTTAACTGTTGTTCAGATTAGCAAAATCATCATTTTCTGTACCTGAAAACAATAAAAGGTATTGCTTTTTCTTTTGCTTTTTACCTGAATTTTTTGGATGGGTGGAAAACGGCTGGACTCAAAAACGTCTACCTTTTAGCTAACAGATAATAAAAATTCTGAAAGCTTAAAGCAGACGTCCATGAACTACTGAATTTCCCTTCAGGGATTGTATCCGTTTGTTCACCCCTATTTAAACGCTAGTTTTCACCACAATGAACTTTTTACATACAAAGCTTGTCCTGCATGCTGATCTTCTTTGTTCATCACTACCTGCACCTTAATGCACCAAGCAACCACCCGAACCGATTATGTGCGTTCTCCACAAAGACTTTCCAAGCAGAAACAGGGAACTGCTTTTAATGGAAACGCTGAACATTCTGCATTTGCTTCAGCTAACATATCAAGGTTAGTTTTACTTGCTATTATTAGGCATTCCAGCAAGTGAACTACCATCAAACCTTTTTTCAAAAAAGGCAATACTTAAGACGCCTTGCATCATCAAAATTTTTTCGATAAAATGAAGGTAATTAAAGCTGATAGTGTTCAGCTATTCAGTTTTATAAGCTTGTTTTACTTGGTCACGTGCGGGAACACGTGGCTTTTTTACATTAATCTTTAATCGAGTGACATAGGTGTAATAATGCCAAAGCTATTGCTTCTGCATCCCTCACACCAATTGAAATTACCACAATCTTCTTCTTTAATTTTTCATTTGTAACTTCCAATAGAATTGAATCGTCTTTACACTTATTGTCTAGTGAGTTTCGGTAAACTTCTTTTGCATCTGAAATCTTAAAATAATTACTATCCACTGATACATATACGCCTTTTTCTTTTGTGTTGTATGCCTTATAATTTGGAACCATGGTTCTTCCCCCTTCTAGATCTTTAAATTATTTAAAGGTGAATGTTTTTGATACTTCTGACCAATTTCTTTATCTGTAAAATCTAAATATGCTTTTTGTGTAACTTCCACACTGGAATGTCCTAAAATACGTGATAAAGATACCCAATCACCTCCGTTTAGCAAATAGTACTTTGCAAAATTGTTTCTTAACTGGTGCGGATGAATTGGTACTGCTACCCTCTTACCCGCATCCCTTAGTGACTTCTCGAAATTCCTAACTTCTAATTCAGTCCCACGTATTGTAGGAAACATAAAATCACTATTTGAATAGCGGTCATGGTACAATAACCATCTTTTTAGATCACTGGACATCTTAAACGAGAAATACACATAACGCTGCTGCCGATTTTTAGGATTATCAATCAAAATCGCTTTGTTTTTAAAATCAAGATTATCTGCTTTAAGTGATAAACATTCTGATATTCTCATGCCGGTATCTAGCAGTAATCGTGTTACAATCCAGTTCCTATAGCCGTGAAAGGTTGTTGTATCAAACTGCCTTAACACCTTTACTATTTCTTCACTGGTCAATAATGCTTTTTGTTTTCGTAAAGGTTTTATATTCTGTATGTTTTCGACCGGATTTACCTTTATTTCTCTTTCTACGCTATACAAATAGTTAAAAAACACTTTTATATTACGAAGGTAATTAGCAACTGTTGTGTCGCTAATCGGTTTGTTAAAATCGTTCCTATGATCAGGATGATTTACCTTTGTAGAAGCATTATTTGAAACCACGGTATACTTCCCACGTTCTCTTAAGTATTTAATGTAATGTCTAATATGTGCAGATTTCACTTTACCTACTTCATTGATTTGAAATTGTTCTTCCATGTACAGAACAAATAAACGTAAGGTCTGTTCATAACTACTTAATGTTTTTTTAGACAAATTCTTACTTGAACAGTACAACATGAAATTGTCCATTTGCAGTTCAATATCAGATAACAACAAAAAAAGACACCATCCTTTACTGGTAAATTTACATACCAATAAAAAATGATGTCTTTCGGTAAACAAACGTTTTATTTATAGGTTCAAAAAGAAGTTTATCGGTCAAATTGCATTGAATAACAATTATTGGATAAGTCCTTTAAAACCAGTATTATCAACGGGTAAGTATTTATGCCATAACTTTATGTTCGATTCGAAGTTTATCCGCGACCATCGCGATGAACTCTGAATTCGTAGGTTTTGCTTTTGACATGGATACTGTATAGCCAAACAATGATGAAATGCTATCGATGTTTCCACGACTCCATGCTACTTCAATCGCATGACGTATAGCACGTTCAACACGGCTAGAGGTTGTATTGAATTTTTTCGCGATATCTGGATAAAGGACCTTCGTGATTGATCCTAATAGTTCAATATCATTGTATACCATAGAGATCGCTTCTCTTAAGTACATGTATCCTTTAATATGAGCGGGAACCCCGATTTCATGAATGATACTTGTGATGCTCGCATCCAGATTGCGCGGTTTATTGTTAATTGTAGATTGAAAGTTATTTCGACTGTTTCCGGACGCACGCTGAACAGTTGATTTCTCTGCTCCACAGATCTGACGGATCTGACTTGCCAGATTGTCCATATCGAATGGCTTTAGAATAAAGTATGATGCACCTAAGTCTACGGCTTTTTTCGTTACATCTTCCTGACCAAACGCCGTTAACATGATAACATTCGGCTGTGGTAGATCATCGCTAGATCTGATCTTCTCAAGCACAGCTAATCCATCTAAATGAGGCATGATAATATCAAGAACTAATACATCAGGATCTTTATTCTCTAAAACGGACAAACATTCTTGACCGTTGTAAGCTACCCCGATTACCTCCATATCATCTTGACTTGAAAGATACTCCCTCAAAAGACTAATCAGTTCACGATTATCATCAGCTAGACAAACTTTAATTTTTTGCACCATTATTTCCTCCCCATCCAACAATTTCTTGTTTTTCCCAATGTAACATTTCAACAATAAATCTTAAATCCCTTTATTTTGTTTTAAATTTTTTAAAATTATTTTGTTTTTGCAGCAGATAGAGCTATTTTCTTCAATTTACTTTGAATTTCGACAGTTATTATATTTACGGAAGTTCTTTTGTCGAATTTTCTTTATATCCCTCATTATACAAAATTTTCATAGGATTGTCTAAATTATCTAAAAAGTAAAAGAAAATCATCAAAAAAAAACCGGTAAAGTTCAACCGGTTTCGTTCATTTAACTCGCTTGTTTTGCATCTTTATAGATGTCTACTCCTGCTTCATCAAGCATCCACTCGATATGAACCCCGTAACCTGATGTTGGGTCATTTACAAATACGTGCGTAACTGCTCCAATAATCCTACCGTTCTGAATGATCGGGCTTCCACTCATTCCTTGAACGATCCCACCGGTAATTTTTAAAAGCTCGGGATCTGTAATTTTAATGACCATTCCTTTTGTAGCGGGAAACTTTTGCGGCACAGAGCTTACGACATCAACATCGAATTCTCTAACCTTCGACCCGTTAACTACAGTCAGAATCTTTGCCGGACCTTCTTTTACCTGATGAGATAGGGCGATTGGCAATGGTTTATTCCAGTCCCCATTCGATAAACTGTCGTTTAACTTTCCAAAAATTCCAAAAGGGCTGTTTTTTGAAATATCCCCTAAAACTCTTTGGTCATTGGAAAAACGCGCAAGCTTTTCTCCTGGATGGCCGTTCGAACCTTTTTCTATGGAAGTCACGGTAGACCCTAGGATTTCTCCGTTGTTTACCTTAATTGGCTTTTTCGTATCCATATCTGAAATAACATGACCAAGTGCTCCATATTTAAATGATGCTGGATCAAAAAACGTAAGTGTTCCCACCCCAGCTGCTGAATCGCGAATATATAGTCCTATGCGATATGACTGATCATTCTTGTCTTGCAGAGGAGTAAGTGTTTTATGAAACGTTTTACCATCTCGAATGATGGTTACATCTAAAGGACTTCGAGTTTCCCCAGATTGTTTAACAAATGGACTTACATCTCCCATTTTTTTAATATTTTTTCCGTTGATTTTGGTAATAATATCTCCTACTTGAATATCGGCAATTTCACCCGGAGATTGTTTTCCAGCTGTTGTATTTACAAGGTGATGTCCCACAATCAGAACCCCTAGAGTATTTAGCTTCACTCCTATTGATTGTCCACCTGGTACTACCTTTAGATCGGATAAAACTTTTACATTCATCTTTTTTATGGGAAAACTTGCTGCTTCGAGAGTTGCCATGCTATCACCGTTTGTTTTGGCTTGTATCGAAACTTTATGTTCGCTTTCCATTGCGGTCGTATAAATATTTGCTTCTTCCTGTTTCATGTTTGTGCCAACAGGAAGGGCTTGTAAGACATGCTGTCCTTCAAAAAAGGTAATCGATTCAGGCAATGCTACATATTCACGCACAGGAGTCAAAAAACCGATTCCCACTAAACTTCCAAGGAGAATAACGCCGATCATTCGCCGAAGTAAATCCTTATACATCATACACTCTCCTCGCTCCTAGCTCACACCCTCACCATGGCTGTACCTTTAATTTAGCCTATGGACCATGAGTTTATAACCAAGAAAAAAGAAAAAGCTATTCCTTAAATGGATAGCTTTTTCATGAATAAAGTTTATGATGTCTTTTTGATGGAAGCTGCAAGCTCTAATAATTCTTGAGCATGTTGCCTTGTAAGATCAGTAATCTCAACACCTGAGATCATTCTGCCTATTTCATTCACTTTTTCATCCGTTTTTAGTGTGAGAACTTTTGTAACCGTTCTTCCTTGAAGCGTATCCTTTGAGATGTGAAGATGTGTGTCTGACATCGCTGCAACTTGTGGTAGATGAGAAATACAAAGAACTTGTGAACCTATAGAAACTTTGTAGATCTTTTCCGCGATCGCTTGAGCAACTCGTCCAGAAACCCCAGTATCCACTTCATCAAAGATAATCGCGGTAATCCCTTGATTCTCAGAGAAAATAGTTTTCAATGCTAAGATGATCCTTGAGAGCTCGCCACCTGATGCTACTTTTGATAGTGGTTTGAGCGGCTCGCCAGGATTCGGAGAGATGTAAAATTCTACAGAATCCAATCCAGTCCTCAAAAATTGATCATCTTCAATCCGCTTCATCACAACTTCGAACTTTGTTTTTTCCATATAAAGTTCTTTTAGCTGTTGCTGGATGCTGTTTTTTAAGACTTTAGCTGTCTCTGCTCTTCTCTTAGTCAGTTTTTTCCCTGATACCTCAAGTTTAGCTATAAGCTTTTCCTGCTTCTTCTTGAGTTCTTCAATATGATTATCCTTGTTTTGAATGAGTTCTAACTCTTTTTTGATCTTTTCACTATAATCGATCATTTCTTTAACTGAAGAACCATATTTACGTTTAAGCTTACTCAGTTCATCAAGACGTGATTCGATGCTGTTAAGCCTTTCCGGGTTGTATTCTAAGGAATCAAACATGTCCCGAATCTTATATGTAAGCTCTTCAAGGACATAAAAGCTGTTTCCAAATTGTTCTTCGTCAGCTTTTAAAGACTCATCTAGTGCTGCAACTTGCGAAAAATCAGCAAGTGCACTAGAAACGAGTTCAAGCGCCTTTCCTTCTCCATAAAGATTATGGTATGCATCCTGAAGAGAGCCGTGTATTCTTTCAAAATTTGAAAGCATTCGTTTTTCTTCCTCAAGCTTAACATCTTCATCAGGAATAAGATTGCTACCTGCTATTTCTTGATATTGATATTCGAGCAAATCAATTCTCTGAGCGATCTCTTGTTCATTTCTAGAGAGCTCAGATAGCTGTTTGTTGATTTCTTTATAGTCCTTGAATGTTGATTCGTACGATACCAACTCTTGTTTAAAATCCTTATCACCAAAGCTATCGAGTAAAAAAAGATGCTTATCAGGCTGCATTAAATATTGCGTTTCATGCTGCCCATGTATGTCTACTAATGCCTGTCCGATCTCTTTAAGAACAGACAATGTAACAAGCTTTCCATTTACTCTGCAAATGCTTTTACCGTTCTCTGTAATATCTCTTTTAAGTACAACCATCTCATCTTCATCCGAAATCGTAATTCCAAATTCCTCACATTTATCATACACACGATGACCTGGATGAATATGAAACAAACCTTCTATCTCAGCTTTTTGAGTACCATAGCGTACAAATTCTGTAGAGCCTCTGCCACCGATCAAAAGACCGATCGCATCGATGATGATGGACTTCCCTGCTCCTGTTTCACCTGTTAATACGGTTAATCCTTTACTAAAAGAAACACTCAAAGAATCAATAATAGCAAAATTACGAATACTTAATTCTGCCAGCAATTACATCACACCTTATTTAAAAAATTACAGCATATCTAAAAAGCGCTGCGAAACATCTGAACTAACTTCTTTAGAACGACAAATAATCAAGATTGTATCATCGCCACAGATCGTTCCCATTAAATCTTCCCAATCTAGCTTATCAATTAACGCCCCAATGGCATTTGCATTACCCGGAAGTGTCTTCATAATGATTAGATGATCTGCATAATCAATACTGATAAAGCTGTCAGTCAGCGTTCTTTTTAATTTTTGCAGTGGGTTAAACCTTTGGTCAGCCGGAAGACTGTATTTGTAGCGACCATCGTTCATCGGCACTTTCACAAGATGCAGTTCTTTGATATCTCGGGAAACCGTTGCTTGCGTTACATTAAAGTTTGCTTTCTTGAGCAGTTCCACTAAGTCGTCTTGTGTCTCAATATCATGGTTGCTGATCATTTCACGTATTTTAATATGTCGTTGTCCTTTATTCACTTGTGATTCCACCTCAATTTACACTGTCACATTCTGCCTTTATCTTATACTATTGTGCATAGGATGTAAATTTTTCATTAACAGAATAAAAAAAAGAGCGAGAAATTTATTCCCGCTCTTTCTTTAATGTTTCATGAGCTGACTTAACAACTTCTTCAATATCTTCTAAAGTTATTGTTCGAGAGTCCTCATTATTTACTTTCCCATGCATTAAAAACTCAATGTTGCCATCCCCACCAGTTATAGGTGAAAAAGACAATGCAACAGGATTAATCCCTGTTTTGTGGGCAAAGTCTGTTATCTCTTCGATCACACGTTTATGAACTTTTAGATCTCTAACGATTCCTTTCTTGCCAACTTCTTCACGTCCTGCTTCAAACTGAGGCTTGATCAAAGCGATCACATCACCAGTTGGCATGAGCTGAGTTAGTACAGGAAGAATGATTCGTAGAGAAATGAATGAAACATCTATCGTTGCAAAATGGGGTATCCCCTTTTGAAGCTGATCAGGTGTTACATATCTAAAGTTCGTTCTTTCCATAACAGCTACTCTTGAATCGTTTCTGAGTTTCCAAGCAAGTTGATTGTAGCCAACATCGATCGCATAGATATAGGAAGCACCGTTTTGAAGCGCACAATCCGTAAATCCACCAGTTGAAGCTCCAATATCCATTCCAATCTTTTCTTTGACATCAAAATCAAAGATCTTAAGAGCCTTTTCAAGTTTCAGTCCACCTCTTCCTACATAAGGAATAACATCTCCTTTAACATGAAGAGGCGCATCTTGTTCTATTTTTTCACCTGGCTTATCCATTCGGTTCGTTCCTGAATACACGAGTCCAGCCATAACCGATCGTTTAGCTTTTTCTCGCGTTTCACAAAGTCCGCGATTGACAAGCAGTACATCTACCCGTTCTTTTTTCATGTAAGAAGACCCTTTTCTGCCTTTCGTTTTACAAGTGCTTTCACACGCTCAACAAGATCAGGGGTTGTAATTCCGATCTCTTCTAATAATTTTGTTACACTTCCATGCTCGATAAAGCAATCAGGAATTCCCATACGATCAATAATTACATTTGCTTGATGATCAGCCGCATGCTCTAAAACCGCACTTCCGAAACCACCCTGAAGAACAGCCTCTTCTAACGTTAGAATTGGCATGTTTTCAAAATAGAGCTCTTTTAACATCTTTGAGTCAAGCGGTTTGATGAAACGAGCATTGATCACGCGTGCTGAGACACCTGATTTCGCAAGGATCTCCCACGCTTCAAGCGCCATTGGAATCGTAGTTCCAAATGTTAGAATCGCAACGTCATCTCCATCTTTCAGCACTTCCCAAGTACCAATTGGAATGTTCTCAAACTCTTCATCCATTGGAACTCCGGAACCGTTTCCTCTAGGGAATCTGATCGCAATCGGACCATCTTCATATTTTAGAGCAGAGTATACCATGTGCTGAAGTTCGTTCTCGTCTTTCCCCATCATCAACACCATATTTGGAATATGACGCAAGAAGGCAATATCAAATACACCTTGGTGCGTTTCTCCATCAGCACCAACGAGACCAGATCTGTCAATTGTAAAAACAACATTCAAGTTCTGTCTAGCTACATCATGAACCACTTGATCGTAACCTCGCTGCAAGAACGTAGAATAGATCGATAGGACAGGTTTCATATTCTGCGTTGCAAGTCCAGCTGCCATCGTTGTAGCATGTTGTTCTGCGATACCAACGTCAAACAAACGATCAGGAAACGCTTTTCCGTAATCAGTTAACTTTGAGCCGATCGTCATGGCTGGTGTTATCACGGCAATACGATCATCTTTATGTGAAAGTGTCTCAAGAGTCTTACTGACAACACCGCTATAAGATGGTCCAATTTGCTGTGGTTTGATCTGCTGACCTGATTCAATCTTATATGGACCTACACCATGCCAGCTATCTTTCTTATCACTCTCAGCCGGTTCATATCCTTTTCCTTTTTTTGTAAGAACGTGGATGATTACCGGACCTTTCGTCTTTTTGGCATATGTTAGATTCTCGATCAAGTCATCTACATCATGACCATCGACTGGCCCTAAGTAGGTGTAACCTAGCTCCTCAAAAAACATCCCTGATACTAATAGGTACTTTAAGCTATCTTTTACACGTTCTGCTGTAGCAGCTAATTTACCGCCAAACGCAGGAATTTTACGGATTAAAGACTCTAGTTCATCTTTGGCTTTATTATATTTTCTAGCTGTTCTCATGCGTCCTAAAACGTTATGAAGAGCTCCCACATTCGGAGCGATCGACATCTCATTGTCGTTAAGCACAACGATCAAGTCTTTCTTTTCATGTCCGATATGGTTGAGCGCTTCTAAAGCCATCCCGCCTGTTAGAGCACCATCACCAATGACAGCAACAACTTTGTCATCTGTTTTTTTCAGGTCTCTTGCGATCGCCATACCCATCGCAGCAGAAAGTGACGTAGAACTGTGTCCCGTTTCCCATACATCATGTTCGCTTTCAATACGTTTTGGAAATCCACATAGTCCCTTGTACTGACGAAGTGTATCGAACTGAGATGCTCTTCCGGTAAGAATCTTGTGGACATAGGCTTGATGACCTACATCCCAAATAAACTTGTCTTTCGGACTGTCAAAGACTTTGTGCATGGCAAGCGTTAATTCTACAACGCCGAGGTTAGGACCTAGGTGCCCTCCTCTAACTGAAAGTTTTTCAATTAGAAAAGAACGGATTTCGGCCGCTAATTTATTTAATTGTTCAGTTTCGTACGTTTTCAAAAACTGAGGATCTTGGATTTCTTCCAGGTTCATGGAATATGCCTCTCTTTCCATTAACGCCTTTTCTTCTCTCTTTTAGCAGGCGATAGCAGTTTAATTCTTAATTTTTCCTCTAAAAAATATAATAAACGCCCAACCTGAAAAATTATAAAGGTTGAGTGGTTGATCGCATATGACTTTCCTAACGCTTTGCCTCCTACAGTAAGTGCAGCAACTACACTAGTGAAGACGATCGAGATCAAATATTCAGAGTTTGATCCAGACCTATTCCCCATAGAGAGTGTAAGTTCTACAACAACTGCAGCAGATGCTGTTCCGCTAACGATTCCAGAGATATCACCAATAACATCGTTACAAAAATTCGCCACACGATCTGCGTTTCTTGTAATGATTATAGCATGTCTTGCTCCAGGAACCTTCTCAGAAGCCATCGCGTGAAATGGAACTTCTTTCGCAGCGGTTGATGCTACTCCCACTATGTCAAACAGAACCCCGGTTAAGACGATTAGAAAGACGATTCCCATCCCTATCGCCCACGAAACTCCATTTAACAAAAAAGAGGATACAACTGTAAAAATAGCCGCTAACACAAGAGTGATAACGGCAATGCTTGTACTCCATTTGAGTGTTTTAGTAAAGGAATGCTTCATGCATAACTCCTCACTTTTTGGTCACTTTATGTAATAGGGAGTGGTCACCTTATTAAGTAAAGACTGCGGCTTAGGTCCAGTAGGTTTTCCCAGAAGAGTACGAAATGTCGCCATATTCGCGGTTTCCCTTTACTCTCTTCTTAACGCTGTCGCCAAACGTTAGACTAGATTACCACTTAGTCCGCACTATAATCCCTAAAAGGTGTCAGGGCAGAACAGTCTAGGAGTTTTCCTCAACAGCCTCGCGCACATTCCCTAGCCTCTTTTGCAGAGAAGATTTCATATGGTATAAAGCTCATAATCAGCGGCCAACCGATACAGGCTTTTCACACCATAATCCCCTCAAGCTCCACTCAAGGCAGGCTACGCTGCTCGCCTTCTTTTCCTGTTAACAAGAAAAAAAGCTAAGCAGGTTCAAACCCCATTTCGCAGTAAGGTCTTTTGAACACAAACCGCAAATATGGGGGCCTCCGCGGAAGAAGGGTCCTCGCCCACATGCCATTGTGGATCGCCCTTCAACCTTAACTCCCAGCGATGACCCAAGGCTGGGCGCCTCAAGCCAATACAAGGAACTTCATCGATGTGCCCTTTGGCGGATTTTTAGGCCCGCCTTCAGGAATGGGGGGCTGACTAGAATACTGCACCACTCCAAAGCAAATAATATCATATCATACTTCCAATTATGCAACAATCTCTTAGTGGTTTCTTTTAATAATGTAGTCAGCAATGGACGCTAATATGCCTGTATTCCCTTTGATCTTGTTTAAGTGTTCTAAAGAAATATGTATATGGTTTTCCATTTCTTTCTTTGCTCCATCAAGACCAAGAATCTTCGGATAAGTGGTTTTCAGATTCGCTTCATCACTTCCAACAGGTTTACCTATTTCTTCCTGTTTGCCAATTACATCAAGTATGTCATCTTGAATCTGAAAGGCAATCCCGATATGTCGTGCATAGTTCGTCAAATGCAAAAGATCTTCATCAGAAGCTCCCGCTGCTATACCCCCAACGATCACCGAACATTCGAGCATCTTGCCCGTCTTTTTTTCATGAATGCTTTCTAATTCCGTTAACGAGAGCTCTCTGTTCTCTCCCTCTATGTCTTCGACTTGACCACCAACCATTCCTGTTGAACCTGCAGCTTTAGATAAAACAGAAATTATTTGAACCTTTTGGTCCGATGTTAAATAGGAGTTGTTCGTGATCAAGCTGAAGCTCTCTGTCAATAATGCATCTCCAGCTAAGATCGCTTGTGCTTCTCCAAAAACTTTATGGTTCGTGAGTTTCCCTCTTCTATAATCATCATTATCCATAGAAGGAAGATCATCATGAATTAAAGAATACGTATGAACAAATTCGATTGAACAAACCACGTCTACTACTTCTTCTGTGTTCTTTTCAAAGGCTTCCAAGACTGCGAGTGCTAAGATCGGGCGTATCCGCTTCCCACCTGCGGAAATGGAATATAGCATCGACTTTTTCAATGTCTCTGGAGCATCCAAGTTTTCTAAATAAGCAACCATCTTTTCTTCAACCAATGTTTTTTTATCTCGAAGATATTGTTCAAACGCTATCAATGATCTTCCTCCTGAATCGCGAATGGTTCTTCTTTTCCGTCTTCATGCAGAATCGTATCCATCTTCTTCTCAACGTTCTGTAGTTTCGTATGACATAACTTGGATAGTTTCATTCCTTGTTGATACAGATCGATACTCTCTTCCAAAGGAACATCTCCCTGTTCAAGCTTTTCAACGATTTCTTCAAGTTGTATCATCGCTTCTTCAAATGTAAGTTTGCTTGTTTTTTCAGTCATTTGTAAAAGACGCCTCCGTTCCAGTGATGTGACAATCTACCTGTCCATCTTTTAACTTTATCGTTAATGCATCTCCAACCTTTACCTGTGATACGGATTTGACCAATTCGTCTTTACCTTGTTTATAGGTCAAGCTGTACCCGCGATCCATTACAGCTAGAGGATTAAGGGAAGAGAGCCTAGAAATCTTGTTCGAAAAATCCCTCTGGTGTTGCCTTACGTGACGATTTGTTTCTTTTAACAATGTTTTATGCAGAGAAACGACTCTTTCGTTTGCCTTCTGAAGCTGACCTCTTGGCGAAAAAAGCAATAATTGACGCTTGACTTGAGAGAGTTGATTCTGATGCTGATCAACAAAACTGCCTACCGTACGTTTTAATTGATCCATACACCTATCCAGTTCTTGTTCTTTTTGTTTGATCAATTGAGTTGGGTATTTAAAGGCATACGATTTTTGTAGTCGTGATAAATGCTGTTGATGACCTGCTACAAACTCATTCATCACTCGTTTCAGACGAACATTTCTTTGGAATAAACGATCTTTTAGTTCATCTAGATGGGGCACTGCCATCTCAGCAGCAGCTGTTGGTGTTGGAGCTCGTAGATCTGCCACAAAATCTGAAATCGTAAAATCCGTTTCATGTCCTACAGCAGAAATGATGGGCAGTTGTGATTGAAAGATCGCTCTGGCAACACTTTCCTCGTTAAACGCCCACAGTTCTTCTATCGATCCTCCACCTCGTCCCACGATGAGAACATCTGATTCATTCAAAGCATTCGCTTGTTCAATCGCCCGAACGATGGACGGGGCAGCTCCAGGTCCTTGAACGAGGACTGGATATACAGTGACAGCAGCTAGCGGAAACCTCCGCTTTATGGTAGTCACGATATCCCTTACAGCAGCTCCTGTAGGTGAAGTGATCACACCAATCGTTGAAGGGAATTTAGGCAGCGGCTTTTTATGTATCGGATCAAAAAGACCTTGTTGATCTAACATACTCTTTAAATTTTCGTATGCTAGAAACAAGTTACCAACACCGTCTTGCTGCATCGTTCTGACATAGAGCTGGTATTGCCCTTGAGGTTCGTAAACAGAGAATGAACCTTGAATCAAAACATTCATTCCTTCTTCAGGTTTGAAGTTTAGATGTCTGTTGTTTCCTGCAAACATAACAGCAGAAACTCTGCTGTTGGCATCTTTTAACGTAAAATACAGATGGCCCCTACTATGGAGCTTAACATTGGATAGTTCACCTTTTACCCAAACGTCTTGTAAGTTACCGTCATTTTCAAATAGCCTCTTAATATACCGGGTTACAGCCGATATTGGAACATACCGATTGTTGTTTTGCATTAATGTACTTCCTTTAACTGCTTTCTCCATTTTGAAGCAAGAACCGTATTATTCATTAACATCGTGATGGTCATAGGGCCAACGCCACCTGGAACAGGAGTGATATGTTTTGCTTTCGGTTTAATAGCCTCATAGTCTACATCCCCACAAAGCTTTCCATCCTCCTTACGGTTAACCCCAACATCAATAACAACGGCACCTGCTTTTACCATATCTTCTGTAATAAGGTTCGGTTTTCCTACCGCTGCAATTAAAATATCCGCTTGTAAGGTTTGTTCACAAAGGTTCTTTGTTCTTGAGTGACAGAACGTGACCGTCGCATTTTCTTGCAAGAAAAGTTGGCCTACTGGCTTTCCTACAAGGTTGCTTCTGCCTACAACGACAACATGTTTTCCAGAAATATCTTCACCGGTTTGTTTAACCATCTCTAAAATACCCAGTGGTGTACATGGTATAAAAGCTTGCTCATCTCCTGCATGCATGCGTCCGATATTAATCGGATGAAAACCGTCTACATCTTTTTCAGGCAGAATGGTTTCAATTACTTTTGATTCACTAATATGTGAAGGAAGGGGAAGTTGTACGAGTATCCCATCGATTTGTTCGTCATTGTTGAATGCTTGAATGTATTGTAACAATTCATTCTCAGAAATAGATTCAGGAAGCTCAGTCAATACGGAATGCATTCCGAGCTCTTTACATGTTCTTTCTTTTGCTAATACATATGAACGAGACGCTGGGTGATCGCCTACTAGAATAACAGCTAAACCTGGAACAATTCCTTCTTGTTTAAGGTCTTGGATCTCTGTTGCAAGTTTTTCTCTAATCTCTCTCGCAATTTGTTTTCCGTCTAAAACAGCCATTCTAAAGTCCCCCTCAAAAGTAGTTGGTTTTTTTATTCAATTAATTATTGTTAATATCTTTGATTATTTTTCCTAGGACTCCATTTACGAAACGTCCTGCTTCTTCACCGCCAAAGATTTTTGCTGTTTCAATCGCTTCGTTCAAGGTTACGTTCTTTGGAACCTCTTTCATGAACAGCCATTCGTAGGCAGCCATCTGAAGAACGACACGTTCAACGTTTGCTAGTCTTGAAAAGCTCCATTTCTCTAAATAAGGCGTTAAAAAACGCTCGATTTCTTCTTTCTTTTCAACCGTACCATGAACCATACTTGTTAAAAATTCGTCTGATGGCTCTCCTTCCAATACATGCTCCATCGCTTCACTAGCGGAGATGTCACTTACTTCAATTTGAAAAAGCGATTGAAATGCCTTTTCTCTGGCAAGTCTGCGTTTCATAATCCGACTTCCTTTCTATTTGCGAACAATTTCTATCTAGCATAATACCATATTGTGAGGACTCGTTACAATCCGAACAATGGACTTACTAACCCTTCCGAACATTCAGTTTTTTTCAATCTGTTAAGGGTCAAATAGTTAAAAAAGTAAATACTGATGTATTATAATTCATTGTTGCTTTGAAGGGAGTTGATTTCCTTTCCAGATGCTCGCTTTCCGCGGGGCAGACGGTGAGTCACATTTGTACGTTTCCGTATAAGTGTCTCACCTGCCCGCCTGTCCTAGCCTAGAGTCTCGCATCTTCCACTCCAATCAACAGTCAAAGAAGAAAAAGATAAAAAGATTCCCACTCAATACCAAGTGGGGTATCTAAGCTGTTTATTCAGTAATTTGAAGAGATAATTCTAGCAATTCCGGGCTTAATCCGACAGTTTGAACAATAATTCGCGAGATTTCCCCATATAGCAGCGAGTCGACATCACTCGACTAAAATTGCGCTACATATACCCCACCCCATAACATCAACGAGTTAACTCAACTTCATCAAACTATTCACTCGTAATATAAAACAAGAAAAAAGACCAAAGGGCAAGTAGAACCTCACCCTTTGATCTTTTTAATAATCTACTTCTGGTGCTTCATTCTGTTTTTCTTTTGAATCAAATTGAACACCAACTACGAATACGTTAATATCCGTTGCTTCTAGTGCTGTCATGTCTAAAAGCGCTTGTCTGATGTAATCTTGAATTTTTTGAGCTACATCTGGAATCGCAACTCCATATTTCATAGATACGTATACATCGATTGAAATACCTGCTTCAGAGAGTTCAACTTTAACGCCTTTGCCATGCGTTTTCTTTCCAAGTCGCTCTACTACACCACTTGCAAAGCTGCCTCTCATGGAAGCCACACCTTCTACATCTGAAGCTGCAATACTTGCAATAACTTCGATAACTTCAGGTGAGATCTCCACTTTCCCTAATTCTGATGAGTAACTTTCCATTTCAAATGATAGTTCATTCATCAATTAACACCTCCGTACTTATTCGCTTTTTGAAGTTAAATCATGATTTTCTAAAAACTTTGTATTAAAGTCACCATTCACAAAAGTCTCATGGTTTAACAGACGCAGGTGGAACGGAATGGTCGTATGAATTCCTTCGATCACAAACTCACTAAGCGCTCGCTTCATACGATCGATCGCTTCTTGTCTAGTATTTCCGTAAGTAATAACTTTAGCAATCATAGAATCATAAAATGGTGGAATCGTATAGCCAGGATAAACCGCAGAATCTACTCGAACACCTAGACCGCCTGGAGGAAGGTACATTTCAATCTTCCCAGCAGATGGCATAAAGTTTTTCTCAGGATTCTCTGCATTTATTCTGCATTCGATCGACCAACCATCAAACTCGATATCTTCTTGTTTGTATCGTAATCTTTCGCCTGAAGCAACTTTAATCTGTTCCTTGATTAGATCGATTCCAGTTACCATCTCAGTTACAGGATGTTCTACTTGGATGCGAGTATTCATTTCCATGAAATAGAAGTCACCCGTATTATGATCAAAGATAAATTCTACCGTACCAGCACCAGAATATTGAACAGCTTCAGCTGCTTTTACTGCCGCTTCTCCCATCTCTTGGCGTTTAGATGGCGAGATAGCAGGAGAAGGCGTCTCTTCTAAAAGCTTTTGAAGGCGTCTTTGGATACTGCAGTCTCGTTCTCCTAAATGGATCACATTCCCATGGTTATCTGCAAGCACCTGTATTTCAACATGTCGGAAATCTTCAATATATTTTTCAATATACACACCTGGATTACCAAAAGCGGTTGCTGCTTCTTGCTGAGTAATCGCAATGCCTTTTAAGAGTTCCGTTTCGTTCTTAGCTACGCGGATCCCTTTACCCCCACCGCCTGCTGTTGCTTTAATAATTACAGGATACCCAATTTTGTTGCTGAGTTCAATGGCTTCTTCCTTGTCCCTAATAATCCCCTCAGAACCAGGTACGATTGGAACTCCGGCATCTGCCATCGTTGCTCTTGCAACATCTTTAATCCCCATTTTGTTGATCGCTTCAGCACTTGGACCGACAAACGTTACATTGCATTCATTGCAAAGTTCTGCAAAGTCCGCGTTCTCTGCCAAAAATCCATATCCAGGATGAATGGCTTCTGAACCAGTTAGTGTCGCAACGCTCATGATGTTCGTGAAGTTTAAATAACTATCTTTTGAAGCAGTTGGTCCGATACAATAAGCCTCATCTGCCAGCCGGACATGCAAGGCATCTTTATCGGCTTCTGAATAAACGGCTACTGTTTCAACACCAAGTTCTTTGCATGCTCGAATAATCCTTACAGCAATCTCACCACGGTTTGCTACTAATAGCTTTTTAATCATAGACATACCCTCCTATTCTGCTTTCACAAGGAACAGAGGTTGTCCGTATTCTACTAATTGTCCGTTCTCAACTAATACTTTTACGATCTCACCATTGACTTCAGATTCGATCTCATTGAATAATTTCATCGCCTCGATTATACATACGATGCTATCTTTTGAAACTTTATCTCCTGGCTTTACGAATGCATCCACATCTGGAGATGAAGCAGCATAGAACGTTCCTACCATAGGTGATACTACTTTATGTAAGTTAGCGTCTTCGTCTGCCTTCTTCGTTTCTTGTTTAACTTCGGTATTTTCCTTTACTGTTTCAGCTGCTGGAGCTTGTTCTTTTACTGGTGGTGCTTGAGTGACTACAGGCTGGGAAACTACTTCTTCAGCTCCGTATGAAACTACTGATCCACTATCCTTTTTAAGAACAATCTTAGAACCGTCATTTTCGTATTTGAATTCGTTGATGCTTGATTTGTCAATAAGTTTAATCAATTCACGGATTTCTTGTATTTTTAACATGCTCTCTACTCCTTTTTACAATCCTATACAGTTTAGGTTTTTTATTTAGCACCTTCTATTGTGACTAGGTCTTAACACATGTAAATATACCACATTTCTCTTGTCGTGGATACATTAGAATCATGTTCAAGTTAATAGTACACGATAACGCCTTACATTGTAAGCGTTTACGAATACTCTTCACATCTTTCTATCATTTCCCTTCACTAAGAAATGCAAACTATTAATGACACTATAAGTTTCTATCCAATATATCATGAAAACGCAAAAAGAAAAAAGCCGGAAATCACGGCTTTCAACCTCTTCGTTTATTTTGATGCATGATATTCAACGGCTACCGTTTTATTGCTGCCAAGATGCTCATTGGCAACGTTCATGATCTCAACTACTTCTTTTTTCGATAGTTTATCCGCTTTTACGATGACTTTGATCTCATTGTTCATCGTGCTTACTAAAGCGTCATTGAACCCCATCGATTTGATCAATGTTTCAACTGTTGATTCTTGCATCGTAAGTGACTGAAGTTCTGTCATCTTCGCCCAAGCATCAGCTTGAACTTCAGCAGAAGCGTCCTCAGATCCAGCAACTGCTACATAATCAGCACTCATCTCATCACGCACTTCATCTCGCTCAAGGCGAAGTGCTGTAAACACATCATCGTTTGCAACACCTGAAACTGTTGCTTCTTTACCAGACTTCTTTCCTGCCTCCAAGTATGCAAGATCATCGGTCCCACCAGGTGCTGTAATGTAATACACCGACAACACAATGATTAAGCTGAGCATAGTTAGAAGCCAAACGGTTTGTTTTTTCAATAACATTTGATTATTCCCCCTCAGGATTTTTTGGTCCTACGAAAATCTGGTCACTACCTATATCAAAAACCTTTTTAACGAGCTCTATGATCATAGACTTTGTCTGGATGTTCTCTGCACCTTGTGCCAACACAGCTACACCTTTAATCTTTGGTTTTTCTGTTGTAACGATGATCGGCTCTTCTCTGCCATCATTAGAGATGATGACTACTTTTTCATCTATCTTTTGATCTTCTATCGTTCTCTTGCCACCATTTTTATCATTTTCAGAAGTTGTTTGACTCTGTGTGCTATCATCTGTAACGAACTCTTTTTTTTCTGTTGTGGAGAGTTCTACCCAGACTGACACTTTGCCTACGCCTTGCATTTGCTCTAATAGATCTTTTAATTCGTTCGAGTAACGATCTTCATAGGTTTTAATATTCTTGTCTGTGACTTCTTTCGCTTGTTTAAAAACCGCCTCGGATTTCACCTTTGTTTCTGGCACTAGCCCGTTTAATGAACTTTTTTGAGCAGGGGAGTCTATCATCTTGCTAATAAACATAAGAGAAATTCCCAATAGGAGTAAGACAAGTAAGTACTTTTGTTTATTCCCTGCTTTATCACTCAGCTGCAGCCGTTTTTTTATCTGTTCCCAAAATGAACGTTTCATTGGGATGACTCCTCTCCCCCTTCCAAATGTACATCAATTTGTTTGGCATCCAGCTGCCATTGATCTGCTAGGAACTGGATGACTTCGCTTGAAACCGGTGGTTCGAGAGATTCTTTTCTCTCTTGACCAGAAACGCTTACATCTACTTCTGATACTTCAGAGATTCTTGCTTGATCGTGAAACTTGGCTAGTACCACTTTGGCACCCCTAATATCTTCAGGTTCCAACGGCTTTTTACCGATTTCCGTTTGAATTTGAAGATCAACAATCTCTAACTCATAAGTCTGTTTCAACTCCTCTTGAACTTGTTTTTTCATTGGGACAGCCATTTGCTCTAATATATATGCACGTTGAGCGGATTGTATTTCACTTTTATTCTCTTCTATCGAATTTTTTATTTCGTCTTCTTTCGCAGCGGCTGGCAGATCCATAGCAAGAAACACTTGATCTAAATCTGAGTTTATTAGTTTGAACAGTGGTGAGAGCATGGCAAGCAGGATGAGCAAACCTACAACCATCTTGATATAATTTTGAAATTGATTGCCTGGTAACAACAACTCGATGACTCCTGCTAATAGTACAAGAATAATAATATTGGTTATCCATTCCGTTAAGAATGCCATGACTCACCTCCTATCGAACCATCAGCGTAACGTTGCCGGCTGCAATTATAATCGTTATAGCTAAGAAGAACATGATGGACACTGTCATAAGGGCCGCAAAGATAAACATGACACTCTTACCGATGATGCCTAATGATTCAACGATCGGCCCACCGCCTAAAGGCTGCAGAAGGGCTGCCGCCATGCTATAGATAAAAGCTAGGATTAGTACTTTGATAGCTGGAAAGATCGCGAGTAGAAGTAATAATAGAGCTCCTATTATGCCTACAGAATTTTTTAGTAAGATCGAAGCGCTCATGACGGTATCTGTTGCATCTGTAAACATGCGGCCGACGACCGGAATAAAATTTCCTGTTATGAACTTTGCCGTCTTGATCGTAATACCATCTGCCACTGCTGCTGTTGCACCTTGTACGCTCATGACACCGAGGAATACTGTAAAGAAAAAGGCGAGAGCTCCCATGCTGATATTACGCAACAGCTTGGCTAACTGAGTTACCTTGTGATGTTCTGACATCGTAGAAACGATGCTTAATAGGGCAGATAGAAAAAGAAGTGGCAATACAAAATTCTTGATTAATAGACCGCTTGTATTTACTAAAAACAAGATAACGGGATGAAAAAAAGCGACTGAAGCGATGCTTCCAACTGTTGCCATCAAGGCAAGAAGAAGAGGAATAAGTGCGATCATGAAACTCAACATATTATCGATCGCTTCTGTCGCATAAGAGATGGCAACGTGAAAACTATTTAAAGCTAAGATGATCAAGACCATATAGATAATGCCATACGCCACTTTTGAAATGGCTGATCGATCGAATGCATTCTGGATGGATTGAAGAAGCATGCTAAAAACGGTGAGCAGAATTAATGTTCCAAGTAGTTTACCGTGAACAGCAAGTTCATGAAACATGAACTTCAAAAGACCAAGCATGTAACCTTTTATAGAAAAATCTTTTTCTCCTTTTACAAATTCAAGAAAGGTCCCTTTCTGACTTTCTGGCAAGAATCCGCCATATTCTCGGGAGATGCTATCCCAATATTGTTTGATCTCATCTAACTGCATGGAGGAGATTTGTTGATCTACCATTTTTGAAGTGATCGAACTCGCTGATGCAGATTCTATGGGACCAAATAGGATGAAGGAAAAGAATATGAACAGAAGAATACTTGTCCGCATCATCACTTTCTGCATCTTTACAACCCGCTTTCTTATTTCGGAATAAGCGTCAGCACGGTTTCGATAATGACCGTTAAGATCGGTATCGCCATTACAAGGATCAGTATCTTGCCACCAAGCTCGATCTTAGAAGCTATTGCTCCCTGACCAGCATCTCGTGTGATCTGTGCTCCGAACTCTGCAATATAAGCAATACCGATTATTTTTAACAACGTTTCAACATAGACCATATTTACGTTTGCATTGATGGCAAGTCGTTGAAGCATCGTGAGAATCTGTCCGATCTTATCGATCAGAAACAAAAAGATTCCCGCTCCAACCATGAGTGTGACCAAAAAAGCAAAATTGGCTTTTTGTTCTTTAAGGACTAAGGCTAAAAATGCAGCAACAAGCCCAAAACCCACAATCTGGATAATTTCCATTCTGGCCGCCTCCTTAATTCTGAAACAAAAAGACGCCTTTTACCTTTTGAAACAAATCATCTAATAGGGTGATCACCATAAAAAGAGCAACAACAAAACCTAATAGAGTGACCCAATGGGCATAATCCTCTTTCCCGATCATCTTTAAAACGGTATGAAGCATCGCGACAATAATCCCAAGCCCAGCGATCTGAAACACGGCGTTTACATCTAATCCCATCGGTGGTACCTCCTTGTTACATTAAGAGAATAACGATTAAGAGTCCCATTAGAACTCCTAGACTTTTACACATATTTTCATAACGTTCTTGTATGTCCCTTGCTTCTTTTTCTTCGCGATTGAGGTGAGCGAGCGTCAGTTGAATCTGCTTCTGCTGATGTTCTTTATCATGTCTGCCAAGCGTTGACCCAAACTGACGAAGCACCTCGATCTCACCCATCTTAAAAGAGGTCTCTTTAGCCAGAATAGGAAGCTGAATTTCCCATGCATCTTGCACCGAAAGTTCTCCTTGTACCAATCGATCTGAAATGGTAAGAAAGAACGTGGATAACGGCTCTTTTAAAGGGCTTCCGATATGCAAAAATGCCTCATGAAGCGGAGTAGATCCATACATGATCTCAGCCTCCAAGGCTTGAAGGGTCACTTTTAGTTCTCTCAACTTCTTAGGTCGCTCTCTTACTCGTTTTGCCCACTCAAAACCAAAGATCGTAGTGGCTGAAAGGATCGCGATCGCACCTATCCAACTCATCATGCTGCACCACCCGATGATCGGTAGATCTCATTCAATGCTCCATCATAGATTCTTTGAATCGTTCCAGGCCCTTTATCACGGCTCAAGATTACATACCTTTCAAATAGTGAAAGGTCTCCCAAAGGTTTCATCACTGGTCGTTTTAATGCATCTTCTACAGAGTTGCCATGTGCGGTAAAAATCATTTGAACCCCTGCATGCATCGCTTCTAATATCGCTTCACCATCTTCTTTTCGACCGATTTCATCGACGATCATCACTTGAGGACTCATCGAACGAATGAGCATCATCATCCCTTCCGCTTTCGGACATGCATCGAGAACATCAACACGTCGACCGAGGGTATGTTGAGGAACACCTTTTATGCTGCCCGCTATTTCAGAACGCTCATCTACGATTCCTACTTTAAAAGAAGGGATGTTTCTGTGCTGAACACCACAACTAACTAGCCTTGCGATATCTCTTAATAATGTGGTTTTCCCCGTTTGCGGTGGACCGATCAACAATGTATTTAGCCATTTTTTTTGATAAAGATAAGAGATTAACGGTTCAGCGATGCCGATTTTCTCTCTCGCTATCCTTACGTTAAACGAACTGATATCTTTAATGGCTTTTACGAATCCATGTTCAGTGATCACTTTACCTGCTAGTCCTACACGATGTCCTCCTGAGATGGTGATATAGCCCCTTTTTAGTTCCTCTTCAAGGGCGTATAGAGAGTGCTGACTCAATCGATTAAGTAATACTTGTGATTCTTCAGCTGAGATTGACTCCTCAGTCGGGTAAAGGGGTTTGCCCGAACAAAGAATTTCCATCGGCTGTCCAATCCTAATTCTGATCTCTTCTACAGATCGAAGAGCAGATGGTGGCAAATTTCTTAAGGTATGCTGAATCTTATCTGGAAAAAGCCTAAAGATCGTTTCCATGACCGGTTTCTCCTTTAAGAGGCTAGTACTATAAACGTATGGGAAAGGGAGAAGGTTTATGCCAATAAAGGTAGATTTTAAGTTAGGAGAGAAGATAGAGGGGGTTTTTGATAGATTGTTCATAAAAACATTCACGAAAGAATCTGTCTTGATGGTAGGGCTTCTCATATGGTAGGAAGCTATATTAGTATCAGTCGATTGAAAGAATAGGAAGGAAGCCACTGTAATAGCAAAAAAGCTCAGATTGTTTATATTTTTATACTTATGTAAAGTTTATTTACCAATTTCAATCGGATATAAGTGAATTTTCTATGGAAGATAAACAAAATAGTGATCAAAGGTTCTAAACACTGTATGTGGAACTATACGTAGTGGGGTATTTTAGGTATTAATCCCTGAAATCCTTATAAACATTCAAGAAATTTCGGACTTATTTCCGCGAGTTTTTGCCTTATATCCGCGAGTCTACAAGAATCGACAATCAGCAGGCATCAGATACCTTACTTCAAACAAACACGCATCCATTTGCTTCCTATTGAAAGCGTGCTACATCATTACTTCATAAAAAAAACCTCACTCCAAAAATGGAATGAGGTTCAATACTACAGACTATGCACGAGAAACGTAAGCTGCATTTCTTGTATCGATAATCAGCTTGTCCCCTTGGTTTACGAAGAAAGGAACTTGTACGATCAAGCCTGTTTCAAGCGTTGCTGGTTTCGTTCCACCAGAAGCTGTGTCCCCTTTAATACCAGGCTCAGTCTCTGCCACAACTAACTCAACTGTGTTTGGAAGTTCAACACCGATCGTTTCACCTTGATACGTCATGATGTGAACCGTCATGTTTTCAAGCAAATACTTCAACTCGTACTCGATTTGTGAAGCTTGAAGTTCAATTTGCTCATATGATTCGTTATCCATGAACGTGTGTGTATCTCCAGATGCATATAGGTATTGCATCTTACGGTTCTCGATATGTGCTTTAGCTACTTTTTCCCCACCGCGGAACGTTTTTTCCTGGATACCACCTGTGCGAAGATTACGAAGTTTAGAGCGAACAAATGCCGCACCTTTTCCTGGCTTTACGTGTTGGAACTCAAGAACTTGCCAGATCCCATTGTCAACCTCAATCGTTAATCCTGTTTTAAAATCGTTTACTGAAATCATGTTTTTATCCTCCTGAATACCTTAACTTAACGTTAAGAGGGTTTTAGTAGCGTGCGTTAGTGATTCATTGCCATCTTTTGTGATGAGTGCATCGTCTTCGATCCGAACTCCGCCTAGACCTGAGATATAAATACCTGGTTCGACTGTCACAAGCATTCCTGGTTCGAGAATCGTGTCAGACTTCATAGATAGAGCTGGCGCTTCATGAACATCTAAACCAATTCCATGTCCTGTAGAATGTCCAAAGTAATCACCATAACCTTTTGAAGCGATGTAATCACGAGTTAACGCATCTGCATCCTTACCTGTCATTCCTGGTTTGATGCCTTTCATTCCTAGCATCTGTGCATCATATACGACCTGATAGATCTCTTTCAGCTCATCTGAAACATTTCCGATGGCTACCGTACGAGTGATATCCGAGCAATAACCTTTGTAGTATGCTCCAAAATCCAAGGTTACTAATTCACCCGTTTCAATTTTCTTATCCGATGCAACACCGTGTGGAAGTGCTGATCGGTAGCCTGAAGCTACAATAATATCAAACGATGAAGAGATAGCTCCATTTTTTCTCATGAAGAATTCTAGTTCATTGGATACTTCCCTCTCAGTAAGCCCTGGGCGAATATAATCGATGATATGTGAAAAAGCGGCATCGGCGATAGATGCTGCATCCTTTACTATCTTAATCTCTGATTCATCCTTAATCAAGCGCAACTTTTCCACTATGCCGGATACAGCAACAAGTTCAGTGTTAATGTCATCTAAATGTGTCTCATATGTACGATAGGTAGAGTATGTAACATGGTCTTGCTCAAAACCAAGTTTACGAACAGAAAGCTCCTTCGTTAACTTTGCAACTTCTTGCGGAATCGGATCCGTGTGCATCACAACACGATAACCTTCTGCTTGTTCAGCTGCTTGCGTCTTATATCTGAAATCAGTTATTAAAACGGCTTCGTCTTTCGTGATCAAAAGTACTCCTGAACTTCCTTTAAACCCGCTTAGATAAAATCGATTCGAAGAAGATGTAATTAAAAGTGCATCAATATCAAAAGTATCAAATAATTGTCTTGCCCGTTCTACACGATTCATAACGTATCCCCTTTAAGTTGATTATGAAAAACTTGAAGAGCTAATTTATAACTATCAAAACCAAATCCTGAGATCTGCCCGATGGTAACTGGAGCAATAACAGATTCACGTCGGAATTCTTCTCTCGCATGCACATTTGATAAATGGACTTCAATCACGGGGACATCCACACTGGCAATCGCGTCTCTGATCGCATAACTATAATGAGTATAGGCACCTGCGTTTAGAACAATACCACGAAACTTATTTTCGGCTCCATGAATGAGATCGATGAGATCACCTTCATTATTACTCTGTTCAAATGAAAGATCCATGAATCGCTCTCTTGAAAAAGAAACGAGTTCTGTTTGAAGATCTTCCAATGTTTGCGCACCATATATGCCAGGCTCACGTTTACCTAACCGGTTTAAGTTCGGTCCGTTTATTACAAGAAATTTTCTGTTATTCACATGAAACACCTAGCCTTCGCATAAAAAAATAGAATGTTCATAAAACATTCTATCATAGCGTCTGTTCTTTTGAATAGTTACGAACTCTGTGTAGATTCCTTGTTTCCTTGGGACTGGCCATGACGTTCACTGTATTCAAAAGAGATCGAATAACCTACAAAAACACCATATAAGATATAGATACAAAGCGTCGTTGTAATGGTATTTTTACCTATCGTATTCATAGGTTCCAACCCTGGAAAGATCGGATGAAGCAAGAAAAATACGATTCCCCAAAGTGCTACACCAAAAATGATGCCTGCCCACATGGATTTGATCTTAGCAAATGCATAGCGATAAGCAATGGCGACTAAGATCGAAAGCAGAGCAATGATCAAAATGCTGATCAGTTGTCCAATCCACTCGGATTTCCACTTTCCAAGTGCCCATGGCGCCAACACAAGTGCCGGACCTACCTTTGAAAAATTTAAATAGTAGGCAATAAATCCGAAACAAGCCCAGATCAAGCCTCCAAAGAAGCCGACACCTATGACCCTGCTCATGAATGAAGACTGAGATTCCTGTTTATTTTGTTCTAGTTTTGAATCGCTCATTAACGACCACCTCCAACACTACTAGTATGTCCACAAAACCATTGCCCAAACTTCTCACGCTCCAACCAATCATATTCTGTGTAAAACATGTATAAAATGGGAAAAATACAATCATCCTTTGTGGAGGAATATCCGGCTTTCCTGTAGAATAGAAAGTACCTACAAAACTTTAGGCTGGGGGTTCAACATGACAAAAGAGAAAAAGCCCGCTTACGGCGGCCAGGCCGTATTAGAAGGGGTTATGTTTGCCGGTAAACACACATATGTAACGGCAATACGCAGAAATGATGATACGATCGAGTACTTCGAACTTAAGAAGAAACCATCTCCTGTCCTTTCAAAATTAAAGAAGATTCCTTTCTTGAGAGGATTTATTGCCATAATCGAAGCAAGTATGAACGGTACGCAGCATTTAAATTTTTCAGCTGAACGATTTGGTGTTAACCCAGGAGAAGAAGAAAAAGAGGAAGAAGAAAAACCATCTAAATTTGCCTTTTTCTTTTCTCTAGCCATTATTGGCGTCTTATCTTTTCTTTTCGGAAAATTTGTTTTTACCCTCGTACCCGTTTTTTTAGCAGAAGCATTTCGTTTTATCGTACCTGGGCATTTAGGACAGAATTTATTAGAAGGTTTGTTCAAGTTTATCTTTTTACTAAGCTATATCTATTTTGTTTCTTTAACACCCGCGATCAAGAGGGTATTCATGTATCACGGAGCTGAACACAAAGTAATCAACACGTATGAAGCAGGAGACGAGCTGACCGTCGAAAACGTAAAGAAGCATTCAAGGCTTCATTATCGTTGTGGTAGCAGTTTTATTCTATTTACTGTAATCGTCGGCATGTTTATCTATTATTTCTTTCCATCAGATCCGTTATGGTTAAGAATTTTATGCAGACTTGCGCTTATTCCTGTGGTTTTAGGGGTATCTTTTGAAGTATTACAGTTAACAAATAAACTAAGAGATGTTCCGGTTCTTCGTTACCTAGGTTATCCAGGTTTATGGCTTCAACTTTTAACAACGAAAGAGCCTGATGAAAAACAAATAGAAGTTTCTATCATTTCTTTTAATGAAATGTTACGTCGTGACGCATCCTATGAAAGTGAACTCAACGCAAGCAAAATCGTTTAATCATAAGGAGGTGAACCTGTTGCAACAGAATCATAGAAGATTGCATCCTATCATTTGGTTAGTTATAACACTGGCGGTTGTCGGTATTCTTTATCAACTAGTCACTTCACCTCGCGATTTATTTACGACCATTCTGATCGGTGCAGCAGTGGTCGCCGTGTTTTACTTTATCTTCCGCAGAACATCATCGGGTGTAAACGGCAAGTATAGAAAAGCAGTCAAACAATCACAAAAACGCTATGGCACAAACCAAAAGCCGGCTAAAGCTGCCTCTCCGTTGTTTCCGAGCAAAAAGACTGCAAAGAGTTCCGCTCAGAGAAAGAAAACACGTGAACATCACTTAACCGTGATCGAAGGAAAAAAGAACAAGAAAAAAAATCGAGCCTCCTTTTAAGGATTAGGCTCGATTTTTATATGCTGGATTCGGATACCTCTTACTTGTTATCCAACCCTGCAAAAATTGCTCCGCTCGATCATGGCCAAACGTATACAGTTCATTCTTCGCTTCTGATGACAGTTGGAAATCGATGACAGATACATGCTTTACAGGCATAAAAATAATATCTCTTGCATCGTGCGAATCGATGTACCGGTTATCATGCGCCTGCATCATCGTTTCAAACAAAGCTTTAAATAGCTGAACCGCGTTCTTCACATTGTGAGTTGGAATATGGTCGTTGATGTACGAACTCAATTGAAAACCTAGCACCGGCCGAACCGGCACCCTGTCTTTTCTTTGAAAAAGCCACATCGGAAAATTACTTAAAACACCTCCATCCACAATCAAACTTTTTTGTCCGACCCGATTAAAAAGTTTGATGGGATAAAAGAAATAAGGAAGACTGCAGCTCATCCTAACTGCTCGTGCTACTGGAAAACGCTCTGGTAACAATCCATATTCTTCGAGATCATCCGGCAAAACGATCAGCCTTCCTCGAGAAATATCAGACGCAATAATCTTAAGACTGCCGTAGGGAATATCAGCAAATGTAACGATTCCACGTGCCGCTAGAAGAGAAGCTACCCAGTTCTCCAGATAATCCCCCTTAAACAGACCAAGTTTCCAATAAAGCTTCAACCAGTTCATAAAAGGTACAGGCACGATTGTTTTACTTGTATCAAGAAATTTTCTAAAATCTAATTTATCAATAATTTCTTTCATTTCACCCGCTGTATACCCTGCTTTGATTAAAGCAGCCATCAATGCCCCCGCACTTGTCCCAGCTACCCTCTCAAAACTGAGGCCCCGATTCTCAGCTGCTTCAACAGCACCAATCAACGAAAGCGCCTTGATGCCCCCACCCGAAAAAACTCCATCAATTCGCATAAACATCTCCTCCACTACTATCCTAATCAGCAGAAGATGTCCTTTATAACCGATTCTTCAAAAATAAAGTCATTTGTGTCTTTAAAAGGTTTGGGGTGTTCATGATGTAATGGTCGGTGTAGTGTAAAAGATTAGGTTTACAGTCCACTTTTACAAGAATACTGTCCGGTTTCCTCAATTTACTGTCCACTTTCAGAAAAATACTGTCTACTTTTCATTTTTTACTGTCCACTTCTTACAAAACACTGTCCACTTATTTTTCCATACACCATAGCATACAAAAAAATCCAAAATAAAAAACAACCATAAAATTTATGATTGTTCTTGTTCTTCATTCTTTGCTTGAACTTCTCTTAATGATTTTATCCTATTTTCATCTTCCTCAAAAAACTGAACAAGATCTCCAATTCGATCAATAGCGTTCCAACTTAAATGATGTTCGATACCTTCAACATCTTGGTAGATGTTCTCTTGGTCGACCCCAATAACTTTTAAGAATTCTTCAAGTAACTCGTGTCTGTAAACTAAACGTTTTCCTAGTTTTTTTCCGTTCGGTGTTAGAACGAAACCTCTGTATTTTTCATAAACGACATACTTGCCTTTGTCGAGCTTTTGAATCATCTTGGTTACTGAAGAGGGATGCACTTCTAGGTTCTCAGCAAGATCTGATACCCTGGCATAGCCTTTCTCTTCAATTAGGGCATAGATGCGTTCTATATAGTCTTCCATACTTGGGGTTGGTGGCAAATTGTTCACTCCCTATACTAAACCAGCTTGGTCTCTATAAAAAGGATACTATAGAATGGTAAGCGTGACAAGGGAAGGTGTCTTGGCTTTTTATCAAGTAAAATATTCAATCTTAGCTTGTGGAAACATCGTATGAATATAATTTTCTACCGTTTCACGCAGTCTAGTCGCCTGATCATCTTGATAAACATATTTTCCGATTCCATATCTTCCCCACTTATATTTACGCTCTTCTTCATTCATCTCAAGCTTCGACTTTGGATAGTTTTTTTCGATAACCCGTTTTGCAGGCTTAGTAAAACGATGCTGAATTAACTCAAACGTCAGATCATTCGTTAAATGCTTTGGAATTTTCGCTTCTAAGATATCAAAAAGTTCCTTATAGCCTTCTTCCCAATCTTTATGAAGATAAAGAGGTGCCACGATAAAACCTAATGGATACCCTGCTTCAGCAACTTTTATGGCAGCATTAATACGCTCCTCAAGCGGACTTGTTCCAAGTTCGAAGTTCTTTATCACATATTGTGAATTAACGCTAAATCGAAAACGCGTTCTTCCTTGGTGTTTGGCATCAAGTAGATGATCGACATGATGATACTTCGTCGTAAATCTAAGTCTTCCTAAGTCTGTTGCACCAAAAAACTCAATCGCTCTTTTCAGATTATGAGTAAGATGATCGATGCCGACAATATCCGATGTACATGAAGCTTCGAATCGTGTGATCTCAGGCGCTCTTTCCTGCATATACTTTTCGGCTTGTGCAAAAATCTCATCTGTATTCACATAGGTTCGTAAATACGGCTTGCTGCCGAGTGTCGTCTGTAGATAACAATAGTGACAATGCCCCATGCATCCTGTTGCAAGAGGAATCGCGTATTCTGCCGATGGTTTTGATGTATCAAATTTCAGTGTCTTTCTGATACCGACTACAAGCGTGGATTTAGCTGTTCTATACTTTTGAAAATCATTATCTCCTGGCAGATCGCGAATTTGGTTATGTGAAGTAGTCTCTCTGATCTCAACTTCTAACTTGCTAAAACGGTCAAACAGTTCTTTTCCTAATGGATACTCTAGTGCACGCGGTTCGAAATAGATCAACTGCGGCATAAAAGGTTTATTGGCACCAGCCATAATCATACACCCCACAATTTTTATTACAAATGATGGAGTTAGTATGTGCTAATATCGACAAAAGAAAAGGGAAGGAACTTTTCCAGTTCCTTCCCTTGCTTTCTTATAATCCGCATTTTAATTGAGCGTTACAATTCGTACACGTGTTACAGCCACCGATTTCTTTCACTTTCCCTTTTCGGCATACCGGGCAAGTGTTACCAACTTCGTTACCAATGGTTACATCTGTAGAACGAAGATCCGTAATCGTATCTAAAATAACAACTTTACTTTTTTCTTCCTCCATACCAAGATCGATCTCAGTCTGTTCAAAAGTCTCTTCTGCTTTAAGTGTAAGAACTTGTGAGTCACGGCTTCCATCAACGTATACCGTTCCACCTTTTGCTCCACCCTTATAAAGGCGTTCGTAAACTTTTTGAACTTGATCCACTGTATAACCTTTAGGAGCGTTTACCGTTTTTGAGATCGAACTATCTACCCAACGCTGGATGACACATTGTGTATCTGCATGCGCTTCTGGTGCAAGCTCCATCGCAGCAACAAACCATTCAGGCAGCTCATTTTCGTTCGCTTCAGGATTGCTGTCTAAATATTCCTTAACGATATCAGCTTTCACTTCAATGAATTTCCCAAGACGGCCACTGCGGAAGTATGAGAAAGAGAAGTAAGGCTCTAATCCTGTGGAGACTCCAACCATGGTTCCTGTGGATCCAGTTGGAGCAACAGTCAACAAGTGAGAGTTACGAATCCCAAATTCTAAAATATCTTCGCGTAAATCTTCAGGAAGCTTTTTCATATAACCAGTTTCAGTAAATCGTCTACGCAACTCTGTAGTAGTCTCTTCTGTCTCGCCTTCTAAGAACGGAAAGCTTCCCTTCTCTTTAGCAAGTTCAATTGAAGTGCGATAAGCTGTAACGGCAATCGTCTCAAAGATTTGATCAACAAGCTTGTTTCCTTCTTCAGATCCGTAAACGGTCTCGCAATAGATAAGAAGGTCATGTAATCCCATAACTCCTAACCCTACACGACGTTCCCCCAATGCTTGGACTCGGTTTGGTTCTAAGAAGTATGGTGTTGCATCAATTACGTTGTCCTGCATACGAACGCCAACTTCGACCGTTTGTTTTAGCTTTTCAAAGTCCACCGTTTTGTTTTCTTTGTCAGCCATGTTTCCAAGGTTAACTGCAGCGAGGTTGCAGACACTGTATGGTGCAAGTGGTTGTTCTCCACATGGGTTCGTTGCTACAACTTTTTGTCCATATGCTGTAGCGTTCGTCATGTCATTTGCATTATCGATAAAGAAAATACCTGGCTCAGCAGAGTATGTTGCGCAAATGTTGATCAGGTTCCACAGTTCGCGTGCTTGAATTCGTTTGTATACGCGAATACCATAGCCTTTCTCTTCCCAAACACGAACATCTCCTACTTCATGCCACTCGTTGTTGTAAGCTTCCATCTCATCAGGCGAGTAAGCCTCGACACTTGGAAAACGTAACAAATACTCAGAGTCATTTTCTACGGCTTCCATAAATTCCTTCGTGATCGTAACAGAGATGTTCGCACCTGTTAAGAACTCAGAATTATGAACGCTGTACGTTCCTCCATCGCGAAGCATTGTCTCAGCATCGCGTAGAACGTCTGAATCAAATCCGCCTGTCCCTGGAATATCCTTATAGCGAAGAATCCCTTCGTACATTGCTTTTTGAGCTGGTGTCAGCGGTGTGAATTTTAATTTATCTTGTGCGACTTGCTTAATCTTCTCGTCGTTCGTATTTTCAATCAAGTAACGTAGAATTCGAGGATTCTGCATTTTAGAAATAATGAAATCAATAATGTCAGGATGCCAGTCGGCCAGCATGATCATCTGCGCCCCCCTGCGACTTCCTCCCTGCTCAACCAAATGCGTCAACTTCGCGATGTCATCCAACCAGGATACAGAGCCAGATGATTTTCCGTTTACGCCTCGAGCGAGTGCGTTCTTCGGTCGAAGCGTAGATCCGTTCGTTCCAACTCCGCCTCCGCGGCTCATGATCTCCATCACTTGCTTACGGTGATCTGAGATGCCTTCACGCGAATCTTTTACATACGGCATCACGTAACAGTTGAAATACGTTACGTCTGTTTCTGCGCCTGCCCCATATAAAACGCGGCCAGCGGGAACAAAGTTCATCTCTGAAAGTTCTTTGTAGAACTTTTGGAATGATTCTTGGCGCTTCTCTTCCGTCGTTTCAACAGATGCTAAGCCTGTCGCATTTCTTAGTGCGATCTGCTCGTAATAAACTTCTAATGGCTTGTCCATCACATCAAGTGAACGTGTGATCAAACCAGATTCCGCTTCTTCCGGCTTCTCTAGTACAGCTTTGAACTCATCTTCAACCAATACGACTGCGTTTTTATCGTCCCAGTTAACAGATTGGATATAGCCTAGCCCTCTTGCTGGAAATTTTGGATCCTCTTTTACTGTTAGTACAACAAAATCCCCTGGTTTTAACGTTTTCTTTTCTGTGTCTTTAAAGCTGTATCGGTCGAGCATCACGAGCCTAGAGACACCTTTATGTGTTGTTTTCATCGTAGAAGTAACGGGGTGCACTTGTGGAAATTGAGCTATATCACTGTTGAGAGCGTCAATATTGATACCCTTTTTAACAGTTGCGACTGTGTCCATATTTCTCCTCCTCTATTTAAATCACATACGGATGCATATCTATATCTTGTATGTATAAGTTCTACCCTTATACTATATATACGTAAACCTCATGTCAAAGAAAAAATATTGTCAAACTTAAAATCATGAGTATTTTACAGCAATTCCATGAATCTTGTATATTTATGATGATTTTATTAATGAATTGGCTTTATTCTAGATTTGTATAATTTGGTAGTTTTGAAAAGCCGTACAAACACGTGGTTTTCAAAAATTCCTGCTTTTTTCCAAAAAAAATTAATATCTTGACATCTTTTTTCTGATCTTTATAGAGCAAAAATAAAAAATCGAGATCTCTTTTTGAGATTTCGATTTTTTTCTATTAACGCCTGAACGTCCAATCGTCGTTGCGATAACGAGTCTCGGCTATATGTTCGACCTCTGCCCACTGATCTTCTGTAAGTGTATATGGTAAAAGATTAACGTTCAAACCGTCCTCAAATCCTTTTTTAAAGGCAGTCTTCGCGTCATCGATCGTAACAGGAACATCTAGTAATGCGTTCACTGCTACAGCTTTTTTCTTAAATGCAGTTTGCATTCTTTCTCGTAATCTGTCGCTAGAATACTTAAACAGATCAAACAGTTTGTCTTCATCTAAGTCCAGAAGAATAGAACCGTGTTGAAGAATAACACCCTTCTGCCTTGTTTGAGCACTTCCTGCTACTTTTCTTCCTTCTACGACTAATTCATACCACGATGGAGCGTCAAAACAAACTGCTGATCGAGGATTCTTCAATCCTTCACGCTCTTCTTCTGTTTTCGGAACAGCAAAGTATGCATCGAGGCCTAAGCCTTGAAATCCTTCTTTAATCCCTTCAGAGATCACCCGATACGCTTCTGTCACGCTTTGTGGCATATCTTTGTGTGATTCCGATACGATGACGCTATACGTGAGTTCTTGATCATGAAGAACTCCGCGCCCTCCCGTTGGACGTCTTACGAAACCTAGTCCGTATTTCTTTACGGCATCAAGGTTAATCTCTTTCTCTACTTTTTGAAAGTAGCCAATCGATAAGGTTGCTGGATTCCATCCGTAAAAGCGAATAACAGGTGGAATCTTTCCTTCACTGTGCCAAGTTAGCAATGCTTCGTCCATTGCCATATTAATTGCAGGTTCGCAATTTCCAGAATCGATATAATACCAGTTTTCTTTTTTTTCCACGTTTTTCGTCTCCCTGCCATTCATTCGTAACTAGTGTACCAAATTCGGCGAGTGTGTCAAAACAATCGCTCAAAGTCAGATTTTTCTTTTGCCTATAGAGCCGCGCACCGCTATAATTGGGGTAGATTGTTTAAAGGAGTGCAAGCGTTATGGGATGGATAGTTTTAGCAGGTATTGTAGTAGCATTATTGGCGTATGTAATCGGTATGGGGCTTTATCAGAAGAGATTTCTAACGACGTTAAACGAGGAAGAGTTTAAAGCAGGATATCGAAAAGCTCAATTGATCGATGTTCGTGAACCTGAAGAGTTTAAAAAGGGACATATCTTAGGAGCACGTAATATCCCTCTTTCTCAAATGAGACAGAGATTAAAAGAAGTGCGCAGCGATCAGCCTGTTTATCTATATTGTGAGAGTGGATTCAGAAGTGCTCGTGCAGCCAATTTTCTAAAGAAGAAAAAATATGGTCAACTTCATCACCTAAATGGCGGCTTCCGCAAATGGACAGGCCGTGTAAAATCAAACTAACATTCAAAAGCAGCTCAGGAGAATTTTCCTGAGCTGCTTTTTTGTTTAAACTTGTTTTGTATATTTTAAGATGGGCTTTCTTGCAGCTGTCGCTTCATCCAGTCGTTTAACAACGGTAGTATGAGGAGCTTCTTGTACCAATTCAGGTGTTTCTTCAGCTTCCTTTGAAATCTGAATCATCTTCTCGATAAATTCATCCAGTGTTTCTTTTGATTCCGTTTCTGTCGGCTCGATCATGATCGCTTCTTCGACACTTAACGGGAAGTAGATCGTTGGCGGGTGATAGCCAAAGTCTAGGAGACGTTTTGCGATATCAAGTGTTCTCACGCCAAGTTTCTTTTGACGACGTCCTGATAATACGAACTCATGTTTACAGTGTTGTGTAAACGGAAGATCGAAATGAGGCTCAAGTCGGCGCATCATGTAGTTCGCGTTTAATACGGCGTTCTCTGATACCTGGTGCAAGCCGTCTGGACCCATCGTCATGATATACGTAAAGGCACGTACGTTAATGCCGAAGTTACCATAAAAAGGCTTCACGCGTCCGATCGATTGCGGGCGATCGTATTCGAATTTATAAAGATCATCTTCTTTAACAAGAACTGGTTTTGGCAAGAATGGAATCAGATCTGCCTTAACCCCAACTGGTCCTGATCCTGGTCCACCACCACCGTGTGGCCCTGTGAACGTTTTATGAAGATTCAAGTGAACGACGTCAAAGCCCATGTCTCCAGGTCTAGCAAAGCCTAATATCGCATTTGCGTTCGCTCCGTCATAGTACAGCTTTCCGCCAGCTTCATGGACGATTTTTGCCATTTCTAATATATGCTCTTCAAAAAGACCAAGCGTATTTGGATTTGTAAGCATAAGAGCGGCCACATCTTGATCGACTACTCGTTTCAAATCTTCTAGATCAACTAGACCGCGCTCATCAGATTTCACTGTGATCGATTCAAAACCTGCAACCGTTGCAGACGCAGGATTGGTTCCGTGTGCTGAATCAGGAACGATTACTTTTGTACGATTAAAGTCACCATTTGCTTCATGGTAAGCACGAATCATCATAAGTCCTGTCCATTCACCATGTGCACCCGCAGCTGGTTGAAGCGTAACTTCATCCATACCTGTGATCTCAGCAAGTGATGTTTGCAAGCGGTACATCATCTCCATCGCACCTTGAACCGTATCTTCATCTTGAAGAGGGTGGATGTGTGCAAACCCAGGGAAACGTGCTACATCTTCATTAATCTTCGGATTGTATTTCATCGTACATGATCCGAGTGGATAGAAACCAGAATCCACACCATGGTTACGATTGGATAAGGCTGTGTAATGACGAACGATCTGAAGCTCTGACACTTCAGGAAGATCCGCTTCTTCTGTACGCAAATAATCGGAAGGGATGATAGATTCTACGTTAATCTCTGGAACGTCAAGTTCAGGGATGCTGTACCCTACTCGACCTGGTTTAGACAATTCAAAAATTAATGACTGATGTTCTGTACGCATGCTAATCCCTCCAATACATTTGCAAGCTGATCGATTTCTTCTTTTGTTCTCATTTCCGTAACCGCTAAAAGCATATGGTTCTTAAGTTCTGAATACGAAAGACCTAAATCATAACCGCCGATGATGCCAGATTCTAATAGTTTTCTGTTCACTTCTTTAGCTGTACACTTTAACTCGATAACAAACTCGTTAAAGAAAGGTCCAGTGAATGCTATCTTGAATCCTTTCTCTTCAAGAACTTTTTTCGCATAATGCGCTTTTTGTATGTTTTGGTGTGCTACTTCTTTCACACCTTGTTTTCCGAGTGCTGTCATGGCAATGGAAGCTGCAAGTGCGTTAAGGGCTTGGTTCGAACAGATGTTACTCGTCGCTTTATCACGTCTGATATGCTGCTCTCTTGCTTGGAGGGTAAGAACGAATCCGCGTTTTCCGTCTTCATCAACGGTTTGACCTACTAAACGGCCCGGAACTTTACGCATCAATTTTGTTGTTACGGCAAAATATCCACAGTGTGGTCCGCCAAATCCTTGTGCGATCCCGAACGGCTGTGCATCACCGACTACAATATCGGCACCAAACTTGCCAGGAGGCGTCAGTGCGCCAAGTGCTAAAGGATTCGAAGAAACAACGAACATTCCTTTAACGTTATGCACGATCTCTTCTATTTCTTTTAAAGGTTCGATCTGACCGAAGAAGTTAGGATATTGAACGATCACACAAGCTGTCTCTTCATCCACTTCAGCACGCAATGAATCCACGGATGTCATACCGTTATCCGTGTCTACTTCAACTACTTCAAGATGCTGTCCTTTAGCATAAGTGTGTAGAACAGCACGAGATTCTGGGTGTACGGACTTTGATACAACGATTTTCTTTCTTCGCGTTTGAGCTGCTGATAATAATCCAGCTTCAGCAAGTGCTGTTCCACCATCGTACATAGAAGAGTTCGCAACATCCATACCGGTAAGCTCACAGATCATCGTTTGGAACTCAAAGATCGCTTGAAGTTCACCTTGAGAGATCTCAGGCTGATATGGCGTATAAGCGGTGTAGAACTCTGAACGAAGTAGCATATGATTGACGATCGATGGTGTGTAGTGATCGTAAACACCCGCTCCTAAGAAGGACGCATGATCTTTTGTATTTTTGTTTAATGCTGCTAAGCGGCCCATCTCTTTAACTAGTTGAGGTTCTGACAAAGCTTCCTCGATCTGTAAGCGTCCTTTAAACCGAACTTCTTCAGGAATATCCTGAAAAAGATCTTCTGTCGTTTCGATTCCAATCGTTTCAAGCATTTCCTTTTTGTCTTGATCAGTCATCGGCAAATAGCGGAACGTCATGGTTTCTCCCCCTTAAATGTCTTATTTTCCTCGTTTATAAAATGGTGAAGCAACTACTTTTGCTTTTAATCGTTTTTGACGAATCTGTACTTCTACCTCTGTTCCAAGCTCCGTGAAATCCTTTTCGAGTAGAGCAAGACCTAGGTTCTTCTTCAAAGTTGGTGATTGTGTTCCCGTAGTAACTTCTCCGATCTTCACTTCACCTTTAAACACCTCGTAATGGGACCGTGGAATTCCTTTATCGATCATCTCGATACCAACTAGTTTACGTGGTGCGCCATTCTTCTTTTGATCAGCTAATATTTCTTTCCCAATAAAATCTGCTTCTTTATCTGTTTTTACAGCGAATCCAATCCCCGCTTCTATCGGCGTAATTTCTTTTGTAAGTTCTTGACCATATAGAGCAAGCTTCGCTTCAAAGCGTAACGTGTCACGCGCTCCAAGTCCTGCAGGAAGCAATCCATCTTCTTGGCCTGCTTCTAGAACAGATCTCCACAGTTTTTCAGCATGTTCCGTCTTTAAGTAAATCTCAAAACCATCTTCTCCTGTGTAGCCTGTTCGGGACACAAGAGCGGATATGCCAGCTAGAGAAACATCTTCTTTAAAACGGAAGAATCCGATCTCAGAAAGATTGGTATCTGTAAGCTTTTGTAAGATCGATTCTGCTTTTGGTCCTTGAATCGCAAGCTGTGCATATTCAGGAGACACATTCACAAGTTCTACACCTTCAGGCTTCTTGCTCATCAGCCATTCGAAATCTTTTTCAATATTTGAGGCATTCACAACAAGTAAGTAATCGTTTTCATCTCTTTTATAGATTAAAAGATCATCTACTGTACCACCGTTTTCATAGCACATAGCCGTATATTGCGCTTGGCCGTTCTGAAGTTTCGAAACATCATTAGTCATTGTATATTGTAGAAACGATAGGGCATTTGGTCCTCGAACATCAAATTCTCCCATGTGAGAGACATCGAATAGACCGGCTTTCGTTCTAACCGCTTCGTGTTCCTCTTTAATACTTGAGAACTGAACAGGCAACTCCCAACCACCAAAATCAATTACTTTTCCACCATGTTCTTTGTATGTCTCAAATAACGGTGTTCGTAACAATGTAGCCATGTGAATTCCTCCTTTTTCATACTTAAAAATTTTCGGACTTTTTTGGACAAAAAAAAGACAGAAAGACCCCTTAAAAATGGGATCCTCTGTCCTGCAACCTGTAAGTTTCTCAAGTGAATAGACTTGAGTTTCTTCGTTGGTGGCTTTCATCTATTAAAAAGCACTCTCCAGAGATGCGTCTAGCAAGAGTCTTTTTGCCTGAGAGTTTCACAATTGTTTGCTCCTTCGGCGCCGCTAACGCAGTCTCTCCTCTTACTTTCATTCGCGAGTATGTTATTGTCCAAGGTCGCACATACTATTACTATGTTTACTACATTATTATCCTATCATTTTTACAAAAGGAATGGCAACGAACTTTTTTAAAGAAAGGAAATCCGTTATGAAAATCGACGTTCAGTTTCAGCGAGAATGGCATGATGACTTTTTAAAGCGTGTGGAAGAAGATGGACCTTGGGCCAATTGGGAATTATATAACTTAGCTCTTGAAGCCGAACACCACTTAGCAATTCCTGATTTTCTCGGTCTTCAAGCTCCAGATCACCTTCCACAGATGACTTTTTTGCCTCATCAGCTGGACGTTGCGACTACCGTTATTGAACAGATGAACGGAAAAGCAATCTTGGCAGATGAAGTAGGGCTTGGAAAAACGATCGAAGCTGGATTGATCCTAAAAGAGTACATGATACGCCGACTCGCTAAGAAGATATTGATCCTTGTTCCTGCTTCACTCGTTATTCAATGGACGAACGAGTTGAATCAAAAGTTCTTTATTCCAGCAATCGCTCAGAAAAAAGCCTATGTTTGGGAACAATGCGATGTAGTCGTATCCTCTATTGATACAGCAAAACGAGCACCTCATCGCGACATCGTTCTTAATCAAGACTATGATCTTGTGATTATCGATGAAGCGCACAAACTAAAGAATAAGAAAACAAAAAACTATGAATTTGTACAGTTATTAAAAAAGAAGTTCTGCTTACTTTTAACTGCTACTCCGGTTCAAAACAGAGTTGAGGAGATTTTTAATCTTGTATCTCTATTAAAGCCCGGCCATCTAGGTAACCGAGAGAACTTTGACAAAGATTATAAAGAAGATAAGTATTCCCTTAAAAATGAAGAAAAGCTTAAGCAGCTCGTAAATAAGGTGATGGTTCGTAATCGACGAGAAGAGACTGGTCTAAAATGGCCGAAACGCCTTGTTCAGACCATTCCTATCACATTATCAAAAACAGAACGTGACCTATATGATGAAATCTCTCAACTAAAAAAAGACTCTTATTTTGACCGAAGCAAATTTTCAATCGTCACCCTGCAGCGAGAAGCTTGCAGTTCGCGTGAAGCCGTTTTTCTAACATTAAAGAATATGCTTCAAAAAGATGTATCAAACTCTTTAATGGAACAACGAGTCTTAGAATTGATGAAAAAAATTGAACTCGTCGATCAAAATTCTAAAGCATTAAAAGCGTTAGAGCTGATTCAATCCATTGATTCCAAGGTCATCATTTTCACAGAATACCGCGCGACTCAACTGTATCTGCAATGGTTTTTACAACAACATGGCATCTCTTCTGTACCGTTCAGAGGGGGATTCAAGCGAAGCAAGAAGGACTGGATGACTCACCTCTTTCGAACACGAGCACAAGTGTTGATCGCAACAGAAGCTGGTGGTGAAGGAATAAACCTGCAGTTCTGTCAGCATATCATCAATTATGATCTCCCATGGAACCCGATGAGGATCGAGCAGCGGATCGGACGTATCCACCGCATCGGTCAGCAAGGTGACGTTCATATCTATAACTTCGCCACTCAGAATACGATTGAAGAGCACATCTTAAACTTGCTGTATAACAAGATCAACCTATTTGAGAGTGTCATTGGGGAACTCGATGAAATCTTAACGAAATTTGAAATCAAGAACATTGAACGCCACATCGCGGACATCATGAATACCTCTGAGAGTGAGGGTGAGATCCGGGTAAAGATGGATAATCTAGCTTCCTTGATCAATCTTGATGGCGGTATCAAGCAGAAAGGGTGGGAAGAGCATGCAGCAGCACGAGATTCATCGCTTTCTTGAGCGCTATTTTGATGCAAACGAATGTAGAATTCAAGAGAAAAACTTTAGTTATATGAAAGTTCAACTGACTACTGAACTCGATAAAGTTTTAATGAATCGTCCGTTCTACTGGCACTATCTCGAAAAAACGGGAGGAACCCCGAATCCGATGACGTTGACTTTAGTAACGGGGCAACAACAAGCTCCTGATGGAAAAGGTGAATTTATCCACTTTGGTTCACCACGGCTTCATCAGATCTTCGGGTCGACCAAGATGCTTGCCTCTTTCATTCGACTGTATGAATCAGTTCCACAGCAAGGAGCCCAAGTACCGCTGCAGCCTTGGCTTTGTTTAAATGTTAAAGTCACGTATCAGTGTGATCAAAAGAAAGATCAAGTCCTTTCATATGGGATACAACTGATCAACGGGACGATTGAAGATCAATTTCATCAACGTCTTCAAAAGATGCTGTTAACGAAGAGAATACCTGATTTTTGTTACACCCTCTCTCCTTTTATTAAGCCTCAGAGTGCGATAAAAAGATTGGAAAATAAAATACAGGAAGTCATCGATAGAGACGATCACACGTGGGCCGAGGATGCTAAAAAAAGATGGAATGAAGATCTTGAGTTATTAGAGAGTTTTTATGAAGATTCCCTTACGAAACCTGAAGCTTATCACATTGAAAAAGAAGCACTTCGTACTCAATATGAACCACAGATTATTGTAGAGATCATAAATGGAGGGCTCTTCTATCTGGCATAAAAAATAAGAGCTGGGAACTGTATCCCGGCCCTTCCTTTTTCCAGCCTTATTTCTTTCTCTTTCTTCGGAACATTAGACCGAGTCCCATCGGAACAACTCCAAATAGATAAGTAAGTAAAGGCTCTCGCTCATTCTTTTTTGTGATACGCCTTTCCTTTCTTACTGATTTTGGCTCATCCAAATATTTAACGACTCTCTGTGTGAGAAACTTAATAACATCTGATCCTGCGGCCATTGGCAAAACTCCTTTTAAAAGCAATCACTTTTTAGTTTTGGCCAATTATCCTTTGTTTAAACGGCTTAACTCATCTAAAATTTGGACGCATACTTCTTCAGTCGTTAATTGATCTGTGACGATCTCAATGTCACTTTTTTCATAATATGAACTTCTCTCGTTAAAGAGTTTCTGAACTTCTTCTTTTGAGGATGTTAACAGGATCGGCCTCTTGTTTCTCTCTTCTTCTTTCATCAGCCTCTTCCATAAAACCCGAAAGCTCGTCTTTAAATAGATGACAATGCCATTGTTCTTCATATACGTTAAGTTTTCTTCTCTTACGACCGCACCGCCCCCCGTCATCACAACAGCATGTTGTACGGGCAGCTGTCGAATGGCAAGAGACTCGTAATTACGAAACGCCTCTTCTCCTTCATTTTTAAATATTTCTTTTATGGTTTGTCCTCGTTCTTTTTCAACTGTTGAATCAACATCATATGGAGGAACCTCTAAACGTTTTGAGAGCTCTCTTCCTACAGATGTTTTACCACAACCCATGAAACCGACTAAATATATGGTGTTCAATTTTAACCCTCCACCCATTTTGTAACGCTTTTCTGGGTTACATTATAATACACTTTTACCTTTTTTGTAGACTGTCGAGTAGTAACAACTTCAATCGTAAACATCACTTCGTCACCAGATATTTTCGTAAATACGACCTTTAGTATTCCTTCTCTAACGTTTACTCTTCGTTCTGCCGGATAAACGGAGAGATCTTCTACCCAAACAAGAGCTCGATCTACACCTTGCTGAATCAATCGAACTTGCCTAAGTTGTTCTTCTTGCATAAAAACAAACTGTCGTTCAGATGCTACTTTTTCTGTTAGAAAACTAAAGAAGATCAAAGTGATAAAGCAAAGCGATAGGATGAGGGGATAGACCATTCCTCTCTCATTCATGATGAATCCTCCTATAACTACGACGAGCTTTTTTACCATCCTGATCCGTCAGCGTGACATAAACATAATTATTCTCAATTTCTTCTATTTTCATATCTTGAATATTTTGAACCCATACTTCATGACCTAATCCATTAACTTGTTTTCGTATCAGAGAATGATAACGTGTGAAACTGACCAATTCACCGGTAGATAATGTAATGAATAAAGCGTTGTTTCTTACCTCAACAGTCGCTGCTTCTCTTATTTCTTTTCCAATCATAGAAAAAAACAATGCTGTTTCTTCCGACTGAACGGATTGTGGTTGTTTTTGTAGATGCGTAAACAATAGTGTGATCACGAACGACGTTACAATCAATACACCAAGAGCAATCATTGATTCAACGAGCGTGTACCCATTATTTTTGAAGGTGACTCTAGAACGAACTCGCACATGTTGTATACTCTTTTTGGTTAGAACCCCTGAACGATATACAAGTTTCGTATTCATCCGTCCCACCTTTTCTTGTCAATAGCTGATACTTTATACCGTCATCTATCCACTCCCGCTCATCTGGCATTAGCTTTGACATATTTCTCATTCGAGCTGCATGGTCTGCTTCTGTCATCGCATATAGAAGTTGTTCTGAAGTTCTTTGTTCTTGATAGGAGATATAGATAAAAGGTAAACAGACTGAAAGTATAATTGAGATCAACAAAACACCGAACATTGCCTCTAACAGTAAGTAGCCATTATTGTTTTGTAACATAAAATTTACCTTTACCAAGTTGAAACACCATCTTATACGAAGCAGTAGAAGAGTGAATATAAAGAGTCCCTGCACGGCTAATATTACCATTCTGATTAAATTGAACAGATAATAACATCGAATAGCTCTCAAACCAGATATGCTTTGGGAAACTCTTTTTTACAGGTTCTTTATTGCCGTTCCCTCGCACTTCGTATAAATGTCCTTCATTATCAATCGATAAGTTATAGATCCGGTTCTCATTCACTGCTTTATGCTGCATGTGAACGATGTCTTTTTGAAATGTCCGAATAAAATATTCAGTCTCTCGATTCTTTCTAAAACGATCATACGAAGGGTACGCAACAGCACTGATCGTGGCAATGATCAAAAGTACAATCAACATCTCGATCAAACTAAACCCTGATTGCTGTTTCTTTATATCCTCTAACTCTTCATTCACTCGTCATCGCTCACAGAAACGACTCCTTTACTATCGATCAGCAAAGGCTTTTTGTCAGGACATGTTACCGTATCAATATATCCGCCATCTTTCAGTTCTTCTATCGTAGGAAGCGTGTTTTTTTCTGCCTCATATGCTCCCACTTGTCCCTGCACAAGATCAATAGTCGCTTCACAGCCTAACGATTTTACAAGACTATTGTTCTTCGTCATACTCGGCAGGGCGATAAGCATCAACACTGAGATGATCAAAAGAACGATCATCATTTCAATCAATGTGAATCCTTTTTCATTTTTCATATCCTTCCTCCTTATAGAGCCTCCATAAGTTTAAACATAGGCAATAACATAGAGGCAAACATTAATAATACAAACAGTCCTATTCCTGCAAAAAGGATGGGTTGAATTTTTTGCAGAGATGAATAGATTTTTTCTTCTAATTCCTTAAAGATCCACTCACCATAAGAAATTAACTCTCTGCCGAGTTCTCCATGCGCTAAACCAAAGCGAACAATCTCAGCTAATTCAGTGGTGAAATATGATCTTGCTAATAAAAGGTCAGTTAGTTCGTCTCCATTTAAAAGACCTTTCTGAAGCCTCTGACTTTCCTCCTTATAAAAACCTTTGTTTAAATGTTTTTCCATAACAAGGAGTGCATCCGATAAAGATAAACCGCTTTGCAGCATCGAGCCGAAATTTACACTAAAGAAGTGCGTGTTCATCAACACAAGAAATTGTTTTAAGATGGGGATTCTCATGAGTAGGTCCATCTGAGTAGAAGGCTTAGCTTTCTTTTTCATAATGATTACAACAATCCATAATGTGATGCCCAAAGTGAGAAAGCACCCCCCAATAAGTGGCATGATTCCTAAACATGTAAGCATCCATGTTGTAAACAAAGGGGTTTTGACATCCAATGATGAAAATAGGATAAAAAACTGAGGAAATAAGAATTGATAAAATACGATCCCGATCCAAATAGTGAGGAATAGCAAGAAAAGAGGATATCTTATGGCTTTATTCAAACGTGCACGCCAATCCGCTTTTTTCTTCATAAAAATTCCGTTCTCCATAAGACTTTTTGTCAAGTTGCCATTCGCACTGTTTATTGATAAAGAACTTACTATTTCATTTGGCAATTGTAATGGGGAAAAGATCTCGATAACAGAATGACCTGAAGCTAGGATCTCAAGCATGTTATCTGCTACTTCTCGCCGTTTTTCTGGAAGCTGTGATCGGACTAGTTCAATGCTCTTGTTTATGGTATAGCCTTGATCTAACAAAAAACCAAGCTTATAAAGAAATGTCCCTTGAGAAGCCCGTTTCCAGCCCCTTCTTCTCACTTTTTGTTTCTCCTCCCATCCATCTCTCATAGCTCTCTTTTGTTACATATCCTGCTGCAAAGGCATGATTAAAGTAAAATGAGAGATTCTTGTAATTATACTTGTACGGAACTTTACTTAGAGAAGATAATAATTCTTGATTACAAAGCATCTCATAGATCCCTGCTCTTCTATACGTTCTGAACTTAAAACAAAAATCGACGCATTCGTCTCCACAAAAAGGACATGGTATGGAGATCAGACGCTGAGATACGATGCCCATCAATGTTTGTTGCAGTTCTGTTTCTTGAATGCCAAATTCTTTGAGACGTTCGATACATCCGATACAATCTGCAGCATGCATCGTAGATAACACCAGGTGTCCTGTCAATGATGCTCGAATAACGAGCCTCGCTGTTGATTCGTCTCTGATCTCACCAATCATGATGACATCAGGGTCATGCCGCAAGAGTGATTTAAAACCCTCACCGTATGTGAGACCTGCTTTTTCATTGATCTCCATCTGCAGAAAGGAGTCTACTTTACGTTCTACGGGATCTTCCAGTGTGACAACTTGTCGTTTATAGTTTTTTTGCAGGTGATGAAGCAGAGAGTATAAGATGGTCGTTTTTCCCGATCCGGTCGGACCAGAGAACAATAAGAGACCACTGGATCGTTTAATAAGAGATAGAAGTTTCTGGAACATGTGAGGAAAAAGGGATAGTTCATGGAGAGTTAATGTTTCTTGCTGAGGAAGTAATCGAATAACGAGTGATTCATTAAAGGCGGATGGTATGGATGAAAAACGAAGATGTACATTTACATTATTGATCATAACGTCCATTGAACCGCTCTGCGGCTTTCGATGTTCGCCTATGTCCATTCTTGCGGAATATTTAAAATGAGCGAGCACCCTGATGTACTCTTCTTGAGATAGAGTTCGGTGTTCAATCAGCCGGTCATCTATACGAAATTGAACGATCCCCCCTTTTTTTATCGGTATAAAATGAATGTCTGATGCTTTTTGGACTGATGCTTCATGAAGGATTGAATTGCCTAACAACTTAATCGGCAAGTACTATCATCTCCCTTTTATTTGATTGTTTAATCATTTCTCTCATAAAACGACAATTCCTGCATTTTTTCGAAAAAGTTATGTATATAAATTTCGACAGAGCTCATACTAGTATTGTTACATTGGGCTATAGCCAAGCGGTAAGGCAACGGACTTTGACTCCGTCATGCGTTGGTTCGAATCCAGCTAGCCCAGCCAAAAAAAATAACACTCTTTAGAAGTAAAGAGTGCTATGTTCAGGACACATGACTAGAAATGTGTTCTTTTTCTTTTGTTGTACATAATTTTTTCATATCGCCAGGACTATAACCGGCTATAAGCTGTTTACCATCTGTCACTAATGGACGTTTCAACAATTTTGGGTTTTTAGTCAATAACTCTAATAACTCGTTCGTAGAAAGATCATAAATATCTACATCAAGGGACTTGAATGACTGACTTCTTTTAGCCAAGATATCTTCTGTTCCATACTTTGTAAGTTTCAATAATTCTCTAAGTTCTTCAACTGATGGCGTATCTTTGAATAGGTGTCTTTCATCAAATGATACTTTATTTTGCTTAAGCCACATTTTTGCCTTACGACACGAAGTGCAGCTTGGGTATGTGTAAAATGTTATTGAACTCATAAGACTCACTCCTTTTGGTTTACATTACCTTTAAAACAGGCATAATAAACCAAAAAACAACTAATTATCATGAATTATCTTTTATTTGTGTATTTATCCGCTTACAATTGGCATTTACAAGTGAGTGGAAACTCATATATAATACTAAAGGATACAAGAATTGGCGAAAAAAGGAGGGGATACATATGTCAAGAATGTATAAGGTTTTAGGCTTTTGGACTGGAATCATCGGAGTCATGGCTTATCTAGGTGATATGCAAGACATGGCATTATTGTTCTTAGGACAAACGATCATGTTCGTTTCTTTAGGGTATTTGAACTTATCTGAGCGTATGTATATTTATATCTTTGGTGCTTATTTAACTGTTTTCTTTGTTGGTTTTACATACTGGTCAACGTTTATGATGACTCCTGGCGCTGGTGGAGGACACTAATAAGTTCTTCGAAGCATCACGAAAAAGCAGGCCGTTACAATACGGTCTGCTTTTTTTGTTGTATGACTTGAAATCCATTTGCTAAACTGTAATCGAGTAGAAATGAACGAATGGCTCGGTTTCTTTTATGTTCTTTTGAGAACGGATCGAGACTCTGTGTATCCTGTAACCATGATAATAGTCCTTCTTCTAATAAGAAATCTCCTTGATTTTTTACGTGAATTGTAGAAACATTTGAGTCCTTTGCTACGCTTATTACTTGTTCCCAATCAATGTGGTACGTAATATCCATCATCCCGGGAAATGTTAATGGATTATTTTGTATCTGATGACGATAATAGCCCCTAATACTACCTTCTTTTAAACGTACAGTGTTCCACTCTTCGCCCATTAATCCGTAATCGACAAAAAATAAGCAAGAATCTTTTTGAATCCATTCATAAATGGTTTTTAGCCAAGTGAGCATGGAAAAGGACACTTCAAGATCATTTGTTTTATCTCTAGAAAGAAAAATTTCATCTAACATCTTTTGTAAAGAAATATTCTCTACTTTCTTATAAAGAAAACAAAGATCTTTAGTCTTTTTTTGAAGAGAGACTCCTTTTTCATACCATCCATCATTTTTTTGTTGGAAAATACGAAGCGGAAACGCATCAAGTACTTCATTTGCAAAGACAATTCCTTTGAATGATGGGTATTGCTCAATGAGTTCATCCAATGAACCTAAAATGCTAATAGGATACAAAGCCAACTTTGCCACTAATAAACATCTATGATAAGGACTAGGTTCTACAATGACATATGATATATGTTCGACTGATTGCGAAGACCAACTCTCTAGAATTTGCTGAGAAAAGTGACCGCTTCCTCCTCCAAACTCCACAACGATTGGCTGAAGGTTCTGATCCGCTATCGTTCTTATGAATAAGTCAGCCCACACCTTAGCAAATACATCTGACACAAAGCTAGCTGTATAAAAATCACCGTTCTTTCCGATTTTCGTGTTCTCTTTCATGTAATAGCCCTCTATCGGATGATACAGAGCATGCTCCATGTACTCTTCCATCGTTAGCCATTTACTCTGTGCCAATTTCTTTTGTAGCAAACTCGTGTTAGACACGATTAGAACCCGCTTAAGAATGGATTCGAGTCCATTTCCATTCCAATAGTTGTCTCAGGCCCATGACCTGATAACACCATCGTTTCTTCTGGTAGGTTAAGTAGTTTTTCATGAATACTATTGATCAATACACCTTGATCCCCACCATGCAGGTCTGTTCTTCCAATGCTGCCTGCAAATAAAGCATCACCTGAAAAAACTGCTCCACTACTTTTTAAATAATAAGAGACACTTCCCGGAGAATGACCAGGAGTTGTTAAGACCTCAAATGAAAAATTGCCGATCTTCAAGGTATGATCTGCATTCGTTAAAATATGAGTTGCTGGCTTTGCCGTAATGCTTTGTCCAAAATATTTTGATCCATTCTTTTTTGTGTCACTCAGCCAATCCGCTTCTTTTTTATGTACATATAACGGAATGTTATATCTTTCACGTACATCATCTACAGCTCCGATATGATCAAAATGAGTATGCGTTAATAATACGGCTAAAGGGGTCACTTTTAAAGATTTTATGGTTTGTATGATTCTTTTTCCTTCACTGCCAGGATCGATGACTATAGCTTCATTATGATTATTATAGATAATATATGTATTCTCTTGTACAGGTCCCACCGTTAACTTTTTCCATTTCATAGTATAAGCCTCCAATTGCAAGTTATTACTTTCTATCTTACACTAAAAACATTAACATTTCGGAGGAAACACATGAAAGTATTTTTCGGTTTCGAAAATATGGAAATGCCCATCCCCATCTGTGTGCATGATCAACAAGAAGATTTGATGATTACACCTAAGCGTGAAAATTTTCTTGAAGCCATCCCCTTACTTTCCATCCTACCTTTAAGAAAGACGCTTTTATTTGAGGATTATGGATTTACATCGGACTCAGATCAAACTTATCTTTACCTTGATATGATATGTGTCTTTTATATCAAAGAAGGAAATGAGCAAGAAAAAAATATGTTTTTGCTTCAGGCAGAAGAAGAATTAATTGCTGAATTCATAGAGAAAGAACAACGTTTTTTGGTCGTTGGAAATCAGCATAGACCCCTTGTTAAAAAGTGGGCTTCTGCCTATAAACTAACAATTGAGTTCATTTTGTTCCAATGTGCACTCGACAAACCAGAATAAAACAAGTAAAATAATACAAGGTTATACCTGTGTGAAAGCGTTATACATAGGATTGGTATTACTCCAGAGCAAGGGGGCACAGAATAATGGGATTAGCCATTATATTCGGCTTAGTAGCTATTTTAGCTGCATTGGGATTATTGCGTTCGTTAAAAATTAAAAATTTAATGGCAGCAGGTTTTGCCTTTTTAACGTTTGCAGTTTTTGGCTGGTTTACAGTCATGACTGTTCTGGACGTTTTAGTAGGCAGCGGCGGCTCTACAGGCCATTAAAAAGCTCTAAAAACCATCAGAATTCCATTTCTGATGGTTTTTTCTTTCTTTAGAACAACCTAACATGTTAAGTGTTCTGATCCATTACATATATAGAGACGCTAACAGAATTCCTCTTGTATCTTCATAGATCGTATCGAACTGTTTTAGTGGAAGCGGGTTCACTCCTATTCCGAGCTCGATCGTGAATCCTGGTCTCCTGTATTCTTGAATGAACCAATCTTTGTAGCCCGCATAACTATCCACATACCTGATCGCTTTATATCCGCTCACCCTCGCAAATTCATCAGCGATCTCTCCTGATATCGGCATAGGTTCTTCTCCTTCGAAACCCCAGTATAATTCTTTACCCTGTGTATGAAGAGCTACCACTCGGTCGAATTGGTGCTTTTCTGTAATCTCTGCCATCACTCTTGCTTCAGGTTCACTTAATGGAGCGGTGCCAGGGTAATCTCTAGGAGCAGGAGATGTTGGTTTTCTTACTTGCTCAAGCTCCCATCTTGCAGGAAACTGATTATTAAGGTCTACCCCTCGAATATTCGCTTTCCATCCTGAGAAATCTTTGCTTCCTTTATTTAATTTTAAGACAAGCTCTTTCCACTCAGAATTTTCTGGAGGACCATTCAAAACGAGATCGACTCCATCTGGATCGACCATTGGTACGGCGTAAAGTGTAGTATCCCTATATAGGTCCGCAGCTTTATATCCATTCACAACTTTATCTGCTGAAAGTGCAGCTGCATACTCATTAATAAACTTCATCAGGATTCCTGAAGTAATCCATTCGTTTCCATGAAACGACCCATTGATGTGCACTTTCTTTTTTCCATTTCCTATTATAAGCATATCTATAGGTTTGCCGAGAACAGATTTACCGATCTCCTGTTTTTTTATGAATGGATAGACATGAAGAAGTTTATCCACATCATGATTGAGTGCAGCCGTATTGTACTTTCTCTGACATTTGATCGATGGATAGGGCAACTCTCTAGGAATATTGATGATGTCCTTCGTAAATATTTCCTTCGGTTTTATTGTAGGGTTAACTAGATATAAGGCATCAAGAGGAATATCAAATTTATCTGCTATTGAAAAAAACGTGTCACCATTTTTGATCTTATATTTTTCTAACGACATTCCGGGGATCTTAACGCTCTCCCCTGCAAGCATGTTCGTTGCTGTTACGTTAGGATTTGAGTCCTTAATCAACACGTAAGGGATAGATAATAGACGTGAGTAATACCAGAACGAATCGCCGTTACGCATGACAATTTCCAAACAGAGCCCTCCCTTTAAACCTTCCTCTTAAAGATGTATGTTTGCACAAAGCAGTTATGCAGAAAAAAAGCACTCAACCGAAGTTGAGTGCTTTTTGAGCTTACTGTTTTTGTTTTTCTTCTTGCTTAACAGCTTTATCTTTTGCTTTATCTTTATCGTAGAATCTTAATAAGTCTCCATAAATGATTCTGTCAGACATATCAAGCTCAGTCTTAGCGCGTTCACTGTATGGCTCACAAGCATTGTTTTCACCTTCAACAGGTTTACCCGTTGCTTTGTCATAACATTTGCCATCTGTGAACACATTGTCTTTTGTGATATAAGAATTATCACGAAGGACAGCGAAATCTTCTCTGTCTTTTGAAAACAAGTCGGAGCCAAGCTGAATGTCACCCTTCGTATCAATACCTAATAAGTGAAGAATGGTTGGTTTCAAGTCGATCTGTCCACCAACGGTTTCTATCGTCTTGCCTTTTTCACCTGGCATGTGAATGATCAAAGGTACTTTTTGCAATTGAGTAGATTCAAAAGGAGTGATCTCTTTTCCTAAGAATTGACCCATCGCATCGTTATGGTTTTCAGAAATACCATAATGGTCACCATACATGATAAAGATTGAATCTTCATATAGACCCGCTTCTTTAACATCTGCAAAAAACTCTTTTAATGCTTCGTCTGTATAACGAACGGTTGTAAAGTAACGGTTCACTGTTCCATCGCTCGATGTCCACTCTGGAATCATTTCATCTTCCTCTTCTAGAGTGAAAGGAAAGTGGTTCGTTAACGTGATATATTTCGTATAGAACGGCTTGTTCATCGCTTGCATCTCTTTTAGATGTGGAATGGATTGTTTAAAGAATTCTTTATCCTTTAAGCCCCATCCGATCGAATTCTCAGGCGTTACCTCAAAATCTTTTAATGAGTAATAACGGTCGTAACCAAAATTATCATACATAATATCGCGGTTCCAGAAACTTTTGTTGTTCGCATGCTGTACGGATGAATAGTAACCTTGCTCTTTCAAAATTTCTGGTGTTGCATTGTATTGGTTCTGTGAATGAGTAAAGAAAACCGCTCCACTAGGAAGTGGGTATAGAGAATTATCTAATAAGAACTCTGAATCCGACGTTTTACCTTGCCCTGTTTGGTGATAGAAGTTCGGGAAGTAATAACTGTCTTTGATCAGATCATTCATAAACGGTGTGATCTCTTTTCCGTTCACGGACTCGTTAATTACAAAGTTCTGTGTGGATTCGACTGAAATAACGAAAACATTCTTACCTTTTGCTTTACCAAACATTTCAGGGTTGGGTTCTTTATAGTTTGCACGTGAATAGTTCTCAATATCTGTAATCTCACTTCCATCGGCAAATGCACGCTGTGCTTTTGCTTTGGATTGAATGATGGAATCATAAATGTGATAATTATATGAACCGATGTTTTTAATCAACATCTCACGGTCAAAAGTACGTGTTAACAATTGTGGTCTCTCAGTTTCTGCGATACCAACATTGACGATGAATAGAACAATGGCAGCAGCAAAAGTAATCGTGATCTGCTTGCGTGAAGCACGTGCAGGTCGGTAATCAGCTCGTCTCATAAAATAAGCCAAAATGACAATGTCAATGAATACTAATAAATCTGTAGGTTGAATCAATTCAAATACACTATTACCTAAGTCTCCCATGTTGCTTGTTTGAAACAAGACAGGAATGGTAATGAAGTCATTAAAGAAACGATAGAAAACCATATTAGCATACATAACAAAACTCATGATGGCACTGACAGCCACGATCATCCTTCTATGCGTTCTTCCCTTAAAATAAAGGGTTATACCTAAGAAAAGAACAATAGAACTGATCGGGTTGATAAACAGAATCAACTCTTGAACTTTGTTGTCCATCGGCAGTTCAAATGCAGTTTTATAAATGATAAATGTCTTAATCCATAATAAAGCGATTGCTATAAAGAAAAATCTATACTCAGCAAAAGCTTGTTTCATTTTTTCTTTCATATGTTCTCTGACCTCCTCAATCAAAAAGAACTCTCATTTTCATTTTTAACCTTATAACAAGTCTCTCTTTGCATCCGGTAAGCATTGATCAAGTTTGTAAATTCATCTTTTACATATTTACAAAACCTTAACCAAAGGATTACATAAAGAGTATATTAAATGGTTTCAAACAAGAATTCAATACCCTAACGTACTATTTCAAGATTCTGACAAATAGGACAACAAAACTATATTAGTTTTACCCCTTTTTTTAATCCATAAACCATTAGACGAACTTAATCCGTAAAAGTTTCAAAAAAATGAAAACGAACCGCCGTACAGCGGTTCGCCCCTTCTATCTCTTTTTTAAAGAATTTCCCTTTACATGCCGTATAATCAATTTTTAAATGAGGTTCTGCGAAAAAAGTTCCTTCAAATTACCTATAAGAGCTTCGTTTACATGCTGTCTTATTTTTGAACCTCTTAAAAAGAGTATAACAATGGATTAGCGATTGTGTTTCGCTAACCACGCTCCTCCGATTACACCAGCGTCGTTTCCTAACGTAGCTACTTTCATTTCAGCACCTTCAGCAACTCTTGGGAGTGCAAAGTGCTTAAATTTCTGCTCTAAACGTTCCATTAGTGTGTGACCTGCTTTAGAGACTCCTCCACCAATAACTATCTTACCTGGATTAATGCTATTAGCAAGGTTTGCTATGACTAATCCTAAATGAAAGGTTACTTCATCCAACGTGTCAATAGCCACTTGATCTCCTTTTTCAGCAGCTGTCACAACATCTTTAGCTTTTATCTCACCATTCTCTTGCAATAGGTTATACAGAGACGATGATGAATCTTTAAGAGCTTTTTCTTTTGAAATTCGCGAGATTCCTGTTGCTGAAGCTATCGTTTCAATACAGCCAGTACGCCCACAGTTACATGAAGCACCACCATCTGGTATTGCTGTAATATGACCGATCTCACCAGCCATACCATTCGTTCCATGCATGATATGTCCATTAACGATAATTCCGCCACCTACTCCAGTACCTAATGTAACCATCAGCAGGTTACCTTCACCATCACCTGCACCACGCCACATTTCGCCGATCGCAGCGATGTTAGCATCGTTATCCACAATGACTGAAAGACCTGTTGCTTTTTCAAGCTCTTCTTTTAATGGATAATCTCTCCATCCGATATTAACCGCGTGATAGATGAATCCTGTTTTCATATCAATGAAACCTGGAGCTCCCATACCGATTGCTTCGAGCTTTTCCTTTGGTTCTGATAAGTCTTTTAGCTTTGTATGGATGGATTCCGTTATATCTGTAATGATATGCTTTCCATCTTCACTAATATTTGTAGGGATTTCCCACTTCTCTACAATATGACCATCTAATGTTACAAAAGCAATTTTAATTGTCGTTCCACCTAAATCAACACCAACTAACCATTTCTCCATCTTGTCTCATCCTCTATTGTAATTTATTGTGAGCTGCTCTAATAATGATGATCGCATCCTTGAATTCGTTTACATCAATGAGTTTTTGTTCATATAATTCTCTTACTTCTTCTTGGATCAATTCTAAATCAGCGATCTTGTTCCCTGTATATATAATGGTTCCAAACCTTTTTAATAGCTGTTGTACATCATACATTGTTTTCATCATAATCACCTATGTCATTATAACAAATACTATAGGGAAGAATGCAAGCCTTTGCACAGATTTACATACAAAAAAGACAGCTAACTTAAGTCAGCTGTCAAAACATTTATCGATCGGGGTCTTTCGGGTGTAAGACGATCGGCCTTCTGTTCTTTAGAGGCATAGGTATCCTTAAGACTACGTCTCGTATTGCTTTTGGATTAAAAGGAATAAAGGGCCAGAGGTAGGGGATATGAAAGGATTTGAACGAAACAAAGAATAATACAGCTACTGTAAAGCCCACTATATACCCTGGAACACCTAACAATGCGGTTAATCCTAATAAAGAAAGTCTCAATAAACGGTTGGCTAAACTAAGCTCATACGTCGGAGTAGCAAATGTTCCAATTGCAGCAATTGCGATATACAGCACGACTTCATTTACGAACAGACCTGCTTCGATCGCTACTTGGCCGACTACAATCGCTGAGACTAATCCTAGTCCTGTGGAAACCGAAGTAGGTGTATGAATGGTAGCCATCCTAAGCATATCCATACCCAATTCAATGATCACAAACTGTAAAAACAAAGGGACGACACCAATTTCTTCTGGTCCTATGAAGGAAAGATTTACAGGTAATAGTTCTTTCTGTACGGAAAACAAGTACCATAAAGGTAATAAAAAGATAGAAATCCACACAGCTAAAAAACGTACGAACCTTAAATAAGCTCCAACTACTGGTTTCTGCCTGTATTCTTCTGCATGCTGCAGATGATGCCAAAACGTTGTTGGTGTGATTAAAACCGATGGAGATCCATCTACAAAAACTAACACATGTCCTTCAAATAGATGTACCGCTGCTGTATCTGGACGTTCTGTATACCTCACTAACGGATACGGATTGAGGTGCCGACCACAAATAAATTCTTCGACTGTTTTCTCACCCATCGGAAGTCCGTCTGTATCAATTTTTTTCAAGGATTCTTTAATCCGTTCAACGATATGGGGATCGGCTATATCTTCAATATACGAAATACATACATCGGTTTTAGATCGTCTGCCAATACTCATATATTCCATTCGAAGCGAACGATCACGAACTCTTCTTCTCGTCAGTGCCGTATTGAAAACGATGGTTTCCACGAAACCATCTCTTGCACCTCTCACAACGCGCTCAACATCCGGTTCTTCTGGTCCTCGAACCGGATATGTTCTAGCATCGATCTGCAAGATTTCAGAAACTCCCTCAACGATCAGAACGGTGGGGCCACTCAATACCCAATCGATTCCTTGGTTCAGATCGTCTGACGTAGAGATTTCTATATAAGGCAGGTAGGTCTTCATAAGCTTAACAAGGGGGTCCGGATCTAATTGACCGGGCTCGAGATCAGCTAGTAACTTCATTAAATAGTGAAGAATATCATCTTTAACGAAACCATCCACCATGAATAAAGCCATTCTTCTTCCGGCATACTCTAAGTCAAGATGAATACAATCAAAGCTGATGTCAACCCCTAGTTGATTTTTCATATACTGGACGTTTTCATCAAAATTTGTTGAAAGAGGTTGTTTTTTTGGCAGATATGACATTTTTTCATCACTCCTCTGCCTATCATCCTTCACTTTCTTTTCATGTTTCATACCTTGGTTATCAACGAATCCCCCTAAACTTCTTCCGATATTTGTAAAACGCATATGTTTACAAAAAAGAAAACTCCTTAGCTATGGCTAAGGAGTGTTAGATCAAGCTAGGGGAGACATCAAATACTTATGAATAAGCTCCGCTGTATTTTTTAAAGACTTGATATGCGTACGTTCAAATGCATGTGATGCATCGATGCCAGGTCCGATCAGACCGTGCACGATATCTGCACCAGCACGAATAGCAGCAGTTGCATCTGAACCATAGTAAGGATAGATATCTACTTTATATCCGATACCATGTTTTTCAGCGAGATTAACAAGGTGTTTTCTTAATCCAAAATGGTACGGTCCTCCAGAGTCTTTTGCACAGATACTTACAGTAAACTCATCTGTTGCTTGACCATCGCCGATCGCACCCATATCTACCGCTAAGTACTCAATCGTTTCAGTTGGGATATTCGAATTTCCACCATATCCAATCTCCTCATTATTACTGATCAAAAAGTGAGTCGTGTAAGGAAGCTTGATTGAATGAGTCTTAATTTGTTTGATCACATGCATGAGAATCGCAACACTAGCTTTGTCATCTAAATGACGTGACTTCACAAATCCACTATCTGATTGTTCGAATCTAGGATGGAAAGAGACAAAATCTCCTACTGAGATTCCTGCTTTTTCAACATCTTTTTTAGAATGAAACTCTTCATCTACACGAACAACCATGTTCTTCTCATCACGCTTTAGTTCATTCATTCCTTTGTATACATGAGCAGCTGTTTGGTGCATCATGATCGTGCCGCTATACGCTTTTCCTGAATTCGTATGTATAGAACAATATTCTCCCTCTATCGTATTCCAATAGAATCCGCCGATTAAGTCTAATTTTAGACGGCCATCGCTTTTGATCTCTTTTACCATAGCACCTAACGTATCTACATGAGCAGTCAACAGGCGGTGTTTCGATTCATCCTCACCAGGAATCGTCGCAATAACAGCACCTTTGTTGGTTTTTTTGAATGACACCTGATTCTCTTCTAAGAATGATGTCATAAACTTCATTGCTGCTTCTGTATTCCCGGATGGGCTTGGGATATGTACGAGCTCTTTAATAAAACTCACGATCTCTTTTGTTTCAACTTGCATTACTCTAACCCCTCTCACTTAACCCCTCCATACGTTTTCTTCAACTTTAGCCTTCTAATTTAGACAAGATTGCATAGAATTTAGGAACAAGAGTTGTCCGATAGGGAGGCTGATTTGTATGAAGTGGAGAATTTCAATTTATCTGTTAATTATTATACTTGTAATAGGTATCATCTACCAGCCGTTTGTAAAAAAAGAAGCACGAGAGAGCATTACATTCTTCCCGATAGATAATAATTTTTCTTTTACGGAAGCTGAAACAAATCTTTCCTTCCGAAATGGGAACCCATCAGATTATGACTTACTTTGGAAAGTGCGCTCAGTGACTTCAAAACGTGTTTACCTAAGACAAGATATTGCTATGATATTTGAGAACGGAAGACTTAATAATAAGATGACAGAGTGGAAAACCTCTGCAGATGAAATTGACCTTGAAAAAGATGTAGTAAGTTCAGTTCCAGCGCTATGGGAGGCCATTTCCTATCATCAAGGAGAGATCCATCTTACCGAGGAGAAGTATCGTTCTGTACAAAGAATGAGTAATAATTATTTATATGCGGCAAAACTCAGTCGATCGTTCTCAGGCTTTAAGACCCCTAAGGATAAAACTGAACGAAAAGCTAAGAATGACCTGGATGAAAAAACAAATAAATATCTGCAGCAAACACTGACACAAACAACAAACTTCTATCAGATTGACCTCAATGAATATAACGTGATCTCTTTAGAGTCATTAACTGATTATAACAACAAACCGCTATCTGGATTCTCTCTATCTAAAAGTCAGGAAATCATCGGAAAGCTATGGGAAGGTTTATATAAAAATTACTTTTTAGGAATCACTCTAAAGAATGGACAGAGAATCAGTCCGATTGGAAGTTCCATGCCCTTCATCTTAATCAGCAAAGATAAAAAATATCTATTCGTTCTTTTTCAAACAACGAATGGGGAGAACATCCAACTCATTCAATACATTTCGTGATGGTCTCAATCAATTCATCACTTGAAGTACAATAATGATAAGGAACTTTGTCATGTGTTACAGAAAGCATCGAAGGATTCCACCATATTGCCGTCCACTCTGCTTGGACCGCTGGAATTATATCTAACGAATAGGAATCACCGACATAGTAAAAGGCACTTGCTTCCACTCTTTTGCTCACAACACGGAAGATTTCGGGACTAGGTTTAGCCACTTTAATTTCCGATGAAATATAGATGTGTTTTTCAGGAATATCAAAAGGCAGATGTTTTATTTTGTTTCTCTGAACGGCAGCTTCTCCATTAGAAATGATTCCGTACGTGATTTTTTTACGGTTTAAAAGTTGAATGATTTCCTTTATCCACGGATAGGGCTCTACAAAATAATGGATATTTTCTTCAAAATATTGTTGATATTGCTGGATCTCTTTGTCACTAAAATTATTTATTCCTACTGCATGTAAGGATGAGGATAGTCTTTTCCTTTGATATTCTTTACGGGTGATCCATGCTCTTTCATAAGCATACCAATAGAGATCACAGTATGATTTATAATGAGGGAACCATTTTTCTTCTAACTTCTTATTTTTCTCACCTATAGAAAAGATGCAACGAAATGCAAATAAAGAAGCCTTCTTAAAGGAGGCTTCATAATCAAACAGCGTATTATCTAAGTCAAAGAAGACTGCTGCTTTTTTTGATCGCATGGTCAAATGATTTCATCCATCATTTTTGATCGCAACCCTGGAAATGACATGGCACTTCCCACTAAGAAACGACGAATTAAGGGATTACCAAGAGCGCTATTCATCAATCGGTATCTCATTCTGTAGCCGAGCGCAATAGCGAGGAATACCAAAAAGCTTTTAATCACGAATCCTTTCATGTGAAAACCTCCTTGCTACTACTTTCTGTTTGGAATCCACTTTTTATTCGTTCCCGAGATTTAAAAGATCTTCTTGCGTGTTCACATTTTCAAAAAAGTAAGCCTCTTCTTTTTGTACCTCTATATATTTTGTGTTTTTTTGTTTCAATAAGGATAAGACCTTTAAGTTTTCGTTATCTAAGTTCTCTTTGATTTCAGAAAGACAAGATCGTTTGTACACACCGTTTAAAGGATATACTTTCCCGTTCAATATTGGGATAACTGCGTCATACTCTGGTTGCTGAAGTGCAATGTCTAACCATTTTCCATACATCTCACTGCTCATCCTAGGCATATCACAAGGCGTGATCAAATAATATTGCCCACTTACTTCCATCATCGCACTGTATATTCCAGCTAAAGGACCTTTACCCTTAAAAGCCTCAACATCAGAAATTAGTTCTACAGAATGGGAATGGTATTGTTCTAATTTCTCTATCTCTTCATTACGGACAACAGCTACAAGTGCGTCTGAATATGGAGCGATCGTCTTCAGTGCTTTTTCAAAAAAGGTAGCATCCCCCCATTTAGTGAACAATTTAGGACTTCCAAACCTTCTAGACTGACCACCCGCAAGAACAACACCTATCACCAACTTTTGATCCATATGTATAAACCTCCAGCAATCAAGCCTCCAATAATAGTCGAGGAAAAATTCACAACATTGTTTGTGAAAAAAGGATTCCCAAATATTTTTATTGTCTTAACCCCACAATGAACGTGACTCTCTGTTTCTCTTTTACAAATGGAACAAACATATTTTTGTTCAAACCAAGCTCCAAAAATGGTATCAGCTATGTTTCCTAAGAAACCAGATAAAGCAATACACAACCCGATCGCAATTGATGAATCATAGAGCATATAAAAGCTGAAGCCTATAAACGTTGCTCCGAACGCTGCTGCAACTGTACCTATACTTGAAATGGCACCTGATAGACCAGGATCGACTCTTCTCCATTCTTTAATATGAAAAGGTCTCTTTTTTGAAAGAACACCGATCTCTGAAGCCCACGTATCAGCTGTAGCTGTCGCAAAGGTAGCTGCGAACACAATCATCCATATAGGATCTGAAATCGTAACGTAACCTACTGCCGCCAGCAGAGCTGCTCCACCATTGGCAAGCACTTGACCAGCTGTTCTTCCTTTTTTGTCTTCTGTATGACTTGCGTCGTTACCCAGCTTTTTGTCTTTCTTCCATTTCGTCAAAAGTGTAGAAGTTATGAAGAATAGACCAAGTAGAATCAAACCTTGCCAACCAAAAGCTTTGTAAATAATTACTCCCAATACAAAAGCTGTTACACTTCCTGCGACGGTTAGCCATTTTAGCAGAACTGAAGCTATGGAAAGAAGAGCGATACCAACTATAATGATTATCATCTACTTAAACCGGCCATCTTCTGTAATAATGATATCTACCGGTATATCGTAGTTTTCATGTGGAAGAGATCTAGTTGTCTGCAACATGTATGCTAGTGAAATTTTAGATCCGTCATAAGTTTGTAAGTAACGATCGAAATAGCCACCTCCATAACCGATCCTATATCCCTCTCTATCAAAGACAAGACCTGGAACGACGATCACGTTCATCTGTGACGGCTCTATGCACGAAGTAACCTCTACTTTAGGTTCGTATAGATCCATATATACATTTTCTAATTCTTCATACGTACAGATTTCTCTGAACTCCATCTGTTTATGTTTAGAGTAGCACTTGGGTACAGCGACAGTCTTTCCTTCTCTCCATGCTTGATCTATGATGTACGATGTATCTAGCTCAAACACTCGTGAGACTGTGATCCCGATACAATCTGCTGTTTTCCATTCGTCTGTTTGAAATAAGAGATTTGATATCACTTCGCTTTTTGCTATTCTTTCCTCTTTTTCGATTGAGAGCAACACATTTTTTAGCTCTTTTCGCCATTGTGATTTATCCATGGATTAAACACCTCTATAACGTGATGTATCTATCATATCATGAGTTTGATTGCATGAAAAAACGCCTGATCCCTCATTAGCATGGGTCTCAGGCGCTTCTACGTGAAATTACTTTGTTTCACGGTGAACTGTGTATTTCTTTAAACGCGGGCTGTATTTTTTAAGCTCTAAACGGTCTGGATTCGTACGCTTGTTTTTTGTAGTGATGTAGTTACGATCACCAGTTTCAGTACAAGCTAAAGTAATGTTTACACGCATTGTTGTTTCCCTCCACATCTTTACCAAAGTACATTATCATGGTTACTAACAGTCATATTCTCTATTAAACCATACCATAACATGATAACAAATTCTTTTCTAACGAGCAAGTGAGTTTTGTGAAAGTTTCTCATAGACTTTTGTATATTCTTTTAGAACATCAACAAAAGTGGCATGTGACCAAGTGAGAGGGGCAACGGACAAAGCCTCTCCTGTAAACGGATGAAGCTGCTCTGGTAGGACACCTGTAGAAAAGCTATGCTCGTGAATCCAGCGTAATATTTCATGCGGACGCTCCAGGTCCTGAAGTGATTTCGCGCATTGAACATACCATTTAGCAAGCCATAACGTACAGATCAACCAAGGATTCCCAGGAGCTCTTGTCATGTCATGCGTTTGCTGAAAATAATAATCATTGGTATATCTGGCAATCCCGCCTACACCTGACTTAATGCTCAACTCTTCGTTCATCTGCTGCATCGTTCGGACAATCCGTTCATCATCGGCAGGATAAACACCGAAGGCAAAGAGAGCATACATACTGGATTCCATCGTGAAGTCTTTTTTATAAGCGTTATCATCCAGCAAGTAGATGCCTCTTAAAAACCTCCCTGAATCTTCATCATACAAATGCTTTTCCATTCCTGCTTTTATTCGGTCAGCACCCTTCTTGTACCTGTCTGCCCGATCGTCCTCACCGAAGAGTGTCGCGAAAGAATAAGCCGCCATAAGTCCACCGTAAACTGAGCTTGCTGTAAAGGTAAAGATTCCTCTTCTTTCTTCCCAAAGATCATAAGAAGGCAACGGAAGGTCTAGCTCTTCTTGCATATATTGAAGTAAGAATCTCGCACTCGGACGCACTAATGACCGATAGAGAGATTGAGCAAACTCAATATCCCCTGTTTCTTTATAATGTTCCCAAAATGCCCATAGGACGAGCGCCGTTTCATCTTCTTGTATCGGCAGTTGGCTAGAACCTTCTTTATCAATCATAGGATGCCACGATGATCCGATCGAACCGTCGGGGTTATACTTATGATGAAGATAACCCTCTTTGGTTAAAACATCCGCACATCTCCGATAGAAGTTCTTTACCATTCCATGAAAGCCCGCTTTTGCAACGGCAGCAGCGATTAACGCGCCATCCCTCGGCCACATGTAGCTGTAGTGGTCACGGTTATAATGCTGTATATCAGAATCGTTCGCTGCTATGATATACCCGTTTTCATTGGTTTGTGTACGAATGATCAACAAACTTCTGTTATACAGATCGAGAAGTTCATCAGAAAGATTGCAAGGATTGATCTTTGTTTTGTTCACCCATCTCCTCCAGTATACATCGATCTTATCGAGCGTTAACGATGGACCGATCTCCATCAGATAATCATAGAGTGAAAATACTTCTTCTCTACTTTTTCCTACTGTCAGAGCATAGTTAACGTCTCCTTTTCCATGTGGCGGAACAATGCCTTGTACGGAAAAAGTACTATCAACAGACCCCTGTGCGATCGGATTCACATGAAGATGACCATCTTCAGCATCTCTCCAAGTTCCTTCAGCACTTAAGAAACGTTTGACTCCTGTTGTGTATTGATCGATTCCCTTTTGATCGAATGACCCTGTAAACAAAAAGTAACGATTTTTCTTATAGTGGATGATGACCGATTTTTCAGGATCAAAGTATGCCGTGTCTCCAACTTCATTCTCATAGATAGAAAGGTCTTGATGAAAGAAAATTTTAATTCTTTTTTCTTCATGTGATTCGTTTAAAACGGTGATTCTTCGCATAAACATATTCTCTCTTTGATGAACAGCGTCTTCAATCTTCAGTGTTATGCCTTCTTTTACGTTTTTGGCGTATGAAAGTGTAACAAGCGAGTCTAAATGGTAACCAGGCTCAATCACCCATTCCTTTGAAGAAAGCCAAGAAAAGGAGCCATTGATACTGGCTCCTAGACGGTTAACATGTCCTTGGACATGATTTTGCTGACCGACGTAAGGAAAATAGATGTCTCTGATCTGCAAATATTCATCTAAATTAATTAATAGTTTTCCGTTTCCTAAAACCAAATGTCTTGGCATCTGTTACACCTGCTGATATAACTGGATTTTTTCAATATATTGAGATGCCGCTTGTTTTGCTTGTTCAGGGTCCGTATTCTGAGAATATACGGTAAATACAGGCTGTTCTACGTCTGGAAGAATAAGTGTCCAGCCCCCTTCAGGATGAAAGACTTTAATCCCATCAAGCAATTCTACATTGTTGTCACGAATATCCTCCATCAGTCTACGCATTACTCTCCCTTTCTTATCTTTTGGACAAGGTACATATTCTCGTAGCATATGCACGTCAGGAAGCATCTCAACGAGTTCAGATAATGTGATCTTCTGCATCGCCATGATCTCTAAGATATGAACAAACGCATATTGAGCATCGTATTGATAATTCAGAACGCCATCTCCTACTTCCATGATAGAACGCGGATTAGCTTTCGTACGAATCAGCTTACCTTTTAAACGTTCAGCAATGGAATCAAGAGCAGAGGATCCATATACAGGGATAGCCATCTCCTTTTGCTTACCTTGAGAAAATGCTGTGAAAACGTATAGAGCAAGCATCGTCTCTTCATCCAATACTTCACCAGTCTCTGTGATGAGACGCAGTGTTTCACCCGCTTCTCCAATCAAAACACCGATATTGGCATTTGTAACTCTCACAAAGGATGCCATCTCCTCTGGCTTTGTCTGATATGGGGCGGTGAGAATCTCACAGTTCAATCGATTATATAGATTAGGGATAAAGTTCAGGTACGGCTGGTGATTGTAATTTACCACTACTCTAAACTTAGCTTCTTGAATTCCCTTTTCCTGTATTTCTTCCAACAGAGCGGAAATATAGTCTTCATGTTTATTTGCCTGAACAACACCTTTTCCGATACGATCAAATGATGCACGTCTATAATCTTCCTGCCAATATGCATTCTCGATTTTTCTTTCAAGATCTGAATGAATCGGAAGTCCTTTGTTATCATAGAATTCGATCATCAGTTGCTTCTCTCCCGTAGGATTAGAGAACCTTACGTAAACACCGCCCTCTAAACGTTCTTCTTCGATAGAGAAACGGACGACTGGTGCAACTGTAGGACTGATATCAACCGTATGAACTCCAGAAGAATGAAGTCCTTGAATAAAAGATTGCTTGATCATCACTGAAAAGTCATGCGAGTCACTTGCGATGATGATCTGTGACCCATAAGGAAGAACAGCTCCATAAGCTGATGCCAGCCTTGCGATATAATCGGGTGTGATCTCAACATTAGCGATCCCAGATACTCCTCTAGATCCAAACAAAGATTTTGTAGCTTTTTTACCCCACACGATTGAGGTGTGAACAAGAGCTTCTTCGAAGATCTCTTTTTCTGGCCAGATCTTAACATCTGGCTTTAGCGTCGCGTTTTTACCAATCGTACAATGGTTACCGACTACCGCATGTTCAAAGATAGACGCGTCTTTTTCTACTTTTGTACCGTTCGCGATCGTTGCTCCACGTAATTCACACTGATCGCCTACAAAAACATCGTTCCATAAAACCGTTTTCTTTAAAGAACTTCCTGAGCTTACTACGCTATTCTTTCCGACAACAGATAGTTTGCCAATATGAGAGCCTTTACGGATAACTGCACCATCAGCAATGCTTACAGGTGCTTCGATCACAGCACCATCTTCAATAAAAACATTTTCACCGATCCAAACACCAGGCTCTTTTTCCTCTCCTGCAAAAGGTAGATTCACTAAACCGTTCAACATATCATAATGTGATTGACGATACTGCTGAAGGCTCCCGATATCAGACCAATATCCTTCTGCTTGATAGCCGAACAAATTTTTATCTTCTTTCATAAGCAGCGGAAACAAATCTTTACTAAAATCGACAGGAACATCTTTTTCAATATAGTTAAACACTTCTGGTTCAAGTACATAGATGCCTGTGTTCACTGTATCACTAAAGACTTCATTCCAGCTTGGCTTCTCAAGAAAACGAATGATCTTACCCTCTTGGTTGGTCATGATTACACCATATTCTAGGGGTGAATCTACTTGTTTCATAAAAATTGTAGCTAGAGACTCTTTATCTTCATGAAATTGAATTCCCTTTTCAAGGTTGAAATCTGTTAATGCATCACCCGAAATCACAATAAAACGCTCATCCAAAAATTCTTCAGCATTCTTAATAGAGCCTGCTGTTCCAAGGGGAGAATCTTCAACAAAATAATGAAGGTTAACACCAAAGTCGCGACCATCACCAAAATAGTTTTTAATTGCATCTGGTAAGTAATGAACGGTAACGGCGATATCAGTGATACCAAATTTCTTAAGAAGTTCGATACCATACTCCATAACAGGTTTATGAAGCATCGGCACCATTGGTTTTGGCATATTGCATGTAAGAGGTCTTAATCGTGTTCCTTTTCCACCAGCCATAATTACACCCTTCATTAAACGATACCTCCCACTTTTGATGTTTTATTTTGTTCTGTCTTATAGAGTTCTGCAGTCTTTTCAGCAATAGAATCCCAGCTGAAAACGGTTCTTGCTGTTTCCTCACCGTTTTTGGCCATTTCTTGGCAGCGTTCACGATTGCTAAGGATATATTCTACAGCCCATACAATACTGCCTGGATCGTTCGGATATACTTTCAATCCTGTTTTTTCATGATCCACAATTTCTCTTAACCCACCCGTATCAGAAACAATGGTAAGTTTTCCTGAAGCCATCCCTTCTAAAGCAACAATGCCAAACGGTTCATAATGACTTGGAAAGATGGCAGCGTCCGCTTTTGCAAACCATTCATTTCTCTCCTCATCACTAACGAATCCTGTAAGATGAACATATTCTTCTAGATTCCTCTGTCTGATCATTTCTTTCAGTTCATCCATTAACGGACCTTTTCCAGCAATTACAAACCTGACGTGTTTACCAGAATTTCTTAATAGATCTGCAGCCTCTATAATTGTTTGGAATCCTTTTTCTTTTACAAGTCTTCCAACTGAAAAAAGAAGAAGTTCATGATCGTTTTTCGTATCCTTTAAAGAGGTACCTTGTTCGAATGTAATCTGTTCTGGATCTATACCATTTGGTAGAATCGTGATCTTTTCCTCTGGAATGCTAAAGACCTCTGTACATTCATTTTTCATATAGTCACTGCAGACGATCAGACTGTCTGATCCATCCATAAGCTCCCATTCTTTCTGATTGATCTCGTATTGAAGAGGTGATGTTATCCCGTTGTTTCTTCCATGTTCTGTTGCATGAATCGTGGTGATCAACGGAATGTTCAATTCTTTCTTGATGGCTAGTGCCGAGACAGAAACAAGCCAATCATGAGCATGAATACAATCAAAATCAAACTTACTTGCTAATGCTAAAGCTTGTTCAGTGATGGCCAAATTCAAACTTCCTGTCCAGTGAAAAAACGATTCGAAATTCGGCTGTTTACCAGCAACACGGTACACATGGACACCATTATTCACTTCATGTTCGGGGTATCCCGGAACCGAAGAAGTAATCACATATACTTCTGTTCCTTGCTCGACCAATTTTCTTGAAAGATCGAACACATGCCGTGCTAACCCGCCTACTACCATAGGAGGGAACTCCCATGAAAGCATCAATATCTTCTTTTTACCTTTAGCATTTTGTTCGTTATAGTGAGACATCACATACTCATCATGTTTATTCTTAAAGTAGTGCCACAGACCGGTTGTAAGCATGAAAGGATATTTGTTTTCATAGTCTGCTATCTCATTTGGATGATACGTTTTATTCTCAATCGATCGATTCAGTTCATGAAACCTTTCGATATGTTCTTGAAATCTTGACTTCGCATATTCAGTAGCACTGTTACCTTCTATTATAAAAGCCCAATCAGAACTAGCAGCCAGCATCCATTCCCGAACCATCTGATCTGCATATCGTTCCACAACGATGTTTGGTTCGTTATGTGAAAGACGTGCTGCGAGTTGAACCAGCTTTCTTTCACAGTGATGCAAGTGTCGGTACATCCAAGCGTTGGACTCATTCAGCCATACTTCGCCTGTTTGATTTCTTCCCCATGTTGAAAAGCATGGTCTTACAGTTTCTAAATCCTGATAATGTCTTGTTAAAAATTCTTGAGGTGTGATCCACGTGATGTTTTGTTCTGTTGAAACGTTCATGGATTGAAGTAAAAATTCTGGTCCTTCAAACCACCAGTGTCCAAATAGCTCAGCATCAAACGGCGCAGTTATTAGTTGAGGAGGGTAAGATTGTTCGTTGGTATGTAGATATTCATTGATACGGTAACAAAAGTCAGAAGCATGTTCCTTTACTTTATTTATAGCCCAGTCTCTTTGGTACCAGTCTTTGTTCTCTGTTTTTCCTGTTATTCGCCAGTACTTTAAGCCTGTATCAATTCGAATCCCTTCTGGATGAATGAAGCTCTTTATATAATCGTTCTCTCGCTCATAAGCGACATCTCGATAAAATTCTCGGTAATCAAAATCCCCTGGATATCCAACAGAAGAATTCCAAATCGTTTCTGAGATGCATTGATTTCGCGGGAACAACGCCACACCATGTGGAGAATACACAGGAGCTCCAATTCCTTTTGATGGTACAGGCTTACTTCTAAGTAAAGTCTCTTCATCTACGAAAGTGAATCGAATGCCTGCATCAGCTAACGCTTTATCTACTCCGGGCGAATAAGCACATTCTGGCAGCCAGAATCCTTTAGGTTTTTCACCAAAAAACTTTTCAAATGCTTGAACACCTGCAAAGATTTGAGCTTTAACGCCTTGCTCTGTTTGAATATAGGGAAGGAATGCGTGGGTTGCAGAGGAAGTGATGCAATGAACCTTCCCAAGATCCATATAACGTTTATAAGCATCTGTAACTTTACAATCAAACTTTTGATAGGTTTCCATAATTCTTTTGTAGCGCTCTTCGTAAAAAGCAATAATCTTTTGTTCTTCCTTATTTGTAGAATGCTTTTTTTCTTTTTTAACAAGTTTTATCGTAAGGTCTAAATGTTCTAGATAACGTTTTTGAATGACTGGATCGTTTAATAACTCCAACAAAGGAGGTGAAAATGATAAGGTCCAAGACAAGTTTTCAGGCTGATCTTCGAGTACCCATAACAACGGGATATATGTCTCAGTGAGTGCCTCAAATACCCATCTTTCCTCTAATCGATTTGCTTCTTTATGCCTCACATAAGGAAGGTGAGCGTGCAAGACTAATGAAAAATACCCGTTAGACATGTTTTACTCTCCTATCTAATTTTTTGATAATAAGAATAGGTCGAAAAATTTTCAAGCCATTCCGGTTGTTCAACCCTTTGGTGTTTCCATCTGTCGATTTTTTCATCGTGAAGACTATTATATAAAGAAGGGCTAGTCTCTGCAGGATTTGATCGTAATAGAGTAAAAAAACTGCCATCGAACGTACGCGTACCAATATCAACGACATACGTTCGCCCAGGTTCTAAAAATTGCAGGAACCAGTTGTTTGTCATCGGCGGAAGCTCTACTTCAAACGTCCGATGAGCATTATGTCCATAGAAATCAATATCCGTAACGTCATAGATCTTTAATATCGATGGAAGGTCTTCCCATTTCGTGCGAAAGTGATGTTCTGCCATCTGCTTTGTTGATTCTGAAAAACTCCAATAAGCATACAAACTATCTTGGCTCCTTGGCATTAAATGAACAGTAGCCTCTTCATATTCGAAAGGCATCGACCACTTCTCTACTTTAAGAACCTGTTGAGATGAAAGTTCTTGAGTCGTTGGTGCTTGTTGCTGCCGGTATTTATTCCAGCGATACTGAACCTTTCCTAAAGACATGTTCATTCTTTGTGCGATCTCTTGAAGAGTTAACCCATTCTCCTTTAATTTCACAATATCTTCGATCAAGTTCATCACCTCATCCTAATCAATTATTCTAATAAACGTTTATTAATACCATATTTTTTATAATCGTATCACTGGACATTTTTATATACAATGTGTCAAAAAAGTCGAAAAATGACGCTTCCTTATCCCACTTGAGATTTCCGTATATGTAAAGTTTTTGTAACCGGTTAATCTCTCAGATTATTCTGTCAAATTGACAAAGTAAGACAAAAACCGTCGCTTTTATTACATTCTTTCCTGCTTTTTATTGGAGAGAAATGAGAAAATAGTCGAATTGTAGTAATTTGTGTAAACTTTTGCGAAAAAGCCTATACCACAGCAAAATACTATGTTATAAAAGTAAAGGGTATAGCTTTATATTAGGGAGGATATTATGGAGTTTGCTATTTTTGGATTGTTACTAGTAGGTGTTATTCTTTTGATTCTTTCCTTTAGAAAAAATAAGGAAGCTTCAGTTGAAACACAGCTCGAGAACTTTACTATTCAGTTAATGAAAGAAATCTATCAAATAAAGAAGAAACTAAAAGTTCTTGAAGATGAAATGATGATTAATGATAAGAACTAATTTGTGAGGGGTAATGAGTATGACAAGCAAAAACCTTCGCGGATTTTCAGCAGGTATTATCCTTTCAACAGGAATTTTGGCTGGTTTTTATTATACAGCCGATACTGATAAAACTTCTGTACTAACAGATGAATCGGTAGCTGAATATCTTTCTGAAAAAGGCGAGTTAGCAATTTCAGAGGAAGAGTATACTTCACTTAAAGACACGGATGATAAAGTTGCTGCTCCGGTTGCAAAAGAAGAACCTAAAGCTGTTCCTCCAAAAGAGGAAGAAAAAGTGTATCAGATGACTTTAACGATTACTCAAGGAATGAGTACTGGAGAAGTATGTGATCTTCTGCAAAAAGAGAACATCATTAAAAATAGCGATGAATTCTTAAAATATCTTCGCTCGAACAACTTAGAAGGCGCAGTTAGAGCTGAATCGCATCAAGTTAACAGCAAGATGAGTTTTGACGAGATCGCAAAAGAAATAACAAGTTCATAATTCTACATAATAAAATAAAGGCTGTTTTCGTAAACTTTGTTGCTTTTGAAAGTGTTGATTTCCGTTCCAGGCTGCTCGCTTTCCACGGGGCAGGCGGTGAGCCACATTCGTACGTTTCACTCTTAAGTGTCTCACCTGCCCGCCTGTCCCGTAAGAGTCTCGCACCTTCCACTACAATCAATTGTCAAAGGTGATAAGGAGTTCAAAGCAACAATCTTTTAGTAGAAAAGAGCGATAATAAAAGAAGCGACCACTGAAATAATCAGTGCTCGCTTCTTTTGTTTGTTTAATCGTTTAAACCATATCTCTTCCCTTTTACAAGAAAGATGATGCTTTCTGCAATGTTCGTTGCGTGGTCCGCTGTACGCTCGATATATCTGCATACAAACAGGAGCTGACTAATCTGAGAAAGATGTTCAGGATTTTTAGTCATGAGCTCTAATAGCTCTTTTATAATCTTTCCGTATGTTTCATCTACTTCATCATCTAGTTCTGCTAATTGCTTCGCTAGGGCAACATCTTCTTCTACATATGCTTTAGTAGCAGTTGTAAGCATAGAGATCGCATGATGTGCCATCTTAGGGAGCTCTTCTAGTGGCTTAATAAGCTCTTGCTTTCCAATCCGTATCGTTGACTTTGCTATATTAACCGCAAAGTCAGCCATTCGTTCAATATCGGACGAAATTTTGATCGCAGCAATAATTCGTCTAAGATCAGATGCTACAGGGGCTTGTTTAGCGATTAAGAGAATGGCCATGTCGTTGATTTCATCTTCAAGGACATTGATACGATTATCATTTTCAATAATCTGTAAGGCTTTATCGAGATCTTGATTCTTTAATGCTTCGACAGAGAGCTCTAATGCTTCCTCTGCCAATTTAGAAATCTGAACGATCGCTTGTTTCATCTCTTCTAACTGAAGCTGAAAATTTTCACGAACAACCATTTATCTCACTCCTATTTTCTTTGTTTAACCAAATCGTCCTGTAATATAATCTTCTGTTCGCTTATCTGATGGATTCGAGAACAGTGTGCTTGTATCTGTATATTCCACAACTTCTCCATTTAAGAAGAATGCCGTGCGATCTGAAATACGAGCAGCTTGTTGCATATTATGTGTCACGATAACGATGCTATAGTCTTTCTTAAGTTCTTGCACCAGTTCTTCAACTTTTAAAGTTGAAATCGGGTCTAAAGCAGAAGTAGGTTCATCCATAAGAATGACATCTGGTTCGATCGCCAAACATCTTGCAATACATAAACGCTGCTGTTGTCCACCAGATAAGCCGTAGGCATTCTCATGAAGTCGGTCTTTCACTTCGTCCCAGATTGCTGCACCTCTTAAGCTTTTCTCTACTACTTCATCTAAGACTTTTTTGTTCTTGATCCCATGAATACGAGGGCCGTAAGCTACATTCTCATAAATAGACTTAGGAAACGGATTTGGTTTTTGAAACACCATACCAACTTGTGTACGAAGTTCTTCCACACCGTATTTGGGATCAAAAATATTCTTTTCTCGATACACAATTTCCCCAGACATACGAACGATTGGAACCATTTCTACCATTCTGTTTAACGTTTTAATAAACGTTGATTTACCGCAACCTGATGGTCCGATGATTGCCGTAACCTGCTTTTCTGGAATATCAAATTTAATATCTTTTAAGGCATGATCTTGTCCATACCATAAGTTTAGATTATTAATCTTAAAAACAGGTGTAAAATCCTTTTCTTTCTCATTTTTTTGAACCATTTGTTTGTTGATTGTAATATCCATTCTCTCGTCCTCCTACTCTCTATTAGAAGCGTTTATGAAACTTATTTCGGATTAATACTGCGATTGAATTCATGATCAGCAAGATAATTAATAAAATGATAATCCCACTTGCTGCAATCATATGAAACTCTTCTTGCGGTCTACTCGTCCAGTTGTAAAGCTGAATCGGTAATACAGTGAACTGCGAGAAAATGTTTTCTGGAACAAATGCTACATACGCCAATGCACCTAATACTAATAGTGGTGCAGTCTCACCTACAGCACGTGATAAAGCAAGTATCGTTCCTGTTAAGATTCCAGGAAGCGCTGCAGGAAACACGATTCTTCTGATCGTCTGCCATTTTGTAGCTCCCATTCCGAAAGAGGCTTCTCGAATTTCTCTTGGCACCGTTCGGATTGCCTCTTGTGAAGCGACTACGATAACAGGAAGGATTAATAGACTCATCGTCAGACCACCTGCCAGTACGCTTGATCCTAATCCAAGTAGACGAACGAAGATCGTTAGACCTAAAAGTCCGAATACGATCGATGGAACGCCAGCTAAATTCGAGATATTAATTTGTACGAACTTTGTAAATGCATTCTTTTTCGCATATTCTTCTAAATAGATCGCGGTTCCAACACCAAGTATGAATGAAACCGGTGCAGTGACAGCCATCACCCAAATGGTACCGAGTAGCGCAGCCCATATACCTGCACGTTCAGGCATTCGAGATGCAAAATTTGTAATGAAGTCTAAACTTAAATAAGGTAAACCTTCTGATAATATTCGGTAGATCAAAACTCCTAGTACGAGTAAGGAAAACAATGTTGCAAGAATAAATAGGAACTTAGCAACACCGTTCGCTGCTAATCGGGTACCCATTCTTTTTTTAACAGATTCTTTATTGATTAATGCCATTAATATTCCTCCCTAAACTTGCGGGAAATGAATTGAGCAAGTAAATTCATGATTAATGTGAATACGAACAAAGTCATACCTACAGCATATATACTGTAATAGATCGTAGTACCATAGCCCGTGTCACCTTGGCTGACCTGAACGATATAAGCTGTCATCGTTTGGATAGACTCTGTTAAATTGATATCTGCAGTTGGTCTAGAACCACCTGCAATGGTAACGATCATCGTTTCACCGATTGCTCTGGATATTCCTAGTACGAAAGATGCAATCACTCCTGAGAGTGCTGCTGGAAGTACTACTTTCATCGCTACTTCAAAACGTGTTGCACCGAGAGCCAATGCACCTTCTCTCATAGAGTTTGGTACGGCATTCATCGCATCTTCAGATAATGAAGCGATCATCGGAATGATCATGATCCCTACTACGATCCCGGGACTTAGTGCGTTAAAGATTGAAATTCCGCCCGGGATTATTTTATCTAATAAAGGTGTAACGAACGTGAGTGCAAAGAATCCATAAACAATCGTAGGAATCCCAGCTAACACTTCTAAGATCGGCTTAATTACTTTTCTCGTTTTTGCAGATGCATATTCACTTAAATAGATAGCAGCAGCTAGACCGATTGGAATCGCTACAACCATCGCAATAGCAGTAACAGTCAATGTACCCATGATAAGAGCAATAATCCCAAAGTCTGCATGTTTGTCAGCTGCAAAAGGGAACCATCTTGTGTTCGTGAAAAATTCAACTATTGAGATTCGATTAAAAAAAGTAAAAGTTTCTGTTAACAATGTAAAGACAATACCTATTGTTGTAAAGATAGATATGATTGCACAGATTAAAAAGAGTTTTGGAACTACCTTTTCCATTACCGCCGATTGACTTCTTGAAGACTTATTCTCCTGAATCATAGAGCGGATTGATTTTTGGTTTGATTTATCTCTGGACACCAATAAGACCTCCTATAATTCGACAATACTAAACAGGTGAAAAGGTGAGGAGCTTTCCCACTCCTCACCCTGTTATATGATTCTTATTCCTTTACTTCAATAAAGGACAATTATTTACCTGCTAGCTCATCTAGCTTTTTCATTTGCTCTTCGTATTTTTCCTTCGGAAGAGAAACGTATCCGATCGTATCAGAAGAAGCAAGCTCACCTGAGTTTTCAAGAGCAAACTTCACATATTCATACACTGCTTCGTTATCTTTTAATGATTTGTTATTTACATATGTGAACAACGGGCGAGAAAGTGGTGCATATTCTCCAGATTCAATTGTCTTTGGCGTTGGTTCAACTGGACCGTTACCACCATCGATTGGAACAGCTTTTAATTTATCTTTGTTTGCTTGGTAGTATGCATATCCAAAGAATCCAATTGCATCTTTAGAACCTGTAACACCTTGTACTAGAACGTTATCATCTTCAGAAAGCTGTGCGTCACGACGCATTGGTTTTTCTTCAAGGATTACTTCATCGAAGTAGTCATACGTTCCAGAGTCCGTTCCTGGAGAGAAGACTTCGATTTTTTCCTTTGGCCATCCTTCACGAACATCAGCCCATGTTTTAGCAGGGTTTTCTTCTAAGAAAATCTTTTTTAGTTCATCAAGTGTAAGGTGATCAATAAAGTCGTTATCTTTTGAAACAACTACTGAAAGACCATCTTTCGCAAGTTCAAATTCCGTATATTCAATACCTTTATCTTCAGCTGCTTTTTTCTCTTCGTCTTTGATCGGACGAGAAGCGTTAGCAAGATCTAATTCTCCACGAACGAATTTTTCAAAACCTCCACCAGTTCCAGATACTCCTACTGGTGCTTGTACTTCAGGATTTGTTGCTTGGAATTCTTCAGAAACAGCTTCCATGATTGGGAATACTGTGGAAGATCCATCAATTTTAATCTTTCCGCTAAGATCCCCGCCGCCTGCAGCTCCATCTTCACTCTTATTTCCACATGCTGCTGCGAAAACTAGGATTAGCGACATTACTGCTAAAAGGTACACAGACTTCATTTTCTTCATCTTGATAGGTCCCCCTAAATTATGATTATTTCGTCTTATCATGTTAGAGAAGTTCTTCTCAGGTCATGATCCCTTTTTTAAAGCTCGTTTCTTTCTTACATGTTCTACAATAAACCTTGAATGTGAACTACGTTTTAATGAATTGTAAAGGTATTGTTAAGACTGGTTTATCCATGAATATGTTCTTATTCTTTGCAATCCTAATTTATCTATACAAAAAAGAACCGCACTTATTAGCGCGGTTCCTCAGTATTTTCTTCATTTGATTCAGGCTTTGTTGGTACACCTTCTTTTTTCATAGAAAAGTATGCATCCAACGCACCTTCAGCAATCTCACTATTTGTATTCCCTTCTTTAATATCTGGAACTACAACAGCAAATGCTACTTCTGGATTTTCGTAAGGTGCATATCCGATCAATGTTTTGTTTACGATTCCGGTAGCTTTATCAATCTCAGCAGTACCTGTCTTTCCTGCTGGATTATAGTCTTTGTTCTTAAACTTCCACGCAGCGGTACCGTTATTACCATGCATCACTTCATAAAATCCTTTTTGTACAACCTTTATTTGACTAGGTGACATCTCAATCTTATTTAAGACGTTTGGCTCAAAACGGTATTGAAGCTTTCCTAATTTATTTGGATCTACAGATGGCTCTCTCACTTCTTTCAAGAGATGCGGCTGCATCCTTAATCCGCCATTGGCAATAGTTGAAACATATTGTGCCATCTGCATCGGTGTATACGTATCAAATTGACCGATAGAGAAGAACATGGCTTGTGATAGTTCACGGCTCATTCCGGTATTATACCCAGTAGCTTCTGAAGGAAGATCTATTCCAGTTGGTACACCAAGCCCGAACTGACTGTATGAGTTCCTTAAAATTTCGAACGCTTCTTGTACTTTATTCTCTTTAAACCGTTTATTCGAATAATCGTATCCCGCAAGTTTCATGGCAATATGCCACATATAAACGTTTGATGAACGCTCCAGCGCTTCGACAGCATCAACCGGTCCCATGCTTTCATGAGATTTCAAAGATCTTCCATCTCCAAATGTAAGTGGTGCATCGTATATCACTGTATTTGGTGATACCACACCTTGTTGTAAACCAGTGAGCACGGTAGCTCCTTTAACGGTTGACCCCATCGCATAGGAATGATAAACGTTACCAAACGGGATGTCGATAAATTTTCCGGTTTTCCGATCATACTCCTTAGCAGCCATAGAGAGGATTGCACCCGTATTCGGATCCATCATCACAACATACGCACTATCTAACTTACTGTTTGCATATGCATTTTTCCCTCGTATAGCGTCTTTTAATTTTTCTTCGATGACTTTTTCGACCTCTTGTTGAAGACTCATATCTACTGTTAGTACAAGATCGCTGCCTCTCGCTCCTTCTTCTTCAACAGGATCTCCTACTGGATTTCCTTTTTTGTCTGTCACATATTTAATCTTTGTTTTTGTGCCGCGAAGGAGTGATTCGTATTGTTCTTCCAGAAAACTCGTTCCAACCATATCATTACGATCGTTGCCTCGAGAAGTATAATAGTCCATTCTCGATTTTGGAATTTGTTTTACTTGGCCGAATATATCACGGAATGATTCTTTAAACGGATAAGATCGTTCAGCATCCGGCTTAATATCCACGCCTTCTAACTCGGGTAGATGCTCACTGATCATCGCGATCTCTTTTTCGGTCGCTCCAATCTTTATACGTTGTGGTGACAAGGTGTAGCCTCGGTCCATCTCACTTTTTATCGCCAATACTTCAAGTTCTTTTTCCGAAAATGAGTTAATATCCTTTTCTGTTACTTTCTCTAGCATAAGATCATAAAGTTCTTCTGGAGGTGTGTCCTTTTTTTCCTCTTTAGAGATCCTTGACTCTACTTGCTTTTCATTTAGAAAAATAAAGTAATCTTTTTTATCTCGCTCGGTTAGTTCATCTGTTGGTTTTTCGATAAGATCTGCAAGTTTCAATGCCAACTGATGTCTTTCCTTTGCATCAGCTTCTTGTGTTCTCGTATATGTAATAGAGAAAACAGGTTCGTTGTCTACCACTACGCGGTAGTTTGCATCGAGCATCTTCCCTCGTGGAGCATCAAGCTTTGTTGTAACATTTTCCGTTAAATATGCCGTCCGCTGATATTCCTCTCCTTTTACGATCTGCACATAGCCAAGGCGGAGAACCAGAACAGAAAAGAGAAAAAATACAGAGATGAATAAGGCATTGATACGAATAGGTACATGATTCTTCTTCTTATCTTTTGTTTTCATAATATTGTAAATCTCCCTTTAAAACAGCACAGACACCCTAAAAAAGGTGTCTAAAGCGAACCGGTAATTATATCTACATAATATAGTATCCTTACCAAGGTTATTATGTCAAAAGATAATCATTGTTTATTTGCATTGTTCCCATCTTGTTGAGTTTCAGCAATCTCAATCGTTTCTGAAGAGTTATGGGGAGAGACCGCAACTTTTCTTAAACAGAAATAAATAAAAAAGTGACCAGCACCTAGAATAGGAAGTAATATAGGAATACCTTTTTCTTCTGATAAAAGATGTACTACGATGATAAACGTAAGAATGGAAACGATTCTTCCTGCATTTAAATACATCTCGCGTACCACAATATACTCTATCCTTTTTTCATGAATACCACGACATTTCCCGATAATATCATAAGTCAATGACACATAGGGAACTAACAATAATGGGTAAGCGATCGATACTGATACTCCGTAAATAATCAGAAGTGTAAATGAAACAGGGAATAATAACATAAATGGAGACACGAATAACAGCAGTCCGCCCCCAAATATGGCCTTCATACGATTTTTAGGATGTAAATAGTGTGACACACAATAATATCCGATAAAAGAAACAAAAGACTGGACGAATCCATACGTTCCGAGTGCAAATTCACTTTTAGAAGCGGTATATACCCAAATCACGATCAAAAATATAAACGTTCCTTCACGGAATCCTTGAAAAAAGTGTGCTCTCAATAGTTGCAGCCAAGCTTTATCTCGCTTACGTTCTTGTAAAACCTTTCTAATACCGTACAGACCATCTGCTTTTCTCCTTTTTAAAAAAAAACTGATGACCACGGCTATCAAAAATAAAACCATTGAAATACTGAATATGGTTTCATACCCCAAATGTTTGTCCATCCTAGTAATGATATAACCTGCGCTCAGCGGTCCGATCATACCTGATATCGAATTTAAAACACCCAAATATCCGTTAAAAAAGTCTCTTGTCTCAGGTTCAGTAACTTCAAGAGTTAAAACATTAAATGCTAGCCAGTAAAATCCCAACCCAAACCCTAACATGGCTCCTAATAGGATTAGGTAATTACTCGCCATCGAACCCATAAAAAGGACTCCGATATAAAACATTGCAAGGATGAAAACTCCAATCCTTAATACGATGACGCGATCGATCTTTTTCGCAAACCAACCAGCAAAGTAGAACGCTATTGGCTGCATAACAACAATTGATAAGTTATAACACGCAATATCCGTGATCTTACCCGATTGCTTCCAAAGAAATATGTTAACAAATGTATTAGATAGAGCTGTACTTAACGTAAACAATCCACCTACAAATAACAACAAATACAAATCTTTAGGGTATTGGTCGGTATCCATGATTTTTTTGATTCTCATGATTTCGCCCCCTTACATTTCGTCGTTAGTGTCTTTCAAGACGATAGGAGCTATTCACTTTTAAGAAAATTGGATTTTTTTGCAAGGTTGGCTTCAATAAAGCTCTATAGAAGTAACCCTCTTACAATCTTGTGCTTTATCAACTTGAATAAGAAAAGAAATTATAATGAACGAATCAAAAAGCATGTGTAAAGTACAATATTTTACAAAGAAGGAGGGAACGAATTTGTTTCAGTATTGGATATTTGATCTTGTTGATCAACAACTCTTGTTTCAATCCTTACAGCGTTCTAAGAAAAATACTACAGACCATCGACTCCTTTGGTTTTTTCAGGCTAAAAACGTATTTGTTGTTCAGTCCACTGTTTCCTTTGGTGATGGCAACTTTACGTTAGATGAATTACTTGTAACATTATCTGATCATTATGAAATTCATGATAAAGGCATAATAAAAAGCCACTGGCATGCCAGCGGCTTAGTGACTTAGATTATTTAGCTTCGTTATAACGCTTTTTAACTTCATCCCAGTTTACAACGTTCCAGAATGCTGAAATATAATCAGGACGTTTGTTTTGGTACTTCAGATAGTAAGCGTGCTCCCAAACATCAAGTCCTAGGATAGGTGTTTTTCCTTCCATAACCGGAGTATCTTGGTTTGGAGTGCTCGTTACTTCTAGTTCACCATTGTTTACTACTAACCAAGCCCAACCAGAACCGAATCTTGTTTTCCCTGCGTTCGCAAACTCTTCTTTAAATGCATCAAGACTTCCAAATTTGTTGTTGATCTTTTCAGCAAGTTCTCCAGAAGGTGTGTTCGCTCCACCTGGTGCGATCACTTCCCAGAATAAGCTGTGGTTAGCATGTCCACCACCATTGTTTCTAACAGCGGTTTGGATGCTTTGTGGAAGAGCATCTAAATTCGTAAGAAGATCTTCTAAGCTTTTGTTTTCAAACTCAGCTTGACCTTCAAGAGCAGCGTTCAAGTTATCAACGTATGTTTTGTGGTGGCGACCGTGGTGGATCTCCATTGTTTCTTTGTCAATATGCGGTTCAAGAGCACTTGTTTCATAAGGTAATGCAGGCAGTTCAAATTTAGCCATGTTCATTTCCTCCTCATAATATGTAATAATTTATGTTCATTTTCAAGATTACTTGAAAAGTGAAACCATTTAATCAACTTACTTGTTTAGAAAGTATTCAACATGTTTACCTTATCAAATTTATAATGAACTTTCAATTCTTAAACACTCTACCCTTTTTAAACATAAAAAAACCTTACGACATGCATGTCGTAAGGTTTGATGTTATGTATGTATGGTGGCTCGAGACGGAATCGAACCGCCGACACGAGGATTTTCAGTCCTCTGCTCTACCGACTGAGCTATCGAGCCAAAAATTTTAAGAACCAAAATTCATTGGTTTTTATTCAATTACTGTGTCTCTTCCTCTACACGCTCACCCTGGGGTGTATACGTCGAGACAACTCGTAGCATACTCGTGCTGTAAAGCTCGTAGCTATCGAGCCAAAATAAATATGTAATGGAGGAGGTAGAGGGATTCGAACCCCCGCGGGTCGTTAAACCCCTGTCGGTTTTCAAGACCGATCCCTTCAGCCGGACTTGGGTATACCTCCTCGATTATGGTGGACCCTGTAGGACTCGAACCTACGACCAATCGGTTATGAGCCGACCGCTCTGACCAACTGAGCTAAGGGTCCAATGAAGTACTTATGTAAATGTTATGGGGCGGACGAGGGGAATCGAACCCCCGAATGTCGGAACCACAATCCGATGCGTTAACCACTTCGCCACGACCGCCATCGTGAGTAAAAAAACATTTTGGTAGCGGCGGAGGGAGTCGAACCCACGACCTCACGGGTATGAACCGTACGCTCTAGCCAGCTGAGCTACACCGCCAAAATGGCTCCACAGGTAGGACTCGAACCTACGACCGATCGGTTAACAGCCGATAGCTCTACCACTGAGCTACTGTGGAATAACGTCTTAACGTTTGTTAAGGACAAGAACTACTATAGCACGATGTCGCATTTAAAGTCAATAACATTTTAGAAATTAATCTAAACGAACACATGTGCTTTTTCAGAACAAAAATAATATAGCATGGTGGTCCATAATTAGCAAGCGAGTTTTATAGGACTTGGAAATAAAAATAACCAATCATGATGGCTTGTGTAAGCACTTTTATTAGTGTGGTGCCTATAAAGGCTAGAACTGTCCCTATGCCTATCGATACAGCAAGTTTGAGTCCTTTCCTCTGAAAAATCATTTCTGCTACTACAGCACCTATAAACGGGCCAAGCAAGATTCCTGCAACTGGAATAACAAATGGTCCCGCGATCAAACCGATCGTACTTCCCCATAGGGCAGCCTTCGATCCACCTTTCTTCTTTACGGCATATGCATTCCCTACATAGTCCACGATGAATAAACTGATAAATAATAGGACCTGTACAATAATGAAGAATGGTGTGAACGGTTCAAATGAAAAAGCAAGTCCATAAATAACAAAACCTGCGGCAAGAAATAATACACCCGGCAAGATCGGATAGATTAAAGCTATAAAGCTAACTAGAAAGGTTATACCTATAATGATCCAATATAAGATATCCATATGTAATTCTCCTTCATAAACAGTAGAACTAAAAAAACCAAGAGACTATCCTGCCTCTTGGTTTCATTCTACTTCTCTAATACAGCTTCTGCAATATTTACAGCGTGATCCCCTATTCTTTCGAGGTTACTGATGATATCAACAAACACGATACCAGCATTTCCGTCACACTGACCCTCATTCATCCGCATGATATGTTGCTTACGAAGCGTACGCTCCATCTTATCAATTTTGTCTTCTAAGCCTAAGACTTCAGTTGCTAGTTCTGCATTACCTTCTTCAAGTGCTTTAACTGCTTTATCTACCGTAGAGACAGTTAACGTGAACATTTCATCAAGGTCTTGTTTTGCCGTATCTGTTAAACGCACATTGTTACGTAATTGATAGTCCACGAGCTCAATAATATTTTCCATATGATCTCCAATACGCTCTATATCACGAGACGTATCCAATAGCATAGAGTGTTCGTTTGATTCGTGAGGAGTCAACGGATGAGCAGACAATTTGACCAAATATGCTGTAATTTGACGATCTAAGTTGTTAATCGCTTCTTCATATTGTAGGGCAAGGTCTGCATTCTTCTTGTCTTTTTCGTTCAGATAAGTAATCGCTTCTTTTAATCCGCTCTGCGAATAATTAGCCATTCGAATAATCTCTTGTTTTGCTTGTCTAATAGCTAATGACGGTGCTGTTTCCAATACAATTTCATCAAGGTGTTTAGCTTTGTATTCAATAAGAACATCTTCACCTTTAATTAACTTTGTTACGACGTATGCTAGTGCACCAATAAACCAGAATTGGATAAAAACGTTCGTTACATTAAAAGTTCCATGCGCAAAGGCAATCTGCATAGCAGGTTCTAAATCTAATTTTGTTGTTAAGAATTCAATATAGTGTCTAAAAGGAACAAGTATGATCAAGAAGATAAGCGTTCCAATTAGATTAAAGATAACGTGAGTAAGTGCAGCACGTCTTGCTGCAACAGTTGTTCCGATCGCTGCAAGAATAGCTGTGATCGTCGTTCCGATATTATCACCGAACAACACAGGAAGTGCAGCTTTTAAATCGATCATGTTTTGTGAATAAAGCTCTTGTAAGATTCCGATCGTTGCACTTGAAGACTGAACGATTACCGTAAATAACGTTCCGATTACTACACCAAGAATCGGATTATCACTCATAGAAACGGTTAAATCTTGAAACGATTGAAGACTGCGTAGTGGCTTCATACCGTCTCCCATTAGTTCAAGACCTAGGAATAGTGCACCAAAACCGAATGTAATCTGTCCAAAATAATTGTATTTAGGATTCTTAAAGAAGAAAATTAAGATCGAACCAACTGCAATGATCGGCAGTGCGTATTCTCCTACATCAATACCGATGATAAATGATGTAATCGTAGTACCGATATTGGCACCCATGATTACACCAATAGCTTGGCGTAATGTTAAGAAACCAGCATTCACTAGTCCGACAGTAAGAACAGTCGTGCCCGAACTACTTTGAATTAATACTGTTACAAATATCCCTGCTAAAACTCCCATAAAAGGATTTGTTGTTAATTTATCAAGTATTTCTCGTAATCGGTCTCCTGCAGAATTTTGAAGGCCATCTCCCATGTACTTAATACCAAACAAGAAGATCCCCAGTCCTCCGATAAATTGAAATAACATTTCTTGATAATTCAATGTTTACAGCTCCTTATAACTATCTTTTATCAACCTCCGCCATTATCTCCATTTGTGTTGTTTGTGTAAATAAAAATAGAGGATTTGTAACATTACCTTTACAAATGAAGGATATTGTCGAAAGCTATCCATTCATGTACACTAATGATGCTAACAATAAAAGGAGCTTTTCACATGAAATTACATATTCGTTTTGTCAAAAGTTTATGGTCGTTTAAATCTATCGCATCTTTTCGTTTCTTAGGGGTCGGCAGTACTATCATGTATGTATTATTGTTAACACTATTATGTATGATACCTGTATTCAGCTTATTTTTAGTTGGTCTTTTATCTAAAAATCAACCTCTAAACAATTTTGAGAGTTTTGGATTAAATGCTAATCAAATGCAAAACTTCGCTTCCACATTAGATGGCATCTTCCCTATCATTATTGCGGTAATATATGTCGTGATGTATGTAATCTTTTCAGGTATCTTGTTTTCTGGCGCTTCTATTCTAGCTGCCGTAATCATTCCAGTTGCACAACTTCTTAAAAGAAAACAATCTTACAGACACCTATGGGTATTATCTTGCTACTCCATCACCATTCCATCCGTGTTACTAACAGTACTATTCTTTTTTAATATCCATATCCCATATTCTTTCTTTTGGTTTTGGTTATTTGCTTTTCTCATATGTGTTCTCTCTATTACCAAGATACCTAGAAAAAAATAAAAAAGCGGCTAAAGGCCGCTTTTTTGAATTCTATTTAAATAATGATTTAATCGCTTCAATGATGGCCATAAAGAAATCGATAATCTTTTGGAAGAAAGACTGTGTTTCCTCGTCTTTTAAGAAATCACCAAGATTATTACTTATGTCTTTTAAGCCATTTTGAACTTGATCCCAATCGATATTAAGTTCTTTCATTTTATTGAACAACGCAAGCAATCCATTTAGTTCTTCTTGTGTTAATTCAATCCCCATATCTTTTGCAACTTTTTCTATTAAAGCTCGCAGATCTTCTTCTGATTGTACCGGATTTTTTGCTATTTCTTCTTTAACACGTGTCATCAACTCAGTGGCTTCTTTCGTTCCGATTCTTTCTCCCAGTTCGGCAGTCTTTACCATCTCTTCATTTGCCACTTGTTTTTGAGCTTCTGGAATCTCAATCTGTGCAGTAGACTCGTATGCTTTTATGATACCTGTTAAAGCTGCTGTTCCTGAAACTTCGAAGGGAGCTGTGACATAGATCTCTGCATCAGTCACACCAGCAGTCGTCAAAGCATTCATGTACATTTCTTCTGTTACCCAATTAATATTATTCGTCTTGACCGACAATCCTTGGTCTTTATCTCCAATTGTAATCTTTGTTGACGAGATCGCTTTTGAGCCGATTTGCGCTTTTGAAATATAGTTGCCTAAATATTGATGTTCTTCTTCGTTTGTTACAACTACAGATTCCACATCAGCAGGAACGTCCATTTCTTTTAAGAGTTCACTTTTTTGTTGTTCTGTTAAGTTCTCACCCAACGTTACAATAATGTCGCCAGGTGCAGCATCAGCGTACATTTTTAAAGGAGCAATAAATAGCGCTGCAACCATTATAGACAACAGAGCAAGTACTTTTGCTTTTTTCATTACATTCACCTCTCCAATCGGTACAACTACAAAGTTACGCAGAAATTTATTTTTTTCTGTCCTTCCTGCCTTTCCATTTTACACCATGCCAAAGAAAGAAGTCACTTTAAACTTGTCATAAAGAAAATGGACAAGCATATAGTAACATATGCGAAAGGAGAGGGAATATATGAAACGATTCATTAGAGTTTGTGTAATCATGCTTATCTTATATGTGGTAGCCTATGATTTAAAAATCGGGACACTCCCTCAGTCTAGTCCTGCCAACGCAGAAATACATAAAGAAAAGAAAAAAGAGAAGAATAAACAAAACTTTAAAACCTATGAAGTAACACCGGGAGATACTTTAATATCAGTTGTAGAGAAACTGAATTCAAATAACAATTATTCTATAGTCTCTATGCTAAAAGACTTTAAATCATTAAACCCTGAGGCGAATCCAGAGAATATACAAATAGGTAAATCCTACAAATTCCCTTTATATCATTAGTAAGTGAGGTAACATTACTTGTCAAAACAAAATGTTCCCTGCTAAAATGAACTGATGATAGGACAGAATAATACTGTCAATTTGAAAAAAGGAGCGATTCACCAATGAGTGAAATCACCCACCGTTCTAAAACAAGACCTGTAAAAGTAGGAAACTTAACAATAGGTGGAACGAATCAGGTTATTGTACAAAGTATGACAACAACAAAGACACACGATGTTGAGGCTACAGTAGCTGAAATCTTACGATTGGAAGAAGCGGGATGCCAAATCGTACGTGTTGCTTGTCCTGATATGCGTGCTGCAGAAGCGATCGCAGACATAAAGAAAAGAATTAATATTCCACTAGTTGTAGACATTCACTTTGATTATAAGCTTGCGTTAAAAGCAATCGAAGGTGGAGCAGACAAGATTAGAATCAATCCTGGTAACATCGGTCGTCGTGAAAAGGTTGAAGCTGTGGTAAAAGCTGCAAAAGAAAAAGGGATTCCGATTCGAATCGGTGTTAACGCAGGTTCTCTTGAGAAGAAATATCTTGAGAAGTACGGTTACCCTACAGCAGATGGTATGGTCGAGAGTGCTCTTCACCATATAAAAATTTTAGAAGATCTTGATTTTCATGATATTATCGTTTCTATGAAAGCATCTGATGTCAACCTTGCGATCGAAGCTTATGAAAAAGCTGCAAAAGCTTTTGATTATCCATTACACCTTGGGATCACAGAATCAGGTACACTTTTTGCAGGTACCGTTAAAAGTGCTGCTGGATTAGGTGCTATCCTTCATAAAGGGATCGGTAACACCGTTCGTATCTCACTGAGTGCAGACCCTGTTGAAGAAGTTAAGGTTGCACGTGAACTATTGAAATCATTCGGACTTCTTTCCGATGCTGCGACACTGATTTCTTGTCCGACTTGTGGGCGTATTGAGATCGATCTCATTTCAATCGCAAATGAAGTGGAAGAATATATTTCAAACGTACGTGCTCCAATCAAAGTTGCTGTACTTGGTTGTGCTGTTAATGGACCTGGAGAAGCACGTGAGGCGGATATCGGGATAGCTGGTGCCCGTGGTGAAGGATTGTTATTCCGTCACGGAGAAATCGTAAGGAAGATTCCAGAAGATCAACTATTAGATGAACTTAAAAAAGAAGTAGACATTTTAGCAAAAGCACATGAAGAAAAATTAAAAGCTGAAGCTGCGGCTCAGCAGGTATAAATTTGAAAAGCTCCCATCTTCGGGAGCTTTTTCTAGTTGCGCCATTAAGAGTCTCCATCTGACCGCGTCAAGGTTTCCTCTTTGCTCCTTCGTCTTCAAGTTTATGCTAACGAAGTGAACTTCCTCGTCGTATGCCTAGCAAGAAGCTTCTCATGTGGCAGATAGACAACTTAATGCTACAATCAACTTGCTATAGAAAGTAATAAGAAAACGTCTTAAAAGTAACTATCGTTTGTATTTATCTCTTTCCCTGTTGATTGAAGTGTAAGATGAGAGTTCCTTCACTAGGACAGGTGGACAGATGAGACACTTAGTAGTGAAACGTCCAAATGTGGCTCACCCCCTGCCCCGCGGAAATCGAGCAGCTGAAACGGAAATCAATTGCTTCCACCAGCTACAAAGCCTTCGAAAACTGCCTTTTTAAAAACAGCCTAATTCCATAAAAAAGAAGAAGCGGTAAGCTTCTCCTTTGCTCCTTTTTCCTTTAAAAGAATGGTGCAAAAAACAACGAAATGATAATGGATACGACACCTATGCCGATCGCCCAATTACCAAGCGAATGTGCACCTTGTCTTCTGGCAATGAATCCGACAATAATACCTGCTGCCCCAAACAACACAGGAAGGATGAACAAAGATAGTACAGACAAGATGATCGCGATGATCCCTGTCGCTTTACCTCCTGCTCTTTCCCGTGAATCTTCATGTTCGTGTTTGTGATGATCGTCATGATTTGAATAACGAGGTCTCTCGTTCTCAGGTAACGTCATCTCACTTCTTACAGGAACTGGTACAGCTTCTGCAGCCATCTCTTCACGAAATACCGCTTCGTTATTATTAATTGTACGGTCATCTCTCTCGTATGCCATGATGATTCCCCCTCTTATCGTGTTAAGGAGCGTTCTTATTATGGCATTAAAGTGACTTTTTCATAGATGTTAGTTTATGGGCATTGAAAAAGAGGCCTGTAATTGGCCTCTTTGCTTAATGTTTAGCTCTAAACGTATGACAACATGTTTCAGCTGTATCGTGGGCAGCATCTTTATGAGCCGCATCACCATGGAGGCTCCCATCTGCACTCATGTCAACAGACATATTTGCATGCTTGTCGATCTCTACAAGAATGGCATCAGCTACACAGTTGTTGCCTTCCCCCCAGTACGTACAATTCGATACATTACATTTAACTTCAGGCATAAAAAAACCTCCTTTCACTTTAGCTTGGCTAAATGAAAGGAGATACATACTCCATTCGTTGTAAAAAGTTTATTTTTTACAGGCTTCACAATATCCATAGATCTCAAATTTATGCCCTGTTACATTAAAACCGTTCAGTTCATTATCTAACACTTCCATCGGGCACGTATGAATGGACTTCGTACTTCCACAAGTCAGGCAGATCAGGTGATGATGATGTTCATTATGTGAACACGTGAACCGAAACTTTTTCTCGCCTTCCCATTCTGTTTCTTCAAGTAATTCTAGATCAACAAAAGTGGTTAAATTTCGATAGATCGTATCAAAACTAAGTCCAGGATACTTATCTTTGAGTGATTCTTGAACTTCTCTAGCCGTAAGATATCTCTTTTCACGAGCAAATAAGGAAAGAAGATCTTTTCTTTTTTCCGTATACTTATAGCCCTTTTCTTTAAGAAGGTCCATTGCCTGTTCGATCGTCATCGCAAATTTCACAAGTGACCCACCTTTCTGGAACCTGTAAATTTTTTATAAAAAATACTTAAGAATAATATAACAACCAAGCATAAAACAATCGTACCGCCTGATGCAAGATCAAGGTAATAAGATAAAAACATACCTGCAATGACTGAGATTTCCCCAAAAAGAACAGAGAGCCAAATTGCCTGTTTAAATCCTTTAGCGATTCGGATACTAGCCGCAACAGGCAACGTCATCAGCGCTGATACTAAGAGAATGCCAACAATTTTCATCGAAGCAGCAATGACTAGAGCCGTTATCGCCATAAAAGCAACCAAGATCCAGTTACTTCGAATACCAGATAACTTTCCTTGCTCCTCATCGAAAGATAAGACAAATAATTCTTTGTACATAAAAAATACAAATAAAAGAACAACAATAAGAATGGCAAAAACAGTCCAAACATCCGAACGCTTAACCGCAATGATACTTCCGAATAAATAGTTGAACAGATCTGTGTTGAAACCGTCTGCCATTGAGATAAAGATAACACTAAGTCCTATTCCAGCCGACATAATAATGGGTATAGCAAGCTCCTCATAGTGTTTGTACACTTTTCTTAGCTGTTCAATAAAAATAGCTCCGCCAACGGAGAAAGCCATCCCCATGTAGATGGGATTCGCGGCAGCAAAGAAGGAAGACCATTTTCCCAAAAGCAGATTAGCAGCAATACCTGCTAATGTGATATGAGACAATGCATCTGCAATTAACGCTTGCCTTCTTACCACAATAAAAACCCCTAATACAGGAGCAAGCAAACCAACCATAATTCCTGTCAAGAAGGCATTTTGTAAGAATTCATATTTTAAAAACGGTAACATGTGTTCCTCCCCTTACTCGTGACCATGATCATGGTGAAGAACATGAACATGATGACCATAAAAAGCAGATATATTTTCAGACGAACTTTCTTCAAACTCCTTCGTGTTTCCATGAAAATGTATCTGTTTGTTCAAACAAGCAACATCGGTTACATAATTCGTCATCACACCGACATCATGAGTCACTAAAACAAGTGTCATATGATTCTCACGGTGCAGTTCTTTGAGCATCTTATAAAAAGACTCTGATGACTCTGTGTCAACCCCCACTGTAGGTTCATCTAATATTAATAGTTCGGGATCACTGACAAGAGCTCGAGCTATAAAAATTCTTTGTTGCTGCCCCCCAGATAACTCCCCAATGTTCTGGTGTGCATATTGGTCCATTCCTACTGATTTTAATGCATCCCAAACTTTCTTCTTATCTGATGTTTTTAAGAATCTAAACAATCCTACTTTACCAAAAAGACCCATCGATACAACTTCGAAGGCTGTTGCAGGAAAGGCGGTGTTAAAGCTATTTGCTTTTTGTGAAACATACCCTACCTTGTCCCAGTCATTAAATTTATTTACTTTTTCCCCAAAAAGATACACGTTTCCTTCTTGAGGCTTTTGAAGGCCTAATATACATTTAATCAGTGTAGATTTACCTGAACCGTTCGGACCAACTAGTCCAAGAAAAGATCCTTTCTTAATCTCCATCGTTACATGTTGGAGAACATTTTTATCGCCATAATGAAACGATAAGTCATCTACACGAATGGCTATCGACCCTATATTGTTATTCATGATTAACCTCCGTGAGAAATTCAAAATAAGTAGTAATGAGTACGATTTAAACTGTCTCATAGTATACACGAATTATGAACAAAGTAAAACAACATGCTCTATGAGCATGTTTCAATTAATTTAAGTCATTCCTTTTACAAGACTCTTTACATGATATTGCAGGTCTTTTGGGCTGATGATCTTATCTGCTTCTCTCAAATATTCTTTGTCCAGAGTCGTTTCAACAGCTAAGCAAAAAGCTCCTGCTCGTTTAGCAGATTGTATACCAAGTGGAGCGTTTTCAACAACTAGCCACTCTGATGGCTGAAACGGATGTCCATCCATTGCTATTAGGTAAGGTTCAGGCGATGGCTTCCCTTCTTTGACATCATCTCCAGTAACAATTATATCAAAGGTAACAGGCAGTTTACTTAAAACTTCAGAAACAAATTCTCTTCTACTTCCTGTAACGACTGCAATAGGAATGTCCTCTTCACTCAAGGCCTTTAGTGTAGATACCGTTTCTTCTATAAAATCATATTGGGCGTGTTTCTTAAAATAATTTCTTTTTTGTACATATATACTTTCAATCAGCTCTTCGTTAACAACGACATTAGAATGGTTAAAAACATCTTTAATCGTTTTTTTACCAGGCATCCCTTCTCTTAAGTAGAAGATGAGCTCTTCATGGTCATATCCTTTTTCACCAAATGCATGACGCCAAGCCTCAACATGGTGACGCATCGTATCAACAATCACACCATCCATATCAAAACAAACTGCTTTAATACTCATACCTTTTCCACCTTTACCGCAAACTTCACTCTATGTATTATAATGCATGCACGATTAAAAACAAAAAGAAGCTGCGACGTTTATCAGCTTCTTTTTTTCCTCTTATTTTAATCCCTCTATAATGGTTTCTGTGTTCCATTCCATCATTTTCTTGTATGTGTCTCCATCCTTACCAGGCTTTCCTAAAGAATCCGTAAAGACCTTTCCTTTTATCGGAACACCTGTCTCTTTTGACACTGTTTCCATACTTCTTGGATCAACACTCGTTTCTACAAAAAGACCAGGAACATTTGTCTTCTTAATATAATCAACTAAGTTTTTGACTTGTTGAGGAGAACCTTGATTTTCAGAATTAATCTCCCACACATATGCTGTATCTATGTTATAGGCTTCTCCAAAATATTTAAATGCTCCTTCACTCGTAATTAAAACTCGTTTCTCTTTTGGAATGTTATTCAACTCTGCAATCGTCTTATCATGAAGTGTCTTTAATTCACCCATATATTTTTCAGCATTCTTTTTATAGTAGTCTTTGTTTTCAGGATCCTCTTTCATGAGTGCATCACGAATGTTCTCAACATACTTGATTCCATTCTCAATATTCAGCCATGCATGGGGGTCATATTGTTTTTCGAGACCTTTCGATTCGAGGTGGATCGCCTCCACACCTTCACTTACACGGTAAACCGGTGCATCTTTTCCATCTTTATCAGCCGTCTTCAGCAATTTATTAAACCACGAATTTCCTTCTTCAAGATTTAAGCCATTATAGAAAATGGCATCAGCATCCGTTGTTTTCAGTACATCTTCAGGAAGTGGATCATACTCATGTGGATTCGACCCGATCGGTGCTAAGCTATGAACTTCGACCTTGTCTCCTCCAACATTCTTAACTAAGTCATAGATAATAGAATAAGTAGCTACCACTTGAACCTTTTCTGAATCTTTTTCACCAGCACTGCATCCAGCTGCAGCGGCTAATAATGCCCCTGTTAAAACGAGCTTTGCTATTCTTTTAAACATACGTCTATCCTCCCTATTTCTCTAAAAGTTCCAGTCTGTTTTTTCTAGATTTGTACGCTTTCCAAACGATTCCTTGTGATGGGGAAAAGAAGAATGCGAGTGCAAACAGAAATGCTGAAACTAATACGATCGTTGCACCTGATGCCAAGTTATACGTAAAGCTAAAATACAACCCAAAGACAGATGATATTACTCCGATTGTTGCAGACAAATAGATCATGACCGACAATCGGTTCGTTAGGAGATACGCAGTTGCTGCCGGTGTGATCAGCATCGCAACTACTAAAACGATTCCTACCGTCTGCAGAGATGCAACCGTGACCATCGTTAATACGGCCATCAAACAATAATGAATCCATTTGTTTGGCAATCCATAGCTTTGTGCCATGGTTGGATCAAATGTTGAAACGAGAAGTTCTTTATAGAACAAAACAACCAGCCCTATCACTAATACACCAATTCCAAGTGTGATCCACATATCACTCATCCGTACCGCAAGAACATTACCAAAGAGAATGTGATACAGATCGGCAGAACTTTTCATCATCGTTATGATCACGATTCCTACAGCAAACATACTCGTAAACATGATACCTATGGCCATATCATGTTTGATCCTGCTGTTCTGACTTACATATCCGATCCCAATCGCAGTAAGGACTCCTGTTATCACAGCTCCAAAGAAAAAATTAATTCCTAGCATGTAGCTGATCGCAACACCAGGCAACACGGCATGAGAGATCGCATCTCCCATTAAGGCCATTCCTCTTAAGATGATGAAACACCCTACGATTCCACAAATGATTCCTACTATTACAGAAGTAAAAAGTGCTTTTTGTAAGAATTCGTATTGAAACAACGCTTGAAAAAATTCAAAGATACTCATGATGTTACGTTCACTCCTTTAGGCTGAAGAAATGAAAACTGATTAGCGTAAGCTTTTGTGATCACCTCAGGCTGAAGAACTTCTTCAGAAGCACCATAATGAATCATATTTTTATTTAGTAGCAGCAAATGATCGAAGTAAGATTCTGCTTTGCTTAGATCATGGTGTACGACCAGAATGGTTTTTCCTTCTTTTTTTAATTCTCGCAAAATATGAATAATCGTTTCTTCACTTGCCACATCAATTCCTACAAAAGGTTCATCGAGAAAGAATAACTCTGCTTTTTGAGCCAGTGCTCGAGCAAGGAATACCCTTTGCTGCTGTCCACCTGAGAGTTCGCCGATCTGTCGGTTACTGAATGTTTCCATACCTACTGTTTTCAAACATTCATAAGCCCATTCTCTATCACTTTTAGTAGGACGTTTAAACAATCCTAGTTTCGGATACGTTCCAAGAAGAACTACGTCAAATACTGTGATTGGAAAATCCCAGTCGATATCTGAACGCTGTGGAACATAAGCGATTTTTTTTCTCCATTTTTTGAGCGACTCTCCGAATATTTGAACCTCACCTTTGTCTTTCGGTATTAAGTGTAAAGCGGCTTTCATCATAGTTGATTTACCTGCACCGTTCGGTCCGATGATTCCAACTAAACTACTTTTATCCACTGAGAATGAAATATCTTTTACTACTTGATTTCCTAAGTAAGATACATATAAGTGATCGATCTTTAATGCTTCATCCATTGAAAAAGACCTCCTTTTTCGTTCAGTAACTTTTTTTGCTCAAGCGCAACTTTTAATTAAAAAAATAATCCCTTCACAATTGTATGAAAAGAATAGAAGGAAAGTGAATAATTTTAAAGAAGAAAATGTTTCCTTTAGGCAACTTTTTTACTTAAGTCAAATTATATAGTGTGGACACAAGATTGTAAACGATTTTCTCTAGCCATATTTCTACATTTGCTATATAATCAACTCTGGCAGGAAACTGCTGGGTGGGAGAGGGATGTTTTTAAGATTTAAGGAAGGAAAAAATGGAACAAAATCAAGTTTCACTAAAGAAAGAAGTACTTGCAGGGATCACCTCATTTTTCACCATCGCTTATATTATTGTCGTTAATCCGCTAATATTAGCAGATGCTGGGATGCCCTATGAGGGGGTAGTTCTCGCTACGATCCTTACTTCTGTAGTTGGTTGTCTGATCATGGGGCTGTATGCAAAGGCTCCGATCGTATTAACGCCGGGCATGGGGGTAAACGCGTTCTTTACTTACACCATCGTGCAAGGTATGAATTTAAGCTGGCAAGAAGCTCTTGCAGCTGTCGTGATGTCTGGGATATTCTTTTTAATCGCAGCTTCGACACCTTTAAAGGATATACTTTCCAAAAGTATTCCTCAATCATTGAAACATAGCATTACAGTAGGTATTGGCTTGTTCTTAACGTTTATTGGGTTACAAAAGGGCGGAATCATAGAAGCGAGCTCTGCGACTTTTGTAAAGTTAGGACATTTAGATCGTCCCGACGCTATCCTGACGGTAATCGGCCTTTCGGTAACACTGGCTCTGTTTTTAAAGAACGTAAAAGGTAGTTTCTTAATCGGGATTGCTCTAACAACTCTTATCGGGTTTTTTATGGGTCATACTCAAGAAGTGAAAGGCATGTCTGATGGTTTCTCTTTTAAGCCGTTTGGAGAATTGTTTTTTGCCTTTGATTTTTCAGGAATAACAGAGCTTTCCTTCTGGATTGCAACGTTCTCATTAACTATGATTATCACATTCGAGAACATGGGATTGTTATACGGTCTATTGCCTGATCAAGAGAAGTTTCCAAAAGCTTTTCAAGCAAACGCAGCTTCATCTATCGTTTCCGGATTATTTGGAACAAGTCCAACGATCTCAACCGTAGAGAGTGCGTCTGGTATTCAAGAAGGCGGCAGAACAGGAATCACAAGTATAACAGTTGCTGTGTTGTTCTTCTTATCCATGTTTGCAGCACCTTTCATTGCCTATATTCCTGATGGGGCTATTGCTCCTATCTTAATTATCATTGGCGGGCTGATGGTTCAGCAGATTCAGCATATTCCTTTTGCTGATTTTACAGAGATGTTTCCAGCATTTCTTATCATTGCGTTAATACCTTTAACATACAGCATCGTGGATGGACTTGCATTTGGATTTATCGCATATCCACTTGTTAAATGGATGTCAGGTCAGAAGAAACAGGTGACAGCACCCATGTATGTAATCGCCTTTTTATTCTTTATGAATTTTATTCTTCATACAATTGTATAAAAATATAAACAAAAAGACTTTGGACAATATTCCAAAGTCTTTTTTTAGCACTTTCTTCACTTCTTCCTCATACAATGAGAAAGTCGGGAGGGATTTCTAAATGAATCCAATCATTGTTCATTTTGTAAATCAGAAACTTAATTCGATCAGTCCGAACGAGCTGATCTCACTTGCCGCGCAATATCAGCTTCCCATTTCACAAAAAGAAGCCGTACAGATCGTAAACATATTGCGAAGGCAGACGATTGATATCAAAAATCTATCACAGCGTAAGATGATCATTGCTACCATCGCAAAAGAAGTTAGCCCTGAAAAAGCGAACTATATCCAATACTTAATTCAAACGTATATTGATCGGTAAAACAAAAAGCCGCACAGATGTGTGGCTTTTTCATTTTAACTTCTTTTAGTGAAGAAGTTATGCTTGTAATAACTTGTTCTGAAGTTCTGGATCGAACGTTTTAGATTTGATCATTTCGATCTCTAATTGATATGGAGGTCTTTTGTTATTTTTATCTGTACCTACATAAGGTGTTTCAAGAATTTTAGGGATATCCTTAAATTGTTCGTGATGAACGATGTAATTTAAGGCATCAAAGCCGATATGTCCAAAGCCGATGTTTTCGTGTCTATCTTTGGCAGCACCCGTTACATTTTTGCTGTCATTGATGTGGAAAACTTTAATACGATCGATTCCGATCAACTTATCAAACTGGTTCATTACTCCATCAAAATCATTAACGATATCATAACCAGCATCGTGTGTATGACATGTATCAAAACAAACAGAAAGTTTTTCGTTTAACGTTACACCATCAATGATCTGAGCAAGTTCTTCGAATGTTTTACCACATTCAGATCCTTTACCTGCCATTGTCTCTAGTGCGATTTGAACATTCTGCTCTTTTGTTAAAACTTCGTTAAGTCCTTCGATAATTTTCTTGATTCCAATCTCAGAACCTTCACCAACATGTGCCCCCGGATGAAGGACGATCTGTTTTGCTCCTAGTGCGTCCGTTCGTTCGATCTCTCTTCTTAAGAAATCGACTCCCAGCTCGAATGTTTCAGGTTTCACAGCATTTCCGATGTTGATGATATACGGTGCATGAACAACGATATCAACGATACCATTCTCGATCATGTGTTTCGTTCCTGCTTCGATATTAAGGTCTTCAATTTTTTTTCGTCTCGTGTTTTGGGGTGCACCTGTATAGATCATAAAAGTGTTGGCACCATATGAAACAGCTTCTTCACTCGCAGCGAGAAGCATTTTTTTACCGCTCATTGAAACGTGAGATCCTAGTTTAATCATATTTTCCCCTCTTCCCTAACCTACTATCGGATGTTTCTTCTTTTCTTCTTCATTAGTTTCTTTTTCTGTTCGTCCATCTTTTTCTTATAACCAGGCTTTACTTTGCGCGGTTTTGGTACATAAACGCCATCTTGCTCTTTTGCACCCGTACTTTTCTTGCTCGGTTTTACAGGTACCCATTCACCGTTCTTATATTGTTCGATGTGGAAAATGATTTTTTTCTCTTTTAACTTTTGAACAGAATGCTGATCTGTCTGCTCGTAAAGAGATGCACAGATTCCTGACATTCCTGCACGACCTGTTCTGCCTGCTCTATGCACATAAAAATCGAGGTCCTTTGGAAACTCATAGTTGATGATGTGGCTGACACCTTTGATGTCAATTCCACGAGCTGCCAGGTCAGTTGCTACAAGGAACTGAAACTCAGCTTTTTGAACGCGTTTCATGATGTTCTTTCTTGTACGTGGTGGAATGTCACCATGAAGACGTTCAACACTCATCCCTTCCGCACTCATAGCATCTGCGATCTCATCGACTGCTTTTTTTGTATTAGCAAATATAATCGCAAAATATGGATTATAGTTTCTTGCTGTTTTGATCAGCGTAGGAAGTTTGTCATTGTGTTTTGTTTGTATGAGAACATGCTTGATATCTTTTGCAGTAATATGCTGAGGTTCAACGTGAACGTGTTTAGGATTCTGCATATATTTTTTCAAGAACGGCTGCAGCTTTTCTGGAACTGTCGCAGAGAACACCATCATCTGAAGTTCGTTCGCCATACGAGAAGCGATTAGATCTACATCTTCGATAAAGCCCATATCGAGCATCTGGTCAGCTTCATCTACTACGAGCATGTTCGCTGTAAAGACAACTAGCTCTTGAGCATTTACCAAATCTTTAATACGACCTGGTGTCCCGATCACTAATTGAGGGACTGTTTTTAGTTTTTCTGCCATACGCTTTCTATCCGTTCCACCAACGATTGATTTTGCACGGATTTGCTTATCTTCTGGCATATGCTCAGAAATCTTTAAAAACTCATTGTAGATCTGCTGTGCTAATTCACGAGTAGGAGCTGTGATCACAGCTTGAACCTCGTCTTTTGTGATATCTATTCTATGCATTAGTGGCAACAGGAACGCAAATGTCTTTCCTGAACCTGTTTGCGATTGTCCGATCATGTCTTGTCCGTTAATAATTCCAGGAATAACACGCTCTTGAATATCAGTTGGTCTTTCAAATCCAATACCACTTAAAGCGGTCTGGAGCGATTCGTTTATTTTTAACCGTTCGAACGGAGATTTCATACGCTCACCTTTTCTTTTCAAATATAAATTCTTCACTTTTAGTATTATAGAGTAAGTTTTGCATTTAAGCCAACCATCCTGAAGATTAATAAGAAAACAGGGATAAATATCACACATGTTTTTCTAATTTCATATTCTATATATGAGCGTATTATTTTGGAAAGGAGGGGGAATTATGCAGCCTTTTTATAGATATCCAAATCAACCTCAGCATCCTATGCAACCCTTTCAAGTAAATCCTTATCTTCAAAATATGAATGGGATGAATGGTATGCCGCGTCAGATGGGTTCTGTTGACAGATTCTTGGGGACGATTGGCAGCGGTGGAAGTATAACAGGTGGAACAAGTGTGTTTACGATGTTGAACAACGTACAAAAGGTCTTAAAAGTCGCTGAGACGATGGGACCTATGATCAAACAATATGGTCCCGCAATGAGAAATCTGCCTTCCATCATGACAGCTCTTAAAGATTTCCAAAGCGGTTCGAGCTCAAAGGCAGAGAAAGATTCTGAGGCAGATACCTCCGAAAAACCGGAAAACACAGATCAAGCCACTGAAACGAATGAAAATGATGATGCTAAAAAAACCGTTGTAAAGAAAAATGAAAAGAAAGAAAAAAAGAAAAAAGAAGCAGAAGAAAAGGTGGTTGTGGCTGGACCAAAATCTACAACAACAGCCACAGAGCCCGAGGCGATACCATTGATCAAAAAAACGCCAAACGCAACAAAAGCTGTACCGTCAACACCTAAAACAAACGTACCTAAAGGCTACCACCTATCGGGGCCTAAACTATATGTATGAGTATAGTGTTTGAGTTCTTATGGTCTCTCCTTTATAATAAACACATACAGAAGTAAATCTCCCAAGACAGCATAGATCTCTGTGCTGTCTTTTATATGAAATAAAGGAGAGATCCAATATGGAAATCGTTAAAATATCTCCACGAGGATATTGTTATGGCGTAGTGGACGCAATGGTCATGGCTCGCCAAGCCGCTAATGATCCGACATTACCAAGACCCATCTATATACTTGGCATGATTGTTCACAATAAACATGTGACAGATGCATTCGAAGATGAAGGGATCATTACCCTCGACGGTGCGAACAGACTTGATATTATTAAAAACATTGAATCAGGCACAGTTATCTATACGGCTCATGGTGTTTCACCAGAAGTGAGACGCATTGCTCATGAAAAAGGCTTATATGAGATTGATGCTACATGTCCTGATGTAACAAAAACACACGATCTTATTCGTGAAAAAGAAAAAGAAGGCTATGAGATCATTTATATTGGGAAAAAAGGACATCCTGAGCCAGAAGGCGCGATTGGGATCGCCCCTCATATCGTACATCTTGTAGAAAACACAGATGATTTGGAGTCGCTAGATGTTCAAAGTAAAAAGATCCTGATTACAAATCAAACAACGATGAGTCAATGGGATGTAGCTGAACTTATTAAGCTTTTACTCATGAGATACCCTTCTGCAGAGGTTCATAAAGAAATTTGTTTAGCTACTCAAGTGAGACAAGAAGCTGTAGCAAATCAAGCCGGCGATTGTGATCTAGTACTTGTAGTAGGCGATCCTAGAAGCAATAACTCAAATCGCTTGGCGCAAGTTTCAGAAGAAATTGCTGGTACGACAGCTTACCGAATTTCTGACGTTTCAGAAATCGATCTTGCATGGTTAGAAGGGGTTAAAAAGGTTGGAATTACTTCTGGTGCTTCTACCCCAACTCCTATCACAAAAGAAGTAATCGATTTTCTCAAAAATTACGATGAACAAAATGAAGAAACATGGAAAAAAGAACGTAAAGTCACATTAAATCGTATTCTTCCAAAAGTAAAAGAGAAAAAATAAATTCAAATGAAACAGAGCACTCTTCAGCCAGAGTGCTCTTTCTTTTAGGCGTTTTCGTATTTTTTGTCACACTGCTTCTTGCTTTATTTGAAGAGTAGCCCACCATAGATCGTCTCCTTGACGGGAAAATGTAATTTGATATTTTCCGCTATGGAAGGTTAAAAACTGGCGGTCGCTGCTTTTATCAACGGGTTGTTGGTTCATGTTCTTCATAATGTTATCTCGATTTGTAGACAACTCTATGCTGATTGAATCTACCACGTTATCTTGAGAGATGCCTACTCTTACATCTATTCCTTCATATTGATAAGTGTGGATGGTAACACCATCTTCGTAGGTTTTTGTGGATAAAGGTTTGCCTGTTTTCCTTTCGTCCACCTTCTCCCCGATTATGAATGGTAAAGGGCCTACTGCTCCTCGTTCAAAACTCGATACCAGCTCTGCATTCAAAACTACATATTTCTTCTCTATTTTTTCTGCTTCTGCTTCTGTTTCCTTTTCCGCATCATTTATCACTTGATTGTCCACTGCGATACTCTCTGGCGCAAACTCTTTATGAAATTTGTTGATCACTGTTATGTTCAGAATCAGAAATAGGATGATAACCACTAAAGAAGTACCTATTTTTGTTTTTTCATACTTGTTAGTCATGATGTTTAAACTTGTTGAAGTTTTCAAACCCTTCAGCATAAATTGAGCCGCGATTAAACATAAACAGAAGAATAGAACTGGAATGAGTATCAAATATGGTCGAATTAAAATTTGATTGTAATAGGCACCGATCATGCCTGACCATTCGTTTGAAACGGAGGTAGGTATGAAATCTCCAATACCTATTGTATATTCTCGTAAAACGGTTCCTCCAAAAAACATCCTCAACATGCCTAAATGCGAAAAGAGAATTAACACAAACATCAGTTGCGAGATAAAGATGTAGGTAAGTTTTGGTGTAAGGTGTGGTCGAATATGTCTATAAAACACATGAAATCGATTTCCTCCCAAAACTCTTGCACCTGTAATGAATTCCTGTTTATTGATTTCTTTTATCTCAGAAGAAAACATGACGGACGTAACCGGAACAGCTAAAATTGTCATGATGATGATTTGATAAATGCCTTTTTCCCAAAAAGTTAACGAGCTTGATACGGATATCGGATAAAGAATAAAAAAACAGAGCAACGCGACTGGAACATATTGAAGAGCTTCAGAGAGTCCAACAAATCCATTTCGAATCCGGTTCGGTGCTAGATAAAGAAGAAAACCTCCTATATACGAAAGGATCAGCCTCAACAAACTTATGAATAAAGCAAGGCCAAGTGTATATTTTGCTCCAGCAATGATTCGGTAGAACGTATCAAATCCAAATTGATCGGTCCCAAACCAAAAACGAGATGAAGGATCAAATGATGCTTTATCAATAGGCGTTTTTCCATCTTCATCATAAATTACTTCCGTTTGTGGTATGAGCCCATCAAATTGAAAATGATGATAAAAGCTTAAGAAAAGCAAAGAGATCAAAAAGCAAAATCCAATCGCAAATAATGGTTCTTTCATTGGCTTTGTAAACTTTCTTACCGAGAATGCCGCTTTTTTACACACATAGAGCCACTTTTTCATGCTCATAAGAAGAGAATCTAAAGAGAATTCTTGTTTCTCTGTCTCTATTTTTCGGGATAGCCATTCACCTATACAAATAAAAATGAATAGAGGAACAAAGATTAGAATACAGAACAATGAAAATAAAACAGGAGTCCCATAAGTGAAAATAAAATTAGTAATCCCAAAAATGTTAAACAATAATTCTACGACTAAAAGGTTGGATACCATAAACCAAATAATGACTTTTGATTGAAAGAATAGACTCTTAAACGCCCTAGGCAGAATATGATAAAAGAGAATATGAACTCTAGTCAATCCTTTCCCTTTCACGGTCAGGATATAGTTTTCTTCCCATTCTTGTTCAATATGAAAGAGAATCGTTCGGAACATAACAACCAAAGGTAATATCGTTAAGCACAAAATGGGAATGAAGTAAGGCTGCTCTAGCGATGAGGAAGCGACAGGAAAGAGCAAAGTATGGGTTTGTTTAAAATACCAAATCACTAAAAACTGAATGGCTACTCCAACCATCACATCCGGGATTGATTCAATTACAAACAACACGGACTTTATTGTTTTGTATAGAAGCTCTGGAAGCAAGGAAACGATGAAACTAAGCACAACGGAAATAAATAATGCGATAAAAAAGGCTGAAAACAGGAGAGCCATCGAATATAAATACGGATCCCAAACGTAAGGAAAAACCATACGTTCAGTCGTTTCAACAATATACGTCATGTTCATAGGATGTAATAGATCGTTGAAAATGGTTGTTAATCCTTCTATGTATTTTGATAGTTGGAATGAAGCTCCAATAAATGCAAATGGTACAGCACTTATGAGGATAATGCCCACCAGTGAAAGAATACCCTTCACAAAAAATGAACGTAACATAATTTCCCCTTTCTTACGTCATGATTTATTTTGTTGTAAATATATTACATTTTATTACAATTATTACATAATGCATTGACCTTGCCTAGTAATAAATTTTATGTATTTTCGTTTGAGAGCAAGCAACCTCGAACGAAAATCATTTCCTTTTAAAAGCAAAGAAGTTCGCGAAAACAGCTTCTAGAAAAGAGCATAAAAAAAGTAAAGCTGCTAAAAAACAGCTTTACTTGTTATGTTTTTATTTTAAGCTCTTTCTAAAAGATTGTTACTATTGCGTACTGTCTCCTATGCTCGATGATTGGAGTGCAAGGTGTGAGACTCCTGTGGGACAGGCGGGCAGGTGAGATATTTAAACGTAAAACGTTCAAATGTGGCTCACCGCCTGCCCACGGAAAGCGAGCAACCTGGAACAGAAATCATTCACTTTCAAAAGCAACAAAGTTTGCGAAAACAACCTTAATTTATTACATATAGGTAAATGGGTCAGTCGCTAATTGAGATTCAACTACAAGAGTATCGTAATTTTTGGTCTTGAGTTCATGAGCCATTCTTTTTTTGAGTTCTCGTTTCATGATCTGCTCGATATGATGGCCTGCATCAACGATTGTAAGGCCATCTTCTTGTGCATCGTGTGCGTTATGGTAATAGATATCTCCCGTAACTAACACGTCAGCACCCTTTCGAAGAGAGGGAAAGATGTATTTGTTACCGTCTCCTCCAACAACTGCTACTTTTTTTATGGTCGTCTTTTTTCCTTTAATAACCCGGAGACCTTCTATATCAAATACTTTTTTTACATGAGTAACAAACTCTTCGATACTCATCTCTTTAGACAACTTTCCGATCTTCCCAATTCCAAGTTCGTTTCCATTATTCAATAGAGGATAAAGATCATAGGCTACCTCTTCGTACGGATGTGCTTTTTTCATCGCAGCTACAACCGTTTGTTGAAGAGATTGGGGCATAATGGATTCAATTCTCACTTCTTCAACCTTTTCTAACTGTCCTTCTGTTCCTATAAAAGGCGTCGTACCTTCTAATGGGATAAAAGTTCCCGTTCCCTCACTTGTAAATGTACAATGACTATAATTCCCGACATGACCCGCTCCAGCATTTCCGATTGCCTGTTTTACTTGCTCTTGATGGGTACGTGGTACAAACACAGAAAGCTTGACAAGTTTATCTTCATAAGTCGGTGAGAGTACTTCACTGTCCTGTAGCTGAAGCTGATCAGCAAGCCAATCATTTACACCTGATGCAGCTACGTCGAGATTGGTATGAGCGGCATAAACTGCGATATCATGTTTAACCAGCTTTTCAATCACTCTTCCTTTTGAAGTGCTTGTGTCAATTCTTTTTAAAGGACGATAGATCAATGGATGATGTGCAATGATCAGATCTACATTCCCTTCTACTGCTTCATCTACAACTCGTTCTAATACATCAAGGGCAATCATCACCTTTTTTACAGGCTTATTTAGTGTACCGACCTGTAATCCAATAGGATCACCTTCCATTGCCAGCTTTTTTGGAGCAAAACTTTCCAAAAGAGAAATGATATATTGTCCGCTTGCTGCTTTACTCAAATGATCCACTCCTCTAGTAACCTAAGGTTTCTTTCTAATTCTTTTCGTTTCTGTTCTGCAGCTAAACCTTGACTGTTTTCCATCTGACTCAAAATTGTTTTCCATTGTTTGGCTTCCCGAACCCATTTTTCTTTAAACGCTTCGTTCTGTTTTTTTAATAAAAAAGGACCGAATAAAATCTCAGCTTCCTTATTTTTAGTGTAAGGTTGATTCCCTGTTCGATCAGCAACAAGAATTTCATAAATCTTTCCATCTTCTTGTATGATCTCTTCTTCTACCAACACCCAATCTTCTTTTAACAACCAGTTTCTAACGTTACGCGCTCCGATATTCGGCTGAAGAATGAGTCGCTCAGCACTCCCTAACTTTTCTTTTCCTTTTTCAAGAATGGAAGTAATGAGAGAACCTCCCATCCCACATATGGTTACCACTTCTGCTTCATTCGAATGCAATACTGACAGACCATCACCTTTTCTTACTTCAATCATGTCGTTTAATCCGTCTAATTCTACCTGTTCTTTAGCCGATAGGTAAGGACCATCCGTAATTTCTCCCGCAATGCCTTTTTTAATCACTTTTCTTAGCCCCAAAAAGCAAGGCAAATAAGCATGGTCAGATCCAATATCTGCCAAGATCGTATCGTTTGGTACATAGGAAGCCACTCTTTCCAAGCGCATTGATAATTTTTCAGAATTCATGTTTATCACCGTTTCATTAGTTTGTTTCACTCTTAGTATTCGTTAGATACTTTATTTTTTTGCAAAGAAAAAAGCCTCTTGTCAAAATAACAAGAAGCTCTTCTATTTTATTTTTTTTCTGCTAACCAATCAACTAGTATTTTAGCTTCTTCACCTTTTACTACACCAGCTGGCATTCCACCTGGTTTACCGTTTTTGATAATATCAGCAATTTCTTCAGGCTTATACTTGCCACCAATCTTATCAAGTGCTGGTCCTGTTCCACCTTCAAGATTTTGTCCATGACAAGAAGAACAGTTTTGTTTAAAAATAGCTTCCGGATCCATAGCAGCCTTTTCTTTATTTTCACTAGCCGTATGAATTTTGTTGATACCATATCCGCCCATTGTAAGCATAAGAACAATTCCAATAACTCCAATAATGGCAAAAGGAATGAGTGGATTACGTTTCATGCGAATTCCTCCTTCGTCTGTACACTACATGTGTTGTGATCTTGATAAACTTAATATGTATAGTAAACAATCCATAACCTATTGTACTGTAAAAGCGTTTACTTGGGAAGTACAAACTCTATTTTTCCCAGTTTTGTCACAGCATTAACTTTTTAAACTTTTTTACCTAACTTATGTAGATTCAGTCATTTGTTCCTGAGAGGAAATACAAAAAAACAAAAAAGCCACACTACTGGTGGCTATTCGTGTATAACTGAAAGTGTCTCAATCGCTTGTTCTCGAAGCTTAAATTTTTGTACTTTACCAGAGGCCGTCATCGGATATTGGTCTAGAAAAAGATAGTATTCTGGAATCTTAAATTGCGAGATTTTCCCTTTGCAATATGCCTTCAGTTCATTTTCAGAAAGTGTTTGACCTTCTTTTAACTGAATGCATGCTGCTACTTTTTCTCCAAATTTCTTATCGGGCACACCGATCACTTGTACATCAAGGATAGATGGATGAGAGTAAAGAAATTCTTCTACTTCTCTCGGATATACGTTCTCACCACCACGTATGATCATATCTTTTAAGCGCCCTGTGATTTTAAAATAGCCTTCACGATCAACAGTGGCAAGGTCGCCCGTATGGAGCCATCCATCCACATCGATCGCTTCTGATGTCGCTTCAGGCATCTTGTAATAACCCTTCATGACATGGTACCCTCGTGTACAAAGTTCTCCTTGTTCATCAGGACCCACTTCTTTATTTGTTATCGGATCGACTACTTTTGCTTCTACTTGAGAATGCTTTTTCCCAACCGTTTCAACTCTGCGTTCGATCGGATCATCTGTTCTTGTCTGAGTGATAACAGGAGAAGATTCTGTCTGTCCATAAGCGATCGTAATCTCTGACATTCCCATCTTTTCAATCACTTTTTTCATTACTTCTATCGGACAAGGTGACCCTGCCATGATCCCTGTACGAAGTGTTCCTAGATTATATGAATCAAAATCGGGAAGATTCAATTCCGCGATGAACATGGTCGGAACTCCATGTAACCCTGTACACTTTTCATTTTGAACGGTCTCTAATACTTCCTGAGGATCGAATTGGACAATAGGTACCATCGTAGCTCCTACTGAAACGGCAGCAAGGGTTCCTAACACACAGCCGAAACAGTGAAAGAAAGGAACAGGAATGCACAATCGGTCTGCACTGCTTAAATTCATGCTATCCGCTATTTGTCTCGCGTTATTTACAATATTGTAATGCGTCAACATGACCCCTTTTGGAAACCCTGTCGTTCCAGACGTGTACTGCATGTTGATTACATCATCACAATGAAGAGATGATTCTCTTCTTTGAAGATCTTCATCAGATACGACATTCCCAGCTTCCAACATATCTGAGAAAGTCTCATAAGATGAAGATTCAGCATCCAGTTGAATAAAATGTTTCAACACAGGAAATTCCGCTAATCGATCTTTAACGGAATCTACCATATCTTTGTAAGAAGTAGTACGAAATTGTTCAATAAAGAACAACGCTTTTGCATCAGACTGCTTCAATAAATAATCTAATTCTGACGATTGATAATTCGTATTGACCGTGACTAAAACAGCACCAGCTCTGGCTGATCCGAATTGAAGAAGCAGCCATTCGGGTACATTTGTAGCCCAAACAGCTATATGATCCCCTTTTTCAATTCCCATTGCCATCAGACCCTTGGCAACTTTAGTCGTTAACTCATAAAATTCTTGATAGGTGTAGCGAATTCCTAGTTTGCTGTAAACCATAGCTTCTTGATCCTTAAGTTTCAACGCTTGCTTCCTTAAACAATCCCCTACAGTTACTTTCATTAGTTCAGCCATAATCCACCCCATCACTTGGTCTTTTAACGATTGTTAGCAGCCGATCTCTCTTGCAATTACGATACGCTGGATCTCTGATGTACCTTCTCCGATCTCGAGAAGTTTTGCGTCTCTAAAATAGCGTTCCACATGATAATCTCTCATATAGCCGTTACCACCATGAATTTGAACGGATTCAGAACAAATCTGCATACATGCTTCAGAAGCATATAATTTTGCCATCGAAGCTTCTTTTGAGAATTTCTTACCTTGATCTTTTAGCCATGCCGCTTTATAAACCATTAATCTCGCCAATTCGATCTTCATCGCCATATCAGCAAGCTTAAATTGAATCGCTTGGAATTTAGAAATGGATCTTCCGAATTGTTTCCGCTCTTTCGCATAGGTTAGAGCTTTCTCATAGGCCGCCTGGGCAATTCCTACTGCCATCGCACCAATACCTATTCTTCCTCCATCCAAAGTCACCAAGAACTGTTTAAAGCCGTCTCCGCGCTTACCTAAAAGATTTTCTTCTGGCACTCTAACGTCTTCCATAAAAAGTTCAGTGGTATTAGAAGAATGAAGACCCATCTTCTCGTAGTTATCGATAACACGGAATCCTTTAGCATCGGTCGGTACGATGATCGCTGAGATTTCTTTATCGTTACCACTTCTATTAGTAATCGCGGTTAATGCTAAGTGCTTGGCATAGCTCGCATTCGTGATATAACATTTTGAGCCGTTAATCACCCATTCCCCGTTATCCGTTTTCGCAGTTGTTTCCGTACCACCTGCATCAGATCCAGCATTTGGTTCTGTTAATCCGAATGCCCCGAGAGAATCACCTGTACAGATTGGTGTTAAATATTTTTCTTTTTGTTCGTGCGTACCAAATAGATTCAAGGGAGCTCCACCTAAAGATACATGTGCAGAATATGTAATTCCAGTAGATCCACAAGCGCGGCTCAGTTCTTCTACAGCAATGGCAAAACTAACCGTATCAGCCCCACCTCCACCGTATTCTTCTGGAAAAGGCAGACCCATCATTCCTAATTTAGAAAGCTTTTGAAAAATTTCTACCGGGAATTCTTTATTTTTATCTCTTGCTTCAGCTCCCGGTGCTACCACTTCATCTGCAAATTCTCTCATCATTTTTTGAATCATCAACTGCTCTTCTGTTAATGTAAAATTCATGGTTGCATCCCACCCTTTAATAATTTTACGCCTTTTTTGTATGCGCTTACATATTTATTATAGATATAAAGGCTGAATTTTTACAAGATTTAAAGAATTTTTAATTTAATATATAGAAGAATAAGCAAGCAACAAAAAGAATTTCGTAGAAAAAGCAATGGCAAAATGAGTTTTTGAGGAGTTTGCATTGAGGTGGAATAATAAGTAAAATAAAAGAAATAAAAAAAGCTTGCCCAGAATCGGGCAAACTTTCTATTCTAAAAAGTCTTTTAATCGTTTACTTCTGCTTGGATGGCGGAGTTTACGGAGTGCTTTCGCTTCAATCTGACGAATACGTTCGCGCGTTACGCCGAACACTTTACCAACTTCTTCAAGGGTACGAGTACGTCCATCATCAAGTCCGAAACGGAGACGTAGAACGTTTTCTTCACGATCTGTCAGCGTATCTAGAACATCTTCAAGCTGTTCTTTCAATAGCTCATAGGCCGCAGCTTCTGATGGAGCTAATGCATCTTGATCTTCAATAAAATCACCTAAATGGGAATCGTCTTCTTCACCAATTGGCGTTTCTAATGAAACTGGTTCCTGTGCGATCTTCAAAATCTCACGAACCTTCTCAGGTGTTAGTTCCATCTCAGCACCAATTTCTTCAGGGGACGGTTCACGCCCAAGATCTTGAAGTAGCTGACGTTGAACACGAATCAGTTTATTAATCGTCTCAACCATATGCACCGGGATACGAATCGTACGAGCTTGGTCAGCAATCGCACGCGTGATCGCCTGACGAATCCACCATGTTGCATACGTACTAAATTTAAATCCTTTGTCATAGTCGAACTTTTCAACAGCTTTGATCAATCCCATGTTACCTTCTTGGATAAGATCAAGGAACAGCATTCCACGACCTACATAACGTTTAGCGATACTTACAACGAGTCGTAAGTTAGCTTCTGCGAGACGGCGTTTCGCTTCTTCATCACCGTTCTCAATTCGTTTTGCTAGTTCGATCTCTTCATCTGCCGAAAGTAAGTCTACACGTCCGATCTCTTTTAAGTACATACGAACTGGATCGTTTATCTTAACTCCTGGTGGTACGCTTAAGTCATTAAGATCAAACTCTTCTTCCTCTTTTTCCATTTCGAACTTAGGATCTTCTTCGTCTTCTGCATCTTCAGACGCTTCAGCAACTTCAACACCTTGCTCTTCAAGGTATGAATAGAACTCGTCCATTTGATCAGAATCTTGTTCAAAAGGTGCTAGCTTACTTGTGATCTCAGTATATGTTAGCCGTCCTCGCTTTTTACCGGCCTCAACTAATTGTTCTTTAACTTGATCGATGGTTAATTCGCCTTCCGTTCCTTGACGGTTTGGTTTCTCAGCCATTCGATCCCCTCCTTCCAAAACTTCAACCATCCTACATCCCGATTATTTAAGAGATCTTTTCATTCTCATAATTTCTTGGGCAATTTGGGCTGCCAGTTTTATTTCATTCCTTCTTATTGCGTCTTCTTGCTGCTTTTCTTTTTCTTGTATCTCCCGCAATAAAGGATAGCTAGAAATAATACGAATATAATCCGCGAGCTCTATTTCATTCAGCTCTTCACTGATTGTAAGCATCGCTAATTCTGAAGCTAACTTTCTTAATTTGTCATCATCGATACGCTGCATGAACAACCCTACATTGGGTTTATTTCCTTCTTCATAAAAGGCATATAAGTATGCAGCAATCGCATTATGTTCTTCAACATTAAAGCCTGATTCCAACTTTTCTTGAATGAGAAAAGCGGCTTCCTCACTTTTTAACATATGAGCAAGAACAATACGCTCAGCATTCAGATTTCTCGGCAACAATGACTTTTGCAAAAGTGTTTGTATTCTAAAATTATTATCCCGCTTTTTTGGGCCGTTATCCTTAGACCTTTGCAGTTGCTTGTAAGTCTGTGTTTGCTGTTGTTTAAGAGCATCTAATGACAGATTAAATTCAGAAGCGATTTGGCGGAGATAATGATCTCGTTCAACCGCTTTTGGCAGACGCGCAATTTCTTGGATAATCTCTTCGATATAGATCATCCGTTCTCCTTCATCTCGAAGGTTTTTACCGCGTCTGTAATATTGTATTTTAAATGCCATCACAGTTAGGCTAGCCCCTATTATATCTTTTAAAAACGAATCGCTTCCAAATTGCGAAATATAGTCATCGGGGTCCATTCCGTCAGGCATCTGTGAAATTTTCACGGTACAACCTTGTTTTGTTAAAATTTCTGAAGCTCGAAACGCAGCTTCAACACCTGCTCGGTCAGAGTCATAGCAGATTGTGACAGATTGAACATTTCGTTTCAAAATGGCTGCATGATCTTCCGTTAACGAAGTACCTAATGAAGCAACACCATTTGTAACTCCTGCTCGATAGGCTGCAATGGTATCTACATACCCTTCAAAGATAACAGCATGTTGTTTCTGCCTCATCTCTGCACGTGCAAGGTTTAAACCATAAAGCGTTCTTCCCTTTTGGAAGATCTTTGACTCTGGACTGTTAAGGTACTTCGGCTCGTCCTTGCCGTCTAAAACCCGGCCACCAAAAGCGACCACTGCACCTGTACGATCCCAAATGGGAAACATGACTCTATTTCTAAATCGATCATATGGTTTCCCATCAGACTGTCTCTTGCCGATCAATCCAACCTTTTCAGCGATGTGTAGATCCATTCCTCGCTTTTGAAGAAATTGAGATGCTGTCTCCCATGAATCAGGCGCAAAACCAATTTGGAATCGCTCGATGGATTCCCTTGTGAATCCTCTCTTCTCCAAATATTCTAAAGCCGGTCTACCTTGTTTTGTGTGAAGTAAGCAGTGATGATACAATTTAGCCAACAACTCATGAATCTCAGTCATCGCTTTTTTCTCGTCAGAGCTTTTCTCTGAGAAGTTTTGTTGATGAATTTGAGGAAGTTCTATGTCACTTTTTTTTCCAAGCTGCGTTACAGCTTCAATAAAAGAGTACCCTTCAATGTTCATCAAAAAAGAAAAAACATTGCCTCCTGCTCCACAACCGAAACAATGGTAAATCTGTTTTTCAGGTGAGACAGAAAAGGATGGTGACTTTTCCCCATGAAAAGGACATAGACCAAAATAATTTCTGCCTTGTTTCTTTAGAGGAACATAATCGCTAATCACGTCAACAATTTCACTTGATGACCTGACCTTTTCTATTAAATCCTCAGGTATTCGTTCCATATAACCACCACAGAATCTCTGTTTCTATTAGACACTAGATATATATTCGTGGCACAATTCTATTTTCCTTCAACATTCGACAGGATTTCGCAAAAAACTGTGCAGAATCTTTCTGTGTCCTCTTTTTTAAATTTAGCAGGTCCTTTTGAATGCTTCCCAGAGCGTCTAGCTTTTGCAGACATATATCGTTCATGGAGAACTTGTTCCATTTCATTCTCTTGGAATTGTTTCCCTCTTGGGGTAATAACGTAAACCCCTTTTGAAAGAAGAAGGCTTGCGAGGGCATGATCTTGAGTTACAACAAGATCATTTCTTCTAGAATGATTATGTATGTAAAGATCAACTTCTTCCGGACTCGCATCGACCAATATCCAACGACCAGGCTGGTCTGTGTTACTAGCATGAGCGTAAGATGTAACGAATATGGGTTCGAAATCAAACATTTTGGAGAACTTGAATATTTCTTCCTTTATCACAACAGGACAAGCATCTGCATCTACAAATACATTACCAATTAATTTTTCCATATTCTTATGTTCTACTTTGACAGTGATTCTCCTTCATATGAGAGTATTTACCTTGAATAAGTATACTCAATTTATCACTATTTTGGACAAACTAATAAAATTTAATCACAATGTAATATTATAATAAAACTCTTCTCTTTTTACCAGTAAAAAGATGAAAATAAAAAAGCGCAATCATTTGCGCTTTATTTATATGACTTTCCTTGGAACAAGTTATAGATCACATTAGCAGATTCTTCGACAGCCTTATTAGAGACCTCTACAACTCTGCATCCAATCTGATCAACAATCTTGTTAAAGTAGACTAGCTCGTGCTTGATTCTCTCCATGTTTGCATAGTTTGCTTCTGAGTTCAAGCCAAGCGCTTTTAAACGTTCTCTTCGAATATCGTTTAATTTCTCAGGAGTTATCTTAAGGCCGAAGCATTTGTTTGGTGAAACTTTAAATAATTCTTCCGGCGGTTCTACTTCTGGAACAATGGGTACATTCGCAACCTTTAACCGTTTATGTGCTAAGTATTGTGAAAGTGGTGTTTTTGAAGTTCTTGAAACACCGATTAAAACAACATCTGCTTTTAATATGCCTCTAGGATCTCTGCCATCGTCATATTTAACAGCAAACTCAATGGCTTCTACTTTTCGAAAGTAATCATCATCGAGTTTATGCACGACTCCTGGTTCATATCTTGGAACTTGATTCAGCCTCGATTGCAGCTGATTCATAATAGGTCCCATGATGTCTACTGTAGGAATGTTGTGCAACGCAGCCTGCTTCGTAACGTACTCACTTATTTCAGGCACGACAAGTGTATATGCAATAATTCCGTTGTGATCCTTCGCTAGAGAGATGACTTCATCAATTGTCTCTTTATCTTCCACATAGGGAACTCTCTTAATCTCTATTCCATTTGAATTAAATTGGCTCGCCGCCGCTTTAACAACCAACTCTGCCGTTTCTCCGACTGAATCCGAAACGACATATACGATAGGACGTCCTGTCATGTTGGCCTCCCCATTCAATTATAGTAATTCGTCATGTGCTAATTCTACAAATGCTTTTGTAATATTCGTCTTTGTAATCCTTCCAACTACATCAAATCCACTCTCATCGTCCGAGCGTTTAACGACTGGAAGACAATCAATTTGTTTTCTGATCAAGATGTGTGCGATATCTAAAAGATAATCCTCTTTAAAACAATATGTGATATTAGGCATTCTTGTCATAATAATGTTTATCGGGATACTGTTAATCTCTTGTTTCCCCATACTTGCTCTTAATAAATCTTTTCGTGAAGCCACACCAGCAAGATGTCCGTTCTTATTAATGATAAATAAAGTGCCAACATCCTCCAAGAACATCGTACAAATCGCTTCATAGACCGTCGCTGAATCTTGAACGACGACAGGCATCGACGTAAATTCAGCAACTTTAATTTTTTTTATTTTTTCCGTTAAGAGCTGAGAACCGGTTTTCCCGGTATAAAAATAACCGACTCTTGGCCGTGCATCTAAATACCCTGCCATCGTTAGAATGGCAAGATCGGGTCTTAGTGTTGCTCTTGTGAGGTCTAGTTGGTCTGCAATTTGTTCTCCTGTAATCGGCCCGTTATCTTTAACAATTTCAATGATTTTTTGCTGCCTCTTGTTAAGTTCGATCGTGTACACCACCTTTTGCCGCATCCAATGTGTTATACTTATTCTCATTATTATAACCTATTTATCAGAGAAAGCGAACTAAAAAAACTGTAAAGGATGAAAGCTTCACAGTTTTTTACGATAAATCATCTAATTGTTTTAAAAACTTTTTTGATTTTAAAAATACACCTGAATATTCGTCCATGTATGCATCAAACAACATTCTGAGCTCTCTCTTCGTTTCTTTTTTTAATGAAACGTTTCCGAGCCTGGCAAGATCGAGGTGATAGAACATATGAAGAAGTTTTACTGCTCCCTGTGAAATCCGCATTCTGTATGGATCTTTGTATGAACACCGCTCACAAAGAAAGCCTCCTTCTCTGATAGAGAAAGAAAAATCGCCTTCTGTAGAGTGACATGAAACACATTTACTCAGTTCAGGTACGATTCCGGACGTTTTCATTATTTTCATTTCAAACAAAAAGGTGATAACCTCGGGATCTATCCCATGATTGATATATTCTAAGGATTGTTTGATCCATCCGAAAAGGTCTGGTTTCAGATCATCTTCAGATGTATTTCTATCTAAAAGTTCTGCTAGATAAGCTGCATACGCTGTTTTAACAAGGTCTTCTCTTATTTTTCTAAAAGAAGAAAGCGCCTCTCCCTGCTGTAAAGTTCCAAGCCCTCTGCCTTTTTGAAAAACAAAAATTCCGTATGTAAAAAGTTGCGTAATGGAAGTAAAGCGGCTTTTGGGCTTTTTGGCTCCTCTTGCCATTACGCCGACTTTCCCAAATTCTTTTGTATACAAAGTGATGATCGTATTGGATTCACCATACGGAACGGTTTTAATAACAATTCCTTCCACTTTATAAAGCAAGGTAAATCACCACCCTCTCAAATCTAAGAAGGCACCGTAGTTACTTAATTAATGAAATGGAGGTTCCTCAAGAGACTCTTCATAAGGAATAACTGCTGATAGTGCTGTTATTTCAAGGTCTAGCTCTTTGTATAACAAATAGGTATCAATACTGCCCGTCTCACAGAATACTTTCCAAGTAAATTCTTTCATGTTTGGACACACCTTTCTATTTGTTTCTCTCCTGTAATAACTAGGTTCACCTTAATTGTTTATTTCATGTCAAGGAAATTTTAACAGTTTTTTACTTTAGCTATTAAAGTATGTTAGGTCCTTCTTGTAAGTGGTTGATCTCCGTTCCACGTGCTCGCTTTCCGTGGGGCGAGCGGTGAGCCCCTTGCCGCTTTGCGCCATTAAGGGTCTCACCTGCCCGCTCGTCCCACAGGAGTCTCACATCTTGCACTCCAATCAACTTTTCAATGATGAAATACAAAATACTTTTAAAGTAAATTTTCTCTTAATACTCATCCTCGTTAAAACCGAACTCAGTTAGCTGCTTTTGGCGGTTTCTCCAGTCGGTTTGTACTTTTACGTACAATTCTAAAAAGACACGCGAGCCTAAGAGAGTTTCAATGTCTGCTCTTGCTCGTTTTCCGATCTCTTTTAACATCTTTCCTTGTTTACCGATAATGATTCCTTTTTGAGACGATCGTTCTACGATGATTGTTGCGTTTACAAACACGACGTTCTTCTCTTCCCGCACTTTCATCTCTTCAATAACTACGGCTACGGAATGAGGAATTTCTTCGCGAGTAAGATGTAGAACTTTCTCACGGATTAATTCTGCCGTAATAAAGCGTTCCGGATGATCGGTTACTTGGTCTTCAGGGTAAAATTGTGGCCCTTCTTCCATGTAGGAAACGATCTGTTCCAGAAGTGTGTCCACGTTGTTTCCGTTAAGGGCGGAAATGGGTACAACTTCAGCAACGTCTATCTTATTTCTATACATATCGATCAACGGCAAGAGTTGATCAGGATGCACTTTATCGATTTTATTTATGACTAAGAAGACAGGGTTTTTCACGTTTTGAAGTCTATCGATGATAAACTGATCACCACGTCCATATCCTTCTTCTGCATTAATAACGAATAGGATAAGATCGACTTCGTTTAACGTCTGCTGTGCTGTTCTCGTCATAAAATCGCCTAGCTTATGCTTCGGTTTATGAATACCAGGTGTATCAATAAAGATAACTTGGGATTCATCCGTCGTATAAACCGCTTGTATCTTATTTCTTGTTGTTTGAGGCTTGTCGCTCATTATGGCGATTTTTTGTCCGATCACTTTGTTTAAAAGAGTGGATTTACCTACGTTAGGTCTGCCGATAATCGTTACAAAACCTGATTTATAGCCTTCTTTAGTCATTTAAATCCTCCGGTGAAAATGCTCCAGGCAATAGATCTTTTACTAAGATCTCCTGTACATCACCTTTAAGGTTCGTTAGATAAACAGGCATTTCTGGCGGACATAATTCAGAAATAACTTGTCGGCATGCCCCACAAGGAGGTACAGGTCGCTTCGTATCTGCTACAACAGCGATTGCACTGAACTTCGTGTCACCTTCTGTATACGCTTTAAATAATGCCGTACGTTCTGCACAACACGTTAAACTGTAGGCAGCGTTCTCAATATTCGCTCCGTTATATACTTTACCATCAGCCGTTAGAAGAGCTGCACCTACTTTAAACTTAGAATAAGGTACGTAAGCCTTTTCACGTGCGAGTTTCGCTTGTTCCATCAATTGTTCTTTATTCATTACTCTTTCACCTTCTTAACAAAAATAACTACATACTATCTATCAGCGGTTCAATAAATAGCAGTATACCGATTATAACAGCAAATATTGAAAAAACCAAAACTGCACCTGCAGCAGCATCTTTTGCCTTCTTTGCTAGTGGGTGTTGCCTCTCTGTTATGAGATCGATCGAGCTCTCGATCGCCGTGTTCACTAGTTCAAGCGACAGTACGATTCCGATCACAATAAATAAAAGGACAAATCTTTCTTTAGAAAAATCAAGTGCAACCGCGACGATGATCACGATTACACTTATAAAGGTGTGAATCTTAAAGTTTTGTTCCGATTTAAAGGTTGAGATAATTCCTGTAAAAGCAAAGCCAAAACTTGAGAACAACTTTTTCCAATCAATCATCTTCTCAGACCATATTGCTCCAGGATCTCTTCTTGTCTTCCAAACATTCTTTTTTCATCTTCTTCGTTCATATGGTCATAACCTAACAAATGCAAAAAGCCGTGAACCGCAAGAAAACCCATCTCTCTGTCTAGAGAGTGTCCGTATTCTTCCGCTTGTTCTTTCGCAACATCTAGACAGATGATGATATCTCCTAAGAACCTTGTCTCTTCACCACCAATGATCTCTGTCTCGTCTTCACCCATTTCTTCCATAGCAAAAGAAATAACATCCGTCACACTATCTTTTTGTCTATATTCCTTGTTTATCTCCTGAATTCGCTCTTTTGTCACGATCGTTATGGATACTTCTGCTTGACCTGTTTCTTCCATCTCTGCTGCTTTCTCAAGAACATTGCTTAATAACTCTTGGAATTCAGTGCTGTTTTCATCGATCTCGTTCAAATACTCTACATGTAGCATCATTATTTTTCCACCTTTTTTGTTTCTTCTGGATACTCAATTCTGGAATGAAAAATCCCTTTTAACGTTTCAGTAAGTGTTTTTGCAACTATGTCTAATTCTTTAAGTGTGATATCACACTCATCGAACTGACCATCTTCTAGCCTATCATTTATAATTTTTCGAATGATCCCATCAATCTTAACTGGTGTAGGTTTCGAAAGCGATCGAACGGCCGCTTCTACAGCATCAGAAATCCCGATGATCGCAACTTCTTTCGTTTGAGCTTTTGGCCCTGGATATCGGAAGTCTGATTCTGCTACTTCCTTATCAGTGAGTTGAGCTGCTTTATGATAGAAAAATTTTAAAAGTGTCGTTCCGTGGTGCTGTTCAGCGATATCAATGATCTCTTTTGGAATCTTTTCTGCCCTGAGCATGTCCGCTCCATCATATGGGTGTGCTGTTATGATGGTCTTACTTAGCTGTGGTGCTATCTTATCATGCGGATTATCCATATTCATCTGATTTTCAATAAAAAAATGCGGTCTTTTTGTTTTTCCAACATCGTGGTAATACGATCCTACTCTGGCTAATAAGCCATTCGCTCCAATAGATTCACATGCCGCTTCTGAAAGATTGGCGACCATGATGCTATGGTGATATGTACCTGGAGCTTCCATGAGAACCTTTCTTAGGATAGGGTGATTCGGATTTGAAAGCTCGATCAACTTCGTCACAGATAGAATGTTAAATGATGATTCAATAACGGGTAGAAGCCCTAATGTTAATACAGCTGAAATAAAACCTGATATGGCCGCACAACCAAGATCCAAACCAATCTGCAGAGATGTAAATTTTCCGTTCTGCAATAACAGCACACTCGCTACGGTTAGGATGGCTATAAAAGAAACGAAAAATCCAGCTTGCAAGATCTTCGAACGTTGTTGCGTTTTCCCTAAGAACACGATTCCTGAGATACCGTTAAACAAGACATACATACTCATGATAAAGTTAAAATTTCCTGCTGTTTGTTCATTAAAGATCAGTGCAGCACTTATTGCAAAGATAATCGTAGACACGACTGCAAGCTCTTCGTTGAACAACAACTTGATCATCATCGCACCTGCTGCAACAGGAACAGCATACATGAGGCTCATGAGACCGAGTTCCGTACTGACACTCAACACTTTCATCACAACAAGTGTTAAAGTAAACAATAGCGCATAGATGGTTACATATTTTCGAAAATGCTCTTTTTCACGCTCTTCTTTCATAAAATAATATAAACCAGCCATTACGATCAATACAAAAAGGAATAATCCGTAATACGGATACGTTTTCATTTCTTGATCTAATAATCCAACCTTTTTAAGCCGATCAAAAATCTCAGGCGTGATCACTGCACCGCTTTTTACAAGAACTTCCCCTTCTCTGATCACTACTTCTTCTACTTTGTCACTCGCTTCTTTACGTTTTTGACGTGTTTTCTCTGTATCTAACGTTCGGTTGGCGATAATAAAGCTTCGTGTGATCTCTTCTGTTGCATTTCGAAGTGAATAAGGTAGATTGTTATCACGTATTAACTGAATAGCCTCACTTCGCGCTTCTTCAACTTCTTCGACCATGATAGGCTCTGATAAAACTCTGTTCACTACATCAGGAGCTAAATTCTTTACATTAGTTAATTCTGTTTTACTTGCTTCAGCAAGTGCGATATACGTTTCATCAGATATATCTGATTTATTGATTGAGTCTTTTAATTGAGTCACTTTTTGATCTAAAGTAAGAGTAGTCTCGTCTTCTTTTTTCTTCTTTTCTTCAGATTCTGTGATCGTTATGACGATATCTAATAAATCTTTTAAGCCTTCTGCTTGTACTAGGGCGAGATCTTTATTAAATGTATACTCGTTCTTAACACTTTCTTCCGCTAGCTTCTTTCTTGCTTCAGTCTGATCTTCCAGTGGGATCGTGATTGGTGATTGAATGTCGCGTGGAGAACGCTCATAAACATTAACATCCACTACATTAGGAGTTACGTTGCTGACTAACAGGGAAAACAGAATGATTCCCATAACGATAAAGGATACTGTTGCTACACTCAAACGAAAGTAATTAGACAAAAGATGCCTGAAATTGGCCAAACGCTACCACTCCTTAAACTGTACATCCTATTCTAATCTTAGCAAAAGTTGGTCAATTATGGTACTTCTCAAAAAGAAAAGCTTAGTTAATTGGTATATGTATTCAATTTTCCACTAAATCCCTTCGTGCATACAGAAAGACTATAATGATCCATTCAGAATAAAAAAAGACCCCAAACGGATGGAGTCCTTAATCTTCGTATGTTTCATATGCCTCAATAATTCGCTGAACAAGTGGATGGCGAACTACATCCAGTTGTTTTAAGTATATAAAATCGATGCCTTTAACGCTTTCGAGCCTTTTTTCGGTTACTTTTAATCCTGATTCTTTACCACGAGGAAGATCAATCTGTGTAAGATCACCTGTGATGACCATCTTTGATCCAAAACCAAGACGCGTTATAAACATCTTCATCTGTTCTGGTGTAGTATTTTGAGCCTCATCTAAAATGACAAAGCTTTCATCGAGCGTACGCCCTCTCATGTACGCCAACGGGGCAATTTCAATCGTCCCACGCTCGATTAGCCTCTCGGTATGTTCTGCCCCTAGAAGGTCATGCAGAGCATCGTAGAGGGGACGCAGATATGGATCTACTTTTTCTTTTAGATCACCCGGGAGAAAGCCTAAGCTCTCACCTGCTTCGACCGCAGGACGGGTAAGCACGATCTTTTTCATCTTACCTTCTTTTAACGCGTTGACTGCCATCACCACTGCAAGATAGGTTTTTCCTGTACCAGCAGGACCGATACCAAAAACAAGGTCGCGCTTTCTCATGGACTGCACATAATGACGTTGTCCTAGTGTTTTTACACGAATTGGTTTTCCTTTTGCAGTAACAGCAATATCTTCTTCATAAAGTTCACTTAATTCATCGAGCATATTTTTTTCTGCAAGCTGAACAGCATAAACAATGTCTCTTTCTGAGATCTTAATACCTTTACGCACCAATTTCAGCAAGACAAACAAAGTCTCTTCAACCATTTCTGCTTTATTCAGTTCACCGGATACTAAAATGTCTTCTCCTCTGGTGACGATACTTACATTAAGCTTGTCTTCAATCACCTTCAAAAAAGCATCGTTAGGACCAAAGAGTGAAGCTGCTTCTGTCGTATTTTCGAGTTGTAATGAATTAAGTCTTTTCGTTTCTGACAAACTACTCATTCTCCTTGTTGGATAGGTATAGGTTGTGCAGATGCAATATTTTCAATTACTTGGTAGAGCATCGTTAGTTTAACTTTACCATTCGAGACGTTTTGTTGCCAAACTTTTTCACCATTAATTTTTGCATCATCCGGTAATTTTTTTGAAAGTTCTTTTTTTGCCATCTTTTTTCCTACTTCGATTGCCTCGGCTTTACTATAAGAACGTTTTACTCCGTCGGTTTCCCTGATCTCTTTCTTTATATAAGAAAACGGCATTTTCCATTTAGCTAGATAAAGAGGTGATTCATTTAGTGTTTCCGTTTTATCCTTAAATTCTCCTTCTGAAAATCCATAAACGGGAACATTCAATCCGAAAAGTGAAACATAATGCCTGTTTTTATACTTACCTGTGTATGTTTGAAAGGAAGTGTTTAACGGGACTTCGACCTCTGTCTGATACCAGACTTCTCCCCAAATCTTACCTTTCGCACTTACAAGTTGCGGTTTTTTTTCTTTTCCGATCAAACCTGAGACCAACAATGATCCTTTTTTAACATAGTCGTTAACCCCTACAATAGGTTGTCCCTTTTCGACGAATACAGAGTGAATAACAGCTTCCTTCGTAGCAACAAGATGTCTCGGTCCTGTCATTTGCTTCGCTTCTGGAATCTCCTTTTCGACCACTTCAAATCGGTATGATGTACCTCGTTGAGTTACACCGATCCACGTAACATTATCCATCTTCTCTGTCAGATCCCGCTGTATCTCTCTAACGTTCGGTAATAAAAAAATAAATTTCCCTTTTGTTACTCCAAGTTCTACAGCAGCTTTTCTTAACTCGTATTCAGTCTTAGGATTTGCCCCCGTAACATTTATATTCCAAATCATATTAGATAATAAAAATAAAAGACAAATAAACGAGAGCATGCCAAGGATAAACCCGTTCCTCTTCCACATTCTCTTCAGAAGAAACGGCGTTCCCTTTTTTTCTTTTATCCTGATCTTTAATTTGTTCTCTTTTAATATACCTCTTGCTTTTTGCACATCTGAAACAGATATGGAGATGAGTGCGCGGTTCTGATCAAGAGGCTGTATATCCCATATTCCAATACCAGATTGTATGCACGTATTGATAAACGAACTAGAATCTTGTCCAATAATTTCTACCCTCACATACCCTTTCAAATGGTTCCATTTGGTTTTCATCTTGTCCCTCCCTGTTATGAAGATGATTATTCGTTTTCGAAATCAACTGAAGAGATCGTACCTTCTAACAAAATTTCTTCAGGTAAGATCGTTTTAATAACAAACTCACTTCCTTTTATATGAATCACGCCTTGGTTTAGTTTGAGTGTGAGCTGTTCATTCGAGAAGGCCTTAACTCCTCTATGGTTTTCAATATAGATGTGCAGTTGTCCAATCATCGTGATCCGGGGTAAATCCATCACTACGTCTGCTGGTAGTTCTAGGTTTTGCATCATCCATTTGTTTACTTGCTGCCGCAATTTGCCCATAAAAAAACCCCCTCTCTCCATTTTTATGAGAGAAGGGGTGAAACTATCACTCTTATTACAAGTTACCTTTTGTTAAGAACGCTTTTGCAATGCCTTAGGCTTAGAAAGAATCTCTGACCATATGATCGCTTTTTGTAACTCTTGTTGATCTACTTTAAAATCGTTCATAATTTTATCTTCTTTATCTTGATATCGGTTAGAGACTTTTTCTGATCGTGCCTTATTCACTTCACGTTTAGATGCAGATTGGTGAAAAACTTTTTGATCGACTGTATCCTTTTGGGTTTCGATCGCTTCTTTAACTTTTTTAACTCGAGGTTCAGCAGGCAGACCAAAAGGTGAAACGGTTTGTTTAGGCGCTTCTGTTCGTTGGCGATTAGGTTCTGGACGTTTCGTTTCCTTCATTTCTTTTTGACGTTTAAAGACACTATAAATTCCGCCTGCGATCAGAATAACAAAAGCGATATTAGCAAAAAGAATTTCAATAATCGCTTCTATAATATTCATACTTACAACTTCCGTCCTTTATCATCATTCTCTTTATCAGGGTTTGATGACTTGCTGATCGATTCACGCATCGTAGTGTCTGCCATGATGTTCTTCATGTTCATATAATCCATAAAACCCATGTTACCTGAACGAAGCGCTTCTGCTAATGCCATTGGCACCTCTGCTTCTGCTTCTACAACTTTTGCTCTCATCTCTTGAACTCTAGCTTTCATCTCTTGTTCTTTCGCTACGGCCATCGCACGTCTTTCTTCTGCTTTCGCCTGAGCGATATTCTTATCGGCCATCGCCTGATCGGTTTGAAGTTCCGCTCCAATGTTCTTGCCGATATCGATGTCTGCAATATCTATGGACAGAATCTCAAAAGCCGTACCAGCATCTAGCCCTTTTGATAGTACCGTCTGTGAGATTAAATCTGGGTTCTCAAGCACTTTCTTATGTGTTGCCGAAGAACCAATCGTACTAACGATTCCTTCCCCAACACGGGCGATTATCGTTTCTTCACCAGCTCCACCTACTAGACGATCTATGTTTGCACGAACAGTAATTCTTGCTTTTGCTTTTACTTCAATCCCGTCTAATGCTACACCGGCGATAAAAGGTGTTTCTATTACTTTAGGGTTTACACTCATCTGAACAGCTTCGAGTACATCACGTCCCGCTAGATCAATCGCTGCTGCACGTTCAAAGCTTAGTTCAATATTCGCACGGTGTGCTGCAATCAACGCATTTACTACTCTGTCAACGTTCCCCCCAGCTAGATAGTGACTTTCGAGCTGGTTCGTACTTAAATCAAGTCCCGCTTTTACAGCTTTAATCAGCGGATTAATTACACGGTTCGGGATTACTCTTCTTAATCTCATCCCAACCAATGTAAAGATTCCCACTCTTACCCCTGCTGCTAATGCAGAAATCCATAACATGACGGGTACAAACGTAAATAACACAGCTAGAGCGATTACAATCAATCCGATGACCACTATGCTGGCGATCGATCCGAATTCTAACATCTACACACTCTCCATTCTTTTTTATTCATTATTTTCTATTTCTCTCACTACAACACGTCCACCTGAGGCTTTAATAATTTTTACAGGTGTACCTTTTTCAATATACGATCCTTCTGTTACTACATCTATGAACTCATCATCAAGTCTTAAACTTCCAGAAGGTCGCAGTGTTGTAGCGGTGACGCCGATCTTGCCTGTTAGATCTTTCCGCTCATTATGAGATAGATAACCCTTTTCAGAGCTTGTTGAATCAAATAGGACGAGTTTCTTTAATGAACCGTTATAACCAAATGATCGTAAAAAGAAATACGATCCGATAATCGTAACAACAATGGCAATTGCAATGGCGATCAATATTCCTGTTAAAGATCCACCTGCCATGATCAATCCTGTTAACACTGCCAACACCCCCAGTATACCAATTATACCACCAGGCAAAAACAACTCTAAAATAAGCAAAATCAGACCAACACCAAATAAGATGATTGCTTCCCATCCGGCTAGACCGGCTATCATATGACCGTAAAAAAACAGCAGTAAGGATAAAGCTCCGATAGAACCTGCAATTCCAAATCCAGGTGTATAAAGCTCTAATACAAGACCTAAGCTGCCTAATGATAAAAGAATAGGCACGACGACAGGGTTAGTAACAAAGCGTGCTATCTTATCAGCAAAAGTAGGATTAGATTCTAAAACTTTTGCATCTTCTAGATTTAGATAAGCTAGAAGTTCTTGACGATCTTCTGCGATTTTTTCTGCATAGCCTACCTTTAATGCTTCACTGGCTGTTAACGTAAGTAGTTCACCTTTTTCTAAACCAAGTTCAGGAATCTCAACGTCTGGGTCTACCATCGCCTCAGCGTATACGGGAGTTCTTTCATTCAGCTCTGCTGCTGCTAGCATTTCGGCTTTCCATGCAGACTCAGCTTTTTGTCCAGCGGTATTTCCTTGACTGTCGATCACAGCGGCAGATCCAATCGTTGTTGATGGCTTCATAACAATCTGGTCTGCATTTAAAGCGATATACGCTCCTGCTGAGAAAGCGTTTTTCACCACATAGGCTGTAATTGGAATTTCTGTATCTCTCATGACTTTTGCGATATGTAGTGCAGCATCTACTCTGCCTCCAGGAGTATAAATCTCTAGAACGATATGATCCGTTCCATCTTTCTCTGCCTTTTGAATACTCCGATCTAAAAAAGCTTCAAGGCCTCTTTCAACTTCATGTTCTACAGGTATGAACGTAACTGTCTTACCTTTACCTACTGCAAATACTTGTGAAGTTGAGAGTACACCATAAATTCCCCAAATCAGACAAAGTAAATAGATGAACAATCGAACCCTTTTCACAAACTAACACCCCCTTCACTCTATTTTACGTTAATTTGTGGAAAAAAGTTTCAAAAAATAAGAAAACGCCCTGTATAAATACAGAGCGTTTGTCATTTCAATTATGATAATTGTTGCTGAACAATACGGTTAACGAGTCCACCATCGGCTTTCCCTTTAACTTTAGGCATAAGAGCCCCCATAACTTTACCCATATCAGCTTTAGAAGTGGCACCAATTTCAGAAATCGTTTGAGCAACAATTTCTTGTAGTTCTTCTTCAGTCAGCTGTTTTGGTAAGTATGGCGTAAGAACAGCGATTTCATCTTGAAGTCCAGCGACTAGATCATCGCGGCCAGCTTTTTCGAATTCTTGGAGGGAGTCTTTTCTTTGTTTCATTTCGCGTACAAGAACGGTAAGCTCTTCTTCCTCGTTTAATTCACGCCCTTGCTTGATAGCTTCATTTTGAAGTGATGCCTTAAGCATGCGAATTACAGAAAGCTTTTGCTTGTTCTTGTCCTTCATCGCTTGTTTCATATCTTGGTTTAATTCATTAAGAAGACTCATTTTACTAACTTACACCCCGCTTAGAACTTACGCTTTCTTGCTGCCTCAGCCTTCTTCTTACGCTTTACGCTTGGCTTTTCATAATGCTTGCGCTTTTTAACTTCAGCCAATGTTCCATCTTTGGAAACGGATCTTTTAAAACGACGAAGAGCATCATCAATGGATTCATTCTTGCGAATACGTGTTTCTGCCATTTGTATTTCCCTCCCTCCAGACCACCCTTACATAAAGTAAAGATGCGTCACATATCTTTTGCCATTATAATATATCCTTGCATTACGGTCAACTTAATTTAAACAAGTTGGTCTTAGGAGATAAGGTAAATGACTTAAAAGTAAAAATTAATAATCGGAAGTGGATGTTCCGCCTTCTACAATCGCGATTCCAGCGCTTGCACCGATACGTGTAGCACCAGCTTCGATCATAGCCAAAGCCGTATCGCGGTCACGTACAGCACCAGAAGCTTTCACACCGATGTTCGGACCAACTGTCTCACGCATCAATTTAATGTCTTCTACTGTTGCTCCACCTGTGGAGAACCCTGTTGATGTTTTTACAAAATCGATACCTGCTTTAACCGCAATCTCACATGCTTTTACTTTTTCTTCGTTTGTAAGAAGAGAAGTTTCAATGATCGCTTTTGTTAAAGCTTTACCTTTAGCAGCTTCAACAACTGCACGAACATCTTTTTCGACTAACTCGTAGTTGCCATCTTTCAATGCACCGATGTTGATAACCATATCTACTTCAGTTGCACCGTTTTCAATTGCATTCTTCGTTTCGAACGCTTTAACTTCTGGAGTGTTTGCACCTAGTGGAAAACCAATTACCGTACAAACTGCTACGTCAGAATCTTTTAATTGTTCGAATGCTGTGTAAACCCAAGTCGGATTAACACAAACAGAAAAGAAATTATATTTTTTAGCTTCCTCACAAAGAGTTAAGATTTCTTTCTTTGAAGTTTCAGCTTTTAATGCTGTATGGTCGATCATTCTTGCAACGTTTAAATTGCTCATTTCAACAAACCCTTTCTAAATAAAAAAATTAAACACCGTTAGTATCATAACAAATTTTTCGACATAAATCGAGCATGACAAAAATATTTACAGTGAAGGACAACTAACACTTTGAACCCTCAAGATTGATTAAAAAAACATCCTGGGCTTGAACTCCAGGATGTTAGCTTGAAACAGCTTGCTTTAGGATGTCTTCCATTTCTTGTTTTACAAATATACCTTTATTGTAAGGATACCCTGCTTCAGTGATTTTCACTTTAACCAATTTACCAATCATCTCTTCGTTTCCTTCAAATAAAACTTTAAGATAATTCGGAGTGTATCCTACGTATAGTTTGCTCGTAGGATCTTCTTTAAATGCTTCTTCAGGAATTACTTCTACAACTGTATCTTCATAGTTGGATGCATATTCTTTTGCTAGTTGATCAGATAGAGAAATCAACTTGTGTACACGTTCGTTTTTTATATCTTCTGGAACTTGATCCTCCATCTTTGCAGCTGGAGTTCCCGTACGTTTTGAGTAAGGGAATACGTGTAGTTCCATAAATTTATGTTTCTCGATAAAACGATACGTTTCCATAAACTCTTCTTCTGTCTCTCCTGGAAAACCAACGATTACATCTGATGTAATTGCAAGTCCTGGAAGAGCTTCTTTTAAACGGCCTAACCTTTCACCGAACATCTCCATCGAATATTTTCGTCTCATTCGTTGAAGCACAGTGTTTGACCCTGATTGTAGGGGTATGTGCAGATGAGGAACTACTTTATCTGACCTACCCATAACTTCAATCACTTCATCAGAGATCTGACTAGCTTCAATGGATGAGATACGGATACGTTTTAATCCTGAGATGTTCTTATCAAGATCATCCAACAACTTCGCAAAAGAATAATCCTTCATATCTTCTCCGTATCCAGCAGTATGAATGCCGGTAAGAACGATCTCTTTATAACCAGAGTCTACAAGCTGCTGAGCCTGAGAAAGTACATCTTCCGGTTTCCGGGAACGAAGAAGACCTCTTGCCCAAGGAATAATACAGAACGTACAGAAGTTATTACATCCTTCTTGTATCTTGAGCGATGCTCGTGTTCGATCAGTAAATGCAGGAACATCTAGTTCCTCATACACACGTGCTTTCATGATGTTAGACACACCATTAATAGGCATACGTTCTTCTTTATACTGTTGAATGTAAGTAAGCATTTTAGAACGGTCTTGTGTACCGACTACAACGTCTACCCCTGGAATCGCCATAATTTCTGCAGGTGATGTTTGAGCATAGCAACCTGTTACACAAATAACAGCGTCCGGGTTTTTCCGGATAGCTCTTCGTATTACTTGTCTGCTCTTTTTATCACCCGTGTTCGTTACGGTACATGTATTGATAACATAGACATCTGCCGTACTATCAAAATCAGTACGTTCATATCCTTCAGCTTGGAAAAGCTGCCAGATCGCTTCAGTCTCATAATGATTTACTTTACAACCTAATGTATGAAATGCTACGGATGGCATAATGATCACCCCTTTAATTCAAAATGATAAGAAATAGCTGATAACAAGTACAATGGTGCTGTTTCGGTCCTTAAAATCCTCGGACCCAGTCCGCACAATAAAAAACCATGATCATTAAGCAAGGCTGCTTCTTTTTCACTGATGCCACCTTCCGGACCGATCACACATAGGATTGAATCTCCTACTTCAGCTGTACGTAAAGCAGAAGCAAAATGAGAGATTTCATTCTGTTTTGCTTCTTCCTCAAACGCAACGATTTTTATCTTATACTGTTCTGTCATTTTTAGCAAATCAGAAAAAGAACCAGGATTCAAGATGTCTGGAACCCGGTTTCTATGTGATTGCTCTGCTGCTTCTTTTGCAATTTTTTCAAGTCTTTCTTTTTTCTTAACCGCTTTTTTGTCATCCCATTTTACAACAGAACGGTCTGCTGAAAATGGAAAAAAGGAAAAAGCCCCAAGTTCGGTACCTTTTTGGATGATATATTCTAACTTATCCCCTTTTGGCAGTCCTTGAGCAATGGTAACAGAGACAGGAAGCTCAGCCTTTTTCTCGATATCATTCACAATCTTCGTCTCTACTTCGTTACCGTCAACCTCTATGATTTCACACAAAGATGTACGACCTTTGTTATCACAGCAGATGAAATTGTCTCCTACTTGCATTCTCATCACCTTTAAGATGTGCTTAGCATCATCCCCTGTAATCGTAACAGAGTCATCTTTCCAGTTTTCTGATGGAACAAAGTACCTTTGCATGAAATGCACGTCCTATCCTATTCCTTATTTTGAGCAACGATCGCAACCCAATCTTCCATCTCTAATACTTCTACGATCTTAAATCCATGCTCTTCCAATTTCGCTCTAACGTCACGCTTCTTACCTTGGATGATTCCAGACGTAATAAAATACCCACCTGGCTTTAATACTTTAGCTGTATCTTCAACAAACAAGAGTATGATTTCTGCTAAGAGATTTCCTACTACAAGATCAACTGGACCTTCAATCCCCTTTAAGAGATCATTCTGATCAACATGCACTTTTTGGTTCACTTTGTTCAGCTTTACATTAAGTCGTGCAGAATTCACTGCCACTTCATCCAGGTCATACGCCTCAACTTTATTGGCACCTAACATAGCTGATGCAATGCTCAATACACCAGATCCCGTTCCTACATCAATGACAGAATCCCCTTCAGCTATATATTTTTCGATAGCTTGCAAACTCATGACTGTTGTTGGGTGTGTTCCTGTACCAAACGCCATACCTGGATCAAGCTCAATAATAAGTTCATCAGAATGTACGGGTTTATAATCTTCCCATGTAGGGGTGATCGTGATGCGTTTTGAAATTTTTACGGGTTTGTAATACTTTTTCCAAGCGGTCGCCCATTCTTCCTCGTTCACTTCTGAAATGGAAATCGTGTTAGCTCCAATATCAATGTCATATTTAACCAGGTTCGTAATCGCTTGTTTGATTTCTTCAACCGTTTCACCTAAAAAACTGTTAACGGGTAAATAAGCTTTTAAAATGACACCTTCAGAAGGATAGTCAGAAGGGTTCAGCTGATAAATTTCACCAAATACGGATTGACGCTCTTTAGAGAGGTCATCTACATCCTCAATCACAACTCCACTAGCTCCCGCCTCATGTAAAATATTCGATACTGGTTCAACAGCTTCCTGAGTAGTGTGGATGCTAATCTCTGACCATTTCATCTTATCAACTCCGTTTGTTAGTTTGGCTATTAAAATTTTCAAGCTATTCCTTTGGCACTATTGAGGGTGGTTGATTTCCACTCCAGGTTGCTCGCTTTCCGCGGGGCGTGCGGTGAGCCCCCTTGCCGCTCTGCGCCATAAGGGGGTCTCACCTGGCCGCTCCTCCCGCAGGAGTCTCGCACCTTGCGTTCTAATCAACTTGTCAATGATGTTTATACACAAAGCAACAATCTTTTTAGAAATAAAACTTAAAGATCCCTTAATGCATGTAGGAATATATTTAGGTATTTCATGTGGGTTTTACTCGCCTTTAAATGCGCGTTTGACTTTGTCGAAGAATCCATCTTGTTGTTCGTCTGGCATGCTTCCGCTGATTTCTGAGAAGTCGCGTAGAAGCTGTTTTTGTTTTTCTGTTAGGTTTTTCGGTGTGATTACCTTGACTTGGATATGCTGGTCACCTTGACCTCTTCCGTGAACGTTTTTAACACCTTTTCCTCTTAAACGGAAATGAGTTCCGGTTTGTGTACCTGCTGGAATCTTCAGCTTCACTTTACCGTATAATGTTGGAACTTCAATCTCATCACCTAGCGCTGCTTGAGAGAACGTTAACGGCATCTCGCAAAGGATATCATCTCCATCACGCTCGAAGAACTCATGATCAGCAACTTGGAAGACCACGTAAAGATCACCTGCAGGACCGCCGTTTACCCCAGCTTCACCATGTCCAGACATACGGATCTGCTGGCCGTTATCTACACCAGCTGGCACTTTGACAGAAATTTTCTTGTTCTTGCGTACTTTTCCATTTCCATGACACGTCTTACATTTTTCTTTTATGATCTTACCTTTTCCACTACAGTGGTTACATACTCGACGATTAACAATACGGCCAAACGGTGTATTCTGTTCAACATTCAGCTGACCGCTTCCATTACAATGTGAACATGTTTCAGGCTTTGTTCCTGGTTTAGCTCCTGAACCATGACATGTGTCACAAGTTTCTTCTGTAGGAATTTGAATTTCAGTTTCTTTACCAAACACAGCTTCTTCAAAAGACAATCTAAGTCCGTACTGAAGATCGTTTCCTTGTCGAGGACCGTTTGGGTTTCTACGACCGCCGCCCCCACCGAAGAACATATCAAAAATATCACCAAAGCCATCAAAACCAGCTCCGCCGCCACCGAATCCTTGGTTCGGATCGGTATGGCCGAATTGATCATAATGCGCTTTCTTTTGAGGATCACTTAATGTTTCATATGCATCTTTAACTTCTTTAAATTTATTTTCCGCATCTGCCTCTTTATTAACATCTGGGTGATACTTTCTGGCAAGTTTACGGTATGCTTTTTTCACCTCATCGTTTGAGGCATTTTTATCTAATCCAAGTACTTCGTAATAATCTCGTTTACTCATATAGGACACTCCCGAATTCTCACATAAAAGTTATCTTACCATTGAATACCACCTGACTCAAGACGAAAACTGCAAAGGTTTTGTTACAGCCTTAAGTCCATTATTGTCATCAATACAACTCAGAAAAAAAGTCAAAGTCAAGATGACCTGACTTTGACTTTTATCTGCTAAGTGTTACTTTTTGTCGTCGTTTACTTCTTCATAATCAGCGTCAACGATGTTGTCATCGTTCTTCGTTGATTGACCTTCTGCATCACCTTGCTGAGCTTGAGCTTGTTGAGCTGCTTGCTCATAAAGTTTTACAGAAAGTTGTTGAACGATCTCGCTTAGAGCTTCTTTTTCTTTCTTGATCGCTTCGATATCGTCACCCTCAAGAGCTTTTTTCAAGCTCTCTTTCGCTTCTTCAGCTTTTTTCACTTCAGCTTCGTCTACTTTGCCTTCAAGGTCTTTCAACGTTTTATCAACTGTGAACACAAGCTGATCCGCTTCGTTTCTAGTGTCGATCTCTTCACGTTTCTTCTTATCTGCTTCCGCATTTTCTTCAGCGTCTTTTACCATGCGATCGATCTCTTCATCAGAAAGACCTGTAGAAGATTTAATCGTAATGGATTGCTCTTTGTTCGTTCCTAGATCTTTAGCACGTACATTTACAATACCGTTCGCATCAATGTCAAAGCTCACTTCGATTTGAGGTACTCCACGTGGTGCTGGTGGGATCTCAGATAATTGGAATCTTCCAAGCGTTTTATTGTGCGCTGCCATCTCACGCTCTCCTTGAAGAACATGGATATCAACAGATGTTTGGTTATCAGCAGCTGTTGAGAATACTTGAGATTTTGAAGTTGGAATCGTCGTGTTACGATCGATCAATCGAGTAAACACGCCACCCATCGTTTCAATACCTAATGAAAGTGGTGTTACATCAAGAAGAACAACATCTTTCACATCTCCAGCAAGTACTCCACCTTGAATAGCAGCACCAAGAGCAACAACTTCGTCAGGATTTACTCCTTTATGCGGCTCTTTACCAGTAAACTTCTTGATTGCTTCTTGTACAGCTGGGATACGAGTAGATCCACCAACAAGAATTACTTTATCAAGGTCAGAAGGTGACATTCCAGCGTCAGTAAGTGCTCGGCGAGTAGGTCCCATCGTGCGCTCAACTAATTCTGAAGAAAGATCTTCAAATTTTGCACGTGATAAGTTTAACTCCAAGTGTTTAGGTCCAGAAGCATCAGCTGTGATGAACGGTAATGAAATTTGTGTAGATGTTACACCTGAAAGGTCTTTCTTTGCTTTCTCTGCAGCATCTTTTAAACGTTGTAGTGCCATCTTGTCTTGAGAAAGATCGATACCGTTCTCTTTTTTGAATTCGCTAACTAAGTGGTCGATGATCACTTGGTCAAAATCATCTCCACCAAGCTTGTTATCTCCAGAAGTAGCTTTTACTTCAAAGAATCCATCGCCTAGTTCAAGAATTGATACGTCAAACGTACCACCACCAAGGTCAAATACTAGGATTGTTTGATCTTCGTCTTTTTCAAGACCATAAGCTAAAGCTGCTGCTGTAGGCTCGTTTACGATACGCTCAACTTGAAGTCCAGCAATCTGTCCAGCATCCTTTGTAGCTTGACGTTGTGCATCATTGAAATAAGCAGGTACAGTAATTACCGCTCTTTCAACTTTTTCTCCAAGATAGTCTTCAGCATGAGACTTTAATTTTTGCAAGATGATCGCAGAGATCTCTTGTGGCGTATAGTCTTTCCCTTCAACTGTTTCTTTGTAATCTGTTCCCATGTAACGTTTGATCGACATGATCGTGTTAGGGTTCGTTACAGCTTGGCGTTTAGCTACTTCTCCAACTGAACGGTCTCCATCTTTGAACGCTACAACAGATGGTGTCGTACGGTTACCTTCCGGGTTCGGAATAACTACCGCTTCTCCACCTTCCATAACAGCTACACAAGAGTTTGTTGTACCTAAGTCAATACCGATGATTTTACTCATGTTTTTTCCCTCCATCATTCATATGTAGTTTTATCTACGCGTTTACTTTAACCATAGCAGGTCGAATAACTCGATCTTTTAACATATAACCTTTTTGCAGTTCCTCAATAACTGTATTGGACTCTGTTTCAGAATCCTCCACTTGCATAACGGCTTGATGCAGGTTGGGGTCAAACATTTGACCTACTGAAGGAATTTCTGTCAGACCTTCTTGTTTCAATGCATCTGCTAGTTGACGATAAACCATTTCCATACCTTGAATAAGGGTTTTGGTCTGATCGTTTGTAGCTTCAGTCTTCAAAGCACGCTCAAAGTTATCAAGTGCAGGTAATAACTGTTCAAGAAGACTTTGAGATTTATATTTAAGGCTCGCTGCCTGCTCTTCTCTCGTTCTGCGGCGGAAATTATCATAATCCGCTTGAAGGCGAAGATTTTTTTGGCTTGCTTCCTCAAGCTTTGTTTCTAGCTCTGAAATGCGTTGTTGCTCTTCAGTAAGCGTTTCTTCTGTAGCAGATTCTACTTCTTCAACAACAACTTCTTCTGTTTCTGTTACTTCTTCATTCACATCAGTTTGAGTTTGATCTTGAGTGATGTCCTCTTTGTTCATGCTTTCACCTCCCTAAAATAATCCACTAATTTGAAAAATCGTTTAATCGGTTCGTCATTTCCTTCGATAATGAATCAAGTAATGAAATGACTTTCTGATATTCCATTCTGGTTGGGCCGATTAATGAGATCGTACCTATATGTTTACCATGCATCGTATAAGAGGCATTGATCACACTGCAGTTTTTCATCGCTTCGTGTTCATTCTCTGTACCGATTCTTATGGTCAGCCCTTTTTCTGTCGATGACACGAGCTTTTCCATTAAATCGCGCGTTTCTAAAAAATCAAGAAGCGGTCTAACTTTATCTAAATCTCTAAATTCAGGCTGAGAAAGCATATTTGTTTTCCCGCCATAAAATAGCTTTTCCTTCTTGCTCCAGAGAAGAAGCTGATCTAAGAATACCCCCATGTTTTGATAATCCTTAAGGTGCTTTTTAAACACCGCTGAAAGTTCTTTCTGTATCCGAGTGTTCAATTCTATCAATCGAACGCCAGCAAGCCTTTCGTTAAGAATGTTCACGAGCTTTTCTAGTTCTGAAGGTTCAATCGTATCGGGTAGCACGATCTGTCTGTTCTCTACGTGTCCTGTGTTCGTCACAAAAATTGCAACTGCCACTTGGGAAGAGATCGGAATGATCTGCATATGCTTCAACTTCATATCTAATGCGTTAGGTCCTAACACAACAGATGTATAGTTTGTCAGATCTGATAGAATCTTAGCTGATTGATCGAATAACGCCTCTGCTTCTTGAACTTTTTCCGTAAATAAGAGTTCTGAATGGCCGATCTCACTTTCTTTCATAGATAGAGAAGGAAGTAAGTGGTCCACGTAAAATCGATATCCTTTTTCAGATGGTATTCTACCAGATGATGTATGGGTTTTCTCTAGAAAGCCAAGATCCTCCAAGTCCGCAAGTTCGTTTCGAATCGTTGCTGGACTGTAGGTAATGTCCTCTCGTTTAGAGATCGTACGGGAACCTACAGGCTCAACATGCTTAATATAGTCATCTATTAAAACACGAAGAATAAAGAGTTGTCGTTCCGTTAACATACCATCACCCCACTTGTTAGCACTCTTAAACAGCGAGTGCTAAATCTATAATATAAGTTACCAAAAGGTACTCTGCATTGTCAATCTAAAACTACACCAATAAATTCTTGAAAGACCTCGTTACCTAAAGGTCTTCCATCCTTTGTTAAAAGAAGAGTGTCTTCTCTCTGTTCAAGCCAACCTTTTTGAATGAGTCTTTGAATAGGTTCTCTATAGATATCAAACATGGATCGGCCATAACGATCTATAAACGTCTTATCAGAAACACCTTCTTGTTTACGCAGACCCATGAACATTTCTTCTTCCATCTTTTCAGATAGTGGAACCTGATGTTCTTCGATATATGGAAAACCATTTTCCTCGATCAAGTTCATATATTGTTTTAAGGGACCTGCATTTCTTCTTCTTGTTCCTTCTACGTAACTATGAGCGCCAGCACCTATGCCAAAATATTCGTTATTGTTCCAGTATTGGAGATTATGCTTACTCTCAAACCCTGGAATTGCAAAATTGCTGATCTCATATTGTTTGAATCCTTTTTTATCAAGAGCCTCGATTAAATAATCATACATCGCAGCTTCAAGCTCTTGTTCCGGAAGAATCAACTTGCCTTTTTGAGCCAAGTTATAAAAAACAGTTTTCTTTTCGATCTGCAGCGAATAGGACGAAATGTGAGGAATATCTAATGCTAATGCTTCATCTACCGATTCCTTAAACATATCCATCGTTTGGCCTGGCAGCCCAAACATGAGATCGATCGACATGTTATCAATGCCAGCTTTTTTTGCCTCTGCAACCGTAGAATAGATATCTTCTTTGGTATGTGTTCTTCCTAACTTTTTTAGCAAAGAAGACTGAAAAGCCTGAACGCCAACACTTAGCCGGTTAACTCCATTCGCTTTTAAAACTGATATCTTTTCTTTTGTTGTCTGCTCTGGGTTCGCTTCAACCGTGAATTCTTTTAAAGATCTGCTACCTAGCACTTCATTCACATCACTTAAAAACGTTTGCAGCTGTTGTTCGCTCAAAGCGGTTGGTGTTCCACCACCTACGAAGATGGTTTCCATCTCATAATTCTTGAACCTCGTCGTAGTATGAATCATTTCTTTTTTCATAGATTGTAGATACTCATCCACTGGCTGCTGATGAATAAATATCTTGTTAAAATCACAATAATGACAAATTTGGACACAGAATGGGATATGCAGATATGCAGCTTTAAGCAAGATGTTCACCGCCTTTTTGTCTCATAAATTAGGAAAGACCGCTAGAATTGCCTTCGCGGTCTTAAGTTGCTTTTTATTTGTTGTTATTATTTGTATCATCCATACGAAGAACCGCCATAAACGCTTCTTGAGGAACGTCTACTCGACCGATCGTCTTCATACGCTTCTTACCTTCTTTTTGCTTATCTAAAAGCTTACGCTTACGGGAGATGTCTCCACCGTAACATTTTGCCAATACGTTCTTACGCAATGCTTTAATGTTTGAACGTGCCACGATTTTTTGTCCGATTGCCGCTTGGATCGGTACTTCAAACTGTTGACGCGGGATAAGCTCTTTAAGCTTCTCAACAACTACCTTTCCTCGCTCATAGGCAAAATCTTTATGAACGATTACCGATAATGCGTCGATCTTCTCATTGTTCAATAATATTTCCATTTTTACCAGTTTAGATGGCTTATAACCGATCAATTCATAGTCTAGAGATGCGTATCCCTTCGTGCTTGATTTTAATTGATCAAAGAAATCATACACGATCTCAGAAAGAGGGATTTCATAGAGAACATTCACACGGTTGTTTTCTAAATAATCCATCGTCATGAAGATACCACGTTTCTTCTGACAGATCTCCATAATCGTACCAACATAATCGTTCGGTGTCATGATAGATGCTTTAACATACGGTTCTTCGACAACAGAGATCTTTTGAGCCTCTGGCATGTTCGCCGGGTTATCAACAATGATTTTTTCTCCATCTGTCATCGTAACATTGTAGATAACACTCGGAGCTGTCGCGATCAAGTCGATGTTAAACTCTCGCTCGATACGTTCTTGAATGATTTCCATGTGAAGCAATCCTAAAAATCCGCAACGGAAACCAAATCCAAGAGCTTGAGAGGTTTCAGGCTCATATTGAAGAGCAGAATCATTTAGCACTAGTCGTTCTAAAGCTTCACGAAGATCGTTATATTTCGCTGTGTCTACTGGATATAAACCACAGTATACCATCGGGTTCATCTTTCTATAACCAGGTAGGGGCTCTGATGCACCTTTAACTGCGCTCGTGATCGTATCCCCGACTTGTGTGTCTCCAACATTTTTGATCGAAGCTGTTAAGAAACCAACGTCTCCAACCGTTAAGAAGTCTTTTTGTACCGCTTTTGGCGTAAACACTCCAAGTTCCAACACTTCAAACTCTTTGCCTGTCGCCATCATCTTAATCTTATCGCCAACTTTAACCGTTCCTTCTGCCACACGAATATACGTAACGACGCCTCTATAAGGATCATAAAGAGAGTCGAAGATTAGCGCTTTTAGAGGCCCTTCAGGATCCCCAGGTGGTGCTGGAACTTTTGCTACGATCTGTTCTAGAATATCTTGAATACCAATACCTGCTTTTGCTGAAGCAAGTACTGCCTCTGAAGCATCCAAACCGATAACATCCTCGATTTCTTGACGCACTCGTTCAGGCTCTGCACTCGGAAGATCAATCTTGTTGATAACCGGTAGGATCTCTAGATCATTCTCAAGAGCCAAGTAAACGTTCGCTAACGTCTGTGCTTCGATTCCTTGAGCAGCATCTACGATAAGTAAGGCTCCCTCGCAGGCCGCTAAGCTTCTAGACACTTCGTATGTAAAGTCTACGTGTCCTGGGGTATCAATTAAGTGGAACGTATAAATCTCACCGTCTTTTGCTTTATATTGCAGCTGTACAGCATTTAATTTAATCGTTATTCCACGTTCACGTTCAAGATCCATTGAGTCTAACAGCTGCTCTTTCATCTCACGCTGTGTTAGTGCACTCGTTTCTTCCAAAATTCTGTCCGCTAAAGTAGATTTCCCATGGTCAATATGAGCAATTATGGAGAAATTCCTGATCTTAGCTTGTCTTTTTAATTTTTCTTCTCTGTTCATTATACGTTCACTCCTACAATTTTAGGAAAAGTCACTAGCTTTGATTATAGCAATACAAAGTATCCGTTTCAATCACAACCTAAAAAATAGGGTGAAGCTATTGTCTAAGTTCATAGTAACCCTATACAAAAATCTTTGTTCTGTTCAGTTTACGTTTTAACAAATTTAGAGTGTTATTTGAAGATCACCCCAAAATAAAAAGAACCGATAAAGGAAATATCCTTTATGGTTCTATGGTGAAAATACAGCTAGCATCTCACTAATAATAACACCAAATATAGAGATCATGACACCAAAAGCAGAAGAAATCAACGATGTTAGTCTTTGCCCAAGTGCTGAAAAAACATTGAACGAATCTATTTCACTTAATGTTTCTTGTTTTGTTTTAATATCATGACTTGTTATGGAAGCAGGGTTTTGTTTCGTTTCTTTTTGCTCGTTAGAAGGAGTCGAGTTCGATTCAACACTTTTTAGAGAAGATCCTTTAAGCTCATCCATTTCGAAATGCGCTTTTTGAATACCGAACAGAACCCCAAATAAAAGAATAGTAACCAGTCCGAAACACTTTAACATAAATTTTGTCATGATCATTCCTCCACATGGGGATATACGATTATAATTTATGCACAAGCTTGTCCAAACATGCCTACATTTTAATGTGTATAAGAAGAAGTATTTCCTTGATCGATGCCACCATGAAGTGCCGTGTTCAGACCATTCGCTAATACATTGGCCATGTCTTCAATGAACACATCCACCTCTTTCGGTGTAACCATCAAATTATGCCCGATCGGCGCAAGCACTTCACGAATCAATCGAAGCTTTTCATCTTCTTCTAAGACACCGACAATTCCTAAGAACGATTTACGATGATCTTCCTCAGGCAAATCGTCGTCTGTTAGTACTTTCTTTTCCCCAAACGTCATACCCGCTGGTAAAAGGGATTTTGAGGGTTTATCCTTTTCATTCATCTCACGACCAAAGTGTTTCAAGATAAAATCAATCGTATCACTAGTGATCGTAGCCGCATCAACTACCGTAGGAATTCCAATAGAGATAACCGGTATCCCTAGTGTTTCTTTGCTAAGTTCTTTACGCTTGTTTCCCACACCTGACCCCGGATGGATACCAGTATTTGAAACTTGTATCGTGGCGTTCACCCGTTCGATCGAACGGGATGCTAGCGCATCGATCGCGATTACAAAATCAGGATTTGCTTTTTTAACGATACCATCGATGATATCACTCGTCTCTATACCTGTAATGCCCATGACTCCTGGTGATATCGCACAGACTGGACGAAATCCTTCTTCAACGTTTTCAGGAGCTAACTCGAACAGATGCTTTGTGATGGTCAGATTTTCAACAACCAATGGACCAAGAGAATCAGGAGTTACATTCCAATTCCCCAAACCTACAACGAGACAAGTATCATCCTGCTTGATACCTTGTTCTTTTAAGAAACGATTAAAATCATGTGCAAAAACTTCTTGCACGCGTTCTTGAAGCTTTGAATCTTTTTCACGAATTCCTTGAACCTCAAAAGTGACGTACACCCCTGCTTTTTTCCCGGTAGTCTCCGCTCCCTTTTCGTCGATCTCAACTCTAACGATCTTGATACCATCTCTATCTTTTTCATGTATGATGACACCTTCAAGTGTGCTTTTATTGACGACTTCATCTTCTTTTAGTAGCATGTCGTGCGCTTCTATCGCCAGATCTGTTCGCACTGAATAAGCTGACAGGTCCAAATCCTTACCCATAATCTACCACCTTCCTTTGTATTATTTTTGCCGCAACTCTTCCTTTTCATTCTTGTATTGCATTTAGAAGGCGATTTTGATAGAATACTTTGTGTCCTATTTTTTGCAACGGAAAGTAATTTTGTTGCTCATGGTTCATTTAGGGAGGTGAATGGATTGGCTAATATTAAATCAGCGATTAAACGTGTAAAAACTAACGAAAAGCGTCGTGCACACAACGCTTCACTAAAGTCTGGCATGCGTACTGCTATCAAAAACTTTGAAGCACTTGCAGCTTCAAACAATGCAGAAGGTGCTCAAGCAGCTTTTGTTACTGCTTCTAAGAAGATTGACAAAGCAGCAAACAAAGGACTTATCCACAAAAATGCAGCTTCTCGCCAAAAGTCTCGTCTTGCTAAGGCTTTAAACGGTGTTAACGCATAAATTGAAGGATGAAACCCGAAAAACGGCCTTACACCAATAGGTCGTTTTTTTATTTGTACAAAATGTTAAAAATCCAGCTCATCTTTTAAAGATGAGCTGGATTTTTTGATTTCTGCACATTATGTCGATACTCTCACTTTTTTGATACTTGAGTTGGATCAAAGTATGTTCCGCCTCTATGAGCCTTGTGAGAGCTTAACGATCTCTAATTCTAGTAAGAGTGTTTTGTCCATCTGTCCCGTTTTTAATTTATAATCCGTTTCAGCAAATTCATTCAGACATTCCCTAAGAAAAACTTCTTGAAATCGATTCGCATGTTTTGCCGCAAGCTTTACTGCGTAAGGATGCAGTTTTAGAGAAGAAGCAATTTGCTTTTCTCCATATCCTTTCTTTTGCAGTTCTTTGACGCCATTTATCATGCGAAATTGCCTTGTGATCAAAGCATGAATCTGTATCGGCTCCTGATTTTGTTTCATAAGATCATAAAAACTTCTTAGCGCTTGTTCTGTTCGTTTATGCACCACATGATCGACTAATGCAAAAACATCATCTTCTAGAGTTCTTGCTACTAATGTATCCACAGTTTCCTTCGTAATTACACCATTCACACCTACAAAGAGCGCCATTTTTTCCATTTCTTTTGCCAATACTGCCATGCGCGTTCCTAGTCTTGAAAGAAGTAATTGAACCGCTTCTCCATCAATGGATACCTCTAAATTTGAAGCTTCCTTATGTAGCCACTTTTCTGCCGTATCGTTACTAAGTTCGGAAACCTGAATCATTTCAGATTGTGCTTTTACCAATTTTACTATTTTCTTGCGTTCATCAAGTTTTTCATGGGGAACTACGATGACTAACGTCGTAAATTCTGCAGGGTTTTGTATGTACTTTTCAAATACTTTGAAGTCGTGTTCGATCTTAGATTTATCTTTTGCAGCCGTTAAGAAGTTTGCGTTTTTTATTACGACGACCCGGCGATCTCCTAAGAAAGGCATCGTTTCTGCGTCTTCAATGATCTCTTGTACAGAGATTTCATCCAGATTATGTACACTTAAGTTAAAGTCCTTTTCGTCGGGAGACAAAAGGCCTGTTATGGTTTGTATCGCTTCTTCTGCTAAATAAATTTCGGTTCCCCAAATCAGATAGACCGAGGATGATTCATTATTTTTAATTTTCTTTTTTAACGTTTCTACACTAAGCACCTTTTTCACCTCTACCTCTTATCCTATGAGGAACGAAGTGCATTTGCAAGCAAAAGAAGGAACAGCGCATATGTCTGTTCCTTCATTTATGATAAACACTAACACCAAAACGATATAATCGTTTAAGGCTAGCTTTAATAGGATATCCTATGCATTTTAAAAATATTGGTGACAACGAATCTCATCTTTGGTAAGTTTTAGATAAAACACGCAAAAGAAAGCATTTTCAGTATGGATTTTTTAAAATTGATAACGTATACTAAGGATGGATTAGGAGGGTTGTCACATGAACCATTTCGAAAAAGATGTACAGAGTAAGCGTAACGACCTTATTGATTCCGGTATGGGTTTTGTCGTATCATTTGGATTCTTTACGGTAATCTTCGCCATCGGAGTCATTCTAAAAGCAATTGCATAGTACATAAAAAAGACCGAATTATTTCGGTCCTTTTTTATTGTGCAGTGTTAACTTTCAACCTCTTTTTGTTTACATTAATTGAAATATCCCCATGCTCATCTGTCCGATAAATGGTAACCTCTCTCTCTCTTAACCTTTTCAAAACTTCTAGTGCTGGATGGCCATATAAATTATTTTCCCCCGCTGAAATAATTCCAAATCGAGGAGAGACCTTATCTAAAAAAGATGCCGTTGAAGAAGTTACACTTCCGTGGTGACCGACCTTAAGTACGTCCGCTTTTATTTTTGGAAAACTATTCATGACTTCCCTTTCAGCTTCCGCCTCCATATCACCTGTTAATAAAAAGGTATGATTATAGACCTTAAGCCAAAGAACGATGGAGTTATTATTTGAAGTACTTTCTTTAGATCCTGGATGCAAAACGAAAAAGGAGGAATGAGCTGATTCCCAATGCTTCCCTTTACCTAACTTCACCACATTGATGTTATTTGCGGCTGATGTAGTTTCGATGAGGGTCTCAAGTTTATTGTTCTCTCTTTTAAATGGCAAAAAAACATTGCTCACTTTAATAGTTTCAAGTAAAAACTCACCACCCCCAGCATGATCCATATCTCCATGAGTGATGATCAACCCATCTAAATGCCGAATTCCTTTAGCTTTTAAGAAAGGATATACGACTTCCTTAGTAACGTCATATTCTTCCTCTCTTTTTTCCCAATCCTCTTGATCAAAAGAGATCGAACCGCCAGTATCTATCAAATAGACGGCTTTTCTATAGGGTAATTCCACGAGGATGCTATCGCCTTGTCCTACATTAATAAATGATATTGTTGCTTTTGGGTTCACATAAGGTATTCCCCAATGAATGAAGGAGACGAATAAGAAAGGTACAGCAACCAATATGTGAATGCGTTTTGTAACCTCCCATCGATAGAGAAAATAAAAAATCGCAACAAAATAAAGACCGAATATCCATTCTGCTGGCCGGCCAAAAACAACAGCCATTTTGAGGAATTGAGCCTTTTCCATAAACCATACAGAGAAATTAAACAAATATTCAATAATCTCGTTAACGATCGGAATGGTTCTTGGTGCAAAAATAGAAAGAAGTAGAATAAAAAAAGAAATGGGAAACAAGACAATGGAAACGAATGGGATATATAACACATTAAAGGGAATCGATAATAAGGAAAATTCAAAGAAATGATACAAAATGATTGGGAAGGAAAATAAAGAACAGATGAATGAAGTTAAAATCAACAACTTAAGAGGGAACGCATCTTTGAGTACATAAATTGAAGTGATCAATACGAATGTCATCAAAAATGAAAGTTGAAACCCAAGATCAAAAGCAAACGAAGGATTAAAGCTCAGCATCCCTATGCATACCGTTGACAACAGGGTCACTGGGTGCATTTTTCTTCTGAACATCATGAAACATATTACAATCATGCCCATCATACCCGCTCTTATGATTGAACTCTCCGCTCCCGTTAGAACAATATAAACCGGTAAGAAAATTAAGATCACTCCATAAGCGATCTCCTTAACCACACCTAACCGAACGAGAATTAAGTATAAAAAGTAAGTAACAATTCCAACATTAAATCCGGATACCGCCAATAGGTGGGTCAATCCTAAACCTTGATAGTAATGAAGTGTTTCTGCCTCAATTCCATTTCTGTAACCAAAAAGCAGAGCATTCATCAAACCCGCTGTGTTATTGGAAAAATGACTTTCTAATTCTTTAATATTCTTGCTTCTCCAACTCTTGATGTGTTCATGAACACTTAAGTCTTTTGTCTTCACACATTGGTCCACACCAAACTCAACCGTTTTTAGACTCCAATAAATCTTGTTGTTCTTTAAATACTCACGATAATCCATTCCAAAAAAATGGCTTTTTTTTCGTGGTTCTTCAAGCTTTCCTTTTATAACGCATGACAAATTGATACTTAGTTTTTTTAGCTGTTCTTTTTCAACTGCTGATTTTATTTTATGGGAAACAACAACCGTTTCATTATTCGTTATAAGTTCAAACCTTAATAGGTTTCCGTCTATTTTGGGGATTGATCTTATCTTACCTGAAAACATCATCTGCTCCGCTGGAAGCTTTGAGAAACTAGTAGTGTTATCGTAATGAGAGTAAATAAAAAAGATAGGTAGAAAAACGAGGATATATACAGATTTTTGTCCAATTTGTATAAAAATAACGATAACCAGGAAAGCCAGTAAAACGATCCCGGTTACCGAAAAATGCTTTGAAAGCCAAATCCCATAAAATGCAGAGCTAGCACTTAAGACGGTATATCTTGGATTCATGCTTTATGCGTAAGAAATGTAGAAGGCAAGAAGTTCATTTCAACTTTTTCAACGATTACTCCTGCTTCTTTAAACTGTTCGATGCTATAAGGATGATTTTTATAGTCCTGACCATAATAGATCTTTTTGATACCACTCTGTATAATCGATCGACAACAATGCAGACAAGGGAAGTGGGTTACGTACATTTCGGCACCTTCTGTCGGTACACCGAACTTTGCGCATTGCAATAGGGCGTTCATCTCAGCATGAATCGTTCTCACACAATGACCATCAATAACATAACAGCCTTCGTCAATACAATGAACACCACCTGAGATCGAGCCATTATAACCTCCAGCAATAATTCGTTTATCTCTCACTATTGTTGCTCCAACTGCTAATCTAGTACATGTACTTCTTAATGCAAGCAATTGGCTTTGTGCCATATAATATTCGTTCCACGATATTCGCTGCAACGCTAACCGCCTCCTCTGTTTCTATAACCTTAGTGTAGTATTCGACATTTAAAGAAGCAATAAAAACCCTTACTCGAAGCTAATTTGATCTTTCCACTGTTCGATTGTCTTTTCTCCGATTCCCCTAACTTCTAATAACTGTTCTAAAGAAGTGAAAGGACCGTTCTCCTCTCTATAGGAGATAATGCTTTGTGCCTTCGCGGGACCCACACCGTTTAGCGTTTGGAGCACTGTTTCATCCGCAGAGTTGATGTTTACCACCACGCCATTTTCGTCCATCGGTTTACTGGATGCTGTTTGCAACTCATACTTTTCCCCTTTCTCAGCTACATACACGATCATCTCATCGGTTATTTTTAACGCTTGATTAACGGAACGAATTTCTGCACTTTCCATAAAACCACCGGCCATTTGTATGGCATGCATCACACGGTCTCCCTCTTTTAACTCGTAAACTCCTGGACGCTTAACACTTCCTTGCACATCGACCATAAGCTTGGTCTTTCTTTCGTTGTTATCCCTACTCTTTCCGTTAGGCTTATCAGTTGAAATTGGCGATTCCGGTTCCATTTGTTGAGGTATTTGTGAGGTGACAGGCATATTTGGTTCACTTTGGAAATAATTCATTAGAGATACAATAATGGCAAGGATCAATAATATGCCACCGCCAATAAACCAGCTCATATGCTGCTTGTATTTTTCCATCATTTCACCTTCTTAATTAGGCTTGAACTTCTAAAAAACATATTTGATTCACAACGTGCATAAATTTGAACGTAGAGGAAGGAGGTTCAGATATGAAGGTTGGAATTATCGGAACCGGAAATATGGGAAGCGTTCTTGCTTCTTCTTTTATCGAATCTTCAGCCATTCAGCCATCAAGGCTCATGGTCACTAATCGTACACTGTTAAAAGCGGAGAGGCTGCAGAATGCCTATCCAAAGTTGAAGGTCGGAAATACCGCCGAAGAAGTTTTTCGATTCGCTGAGATTGTGTTTATATGTGTGAAGCCACACGAGTTTTATTCATTGCTTTCTAGCAATAAGAATTCTATCTCAAAACATCAACTGCTCGTTTCCATTACGAGTCCTATTTCATGTGAACAGCTGGAAGATCTGCTAGATTGCAATATCGCAAGAGCTATCCCAAGCATTAATAACCGGGCACTAGCTGGTTCATCTCTTGTTTCGTTCGGAAAAAGGTGTCACCCTGATTACAAAGAGAAACTTCTATCTTTAATGAGCAATATTTCTACACCACTCGTTATCGATGAAAATATCACTCGGATCTCTTCAGATATCGCAAGTTGCGGGCCGGCGTTTATCGGTTATGTTCTGCAATGCTTTATTAATTCAGCTGTCGACCAAACTGACATCACAAAAGCACAGGCAACTCAACTGGCAAGTGATATGATTATCGGAATGGGAAAACTACTCGAGAAAGATATCTATACTTTACCAACACTCATTCAAAAGGTATGCGTAAAGGGTGGTATCACAGGAGAAGGAATTAAGATCCTGAGCAATGAGGTCGATGAAGTATTCGACCATGTCATTAAGCGTACACACGAAAAATATCATGAAGAATGCGACAAAGTGAGTCAACAGTTTGAAGTGAAAGAAGAGCTCAAGTAATTTCTATCGTCATTATAAAACAGCTAAAAAAAGAAAGCCGGGATCTAAATCCCGGCTTTCTATAGTTCATCGAACCCGTTTTCATCAGAAACTTTCGTGTATTGTCTCGATTTCTGCTCAAAAAAATCACTTTTTCCAGCATTTACATCAGAATATGCCTTTATCCAAGGAAGTGGATTTTTATTGTATTCTGGGTATAGCTTGTTAAAGCCTAATTCGTTCAATCGTTTATTTGCCATGAACTTGATATAAGCTTCTAAATCAGATTCATGAATCCCTTCAAATGAATCTCCGATTATATACTTACTCCATTTAATCTCAAGCTCAGCTGCCCGATGAAACGTGTTTCTCGCAAACATCTCCAACTCTTGATCTCTTAATTTCGGATCTTCTTCTAAAACAGCTTTAAAAATTTGAGTAAAAAGATAAACATGTAGCTGCTCATCTCTATTAATATAGTTGATCATCGTTGAAGTCGAGACCATCTTTTGATTCCTGGCTAAATTATAAAAGAAGCTGAATCCAGAATAAAAATTCAATCCCTCAAGAATCACGTCGTAAATAATAGACTTCAAAAAGGTACGAGGCGTAGGGGTTTGTAGAAACTCCTCATACCCTTCAACAATGAAATCATTCCTCTCTCTTAGCACTTCATCTGTTTTCCAGTATTCAAATATATCATCTTGCTTTGACTTCGGTACTAAAGAGGACAACACGTACGAATAGGACTGATTATGAACAACTTCTTGAAACGATAGTGTAGCCATTAGCGCAGCAAGACTTGAATCGGTTAAATACGCTGCAACCTTGCTCGAATAATCTGTTTGTACACTATCTAAGAACGCCAATAAGCCAATAATTTTATTAAAAGTATCTTGCTCTTTTTCACTCAAATTAACATATTGCTTACTATCACTAGACATATTGATCTCGAACGGCGTCCAAAAGTTAGCCAACATGTTTTTGTATAAAGGATAAGCCCACTTATATCTAACATCGTCCCAGTTTAATATATTTGAACTCTTACCGTTGATAATTCCTGTAGATCGATTAGGAGCTTCCACATCATAGATTTTTCTCTCTTTGAGTTGTTCAACCTCTTTAACTTTCACAGCTTTCACATCCTTCTAACTCAATTGATGTAGACCTAGTATAATAAGTGGTCTTTAATCCCTTTTTAAAGCTTAATAAATGAAGGTGTAACAGATCTTTTGCCTTGATGTTGTGATTAACATAAAGATTAAACGAAATTGATTGATCGACGTGTCTTTGTCTAGCAGCATTCTGTTCGATACTCCAAGTTTGATCAATCAAGAACGCTGATTTATAGAACCATGTTGTTTCTGCATTCAAATCAGGTGCTGTTACAGGGATTTTGTAATTCTTTTTTTCTTCTGAATAGAATTTTTTAAATATCGGATCCACACTCGGTGTTGAATTTGCGATGATTGAAGTCGATGAATTCGGTGCGACTGCAATGAGGTATCCATTCCTTAGACCGTGTTTGTTAACTCTTTCTTTTAAACTCTGCCACTCTTTAGAGAAATAGTTGCGTTTCGAAAAATAGTTTCCCGTTTCCCAATCCGAGCCCAAAAACGCGGGATATCTCCCCTTTTCTTTCGCAAGCTCACAACTAGCATTTATCACATAATAGTTGATGGTCTCATAAAGATGATCAGCATACGTAACCGCTTCTTCACTTTCCCACTTTATCCCCTCTTTGGCTAAAAGATGGTGCCATCCAAACGTACCTACACCGACCGCACGATATTTCTTATTTGTCAGTTCCGCTTGAGGTACATCTATACGATTAAGATCAATAACGTTATCAAGCATTCGGATCTGGATATCAATAACTCTTTTTAATACGTTATCATTGATCACTTTAGCAAGAGAAAGAGATGATAGATTACATACAACAAAATCTCCTGGCGTTTTTCTGATGACGATTTCTCCGTTCTCTGCTTCCTCTGACGTGACAACTGTTGCAGACATGTTTTGCATGATCTCTGTACATAGGTTAGAAGCATAGACCATCCCTTTATGAGCGTTCGGATTCAATCGGTTGACAGTATCTCGATAAAACATGAAGGGTGTTCCGGTTTCAAGTTGCGATTTCATGATCCGTTTCATGATCTCAATAGCGGGAATACACTTTTTTGAAAGTCTCTCATCTTCTAAACAATCAGCATATCTCTCTCTAAAGCTTCCTGACCCAACCGTTTCATCATAGAAATCTTCTAACGAATACCCTTTGATCTTTTTTACCTCATGAGGATCGAACAGATACCAATTCTCACGTTTTTCCACGCATTCCATGAAAAGGTCCGGGAGACACACACCTGTAAATAGGTCATGCGTTCTCATTCGTTCATCACCATTATTTAATTTTGCATCTAAAAACTCCAGGATGTCTTTATGCCAAATGTCTAAGTAGACGGCAATCGCACCCTGCCTTTGGCCAAGCTGATCGACCGATACCGCCGTGTTGTTTAACTGCTTCATCCACGGTATTACACCAGATGAATTTCCTTTAAATCCTCTAATATCCGAACCTCTAGCCCTAATTTTCCCAAGATAGATTCCGAGTCCACCGCCACCTTTTGAAACAGTTGCAGCATCTGTATTAGAATCAAATATCCCTCTTAAGCTATCGTCGATCGTATCAATAAAACAAGAGCTAAGCTGCCCATAGCTCTTACCTGCGTTCGCTAATGTCGGGGTAGCAACCGTCATATATAGATTGGAGAGAGCCCAGTATGCTTCTTCGACTAATTGAAGCCTATTCGTTTTGTTCTCGTCTCTCATTAAAAACAAGGAGATCAACATCCAGCGTTCTTGTGGTAATTCATAGATTTCATGATTGAATCCTTTTGCCAAGTACCGATCCGCTAGCGTTTTAAGTCCAATGTATGTAAAAAGCTTATCTCTAGATGGCTCGATCATTTTTTCAGCTTTCTCCAAGTCTTCCTTAGAGTATGATGAGAGAATGGTATCATCATAGATATCCATCCCTACTAACTTTGTGATCAACCCATAGAGGTTCGTATATGGTTTATGTCTTGTCTCCTCTCGATTCTTCATTACTTCTTCATATAACTGCCTTAAATAGATCTGTGATGCTACAAACGTCCACTCTGGGTTCTCTGCATCTAATCCATTTAACGCTTCCATGATTAACTGTCTATAAAGTGAGCTTGATTCCTGTGTATGACTTTCTAATTTCTCCGCATTTTTTAGAAAGTTGTCCGCTTGTATGTTCGGGTAATTTTCGACACAACTCTTTAACCACTCCCCGAGCAAAGAGTTTTCAGTTGTCATTTTCATAGTTAAAACACTCCTTAGGTCATAATAAAAACCCTCTTCCATCAGGAAGAGGGTTTAAAGAATTACATGTATTTTGCTAGACGATCGTCAGCATAAAACAGCGGCAGTTCTTTCTCCCAATCCCCGAGGAAAAGAAAATAGGAGTCTTCAGGCAGGTCTACTGGCTTTTGCTTCTTCCTACTTTGGGCCTTCCCATACAGCAGCCATTTTTTAATAACTGACCTGTACAGTGGCTATTCCATTTCGTCCACAATTACAGTTGCGGGGACAGCTTCGGCATTGAACCGAATTCCCTTTTAAGCCGGATATTCCGGCGCCTGAATTCTCCATATATAGTTTTGTATTATCTACTTTGACACTAAATATAGTGAATGTCAATAACTTCTCCATTCTTTATTGCGCGACATAGCCACCGTCGATCACAATCGCTTGCCCTGTAACGCCCTTTGCATTCTCACTAGAAAGAAAGAGTGTGTAATCTGCTATTTCTTGAACATCTAACAATCTTTTTTGAGGAACTAGTGGATAGATCACTTCTTCCAGAACCTTCTCTAACTCAACATTTCTCGTTTTGGCCAGATCTTCTAATTGTCCTCTTACAAGAGGTGTATCAACATAACCAGGGCAAACCGCATTTACCGTTATTCCATGTGGAGCACCTTCTAAAGCAGCCACTTTCGTTAGACCAATAACGCCATGCTTTGCACTATTGTATGCGGATTTTCCGGCAAAACCTACAAGCCCATTGATGGAAGCCATATTTACGATACGTCCGAACCCTTGTTTTTTCATGATTGGAAAGACATGTTTTGTCGCTATGAATGGAGCTGTCAGCATAACATTGATCAACTGTTGAAACTTCTCCGTTGGAAACTCTTCAAGTGGCGACACGAACTGCAATCCTGCATTGTTGATCAGCACATCGATACGACCATAGTGCTTCAGTGTTTCATCCAATGCTTCTGTTATCTCTTTTTCTTGTGTCACATTACAGCCGATTCCGATCGCATTTTGGCCAGCTTGCACGAGCGCTTGTGCAGAATCCTTCGCACGCTCACGATCTAGATCACTGATTGCGACTTTAGCTCCTTGTTCTGCGAATGCTTTTGCTAACTGCAAGCCGATTCCACTTGCTGCTCCTGTAATAAAAACAACTTTCCCCTCAACGAACGCTCTCATGAAATGATTACTCCTCTCTATGAAATTGGTTTATACGATACCAAGTCCGTAATAAAGACCAATAATAACAAATACGGCAATCGTTTTAATGATCGTCATCGCGAAAATGTCAATATACGCTTGTTTATGAGTTAATCCTGTTACAGCTAACAACGTAATAACAGCACCGTTGTGAGGAAGTGTGTCCATTCCACCACTCGCCATAGAAGCAACACGGTGAAGAACTTCTGGATCGATTCCTAGTTTGTCAGCCTGTGCGATATACGTTTCACTCATCGTTGCGAGTGCGATACTCATTCCACCAGAAGCTGATCCTGTAATACCCGCTAATGTTGTAGTCGTAACCGCTTCATTGATCAACGGATCTTTAATCGTATTCGACATCGCGGAATTTACAGCAGTAAAACCTGGAAGTGCTGCGATAACACCACCAAATCCATACTCAGATGCTGTATTTAGTGTTGCAAGCAACGCTCCACCGATTGATAGATTAATCCCCTTATTAAAGTTGTTTTTAATTCTCTTGAACGAGAACAAAAGAACGGTAACGATACCTATGATCAAAGCACCTTCGACTGCCCATACTGCAGCTAATGAGGGAATTTGAATCTCAGGCACGTTCTTCATTCCAATCGCAGAAAAATCGAACGTCTTTCCGTAATACTTTGGAATCAAAACAGTGAACCATTTATTGAACACTCCAACCAAAATAAGAGGAAGAATCGCTATAAAGGCATTAGGCAGATTTTCAGAATCCATTTTCTCAGGTTCGTTGCTATGTCCTGTTCCGTAACCTTCACCTTTTGCAGCCGCTTGTCTACGTCTCCACTCCAGATAGATCATACCTATGGTGAAAACAAACATTCCTCCGATAAACCCGAGCCAAGGTGCAGCCCACGTTGTTGTCCCAAAGAAAGAGGTTGGGATAATATTTTGTATCTGTGGACTTCCAGGAAAAGCATCCATCGTAAACGTAAAAGCACCTAGTGCGATCGTTCCTGGGATAAGTCTTTTAGGAATATCCGCAAGTTTAAAAAGTTCTGATGCAAATGGATAGAGTGCAAAAGCAACAACAAACAATGATACTCCACCATAAGTCAATATCGCTCCAACGAGTACGATAGCAAGCATCGCTCTTGCAGGTCCGATCAGTTTGATAACAAACTGAGTGATCGATTTTGCAAAGCCTGACATTTCAATCACTTTTCCGAAGATGGCTCCTAGTAAGAAGACCGGAAAATAAAGTTTGATAAAGCCAACCATCTTCTCCATAAATACGCCTGAGAAGAAAGGAAGTACGTGACCCGGTTCAGTAAGCAATACCGCAAACAATGCAGCGATGGGTGCAAATAGAATAACGCTGAATCCTCTGTAAGCTACAAACATTAAAAAGAATAATGCTAATAAAATAATAATAATGTCCATTTCAATTCCCCCATTCTATCAATTTAACATTTTTAAAGCGCTTTCATTTTTTTAGCATCATCACCTTTCCAAATCGGTTACACCCTGTAATTTATTTGCAAGTTTCATGCCAACATCAGAAGGCATAAAGAAGTGAGCAAGGAAATTCAGCTCTTCCGGAAAAACGGAAATTAGAAAACTGTTACATAAACTATGTGACTTATGAACGATCACATTAAGCTAATTTGACTTGGTAAATCAAAATGTAATAACAAAAGGAAACATTCCGAAAAAACGGAAGCCCTTTCCGCTTTTTCGGAAAAACTCAGAATACCTTATCTAATGTTATATTTTTTTATCTTATCATAGAGGTTCGTCTTTCCAATGCCTAGATGTTTAGCGACACGCATTATATCGCCGTTCATCGTCTCCAAGTAGTAAGCGATCACATTTTTCTCCGTTTCTTGAACGTGTTCTTTTAGTGTCAGTTGCTTTTTATTGACCCCGAGTTTTTCTTTTAAAAAATCAGGAAAAACATCTAACGTTAATCGGTCACTATGTGTAAGCTGGATGGCTGCTTCTACGAAGTTTTTAAGCTCTCTCGCATTTCCTGGCCAGTTGTAGGCTAAGAATGCTTCTTTTACATCGTCATCAATACTTAGTATCCGTTTACCAGTTTCAGCGCAGTTCAATCGGATAAAATTCTCAGCCAGTGGCCAGATATCTTCTTTTCTCTCACGAAGTGGTGGGATTTGAATTTGAAGAACATTTATTCGATAGAACAAGTCTTCACGAAACTTATTTTCAATGATCAATCTCTCTAATGGGCGATTTGTAGCAGCGATCACCCGAACATTTACTTTTTGTGTATGTACTGAACCTACTGGCTCTACTTCTTTTTCTTGAAGAACACGCAACAGTTTTATTTGCATGCTTTGAGGAAGATCCCCGATCTCATCTAAGAATAAAGTTCCACCGTCTGCAAGCTGAAACTTACCTGGTTTCCCACCTTTTTTTGCCCCTGTAAATGCCCCTTCAGAGTACCCGAAGAGTTCAGATTCAAACAGATGCTCAGGTACTGCTCCACAATTTAATTTGATGAAGGGTTTTCCACTTCTTTCACTTAATTGATGGATACTATGCGCTAGCAACTCTTTTCCTGTACCACTCTCCCCCCTGATCAATACTGTTAGATCTCCACTGGCAATATTCTTCACATGCTTCTTTACTTTTTGCACTTCTGTTGAAGTACCGGCAAAGTCGTTCAATGTATAAGAAGCTCCATTAATTTCTTCCCACTCTTTTTTATAGAAATTGAGTTCATGAAGGAGCGCTTTTATGTGAGAGTTCATCTTTTTCCATTGTTCTGTGTCTCTAAATATTACAGTTCCAACAGCTCCAATTACTTTTCCATCATTTAGAATCGGTATACGGTTTGCTATCATGTAGTTGCCTCTAATGAATTGAAGATCTGCAATCTCAACTTTTCCTTGTAAAACGTCTTTGTGCATTTTTGTATTTTCAATAACCTTAGTAACATGCTTTCCTATTACTTCTTTAGGATTTTCACCTAGAAACTCGCAGTACGTTTTATTCATGTATCGGACGATTCCTTCGTGATCAACAACGACTATCCACTCGTAAGCACTATCGATGATCGTCTCTAGAATGTTTTTTTTAAATAGTGGATCTTGATCAAACATGTATATCACCTAATTCTCTAGAAAAATAATCATTCTTATGTGTAATTGTAACGCTTCCTAATAAAAAAGACAGCACATAGGCTGCCTTCCCATCATTTATTTTTTTCTCGCGACAAATAAGATTCGTTCACTTTCTTCCGTAGGCTCTGTTCCTTTAAAATCGGCTGAGACCTCTAAGTGTTCAAATCCACACTCTCTTAACCAATTACAATAGTCCTCGATGGCGAATGTTCTTTGTGTATGCAGTTCATCATATCGATCGTAGCGATCTCCGTTTTGCATGAAGAAGGATAGATCGTGTTCCACACTGTTTTCAAGCTCACCTTGATAGCATTGCCATATGTAAGATAGCTTTTCATCATTACTTCCAAATGTTTGTCCGATAAAGATTTCATTGATCTTATGTATGGAATGAACATCGAAAAGAAGTAATCCTCCTGTTTTCAGGTGGTTACCTGCTGAAAGAAAAGTACGTTTTACATCTTCTTCCGTCAAGATATAATTCAGCGAGTCACATAATATCGTTACACAATCAAAAACACCTAGTCCTTCTAACTCTCGCATATCTTGTTGAAAAAGGTTCAGATTTACTTTTTCGAGTTCGGCTTTCTCTTTCGCGACCATCAACATGTCTGTTGAAAGATCAACCCCGGTTACATCAAAGCCTTCTTTCGCGAGTAGAATCGTCATTGATCCCGTCCCACAACCAACATCTAAAAACCGCTTACCATCTTCTAAATGATTAAAAGCGGATGTTTTCACAAAGTTCAGCCATTCAGCGTAGGGAGCATCCTCCATCAACTCATCATATAGATAGGCAAATTGCTGGTAGCTCATCTATAAGTTCTGTTGCGGGGTAATAATAGCATCTACATCAATCTTATTGGCATCTCCCCATAATTTCTCAAGATTATAATAACTACGGTCATCGCGATGGAATACATGAACAACGATGTTTGCCAGATCGATTAAAACCCACCTTGCATGGTCAAACCCTTCCATTCTGCGAATCTGAATATCATTCTCTAAGGCCACATCTTTTAGTTCTCTTGCAATCGCTTGAACTTGTTTCTCAGAATTACCATGACAGATAACAAAGTAATCCGCAACAAGCGAAATTCCTTCCATGTCTAAAACGGCAATATTTTCTGCTCTTTTATCATCAGCGGTCTTCACGACCAATTCCATAAGCTCTTTTATGTTCATCCAGTGCACTCCTTCTCTTTTTTTAGTTTAATCTCTTGAAGCAATCCATTGTACGCTTCAAACGTGAGTGGATAGATTTTTTGGTTCTGTTTCATTAAAAAAGTTATCGTGTTCTTCACGGCCATCAAACAAGCTTGATCAAGATCATGCTCTGCTATCTCTCTAACACTTTCCACACCTGGGAAATTACGGTTCGGTTCTATGTAATCTGCTAAGAATATTACCTTTTCAAGCAGAGTCATCGCCCCGTTACCCGTTGTATGATAATAGATCGCACGTAGTATGTCTTCATCCGTTATTCCGACTTCTTTTTTAACTAAGTATGCTCCGACCGGCGCATGCAATACCTCATTACCATAGAATAATAAGTCTTGTGAGAGTCTCTCGCTTCGTACGATCTCTCTCATCTCTTCTTTTGGTCGAAATTTGGCATAATCATGAAATATGGCAGCAATCTCGGCTTTTTTTGAATCTGCTCCATATTTTCTAGCTAGAGCAACACTCGTCTCTTCCACTCCTAAAGTATGAATATAACGGTGCTCTGTAAGTTGCTTTTTCACAATCTCCAGTGCTTTAGTACGTTCCATAAAGGCCGTTCTCCTTTATATGTTTCCAGACATCATCTGAAACATAGTAACGAATATTCTGACCAGCACGTGATCGATTACGTATAAACGATGACGAGATCTCAATAATAGGTACTTCTACATGTTTTACCCGATACCTCTCCCAATGATGGTCAACAGCATACCCACTACGACCAACACCTGCAAAATCAACAAGGTCCTTTAACTCATCGATTTTGTGCCAGTCGCTTAAGGAATGAACCATGTCTCCCCCCACGATAAAAGTGAAGTTTATAGAGGGATATTTTTCTTTTAGAAGTCGTATCGTATCAATAGTATATGAAGGTCCACTTCTCTCAAACTCAAGCAAAGAAAGGGAAAACTGCTCATTGTTACCAATTGCTTTTCTAACCATTTCTATGCGCTGTTCATCTGAGATTTCGATGTCTTTCTCTTTATGAGGAGGTGTAGAGGAGGGCATCCACCACACTTCATCTAGATGCATTTGGGTTAACGCTTCTTGAGCAATCAGCATATGCCCGATATGTGGCGGATTAAAGGTACCTCCAAAAAGTCCTATTTGTTTATTCATTACGATGTCACTCCTTATGGGAGTTGGATGCGTTTTTGATTGACCGATTCTTTGTAAAGTACGATCGTGCTTCCGATTACTTGAACCAACTCTGCTTTTGATCCAGAAGAAAGCTGTGACGCTACCGTATCCTTATCATCTTCACAGTTTTGAAGCACGCTAACTTTTATTAGCTCTCTAGCTTCTAGTGCTTCATCAACCTGTTTGACCAAATTTGAATTCACCCCACCTTTACCTACCTGAAAAATAGGATGAATGTGATGTGCCTTTGATCGTAAAAAACGTTTTTGTTTACCTGTAAGCATAGTTACCTCCTAAGTTGTTCCATAACGACTTGTTTCATATTATTTGTATCAGGAAAAGTTCCTGTCCATTTTTCAAATGCCATAGCTCCTTGCATGACAAGCATAGATACACCATTATCTGTTGTTGCGCCTTTTCCCTTTGCATCCTTCAGCCATCTTGTGGTCAAAGGATTATATACGATATCACTTACCACTGCATCCTTCTTCAGCAAGTTAAGTTTCAGTGGAATAGAATCGGTATTTGGATGCATACCCGCGTTGGTCGTGTTGATCAATACATCAAAACGAGCAAGTTCTCCTTCGGCTTTTTGTAAAGACAAACCTTCAATACGTTCATCATTCAAATCTTTTAATAAAGAATAAAGTCTTTCTTCTGAACGATTCGCTATCGCCATGTATTTAGGCGTTTCCTTGCTAAGGGCATAAGCAATAGCTCGAGCAGCTCCGCCAGCTCCTATCAATAGAACGTTCAACTCAGACAATGGCTTATTGATCTTTTCTTTTAATCCTAATAAGAATCCTTTACCGTCTGTGTTATAACCGATCAGCCTTCCATCTTTATTCACGACTGTGTTAACAGCGCCTATCTCTTTTGCTTCGTCGTCAATCTCGTCTAGAAGCGGAAGAATCGCCACTTTGTGAGGGATGGTAATGTTAATTCCTGCATAGTTGCTATCTTTCAAAAAGGTAACGAATTCCTCTAATTGATCAGAAGAAACACGTTTTTTTTCGTACGTTCCAGAAATGCCAGTTTGGTTAAAGGCTGCCGTATGCATGACAGGTGACAAAGAATGATCAATTGGATCTCCGATAACAACTGCTTTGATCATGAAAAGAATCTCTCCTTATATTAAGGATTTTCGAACGGTAACGGCTACACCCTCTGGTGCATAAAAGGCGACCTTCGCACCTGCTTCAGGGAAGGTTACCCATCCTAATCCAGAGATTACAACATCTGTTTTACTTTCCTTTATAACAAATTCATAACGTTTAAGCTTTGGAAAGTTCTCTGTATCTTCTGGAGGGGCTAACATGTCACCTAGATGTTTCTCATAAAGTTCGTCTGCTTTGTCGGTCTTTGTTCGATGTATGTTTAAATGGTTTGAAAAATGGCAGACGAACGACTGTCTTCCACCTTTTAAATAATCCATTCTGGCAAGTCCGCCAAAATACAGCGTCTGTAACTCATTCAGTTGAAACACCATTGGTTTTATTTCTTTTTTCGGCATGATAATATTTAATTCTTTCTTAGAAACAAAATGTGCCATCTGATGATGATTAATGATGCCTGGAGTATCATACATATGACTTCTTCCATCGAGTGGAATGTCAATTAGATCTAATGTTGTTCCAGGAAAATGAGAAGTTGTAATCAGATCAGATGCTTCCTCACCAAATTGTTTGATCAAACGGTTTATGAAAGTAGATTTCCCTGTGTTCGTACAGCCTACAACATATACATCTTTTCCTTGACGATAATGATCGATAGACTCTGCCAATTCCTCAATACCATAACCTTTGTCAGCAGAGATCAATTTTACATCAATCGGTTTCAAGCCTAATTCTTTTGCTTCCTTCTTCATCCAATGAATCACCTTGTTCGGATTCACTGATTTTGGAAGCAGGTCAAGCTTGTTACCGACAAGAAGAATCGGATTGTTCCCCGCATATCGGTGAAGTCCAGGTAGCCAACTTCCATTAAAATCGAAAATATCAACGATCTTAACAACTAACGCATCTTCGTCTCCAATGCTTGAGACGATCTTACGATAATCATCGTCTGTTAAACTTACATCATGAATTTCATTATAGTGTTTTAAACGAAAACAGCGCTGGCAAATTGGCAGCTCTTTCGTCAGTGCCGAAAGAGGTGCGTATCCAAGCGCTTCTTTGTCTTCTGTTTGTATGGAAACTCCACAACCCACACATTTAACTTGTTCCAAACCTATTCCTCCCAATGCAGCATGCCTTTTCTTTTCATCCAAGACAAAATGATGCGTTCGATTTTTCTGTTAAACCTTGTCCAAAAACCATCACTGCTAGCCACTGGTACAACGAGTATAGTATGCAAACCTAATCGATTTCCACCAAGTACGTCAGTAAGAAGTTGATCTCCAATGACAACAACTTGTTCATTTTTCAACTTCATATCTTTTAAAGCACGTTTGAAAGCTTTGGTCATTGGTTTTCTAGCACTATAGATAAAAGGGATACCCACAGGATCTGAGAAGCTCTTTACTCTATGTTGAGTATTGTTTGAAACAATTGTGATCAAAATACCTTTTTCTTTAATAGAAGTAAACCACTCTATCAATTCTGGAGTCGCTTCAGGTCGGTCCCATTCCACAAGCGTATTATCTAAATCTGTAATAATACCTTTTACTCCACGCTCAACTAACATTTCCGGTGTGATGTCCAATATATTCTGAACATGTTGATCCGGCAAAAAATGTTTTAACATTCTAGCACCTCTTCACGTTTCCTTTTCAACGTATCTATTTTACCAGTAATGAAAGGAAGTACAAACGATTTTTATGCAATACCTGTCTTTATCTAAAAAATTTCAAGAGCAACCCATAAGGTTTTTCTTCTAAATCTTAATTTTTACAATACCTCATTATGAACATGGTAAAAATAGTTTGATATAGAAAAACAAAAAGTTTTCGACAATTTGTTCCCCTATTCAAAATGTGGATAATCTTATTCACATTATTCCCCTAAGTATGAGTTATCTTTCTAAAAGATGTTAACACTTTACCCACAACTTATCCACCAAACACTGTGGATAAACGAACGGTTGTTCCTTTTTACAATACATGGTAAGCTTCAAAGTACATAAAGCAAGTACATAAATCATGAACTTATCATCGTATTCATTCTATATGAATGTAGAATACTTTTTTATTATTTTTATTACATGCAGGAGGTGACCATGCCGCTTCTAAAGGGCTATATTATGGAAAAACTTTCAGACGACCTGTTAATTGAATCTTATTTAAAGGCTAGAGAACTGAAACTTAGCAATGACTTTATTTTACTTATTAAAAAAGAAATCGATAGAAGATCTCTTCATGCTAGATTACAGCAAGTTTTAATGTAGAGCGTAACTATGCGCTCTATTTTTTTGTGGCAAACTCTTTTTCAACTTTACGATATTCTTCTGGATTGAATGTTATTTCAATTGGTATTTTCCACTTTTCTTCCCAGGCTAGCTTATACTTCTTACTTAATAAGTCTGCCTTTTTATAATGATAAGACTTCATCTGTATCGCTACTACGTATTTCCCTTCTTTCTTTACAACCACTGCACGTTTAATAAATTTATTTTTCTTAATTTCACGTTTCATCTCTTCAGCAAGTGAAGATGCTGTTGAAACCCCGGCTTCTGAAAAACTAATATGCTTTCGATAATATTCTCTTGGTTGAAACTCTGGGCTCGTCTCATCTTTTTTGTAAATAGAATCATTCAAACAGCCAGTTAGTTGAAACAAAATCAATAGTAATCCGTATGTATGTAGTAGTCTCATTTTCAATCACCTCTCAAATAGGGTAGGTATTTTTTGGGAAGGATATTCAAGAGATGCAAAATCAATCTAATTCGAGAGTTTCTGTTTGGTAAAGTATTTGCTAAAAAGGAAAGGTTTTGCTTACAATGTAATGGACTATGACGATTATTTTGGGTTTTAAGGAGGTTTACCGGTACTCATGTTGCACATCTACATACTATTACCTTTTTTAGCAGCATTATTAATTGGACTTGCCGCTAAGAAAGTAGACCGGATACATACTGGTTGGTTTGTGCTGCCTGTTCCAGCAGTGCTTTTTATCCTGTTCATTTCAAAGCTGCCCATATTGGCAGAAGGAAAAATCGTACAAAGCATCGCGAATTGGATTCCATCTCTCGATATCCAATTAAGTTTTTATTTGGATGGACTTAGCATGCTTTTTTCACTTTTAATAACAGGGATCGGATCACTAGTCGTTCTTTATTCGATCTTTTATTTATCGAAAAAAGAACAACTCGTTCATTTCTATGTTTATTTACTATTATTTATGGGATCGATGCTCGGCGTCGTTCTATCTGACAACGTATTCGTGCTCTATACGTTTTGGGAGTTCACAAGTATTTCATCCTTTTTATTGATTGGATTTTGGTTTTATCGTGAACGTTCCACATACGGTGCACAAAAGTCGATGCTTGTAACGGTTTTTGGTGGTCTAGCTATGCTAGGGGCTCTTATCTTGCTATCGATTACAGCCGAAACAAATAGCATACGAGAGATGATCGCTAATCGGTCTGACATTATGGAGAGTGACTTGTTCATACCAATATTACTGTTGTTACTGATTGGTGCCTTTACAAAATCAGCACAGTTTCCTTTTCACAGCTGGCTTCCTGATGCGATGGAAGCACCCACTCCAGTCAGTGCATACCTTCACTCTGCAACGATGGTTAAAGCAGGAATCTATCTTGTCGCGAGGTTCTCTCTCATCTTTAGTGGAACAGATGTATTTTTTATCATTGTTTCGGGAGTGGGGCTGATTACACTTTGTTTAGGATCTATTCTCGCGTCTCGCCAAACTGATCTGAAGGGTATCTTAGCTTATTCAACGATCAGTCAACTTGGGATGATCATGACGATGCTTGGATTTGGAACGGGTATCGCTACACTCGCGGCGATCTTCCACATCTTTAATCATGCTACCTTTAAAGGCAGCTTGTTTATGATAGCGGGTATTGTTGACCACGAGACAGGAACGAGGGATATCAGAAGACTTGGCGGGCTCTATACCTTTATGCCGATCTCAGCCACTCTAGCATTCTTTGGAGCCTTCTCCATGGCCGGCATTCCGCTTCCGATCTTCAATGGATTTTTAAGTAAAGAAATGTTCTTTGATTCTTCATTAAAATTAGAACAAACAAGTGGTTTTGCTGGAACGTTTGCAGAGTGGATTCCGTTGCTAGCCGTAATCGGAAGTATCTTTACATTCGTTTACTCTATGTATTTAGTATTTGGCACATTTACAGGGAAAGCCAAGTTAGATCAACTTGAGAAAAAACCTCACGAAGCGCCAATCGGTATGCTGATTTCTCCGATTATCCTTATTGGGTTTGTCGTTTTGATCGGACTATTGCCAAATTTAATCAATGAATCGATACTTGCACCCGCAGTTGTGTCAGTTACGGGAGATTACGCACAGATTCATCTTAAATTTTGGCACGGATTAAACGGACCGCTTTATATGTCTCTTATAGTAGTAGCCATTGGAACCATCCTCGCTTTGACACTAAAAAGATGGCAGCCGATCTATAATAGAGTACCTGGAAAGTTTTCAACGGATCGTATATATCAGTCTATCGTAAACGGCCTATTGAGTTTCTCGAGTAAATTTACGAAGTTTTATATGACGGGTTCATTGCGATTATATACTTCCATTATTCTTGTATTCTTGGTCCTGGCTACCTCGATCTTTATATATGTTACGGATGGGTTTAAAATAGCTTTTGATGATTTAGCACCCGTTACTTGGCCAGAGGTGTTAGTCGGTTTTGTTATGGCTGTTGCTGCCATTGCGACGATCTGGATGACACAGAGAATAGCTGCGATCATTGTAATCGGAGTTGTTGGATATGGTCTTTCCTTATTGTTCGTTTTTTTCCGAGCACCAGACCTCGCATTAACACAGCTTATCGTTGAAACCATTACGGTCGCTCTCTTCTTGCTATGTTTTGCTCATCTTCCTAAGCTGAAAAAATCAGACAAGAAACCTTCTGAAAAACTTGTTGATTTTGTTATTGCAGCTTCAACAGGAGCACTTTTAACTATAGTAGCGATCTCTGCTCATAGCTCTAAATTTTTTGAAAGCATCTCGAAATATTTTGTAGATAACTCTTATAAGCTTGGCGGTGGAGACAATATCGTCAACGTTATCCTTGTTGACTTTCGTGGACTAGATACTTTATTTGAGATTGCAGTACTTGGTCTAGCTGCTCTAGGCATTTATGCCATGATAAAATACCGGGATAAAGGAGACATGAACCCCTAATGGAAATTCTTATGTCTATACTTGCCGGAACGTTATTTGCAGCCGGCGTTTATCTTATTCTTCAAAAACAGTTATTAAAAATTGTACTTGGTACAGCGCTTTTATCACATGGGGCTCATCTGTTTATCTTAACGATGGGTAAATTAAACCGTGGTAAACCTCCTATTTTAATAGAGGGAGTCAAGAACTATACAGACCCTCTCCCTCAAGCGCTAATACTGACATCTATTGTTATTAGTTTTGGGGTTACGAGCTTTCTACTTGTGTTAGCTTATCGAACCTATCAAAGCAACAAGACAGATATGATGGATCAGCTAAGGGGAACAGATGATGAGTAATATAGTATTCTTGCCAATATTTATACCTTTATTTTTCGGAGCTTTGCTTGTTTTCTTTAATAAGAAACAAAAGATAACGGTTAACCTTTCATTTCTAGTGGTCTTGTTAAGTTTCGGTGTATCGATCTACTTAAGTTATCATGTATTTTCCAACGGGCCTTTAATCTTAGAAACCGGTGGTTGGAAAGCACCGTACGGAATCATTCTTGTTGCTGATAAGCTATCCGTCATCATGATACTCGCTGTAAATGTGATCGCTTTTACTGCCGCGATATTTGCAATATCTTCCGTTACAGAGAAAATGGTAGAGCATTATTTTTACCCTTTGTTCTTCTTATTGATCGCAGGGGTGAGTGGTGCATTCTTAACAGGAGATCTATTTAACCTTTTCGTGTTCTTTGAAGTCTTGTTAATGGCATCCTACGGATTGATCATTATTGGAGGTTCCAAGCATCAGTTTCGGGAATCTGTAAAGTACATCTTACTTAATTTGTTTTCGTCTATTCTATTCGTTACAACGGTAGCCTTCCTCTACTCAGTTACGGGCACAGTAAATATGGCCCAACTTGGAGAACGTGTTGCCCAAGTTGAGCAACAAGGCATCTTGACCGGAATCGGGATATTACTATTTATAGTTTTCGCGACAAAAGGTGCTCTATTTCCATTGTATTTTTGGCTTCCTAAATCGTATATCGTACCGTCACCTATCGTTTCTGCATTGTTCGGCGCATTGTTAACTAAAGTTGGTGTTTACTCAATGCTTAGAGTCTTCACACTCATTTTTTCACACAAACTTGAGCTGACACATACTTTTTTCATTTGGGTCGCTACGATTACGATGATTATCGGAGTCATTGGTGCGCTTTCTACATCCAACGTAAAATTGATCATCGCTTATAATATTATGCCAGCCATCGGTTTTATGCTTTTGGGTATTGGAACGTTCTCAGAAGAATCACTAGCAGGTACGATCTACTATCTTATTCATGATATGGCGATTAAAGCCGCATTATTTTTCATTGCTGGCCTACTCGTGTGGCATGCAGGAACGTCGAACCTAAAAAAGATGGGTGGATATATAAAAACAGCGCCGATCATGGGCTGGATGTTTTTTATCGCATCTCTCATATTAGCCGGAATCCCCCCTTTTAGTGGCTTTATCGGGAAATACCTTCTTTTAAGAGGTGCGATGGATGAAGGGCATTATGTTGCTGCTGGGATCGGATTATTATCAAGTCTGTTAATTTTATTTTCTGTGATTCGAATCTTTATTGGGGCTTTCTGGGGTGAGCTAAAGGAAGAACCGAAACAACCTGTGCGAACTTCAGGATTAGCAGCATCTGCGGTACTGATAGCGATCTCGATCTTGCTTGGTGTGGGAGCAGAATGGTTCTATCCGTATGTTCAGGCAGCAGCAGACAGTCTGATCGATCCGCAAATCTATATCGATTATGTATTAAAGGAGTAATTCCATGACATTTCAACTTATTCTAAATTTGCTGATCGGCGTTATTTGGATGTTTTTATCTGAGAGCTATTCTTTCGCAAGTTTTATAGTTGGATTTGTGATTGGAGCAGCACTTCTCTTCTTGCTGAATCGTTTCATTCCTGATTCGTACTATTTTAAACATGTGAGAGCGATCCTATATCTGATCTTTTTATTCATAAGGGAACTTCTTCTAGCAAATATTGAAGTTCTAAAATGGGTTTATAAACCTAAGCTTGATTTTCAGCCAGGTATACTCGCACTTCCGATTGACGTGAAGAAAAATTGGGAGATTACCTTACTTGCTAACTTGATCACCTTAACTCCTGGAACGCTGTCCGTAGATGTCTCTCGAGACCAACGATATATTTATATCCATGCGCTCGATCTTCCAGATGTTAATGAAACGATTGTAAGCATTAAGGAATCTTTTGAAAAAGCAATAAGGGAGGTAACACGATGACAGATTGGTTCTCCGTTGTTGTCCATGTTTGTTTATTTGTAATAACCATTTCGATTCTGCTACTTCTCTATCGAGCGATAAAGGGTCCATCAAATCCAGATCGTGTGGTAGCACTCGATACAATCGGAATTAACTTGATCGCGATCACTGGTATTATGGCGATCATTCTAGATACCGTTCAATTGAACGACATTATCTTATTGATCGGCATATTGACGTTTATTGCAACTGTCTCTGTTGCAAAATTTTTAGAAAAGGGTGTTATCATTGATCAAGATCGTGATTAGCTTCTTCCTCATCGCTGGCACCTTTTTTATTTTCTCAGGAACACTTGGTGTACTCCGCTTTCCTGACGTTTATTCAAGGCTTCATGCTGCCAGTAAGGCTTCAACATTAGGAGTATCTGGAATTCTTATTGGAGCCTTTATCTATGTGTTATCTGAAATGCATGTGTTCAGCGGTAAATTGATTCTTGGTATCCTCTTTGTTCTGTTAACTGCTCCAGTAGCAGGGCATATGATTTCGAGAGCAGCATACAGAACGGGAGTGCCTCTCTCAGAAAAAACGGTATTTAATGAACTTGAAAAGAAAGAGAGCTCTAATACTCCATAAATAATAGCTACTATTCATCACTTACTCGTTGTCATATAATGATTAGAATGGGTATATAATTTTAAGCAACGAACATGTATACGTTCACTTAAAAAGACAACATTTTTCTACTCTTTTTTTAAGTGTTTACATATACTGCGTTCTAGCCGGTTACCCGTTTGAGGAGTGATTGTATGTTCATGCTCGAAAGAGAGCGAATTGATTCAACGTTTAAGAAAGTGAAGGGACAAACCGCTAACTTCTTAACATTGATCAATTTATCACTAGGAACTTTAGCTTTATTATTTATGATCTCAGGAGATTTGAAGTTAGGATTCATCTTAATCTTCTTAGCTGGTCTGTTTGATCGGTTTGATGGTATGGTAGCAAGAAAGTTAAACATCGAGTCCGAATTTGGAAAACAATTAGACTCTCTTTGTGACTTGATATCATTTGGAATCGCACCTGCGTTTTTAATCTATCAAGTCGCCCTTCATCAGTTTGGTGTTCCTGGCATAATTTTCACCATTATCTTTATAGTTTGTGGTGCGATTCGGTTGGCTCGTTTTAACATTACAGAGTTTACTGGTTCATTTGTTGGAGTGCCGATCACTCTAGCTGGGTGTTTGATGGCTGCAGGTTATCTGACGGTTGATCTAGTACCTGGATATCTTTATATGTTTTTAACTTTTGGATTATCTGTCCTTATGATTAGTACCATTACGATTGAAAAAAGATAAAGGGTAAGTCATGAAGAAAAGCTTGGCATTACATTTGCCAAGCTTTTTGCTTTTTGCATTTGTCGGTTTTCTTTTCTTTCATACCTGAATAGAGGCAATACCTCTAAAGAGTAAAAAAACGGTGACTCCAATAAAGGAACCACCGTAATTTCGTTTATTCTTCTGTTAAAGCTAAGAACTCTTCTACGTCAGCTGCAGCAAGCTCGATTCCTTTTAACCAGAAGTCTTGCTTTGTAACATCTATCCCTAGATGTTTTTGTGCGAGCTCTTCCACTTCCATCTTTCCTGTATCTTGAAGAAGTGCAATATATTTCTCTTCAAATGAAGGACCTTCTTCTTTTGCTTTTGCATAAATTCCCGCCGAGAACAGATAACCGAATGTATACGGGAAGTTATAGAACGGAACGTCTGTAATATAGAAATGAAGCTTAGATGCCCAGAAGTATGGGTGATACTCATCGAGTGCACCGTTAAAGGCTTCTTTCTGTGCTTCTTCCATCAGTTCACATAAACGTTCTACGGAAAGTTGACCGGATTTTCTTTCTTCATACATTCTTGTTTCAAAAAGAAAACGAGCATGTATGTTCATGAAGAATGCTACAGAACGTTGAGCCTTATCTTCTAAAAGAGCAATTTTCTCTTCTTTCGTTTTTGCGTTCGAAACTGCTGCATCAGCAACGATCATCTCCGCAAAAGTTGAAGCTGTTTCAGCTACGTTCATGGCATAATTGGTCGCGTAGTACGGCATCTCTTTTAAAACATCCGTATGAAACGCATGACCAAGCTCATGAGCTAACGTTGAAACGTTGCTCGGTGTTCCAGAGAACGTCATAAAGATTCTTGTTTCTTTCTTAGTTGGGAACCCTGTACAGAACCCTCCAGGTCTTTTCCCTGAACGATCTTCGGCTTCAATCCAACCGTCCAAGAATGCCTTTTCAGAGAAATCAGCCATCTTAGGTGCGAGCGTACGGAAATGCTCTACGATAAATTGTGCCGCTTCGTCATAGCTCATCTTGCTGTTTGCAGAAGATAGAGGTGCATCAACGTCGTACCAGCTTAATTTATCTAGACCTAGGAGTTTCGCTTTTCGATCTAAGTATTTTACGAAGATTTCTTTTTGGGAAGTGATCGCCTCCCACATTGCTGAGAGCGTCTCTTCTTTCATGCGATTGATCGCTAGTGGTTCTTTTAATGTCTCTTCCCAGCCTCTATGCTTGTAGATCTCGTTTCTAAATCCTGCGATATGATTTAGTGAAGCAGCACAGAATTCACCTTCATGATCCCAAGCTTGCACAAACTTTTCAAATGTATCCTTTCTTACGTTACGGTCTGGACTTGAAAATTTATTCTCCGCTTGCCCAACTGAGAGTTCTTCTTCTTTTCCATCGATCTCAACTTTAATCGAAATTCTACCTACCACTAGATCGTACAACGTTGACCAAGCATGATAGCCGTCTACAGCGAGATCATTGATCAATGATTCTTCAGAGATACCAAGCTTCTCTTTTGCATTCACTCTTCTCTCGTTCAAAGAGAACGCGATATGTTCGTACTCAGGAAGACTCATTAAATCTTTCCACGCATCTTCGGAAATATCCATTAATTTTTGGTCGATAACTGAACCAACGTTAGAGAATGCTGCATATACCGATTCTAATCGTCCGCGAAGAGCCATCGCCTTCTTGTCTTTTACATCTTGAGCGATCAAACAGCCTATGAAAGCTCCTGCAGTTGATAATCTTTCAGAAAAACTTTGAAGTTCGTTAATAAGTGATAAGAAGTTTTCGTTTGAAAACGTGAAAGAATCCGCTTTTTTTGCTAATTCTTTCGCTTCGTTCTCTGTCCAATTTATTTCAGCTAGTAATTCTTTAGAATCACTACCACCAGGAAAAACGGAATCAAGTTCCCATGTTTGTCTTAAATCTTGTAATAACATTATTTCTCCCCCATATGTACATATTTCCACTCTTTTCTTATTATAAAAAATATTCAAACAAAAATCGACTATGAAGTTTATTTTTTTGATTTATTTTTTATGGAAAGGATAATTCATTTAAACAAAAAGCTCTTTTCTAAAGATTTGCTTAAGAGTATTATCTTCTATGCTCAATTATTTTAAGTTTTACGGTACGTGTTTTTATATTTATTACACGTTCACCGATAAAAGAGCTGTGACCACCTGATAAGTGCTCGCGACCACCTGAGATGCATAACTTTTCGCCTATGATCATGCGTTTTCCACCTGAGAAACCCTAATTTTCACCACTTATGTCACTGATCATCACTACATTTTTGCTCCTACTCTACAATCCCGAACCCCGAAACAAAAAAGCCAACATATCATGCAAGAGCCACGATTTTTAGGCTCCGCTTGCCACATTAACTAATTCCCTTCTACATGCTTGCTGATTTACTTTATATTAGTAACAGGCAAAGACTTTCTGAAAACAGTCAAAAAAAAAGCTCTCCATCTGAAGGAGAGCTCGACATTTATTCAGCGATTGAAACATAGACAAAATAGGCCAGCATCACTACGAATGATCCATAAAGTACTGCATCTTGCATAAGAACCCCTCCTGGTTTTTTACCTATTCTATTCCCTGTTTTGTATATCTAAACCCCAACTTATCGAACTTGTTTTCCTAAATTGGCTTTTGCCTGCTGAATAAGTTCTTTTACCATTCTTCCGCCAATCTGACCGCCAACTTTTCCAGCGTCTTTTGACGTAATCGTACCGTTATATCCTTTTTCAAGGTTCACACCCATATCTCTCGCCACCTCATACTTAACATCATCTGGTGACTGATCTGATACGTTATAACCCGCTTCTCTCATCACTTTTGCTTTTAACCGATCAAGCCCTTCTCTTGCTTCGGGGACGATGGGTTGACGCTTTCTTCTTGCCATATATAAAAACTCCTTTTTTTCTTTAGTTTGTCCGAATAAAAAAATAAAAAGACTGTAATTGTTACCAGTCTTCTTAAGGAAGGATTTATCGTTCTGATTGCTGGCGGCTTCGGTAAAATTCATGAAACAGCTTCATAAGCGCTCGCTTCTCGATCCTTGAAACATAACTTCTCGATATCCCTAGCTGTTTTGCGATCTCACGCTGTGTTTTTTCTTTTTGAAGATCGAGTCCGAACCGTCCGACGATCACTTCTTTTTCACGGTCATCCAACACATGAATATAATCGTATATCTTCTTCTTTTGCATCTTTAATTGGATGGCATCCACAACATCTTCTGTTTCCGCTTTCAACACATCGATCAATGTAATCTCATTTCCTTCTTTGTCCGTTCCGATCGGGTCATGAAGGGAAACATCTTTCTTTGTTTTCTTTAGAGCGCGTAGATGCATCAATATTTCGTTTTCTATACATCGAGCAGCATACGTTGCAAGCTTCGTTCCCTTACCTCTCGAGTAACTTTCAATGGCTTTTATCAGTCCGATCGTGCCAATTGATATTAAGTCCTCCGTATCTTCACCGGTGTTTTCAAATTTTTTCACGATATGCGCAACAAGCCTTAAGTTATGTTCGATCAACATGGCTCTTGCATGTTCGTTTCCTTCGGCCATCTCTTTTAAGTACTGCTTTTCTTCATTTTCAGACAGGGGCTGGGGAAACGCGTTGTTTTTAACATATGATACAAAGAGCATAACTTCCTTGAAAAAGTAAGCCAACACACCTACTAATGACATGACAGCACCTCCAAGACGATTCTCTATTCCCTTATCTTTATGCTGTGCTGGGCTTGGGTGTGTCTGTACATCTTTAAAAACCAGGGAACCTTTTTATTTTTACAATCGTACTAGAAATAAATGGTTCAAATACAGAGTGATCCATACTATAATTGAGCATGGAATGAGGTGAAGATGTGAATAAAACAAAAAAACTTATCGCAGGTGTTTCCTCTGCTTCTGTTGCAGTTATGCTCTCTGGCTGTAACGACCAAGCGCAAGATATTCCACCAGAGCCAACTGATACGGAATGCCAGGATTGGGAATGGGATGAAGATGACGGGGTATATGAATGTGATGACACCGGTTCTCGTTATTTCGGTCACTATTACCACGGTGGAAGCTACTACAAAGGAAAGAGCAGCTTATTAAAAAGCTCTGCTTATAAATCCTACAAGAGTAGTTCGAGTTTCAAAGGCGGTGGATCTGGCTTCGGAGGAAGCAAAGGATTTGGCGGATAAATCATGAGGAGTTGTGAAGATGGATAACTTATTTCTTAATTTTGCCCTTTATGCAGCTACAGGGCTTGGTTTACTTTTTGTCGGCTTCATTATATTTGAACTAACAACAAAAACGAAAGAACTTCAATTAATTAGTAAGGGAAACTGTGCAGCGGCATTGTCACTTGGCGGAAGACTTTTTGGTCTTGCTTTCGTCATTGGATCTTCAATCGCAAATTCTTTGAGCATCGTTGATTTGCTGATTTGGGGATCTGTCGGGATTGTTGCACAAATCGTAGCTCTATTCGTAGCAGAACACCTAGCGATTCGTTCGAGCATCTCAAAAGCAATCGATGCAGATAACAAAGCCGTTGGACTTCTTGTTATGTTTTTGAGTGTTTCCGTTGGTTGGGTTATCGCTCAGTGTCTTACATATTAATAAATAAGGCTGTTTTCGTAAACTTTGATGCTTTTGGAAGTGTTGATTTCCGTTCCAGGCTGCTCGCTTTCCACGGGGCAAGCGCTGAGCCACATTCGTACGTTTCACTCTTAAGTGTCTCAGCTGCCCGCCTGTCCCGTAGGAGTCTCGCACCTTCCACTCCAATCAATTGTCCAAGGAGTTCAAAGCAACAATCTTTTAGAAAAGAGCGATAAAAAAGCATGTGGCAATGGCCACATGCTTAAATTTTATCCCCGACATACATCACATAAACAGCACGGTCTTCATCTATTTCAGCTGAATCACGTAAAAACTGTCCTTTACCAGGTATATCTACTACGTCTTTTAATAAATAACGGATAACATCCCAATGGCTGTTTAAAGCTTGGGTATGAAGTACAGGCATATCTCCTGAAGCGTTATAAGAGCGGAATTCTAAAAATATCCCTCTTCCTTTGTAACTCGTTTCCTCCGTAAATCTTCGAGCTTCTCCTATTTCTTTTACGATTAAAATTTCCTCGCTACCTTTCATTTCATTCGATTGCAGCTCGTACTCTTTACCACCTGTTACAAAAAATTCACAGAGCTGTCGAGCATATTTTTCATCGTTATGCATGTTTTTTGGAATCTTATACGTTAAGAAAGCTTCATATTCGTTATCTCTTTCGATAAAATAAGTAAGTTCCATTATTTTCATCCTCTTTATAATTTGTTATGTTTATCATACCAGTTTATTGTTGTATCCGTATGTTTTGGAGGTAATTAAACGCATGACCTATATAGATAATAGACAAAAATTTTATAATCAGCTACCTGAGTTCTGGGCCGATATGTATGGTCAAGAATATGCTTTATATGAACCTGCTGAAATCTCAGAAGACGCTGTAAAAGATGCGAGGCTTCTTGGTGAAAGAGCTGGCCATATTTTGTTTAAGACGGCCTCTCTCCTACAGTCTGAAAATATTGAAGATGATACTTTGCAGCTTCTAGGTTTTCCATCAGCTCTAAATTCTTTTCTTCGGCATCAGACCCCATTAACTAAAACCGTTATCGGAAGGATCGACTCAATCGAAACATCTGAAGGTCATAAAATCATGGAGTTTAACAGTGATACACCCACTTTTATTTACGAATGCTTCAAGGTGAACGGATTGATCTGTAAGCATCACGGATATAGAGATCCGAACGAAGAAAAAGAAAAACAATTACAGAACGCTGTACGCTCCTCCATCTTGAGTGCATATCGACACTTACAGACGGAGCATGCCCCTCACATCGTTTTCACAGCTCATGAAGAGAACATTGAAGATAAGCAGACTGTTCTATATTTAAAAGAGCTTTCTGGATTTCCTTCTGAGTTTGTACCTTTAGAAGAATTGGTCATACGAAAAGGAATCGGCTTGTTCGATCAAAAAGGGAAGAAAATCGATGTTTTATATAGACAAACTTTTCCGATCGAGCTTCTTATACAAGATGTAGACAAAGTGACGAACGAAGATATCGGATTACAGCTTACAGAGCTTGTCGTTCAAAATAAATTGGCAATCATTAATCCACCATCAGCCTTTTTACTACAGAGCAAAGCCATTCTAGCCGTCATTTGGGGGTTACACGAAGAACGCTCTCCTTACTTTTCAAGTGAAGAACACGCATGGATCGAACGCTATTTCTTACCTACCTACCTTGAACCAGACACGTTTTTAAAGAACAAAGAAAAGTATGTGCAAAAACCTGTTTTTGGTAGAGAAGGAGATACAGTTCGTATTTTTGATGGTAACGGCTACTTAATAGATCAAGACAAACACCATAGTTATGACAACTATGTAAGTGTATATCAAAAGTATGTATCGCTTCCAAAAATGACATTTCAATCTCAAAGAGGAGCTCAAGAAGGCTACAGAATGACAGGAACATTTATCATTAACGGAAAACCAAGTGCTTTTGGTTTTCGTATTGGAAACGCAATAACCGATAACCTATCTTATTTCTTGCCTTCTTGTATAAAAAAGTAGCGCATGCCGAATCGGCACACGCTACTTTTATTTTTTTACAGCCATGATGACAAATTATAAGATGCCTTTTCTTTAGCACGATCATAAAGTGTTTTTACTTCCAGATCACGTGCGTAAAGTTCATCAGAACGATTATTTCTTTTAATAGAAAAGGTTATCGTTACAAAAAACAAGTGTAATGTAAACATAAATTTATTAGCTCCTTCGTTTCAATCGTATTTTTTCCCTCAGGTTGAATCTTTCTCCGTTAAAAGCCAAGTTAGCAGTGTAATTCCAATCATTATCATTTGCTTCTCCTCCTTTAAAGATTTATAAAAAAACACCGCAGAATAACTCCTGCAGTGTTAAAAAAGCACATAAAAAACCGCAGGTATTCGACCTGCGGTGTCTTTTAAATAAAGTTAAATAGACATACTGCTCTGATTGGCGGTCGAACGTAAAGATTTATTCAGTTGGTAAATCGTTTTAATGTACATCATCATTTTGTTCAACCTCCTTTTTATAATTTACTTTACTTAGAAAACCTTACACTATTTACCAAGAAGTGTAAAGAGTTTTTTATCCTAAATAAGTATATGCATCTGAAATTGAAAGTTTACAAAAAAAGGTGAGGTTTTCTATAAATAGGCAGTACCTTTACAAGATAATTATGTGTACACTTTCACAAACTTTTACTATAATGATGAGTGTAAAGGGGGAAACACAAATGATACATCCTAAGGTCATATTTGCTTCAACCCGGCCTTTTTCATTAACAGCTTCAGTCATTCCTGTCATATTCGGGACAATTCTTGCGTTGCAGTGGACAAGCGTTCATTGGACTACTTTCTTTCTAACACTTATTGGTGCTGTTTTTCTTCAGTGCGGAACAAACTTAGTGAACGACTATTTTGATCATGTAAAAGGTGCGGATATTCCAGGGTCGTTAAGCCCATCAGGCGTCATCGACCGAAAAGAGATGACTCCTCGCCAAGTATATATCACAGGACTTATTTTCTTTGGTCTAAGTATTATCGTGGGACTTATTTTAACCGCACTTACCGGCCCTGTAGTACTTTATTTCGGGATTCCGTCACTTCTTGTAGGCTATTTTTACACCGCTACTCGTTATGCACTTGCTTACAATGGACTAGGTGAGATCGCATCTGGAAGTACGCTAGGTATCCTCGCAGTTGTTGGTTCTTTCTACACACAAACATTAACGTTAAACACAGAGATCTTTTTAGCTGCTATCCCGAACGCTCTTCTAGTGATGGCTATCTTACATGCCAATAACTTGCGCGACTTCGATACAGATAAACAGATTGGTAAAACAACCGTTGCCGGTTTGATCGGAAGAAAAGCATCGCGATTAGAATATTATGTCTTAATGCTTGGTGCATATGTAAGTTTATTAGCTCTTATATTCTTAGATATCTTACCGCTTTGGAGCCTTATTGCTGCGATCACTCTTCCTATAGCATTAAAAGGGTTGAAGATTGCGATTTCCACGTGGGATGCCAAAGAATTAAACAAAGCACTTGGTTTAACTGCACTACTTCATATGGCTTTTGGTATCCTACTTTGTGTTGGTACATTAACGGGAATCCTTTTATAAGCACACAAAAAAGTCCACTTGTAGAAAGTGGACTTTTTCTTTTACCCTTTTCCAGCTTGAAAGCCTGGATATAACGTCATACCGCCGTCAGCGATCAATGTTAATCCTGTAACATAACTAGCTTGATTGGAGGCTAACCAGACCGCGGTCGCCGCAATTTCCTCAGGCTCACCGATATACCCCATAGGAATTAACTTTAAAACGCCTTCTTTTTGTTTTGGATCAGAAAACTTTTCTGCATTGATTGGTGTATTGATCGCACCAGGGGCAATGCTGTTGATTCTGATTCGTTTAGGAGCATATTCAAGTGCGAGCGTTTGTGTCATCAGCTTAATTCCGCCTTTACTTGCTGCGTAATGCACAAAATGCGGCCATGGAATGATCTCATGCACACTCGACATGTTAATGACAGCTCCTTGGATATCATGCTCTAAGAAGTAATCGATCGCTTCTCTGCAACCTAGAAACTGGCCGGTTAAATTTGTAGATATAACTTTGTTCCAATCGTCTAATGTGAGCTCATGGGATGGCACTTCATTTTCAATACCTGCGTTGTTAATCATGATGTCTAGCGATCCAAACTCACTAATTGTTTTTTCAATAAGTTGTTTGATGTCACCTTCTTTTGTTACATCCCCTTGTACAGCAATTGCGTTTCCGCCGCTATTCTTAATTTCCTTAATCATTTCTTCTGTTTCTTTCACTTGTTTATCTGAATGAAAATTGATCACAACATTCGCTTGTTCTTGTCCGAATCTTAATGCACAAGCCTTACCGATACCCGTGGCCGCACCTGTGATAATAACCGTTTTTCCTTTTAAATCTGGATACATACTGTTCATCTCCTCTATGATTTTGTGAATCCTAACATGACGCCACCTGCTATGATGAGAACACATCCTGAGATCACCCAAATGATTTCTTTCTTGCTTCTTTTTTCACCTAATAAGAAGATTCCTCCGAGTGTTGATATGATAATACCCGTCTGTGAAAGGGAGAAGCTTGTCGCGATTCCGATAAGAGGCAATGACAGCAGCAGTGTCAAATTACCTGTGCTCCAAATCAATCCTGTTAAAATATTGCGAACAGAGTACTTATTGAAAGGTTTATGTTTAAAAGATAAAACGAGCGCACCTATAAACATCCCTACCGCCTGAGGTAGAATCGCCTGCCAACCATTTACTTCGAACCATCTGATAATAACGACGTATGTAACATATCCAATTGTTGAAATGAGGAGAATGGTAAGTCCCTTCTTAAAGTTTTGTTTGTCCTTTTCGTCTCCTTGCTCACTTCTTCTAGATGTTAATAAAGCTCCCGCTATAATTGCACAGATTGCAATAATTCCGATGATGATCTCGGTAGTTGTTTTCCATTCATGAAAAACGATTACACCGAACAACGTCGTTCCGAACAACTGCAACCCAGTTGAGAGAGGAACAATCTTAGAGACCCCCAAATAATCAACACTAGCAAATTGGTTCCGCTGTCCGATCACCCAAAAGATCCCTGATACAATACCGATCGCAAAAACTGTGATATTAAAATCAGGTTGCACGATAAAGAATGCAACAATCGAAAACAACAGAGCTCCGAGTGTCATTCCAAATGTTTGACTGTGAAAATCTCCACCGAGTTTTTCGCTCACTAATACGATACTACCCCAGCAGACTGCTGTAATAAGTGCCCAGATGATACCCACTAACTCCACTTCTTTCTTAAAATAGATTGTTAAAACTTAGTATGACCTTCATCAGCCGTTCTGTATCCATACCCGATTGTTCTATCTCAATAAACTATCTAATTTGAACTTATGAAAGTCTGGAAAATTAAGCTTTTAAGTCATATCACTTGTGAAGTTTTGCGGAGACGCTTTCTTATCTATTCCGTTTTGAGAACATAAAAAAATACCGCCCCTACTGAAGGGACGGTACGTGAAATTATCTATATCGTTTTACTCACTTAATTCTTGTAATTGAGTTTTACATTTTCTCACTACTCTATACATAAGTGCAGTGAACCCTAAGCACGTTGTAGATGCAATACCTAGTGTGATGGATTGAACAAAGTTTTTGTCTTCGACAGGAAGTACCAGTCCTAAATAAAAGAACGTGCTAACAGCCAATAAAATAAAACCGAAGCGCTGGTAGTCAGCGATTTTCTTTTGAATTAATTCAGCATTGTTTTTCATAACGGTGTCTACCTCCTACTCCTAATCTCTATATAAAGGATAACATAGGGAAGATAGCAACCTACCAAGCAGATTTTGACAAAAGCGTGAAGTAATTTTGTCTAAATTGTGATCAAAAATTAGCATCGTACGATTTAATTTGAAGGTGAATTTATCTTGTATTAATTAGAGCCAAAAAAGATTCATTGTGTGTTTTGAAAATGTTAGCAGATTATACCTTACGGGGTATCCAAAGAGGTAATTCAGGAAATTTTGGAATTAATCCGGCGAGTTATGACTTTAATCCAGCGAGTTTTACTTCTAAACCGGCGAGTTTACAAATTTCGACAATCTAAACGTGTCTTATACCCCTCACCTTTTTAATTTTTCAGGCTCACATTTTGCCCTCGTTTTATTGACATACTAAGGCAGCAGAAATAAAAGAACAAGTGCCTGTTAAAGCACTTGTTCTTTTATTTGTGTTCTTCATTTAACTTAAAGCATTCTTCAGATCATCGATCAGATCGTCAGCATCTTCAATACCAACTGAGATTCGAACCAATCCATCAGTTATTCCTAACTCTGCTCTTCGTTCTGCAGGTATAGAAGCATGTGTCATTCGAGCAGGAACCGAGATCAAACTCTCAACTGCGCCTAAGCTTTCTGCAAGTGTGAAATATTTTACCTTTTTCAAAAGTGCATCAGCATTCGCTTGTGAACCAACATCAAACGATACCATACCACCAAAGCCGCCAGATTGCTTTTTAGCTATCTCGTGCTGAGGATGATCTTCTAGTCCTGGGTAATAAATTTTTTCTACAGCTGAATGAGATTTTAAAAATTCAACGATTTTCGTCGTATTGCTTTCATGAGCTTCCATACGCAACCCAAGCGTTTTAATCCCACGAATGAGCAACCAAGAATCTTGAGGCCCTAGAACGCCGCCTGTTGAGTTTTGGACGAAATGCAGATCTTCTCCAAGCTTATCGTCGTTAACCACGACAAGACCTGCTACAACGTCACTATGGCCACCAATATATTTCGTAGCAGAGTGAAGAACAATATCTGCTCCTAATTCGATCGGATTCTGCCAATATGGTGTGTTAAACGTGTTATCTACCATGAACAGAAGGTTTTTCGCTTTTGCCCATGATGCAACAGCTTCGATATCTGTAACCTTTAATAATGGATTTGTTGGTGTTTCTACATAGACCGCCTTCGTGTTCGGTTTTAAAGCCGCTTCAATCTGTTCGATGTCTGTAGTATCTACAAACGTTGAATCGATACCGAGACGGTTTAGGACCTTTGTCATCACACGATACGTACCACCGTATACATCATCTGTTAGAATAACGTGATCACCAGAATCAAATAACATCATAACAGCAGTAATGGCAGCCATTCCTGAGCCAAACGCAAATCCGCGTTTGCCTCCTTCTAGATCTTTGATCAGTTCTTCTAACGCATGTCGAGTTGGGTTCCCAGTACGAGAATATTCAAATCCGCTATGAACCCCCACATCTTCTTGCTTGTATGTGCTTACTTGGTAGATCGGAAATGACACAGCCCCTGTTGTTTTATCAGAAGGAATGCCTCCGTGGATCAGTTTTGTTTTACGTTTCATTATCAGATGCCTCCTTCATAAATTTTCTTGCTTAAATATCGCTCTGAACTATCTGCAAATATCGTGACAATGTTTTGTCCTGGTTGCGCGGTTTGTGCCTCAATGAGTGCAGCGTGTAAAGCAGCTCCTGAGGAGCTTCCAACAAGGAGCCCCTCTTTTTTGGCTAATTCAGCGACTCTTTGGAATGCATCAACATCCATTACCGTATGGATGCTGTTAAAATACGAGGAATCCATATATCCAGGAAGAAATTCCATACCGATTCCTTCTGTTTTATGAGGTCCGGATTCTCCACCATTAAGAATAGAGCCTTCAGGTTCAACAATAACGGTCTTCACGTTTTTGTTCTTTTCTTTTAAGTAACGAGCTGTACCCATAAACGTACCACCTGTACCCGCTCCTGCTACAAAAACATCAACATTGCCATCAAGCTCATCCCAGATTTCTGGACCTAATGTTTTGTAGTACGTGTTAGGGTTATCTGGGTTAGAAAATTGAGATGGAGAGAAAGAATTCGGAATCTCATTCAATAATTCTTTCGTTTTTTGAATCGCTCCCTTTATTCCATCGGCAGTAGGGGTATGAACGATGGTGGCACCCAACGCCTTCATAAGCTCTTGTTTTTCTATACTAAACTTTTCTGGAATAACAAAGATTACGTTTATCCCCTTATTGATCGCAGCAAGAGCAAGACCGATCCCTGTGTTTCCTGCTGTAGGTTCGATGATCGTACCACCTTGCACAAGATCCCCCTTAGATAGAGCTGCATCCAACAGCTCCAAACCTAGACGGTCTTTTACACTTCCTCCTGGATTCATGAACTCCAGTTTTGCAAATAAACGAACACCTTCCGGAAGTGAAAATTGAGTGATCTCCATAAGAGGTGTGTTACCGATCAACTCATGTACGTTTTTAAAATATTTCATTGGAATCGTCCTCTATTCTCCGAAAACAATATGCCACTCATCTTTTTTAGCAAGCATCTTGCGCGCGATCTCTTTCGCTCCTTCAAGACTGTGGTTAGCTGCCCATCCACATTGAACTTCATTACATGCAGGTACTTCAGTTGCTTCTAAAACATCGTTCAACGTTTTCTCGAGAACTTCTAAAATTTCATCGTAGTTATCATGGTTGATCACAGATAGATAAAAACCAGTCTGACAGCCCATAGGACTGATGTCCACTACAGTAGAATGGTGATTTCGAATATTTTCCGCCATCAGATGTTCGATGGAATGAAGTCCTTCCATCGGCATATGATCTTTGTTCGGCTGACAAAAGCGGATGTCATACTTATGGATGATATCTCCGTTCGCTCCTGTAGTCGTCCCTGCTAAACGGATATAAGGTGCAACTACTTTCGTATGATCAAGGTTAAAGCTTTCAACGTTCATTTTCTTTGTCATTTTGATTTCAGCTCCTCAACGATTTTTTGTACTAGTTCTGCTGAGTTCTTAGATGCTGTTTGTAGGAATTGGTCATAAGAAACTCGTGCATCTTTTCCTGCGATATCAGATAAAGAACGGATGATCACAAAAGGAACTTTGAATTGATAACACGTTTGAGCGATAGCAGCAGCTTCCATCTCAGCAGCATATAGAGTCGGAAACTTGCCTCTGATATCTTCTACCCTAGCATGATCACTCATAAACGAATCGCCTGAAGCGATCAAACCTTTTGCTACTTGGATGTTTTCTACTCTCGCACCAGCTCGTTCGGCTGCATTTACAAGTTTTTCGTCAGGAAGATAGTTAGGCGGCATCTGTGGCACTTGACCGTGCTCATAACCAAAGATCGTTGCATCTACATCATGATGACGAACATCGGTCGAAATGACTACATCCCCGACGTTCAGATCTGAATGAAATCCACCAGCAGATCCAGTATTCAAAATAACATCTGGTCCATAAAGCTGAATCATCAACGTAGTCCCGATCGCTGCGTTTACTTTCCCGATTCCTGATTTTAATAACACGACTTCTTGGCCGTCCAGTAATCCTTTGTAAAATTCACAACCCGCAAGCTTATTTTCTTCTAGATCTACTAGTTGCTCTCTTAAAAGAACTACTTCCTCTTCCATTGCACCAATAATTCCAATTCTTTTCATAAGATTCTCCAATGTCTATTTTTTTACCGCTTCCATCAGCCAGACGTATTCGTTAAGTTTTTTGAACGAGACCTCAAAATCATGTTTCTTAAACAGATCTTCTAGTACTCCAAGCGTCGTATAATACTCGGTCTGAAGATCTTTTAACAAGTTTAAAAAACCTTGTGATCTTACTTTTTCATGACGCTCTTTTTTATCGTCTTCATTTAGATAAGCGGTATCTGCAAAAACAATTTTACCATTCTTTTTAAGCAGCTGGCTATACTGTCCGATCGCTCGATCTTTCTCTTCATCGGTTAAGTGGTGGAACGCATAAGTACTTACAATTGTATCAATCTCTTGATCGAGTTTTGGAAAAGACAAAAAGTCACCATCATGAAGCCTTAGATCTGGATGACGCTCAGAGGCTTTCTCACGCATCCCCTTTGAAGGCTCAATACCAATCACTTGTTTCCCGCCTCTAAGAAGTTTTTCGCTCAAGTTACCAGTTCCAACTCCGAACTCTAAGACAAAACTTCCGGAACGCTGAACGACTGTTTCTAAAATTTCATCATAATTATGAAAAACTTCCTTATATTCCTGATCATTTCCAGAAACTGTTTCATCATAAGAAGAAGACCACTCATCAAAAAGATCAATAAATTCTCGTCCCATTTTTCACACTCACCTTTTAATTTATATAATTCCTATCAATATACTATGAATTAAAATCTTACAGGTTCCAAATTATCATAATTACTAAAGATTTTCAAATGAAATATCTTTTTCTGTTGGCAATTATTAAAGTTTGTTGTATACATTTAAAAACTTTCTTTATAGTGATATATAGACTATTATTCCTCATCGTTTTTTGTACCTGATTCTTTGTATCTTGCTTGCTGAAGATTTAGAAACACAAAAAAACAACCTGCTACATTTAACAGGTTGTTTTTCTTCATTTTATTGAATAGGTGTCACGCTAGTCGGCTGCCATCCTTTTTCAGGCACCCACTGAAGCATAACATCATATTTTTTACCGTCGGCTTTCGATTGTACGGTACCCTTTGAAAGATCAGGTCCTCCACCATTTCCTAACCAAAAGATGGTCATTTGATCTTGTGGAATGCTTGTCGCATATGAAAGTGCCTGGACCATCTCGTTCCAGTCTTGTGAGCCATCGTCATATGTCTTAGTATGAGGCTCGGTTTGCGAAGTTCCGATCGGTTGCCAAGGACCTTCAGGACCTCCACCTTCAGGCGCATCTGATTCCGTTTTTTCTTCTTCTGTTGCTTCTTCAGCTGTTTTGTCTTGTGATTCTTCTTTATCCTGAGACTCAGAATCATCGTTATCAGGTTTTGACTTTGAATCATCCGTTTCCATCTCAATTGAACTGTTATTAGATTCGTTGTTTTCAGTAGTTTGTTCAGAATTAGATTTGTTCGTTGAAGCTGTTTCGTTATCATCACCTGAGAAAAGATTAAATGCAACAACAACAATCAGTAAAACAACTAACCCGATTGCTATGTTTAAAAAACGATTTTGTTTTCGTTTTTCTAGTCTTGATTCATAACGCTGGTTTCGTTTCATAATATCCTCCTCAGTAAAATACTTTTTTTATTTTACCACGAGGAAGTGGTATAGGAACACTATTTCCTATTACACTTTTTCAGATTGCCTCTATCAGGAATCGGTTTCTCTCATTATTTCGGTAGAAATGTCCCTAAATACAGGAATCGTGCGGTTTACCGTATCGTGTTTCAAGTCAACGATCACGAGAGCAAAACGAGGCTTTTCAGCTGGAAAATATCCTGCAAACCATTTATTGTTGAAACGAAGGTCTCCTCCTTTTTGTGCCGTTCCAGATTTTCCTGCAACTTGAAAAGGCAGAGCTTGTAAAGCGTGTGCTGTACCTTTTTCATCCTTGACGACGTTCATTAGAAGGGATTGAAGTCTCATGACCGTATAAGGAGAGAGCTTTTCACCTTCTTTTTCATGATCTTCAAATTTAATCAGTTCGGTACCATTAGCAAAGTTCACACTTTTAGCTGACTTTACTTCATAACTGACCCCACCCCTAGCAATCGTCGCCATCATGTTGGCAACAGCAAGTGGTGTAACCTTCACATCGAGCTGACCGATCGCTGTTTGTGAGGTCGCTAATGAACTTTTGTAATCGGAACTTTTCTTTTTGGAGCTGTAGATCTGCCCCACTTCTTCTTTATACAGATGAGAGAATGATTCTAGATGATAGACTTTTCCTTGCCATCCATTGTGCGTTAATAGACCTAACTTTTCTGCATATTTTTCCATATATCCTAAGTCTGTTTTTTGTAGTTCATTAGCTAGATCTCCAAATGCTTTATTGCAGCTTTGTGTAAAGCTGTTCTCTACATTCAACATTCCAAGTTGCCTCTCGTCTTTTTCACCGTATATATTTAAGTTACAATCATACAACTTATCGTTCTGTATCTTATTTTCTTCGATAGCAGCAGCTGCTGTTACAATTTTAAATACAGAACCAGGAATTTGTTGAGACGTCATATGATCAACATGTTTATAGATCGTTTTACTCGAGAACAATGGCCTGCTTGACATTGCCAGCAGTTCGTTCGTTTCTATATCAATCAATACCGCTCCACCTTCAGCTACACCGTGCGCATCCAGAGTTTTTTCCACCGCTTCCTGCATGTTCTTATCTAGCGTCGTTTTCACGTGAAGTGGATATAAGGGATTCGATTGTGAACGGAATTTTACATCAAGGCCAAACAACGGTTGTCCTTGACGATCCACATGATAGATATACTCTGTTTCTCCTTCGGATATTAAAAAAGGATCGAATGTATATTGCATGCCGTTCTTACCAGTTTTTGTTCTAACCGTAACCGTGCCTTTTTTTAGTTTATCTTCATACTTTCTTTTGATCTGATCTGGATCTTGTCCCACTGCTCCAAGGATATGATTCGCAAACGGAGTTGGATTTCGTTTTGTAACAAGCTGAGCGTAGAGCCCGGGAATCTCTAATTTATTGATCTCATTCATCTGCTCTATACTGATTTCTTTTGATAGAGAGAGTGCTGATGGTTTCTGTAGTTCACTTACTTTTTTTGTAAAGATACCTCTTGTTATATCAAGTATGTTAGCAACCTGATCAATCGGCCATCTTTTTGAGTAAAGATTCGGAAAGACGATTACTTGAGCACTTACATCTGTTGAGAGCAGTTCACCATTTCGATCAAGAAAGTATCCCCTACCATCGTTGATCGTAAATCGGTGGGTACGCTGATCCACACTTTCTTGTATGAGGTTGATATTATTTTTCGAGAAGGAAGTAGTAGAGATCAACTGTATATCTGCTAACCGATACGTGAGAAAAAAGATAAGAAAAAGGAAAAAAAGTGCCACTATCATCGTTCTTTTCTTTGATAACACGTGCTCACCACCTTACTCCTATTCTCACCCACTGGTTTTGTTCCTAAACGGTTGCATAAAAAAGAAGACTTGCAGCTAAATGCAAGTCTTCTAATCATAATTTGTTTATTTTACTTCTAGGATGACAACGCTGATTTCGCCACCAGGCGTTTGAACAGAAACTTTATCTCCAGGCTTTTTACCTAAAAGACTTTTCGCCATTGGTGAATCGTTAGAAATTTTCCCTTCAAACGGGTCTGCTTCTGCACTACCTACGATGATGTATGTTTCTTCGTCACCATCTGGAAGCTCTTTAAACTTGACTGTTTTCCCGATGGAAACGTTATCAGATTGGTCTTTATTATCTTCAATAATAACAGAATCACGGATCATTTTTTCTAATTGAACGATACGAGCTTCTACGAATGCCTGCTCGTCCTTTGCTGCATCGTACTCAGAGTTCTCCGAAAGATCTCCAAAACTACGCGCTACTTTAATTCGTTCCACTACTTCTTTTCTACGTTCTGTTTTTAAAAACTCAAGTTCGTTCTCTAGCTTCTGTTTACCTTCTAAGGTCATATAGTGTTTTTTCTCGTCTGCCATTGTTTTCACTCCTTAAATAATCAGTACCCTTGTTACGTTATATGATAATTCGGCTAGGGTATGTATAAAAAATGGGTCAATAGTTGATTGCCAAATGGCTTAAAGCTCAAATTGTCCGTGTATACCGAAAAAATGAGGATAATCTTCCTCATTTTTTCAATAATGCTTTGTCTTCCAAAATCGTCTTGATTTTTGTTACCATTAAGTCGATCGCAACGAGGTTCTGGCCGCCTTCTGGAATAATAATATCTGCATAACGCTTCGTTGGTTCTATAAATTGATTATGCATCGGCCTTACTACAGATGTATATTGATCGATTACAGATTCAAGTGTTCTTCCACGGTCACGAATATCTCGAACCATTCTTCTAATAATACGCACATCTGCATCCGTGTCTACAAACAGCTTAATGTCCATCAAATCACGTAGTCGTTCGTCTTCAAGGATCAAGATACCTTCCAGTATAATGACATCTTTAGCATCAACTGGGATAATTTTATCACTTCTTGTATGTGCTGTATAGTCGTACACTGGTTTTTCGATGGAATCGTATTTTAGAAGTGAAGAAATATGTTGAATTAACAAATCATTATCAAAAGCAAGAGGATGATCATAATTCGTGTCCAATCGTTCTTCCATCGATTTTTCTGATTGATCTCTATAATACGCATCTTGCTCTATGATTAAGATGGATTGGTTAGCAAATTGCCTGTAAATTTCTTTTGCTACCGTTGTCTTACCAGATCCAGATCCACCTGCAACCCCAATTACAATTGGTTTTTGTGCCATTTTGATTACTCCTCCAAACTGCATGTCCCATTAAGAATTTCTAATACTCACCATCATGCCATCCCCAACCGGTAAGATTGAAGACTGATAGTCAGGATGCTGCATCATGTATTCGTTAAAACTTCTAATTTTTTTTACTAGAGAACGAAGTCTTCTACTCTCTAAGCCGCTTTCATCAGCGACGTACCCTCTAAAGAGAACATTATCTGTGACGATGATGCCATCAGGTGACAGCATGGAGGAATAATGATCAAAAAAGTTTTGATATTGTCCTTTTGCTGCATCTATAAAAATAAAGTCATATGGGGCATAGTTTTCTACTTGGCTCTGCAATTCATTCGCATCTCCAAATAGCAACGTAATTCTGCTCTCTAGATGAAACGATGTAACATTATCTTTTGCTATATTGTACCGTTCTTCATCTCTTTCAATACTAATAATTTCAGCATTCTCATATGCAAGAGCCATTCGGATGGCGGAATATCCAATCGCTGTTCCTACTTCTAATATACGTTTCGGTTTTTTCAATCTAACATAAGACAAAAGGGTCTCCATCCCTGTTAAATCCATGATCGGCACATTATGCTCTTTTGCGTATTGCTCCATTTTTAGTACTTGCTCAGAGCGCGTTGGGATAATTTTTTCGATATATTGGTTCAATTCATTTGAGACCAAAGTAACACGCCTCCTTCACACTAACCGGTATATTGTAACATAATCTTTATTTGAAGGCGAGAGTCCTATTCTTTTATGGCTGTTTTATACATGTCTTAGAGGTTAAAACTTTCTTTTAAATTCTATGAAAAGGTTGATGGTAGAGCATAAAAAAAGAGAATACCAACTAGTATCCTCTATAACATGTTTAATTATCGTCTTTTTCTTGCCAAACTTTCCATTCATCTCTGTATTTTTTATATACTGCATTATGTTCGCTTAAGGTTTTCGTGTAGATGACTTCACCGTTTGGTCTCGCATAAAAGAACAGCTCGTCCATCTTTACTGGTTGGAGGGCAGCTTCAATCGCTCTTTCACCTGGTGAAGTGATAGGTCCGATCGGAATCCCTTTATAAAGGTACGTGTTGTACTTTGAATCATACTTAAGGTGTTCGTATAACACTTGAACATCAAAATTCTTTCGAGCATATTTAACAGTTGGATCAGAATCGAGTTTCATATCTTTGCTCAAGCGATTATAAAAAACACCTGCAATCTTTTTTCGATCTTCTTCACGCTGCGATTCTTCTTCTATAAGAGAGGATAACGTGATGATCTGAAAGAGTGAATAACCGCTATTCTTGATATCATTTTCATGTTTGGTCAGGACAACAGAAGATTGTTCGACCATCTTGCCGATCACATCTGTTAACTCGGGTTTCTTTACATCAAAATCATAAGTAGCAGGGAACAAAAATCCTTCTAGTGGGTAGTACAGCCCTGCTTTCATGATATCATCTGGTAAGATCGGATACTTATCTTGAAGTTGTTTCAAATATGCTTTATCAGCCATCTTCTTAATGATATCTGCCTCACTATAACCCGTTTTCTGACTGATCAATTTTGCAATCTGCGGGACATTATAGCCTTCAGGAATCGTTAAGGTTAATGCCGGCTTCTTAAACATCTTTCCGTCTTTAAGTGCTGAGATGATCTCGTTTAGATTCATAGAAGGAGTAAGTTCGTAAATACCAGCTTGAAAGTTACCTTCACCTTTAACTCTTGTATAGAGTCTGAAAAAATCCCCACTGTTGATCAATCCCTTTTCTTCAAGCTCATTTCCGATTTTTGAAGAGGAAGAACCAATAGGAATCTCCACTGTGATTTTCTTATGATCATTTGAGTCGATCGATCCAATATTTTTATTGTAATAATAATAAGCACCTATAGCAGCACCGATGATTAAAGCAACAATTAGAAGCAATATAGACAGAACAATTGTTTTAGCACGACGTTTTTTACTTTTATTTTCATTTATGTAATTCCCAGATGACTGGAGATGTAACATGTTTATTCCCCCTTCCCACCTGTTTCATTATACGTTTACTAGCAGAAATTGTCGAGATTGGCCGTAATTTGGAATAAAAAAAGGAAGTTGGTTAGAATACCAACTTCCTTTTTACTTCATCAATTATTCTGTTTCGTACTCGTCATCTTGAAATGTGTTTAACATTTCTTCGATCATGTCCCATTCTTCATCTGTCTCAAGTGGGAATAAAGCAAGATCGTCTTCTTCTTCTCCCTTTTCTTCATAACGGAAAGGGAAAACCTCAACTTCATCTGTATCATCATCTTCTGAATCAGCTACAGGAATCGTTACCATGTATGATTTTCCAGTTTGATCTACATCAAATTTGAATAAAACTTCAAATAGATTCTCGTCACCGTTCTCGTCTGGAATAATAATGCGTTCGCGTTCTTCTTTTGCCATAATTGGCTCACCTCTACTTTTCTTATTGTTGGCTGTCCAAATAACCTTGGAGGATGATCGATGCTGCCAGCTTATCGATCACCTGTTTGCGTTTCTTTCGACTCACATCAGCTGAAATTAATGTTCTTTCAGCTGCCATCGTGGTCAGCCTCTCATCCCATAGGATAACCGAAAGGCCTGTCAGACTTTCAATATCTTTAGCAAAGTTTTGACAAGCTTCTCCGCTGGGACCTATTGTACCATTCATGTTCTTCGGAAGACCAACTACGACCTTACTGATATCATGTAACTGAATCAGCTCTTGGATCCTCGCATAATCTTCTTCTGGCTTATTAGGACGGCGTCGGATCGTTTCGACTCCTTGTGCTGTCCATCCCAGTGCATCTGAGACGGCAACACCGATCGTCTTCGTTCCAACATCCAGTCCGAGTGTTTTTGTCAAATTAACGACTTCCTTCTTTTTGAGTGGATAGATATGATTTTACAAGCTCTTCAATAAGCTCATCTCGCTCCAGTTTTCTAATCATGCTTCTCGCATCATTGTGACGAGGTATATAAGCCGGATCTCCTGAGAGCAGATAACCTACAATCTGATTGATAGGATTATATCCTTTATCCTGCAGGGCGTCATAAACAGAAAACAGGACAGTTTCAACATTCGTCTTATAAGCATCATCTTCGTTGAAGTTAAACTTCATCGTTTTGTCCATTGAACTCACTGGCGAACACCTCTTTCTGAAGATCTCCCTTAAGGGACAAATTAGTTCTTGTCTCTATTGTACATGAAAGATGAAAGCTTAGGAAACGGTTTTGATCAATTCAACTGCAGAATCTATTCCTTCTTGCAGCTTCTCAGGATCTTTTCCTCCAGCTTGAGCCATATCTGGACGGCCTCCACCGCCTCCGCCACAACGGACAGCCACTTCTTTTACTAGGTTACCCGCATGATAGCCTTTTGTCACTAAATCTTTTGTTACTCCAGCCACGATATTTACTTTTCCACCATTTTCAGCTCCAAGAATAACAACTCCACTTTGAAGCTTATTCTTTAAGTCATCCACGATCGAACGCAAACCGTTCATATCCACGCCGCTCACTTTTTTAGCGATAACAGATACACCGTTGATCGTTTGCACCTCATCGACCAAGCTGCCTGCTTCCATATTTCCAATTTTAGCTGCAAGAGATTCTTTCTCTTTTTGCAACTCGCGAATTTGATCATTTAATGCATCGATACGCTGAGGCACGTCCTTAAGATTTGTTTTTAACTTAGCTGCCGTGTCTTTTAAAAGTTGTACTTGTCCGTTCATCAAACGGTACGCGTTCTCACCTGTTACAGCTTCGATCCTGCGTGTCCCTGCCCCGATTCCGGATTCTGAAACGATCTTAAACAAACCGATCTCTGACGTATTATTCACGTGACACCCACCGCAAAGTTCAAGACTATAGTCTCCTACTTTTACAACGCGTACGGTTTCACCATACTTTTCACCGAAAAGAGCCATAGCTCCCATCGCTTTTGCTTCGTTAATATTCTTAACCATCTTTTCAACAGGAATGTTGCCCCATACTTTTTCGTTTACGATCTCTTCGATCTTTTCAAGCTCTTCTGATGAGATGCTTCCGAAATGTGTGAAGTCAAAACGCAAACGACCTTCTTGAACGAGAGAACCAGCCTGATTCACATGTGTTCCAAGAACATCTTTTAATGCTTGATGAAGAAGATGAGTAGCCGTATGGTTCTTCACTACTTTTGCACGAATCTCAGGGTCAACCTTGACAGAAACTTCGATATTGTTTTCGAGAACACCTTTTTCAACAACAACTGTGTGTAGGTTTTGTCCGTTTGGCGCTTTTTGAACATCTTTCACTTTTAGTGCCAGTTCTTTACCTGTAATGGTACCTTGGTCAGCAATCTGACCACCGCTTTCTGCATAAAAAGGCGTAACATCCAAGATAACTTGAGCTTCTTCACCTGCGGCTACCATCGCAACACGCTCACCGTTTTGAAGAACTTCAAGTATTTGAGCTTCTCCTGATAGGTGGTCATAACCAGAGAATTCACTCTTTACGGTAATGTCAGAAAGAACGCCGCCTTGCACTTGCATGCTGTCCACTTCTTGTCTTGCTGCACGTGCGCGTTCACGTTGAGCCTTCATCTCGTTTTCAAAGCCTTCTAGATCAACATCCATTCCATTTTCAGCCGCATATTCTTGGGTAAGCTCGAACGGGAATCCAAACGTATCATAAAGCTTGAATGCGTCTTTTCCAGAGATAATGTTTCTTCCTTCTTCTTTTTCTTTTGCCATAACATCTTCTAAGATAGCAAGCCCTTCGTTGATCGTCTCATGGAAACGCTCTTCTTCTGTCTTAATAACTTTTTGAATGAATGGGACTTTTTCTTTTACTTCTGGATAAAAGTCAACCATGATGTCTGCAACTGTTGGAACTAGTTCATACATGAAAGGCTTGTTGATATTGATCTTTTTCGCAAAACGAATCGCTCTTCTGATCAAACGACGAAGGATATATCCTCTTCCTTCATTCGATGGTAGAGCACTGTCACCAATCGCGAAGCTTACCGTACGAATGTGATCAGCGATTACTTTAAACGCAGTGTCAGTTTCTGTACTTAAGCCATAAGAAGTGTCAGAAAGCTTTTCTGTTTCTTTGATGATCGGCATGAATAGATCGGTTTCAAAGTTAGTCTTCGTATCTTGAATCACACAAACCATTCTCTCAAGTCCCATACCTGTATCGATATTCTTCTTAGGAAGCGGCGTATATGTTCCGTCTGGATTATGGTTGAACTGTGAGAACACCAGGTTCCAGACCTCAAGGTATCTATCGTTCTCTCCACCTGGATATAGCTCTGGATCAGACAGATCACTGCCAAAAGATTCACCGCGGTCATAGAAGATCTCAGTATTTGGTCCACTCGGTCCCTCACCAATATCCCAGAAGTTGCCTTCCAAACGAATGATACGCTCTTCAGGTAATCCTACTTGCTTTGTCCAAATATCAAATGCTTCATCATCTTCCGGATGGATGGTCACAGAGAGTTTTTCAGGATCAAAGCCGATCCATTTTTCACTCGTTAAGAACTCCCAAGCCCAAAGAATAGCTTCCACTTTGAAGTAATCGCCGATCGAGAAGTTTCCTAACATCTCAAAGAACGTATGGTGTCGAGTTGTAATCCCAACATTTTCGATATCGTTCGTACGGATCGATTTTTGTGCATTCGTGATACGAGGGTTCTCAGGAATCACGCGTCCATCAAAATATTTTTTTAGTGTAGCCACTCCACTATTGATCCATAGAAGTGTAGGATCTTCATGTGGAACTAAGGATGCACTAGGTTCTACACCATGGCCTTTTTCTTGGAAAAAATCAAGGAACATCTGTCTTACTTGAGCTGAAGTCAAATTTCTCATCGTTTTCATTCTCCTTTTTTTAGATAAATATAAAGACTGATTTCGTATTCATGTTGCTATGAAAGCTAGTTGAATTCCGCACCAGGTCGCTCGCTTTCCATGGGGCGTGCGGTGAGCCTCCTGCCGCTATGCGCCATTAGGAGTCTCCACCTGTCTAGTTGCAGTGGCTAGCCCCTCGAGGTCAAAAGTTAAACGGTCAAGAAGGCAAAATACGCCTTCATAAACCATTCAACTTTTGCTAGTCGGGGCTGAACGAGCCACTTCCACTTTTCGGACTGAACGCTCGTCCCATAGGAGTCTCGCCACCTTCCGCTGCAATCAACTTGCATAAGAAGAGAAAAGATACAAAGCAACAATCTTTTAGAAAGAGCCTAGTTAAAAAATGTAAATGATTGAATTGCTAATTTAGGTACAAAATCAATTCTAAAGCTACAAACTTATGCAAAATAAAAAACTCCCATCCCTATAAAAAATACAGGGACGAGAGTTTGAATTCACGCGGTACCACCCTGGTTATATGCTTATATTCAAGCATATCACCTTGATTAAAGCCTTAACGCGGCATAACGGCAGATTTTTCTTCTGCACTCCAGAGTAGCTTTCTGTTTCGCTTCTTCCTAAAACATCTTTCAGCCGATGGATGCTTCTCTCTTTTGGAAGGACTGAAACGTACTTATCTCTTTCAGCGTTTTTTGATCTTCTAGCGATAGTATACGTTTATTCAATATTACTTGTCAATCGATGATTGAAGTCGGTGTTCTCTAATGTGAATAATAATGACCTTAATCACACTGAAGATCGGAACAGCTAAGATCATTCCTGGCACACCAGCCAGTTCTCCACCTAGTAGTAGGGAAAAAATAATAAAGACTGGATGGATATGCAGGTTCTTTCCGACGATAAACGGACCAAGGATATTGCCTTCTATGAACTGTAGAACGAGCATAATCCCTACCGTAATCCACACCATCTTCCAAGAAATCGTGAGTGCGATCAATACGACAGGTATCGCCCCTAATATCGGACCAAAGTATGGAATGATGTCCGTTATCGCGATCACAAGACCTAAAAGTATAGGATATGGCATCCCAACAATCCATAGAGCAATCATGGCCGCTGCGCCTAGTATAGCACCTACAAACAACTGTCCTCTAATGTACCCTCCAAGTGATTGGTCGATATCTCTTATTAAATGCTTTCCTTCATATCGATATTTTCTCGGTGTTAGGTACCAAAGTGCTTTCTTCAGCTTCTCAAAATCGTTAAGAAAATAAAAGACTAAAAATGGGACAACGATGATAACAAAGAAGTAGTCTACAATCTTTCTTAATGAAAAGATCGCATTGGTCAATAGATCCTGTGCGTTACTTTCCATTTTAACGATATAATTTTCTATTTTAGAATGAACCGAATACGGAAGTGCAGATGTACCTCGATCTACTTGGTACAATAAATCCTTATAATCCTCAGCAAGTACAGGCACATTCACTAACAACTGCTTCATCTGTACGACGAAATACGGAAATCCTTTTACTGCCGCAAATCCAAGACCACCAAAGAAAAGGATGTATATGCTTAAGATCGCAACAAAGCGAGGTAATCCTTTTTCATGAACGTATTCAACGACGGGATGGAGTAGATATGTAATTAAAGCTGCAAGGAAAAATGGCAGAATGACCCCCTTGATCGCACGCCATAGTGGTTCATAAAGTGGGTAAAGTTTCATTAAAAGAAACAAACACAAAAACAATAGTAAAGAAAGGGTTAACCTGTAAGCCCACTTCATTCGAATGTCTTTTGTCATCTCTTCACCCTTTTCTTAAAAAACCCCGTCTTTTACGAGACGGGGTTTGCTATCTTTAATAAATGGCTTTTGCGACTTTTTTACGAATCTTTTTAACACGTCGTGATGTCCAAAGATCACTAAGATCTGAAAGATTATAGTTCATCTTAGACATTCTTGACATCCTCTTATTTCTCATCGCATATGTTGCCGCTCCAATACCAAGTGCGAAAAGAGAACTCATCGTCCTGCTCATGCTAAATCACCTCGACATCAGAGATTTTTTTCTTTTATGATGTGCTTTCTCTATAAGTCAGATCTTGATCTTCAAATAAATCATCGAGTGATGTTAGAGAGCCGTCTTCTTCCACTTGATGAAGGGACAGTCTTCCTTTAACAATGGAAAGCTCAATAAAACAGTTCCAGCAATAATACTGGTTCACCCCGATTTTCCCGATATCTTTTCTACTGCAGTTCGGACATTCCACTTGCTCTCTCTCCTTTAAATTTTACTTTTACAAGGGTGTCCTGAATTTGTAGAAAATATACAGAAAATAACATTTGAAAATCATAACTTTTAGAAAGACAAAAAAGAAATGTCCGACAAGATGACATCTTACATCTCTCGAACATTTCTAGTTTGTTTCGTTTATAAGGGTATCATTCATTAAATCTTTTTCCAGTATAGTCTCTTGAAGACGTGAAGTAAGACCCGAGTATCGTTCTGTTTCATCTGAACGTTCAACAGCCCAAGTAAACGCTTCTTGTTCTCCACACAGGATCAGATATTCTTTACTTCTCGTTATTGCTGTATATAATAAATTCCGTTTTAACATTCGGTAGTAGCTTTTTAAGACAGGTAGAACGACGATCGGATACTCACTGCCCTGCGATTTATGGATCGAACAGCAGAAAGCGTGAGTAAAATGATGAAATTCACTTCTTTTATATGTAACCTCAATCTCATCAAAACTAATGACGATCTGATCTTCTTTATCCGTGTTCTCTCTTGCATAGATAACAGCAACGATCTCACCGATATCTCCGTTGAACACTTGATCTTCAGGTTGATTGACGAGCTGAAGCACTTTATCTCCTTTTCGATAAAACACATTTGCGACCTGTAACTGACGCTGTTTTTGTTTCTCAGGATTAAACAGACGCTGAAGTTCCATATTTAATCGATCAATTCCAACAGGCCCTTTGTACATAGGTGCTAACACTTGGATATCTCGAGAACTGTATCCTTTTTTAATCGCATTTTCACAAACTTGAAGGATAGCCTGAAACACTTGTTCACCGGAACATGCAAAAAAACGTCTGTCGTTCTGTGGGACAAGCAGATCTTGCGGCACGTTTCCGTTCTTCATCTCATGAGCTAACCGAATGATGGAAGAACCCTCTGCTTGTCTATAAATATCCACTAAACGAGACTGAGGTACATGCTGAGCTTGTAAAAGGTCTTTTAATACTTGACCAGGACCTACAGAAGGTAGCTGATCTTCATCACCAACAAAAATGATCTGGATCTGTGGTGGCAAAGCTTTGGCTAGAGAATGAGCAAGCCATATATCCACCATTGACATTTCATCGACGATCAAAAGTTTTCCGTCAATGGGTTCATCTTCATTTTTTTCAAAAGTACCTCCACCTTTCCATCCTAACAAGCGATGAATCGTGTGAGCGGGTATTCCTGTAGACTCAGTCATACGCTTTGCAGCTCGACCTGTTGGAGCAACGAGTAAAACTGGAAACGACTCTTTTTTTCCTCGGTAATCATCAGGGTTCAAACTTACACCATGAATCTCACTATAAAGTTCGACGATTCCTTTAATCACGGTCGTTTTCCCTGTTCCAGGTCCTCCCGTAAGAACCATTAAAGAAGAGGTCAACGCCTTCTTAATAGCCTCTTTTTGACTTTTCGCATATTTCATGTTGAGTCTTTTTTCAAGAGCTGTTAGCTCAGATTCCAATTTTGAATCCTCAATGTGATAATCATTTTTCTGACTATGTAATAATTGATTCATTTTTTGAGCAAATCCACGCTCAGCGAAATAAAGGGATGGCAGATATACAACGTTCTCTCTTACGATCAATCGTTGCTCAGTTTCCATATCTTGAATCTCACGAAAAATACTCATCTCATCTACCGTATTCTTTCCATCTGCTAAAAGCTTTCTTACACCTTCTAACAGTTCATCCATCGGTAGGTAGGAGTGTCCAAGATCTGTTCCTTGATCACGAAGTACAAACTGACAAGCAGCTTGAATTCGTTTTGGATGATTCACTTGCATCCCATTTCCTTTTGCAATTTCATCAGCTCGGTGGAACCCAATTCCAGAAACGTCTTCAATCAGTCGATACGGCTCGTCTTTAATGATCTTTACAGCATCATCCTGATATGTTTGAAAAATTTTCATCGCAATCTGCGGCCCGATCCCATAGGGTTGCACGACCATCATCACTTGATCTAATCCTCGATTCTGCATGAGGGACCTTTGCAAACTTTGAGCTTGTTCTTCTGTTAGCTTTGGAATCTGACTAATATATTCCGGTGATTCTAAGAGCTTTGTGATCGCATCGTTTCCCATGACTTCTACAATATGCTCGGCAGTCTTCTTACCGATCCCTTTAAATAAATCACTCGAAAGATACTGAATCATAGCTTCCTTAGATTGAGGCATCTCTTTTTGGAACAGTTCAACTTCGTATTGCTTACCATATTTCGGATGATCTTTAAATTTCCCATAAAACAAATAAAGCTCATCTTCTCTTAATGGAGGAAGGATTCCTGTAATCATAACTTCTTTTTCGTTGTAATTTTCGTTCGTCTCTTTTACCCGTATTCTGGCGACTGTATAGAGACTCTCTGTTTGATGATAAATTGTAGAGATTAACGTACCTTTTATATACTTTTTTATTTCAGTCGAATCATCTTCTAAATGAAAAGAAGGCTGCTGTGCCATAAAGCACCCCCTTTAATGGTTAGTTTTTTTACTTTCGATGTTTCGTTTTCCATTCCCTGCAAGATAATGGTCGGGCTGGATGTCTAACGCTCTTTGAAAAGCTTTTAGAGCATCTGCGTTTTTATCAAAATAACTATATGTTACGCCTAGGTTGTACCAAGCATCGGCATGCGTTTCATCGCGTTCAACAACTTTTTCAAAAGTTGTTGATGCAGACTCAATATCCCCTGTTCGGGCTTGGCAGAGACCGAATTGAAACAAAGCTTCATGATCTTGTGTGTTGAGCTCAGTTGCTCTCATTAAGTAAGGAAATGCAAGCTTATGTTCACCGAGTGAAACGAACGACATGCCTGTCATAAAGTGAGTGTCACCATCTTGCAGCCCGCCTTTGATGGCTTCTTGAAAAAGTTTTGCGCTCTTAGAGAATTCTTCAAGGTGGTAGCAGGCAATACCCGCGCCATAGTATGCAGCAACAGCATTTTCATCGAGCGATAGAGCTTTATCAAAGAATTGAATCGCTTTTTCGTGTTCATGAACAGCAGAAAGTAAATTTCCAAAATTAATATAATGCACTGGATTTTCAGGATCGGTCTCAATCATTGATTCCAAACTTTTTGCTGCTTCTTCAAACTTTCCTTTTTGTAAATATTCAAGACCTTTTGAAGATTCCATCTTCATTACCCCCACTTTTAATTTCCTTCAAAAGTATAACAAATGAAGGTAGCTGGCGCATAATTTTTTGTAGGTTCCTCTTGTGAATAGAGCGTTCGTGCTTTCTGGAATCGCTCATAAATCTCTGGAATCGCTCGTGCAGCGAGCATAGAATGCCGCTGCACGAGCACCTTATTTCATTATCGCAAAAAAAACTGGCTTACTAGATCATTTCTTGTCCTAGTAAGCCAGTTTTTTCCACATTCTTTTATAGATAAGTGATCGCTTCGTCGTTTTTGTATACCGTATCGATCGTTGCTCCGCCTAGACAAACATCTCCATCGTAAAACACGACTGCTTGTCCAGGTGTGATCGCACGTTGTGCTTCATCAAAGACCACGTGTAGCGTTTCGTCCTCCATCACATGGACGGTTACACCCATGTCAGGCTGACGGTATCTGAATTTCGCTGTACACTTAAAAGTAGCAGGGAGCGGTCTATCAGAAACAAATCCTGCCTTTACTGCTTTTAGGCTGTCAGAATAAAGCTTTTCGTTATGAAATCCTTGTTCGACATACAATATGTTGTCTTTTAAATTCTTACCGACAACAAACCAAGGATCTCCGCTTCCACCGATTCCAAGACCGTGACGCTGCCCGATCGTATGGTACATCAATCCATCATGCTTGCCCTTAACTTCGCCTTCAAACGTTTGCATCTCACCAGGCTTTGCAGGAAGATACTGACTCAAGAATTCTTTAAAGTCTCTTTCTCCAATAAAACAGATTCCTGTTGAGTCTTTCTTCTTTGCAGTAGCAAGTCCTGCGGCTTCAGCAATCTTACGGATTTCAGGCTTCTTCAACTCACCAATCGGAAACAATACACGACGTAATTGTTCTTGAGAAAGCTGGTTAAGGAAATACGTTTGATCCTTATTTTCATCAACGCCTCGAAGCATCTTAACTTCTCCATCTATTTCAGCCACACGTGCATAATGGCCAGTAGCTACATAATCTGCACCTAAGTTCATGGCGTGCTCAAGGAAAGCTTTGAATTTGATCTCCTTGTTGCACATCACATCAGGATTAGGTGTTCTTCCTGCTTTATATTCTTCCAAAAAGTACGTGAATACTTTGTCCCAGTATTCTTTTTCAAAATTCACCGCGTAATATGGAATGCCGATCTGGTTGCAGACCGCAATCACATCGTTGTAATCTTCTGTTGCTGTGCATACGCCATTCTCATCGGTATCATCCCAGTTTTTCATAAAGATCCCGATCACATCATAGCCTTGCTCTTTCAGTAAAAGTGCGGCAACGGAAGAATCCACCCCACCGCTCATTCCAATAACTACTCGTGTATCTTGAGGTGCCTTTTTGTTTGATTCTGTTTGCATCGTGTCCACCTCATTTCATTCATATGACAAACATTGTAACTTATTTTGCTAATCGTTTCACGATTTTTGCTGTCTCACGAGCAGCGTATTCAATATCTTCCAATTTATTGCCTAGACCAAAGCTAAAACGAACAGAAGATTTCGTACGAACATCATTACCAAACATCGCTTTCAAAACGTGTGAAGGTTCATGTGAGCCAGCCGTACAGGCTGATCCGCTTGATGCTGCGATACCAGCAAGATCTAGGTTGACTAAGAGGACTTCTGTCTTCACACCTGGAAAACTCACATTAAGGATATGGGGAAGAAAATGATCAGGACTTCCATTCTCTAGAAAAGAGACCTCTTCTTCTTGCCATATTTTCTTCATCGTATCTCTAAATGTTTTATATTGACTAAAGCGTTCTTCTCTTTCTTTTTCTGCGATGGATGCCGCTTTTCGTAAAGCAGCGATTCCTGCGACATTTTCTGTTCCAGCTCGGCGCTTACGCTCTTGCTCGCCACCGAACCCTTGAGGAAGAAAAGGAGTTCCTTCTTTCACAAATAGAAATCCTGTTCCTTTTGGGCTGTTGATCTTATGACCAGAAGCACTTAACAGATCAATGTTCAGTTCATTCACATCGATTGAGATCAAGCCATACGCTTGCACCGCATCGGTATGAAACAAGATCTCTTTTTCCTTTAACATACTTCCGATCTCTTTTATGTCTTGTGTTGTCCCTGTTTCATTGTTGCAATACATGATCGAAACGAAAATCGTGTCTTCTCTTAAAGATCTTTTCAGTTCGTCTAATGAAATTCTGCCTTCCTTATCAACGGACAAGTAAGTTACATCGTACCCTCTCTTTTCAAGCTCATGAAAGGTATGAAGTACAGCATGATGTTCTACTTCTGTCGTAATCACATGCTTTCCTTTATTCTCTAGAGCAGAGACTGTGCCAAGAATAGCAAGGTTATCACTTTCAGTACCCCCGCTTGTGAAAATGATCTCATTACGTGAAGCACCTATAGAAGTTGCAATCATGGTTCTCGCATCATCAAGAGCTTTACGAGTCTGTCTTCCGTATTGATGGATGCTAGAAGGATTCCCAAAATGTTCAGTTAGAAAAGGAATCATTTCTTCTATGACTTCAGGATGAACAGGAGAGGTTGCAGCGTGATCTAAATAAACGTTTTTCATTGCTCATTTCCTTCCTATATATAAAACATGTAAGCGTCCTGTGCGCCCTCATCTTCATAGTTTGCCAAATCTTCAAGTGTAGTAGAATCTAACACATCTTTTACCGCATCTCTAATTTTAACCCAAAGATTTCGTTTAGCAGGTTCTTCGTCATCCATCACTTCAACGGGAGAAATGGGTCCTTCAAGCACACGGATGATATCTCCAGCAGTAATTGTGGATGCCTCTTTTGCCAACATATATCCACCATATGCTCCGCGAATACTCTTAACAAGTCCTGCATTTCTTAGCGGGGCTATAAGCTGCTCTAAATAATGTTCAGATAGACTATATTCTTTTGCGATTAATTTCAATGCGATCGGACCTTCACCGGATCTCTTTGCTAATGCCATCATGATGGTTAATCCGTACCGACCTTTTGTTGATATCTTCATACTTTTCACTCCGTTCTAAAACAAACTTCACTAATTTTTGGCAATATGGAAGGGTCCTGCCCACAATTGCTCCTATCGTTACACAAAAAAGGATCGTTCCAAACGAAACGGGTCCTTTTAACATCCAACCAAAAAACAGAACGACTAATTCCATTAAAAGTCGGATATTTGAAACTTTCATCCCTGATTTTTCTGTAAGAGCAAGCATCAGACTATCTCTTGGGCCTGCACCGCAGTCTGATGAAATATATAGCCCGATTCCAAATCCTAAGATTAAGATCCCGATGATTAAGAACATCCATTTCCCAAAACCTGTTACAGGATCATGAAAAAAAGGAAGCCATAAATAAAAGTCAATAAACAAACCGACAGACACCATATTTAAGAAGGCACCTGATTGAGGCTTCTCTTTTGTTAATAAGGACGTAGCTAGGATGACGAAGAATCCCATTATAATCGACCATGTTCCAATCGATAATCCGAACTGCGCAAACAGTCCGATATGAAGAACATCCCACGGAGCACTTCCGAGGTCAGCCTTAATCATAAGCGCGATTCCGAAAGCCATAATAAATAATCCAATAAAAAATACAGACCACTGAAACAAAAATTTGTTCCATCTTGAATGCTTTTGGTCTTTCACTGAGCAAAATCCTTCCCTATTAAGTTGTCTCAATTCGATTAATTCCATAAATCTAAAGCTTATTATAGCATGAAATCATTTCAACTTGCATGATGGACTATTGTATAGTATTGTCATATGACGATTAGAACAAGTGTACGGAAGGATGATTGTAATGGACTTGTTTTCTTATAAAGACGAAAGCTCCCATTCTTTAAAAAGACCTCTTGCCAACCGCATGCGCCCGAGAAAAATCACAGAATTTATCGGTCAAGAGCATATCGCTGGTGAGGGTAAGCTTTTAAGACGAGCGATCGAAGCCGATCAACTCACACCGATGATCTTTTTTGGACCTCCCGGAACGGGCAAAACGACTTTAGCAAAAATTATAGCGAATTCTACATCTGCATGGTTTGAACAACTGAATGCGGTTACGTCCGGAGTGGCTGATCTTAAGGTCATCATGGGCGCTGCTAGAGAACGCCTATTATTAGAAGAAAAAAAGACGGTGCTCTTTATCGACGAGATCCATCGTTTTAACAAAAGTCAGCAAGACGCTCTCCTTCCATACGTGGAAGACGGATCGGTTATCTTAATCGGTGCAACAACAGAGAGCCCGATGTTTGAGATCAACCCCGCCCTCTTATCTAGATCTCGGTTATTTCGTTTTGAACCCCTAACAGATGAGCATATTGCAAAAGTCATCCAGCAAGCTCTTTCTGATAAAGATAGAGGATATGGCAAGCATCCAATCACTATGGAAAAAGAAGCAATCGATCATATCGTCTCTATTGCGAACGGAGACGCGAGAACAGCACTCAACGCGGTTGAACTCGCTGTGTTAACGACGAAACCAGATAAAGATGGAAACATCACCATCACACTGGAAATCGCTGAAGAATCAATTCAGCAAAGAGTCCTTCAATATGATAAAAAAGGAGATAATCATTACGATACAGTCTCCGCTTTTATTAAAAGCATCCGTGGTTCAGATCCAGATGCCGCTCTATATTGGCTTGCGAAAATGATCTATGCCGGCGAAGATCCTCGCTTTATTGCTCGCCGATTGCTCGTTCATGCAGCAGAAGACGTCGGTCTCGCTGATCCGAACGCGTTGCTTGTTGCACATGCTGCTAGTTATGCTGCTGATTTTATCGGTATGCCTGAAGCTCGTATTCCGTTGGCAGAAGCTACGCTTTACTTAGCAACGGCTCCTAAAAGCAACAAAGTAATAACAGGAATTGATAAAGCACTTGATGCAGTCAAAAAAGAAAAAACAGGTCTCGTTCCAATCCATCTTCGGGATGCACATTATAAAGGAGCAAAACAGCTTCAACATGGAGAAGACTATAAATATCCTCATAATTTTGAAGATGGGTATGTGCCACAAGAATATTTACCGAAGCATCTACAGGGGAAGACTTTTTATGAACCGACTGAACGTGGCTTTGAAAAGAATATAAAGAAGCGTCTCGACTATTTTAATGATCGTAAGAAAAAAGGAAAGTAAATCTATGAGACTTGATAACTTAGCAAACTAGCAAGTGTTCTTCAAATGTGTGTATAGGATTCTCTCTGATTGGTAAACATGAAAATATCAAATGAATATTTTTGTAGCTAAGGAGAGGATTACCGTGTCAAAACTCAGACAGGACGCCTGGTCAGAAGAAGACGATCTATTGCTTGCTGAAACAGTCTTACGCCATGTGCGTGAAGGAAGCACACAGTTGCATGCTTTTGAAGAGGTTGGAGATAAATTAGAACGTACGAGTGCAGCAGTTGGTTTTAGATGGAATGCCATCGTAAGAAAAAAATACGAACAAGCTTTAAAGATTGCTAAAAAGCAAAGAAAAGAACGTCAACGTGCGTTAGCCAGGTCACAACAGCAACAACAGCCTAAGCCTGTAGCTAAACCTGTACAAACGATAAATAATACTCCACAGATGCATGATGATGAAACTTATCATCCTGAAGAGTTCTTTAAAACACCTTTCTCGTATGAAAGAAACACAGCAGCACAAGCTCCTGTTGCTTCGTCACCTACGGTTCAAGAACAACCGAGATATGTTCAGCAAACTGAAGCGGAAGCACCAGAAGTTACGAGCTTACAAGGATCACAACACCCTTCAACAACGGCCGCTTATCGTCAAGCTTCACAAGCTAGTAATGAACATAGTCTTACACTTGATGAAGTCATAGATTTTCTGAGTGGTTTAAAACGAAACGGCACGTCGAGCGGCAAGCTCGTTCAAGAAAACATGGAACTTCGTCTACAGATGAATGAATTAATGCAACAGAACAAAGTGATGAAAGATCAGCTAGCTGTTCTTGAGAAAGAGCATCAAACGGTTCAGGAAGATTACCAAGCATTGATCCAGATCATGGACCGTGCAAGAAAAATGGTATTGTTCCAAGACGAAGATACGAATCCTAACGTTACCTTCCGCATGGATAAGAACGGAAACTTAGAGAAACTAGCAAAATAAATTAGATGACTCATAGGGTTCTTTTACTCATATGGGTCATTTTTATGTTAGTTCATAACAGAAAAAAGTTCTGACTCACGTCCAGTCAGAACTTTTCTCATGTTATCGTATTCTTTCGATCTTAATATTGTTATCTTCAATGATTTTGTTGATTACGTAACCCGCCATAAATAGTCCTGAAACAGATGGTACAAAAGCGTTTGAAGATGGCGGCATCTTTGCTTTTCGAATGCCAGGAGCGTTCTCTGGAACAATTTCTTTTCGAATCTCTTCGCGGATCTGAATTGGTTTCTCATCTGAGAAAACGACCGGAATTCCTTTTGTGATTCCTTCTTTTCTTAGACGCTGACGAATGACCTTAGCGATCGGGTCATAGCTCGTCTTAGAAATATCAACGATCTGAAGGCGCGTTGGATCCAGTTTGTTCGCAACTCCCATACTCGAGATGATTGGTATTTTGCGGTTTAAACATTCTTTCATGAGGTGGATCTTATAGGAGATTGTATCAGATGCATCCACTACAAAATCAAGACCATATTCAAAAATTTGCTCGTATGTTTCTTCAGTATAAAACATCTTAAGAGCGATGACTTCACACTCTGGATTGATAAGCGCGATTCTTTCTTTCATAAGATCTACTTTTGGCTGTCCAACGGTATTCACAAGTGCATGTATTTGACGGTTCACATTTGTGATATCAACGTCATCTTTATCGATAAGGATTAAACGGCCGACTCCTGAACGCGCAAGAGCTTCAGCAGAAAAAGAACCTACCCCGCCGATTCCCAGCACAGCAACAGTTGAGTTTTTCAGAACGTCGATTCCATCTTTTCCGATCGCAAGTTCATTTCTTGAAAATTGATAAAGCATACTAACGAAATCTCCTTTCAGTGTGCACATATATAAAGAAAATGCATCCTTATCAGCATATCCACTTTTGAAAACAAAATCAATATGCTTACTTGGTTTTTTTCGCACAAAAAAATGAGCCCCAAAAATGCCGTCTTCCCTTAGTTTTGAACCTGCTCTCGCAGGTGGGTGCCCTGTTTCGCATTTTGTCCGTCCCCTATCTCTCAGGGCATGGACGCTGTGAGAAAACACAGACTCCCTAGTACTTAATGTTGGCTCAAAACTTTCGGGTTGTTGACGGTCACCATAGGACCCATCGCTTAAATTCATACTATCATACGAAGATGTTAAATACAAGACAAAATGTGTCTCTGTAGAAAACAATTCGTATTTTTCTAAATATTCATTTACTTACTCTCTTGTTTCATTTTAACAGCCAAGTGAAGTTCATCTAATTGCTTTTCATTCACCTGTGATGGTGCATTTGTCAGCAAGCATGAAGCGGAAGCCGTTTTCGGGAATGCGATCGTATCTCTTAAGTTGGTTCTGCCAGCTAATAGCATTACCATACGATCCAGCCCTAGTGCAATTCCGCCATGAGGTGGTGTTCCATACTCAAATGCTTCTAAAAGGAAACCAAACTCTTCACGGGCTGCTTCCTCAGTGAATCCTAATGTTTTAAACATTTTTTCTTGAACGTCACGCTGGTAGATACGCTGTGATCCGCCGCCTAACTCGTATCCGTTAAGAACTAAATCGTATGCTTGAGCTCTTACTTCAGCAGGATTTGAATCCATTAGATGAAGATCTTCTGTCTTTGGCATTGTAAATGGATGGTGAAGTGCTACAAAGCGATCTGCATCTTCATCGTATTCCACAAGCGGGAAATCCACGACCCATAAGAAATTGAATTTTGTTTGATCAATCAGATCAAGATCCTTCCCTAATTTTTGTCTGAGAGCACCTAAGCTGTCCGCGACCACTGAAGGCTTATCTGCTACAAATAGAAGTAGATCCCCTTCTTCTGCTTTAAGAGCGCTTGTAAGGTTTGCTGCATCTTCTTCGTTAAAGAATTTGGAGATCGGCCCTTTTAAGCCTTCTGCCTCAACTTTCATCCAAGCAAGACCTTTTGCTCCGTATCGTGCTGTGAATTCAGTAAGTCCATCGATATCTTTTCTGGAATAGCTGGCTGCTTTTCCTTTAACGTTGATCGCTTTAACTTGACCGCCGTTTTCAACTGCCGCAGCAAATACTTTAAAGCCGGATTCCTTCACAATTTCAGAAACGTCAATGAGCTCTAGGCCAAAACGAATGTCAGGTTTATCTGATCCATAGCGGTCCATAGCTTCTTTGTATGTCATTCTTGGAAATGGCTTTGGGATCTCAACACCTTTTACCTTTTTCAGTAGCCCTGTCATCATCTCTTCCATCATGGCTAAAAGAGGTTCTTGACCCATAAAAGAAGTTTCGATATCGACTTGTGTAAATTCAGGCTGACGGTCTGCACGCAAGTCCTCATCTCTAAAACAGCGAACAATTTGATAGTATTTTTCAAACCCAGAGACCATTAAAAGCTGCTTAAATAATTGCGGAGATTGTGGGAGCGCATAAAATTCTCCTGGATGCACGCGGCTCGGCACTAAGTAATCACGTGCTCCTTCAGGAGTGCTCTTCGTAAGCATCGGTGTTTCCATTTCCATAAATTCATCATTCTCAAGGAAGTTACGGATATAGCGAGTTACTTCGTGTCTCATCTTCATCGTTTCTTGCATAACCGGACGACGCAAGTCTAAGTAACGGTATTTCAAACGAATGTCTTCTGTAATATCCATGTCTTCGCTGATGGAGAAAGGTGGTGTTTTTGCGCTGTTTAAAATCTTAACTTCTTCTCCTGAAATTTCAATCTTCCCCGTATTCATTGCAGGGTTTACCGTGCTTGGGTCGCGCTCAAGAACATTTCCTGTAATAGTTAATACATATTCACTTCTTACTTTTTCAGCTGTTTCTAGAGCTTCTGCTGATACTTCAGGTGAAAAGACAATCTGTACAACTCCAGAACGGTCACGAAGATCAATGAAGATCAACCCTCCTAAGTCACGTCTTTTTTGTACCCAGCCAGTGATTGTTACTTTTTCACCGATAAATTGTTCAGTAATCTTTCCGCATTGATGTGTGCGATAGTCCATAAGATGTGTCCTCCTTATTTCCCTTGCTTGATAAATGTGCTCAATTCTTCGATCACTACTTCTTGTTGATCGCCAGAATCCATATTTTTAACGTTGATGATTCCTTTTGTCAGCTCTTCTTCACCCAATATGGCAACATATTTTGCCTTCAATCGATCAGCGGCTTTAAACTGTGCTTTCATCTTTTTATCTAAGTAGTCTTTGTCACTCTTGATTCCGTTCTGACGAAGCTGGCTTAAGATTGAAACAGATTTTTGTTTTGCTTCATCACCAAGCGCAACAACATAACAATCCAGCTCTTCTTCTGTTTCTAGTGTGACACCTTCTGCTTCAAGTGCTAGCAAAAGTCGCTCTAAGCTCATCGCAAAACCGATACTTGGAGTAGCAGGACCGCCAAGATCTTCAACTAGACCGTTGTATCTGCCGCCGCCGCTAAGGGTCGTGATCGCACCAAAACCTTCTGCCTCACTCATGATTTCAAATGCGGTGTGGTTGTAATAATCAAGTCCCCGTACGAGTGTAGGATCGATCACATAATCGATGTTCATCGCATCCAAGCTAGTTTTCACGTCTTCAAAATACGTTTTTGATTCTTCGTTTAAGTGCTCAAGAATTGAAGGAGCACTTTTCATGAGTTCATGATCTCGGTCTTTTTTACAATCGAGAATTCTTAAAGGATTCTTTAATAATCGATTCTGACAATCTGAACAGAACTCATCAATTCTAGGTTCAAAGTGTGCGATTAAAGCTTCCTTATGTGATTTACGGCTTTGGGCATCACCTAGTGTATTCAAAACAAGACGAAGCTTTTTCAAGCCAAGCTCTCTGTATACCGTCATCGCAAGTGAGATTACTTCTGCATCAATAGCAGGATCTGCTGAGCCCATCGCTTCGATGCCAAACTGTACAAATTGACGATATCGACCAGCTTGTGGTCTTTCATAACGGAACATAGGCTGGATGTAAAATAGTTTTACAGGCTGGCCTGGCAATCCAAACATTTTATTTTCAACATAAGAGCGAGTTACTGGTGCCGTGCCTTCTGGACGAAGGGTTAAGCTGCGGTCACCGCGATCATTGAATGTGTACATTTCTTTTTGTACGATATCTGTTGAGTCACCGACACCTCGCTGGAATAGATCAGTATGCTCAAAGATCGGTGTGCGGATCTCTTTATAGTTAAAACGAGCTGATACTTCTTTTGCTTTTTGTTCGATCAGCTGCCACTTTTCTACTTCTCCTGGGAGTATATCTTTTGTTCCCCTTGGAATGTTAATACTCATTTTCTTTCATCCTCCCGTTTTTTCATGTTCGATAAAATCAAAGGCAGTTTTCGTGTATTTTGTTGCTCTTTTGAAAGTGGTTGATTTCCGCTCCAGGTGCTCGCTTTCCGCGGGGTGTGCGGTGAGCCTCCTAGCGCTATGCACTGTTAGGAGTCTCACCTGTCCCACTCATTCCACAGGAGTCTAACACCTTGCACCCCAATCAACTTTTCAAGATGAGACTCGAACACAATGCCTTTAAGGCACAATATGTTAGAAAACAACCAAATAAAAAAATCCCGTCCCTTATGAAATTTGCAATTTCATAAGGGACGGGATTTTCCCGCGGTGCCACCCTGCTTCGAAGCTAAAAAGCTTCCTCATTATGCAAGTAACGATTGCCCACGTGTAACTCTACTGAGGTTGATAATAACCGTTCGAATTAAAACCTATGAAGTGTCTTTCGCTTTATCATCAGGGAGAAATACTTCCAGCCACGGTATTTCCTCTCTAACCCTGTGGGGTAAAGGTACTTTTCTTCGTCATCAGTTTTACATTTTGGAATTGTAGACTATCATACTTTTCATTAGGGTATGATGTCAATAGTTTTCGCGTTTTATTTTTTTCTTTAACTGATTCACTTGATATAGATTCATTCCAAACTCTTCAGCAAGCTCCATCGTATTTGCTGATTTTTCAAGAGAAAGAAAATCATGAAAGCTCAGTTGCTTCCATTGAGGTACCCCTTCCAAGCCTTTCCGGTTCTGCCTCATGAACAAACCTCCACCTTTTTGACTTAGTCTTTCCATCAAGGCGGAGGTTTCATTCATGATTATTAACTTTTAGAGTCCATGATTAAGGTTACAGGTCCATCATTCGTAAACGAGACATCCATCATTGCACCAAAAACACCTGTTTCCACATGTACACCTAAACTTTTAAGCTTGTCATTAAAATAGTCATACATCGTGATCGCATGATCTGGTTTAGCAGCATCCATGAAGTTTGGACGTCTTCCTTTTTTCGTGTCACCGTATAGAGTAAACTGTGAAATAGAAAGGATGCTTCCTTCTGTGTCTTTTAAAGAAAGATTCATTTTTTCATTTTCATCTTCAAATATACGAAGGTTTACGATCTTTTCGGCTAAATAATCCGCATCTTTCTCTCTATCTTCATGTGTAACACCAACTAAAAGGACAAGGCCTTTATCTATTCTGCCCTTTACCTCAGAATCCACTAGGACCTTCGCCTCTTTAGAACGCTGTAAAACTACTTTCATTGCAGAACCACTTCCTTAACTCTTATTGCATCAATCTTCTAACCGCATAAATGTCAGGAATTCGTTTAATTCGTTCGACCACTTTTTGAAGGTGGCTGACGTTGTGGATCGAGATCGACATACTGATCGTTGCCATCTTGTTGCGATCTGATTTGCCGCTTACGGCTGTGATATTCGTCTTTGTTTCTGCTACAGCATGCAGAACCTCATTCAGAAGACCTCGACGGTCAAAACCATTGATCTCGATATCAACGTTATAGTTTTTCGGTTGTTCTAGATTACCTTCCCATTCAACCGGTAAAAGTCGTACTTGTGCATCTTCGTTGTGTACGTTGACACAATCCTCACGGTGAACAGAAACACCACGACCTTTTGTGATATAACCAACAATGTCATCTCCAGGAACTGGATTACAACATTTAGATAATCGAATCAGCATGTTATCGATGCCTTTAACCACGATACCAGAATCCGTTCTTCGTTTTGGTTCCGGTTTTTCAGCAGAGTCTCTTATCGCATCAAGTAGCTCGGAATTATCTGGATCCTGCTCTTTTTTACGGCGGACTTTATCCGTTAATCGAGTGGCGATCTGTGCAGCCGTTATGCCGTTGTAACCTACGGCAGCGTACATATCTTCTTCGCCTGCAAAGTTATACTTTTGAGCGACATATTGAATGTTGTCGTTCGTAAAGATGTCTTTCAGATCGTATCCACGATTCTTTATCTCTTTTTCAACAAGCTCTTTGCCTTTTGCGACGTTCTCTTCTCTTCTCTCGCGCTTAAACCATTGACGAATCTTGTTTTTCGCATGTGAACTCTGTGTGATCTTCAGCCAATCCTGACTCGGCCCGTAAGAATGTTTGCTCGTTAAGATCTCGATAATATCTCCCGTTTTCAAACGATAATCTAACGTGACCATCTTCCCGTTTACTTTTGCACCGATACATCTGTTACCAATCTCGGTATGAATGCGGTATGCAAAATCAATAGGAACCGATCCTGACGGAAGCTCGTATACATCACCCTTTGGAGTGAACACGAACACCATATCAGAAAAAAGATCGACCTTAAGAGATTCCATAAATTCCTCAGCATCAACAACATCGTTTTGCCATTCAAGAATTTCACGGAACCATGTTAATTTATTTTCAAATGAGCTGACAGGAGCTTTCGTAGCACCCTCTTTATATGCCCAGTGTGCAGCGATCCCGTATTCAGCTACGCGGTGCATATCTGACGTTCTGATCTGGACTTCAAGTGGGTCACCTTTTGGTCCGATTACCGTTGTATGCAAAGACTGGTACATATTCGCTTTAGGCATCGCGATATAATCTTTAAAACGACCAGGCATCGGTTTGTAAGCCGTATGAATGATACCAAGCGCTGCATAACAATCTTTAATATTCTGAACGATAATACGAACAGCTAAAAGGTCATAGATCTCATTGAACTGCTTACCTTGTTTAGCCATTTTTCGATAGATGCTATAGATATGTTTCGGTCTTCCAGAGATATCTACTTGAATGTTAACTTCTTTAAGCTTGCTCTTCATCTCATCCATCACTTGATGAACATACTCTTCCCGTTCTGCACGCTTTTGCTGCATCAAGTTAACGATTCTGTAGTATTGCTGTGGATTCAGGTATCTTAAAGAAACATCTTCAAGCTCCCACTTTATCGTCGAAATCCCAAGGCGATGTGCAAGCGGAGCGAAGATCTCAAGTGTCTCATTCGCTTTTTGGATCTGTTTTTCTTTTGGCATATGCTTTAACGTACGCATATTATGAAGTCGGTCAGCCAGCTTGATCAAGATACAACGAATATCTTGTGCCATAGCGACGAACATCTTCCGGTGATTTTCAGCCTGCTGCTCTTCTTTTGATTTGAACTTGATCTTCTTCAGCTTCGTAACACCATCAACAAGCATCGCCACTTCTTCATTGAATTGAGTGGAAATATCTTTGAGTGTGATTGGTGTGTCTTCAACTACATCATGAAGAAACCCTGCTGCTACAGTCACAGGATCCATCTGCAGATTCACCAATATCGCTGCTACTTCAACAGGATGATGAATATAGGGCTCTCCCGATTTACGGAATTGTCCCTCGTGTGCATTTCTTGCGTATTCATAAGCCTTCGTGATGAAGCTTAAATCGTCTTTAGAAAGATAGCTCTCCGCTTTTTGCAATACTTCCTCAATCGTCATGGAATCACCTTACGTTGTCATTGTATATTGCTTCTATTATCGTTAAATTGGTCCTTCATGTAAAGCGAAAAACGAAATTTGTCGAATGATTGGGCAGATTTTGTGACAGGATTGTAAAAAATGTCTGGTTTTCACTTGGTGTTTTGAAAGTAGTTGATTTCCGTTTCAGGTGCTTCGCTTTCCGCGGGGCAGGCGGTGAGCCACATTCGTACGTTTCACTCTTTAGTGTCTCACCTGCCCGCCTGTCCTAGCCTAGAGTCTCACACCTTACACTGCAACCAACTGTTCAAAGAAGATAGTAAAAATAAAAATAAGAAACAACAATCCTAGAACTATGTTTGAAGGAATAGTAAAAAAAGAGCCCCTTTAAAAGGAACTCTTTCATCGTTTTAGTATTGAGTTAATGTGAAGATATCATAACCTGAAAGTTTTTTACGGCCATCTAGGTAAGTAAGTTCGATCATGAATGCAATACCTACAACTACTCCTCCAAGCTCTTCTACAAGCTTGATCGTTGCTTCGATCGTTCCGCCTGTTGCGAGTAGATCGTCAGTGATCAAGACTCTTTGTCCTGGTTTGATCGCGTCTTTATGCATCGTTAGAACATCTTTACCATACTCAAGACCGTAATCAACTTTAATAACTTCACGAGGAAGTTTACCTTCTTTACGCACAGGGACGAATCCTAATCCTAACGTGTAAGCGACAGGGCAACCTACGATAAATCCACGTGCTTCAGGTCCGACGATCACATCTACCTGTTTTTCTTTTGCATATACAGCAATATCGTCCATTGCTTGCTTATATACTGCACCATCAGACATAAGTGAAGTAATATCTTTAAAACGAATGCCTTCGATTGGGAAATTCTCTACTACTGAAATAAACGGCTTATAATCCATGAATCTTTGCCTCCTGAAAATTACAAACTGGCTTTTGGCCGTGTTTGTTCTGTAAACCAGCTTTTTAAAGAATGATAAGAAGAGTAAACGAGCTGATTTTCAATGTCTGCTTGTTCAAACTTTTTCTGATAGGTTTCAGAGCTTTCTAATTCTCGTTTGCTAGGTTCTTTATTAATGAAAATAACACCATCGTCTATTGTAACAAAATCCAGCTCAAAAAACACCTTTGACATGAAATCTATTGTTTCTTTTGACCAGCCTTTCCATTTCGCTAGTTCTGCACCATCTCTCTTCACATTAAAGGTTTTCCTCTTTGCAAGAAATCCATAAAACCATTTGAAGTGCTCTCTCGTTGGTAGAGTCGTGAAAAAATGTTCTGTGCTCTGGTGAAACACCGCATAGATCCTTGAAGGTTCTCCGATGGTTTCCAACCATTCAGAAAAACGAGTTAAAGAGGGAGGAACATCTAAGAACACTAAATTCTTTTCTTTAAAATAATCCTCGGGTAGAGTCAATAACTCATCTTCACCTATGACTTGGTCAGACAGCGCTTCAAAGTCTTTATGCTTTACTGTTTCTTCTTCAAACGCGATAAAACATGTTTTAGAGTAAGGCAGTCCGATTAACCGTTTTGCAGCATCTTTAAGACCTCGATAATCAAACAACTGAAAATGATTGACAGAAAGATCTTCAAGAAGAAGCTGAGGTTTTCTATAGCCGTTCCATTCGTTCAGTTGGATCTGGCCCACGATTGAAATCAAGGAATATGGAGTCATCTCTTCTAACAAGCTACCTTTTTGAAAACCGATGCAATCTAAAACCGATAACTCACCGTTACCCACCTGCAATTTAAGGTGATTGGATTGACTTCCTATCTTTTTCATCTCGCGTATCGGAACTTCTTCAACCATTACGCGAGGAGATAGATTTCCGACTCCAAAAGGAGCTAACGTACTTAATAGTTCAACCGTTTCTAGAGAAATCTCATTTAAACGAGCTGTAAGATCGATCGTTGTAACAGGTTGATAATCTTCTGATTTTAAACATTCCTTAGCTTGCTGGATAAGCCTTCTTCTTAATTCATCAACATCATGCATAGAAAGTGTCATTCCTGCTGCCATCGGATGTCCACCGAAATGAGGAAGAATGTCCCTAGATGCTGAAAGGTTCTCGAACATATCGAATCCTTTGATGCTTCGTGCTGATCCTTTTGCCGTACCCTTTTCAGGATCCAAGCATAGCACGATCGTTGGACGATAAAATTTTTCAACCAATCGTGATGCTACGATTCCAATAACTCCCGGATTCCAACCCTCTTTGGCAAGAACGAGTACTTCATTCTCATCAGGAGGATAACTTTCTTCCACCATCGCAATCGCTTCTTTTGTGATCTCGTTTACGATTCCTTGACGTTCCTTATTTACCGAATCGATTTCTTGTGACAACATGGCTGATTCGTCTCGATCACTTGAAGTAAACAGCTCAACTACCGGCATCGCTGAACCAAGTCTTCCTGCTGCATTCACTCGGGGTCCAATCGCGAACCCTACATCTTCAGCTGTCAGTTCTTTTTCATAAAGACCCGCTACTTTTAACAGTTCTTGCAAACCGATCTTATCAGTTTTGGATAGTGCTTCTATACCTAATTTCGCGATCACTCGATTTTCATCAACAAGCGGTACAAGATCCGCTATGGTACCAATGCATGCGTAATCAAGTAAATGTAACGGCGGTTTACCATGAAGGGCATGTGCTACTTTAAATGCTACACCAACGCCTGCAAGACCAGAGAATGGGTAGGTGCAACCAGGTTTCTTAGGATTGATAATGCTATAAGCATCTGGCAATATAGGAGGCGCTTCATGGTGGTCCGTAATAATGAAGTCTAGCCCGATCTCTTTTGCGATATTCGCTTCGTGTACAGCTGAGATTCCTGTATCAACCGTTACCACAAGTGAATAACCGTCCTCTTTCGCTTTTCTTAATGCAGGCTCATTCGGACCATAGCCTTCTGTAAAGCGGTTCGGAATGTAATAGTCAAACTCTGCGCCGAGTTCTTTTAGTGCATAATACATGACTGTTGTACTGCTTACACCATCTGCGTCATAATCGCCAAAAATTAAAATCTTTTCCTTAGATTCTACAGCTTTATGTATCCGCTCAACGCTTTCTTTCATTCCATCCATCAAGAATGGATCGTGAAATTGACTGATATCTATGTTTAAAAATGCTTCTGCTTTCTCTATCGTTTCAATTCCTCTGACAACTAAAAGATTAGCGATCAGAAGAGGGATATCTAATTCTTGTGACAACCATTTTGCCTTGTCTTCTGATGGTTCTTGAATCTCCCACCTAGTTCTAGGCTCCAACATAAAAATCACCTCTTAACCTATTCATTATACAAAACAGGATAAGAGGTGACAATTTATGAATGATATTTACCTTAAATTTCTGGCTCGACTTCAACTGGTCGTGTTTTTTTTGATTTCATTTGTCTTGATTTCATAACATACCACAATTGAGAAGCGATAAAGATGGAAGAATACGCACCAAAAGCAAGACCGATCAACAAGGCAATCGAGAAGTTTCTGATCGAATCAGCTCCAAAGATCAATAGCGCAACAGCTGCGATAATAACCGTTAGAACGGTATTGATCGAACGACCCAACGTTTCAAAAATACTTCTGTTTACGATTTCAGCCAGCTTTTCTTGTGTTCTTACTTTTTCAAGCTTCATATTCTCACGGATCCGGTCGAATGTAACAATCGTATCATTGATGGAATAACCCACAATCGTAAGAACAGCCGCAATGAAAGGAAGATCTACTTCAATTCTAAATATACTAAAGATCGCTACGATCATAAAAGCATCATGCAATAATGCGACAACTGCTGCAACAGCCATGCTCCATTCAAAACGGAACGCTACATAGATAATGATACCGACAGAAGCAATAAGTACGGCATAAAAAGCGTTCTGTGCAAGCTCACGACCAACCGTAGGCGTAACTGTACTGATACTTGGTGATTCACCGTATTTATCTTCAAAGTGAGTGTTAATCTTCGCTACTTCGTCTTTTGACAAAGCACCTTTAAAGGAAACGTTCGCCTGATCATTTTTCCCTGCAAGAACGACTGCTTCAGGTTCAAGCCCAAGTGACTTAAACTCTTCTTCTACACCTTCATTTGTAAGTGTTTGATTCGCTTGAATATTTACACGCGATCCACTATCAAAATCAATCCCAAGCTTCAATCCAGCTGTAAGCAAGAATACAATTCCGATAACTGTAAGGAGAGTCGAGATGATGAAGTAAAGGTTTCTGTTTTTTACAAAGTCGTATTTAAAGCTCACGGATGTCACGCTCCTTTACACCAAACAAGCCTGGCTTCTTGTCCATAACACGAGACTGTACCCATAAACCTAGGAAAAGTCTTGTTCCAAAAACGGCCGTGATGAAACTTGCCAGAACTGAAATAATTAGTACTAACGCGAAGCCTTTAACAGAGCTTGTTCCGTAAGCGAACAAAACAGCCGCTGCAAGGATCGTCGTAATATTGGCATCAAAGATGGTTGTAAATGATCGACGATTTCCCGCTTTAAACGCACTTAACACCGATTTCCCGCTTCTAAGTTCCTCTTTGATCCGTTCATATGTGATGATGTTGGCATCAACTGCCATACCTACTCCTAGAATAAGAGCTGCAATACCCGGAAGCGTTAGTACACCGTTCATCAGATAGAAGATGGCTAGAATCAACCAAATATAGATAGATAGCGTAATGACTGCAATGATTCCCGGTACACGATAAAAGATCAGCATGAATAAAAAGATCACAGCAATTCCGATAAAGCCAGCGAATACCGTTTCATTTAATGCCTTTTCTCCGAACTTTGCTCCAACTGATGTTGAATACACTTCATCTAGTTTAACGGGTAGAGCACCGGCGTTTAAGATTTTTGCTAAACTCTGTGCTTCTTCTACAGAGAACTGTCCTGTGATGGTTACATCTTTTTGCGTAAGTTTTTCGTTTACATATGGAGCAGAAATATACTTTGGCTGTTTTCCAGCAAGTTCTTTCTTCTGTTCTTCTTTAAAAGAGTCACCTTTTTCATAATCTAACCAAATAACCATGATGTTTTCACCTTGTGGCTGACGCTGAAGAACTTCTTCTGTAATTTTTGCAAATTTATCTGCGTCTTTAAGCTTCAGTGAAACAATCGGTTTATTATTTTGAGATTCAAACGTTTGCTTTGCACCATTTCCTTCTAAATCCGATCCATCTAATAGCACTTTATCGTCCACATCGCGGAATGTTAACTCAGCTTGTGTTGATAATAGTTCACGCGCTTTGTTTTGATCGGTTACACCAGCAAGCTGAACACGGATCCTGTTATCTCCTTCGATCTGAATCTCAGGCTCAGAGACACCAAGCACGTTAATTCGACTGTTCAATGCTTCAACGGTACTCTTTAATGTTTCCTGTGTAATCTTTTGACCTTTTTTCACAGGTTTTACATCGTAAAGTACTTCAAATCCGCCTTGGAGATCTAGTCCAAGCTTTGTACCTTTTACGATCTTTTCTGTTGTCAGCCCAATTAGTGCTGCGAACATGATGAGCACAACAAAAAAGATGACGATCTTACTCCTTTTTACCACTTCAAGAAACCTCCTTCATGCTGTATCAAAAAACAACACTATGTATAAGTACGAATACTAACCCTTCCCATTATAGCGATTGTTGTTTTTTTCTGTCAATTTGTCCTGTGAATGTTCATAAATAAAACATAATAAATAACGAATTTTTCTATTACCTTGTTGCGGGAAGTGATCAATTCCTTTTCAGGCTGTTCACTTTCCTAAGTACGGACCTTATAAATAGAACGAGGCTGCCCAAAAGTACGTTCTACTCTTGAGTCAGCCCTTCTTCTTTATATGAGCGTATTGTGAGCCACGTCATAAAATCATTTAGTGATAGAGCTAAAATGGCATCAACCAATGCGTAGAGACGAGGCTCAACTTTCTTTTTCTTTAATTTCGATTGAACACATTCCCATATTTCCTCTTCTGTTACACTTTCATACCCCAAATAATGAAATTCTTCTTTCTTGCTTTTTACTGCTGGCTTAACTTCATTCTTCCATTCTGAGAAATGTGTATTCTCCATCTGACTCTCTCTCCTTTCGAGATGAAACAAGCTGTCATGACTGTTCACTGTACCTGCATATAGTGATATATAAGAGTGTCCAAGAAAGGACAGGTTAAGATGACAAAACAAACACTCGTGCAAGGAACGCTCCTGCTCATAATAGCAGGACTTGTAACCAAAATTCTCGGTTTCGTTAATCGAATCGTCATGGCTCGTGTCATGGGTCATGAAGGTGTTGGCCTCTACATGATGGCAGTCCCCACATTCTTATTAGCCGTAACATTAACAAGGCTTGGTCTGCCGATCGCCATATCAAAACTTGTTGCAGAAGCAGATGCGACAGGAGATCGTTCAAAAGTAAGAAAAATCTTGATCGTCTCTTTAGCCATAACAGGTATTTTAAGCATTGTGATCACGATTGCTTTGTTTATTGCTGCTCCGTTATTAGCAGAATACTTCTTTACAGACGATCGTACGATTTGGCCATTGCTCGCCATCGCACCTGTAGTTCCTGTCATCGCAGTCTCCTCCGTTTTGAGAGGGTACTTTCAAGGTCTGCAGAACATGAGACCGTCTGCTTACTCCCAGGTCATCGAACAGGTGGTCAGAATTGCTCTTGTCGCATTATTAACAGGTCTATTTTTGCCTTATGGCGTAGAATACGCTGCAGCTGGCGCGATGATCTCTGTTATTATCGGTGAACTCGCATCACTTCTTTATATGTTTTCCATGTTCAAAGTGAAAAAGAAGATGCGTATCCGAAAAGGTTTTTTCAAGCAGTTGAAGCAAGGTCATGAAACCATGAAAGATCTTCTGAATATCGCACTACCTACTACGGGAAGTCAATTGATTGGTTCTGTTTCCTACTTTTTTGAACCAATCGTTGTGGCAAACAGTTTAGCGATCGCTGGTATCACTACAGCTGTTGCCACCGCGCAATACGGAGAACTTGCAGGATATGTAATTCCACTCTTGTTTCTCCCAACGTTCATTACGTATTCTCTCTCTATCTCTTTAGTACCTGCTATTAGTGAAGCGAATGCACAAAAAAAATACCACTTGATCGAGCATCGCTTGAATCAAGCGCTCAGGCTCTCGATGTTATCTGGTGGTATTGCGGCTGTTATTATGTATGTATACGCGGTTCCCATCATGGACTTAATGTATGATTCACCTACATCCGCATCATATGTAAAAATAATGACACCTTTTTTCTTTTTCCTTTACTTCCAAGGTCCATTGCAAGCTGTGCTTCAAGCATTAAATCTGGCACGCTCAGCGATGATCAACAGTCTTATTGGCGCCCTTGTTAAGTTAACTGCCATTTTTGCTCTAGCCACTCGACCCGAGTTTGGCATAATGGGTGCAGCACTCGGAATCGTGATTAGTATCGTAGTCGTTACACTGCTCCATTTTGCCACCGTCATTAAAGCAATCAGTTATACGATCGTGGTGAAGGATTTTGTTTTGTGCTTGCTTTCCATTCTCATTACAGGAGGTGGCGCCGTCTATTTGTATCAGTACATGATGCCTCAATTTTCTCCAGTGCAGGGTTTAACGATATGTGTGTCGGCAACATGTGCGATCTATTTGTTTGTTCTCATCTTCTTTAAGCTCTTAAGTAAAGAAGACCTTAAACATATACCATTTATAAAAAGGTGGATCTAAAACAGCCGATTCGGCTGTTTTATTTTTTACTGTTCAATTCATCGACATACAACGTCCCATCTTCATTCAACGTGCAGAATGATATGTTTTTTATCTCTTTAAACCCAACTTTCTTTAACTCTTGTCTTAACCAAAAAGACGTTTTATCCATCTTTTCAAGATTATCTTCTAATATCTTTCCGTCCAAAATTAGGGGCATAATCATTTGAATCGGTGTATTTTCGGATTCTTCATCCTTTTTTATAATGGAAAGCTTTCCCGTTGTTTCTAAAATTCCAAATTCAACTTCGTTCAAACTTCTAATATTATTCTCACGTAATTGTGTTAAAAGATCATCAAAATTGTATCGTTGCTTTTTCATTTCATGTTCATCCACCTGTCCTTCTTTAATGATCAAAGAAGGTTTACCGTCTACAATCTCTCTCATTCTTCTGCTCTTTAAAGAGATGAGTGCCAATATGAGCTGAATGCTCAGCAAAACAAAGATGGATACGAGGGAGTTCAACATTGGAATCGTAGGATCTTCGATTGAGATTACAGCTAACTCTGCAATCATGATTGAGACCACAAAGTCGATGATAGATAACTTTCCCATCTCACGCTTACCCATCATTCGAAAAATGATCATGATTAAAAAGTAAATAAAAAGCGTTCTAAATATAACCGTATACAGTTCCATGATTCCCCTCCTTCCATAGGACGTTCTAAGTTCATTCCATTAGTTAGTGTGGCACAGATATGAAAAAACATGATACGCAGGTTTTGCCAAATAAACCAATGGAAACGAAAGGGAAAATACTTGCTTGTACTTCTAATTTTTACGGTATCTGAATAAAGTATATAGAAAGCTTCTAGGGATAAGGAGGATTAAAGATGGGGATTAAACATATGGCCACTTCTATGGGACGGGGTCTGATTGCTGTACTTTTAATGATCATGCTTTGCAGTTTAGTGCTCTCACTTTTGCTGCGTTTTACTGGACTAACAGAAGCATCGTTGAAATGGGTAACAGTGGGTCTTTCTTTTTTATCATTATTTATAGGTGGATTGATTTCGGGTAAGAAAGGTCAGAGTAAAGGTTGGCTGTTAGGTGGCGGTACAAGTCTTTTGTTTTCTTTTCTCGTTTTTCTTATTCAATACTTGGGTTATCAGAGTACGTTCAACTCTTCTCAGTATATGTATCACGCTCTTTTTCTTTTATTAGCAATCATCGGTGGAATCATGGGTGTTAACTTAAGCAGTCATAAACAAACATATAAATAAGACCCGTATGAACGGGTCTTTTTGTTATAGTACCGCTTCTTCTTTTACTTCACGGATCGCGTTACGATCAAATGTTAACTTTGCGCCATCGTTCGAACGAATTACAGCGATGTTATCATCGATGCTATCTAGTGTTCCGTGTAATCCACCGATTGTTACAACTTTGTCGCCCTTTTTAAGGTTAGACTGCATCTCACGAACCGCTTTTTGTCTCTTTTGCTGCGGTCGGATTAACAGAAAATAAAAAATTGCAAACATCAAAATAATCGGCAATATTCCTCCAAGACTTCCACCCATACTATTTCACCCCTTTCTATAAGTTAACTATTTGTTGTGGTGTTTTTGTTTAGAAGTTACGCGCGTTCGGTTTATTGAATCCATACATTTCAAAGAATTCATTTCTAAAATCAAGAAGTCTGTCTTCCATGATCGCTTGTCTTACTTGCTTCATTAAGTTTACCAAAAAATACAGGTTATGGTAACTTGTTAATCGGAAACCGAATGTTTCGTTCGCTTTTACAAGGTGACGAATATAAGCTCTAGAGTAAGTTCGGCATACATGGCAATCGCACTTTTCATCAATCGGACGGAAATCTCTTGCATACTTCGCGTTACGAACCACAAGCCTTCCTTCACTCGTCATACATGTCCCGTTTCTAGCGATTCGAGTAGGCAGTACACAGTCAAACATGTCAATTCCACGAATCGCCCCATCGATGAGTGAATCAGGAGACCCTACTCCCATCAAATAACGTGGTTTGTTTTCTGGAAGATGTGGCGTTGTGAAATCTAATACACGGTTCATCACATCTTTCGGTTCACCCACTGAAAGACCACCAACTGCATAACCTGGGAAATCAAGCGATACAAGATCTCGCGCACTCTGTTTTCGAAGTTCTTCATATTCTCCACCTTGTACGATACCAAAAAGAGCTTGATCTTGAGGTCTAGCATGTCCTTTTAAACAGCGCTCAGCCCAACGACTTGTACGTTCAACAGAAGCTTTCATATAATCATATTCCGCTGGATACGGCGGACACTCATCAAACGCCATCATAATATCAGAACCTAGTGCGTTTTGAATCTCCATTGCACCTTCAGGACTTAAGAAAAGCTTTTCACCGTTCAGATGATTTCTGAAGTGAACACCCTCTTCTTTGATCTCTCTTAGGTCACTTAAAGAGAAGACTTGAAAGCCGCCTGAATCCGTAAGAATCGGACGATCCCAGTTCATAAATTTATGAAGCCCACCAGCTTCTTTCACGATATCATGTCCTGGGCGTAACCAAAGGTGATACGTATTGCTCAGAATGATTTCTGCGCCAAGCTCTTTAAGTTCTTCTGGACTCATTGTTTTTACTGTTGCTAATGTACCCACCGGCATAAAGATAGGCGTTTCAAATGTTCCATGCGGAGTATGGACTTTCCCTAATCGTGCACCTGATTGTTTGCACGTTTTTATTAATTCATACGTTACTGCTGGTTTCATCTTAAAATATATCCCCCTTAAAGTATAAGCATCGCGTCACCGAAACTGAAAAAGCGATACTTTTCTTCGACGGCTTCATGATATGCTCTTAAAACGAAATCTTTGGAAGCTAATGCGCTCACCAACATGATTAATGTTGATTTTGGAAGATGGAAGTTCGTAATCAGTCCATCGATCGCTTTAAACGAATAACCTGGATAGATAAAGATATCTGTCCATCCAGAATCCTCTTCAAACTTGCCATCAAATTTATTAGCTACCGTTTCAAGTGTTCGTGTACTAGTCGTTCCAACGGTAATAATTCTTCCGCCAGCCTCTTTAACCCCATTTAAAAGTTCAGCTGTTCCTTTTGTTACTTGATAAAATTCTGCATGCATGTCATGTTCCAGAACATTTTCTACACTAACAGGACGAAACGTACCTAAACCGACGTGAAGAGTAATAAACGTAACATGTACACCCATAGATTTAATCTCTTCAATTAATTCTGTCGTAAAATGCAACCCAGCGGTCGGAGCGGCTGCAGAACCTTGATGTACCGCGTAAACAGTCTGGTAACGGTCCTTTTCCTCTAACTGTTCTTTAATATAGGGCGGAAGTGGCATCTGACCCAGATCATCAAGAAGTTCGTAGAAAATGCCATCATAAATAAACTTAAGCTGTCTGCCACCATGGTCACTCTCACCCGTGCAAACTGCTTTTAATCTGCCATCTCCAAAAGAGATTTCTGTACCGGGTTTAATTCTTTTTGCTGGTTTTACAAGTGTTTCCCATGTGTCGTTTCCTTCTTCTTTTAAAAGAAGTACCTCCACTTTTCCACCTGTATCCGATTTCTGTCCAAAAAGTCTTGCTGGGAGTACGCGAGTATCGTTTAAGACAAGGCAGTCTCCTGCTTTAAGGTAGTTTTTCAAATCATAAAAATGCTTATGTTCGATTGTTTCTTGTGAGCGATCTAAAACCATCAACCTTGAAGAAGTGCGGTTCTCAAGAGGTGTTTGCGCAATTAATTCCTCAGGTAGATGAAAATCAAAATCATTTACGTTCATGTAATCTATTCCTGCTTTCTATTTAAATCGACCTATGATCATGAAGATCAAGGAAAGTACCACACTGATGATAATAGAAGTCACGATCGGAAAATAGACAGTTGTGTTTCCTTTTTTCCAAACCATATCACCAGGAAGTTTACCTATATACGTCCCTACTAATCCTATAATAATTAGAACGATTCCTGCAACGATTAACAGTCGGTTCAATCCGCGGACGCCTCCAGTCCAAAGTATTGATAGGCCTGTTCTGTAACCATACGTCCACGTGGAGTACGTTGTAAAAAACCAATCTGAAGAAGATAAGGCTCATAAACATCTTCAATGGTCATCGATTCTTCACCAATTGTAGCCGAAATGGTCTCTAGACCTACAGGACCGCCTTTATACGTGTGAATGATCCCTAGTAATAATTTATGGTCAATATGGTCTAAACCTAAACGGTCTACTTGCAGAAGCTCTAAAGCTTTCTGACAGATCGGCAAAGAAATCGTATCCTTGCCTTCAACCTGAACAAAATCCCTTACTCGGCGTAACAACCGGTTAGCAATCCTCGGAGTACCTCTTGATCTTCTCGCAATCTCTTCTGCTGATAGATCATCTACTCTTACCCCAAATACGTCCCCAGTCCGTCTTACGATCTCACCAAGCTCATCTGGCTTATAATATTCCAGCCTTGCGAGCACACCAAAACGATCACGAAGAGGAGCTGATAAAGATCCCGCTCTTGTGGTAGCACCAATCAAAGTGAAAGGAGGCAAATCTAATCTCACAGACCTGGCAACCTCTCCTTTTCCAATCACGATATCTAAACAAAAATCTTCCATTGCAGAATATAGAATCTCTTCAATCGCACGGGATAATCGGTGGATTTCATCAATAAATAAAACATCACCTGGCTCTAAAGAGGTCAATATGGCTGCTAAATCACCTGGACGTTCAATAGCTGGTCCACTTGTTGTCCTCAAGTTAACTTCCATCTCGTTTGCAATGATCGATGCCAACGTTGTCTTCCCTAGACCTGGAGGCCCGTACAGCAATACATGATCAAGAGGTTCATTGCGAAGCTTTGCAGCTTTAATAAAGATCCGCAAATTGTCCTTTACAGAGGTTTGTCCAATATACTCGTCTAAAAGTTCAGGGCGCAGGCTTAACTCGATATTTGCTTCATCTTGACGTTCTTCTGAAGAAACAATTCTCTCTTCCATACATCCTCACGTCCTTATGAATTCATTAACTTCTTCAATGCAGCTTTAACATATTCGTTGGCTGACATCTTCTCTTTTTTAAGTTCCGGCAGAATTTTTTGAATCTCTTTTCTGCCATAACCTAAGACAGCAAGAGCCTCAAGTGCTTCATCAAGTTCATCACTCTCAGGTTCAACATCTGCAAATAGTCCATCGGTAAATTCAGCATCTGCGAAGATGGAGATCTTGCCTTTCAGATCTAAGATCATCTGACGAGCTGTCTTCTTTCCTACACCTGGAAACTTCGTTAGGAACTTTTCATCTTCTTGCTCGATCGCATTGACCACTTGTTCTGGCTGACCGAAGGCAACGATCGCTAATGCTCCTTTTGGGCCAATTCCTGACACGTTCAATAGTTTTAAAAACAAGTCACGTTCTTTTCTGTTCTTGAAACCGTAAAGAGCAAGTATATCCTCACGAACATATTGATACGTATATACCGTCTTCTGATCGTTCAATTTATAGATAAAAGGATTGGGACATAAAATTTTATATCCGATTCCATTGTTGTTAATCACAATATATTCTGCGGTTATGTAATCTACATTTCCAGAAATACTTTCAATCAAATTCTTCTCTCCCTAACGCTAAACACGAGCGTATGTTTCTATTGCTTATTGTATCATAGGCTCCCCCTTAATTCCTTATAAAAAGCGAATTTGATTTCTTTATAAGGATCTTATGCGCTACCTTTTTGCAAGTAGTTAATTCCCGCTCTAGGTTACTCGCTTTTTAGGGGACAAGCGGTGAACCACTTTCATACACTCATCTTAAGTAATTAAATTCACAAAAAAAGAACTGCACAAAAGTTGTTTTAACTTTTGACAGTTCTTTTATACTAGCGGTTGTTTTCGAAAGGACGTTTTATCGCATTTCCAAGGTCACTGCCGGCATTTACGATATCGTTGCTAATTCCGCGAACATCTGATTCAACTTCCGTGTAAGCACGGCCATCTCGCAGATTGTTATCAACGTTCTCAATGCGGTTAACCATATCTCGATCAGCTACGATCTTCACATCACGATTTGGTGCCAATTTTGAAGTGATCTCTCTAACTTTGTTAGTTAGTTCGGTCTTCTTCTTATTATCCGTGTCTATTCCTACAATGACGTTGTTATCCTCAAGAATAACGTGAGCATCGTCTACACCCCGGATGTCATTGACATTTTTCGCAATTCGTTCAGCAAGTTTACCATCATAATCTTCATGGTATGTGGCAGTATGATCATTTACATCTCGATCAGTCATATCAGTTATGAATCCATTACCCCGGTCAAGATCACCACGATTATCTCCCTCGTTAGAGTAGTATCCAATCGGTCGAACATCGTTGTCATTCTTATCCTGAGATTCATTTACACCGTTACAGCCTACGAGACCTACAGCTAGGATTGTTACGGTAAGTGATTTCCCTAAAAAGTTCAATGGAAAAACCTCCTTTCACCATTAGCTTGGCAGAAGAAGGCTCTAAATAATCTGTTAAATGTAGGATGATTGTTAACTCATTCTCTTTATTATCTTTTCGATAAACTTTTTTCTGTGAGAAAAATCACGCAAAGTAAATCTCGTTACGGCATTGATCATTTCTTTGTCCCCTGTTTTAAGGGCCCTGTTCCATTCTCGATAGAGATCCGTGGGAAATACCAGACTTATTACGAACCATCTTTTTGTAAACCATTTTAAGAAAACTTCATTCCCTATCTCTTCCATCTTTTCATACGACCAATGCCAAAATGGTAAGATACGATTCGCATACTGTAACCAATCAAATGCTTGAGGAACTGCTGCAAAAAGATCAAAATCAATCAGATACGTATCTTTTTCTTTATATTTCACAAAATTATGTGGAGCAACATCTCCATGTGTGATCTCTTTTTTCTTGTACGCTTTATTCTCTAGCTTTTCAACAGCTTCATGATCAAAGTGGTTTAAACTCCATTCTCCCCACATGATGATTTCTGAAATTAAAGGACGCATCTGATGATTCCAATTTGCTGATCTTGCATGAAATTTAAAAGCGTCCAGTCTGTCACTCCACTTTTTAAATAAAGAGTACGAGGACAATTGTTCATAAAGGGGTAGCGGTATGTTTTTTGAAAAAGAATGAAAACGGGTGATTGCCTCTACTCCAGCTTTGACATCGTCCTTATTGCCAAAATGAAGACCTTCTCCCTTATAAAATGGCATGATTGCCCAAATGTATTTTCCGAATTGAACCGTTTTTTTCTGGTTTGGATATGACGTATACGTTCCCATTATCCTCGGTTTTTGGCCATGATATAGTTTAGAGAGCTTTAATTGCTTATTGCATGTTTCTGACCTGCTAAACCCTTTTAAAACAAACTTTCCTTGCTTGGTTTTAATCCAGATAACGTTCTCTCGAAAAAAACCAAAGTCAATCACTTCAAGACCCAGTTCATTCATCTTTTTTAAAAAAAGACGATCCCCTTGGAAATCGTCCCTTACGACCCTATTCATCTTCTTCCGTTTCTTCCATAAAGTTCTCATCTATCTCACGAGATTGCGCTTGTGAATATGGGTTTGGCATACCTTGTTGCATCTGTTGAGGCATACTAGGCATTCCTCCACCCTGCGGCATCATACCCATCTGACTCATTCCTGGCATTCCACCACCTTGTGGCATCATCCCCATCTGACTCATCCCTGGCATTCCTCCACCTTGTGGCATCATACCCATCTGACCCATCCCTGGCATTCCTCCACCTTGTGGCATCATACCCATCTGACCCATCCCTGGCATCCCTGGCATTCCTGGCATTCCTCCACCTTGTGGCATCATACCCATCTGACCCATCCCTGGCATTCCTGGCATTCCTCCACCTTGTGGCATCATACCCATCTGACCCATCCCTGGCATTCCTGGCATTCCGCCTCCTTGTGGCATCATACCCATTTGACCCATCTGTGGCATTCCTGGCATTCCGCCTCCTTGTGGCATCATACCCATCCCCATTTGACCCATCTGTGGCATTCCACTAAATCCTTGAGGCATACCCATAGGCATCATACCCATCGATCCTGGCTGTTGCATGCCCATTTGCATATCCAGCATTTGTTGCCCACCAGGTGTGTATTCTCCTGAAGGCATTTGATCCATATCTGAATCAGGATATTCTCCAAAAGGCATAGAACCTCCTTGTTGCATGCCACCTCCACCTTGTGGATATCCACTACCATAGAGTTGTGGCATTCCACTGAAACCTTGTGGAGGCATCATTCCATAGCCTTGTGGCATTTGAGAATACGTTTGAGGTTTTGGAAACATTGGAGGCATCGAACCATACATGTTCTGCATCATTCCAGATGACTCTTCCATTAAAAATGGATGTTTATTCGGGGCATACCCGTCTTTTCCTGCATAGATTCCATGCTTGCTCGCCACATTTGGCTGGTTTGCCATATTCGGCTCGTTCGCTATGTTTGGTTGGTTTGCCATATTCGGCATGTTCGCTATGTTTGGCTGATTAGCCATATTCGGCATATTTGCTATGTTTGGCTGTTGATTCGGATATCCCATCGGTACATAGTGCCCTAGATTTGAAGATTCCACCATTCCAGCAAAGTCCTTATCATGAATAGGTGCCATAGGCTGCTTCATCGGTGCTTTCATCGGTTGATCTTTTAAAATTGGAACATCTTTTTTCATGGGCACGTCTTTTTTCATAGGCACATCTTTTTTCATCGGAACATCTTTTTTCATCGGTACATCTTTCTTTTCCATCTTTGTTGGTGCAGGCTTCATTGGTGCTGGTTTCATTGGCGCTGGTTTCATTGGCGCTGGTTTCATTGGCGCTGGTTTCATTTCTTGTTTTATTGGAGCTGGTTTCTTTGGAGCAGGCTTAACCGGTGCTGGCTTTGGAACCTCCTGAACAGGTGCTACCGGTTTTTCTTTAACCGGTACAATAGGTTGTTCTTTCTTCATACCAGGCATCTTGATCGGGATTTTAATCTTTTCCCCCCGTTCGATAACATCTGTTTTAGAGAAACCCGGATTTGCTTTTCTTAGTTCATTTACTGGCACATCGTATTTTTCAGCGATTTTGTCGAGTGTGTCCCCTTTTTGCACAATGTGTATTCTCACGCTGCAAAACTCCCTCCTGCCAAATTTCCTTACAGTATATGAACATTTGGGCATATTGCTACATCGTATTAGAAGTGACATTATTCCTTTATCAATTTATGCCTCATAAAAGGAGGTTATGACAGGAGGAGAAACACTACATCATTCGGTTCAATGCTGTGATTGCATATTTTTTTGTTTCTTCATCTACTTTAATTACGTTTTCTACATTCCCGTCTATAATATTTTCAAGTGACCATAACAAGTGTGCTAGATCTATACGATTCATCGTAAGGCATGGGCAGAGATTTGGGTTTAGTGAGACGATTTTCTTGTCACTGAACTGTTGAGCCAATCTGTTTACAAGATTCATCTCTGTTCCGACAGCCCAGCTTGTTCCTGGTTCGGCATGTTTGATCGTCTCAATAATAAAATGAGTAGATCCATTCAGATCACTAGCTCTTACAACCTCATGCGTACATTCTGGATGAACAATAATCTGAAACTCTGAATGATTCTCTCTAAAATCTGCAATCTGACCCACGGTAAACTTCTCATGAACAGAACAATGACCTTTCCATAGAATCACTTTGACTTGTTCAAGGTTCTTACCGTCAAAGATTAATTGGTTAGAAATCGGATCCCAAATCGCCATATCTTCAAGTGGTACCCCTAGATCATATGCAGTATTTCTCCCTAGATGCTGATCGGGAAGAAAAAGCAATCTTTCTTTTTGTTCAAAAGCCCAGCTTACCATCTCTTTTGCGTTTGAAGAAGTAACAGTAGCCCCGCCATTCTTCCCACAAAATGCTTTTATCTCAGCAGTTGAGTTCACATAAGTAAGTGGCAGGATCGTATTACCAAAGAGTTTTTGAAGTTCGATCCAAGCTCTCTCCGTTTGATGAATATTCGCCATATCCGCCATCGAACAGCCCGCTTTCAAATCTGGAAGAATCACAGTCTGATTGTCAGTGCTCAGCATGTCAGCTGTTTCGGCCATAAAATGGACGCCACAGAATACGATAAAGTCAGCATCTTTATTCTCTGCTGAAATTTTGGCAAGTTGTAGAGAGTCACCTGTAACATCGGCAAATTGAACAACTTCATCTTTTTGATAATGATGAGCTGGAAGGAACAAACGTGTTCCTAAACGGTTCTTGATCTCATGAATCCTAGCCTCCATCTCTTCCACTGACATTTTGCTATATCTTTCTGGTAAGGTATTTGTTTTAGAAAACGTTTTTAGTAACGTCATGTTTTACAACTCCTTTAACATTCATACTAATATCCAACGCTTTATAAGAGTGAGTTAAGTAACCGAGAGAAATATAATCAACACCGGTTTCACTATATTTCTTGATCTCTTCTAGAGTAATCCCGCCAGAAGCTTCCGTGATAATATGTGAAGGCACATGTGTAAGTCTTTGTTTGATCTCTTCTGGAGTACAGTTATCAAACATGATAATATCCGCACCAGCTAATACCGCTTCAATCACTTGTTCTTCCGTCTCTGTTTCGACTTCTACCTTCACGGTGTGTCCACACTTTTCACGCGCTGTTTCAACTGCATCACGGATAGAAGGAAATCCCGCTAAGTGATTATCCTTCAGCATGACGGTGTCGTAGAGTCCGAACCTGTGGTTGAATCCTCCTCCACATCGAACCGCATACTTTTCAAACATCCTTAATCCTGGTGTCGTCTTTCTCGTATCACAAATTCGAGTTTCACCTTCGCAAGAAGACACCGCTTTTGCAGTTAGCGTCGCTATACCAGACAGACGTTGTAAAAGGTTCAGTATGACTCTTTCTCCAGACAAGACACTTTGTCTTCTACCTGTTATCTCAGCTAACACTGTTCCTGCATTAAACATTTCTCCATCATTAACAAAGATACTCGTTTGTACCGTGTGATCGATCAGTTCATATCCGATAGACAAAATTTGCCCACCAGCCATTACTCCATTTTCTTTTGCTATAATGGTTGCGGTTACTTCTGTATGATCTTCAAAAAGAGACGCTGACAAGTCTCCTGATCCGATATCTTCAATTAAAAATTCCTGCAGCTGTTTTTTCAGCAATAATGGATTCATCATGCCACAAACTCCTTGTTATTTTTTTTGAGTTCCAATCATTCTTTTGAGATGGAAAATCTTTTCGATAATGACTGCCTCTGCTTTCTTCTCGCTTCAGACAACTTGTAACCGTCAACCATGCGATAGTTTGCATATTGAACCTCTTGATCACAGAGAGGGGCTGTTTGATCAGATCGGGTTTCCACGAGCACAGGTCTAATTTCTTTGCAGCTATTTCCAATTCTTCCTTGTTTCTGACGATTCCCGCATATTTATCCATGAGACGTTGAATATCTTTTTCTTCTAGAAGACCCTTGAGCTGAATCGCTTTCTTATCCTTCATCTTCTTTCTTTTCGATAACAGCGGTTGACTATCCGATTTCTCACATGAAAGAATACTAGTTGCCGCTGCTTTTGCAAAAACAGCTCCTTCAAGGAGAGAGTTACTCGCTAACCGATTGGCACCATGCACACCCGTATTCGCACACTCTCCTATCGCATATAACCCTCTCAAGGAGGTTTTACCCGAGAGATCTGTAACGATTCCACCCATCGTAAAATGAGCACCAGGAGATACAGGGATCAACCCTTTATTCAAATCGATATCAGCATTCTCACAAAGCATGGTTACTCCAGGAAATTTAGTTCTAAAACCTTTAATTGAAGAAATATCTAAGTAAACTTTCTCGCCGTGTTCATGAATCTCTTGAAATAGCCTCTTAGATACGATATCTCGTGGTGCAAGATCTTTTAATGGATGAACGTCTTGCATAAAAGGAACTCCACTTGAGTTGACCAATATTCCACCTTGACCACGAACCGCTTCAGTAATCAAGCCCGCTGGTACTCTTCCTGATAAAAGGGTTGGATGGAACTGAACAAACTCCAAGTCCGAAAGTTCTAAGCCAGCCCGGTAAGCCATGCCTAGAACGCTCCCGTCTGATCCATATGCATTAGAAGTCGTTCCATAGATCCCTGCATAACCTCCACCTGCTAATAATGTAGTTTTGGCTTGAAAGATAGTTGTTCGGTTTTTATCATCCTTACCATACACACCGATACATCTATGATCTTGGATGATTAAGTCAACTGCGTACTGATGACTAACAACCTTAACCTTGCTCTTGACTCGTGAAATTAAAGCTTCAATCACTTTCTTGCCGGTTTGATCCCCTCCAGCATGAACGATTCGATTGCGATGGTGCCCACCTTCTTTACCTAACATAAAAGAACCGTTCTCATGTCTGTCAAAGCATACTCCCCACTCAGTAAGTGTGCGAACGACACTTTCACCTTCTTTCACAAGCTGTTTGACAGCTTCTTGATCATTATGATGATGACCGGCTTTGAGCGTATCTAAAAAATGCTCCGTCCAAGAGTCTTCTCTATCTATTGCTGCAGAAATTCCGCCTTGAGCTAAGAAAGAATTTGATTTCTCTGCAGAAAACTTTGTGATAACTATCACATTCTTATGCGAACTTAAATATTCAGCAGCCATCAAACCAGCGATTCCTCCACCGATGATCAATACATCTGCTTCCATCTCTTTCATAAAAACAAAACACCTCAACTTTACACGTGTCTTGACACCTATATTTACATAGATTTAAACTAGATACAACTATTTTATTAAAACTGAGGTGGAAACCTTGATATATCTTGATAATGCCGCTACTACACCACTGTCAGATTCTGCACTTAACGCTTTCGCTCAAACTTCAAAAACGTATTTTCAAAATACGGAGAGTCTTCACGAAGGTGGTCTTGCAGCACGCGATCTATTAGAACATGCTCGTCGTTCTTTAGCTGAATCGTTAGGAAAAGAAAGTGAAGGAATCTATTTTACAGGCGGGGGTTCGGATGGTAATTTTCTAGCTATTACTTCGTTAGCACATGGAGCAAACGATAAAGGAAAACATATTATCTCATCAAATATCGAACATCCTTCTGTTGATTACGCCCTTAGATTTTTAGAGAACAATGGGTATGAGATAACAAGAATACCCGTACAAAAAAACGGAAAGGTCTCGATTAACACGCTGCTGTCCTCTATTCGACCAGATACCACTCTGGTCACCATTCAGCATGTGAACAGTGAGACGGGAATCGTACAGAATATTAAAGAGATCAGTGAACGATTAAAAGAACATGATGTTTTGTTTCATAGTGATTGTGTTCAATCATTCGGAAAATGGGATAATCGTTATTTTCGTTCTATGTCTATTGATGCTTTCACAATGTCTGCTCACAAGATACACGGCCCAAAAGGAACGGGTGCCGTGTATATCTCGCCATCTGTTCATATAGCACCTCTTCTCTCTGAAGTCACACATGAACGTGGATTTCGAGCTGGAACCGTTGATCTGCCCTCAATAGTAGCTTTTGTTACAGCAGCCGAAGAGGCATTTCATCTACAGCATAAACATTATCAACATGCTGTCGACATGCGAAAACAATTCATTTCGTCTATACTTACAGATAAGAGCATAGTGTTTGAAGGGCATGATGACAGCTCTCCTTTTATTATTCCAATCCGTGTTAAAGGGATGGAAGGTCAAATTGTGATGCAAGAACTTGATCGTCTAAAAATCGCTGTTTCAACAGGATCAGCTTGCAAAAACGGACAACAAGCACCTTCTAAAACTTTACTTGCCCTTGGGAGAACAGAGAGTGAAGCTCATGAATTAGTTCGAATATCGACCAGTCATCAAACAACTTCTAAAGAAATCGTTTTACTGGGCAAAGCACTTATTAAAATAACAAATATATTTAGATCCGTTAGTGAGGGAATAACAAGATGAGTAACGAGAAATTAAAAGGGGATGAGAGACGTTCGCAGCTGATAGATTGGCTGATGAGCGCCAACAAGCCACTTAGTGGTTCGATTCTCGCCACGAAAACGAATGTTAGCAGACAGGTCATCGTACAAGACATGTCACTTTTAAAAGCAAGCGGTGAGCCGATTATGGCAACAGCTCAAGGTTATATCTACCTAAAGAACGACTCAAACAAACGATACTCTCGCGTGATTGCTGCCAATCATCCACCAGAAGAAACAACAAACGAACTCATAACAATCGTGGATTACGGAGTTACAGTTGAAGATGTGACCGTTGAACACCCTGTCTATGGGGATATTAAAGCTTCACTCAAACTCTCCACTCGTAAGGATGTTGAGGATTTGATCAGACGCCTAAGAGAAACAAATGCCAGCCTTTTGAGTGAATTAACAGAAGGCATTCACATGCACACTCTCTCATCAGATTCTGAAGAGAAACTCGATAAGGTATGTAGTGCCTTGAAGGAAAAAGGTTTCTTATTATAAGCTAAAAAAATCCCTAGCTGCATCAGCCAGGGATTTTTTCATGCGCCAGTTCCTACTACTTCGACTCGTTCAACGGTTTCCATCCGGTTCAAAGTGCTCAACAAGTCCTTCATATCTCCTTGAAGCATGTTCGTTTCAATCGTCAATGTAATATGAGCACGACCCTGCAGGGGAATCGTCTGATTAATCGTTAATACGTTACATCCTTGCGAAGCAACTACTGTTAACAAGCTTGACAGGGCACCGGATCTGTCTTCGAGGTGGAGCGAAAGTGTAATAATTTTTTCTTTTACCATCGTATGAAATGGAAAGATGCCATCACGGTATTTATAGAATGCACTTCTGCTCAAACCCACTTTTTCTGCAGCTTCTGCTACTGTCTTTACTTTTCCTCGTTCTAAAAGAGATTTTGCTTCCAACGCTTTTTGCATAGATTCTGACAAAACATCTTCTCTTACCATATAGTATTGCTGATCATTTTTCATTTAGCTTTCCTCCGGTGACTTTCTTTCCCCTATTATAATAGGATTAGTTCTCTACGTCTATCTCACGCGGACATTTGTATACAAAAAAGACAGCCTGCACGCTAGGCTGTCCTCTTTTAGTCGATAAATTCGAACTCATATTTTAGGATTCGAACAACATCGCCATGCTCTGCTCCACGATCACGTAACGCTTGGTCTACACCAAGAGTACGCATCTGTCTTGCAAAACGCTTTGTTGCTTCTTCTCGAGAAAAGTCTGTCATCTTAAACAGCTTTTCAATCTTCGGACCATTGATAACAAAAATACCTGCAGGGTCACGAGTGATATAGAAGCCAGCATCTTCTTTTTCATGCTTGTATAGAACTCTTTGCTGTTCTCCACCATCATCATGAATTAGTGGGAACTCAGGCGTTACCTCAAGAGTATCTGCTGTTGTAAAAAGAACTTCTCTGATACCTTGACGTGAAATCGCAGAAATCGGGAATACTTTAACATCTTCTCCCACTTTTTCTTTAAAGATCTCAAGGTTTTCCTCAGCACCTGGAATGTCCATTTTGTTTGCTAGAACAATCTGCGGACGTTCCATCAAACGCATGTTGTACTGATTAAGTTCATCGTTAATTTTCACGAAATCATCATAAGGATCTCGTCCTTCCATTCCAGACATGTCGATGACGTGTAGAATAACACGTGTTCGTTCAATATGTCTTAAGAATTGATGACCAAGTCCAATACCTTCGTGAGCACCTTCGATCAAACCTGGAAGGTCAGCCATTACAAAGCTTCTTCCATCTTCAACAGCAACAACTCCTAAGTTAGGAGTGATCGTAGTAAAATGATACTCGGCAATTTTCGGCTTCGCAGCTGAAACAATGGATAAGAAAGTTGATTTCCCAACGCTTGGGAATCCTACTAATCCTACGTCAGCTAAAACTTTTAATTCTAATGTTACTTCTCGTTCTTCACCTGGTTCACCGTTCTCAGCAATTTCTGGAGCCGGATTTGCAGGAGTAGCAAAACGAGTGTTTCCACGGCCGCCTCTACCGCCTTTAGCGATGATCGCTTGTTGCTGATGATGTACAAGGTCAGCAATGGTCTCTCCTGTGTTAGCATCTGTCACGACAGTGCCCGGAGGGACTTTAACAATCATATCGTTCGCTTTTTTTCCATGCATGCCCTTAGACATACCATGTTCACCTCGAGGGGCTTTAAAATGACGGTTGTAACGAAAATCCATTAGCGTACGTAATCCTTCTTCTACTTCAAAGATTACGTTTGCTCCTTTTCCTCCGTCACCACCTGCAGGACCACCGTCTGGAACGTATTTTTCACGGCGAAATGCAACCATTCCGTTTCCGCCGTCACCTGCTTTTAAATAAATCTTGACCTGATCGACAAACATTTCATTCTCCTCCTTCCATTAGGAAGTTAACTGAATATCAAAATAACACTTATTTTCCTGATTATAGCTTTCGATGAGTAACATGCTTTTATGTGTTGAAAAAATATTTCTCAATACTTCATACGTATCCTTTTCATCTGTTAGAGCTCCTTGAAAAGCATAACAGACTCGAAGAGCTGCAGGATCAAAAGTAACAGTAAGTGAGTATTCATCATAACCCGAAATGGAATTATTCAATACATCGCATACTTCTTTCGTCGTATGTAACAATTCCTCTTCAAATAAGCTAAAATCCCCGCTTTCACCATTTACTTTTCCATACAATTTCACCGGATGCTTCAACCAATTATATGTTAATAAGTACTCCGATAAATTCGGGGTTTTCAGGTTAGAGATTCTTGATTCTTCCCGTGATAGTTCAATTACTTCATTCATAATCTCTTTTGCCCGCTCTGTGCGGCCAAGTGATAGGTTTGCTTTAATAAGCTGTAGCTGGTTTAGCCAGTCATGCCTGGCGTGGCGCAAAAGATCGACAGTTGTCCATTTGTTTGACATCATCGCACTCCTAGCCTTTCCTTTTAATAGGGCTATACCTTACACCAACAAATTTAGCGCAGTACTTAATACTCTCACAAAGCAAAGAAAAAACTCTAACCAATCTGGTTAGAGTTTTCATCTCCCTCTTACGCTTCTTGCGCGATTGGGTAAACACTTACCTTTTTGCGGTCACGGCCATAACGTTCGAAACGTACAACTCCGTCTACCTTAGCAAATAGTGTGTCATCTCCGCCTTTACCTACGTTTGTACCAGGATAGATCTTAGTACCACGTTGACGGTAAAGAATTGAACCACCAGAAACGAATTGTCCATCAGCACGCTTAGCGCCTAGACGCTTAGACTGTGAGTCACGACCATTCTTTGTGCTACCTACCCCTTTTTTAGAGGCAAAGTATTGAAGGTTTAATTTAAGCATTCGTTGCACCTCCTTCATGTTCAGTCAATTTTATATACTCGCTGTATCCTTCTTCAATCGAAGCAAGTGATACAATCATGCCTTCCAAAAGCCACTGTGTTTTCTGATGTATAGAATCATTAAGATTATTCGGTACACTTAACGTTAGAAGACCACCATCTTCATGAGTAGTTACTTCTGGCTCATAGCCACAAAGCTTTTCTATCGCATTGATCGTACCAAACGACACCGCTGTAGCTGCTGCACAAACCAAATCTTGGCCATGTGGAGCGAAGTCAGCATGTCCTTCCATCGTAAACGAAAGTATGTCTTGATCTTTGTTCCTGTATATAGAAACTAGAATCATAAGAATTACCCGTTAATTTTTTCAATCACAACTTTTGTGTATGGTTGACGGTGTCCTTGCTTACGACGGTAGTTCTTCTTCGCCTTAAACTTGTAGACAACCACTTTTTCGCCACGGCCATGTTTTTCAACTGTTGCCGTAACTGTAGCACCTTCAACTAAAGGAGCTCCTACTTTCAAGCTATCTCCACCTACCATCAATACATCCTCGAATGTTACTGACGCTCCAGCTTCAACATCTAGTTTTTCAACATAGATCGCTTGACCTTCTTCAACTCGAACTTGCTTACCACCAGTTTGAATAATTGCGTACATCAACGTGCACCTCCTCTTATACTCAGACTCGCCATCCCAGGTGTATATAAAATACTTAAAACCTGGTCTGTGCGGTTGGAGCGGGTGCTCCAAACACTAACGAAAAAAGGATACCATGTTTGGCACCCTTGTGTCAATGTGAATCTTTTAACATCCTGCTTCTTATTTCATCTATTTTCCCTGCTTGTCTCACTGTCATCTCCCGGTTAAACGAACTCGGAGATACAATCACAGAAATACCATGCTGATTCTCTAAAAACTTCAGCTTGTCAGGATTCTTTTTCAGCCAATCAGAATAATGGCCTGGCACCTCAATCCATATAGCCTCGTCATCTTCGTATGTGTATTCTTTCAGGATTCGTTCCATCCTATAATAGAAGGTTTCCGGGCGAAGGATATATCCATCCATCATATGGCGATCGTACTTTGTTGCAAGAGTCTCAAGTAATGGAGGTCTTTCTTTTTTTCTCGTCATCTCAAACAAACCCATCTTCGTAAAGCCGTGTAAAATCATGGTAGTCGGATCGTTCTTTAATGCCTCTCGCAAAACTTTGTTGATCTGTTCTTTGTCTTCATTTGATTGCATCGTAATAAAATCAATGACAATCATTCCCGCAATGTTACGTAATCGAAGCTGTTTCATGATTTCTTTTGCAGCGATCTTATTCGTTTCAACCACAGTCTTGGAGCGATCTTTTTTTCCAGTGAATTTTCCGGTATTTACATCGATCACAGTTAGAGCTTCTGTCACATTAAAGTACAGAGAAGACCCGTTTTTTAACCATACGAGCGGTGAAAGCGTTTTTTCGATATCTGTTTCAATTCCTAATTTACTAAAAAGGGGTTCTTTTTCGTTGTACAACTTAACTTTGAATGGATTTTGAAAAGAAGCCGCATACTCTTTGACTTGGTGATAAGTCTCATAGTCATCCACTATAATTTCTTCCACGTCATGATTGAGCCATCTCTCTAAAAGTGGGTAGAAAAAATAAGGTTGTACAAGAAGAGCTGGTGCCTTTTTCGCATCAAAGCTTTTAAGTACTTCATCTAACTGTCTTCTCAGGTTTTCGAGCTCTTGATTCATTTCTACTTCAGGAAACTCTTCGCAACCCGTTCGAATAATCAATCCTTCGTTATCCCCCATAATAGAATCTCCCCAATCTTGAAGCCGTGTACGTTGAGATTCTTTAATTTTTTTTGAAATTCCAATGTGTGGTGTGAACGGAAAGTAAACCAACAGATGACCCGTAAACGAGATGAGTGCTGTTAGTTTAACGCCTTTATCCCCTGTCTCTTCTTTGACGACTTGAACAAGGATTGATTCTCCTTCTTTAATCAGGTTTGAGATGGATACTTTCTTTTGCTCTTCACCAGAAAGCTGTTGATAGGCTGGGAGATCGTCCTTATGAAGAAAACCGTTCTTGCTTGTTCCAATATCTACAAACACAGCTTGCATACCCGGTAAGACTTTTTGTACTTTTCCTTTATAGATGTTTCCTGTTAACGGACTTTTGGTTGGTCTATGAACGGCACATTCAATCAGCTTTTCGTTCTCCAATAAAGCTGTTCGTTTTTCCATTCCTATTGCATTGATAACTACACGCTGCATCGTTCCATTCACATCTCCCTGTTTTTTGCTCTGTCTCTTATTCTAACGAAAAACTTTTCCGATTGCACACTCAGGAGAGTGATTATAAAAATAAGCTTCTAAAAGTTGTTTTTCATTGATCGTCGTAGGACTAAAATTCTTAATGACGATTGAATGCGTAACTCCCTTTACCAAATGATGAGTGACTTTTGAAAGTGACCATGTTGGAGGTACGATAATCGTACGGACATCCTTAATGTTTGATTGTTGTAATCTGTTCAGCAAGAAACGCATGAATACAAAATGTCTGCTGCGCCATTCAAGAATATGAGCCAACCCTAAGAAAAGACAGATTACCCAAAGGTTCAAGTGTGATGGCTGTAATGAAAGCTGCCATGAACTACCTAGTACCAAGAAAACACCGGATCCTATTAAAAATTTCTGTTGTGCTTCTCTGTATGGAATCCATTTCGATACTAGAGCAAATACCACTTTACCACCATCAAGTGGCCATATCGGAAGAAGATTAAATAAGAAAAGAGTTAAATTTAACAGAAAGAACCAATAAAAATCATCAGCAGAGATGATGTTAGTCTGACTTAAGACATAAGCGACACCCGTAAGCCAAATGTGCTGTAGCGGCCCAAGAACAGCTACCCACACCTCCTCATGAAACGGACGTGTACCATGTTCTTCAACAACAGCAGCCCCTCCAAACGGAAGAAGGTCTATTCTTGAAACTCTCCAATTAAAAAGACGGGCACCAGCAAAATGACCCATCTCATGAATTAGAACTACGAAAAACCAAACGATGATCTCCCTAAAATGCCCTGTATAGACTGCACCAAAAATGACAACCCAAAAGGCGGGATTGATCTTTATTTTTCGTATGAATTCGATTATTAATTTAATCAATATCGATCACCTTGCTAGGATCAATAAAGCTCTTGTCTTTTTTTATCGCAAAGTAAAATTTACCCGACTTCCCATCCTTGCTCTGTGTTACCTTTCCCAATCGTGTTCCGCTTTCCACGTAATTGTATAGTTTTATGGACTTATCGATTTCCTTAAGATCTCCGTACCACGATTCTTGTTCATCTGAATGTTGAATAATGACCGTATATCCGTGGTCTTCCTTCTTTCCAGCATAAACAATGTAACCACTCTTCGCTGTTTCAACATCTTCTTCTTTACCCGTTTCAATCACGATTCCTTTGCCGTTCGTACTGAACGTCTCGTACACTTTACCATTTGCAGGAACAGCAAATACTTCACTGACTTCTTCTGTTTTCTTTTCACTCTGTAACTTATCCTTTGGAAACAAAGCTAGTGGTTTTCCAAATTTATCTTCATACCAATCTTTTGCTGCCGCAAACTGAAACTCATCTTGATAGACGTGTTTGATAAATTTTTGTGCCTGTACGGTATGGTCATTATTATTCTTAAATGCGATACCTACGATTAAGAATAAGATAATAGAAAACATGATCTGCATTAACATAGCATGACGGTTGAATAGAGGATGAGATTTCTCCGGTTCGTCCCTGGATGAGGTAACCGAGCTATTACTTTCTTTCGAACTGCCGTTCTTAGAAATATTACCGTACTTCTTTCGGATTTCATCTGCTCTATTTTTCATAACCGTTCCTCCATTTTTCTCATATATGTACATCCTATGACTTGTCCGTTGGAGATATGAGTAAATGGTCTAGAAGATTACCGCTTTCAGATAAATCGTTATTGAGAGTAAGTTGATTTCCGCTCCAGGTTGCGCGCTTTCCATGGGGCGACCGGTGAGCCTCCTGCCGCTTCGCGCCGTTAGGAGTCTCCACCTGTCTTGCTGCAGTGGCTAGCCCCTCGAGGTCAAAAGATGAAAGGTCCTAGAAGGCAAAGTGCACCTTCATAGCCCATTCATCTTTTGCTGGTCGGGGCTGAACGAGCCACTTTCACTTTTCGAACTGAGCGCTCGTCCCATAGGAGTCGGCAACCTTCCGCTCCAATCAACTTGCAAATGTAGCAAAAAAAACAAAACTTCTTGAGTCAACTTGAATGGACGATATGTAGTGCAACACCACTTTTCTAGCTTCTCATAGGGTATGCGAAAAGAAAGCTCTCTCTTGTGGGTTTGTTTGACAACAAGGGAGCACAGATGCTTCTTCCACACCTAAATCCGAGATGGCTCAAGGTTTAAAAACAAGCATCCTGAAAAGTAAATCAGCATTTAGAAACAACAAAGCATGTGTTAAAAAGTTTTAAAAAACATCATTGACTAGTTGATTGGAGTGTAAGGTGCGAGACTCCTGCGGGACGAGCGGTCAGGTGAGACACTTAGAGGCGCAAAGCGGCAAGTGGCTCACCGATCGCCCCGCGGAAAGCGAGCATCCTGGAACGGAAATCAACTACTTTCAAATTTTACAGAGAAATAAGCCCAATAAAAAAAGCATCAGCGAAAGCCGATGCTTTATTTCATACCTAATAATGTTTTGATCTTCCCAAAGAAACCTTTGTCTTCTTCTAAAGATAGAAGCGGAACAGACTCACCTAATATTCTTCTTGCGATATTTCGATAAGCGATTGAGGCTTTCGAGTCAGGCTGTAACGCAACGGGTTCACCTTTGTTCGCTGCTTTGATCACGCTCTCATCGTCGATCACGACTCCAAGGAGTTCGATTGAAAGTACCGAAACGATCTCGTCCACATCTAACATATCACCATTCTTAGCAAGATGATTACGCAGACGATTCACGATGAGTTTTGGTGGTTCCATATCCTCTTGTTCTAAAAGCCCGATAATACGGTCAGCGTCGCGCATAGAAGCAGTTTCAGGGTTTGTTACAACGATTGATTTATCAGCACCTGCAATGGCATTTTTAAAGCCTTGCTCAATACCGGCAGGACAGTCAATAATGACATAATCGTAATCTTGTTTTAATTCCTGAACGATCTTTTTCACTTGTTCAGGGGTAATGGAAGATTTATCTTTTGTTTGAGCTGCTGGGAGCAGGTACAAACACTCAAAGCGCTTATCTTTTATTAATGCTTGTTTAAGCTTGCAGCGTTCTTCTGCAACATCAACAAGATCATAGATGATGCGATTCTCAAGTCCCATCAATACATCCAAGTTTCTCAACCCGATATCTGTATCTACAAGACATACTTTTTTCCCAGAAAGAGCTAGAGCAGTCCCTAAATTGGCAGAAGTCGTCGTTTTACCGACTCCACCTTTCCCAGACGTTATGACTATCGCTTCTCCCATGCTTCATTCCCCTTTCTATAGCAAACTGTTCAGTTTCGGTCTTAGTCGATGAACAGCACTGATTCGATCAATACGAATCTGTTTTTCTTCATTGGATATGTAAGCAAATTCCATCTCGTTTCCTAGTTCGGGATAAGAGTCTGGTGCTCTATTAATATGATGAGCGATCCTGAGTTGAGAAGGCTTCATTACGGATGCTGCAATGATTGCTTCTTCGTTCCCTTTCGTGCCGCAGTGAGCAATTCCTTTTAGCGAACCAAGAATATAAATATTTCCTGTCGCCATAACTGTTGCTCCAGGATTTACATCGCCGATCAGAAGCAGGTCTCCTTGAATATCAAGCACCTGACCTGATCTGACGACTTTCGAAACGGTTACTACTTGAGCATCTTTTCTCATCTCTTCGGCTTCAGCTTTTGTGATAACCTCTGACTCAATGTGATCTAGGATAAGATTTTCTTTTTGTTTAAGAACTTCTATTAATTTCTCTTCTTGTTCAGCAGTCAAATAACGATTCCCTGCTTTTACTTTAACGGAAATCACAGGTCCGTTTAACATTTGGCTGCTTCCGGCGGTTAATTTATCATTAAGTTCTTCGACTAATAGATCGAAGGAACACTTATCATCCAACAATAAAACGAGGCCGTCTTTTGTTCCTTTAATTGTTACGTTGTGCTGGAGTTTTTGTACCATTGCCATTGTTCACCTCAACGTACTAACATTCGACAGCTAGGTCTAAATTCCTCTTAGCAGAAGTTAGTTTTCTTTTAGAGTATCTTTTATTTGGTTCAACTGCTTTACAAACGGATAATAAATGAGTATCGCAAAGAAACCGTTTAAGATGAGGGTAGGCAACAATCTTTTATAAAGGAATACATCTAACATTTGAGTACTGATTCCTATGAGACTGTTCAAACCATATACAAAAAACTCTAAAATGGAAACCCCTGCTACCGACAGAAGCAATGTCACGATTAAGTTTCCAAATAAATATCTTGAAAAGATAGATGTAATGTATGCCGTAGCAGCCATTGAAAATAAATAAACACCAATAATGTCCGTATACAGAAGATCTGTGAGCAGTCCAAAAGCCAGCCCATACAAAAGTCCGTATGTCGTGTTTACATACATGGCAACAAACAGGATTAATACCATTGAAAAACGGGGAACCAGTTGCCAATCCATACTGTTATCCTGAGGTAAGAAAGCTTGTACTAAAGAACTTTCACTAATAAAAGCTAGATAGATAAGAAAAGGAAGAAAGATTTTTTTCATCATTCTTCCTCCTTTTCTCTTAAACTTTCATCCACTGCAGGCATTTCGCGTTCAAGCACCATCACATGATCAATATCATAAAGATCTGCTGAAGGCTTAAGATAAGCAGTTTGCGTCAAACCCACTTCATCTGGTTCAATGTCAATAACTTCTCCGATAAGCAGGTTGGGTGGAAAAACATCTCCAAGACCAGATGTGATGACCTTTTGACCTTTCTTAATCTTTGCATCTACAGGAATCTTCTTAAACACTAACGCTTGTTTTTTAGCATCATAACCTTCGATCGTTCCAAAGATGTTCTTCTCACCTTGGACGATGGCTGAAAAACGATTCGTACGGTCATTATCACTGATCAACTGAACCGTTGATTGGAACAAGGAGACGTTGGTTACTTTCCCAATAAACCCTTGTGGTGAAATGACTGCCATCTTTGGTTTGATACCATCTTTTTCCCCTTTATTAATGTAGATAAATTGATTCCATTGGTCAGGGGAGCGACCGATCACTGTAGCTTCTCTCACTTTAAAATCGGTGAGATCTTCTTCTTTGTCTAATTGGGCTTTTAGTGTTTCGTTTGTTTTTTTAGCTTCCTCATACTGTACATAAAGTTTTGCGTACTCATCTAACCTAGCTTTTAACATCTGATTCTCTTTGTATAGCTGTTTCATTTCAGCTAAATTCTCAAAGAAACCCGCTAGTGTATTAGCGGGTTTATAGAAAATCGTTTGTGTTAGTCCTGCAGAATCTTTTAAAAACTGTTCAGGTAAGGTTAGGCTTTCCCTTTTTTTCATCGAAAAACCGATCAGAGCTACTAGAATGATAATACTAACTAGCAGAATGATAAGGCGTTTATTCGAAAAAAAATGTGGCATGAAAATACACCTACTTACTTGGATTTAGATCTAGAAGTTATACCAGCCTTGGATTTAAACAGGTGCAGATTTTCAAGCGCACGGCCAGTTCCAACTGCTACACAATCCAACGCGTTCTCAGCCACGATAACAGGCATCTTCGTCTCTTCACTGATTACTTTATCCAAGTTTCTTAATAAAGCACCTCCACCAGTTAGAACGATACCACGATCCATAATGTCAGCAGCAAGTTCTGGTGGTGTTTTCTCAAGAGTTACTTTTACCGCATCCATGATGCTGTTTACAGTATCACGCAACGCACTGGAAACTTCTTCCGCCGTAATCGTAATCGTTTTTGGAAGACCTGTCAACAAATCTCTACCGCGGATGTCCATATCCTCGATACCTTCGGGTGCACCAGCTGAACCGACTTCTAGTTTAAGTGTTTCAGCAGTCCTCTCACCGATCATAAGATTATAAGTCTTCTTAATGTAAGCGATGATCGCATCGTCCATTTCATCTCCAGCAATACGGATAGACTGACTTGTCACAATTCCTCCTAAAGAGATGATCGCAACTTCAGTTGTTCCACCACCAATATCAACCACCATACTGCCTGTTGGCTCCCATACAGGTAGGTCTGCACCGATTGCAGCTGCAAACGGTTCTTCAATCGTGTAAGCTTCACGAGCTCCCGCTTGTTTCGTCGCATCTTCTACAGCACGTTTTTCAACTGCAGTAATCCCAGATGGCACACATACCATCACATAAGGTTTACGAGCAAAAACTGATCGGTTCTTTTGGGCTTGCTGAATAAAGTATTTCATCATTGTAGCTGTTGTTTCAAAATCAGCAATAACTCCATCTTTCATAGGTCGCACGGCAACGATGTTACCAGGAGTACGTCCAATCATATTCTTAGCAGCATTACCTACTGCTTCAATTGAACCTGTGTCAGTACGCAAAGCAACAACGGAAGGTTCACGCACAACAACACCCTTGCCCTTCACGTAAACAAGTGTGTTTGCAGTTCCTAAATCAATTCCTAAATCTCTTGAAAATCCACCAAACATTTATGTAGACTCCTTTCATCAAGCAAAACTCATAAGTTTGATTATACGCTAAAAAAGAAACAAAAGACAATGTTAAACATATCCTTTTTCTTTTAAACTTACGTATCTTTGATCACCGATTATGATGTGATCCAACACTTCAATCCCTAACATCTTTCCGCACTCTACTAATCTTTTTGTCACTTCAATATCTTCCCTGCTCGGAGCAGGGTCACCACTTGGATGATTATGAAAACAAATAATTGATGCACTAGAGCGTTTAAAGCCTTCTTTAAATACTTCTCGTGGATGTACGATTGACGTATTCAGACTTCCGATAAATACCGTTTTTTTATGAAGCACCTGATTTTTAGTGTTTAAATATAAACAAACGAAGTGTTCTTGCTGTAAAAAACGCAATTCATCCATTAGATACCTAGCTCCATCTTCCGGAGAACGTATCGTATACCTTTCTTCAAACTGAAGGCGGCTGATGCGTTTGCCAATTTCAATGGCAGCCATCAGTTCCACAGCTTTTGCGGATCCTATACCGTTGATTTCTTTCAGTTCACCGATTGTTGCTTCTTTAAGATGCCTCAATCCTTCAAATTGCTGAATGATATGATGGGCAAGCTGAATCGCTGACATTTGCTTCGTACCTGTTCTTAAAAGGATAGCTAACAATTCATAGTTAGAGAGTGCTTCAGGACCTTCATTTAAAAGTCTTTCTCGCGGCCTCTCCTGTAATGGGTAATCTTTTATCATAAGCGGCTTCGTTACCACTTACGTCCCCCCTATTATTCAGTCTTCGTGACTGACTCGGTGAAAGAAAATCCAAATTCTTTTAGTGAACGTACCACCTTTGAAATCGGTAAACCTACAACATTGAAGTAATCACCTTGGATGTGATCAACTAATAGCGATCCCGATCCTTGAATCCCATAGCTTCCAGCTTTATCAAATGGTTCACCTGTGTTTAAGTACCAATCAATTGTATTTTCATCTAAAGTGTAAAAAGTAACACTAGTCTTAACAGAGAAAATCTCTTTTTTTGTTTGGTCTAATAAGCAGACTCCCGTATAAACTTCATGTGTTTGACCTGAGAGCATCCTTAACATCTCGGCAGCTTCAATACGATCCTTCGGTTTACCAAGACGTTTGTTCTGATAAGAAACAATCGTATCAGCACCAAGGACGACACAATCGGGTTTCTGGTTATAAATATCTGTAGCTTTCTGCTCAGCAAGTGATTCGACTAATCGACTTGGAGTAAGGGATAGATCCATTTTTTCTTCAAGAGTACTCGGATACGTTTCAAATGGAAGAAGCGTTAAAGACAGAAGTTCATATCTTCGAGGTGAAGCAGAGGCTAATATGAGGCGTTTCATGTAATCACCTTTCATCTAATTCATTGTAGTATAGTTACGTACAGATTTACAATAGCAAACTTGTTAAAATTAGACAAATTACGCCGAAAAACATACTTCTATTAGTTTTTCGGTTCTTTGCAGCATTTTATGTGGGCAAATGATGAAATTCATTGACGAATTCCGACAAAATTCTTAAAAACTATCAATCTAGACATTTTGTTTTTCGCTATCACACTCAATCTTGTTGGACACTAAAAAAGTATGACTCAAGAATCGAGCCATACCTAAGTTTCTTTACCTCTATAGCTAGGCAGTCCTAAAAGTGGAAGTTGCTCGTCCCGACCCGACAAGCAAAAGGTGAATGGAAAAGGAAGGCGCTCTTTGACGTCATGGATTATTTAACATTTGACCTCGAAGGGCTAGCCAATGCAACTAGACAGGGGTGAGACACTTACACTTAAGAGTGAAACATTCGAATGTAGCTCAACACCTGCCCCACGGAAAGCGAGCATCTGGAATAGAAATTAACTACTTCCAAAAGCAACAAAGTTTAGGAAAACAGTCTATTTATTTTAATGTTGCAAGCAGCTTCGTATATGACTGCAGACTATCCATTACTTTTTGCTGAAAAGCCCAGTTTAGTTCTCCCTTTTTTGAATCCTTTAGAGCCAAAAAAGCACCTTCTAGCTGCTTTTCAAAATCAGTTGCTGCTTTTGTCGTACTTTCACTCCACTTACCTTTTTGTCCTTTTCCATACTCTTTCCACTTATTAAAATCGCTAAGTGTCCGATCAAGACCAGATCCACTCGCTTCTGGCATCTGTGAAAGAGTGAGCGTATTTTGAAGAAGAATCTGGCCATTCGTGAAATATGTTTCGTCTAACTTTGATGGAGTCTTCAGTTGATCGAACGAGAACGTCAAAGATTTAAATAATGGCTTATCCATTTCTTTTTGATAGGCTTCATTGAATTTTTCTAACTGATGTTTCTCATTCCCAATGCCTACAATTACAGAATATTTCTCTTCTTCAGCTTTAAATATAACTGCTGAAAACCCTTTTTCTTCGATCGATTTCACAACTCCTTCAGCTCGTTCCTTTGAAGAGAATACACCTGCTTGCAGTGCAGAGAAATCTAGATTGATCGGCCTGATCGGAACAGTTTTACCAGTTTCTGCTACTTTTTCTGTAGGAACAGCTGAAGCTTCTGTTACTTTATCTCCAGCTTCCGTAATATCAGAAGAAAATACCGTTAAGACTAATACACCTAAAATCGTTCCCGTAACGATAGCTCCTATGATTGCTGCAACAATCTGCTTTGGAAAACCTTTTCCATTATTCGGAACAAGGATGCTTGTCTTCTTGTTTAACACATGTCCGTTCTTCCTTTTAAAAAAGTTTTCACGTTTCTTGAGAGAAGTTGCCAGAATCGTATATCCCCCTCTATTCACTTCCTCGATGGCAGCGGCTACCTCATTATGAACAGGCTGCTCTGTAACTGATGTTGGATCTTCACTATAGTTCTTTTCTTTACCATTGATTAAGATGGATATCTCTTGTTTCATATCATCCGCTCCTCTCTATCATCTACTAAAACATATGCTTTTTTCGTTTTAATAGAACAAGAAAAAGATAGAAACATAAAAAAATCCAGGGTGCGAAACTCCCCCAGATTTATTATCCGATATAAGCGGCAACTTTATTTCTCCCTTGTTGTTTTGCGCCTGTATACATGGCACGATCTGCGTTACGAACTAATGTAAGTGCATCTTCTCCTTGGTGAGGAGCTGTTGCCACACCGATACTAGCCGTTATGTAGATCGTATGTCTGCATTGATCAGTAAGGTCGTTATGTATATCAAATCCTTGATCAGAAATAACAGAACGAAGCTGTTCGGCTAATTGGATACCTGCTCTGTCTCCTGATTCTGGCAGCAAGATAATAAATTCTTCACCACCATATCTTGCGACAGTCCCCCGCTCACCAATAAATTCTTCTAACCTTCTAGCTAAGAGGATCAATACTTCATTTCCACTTTGATGACCATATGTATCATTTACTTTCTTAAAGTGATCAATGTCTAATAAGATGATGGAGAACTGCTTTCTAAAATATTCATAGTTTTGGTACATCTCAGTTAGAATGCTCTCAAAATATCGGTAATTATACAGACCCGTTAACGGACATTGTTCACTTTTTAACTTAGTGGATTCGTAATTTCTTGCATTATCGATCGCAACTGCCAAATAGTTTGCTAAGATTTCAAGGATAATCAAGTGATGCTTTTGGAAAGCGTGTTTTTCTTTTGAAGCAAACGTAATGATCCCCACGATTTTTTGATTTCTAATCATCGGCACTGAAAGGACAGATTGTGCTTTTCCTTGAAAGAATACTTCAGATATCTTTCGCCATTGTTTCAATTTGCTATAACGGATACTCTTACCTGTCGACCACACTCTTCCACTGATGGCTTCATGTTTTTTAATAGGTACTGTGTTGAGAATCCCTTCTTCACTTTCATACTGACGAATGATTTTTAGATGTTCACCCGCATCAGCGTCATAAATGAAAGCAAAATCAACATTCATAAAACCGATCAGTTTTTCGATAAAAATATCCAAAATATGGTTTACTTTTAAATGTTCAGAGAGCTGTTGGCCAATCTCACTCGCTTTTTGAAGAGCATCGTTAATCTGTTGACTGACATGATACAGATTAATAATGATAGACAATGATAGAAAAGGTAGACCCACATAAAAGATTCCTGGACGCCCAAGCTGAGAGTATAGAACATATAACATGAGACCCACTGGAATAGCTAGAACTTCAGATACAAAGTCCCATACTGCATCATGCTCAAAAAAAGCAACATCTTCTTCGTATAGTACTTTAACAATAAAATAAAGACCTACGTGATTTAGTACTAACCCCGTTAAAACATAAGCGATTACTGGAATCAGATTAATAGATTCGTCTACTGCAAACGGTCCCACTTCACCTCCTAAAAGATGAAAGACCGTGCTTTCACAGATGATTAGCCACGAAAACATCAGGGTGTTTGCCATATATCTGTAATATTCTTTTAGAACATGAACTTTTAATGAGATGAACATCGCGATTAAAGCTAAAAGTGTTACATATAAGGCAACGGTTAACCCGTAATATAAGAACACGGCTAAATTGATACCTGACATGAAAGAGATGTTCGTATTCATCACTTTGATCGGGAAACAGGAAACAACGATCGCTAAAAAGCTTATAATACCAAGATCAATTACATTGATATCCGGCTGATTACTCGTCATTTGAAAAGCTGTCCAGATCGCGAGCGGAAATAAGAAAATCCACGTTACGGTAAGAATCATACGTTTTTTTCTATTTGCCATACGAGTCGCCATTACCTTGTCCCCCTTTCAAATAATAGATTGTTAAAATACACATCTTTTTTACTAGGACAAATTCATTATCTTTTATTTTATCAAAAGTTCTAAAAATTACAATAAATGTTATTCCAAATTTTGAAATGTTTTTCTAATTTCTGAAATAAAGTACAGAGATCCTGTAATGATGAGAACATCATCTTGCTGTAATTGGTCTTTTAAATGTTGTAACGCTTCACTCCATGAAGAGATGCTATATGAGTTTTCAAGTGGACTTTCTTTCAACAATTGTTCCGCAGATGCTGCTCTTGGAAAGTCAAAGGTAGTAAAACATGCTTCGTAAACAACGCTGACCAAATCTTTCATCATCGTTGCATACGCCTTATCTTCTAATGCTGCAAACAAAAGAAAGATTCGCTTTGAACCATAATGATTGATCAGCGTCTCTTTAAGAGCTGCGACCCCTTGTTCGTTATGAGCTCCGTCTATTATTATATCGGGTGAGTGTGAAACTTTTTCAAATCTCCCCGCCCAATTTGCCTTACGAAGTCCATCCCCTAATGTAGAAAGCGGAATTTCAAAACCATGAGATCTTGTTAAATACTTAACAGCCGCCACCGCTAATCCAGCGTTCTTAATCTGATGCGTTCCCATCATTGCAATTTCAAAGTTTATCTCTTTTTTGTCTTCAATATCTGTATAGAAAAATCTTTCACCACTAGGCGTACTCTCCATATGCACGACAGAAAAATCACGATCAAGGAAGTAGTTTTCTGCATCCATTTCTCTCGCTTTATGTTCTATTACTTCACGAGCTTCCTTTTGATCTGCTGTTGTAATTACAGGAACATCCTTCTTGATGATCCCCGCCTTTTGAAACGCAATCTCTTTAAGTGTGTCACCGAGTATGCCCATATGATCAAACCCTATGTTAGTAATGAGGCTTAAAATAGGCGTGATCACGTTAGTAGAATCGTAAAGACCTCCTAGTCCTGTTTCATATACAACGATATCAGGTTGTTTGTCAGCAAAATAAAGAAGTGAGATGACGGTTATCACTTCAAACTCAGTAGGACTTCCTAGCTCCGTTAAAGAAACTTCTTCAACATGTGGCCGAACGATTCTTGCATAATGAAGAATTTCATCATCAGAAATAGGAATTCTGTTCAGCGACACTCTCTCGTTGAAGGAAATAAGATAAGGTGATGTAAACGTACCTACCGAATAACCTGCTTCATTCAAGATGCTTCTTATGAACTCTACAGTTGATCCCTTACCGTTTGTTCCCGCAATATGTATACACGTTATCTTTTTTTCAGGGTTACCCGTTCGTTCTAAAAGCCATTCCACTCTTTTCAGTCCTGGTTTTATACCAAATTTCAATAAGCTATGAATCCACTCTAATGCTTCTCGATAAGTATTCAAATTAATACCGCCTTTCTCTAATCAAAAAGAAGGCGAATCCCTGCTGAAATAAGGATTCGCCTCGTATAATTGATAGTTAGCTTTGAAGTTCTTTTATACGCGCCAATACGTTATCAAGTTTCTCTTGATAATCCGCTTCTTTAGCACGCTCTTCTTCTATTACCTTTTCAGGCGCCTTCTTCATAAATCCTTCATTGCTTAATTTTTTCTGTACGCGTTCTACTTCTTTCGCGTATTTTTCTGCTTCTTTTTCAAGTCTCTTGATTTCTTCATCAATATTTAACAACCCTTCAAGTGGAAGGTACATTTCTAAACCTGTTAAAATTGTGCTCATGCTCTTCTCAGGTGCTGAGATCTCATCTGAGATGATGAGTTCTCCTGGGTTACAGAAACGAACTAAATACTGACGATTTGATTCAAGAGCTTTAAGGATTTCTTTATTTTTTGGTTTGATCTGCAGCTCGATCGGCTTACTCGGTGCAACGTTCATTTCAGAACGAATGTTACGAACGGAACGGATCACTTCAGTAATAAGCGCAAACTCTTTAGCTGCTTCAGGGAAATGAAGGTCTTCACGTTTTTCTGGCCAAGCAGCAATCGTGATCGATTCACCTTTATGAGGCAAGTGCTGCCAGATCTCTTCTGTAATAAATGGCATGAAAGGATGAAGCAATCTTAACGTTTGGTCTAACACGTAAGCTAGAACGGAACGAGTTGTTTTCTTCGCTTCTTCATCTTCCCCATAAAGTGGAAGTTTCGCCATTTCAATGTACCAATCACAAAGGTCATCCCAGATAAAGTTATAGAGCAGACGTCCCACTTCTCCAAACTCGTAAGCATCGATCAGACGAGTGATGTCTTCTGATGTTTCGTTCAATCGCGTTAAGATCCATTGATCAGCGAGTGATTTCTTTCCGCTTAAATCGATCTCTTCATACTGCATACCATCCATGTTCATTAAAGCAAAACGAGAGGCGTTCCAGATTTTATTGGCAAAGTTCCATGTAGATTCTACCTTTTCCCAATAAAAACGAAGGTCGTTTCCAGGTGAACTTCCTGTAGATAAGAAGAAACGCAATGCATCCGCGCCATACTTCTCGATAACATCCATCGGGTCAACACCATTGCCGAGTGATTTACTCATCTTTCTTCCTTCGGAGTCACGAACGAGACCGTGAATCAGTACATCATTAAACGGCTTTTGTTCCGTAAACTCGATCGATTGGAAGACCATTCTTGAAACCCAGAACGTAATGATATCGTAACCTGTAACGAGTACGTTTCCTGGGAAGTAACGTTTGTAGTCAGCCGATTCTTCATCAGGCCACCCCATCGTTGAGAACGGCCATAGAGCAGACGAGAACCACGTGTCTAGTACATCTGTATCCTGCTCCCAGTTTTCAGGGTCTTTTGGTTCTGTCTTACCAACATAGATCTCTCCTGTTTCTTTATGGAACCATGCAGGGATTCGGTGACCCCACCAAAGTTGGCGAGAGATACACCAATCACGAATGTTTTCGATCCAACGCATATACGTGTTCTCGAAACGATCAGGAACAAAGTTAATCTTATCTTCACCTTTTTGAAGCTTGATCGCTTCATCTGCTAACGGCTGCATCTTAACAAACCACTGTGTTGAAAGATATGGTTCAACGACTGCTCCACTTCGCTCAGAGTGCCCAACAGAATGAATATGCTCTTCAATCTTGAACAATACACCTTGCTCTTGAAGATCTTTAACGATCTGCTTCCGACACTCAAATCGGTCTAGTCCTTGATAAGCTCCAGCATTGTCATTCATCTGACCGCCTTCATCCATGACAAGGATACGCTCAAGGTTATGTCTGTTCCCGATCTCAAAATCATTCGGATCATGCGCAGGCGTAATTTTTACAGCACCTGATCCAAATTCCATATCAACATAATCATCTCCAACAATTTCGATCTCGCGTCCCACGATTGGCAGAATCGCTTTTTTGCCGATTAAATGTTGATAACGCTCATCTTTCGGGTGTACAGCGATCGCTGTATCACCAAGCATCGTCTCAGGACGAGTTGTAGCTACTTCGATATGTCCAGATCCATCAGCTAGTGGATACTTCATGTGGTAGAACGCACCTTGAACATCTTGGTGGATAACTTCAATATCAGAAAGAGCAGTTTTTGTCTTTGGATCCCAGTTGATAATATACTCACCACGGTAGATCAAGCCTTTTTCATAAAGAGTAACGAAAACTTCTTTTACGGCTTCAGACAATCCCTCATCTAATGTAAAGCGTTCACGAGAGTAATCTAGACCGAGCCCTAGTTTTGCCCATTGCTTACGAATGAACTCTGCATACTCTTCTTTCCATTCCCATGACTTCTCTAGAAATTTTTCACGACCTAAGTCATATCGCGAGATTCCTTCTTCACGAAGTTTTCCTTCTACTTTCGCTTGGGTCGCAATACCCGCATGGTCCATCCCAGGCAACCATAGAACATCGTATCCTTGCATACGTTTTGTTCGCGTTAAGATATCTTGAAGCGTTGTATCCCATGCATGGCCGAGGTGTAGTTTCCCTGTTACGTTAGGAGGTGGAATTACAATCGTATACGGCTGTTCCCCTTCCTCACTCTTTGCTTCAAAAAATTTCCCTTTCAACCAAAAATCATAACGATTTTCTTCTGTAGCCTTCGGATCATACTTCGTTGGCATCGTTAGCTCTTTCTGTTCTTTCGTCATTCTATTCTCCTCCTTTATTTCTAAAAAACAAAAAAGCCCTCTCGTCAAAAAGGACGAAAGGACTCCGCGGTACCACCTTTATTTACAGCAAGTCTAAATAAACTTGCTGTACACTCATGAATAACGGATGGACCGTCTTCTCCTACTTCAAGTTTCAGAGAAGATGCTCAAGGGCGACTTCCAACGAACTTTCCTTAAGGATTCTTTCAGCTGATGAATCCTCTCTCTAAAAGGTGTTCTGTTGTACTATTCCCTGTCTACGCGACAATATAGAATCTGAATATATTTTATACAACTTATCTGTTTTTAGTCAATAGTATTGCCGTAACTTGTAAAAGTTATTCTATGCTTTTGACCCTTCTTTCGTGACAGCTTGTCTTTCACATTAATCATATTGATGCATAAATTATAAAAAATGGGCGATTGGAGGGCTTGTCTTGTCTAGAAAATATTTTCGAAAAACACGTTTTCCTGGGTGGTTTATCACACTTAAACAAACGATCGGACAATTGACTGCGCCACTTATTGTCTTTCAGCTTTTAAGGACGATACTATTTCCATCTGCTGTTGATTTTATCATCCTTTTAACCTTAGTGATCCTCCATGTATGTTTCGCTTATGATGTGCTTTAACATGTGTTTTTTTCTTATAGGCTGTTTTCTTATAGATTGTTACTTTCAAATTCTTTTCTACTTTGAGTGTTGATTGGAGTGGAAGGTGTGAGACTCTAGGCTAGGACAGGCGGACAGGTGAGACACTTAAAAGTGACACGTACGAATGTGGCTCACCGTCTGCCCCGAGGAAAGTGAGCAGCCTGGAACGGAAATCAACTACTTTCAAAAGCTGTATAGGTTATGAAAACAGCCTAAAACAAAAAAAGATCACATATAGCCGTTATATGTGATCTCCATCATCATTTATGTGAATTTTTGTTGGAATTGAATCTGTCGGTTCGATTAGCGCAGGTGGTGGAGCCATCATAATCGCATCACAGAAATTTCGGATTTTTTTCATTGCTCTTATTCTGCTCTCCAGCCTATGCACCATTTCAATTTGAGAGTAATCATTGCGTTTCATACAATAGAGATCCACTGCATTAAACACAGGTTCAGGATAAGATAAATAACTAATTAATAATCCTCTTTCTTCGTTTAACAACGGAACGTGTTTTTCATACAGATCTAATAAAGATTTTCCTTCTTCGGGAGTCCATTCTTTTTGATGTGCCGCTCTTCTAAAATAAACCGCTAAATCTCTGATCGGCGTATCTAGAACGGCTTTTTCAAAATTGAGTAGATGACCTTCCCCAGTTGGATTAAAGATCAAATGATTTCTTGAAACCTTTCCATGACAAAGTACGCTCCGATAACGTTTTTCTCTTTGACACGTTTCATACCACTCTTTTAATCTTCTTTTTGCTTCTTCTGTCATTCTCATAATTTGATGAAAATGACTGAGATAGGTTAGCTCGAAGGGAGACATATACGTTTTCTGTTCTGCTTCTTCCGTAAATCTCTCCATCTCATATTGCCTATTTTCCCACCTGTTCATGAGATACTGATACGAATGTTCGACCACTTCATTTGAAAAGTCTTGCTCTTTCAGTGTTAAGGCATGGATCTTTCCTAAGTGATCGATAAGAACCTCGTCTTTCGCTCTCTCGTTTCTTTCATCAGACGCAAACCATGGCATTAAATAATACGTTCTAGATCCTAACTGAACTGTATAATCACCAAACTTTGTTGGATATAGAGGAACGACCTGATGAAAACCAATTTCAGATAGACGCTGAATCACATGCGTAAACCAGCTTCTTTCGTCTTCTGTCATTTCTGCTTCTTTCAGTGCAAATGTACCCCTTTTCGTTATGACCTTCTTTACTTTCCCATGCTGCTCTATCTTCTCGGGAAATAGATCATAATGAAAAAGGACGGGCCCGTAATTTAATGTTTCTCTTTCCGTTGTCATAGGGCCACCTTCCTTCTTTTTTCATCAAACCATTCGGTTACCGTTTTGACCAGTATTCGATTACTTTCCCAGCAATCTTCATACTTCTTCAAACCGTCTATCATTCTTTCTAAGGAGCTGTTATCCAATTGATCTAAACAATCATATAGTTCCCAAGGCGTAACGACCTCAGCTAAAAGCAATAACCCTTGTTCACGGTCCAAAGAAAAATGCTTATTCACCTCCGTTAACAGAAGTTTTAACGAAGAAGGTGAGGTTTGTTCCAGCCACTCAACTAAAAACTTACGAAGTGGCAGATACCCCTTTATTGGTAAAGATTCACCGCCCTGATAAAATAAGAAATGAAAAATCTTCCTACCATTTTTTACGCTTAGCTCTTTATCAAGAACAGGTAATGCATGATTTCTTAATTTATTTTTAATAGCATGAGAAAAATCCAATCGTTGCTTACTCTCTTTTATACTTGTAACCATACATTGAAAGTTCGCTTCTAAATACTTTTCTGCCAGCGTGATACAAGATTTTAGATCAAAAACAGGATGTCTGGTTTGTTTCACGAAAACATCTTGTTTATCCGAAGACATTGCCGTATTTAGTAATGTTCCAATGAATTGTCCCCAGCGTTCTACGTCTTCACATCCATACCATTCTTCTGCATGATCGTGAACCGTTAGCCACTTGTTACCATATTTTATGGCAGGTTCACCGCTTTTAGTACGAATCATACGATCTGGCACGGCGCCAGAGCCTTTTGAAGACTCATCGCGCCATCTTATGTGCCAATGTAAATTTTCTTTTTCACTCCAATAACGGATACGTTTCTCTCCATAATCAGTCATGATCAGATGGGGTCTTTCTTTCCACCGTATCCCATAAAGTTCATATTCTTTTTCTAAGGTGTTGATCAGCTCCATAATAGCACCTCAACTTAACGTGAACTTACTGGGATATATATGATCTGCCCTTCGGATACTTCACCTTGCTGCAGTTGATTCATACGCATGAGTGTATTCAATGAGATATCATATCTTTCACAGATACGTTCTAAAGAATCTCCGCGTTGAAGAATATACATTTTCATTTTAGAAAAACGGTCTTCTTTAGCAGAAAGCATCTTTGTTAAATAAAGGGCATTTTCGTCTCTAGGTTCCTCACGCTCTTTTTTCATTTCAATCGATTCTGCTTCAGTCTCATATTCTTCATAACTCGTATCGTAGGATTCATAAGTGGTTTCTTGATCTTCTTCAGCTTCGTTGTAACTTACATTCTCGTATTCTTGCTCATCTTCATATGATTGTTCACCATACTCGTATGAAGGACGTTGAGCAGCATCTTGCTGATATTGGTAATTTCCGTACTGATTGGATGGTTGCTGATAAGCATCTTCCTGTTGATATGCTTCTTGTTGCTGATAAGCGTCTTGCTGTTGATATGCTTCTTGCTGCTGGTATTCATCATCCTGCTGATACCCGCCTTGATTCTGATACGAAGTTTGTTGCTGGTAAGCTTCGTGTTGCTGATATGGATTGTAGGTGTAAGGTCGATTCGTATCTTGATAAGTTTGACCGTATTGAGGAGAGTTTGATTGTGAATCATCCGTTTCTTCTTGATAAGAAGCATCATAGCTCTCATAATCACCTTCTACGTAATCATAAGCTTCTGTATCAATCGTTTCTTCCATCTCTTCTACCTCTCCATAAAACTGTGAAGGCTCTTCATCTGAATCTGCAGTTTCATCTAATGCTGAAGGTTCATTGTTTCTTGTGTCATCCATGGAGAACGCAATAGCTTTTAACGAATCAAATGTAGCTTCCATCGTCCGATCATCTTGTGCCTCAAAGTGCGGTTTAAATTCAAACGGTGTTGTCTTTTCTGAACGAACGTCAGCTTCTTTCTCATCAAATCTAGCTGCAAATTCATTAAGATGTGTAGACTGTGAAGGAACACCACCACTTTGACGTGCTTCAAACTGAAAAGGAGTGAAAATATCTTGTTTTTCTTCTTTATGAGAAGATCTTTCTTCTACGGCACTCGTTCGAACCGCTTCTTGAGGAAGGTCGTATGATTGAATTTCTTGACGCTGCTTCTCATCTTTAATCCCGTAAATACAGATCGAAGCAGAAAGTTCAAAGCAAGTTGAGTTTGGAAGCTCATATTCAAATGATTCGACTTCCACTTTTACCTCATTTGAATCATCTACCCGATACGACGGGATGGTGATATCCACTGGAAAACGATGCACAAGATCTATCATCCCATCTTCTGCTACGTTCAGTTGAGTAAGAGAGCGGTAAGACATACTCTCAGAGAACGAACTCTGATCGGTTACACCTTCATTCTGCTCTTGCTTTTCACACCGGTATCTGCCATTTAATATAAGGGCTCCCTTGATATAAACCTGTCCGGCTTCCTCGGTGATACGAATCTCAGGATTTAGTGACATCGACAAAACTTCAGCTACTTCCTGTCCTTTCTTTAGCCAAACAGACTCCTCAATGGAGAAACGCAGCTTCGATTGACTCATGCCCTTCTCCTCCTTTCAGGTTGCATATAGTTATACAATATAGGTGTATGAGTGAACAGGGCGAAATATGATTTTTATTCGATGTAAGGTTCTTAAAAAACAAGAATAGCGTCCGCTAAAAGTAAGCGGACGCTACGAAACATGACTATTTTAATTGAGAAAATGCTTTTCTAAACGCTGCAATTGTTTTATTAATATCGTCTTCTGTATGAGCTGTAGACAAGAATAACCCTTCAAATTGTGAAGGAGGCAATGAGATTCCTTCTTGAATCATCGTTTTAAAGCAAGCATTAAAGTGATCTAAATTGGATTGCTTAGCCGTTTCATAATTAATAACATCTTGATTTGTGAAGAAGAAGCCAATCATGCTTCCTGCACGGTTGATCGTATGTGCGACACCATAATGCTCGGCAGCTTCAGAGATACCTGAAGCTAGTTGATCTCCAAGTTTTTGAAAGTAGGTGTAACTTTCTTTTGTAAGTTGTGAAAGTGTAGCATAACCCGCAGCCATAGCAAGAGGGTTCCCTGATAACGTCCCTGCTTGGTAGATCGGTCCGCTTGGTGCGATCTGTTCCATGATCTCTCGTTTCCCACCATAAGCACCAACAGGTAGGCCACCACCAATGACTTTACCTAAACACGTTAGGTCAGGTGTTACTCCAAAATAACCTTGTGCACATTCATAATCAACTCGGAAGCCTGTCATTACTTCGTCAAAGATCAATAGAGAGCCATGTTGTTCAGTCATTTTACGTACGCCTTCTAAGAACCCTTTTTGTGGTGGAACAACACCCATGTTACCTGCGACTGGCTCAACAATCACACAAGCGATATCTTCTCCAAATTGATCAAACGCTACTTGTAAGCTCTCAAGATCATTGTATGGAACGGTGATCGTGTTCTGTGCGATACCTTCTGGAACTCCTGGTGAATCCGGAAGTCCGAGCGTTGCAACACCAGAGCCTGCTTTAATCAATAAGGAGTCACCGTGTCCATGGTAACAACCTTCAAATTTAACAATTTTGCTTCGACCTGTGTATCCACGAGCTAGACGAAGTGCACTCATCGTAGCTTCTGTACCCGAGTTAACCATACGTACAACTTCGATTGAAGGAACACGGTCGATCACAAGCTTTGCAAGCTTTGTTTCCATTTCATTAGGTGCACCAAAACTTGTTCCCAGTTCAGCCGTTCGCTTAAGTGCCTCTACTACTTGGTCGTCAGCATGTCCAAGAATTAAAGGTCCCCAAGACAATACATAATCGATATATTCATTGCCGTCGATGTCATAAATCTTAGATCCTTTTCCGCGTTCCATAAATACAGGATCCATCTTTACAGATTTAAAGGCACGTACAGGACTGTTAACTCCTCCAGGCATGACTTCTTTCGCTTCTTGAAAAGCAGCAATCGATTTTTCAAAGCTTCTCATACCAACACCTCTTTCCTTATTTTTCATTCAGCCATCTTGCAGCATCTTTCGCAAAATACGTAATAATCAAGTCTGCTCCTGCTCGTTTCATAGAGATCAGTTTTTCAAGTACGATGCTCTTTTCATCTACCCATCCGTTCATAGCAGCTGCTTTAATCATGGAATACTCTCCACTCACGTTGTAAGCCACTAGTGGAAGAGGATATCTGTCTTTTAATTCTCTTAAAATATCTAAGTAAGAAAGAGCTGGCTTTACCATTAAGAAATCAGCACCTTCAGCAACGTCTGATTCTGCCTCCCGAAGGGCTTCAAGTCGATTAGCGGGATCCATCTGATACGTTTTTCTATCCCCAAACTGAGGCGTACTGTGTGCTGCATCACGGAACGGACCATAGAACGATGATGCATATTTAACAGCATAAGACATAATCGGAACATCATAGAAACCAGCTTCATCAAGTCCTTGTCTGATCGCTGCAACAAAACCATCCATCATGTTTGAAGGTGCGATAATATCCGCTCCAGCTTTAGCTTGTGATACAGCAGTTTTTGCAAGCAACGTCAAAGTTTCATCATTTAAAACTTCGCCATTTTCGATCACACCACAATGTCCATGATCTGTAAATTGACATAAACAAGTGTCTGCAATGACAGTTAACGAAGGAGCAACTTCTTTAATTTGTGCGATTGCTTTTTGTACGATTCCATTATGGTCATAAGCAGAACTTCCGCAATCGTCTTTTTCAGCTGGCACACCAAAAACGATAATAGACTGAATGCCTAGACTTTCAATTTCTTTTACCTCTTCTTGAAGAAGATCTAACGATAGATGATACACACCTGGCATAGAAGGGACTTCTTTTTTTATGTTTTCTCCTTCAACAAAAAACAATGGATAGATAAAGTCTGAAACATGAAGATGCGTTTCACGCACTAGGGAACGCATTGATGCTGATTTTCTTAAACGACGATGACGTTGAAAATTCATATTAACTTCCTCCTTGAAAATAAGAGATGGCACAGTTCACCATATCTTCTGCGGTAAATTGTTTCGGCATTAACACATGATAATATCCGCATTCTTCTGCAGCTTTTTTCGTTGTTGGACCCACACAGATCACTGGCTTTTTGTAGACTTCCTCTGTTTGCAACCCCCTACTCATGAAGGTTACGGCAGATGGGCTCATAAAAAACAGGCAATCTGCTTGATGTACGAGCGACCAATCTAAATGGTCTTCTGATTCCGTTTTGTAGACGACTAACTCTTCTACCCATGCTTTTTCCTTGAACTCCTCTTTAATAAAAGAAGGAGCTAGATTCCCTTTTGGAAATAAAATTTTTTCATGAGATAAAACGTGTTTTTTTAGCGTCTTTACTAAGCTTTCGGCATGGTACTGATCGGGCACAAGAATAGATGTGATCCCTCTCTTTCTTAATGATTCGGCTGTTTTCTCTCCAACTGCGGCAAACTTAACATTTCCCAAAGTGAGATTACAATCAGAAATCAGTTGAAAAAAGTGATCCACTCCATTCTTGCTCGTAAAAATGATCCATTGGTAAGACGATAGATTGTTTAACAAGGATTGCGATTCTTCGTTCTTAACCCCTTTTATAGAGACAATAGGAAAAGAAAGAGGGATGCCACCGTTCTTTTGTATGAGTGAAATCAATGGCACTGCCTGCTCTTTCGGCCGTGTAACAAGTATTCTCTTACCTGCTAGTGGTCCTATAGAAGTATTCATTATGCATTTAAATCCTTTTTCACTGAATCGAGTATGATCTTTGCACCTAATGTTTTTAATTCTTCAGCTAACTCTACACCTACACGATGCGGATCTTTGCCTGACTTCATTTCTTTTAACACGGTCTTTCCTTCCGGATCTGCAACAAGTCCTGTTAAAGAGACCTCGTGGTTGTCGTCCATCGTTGCAAAAGCTGCGATTGGAACTTGGCAGCCTCCTTCTAACGTGTTTAAGAAAGAGCGTTCTGCTTTAACGGTATCAAATGTATAAGCGTCATTCAGTGTAGCTAACAATTCTTTCACTTCTACATCTTCACTTCTGCATTCAATAGCTAATGAACCTTGACCTACAGCAGGAAGACACAAGTCTATGTCTAAGTATTCGGTAACAACATCCGTAGACCAGCCCATTCTTTCAAGACCTGCAGCTGCTAGAATGATTGCATCAAACTCACCAGACTTTAACTTGTTAAGGCGAGTATCAATATTACCTCGAATAGATTTAATCTCTAGATCCGGACGTCGGTTCAGAATCTGTGCTGCTCTTCTAAGTGAGCTCGTCCCGATTATAGCACCAGCAGGAAGTTCTCTTAATGAAGAATACTTTTCAGAAATTAGTGCATCCCTTGGATCTACGCGTTTAGGCGTACAGCCGATCTCGAGCCCCTCAGGCAGTTCAGAAGGCATATCCTTCATGCTGTGTACGGCAATATCGATCTCCTTATCTAACATCGCTTGTTCGATCTCTTTAACGAACAAGCCTTTTCCGCCTACTTTTGAGAGGGTAACATCAAGAATGATATCACCTTTTGTTACGATCTCTTTCACTTCAAATTCAAAAGGCATTCCTGACTTTTTTAATTGCTCGATCACCCAGTTTGTCTGTGTGATCGCTAATTTACTTCTTCTTGAACCTACTATAATTTTTCTCATGATATGAATCTCCTATTCTTTACTTATACCAAAGGTGAAATTCAGTGAACGTTGACGCTAAAAAGTAGTTGATCAAAACGACTAAGAATGCCGCAGTGTTCCAAAGCGCTAACGTTTTACCTTGTACACCTCTTCCAACCTTTTGATAGAGGTAAGTACTGTAAACCAAAAGGACAATAAATGACGAGATGACCTTGGCATCAAGAAGTGTAAAATCACTTATTTTCCAGAATGCCCATACGACTCCCAATATTAGACTTAACAAGAGCAACGGCACCCCGATCGTATTCAATCGAAAAGAAAGCTTCTCTAAGTATGATAAACTACCGAAGCGTTGCAGCCTTTTGCTCCATTTTTTTCGTTTCAACATGCCATGCTGTAACAGGTACATGAAGGAGAATATAAAAGACAGTGAAAAAGCTCCGTACGAGATGAATGCCATCGTAATATGAATGATTAATAGTTCTGAGATCAGCTGTTTCTCAAGCACAGCGCTCGCTTGCCCTGTTGGAGCAAACAAGTGGATAGAAACGAGCAAGAAACCTAAAATGTTCGTAAAAAAAACTAGAAAATCAACCCGGAAAAATCTGCTCATGACTACCGAGAACGTCACGAGGATCCATGCATAAAAAAACAGGCCTTCAGAGGGTGTTAAAATAGGAAACCGTTGATCTTTCAACATCCTTAACACGAAAAAGACCGTTTGAAGTACCCAGACAATAGAAAGCAACCAGAAAGCAAATCGGTTTGCTTTCCGGTTGTTTTGAAGAAAATCTATAAAATAGCCTATGATGCTAAGTGCATATAGAACGATAGTCAGATCATATATCCAATTCATTTTTTGCTCACACTCCATGAGCTCGAGGGAAACGAGAGCTTAAGTTCTTACCACAGTCGAAGGAACCAGTTCATCTGTTAGTGAAGACTTCTCTTCGACGTTTGCAGTAAATGCTGTTTCCAACTGCTTCTGTTTATCCAAATAATCTTGTAGTCCGAAAATTTCCGTAAATAATTGTAACTGTTCTTCAGCTCCTGGTTCACCCGCCATCTCCTTGGCTCTTGTCACAGGATCTCGAAGCAATTGATTCACGATACTTTTCGTATGCTTACTTAAAATTTTTCTTTCTCGATCTGTAAGATCCGGAAGCTTACGCTCGATGCTTTGCATGGTTTCTGCTTGTATATTCAATGCCTTTTCACGTAATGCAGAAATTAACGGCACTACACCAAGCATCGAAATCCAAGATTGGAAAGCCACAATTTCAGCTTCGATCATGATTTCAATCTTTTCCGCTTCTTTCATTCGTTCAGCAAGATTCGACTCTACGATACCTTCTAAGTCATCAATATCATATAGAAAAACGCTGTCTAAATCATGAAGCTCAGGATCGAGGTCACGAGGTACTGCAATATCTACCATGAACAATGGAAGACCTTTACGTTTCTTAATAGCTGGTGCAGCCGTTTTCTTTGTAATAACAAATTCACTAGCACCTGTAGAAGAAATCACGATATCCGCTTTTACGAGCAAACTTTCAAGGTCTTCAAAAGGATGTGCTATTCCATGAAACTTTTCAGCTACCTCTTGCGCTTTTTCAAAAGTTCGGTTGATTACAAGAACTTCGTTTCCACCACTCGCATGCAGATGCTTCGCTGTAAGCTCACCCATCTTACCTGCACCTACGATTAAAATCGTTTTATTTTGCAGACCACCGAAGATTTTTTTCGCTAGTTCGACCGCTGCATAACTAACCGATACGGCATTTTCACCGATATCTGTTTCTGAATGACATCTCTTAGCAAATGTGATCGCTTGTTTCATGAGTTTATTAAATATAGTTCCTGTCGCATCAAGTTTCTGTGATTCTAAGAATCCATCTCTTACTTGACCAAGGATTTGAGTTTCACCAATCACCATAGAGTCCAAGCCTGCAGCTACACGGAATAGATGTTCTACAGCTGCTTCTCCGTCTCTAATACTCAAGAATGGTGAAAGTTCTTCTTTATCAATTGAAAACCAGTCCGCCAAAAAAGATTTGATGTAGTATCTTCCGGTATGAAGCTGATCGGCAACAGCATAGATCTCAGTACGGTTGCACGTTGAAACAATTACACATTCAAGTATACTTTTTTGTTTTCGGAGTGTAGAGATCGCATCCGTTAATTCAGCGGGCTGAAAAGAAACTTTTTCCCGAATTTCTACGGGTGCCGTTTTGTAATTAAGTCCAACCACTAGAATATGCATGCGCTCACCTCCCTTAATTATGTATGTTCTATATTAATTATAACATGTCCCAAATTACGGAATATCCAATAATGTGAACAGAATTTAAACGTTTATGCTATGATGTATTTAAATTCTTTTTGGTGCGTGTATAGCAGTTTTAGGATAACCATAATTACTAAAACTTAGCACCAATATTAAAAATAACAAAAATCGACCAATTTAGCAAAGGTTTACGTTTAAGATGGAGGCATTATGAAACAAAGAAACACATTCAGCGGCATCATTTTACTCGGAATTGGATTATTCTATTTTGCTAATAGAATGAACATCGAATTGCTCCAACCCTATTTGACTTGGCCAAGCATACTAATCATCATTGGTATTGCTCTTGTATTCCAATCTGGTTCTGGAAAGGATTCTTCAAGTATTTTCTCAGGTGTATTCTTGACTGGACTAGGCTTGCATTTTCATGCTGCAGCAAAAGTGGCGACATGGCCAGAGCCACTTCAAGTTATCGTTTTACTTGCAGGTCTATCTTTTCTGATTCAGTATCGAAAAACAAAAGAGGGACTCATCCCTGGGGTATTGTTATCGCTTTTAGCCCTATGGCTACTCTTCTTTAAGAGTAATACCCCTTCTGTAGAAAATATATTTGTGAAAGCTGAAGATTTTTGGCCGATTATTCTAATGGTCATCGGGGCTTACCTTATGTTCTTTAAAAAGAAATAGAAACACAAAACCCTCTATGTTTATAAAAAACATAGAGGGTTTTTAAGTTAAGGCTGTTTCCGCAACAATGATGCTTTCCTGAAGTAGTTGATTTCCGCTCCAGGTTGCACGCTTTCCATGGGGCGAACGGTGAGCCTCCTGCCGCTTCGCGCCCTTAGGAGTCTCCACCTGACCGCTCGTCCCATAGGAGTCGGCAAACTTACGCTACAATTAACTTGCATAGGAGAGGAAAAGAAAACCATTTAAGCAACTAAAAATGAAAACCTTTTATTATTGCAGTCTTATGCTAAAAGGTTAAAAGACATTATTTAGTAAGATAAGAATTTAGTACGCCCCATGCTTCATCTTTTCCGTGTCCTGTTTCAGATGAGAAGAGAACGATCTTATCGCTCTTGTCCATGTTTAATGTTTCCTTGACTACTTTTTTATGCTTGTCCCATTTTCCTTTTGGAATCTTGTCACTCTTTGTTGCCACTACGATAACAGGAAGCTCATGATATTTTAACCAATCGTACATTAAAACATCGTCTTTTGATGGAGCATGTCTCAGGTCAACAAGTTGAACAACTGCTTTTAACTGATCGCGTTCAACGAGATACTGTTCGATCATCTTTCCCCAAGCTTCTCGTTCTGTTTTTGATACTTTAGCAAAGCCGTAACCAGGCACATCCACAAAATAAAAACTTTCATTTAAGATATAGAAGTTTAACGTTTGGGTTTTTCCTGGTTTTGAAGATGTACGAGCTAAATTTTTACGATGAATCATCTTGTTGATAAAAGACGATTTTCCTACATTCGAGCGGCCGGCAAGAGCAATCTCCGGAAGATTACCTTCCGGATATTGCTTCGGTCCGACTGCTGAAATTACGATTTCTGCTGTATTTACTTTCACTTTCCATCACCTGCTAATGCAACTTTTAATACCTCATCTAAATGAGATACGGTTATAAAAGATAATCCCTCTTTTACTGATTGTGGAATATCCTCAATGTCTTTTTCATTTTCTTTCGGAAGAATGATTGTTTTGATCCCTGCTCTGTGCGCACTTAATGATTTTTCTTTCAAACCACCAATAGGCAACACACGTCCACGTAACGTGATCTCACCGGTCATCCCTACATCTTTTCTAACTGGCTTTTTCGTTAGTGCTGATACTAAAGCAGTAGCGATCGTTATTCCTGCTGAAGGACCATCCTTTGGTGTCGCACCTTCAGGAACATGTATATGAATATCCGTTTTCTCATAGAAATCATGATCGATTCCTAACTCTTCCACCTTGGTTCGAACGTAACTTAATGCAGCTTGAGCAGATTCCTTCATCACATCACCTAACTTTCCGGTTAAGATCAGTTTACCCTTACCAGGTGATAATGCCACCTCAATAGAAAGAGTGTCTCCCCCAGCTGTCGTATAAGCTAACCCTGTCGCTGCACCGATTTGGTCTTCAAGTTCTGCTTGACCATAACGGAAACGAGGCTTACCTAAGTAATCTTCAAGGTTTTTAGCAGAAAGTACAACCTTTTTCTTTTCAGCTGAAACAATCTGTTTGGCAGCTTTTCTGCATAATCCTGCAATTTGACGCTCAAGATTACGCACACCCGCTTCACGTGTATAATTGCGGACGAGCTTTAGGATGGAATCATCTTTAAACTGAATTTGGCTTTTCTTTAATCCATGTTCTTTCAGTTGTTTTGGAATCAAATGATTCTTAGAGATATGGAGCTTTTCAACCTCTGTATATCCTGCGATCGAAATAACTTCCATTCTATCTAATAACGGACCTGGGATTGTCGAAAGAGAATTGGCTGTTGTTACAAACATGACTTTCGATAGATCATATGGCTCTTCGATATAGTGATCGCTAAACGTGCTGTTCTGTTCGGGATCAAGCACTTCAAGCATCGCAGAAGAAGGATCACCTCTAAAATCACTAGACATCTTATCGATCTCATCAAGTAAGAACACAGGATTAATCGTCCCTGCTTTCTTCATCCCTTGAATCAAACGACCTGGCATTGCTCCCACATACGTTCTTCGATGTCCTCTGATCTCAGCCTCATCTCTTACACCACCAAGAGAGATGCGTACAAAATTTCTACCGATAGCACGTGCGATCGATCTTGCTAATGATGTTTTACCAACACCCGGTGGTCCAACTAAACAAAGAATCGGTCCTTTTAGTGAATTTGTCAGCTTTTGAACGGCCAGGTATTCTAAAACTCTGTCCTTCACTTTTTCAAGGCCGTAATGATCCTCATTAAGGACCGTCTCTGCATGAGGAATATCTAAGTTATCAATCGTCTCTTGTTTCCATGGAAGATTAACAAGCCACTCGATATATGTTCTAATAACAGAACTCTCAGCTGAAGAGTTCGGCATCTTTTCATAGCGGTCGAGTTCTTTTTTTGCAAGCTCCATGACCGACTCAGGCATGTCAGATGATTCAATACGTTCTTTGAGCGTACTCACTTCACCAACTTTGCCTTCTTTATCACCAAGCTCTTTTTGGATGGCTTTCATTTGTTCGCGCAGATAATATTCTTTCTGCGTTTTCTCCATCGCTTTTTTTACGCGTTGGCCAATTTTCTTTTCAAGACCTAGCACTTCTTTTTCATTGTTTAAAAGGTCCAGCAAGTATTCAAGTCTTTCTTTAACATCAAAGATCTCAAGGATCTTTTGTTTTTCTTTAATCTTCAGAGAAAGATGTGAAGAAATAACATCAGCCAAACGGCCTGGTTCAGTAATATCTTGAACAGAAGCAAGCGTTTCAGGTGTTACTTTTTTGGATAGGTTTATGTATTGTTCGAATTGAGCCAGAACTGCTCTCATGAGAGCTACTGTTTCAGCTTCTTTCACTTCAATATCATCCGTTAGTTCCACTTCTACTTCCACATGGGTTTTTTCATCCATGAAAGAAGTAATCTTACCGCGTTTAATTCCTTCTACGAGTACTCTTATCGTGCCATTCGGCAGCTTGAGCATCTGATTTACTTTTGACAACGTTCCTACATGATAAATTTCCTCTTGTCCTGGATCTTCAATAGAAACCTCTTTTTGTGTAGATAGAAAGATCATCTGATCATCAAGCATCACTTTTTCAAGTGCCTGAATTGATTTTTCTCTTCCTACATCTAAATGAAGTACCATTGTTGGATAAACCAACAATCCGCGAAGAGGGAGGAGCGGAAGAACTCGTTTTTCCCCCATTAAAAACACCTCCGAAAACTGCTATGTAATCATTAATTATATGCTTAGTCTTTGTACAATTCTACCGATAATGCTCAACTTTGTCTAATGTAAGCTTCGGATTGTAAGAAAACGCCTATTAATACGTTCTTCATTGCTAAATAAACACGCAATACACACAATAATGGAACAAAAAGAAACTCCCTACTTCTCCTTATACAGAAGAAGGAGGGGAGTTTAAGGCTGTAGATGCAGGGATCGATTGCTCTTCAGCGTTATCTAAAAACGCGTGTTGAAACACTTCTGAAAGTTTTTTTACAGGAATGATCTCTACGTCTTCGATCGTATCAAAAATCTTTTGGTTGTTCTCAAACGGGATAAGCACACGTTTCGCACCAGCATCTTTTGCAGCTAGTATCTTCGCCATCACACCACCGACAGGTTTCACTTTTCCATGGATGCTGATTTCTCCAGTCATTGCAATTTCGTGGTCTATTTTAATGTTGTGAATAGCTGAGTAGATAGAGGAAGCGATCGCGATACCCGCTGATGGACCATCCACTGGACCACCACCTGGAAAGTTCACGTGGATATCATACATAGACGCATCTACACCCATGTATCGAAGCACGGTTATCACGTTTTCCACTGAACCTTTTGCCATACTTTTTCTTCGTATCGACTTAGATTGATTCCCGATACTCTCTTCTTCAGCTATACCCGTTATCGTAATAGAACCTTGTTTCTTTGCGGGTAATACGGTCGTTTCAATCTCTAACAGAGCTCCGCTTGTTGGACCATATACAGCCAGACCATTCACGAGGCCGACCTTTGGTTTGAAACCAATTTTCCTCTCAGGTCTTGGAGCCATCCTGCTTGAGTGAGTAACCCATTCCACATCACTCTTTGTAATGTTCTTACGTTGTTCAGTGATGGCAAGACCCGCTGCGATTTGGATCATATTTACGGCTTCACGACCATTTCGAGCATACTGAGCCATATATTTTAACGATTCTTCATCGATTCCTAACTGAATTTTATCAGCTGCTCTCTTAGCGATCTGTTCGATTTCAGCTGGCTGTAACTCTCTAAAGAACACCTCTAAACATCTAGAACGTATAGCAGGAGGTATCTCTTCTGGCATACGAGTAGTGGCTCCGATCATACGGAAATCTGCAGGCAGACCGTTTTGGAATATATCATGAATATGATGCGGTATGTTTGTGTTCTCTTCGGAATAATACGCACTTTCTAAAAAAACCTTTCGATCTTCTAATACTTTTAACAATTTGTTCATCTGAATAGGATGGAGTTCACCGATCTCATCAATAAAAAGAACGCCGCCATGTGCATTCGTAACAGCCCCTTGCTTTGGCTGAGGAATGCCTGCTTGCCCCATAGCTCCAGCACCTTGGTAGATTGGATCATGTACTGAACCAATCAATGGATCGGCGATTCCTCGTTCATCAAAACGAGCTGTCGTAGCATCGAGTTCTACAAAAACAGCTGTCGAACGGAAAGGAGATGTTTGATTCCGCTTCGCTTCTTCTAATACTAATCGAGCTGCAGCTGTTTTCCCGACTCCTGGAGGACCGTAGACGATAACATGTTGTGGATTTGGTCCACACAACGCAGCTTTTAATGCTTTTATACCATCTTCTTGTCCGATGATATCTTCAAATTTCCCAGGTCTTACACGTTCAGAAAGAGGTTCTGATAATGAGATCGAACGCATTCTTCTTAATTGTTCCATCTCTTTTCTTGATTCTTTATCCACACTCACTTTTTGAGAACGTTGGTTACGTAGTAAGTTCCAAAAATATAGCCCAATAATAATCCCAAAGAATAATTGAATAAGTAATGCTATGCCAGTCCAGTTCATTGTTTTTCCTCCCGGTACCTATGTAGTGATAATCATAGTATCTCCGAGGAGGTGATGAACTAAACGGTCAACCTTTTAAAAAGACAATTTCACATACTACGGTAATTTGAAAGTAGTTGATTTCCACTCCAGGTCGCTCGCGTTCCATGGGGCGTGCGGTGAGCCTCCTGCCACTTTGTGCCGTTAGGAGTCTCCACCTGACCGCTTCAATGAAGTATTCTTGCTCCTGCGTCTAAAAGTAAACTCTACCCTGCCAGTTTCCTCGTCGCATGCCTAGCGAGCAGCTGCTCAAGTGGTAGGCACGCACCTTGCTCTTCAATCAACCTGTAAGTAAGCAAAAATATCCAAAAGCAAAAAACTTATAGAAAACAGTCTAGTAAAAGCCTTCAACACAAACTTTTCCTGACTTGGTTTAGCCCAAACAAAAAGACCAGCATACGCTGGTCTCAAAATTAAGCACTCTCTTTTGGAGTTTCTTTTGATTGTTCGATAACCGTACCATCTTCTAACTCAAGAGTTGGTGGTACTTTGTCAGAGATCGTTTCTTTCGTTACGATACATTTAACAACATCTTCACGAGAAGGCAGCTCAAACATTACGTCAAGCATAACTCCTTCGATGATCGAACGAAGTCCACGTGCACCTGTTTTACGTTCGATAGCTTGAGCAGAAATTTCCCGAAGAGCTTCGTCCGTAAATTCTAGTTCGACACCGTCAATATCCAATAACTTTTGATATTGTTTTACAAGTGCGTTCTTAGGTTTTGTTAAGATTTCGATCAACGCTTCCTCATCAAGAGGATTCAGGTTTGAAATAACCGGCAAACGACCGATAAATTCAGGAATCAAACCAAAGCGAAGTAAATCTTCAGGAAGAACTTTAGATAAGTATTCTCCCGCTTTTAAGTCAGCTTGTTTCGTTTCAGAACTGAACCCAATCACTTTCTTACCAAGTCGGCGTTTGATGATTTGTTCAATACCATCAAATGCTCCACCACAAATGAACAGAATGTTTGTCGTGTCGATTTGGATGAACTCTTGGTGAGGATGCTTTCTTCCTCCTTGTGGCGGCACGCTAGCTACTGTACCCTCAAGGATTTTTAGAAGAGCCTGCTGAACGCCTTCACCAGAAACATCTCTTGTGATAGAAGGGTTTTCGGATTTACGTGCAATCTTATCGATCTCATCGATATAGATGATACCCTTTTCTGCTTTCTCAACATCATAATCTGCAGACTGAATCAATTTAAGGAGAATGTTCTCTACATCCTCACCTACGTATCCAGCTTCAGTTAAAGATGTAGCATCAGCAATAGCAAACGGTACGTTTAAGATACGAGCCAACGTTTGAGCAAGGAGCGTCTTACCACTACCTGTTGGTCCGATCATTGCAATGTTACTTTTCGCTAGTTCAACTTCATCCGATTTTTGAGTTGAATTTATACGTTTGTAGTGATTGTAAACGGCTACAGAAAGTGATTTCTTAGCCTGAGCTTGACCGATAACATATTCGTCAAGAATTTTACGAATTTCTACTGGTTTTGGTACTTCTTTTAGTTCTACATCCTCTTCTGTACCTAATTCTTCTTCTACGATTTCAGTACAAAGTTCGATACATTCATCACAAATATATACACCTGGTCCAGCAACCAGTTTTCTTACTTGATCTTGTGTTTTACCACAGAAAGAACATTTCAATTGCCCTTTTTCATCATTAAATTTAAACAATGATATCACCCCTAAAACGAGAATATGGATGAAACGCTTGACTAAAATTCAGATAAATTCTGAAGGAAAGTCTGATTATCTTTTCTACTACTTTAAGCATTCCGTTGATTATAATGGATTGTATCACACTTCCATAATAAAACGGAAATAATAACGCTTAATAAATATGTATGGTAATGCTCTATATAAGTATGAACAATACCGGAAGATTTAAAACCTATATTTCAGATAGGATGTGTATTTTAAATAGAAATTTTATATGTATGGCAAAACAAGGCACGATACATAAGGATCGCGCCTTGTTTTAATTTATGAACTTATTTAATTATTGATTAAACAGTTTTGCTGTTTTCCACAAGAAAGTCGATTGCTTTACGTACTTTCAAGTCAGCTGCTACTGCATCATTTCCGCCTTGCATAGCAAGCATCTGTTTGATTTGTTCTACTTCCATTTGGTACATTTCAGCCATCTTGCTAAGTTCAGCATCGATTTCTTCTTCAGAAACTTCAATGTTTTCAGCTTCAACGATCGCTTCAAGTACTAGGTTAGTACGAACGCGTTTTCCAGCATCTTCTTTCATTTGCTCACGAAGTGCTTCTTCGCTTGTACCAGAGAACTGGTAGTATAGATCAAGGTTCATACCTTGCATTTGAAGACGTTGGCCAAATTCTTGAACCATGCGGTCAAGCTCTGTGTTTACCATTGCTTCAGGAATGTCGATTTCTGCATTCTCAGATGCTTTTTCGATTACTGTTTCACGAGTTTTGTTTTCAGCTTCTTGCTTTTTGCTCTCTTCAAGCTTTGTGCGAAGTTCTTTTTTCAGATCTTCTAATGTTTCAGCATCGCCTTCAGCTTCTTTAGCGAACTCGTCATTAAGTTCTGGAAGTTGTTTAGCTTTGATGTCGTGGATGCTTACTTTGAAAACAGCAGGCTTACCAGCTAGTTCTTCAGCATGGTACTCTTCAGGGAAGTTAACGTTAACTTCTTTTTCAGCGCCAGCTTTTTCACCAACTAATTGCTCCTCAAAACCTGGGATGAAAGATCCAGATCCGATTTCAAGAGAATAATTCTCAGCTTTTCCACCTTCGAAAGCTTCGCCATCAACGAATCCTTCGAAATCGATGTTTACAGTATCGCCGTTCTCAACAGTACCCTCTTCTTTAACTACAAGCTCAGCTTGTTGTTCTTGAAGAGAAGTAAGTTCGTTTTGAACATCTTCGTCTGTAACTTCAGTTTCAGTCTTCTCAACTTCAAGACCTTTGTAATCACCAAGTTTAACTTCTGGCTTAACGATTACTTTAGCTGTGAAAACAAGGTTGCTTCCTTGTTCCATTTTTTCGATGTCAACTTCTGGACGATCAACTGGCTCGATACCAGCTTCTTGTACAGCGTCTCCATATGCTTTAGGCAATAGGATATCTAGAGCGTCTTGGTAAAGAGACTCTACTCCAAAACGTTGTTCAAAAAGTCTACGAGGCATTTTCCCTTTACGGAATCCTGGTACGTTTACTTGTTTTACAACTTTTTTGAACGCTTGGTCAAGCGCTGTATCTACTTCAGTTGCCTCAACTTCTACCGTTAAGACACCTTGATTACCTTCTAACTTTTCCCATTTAGCAGTCATTAAATGTTCCCTCCAACATCGGTATTTCCATAACTATCATATAGATTACAACCATTCCATTATAGCATAGACGTTTTGTATTTCAACAAGTTACATCACTTTCTCATTAAGTCTGCATATAAAATCTTTCCAATTCGACGAGAACCTTTACTGCTTTCTGTAATTCATCATCTTCTTGATCCATTTCTTCTTCCATTCCACAGAGAATATTTGCAGCCATAACAGTTGCCTCAAACCATAGGATCTTATTTTCGGGAGTCGGAGAGAAAGGATATAGCGCGAGTGAATAATCCTTCCACACGGCGAGTGCGATCTCGAGTAGTGATGGGTTCTCTTGCTCAAGTTCGTCTTTGATCAAAGATCTTACTTCATTATAAAAGTGATTCTCATTTAAATCCGTTAGGTTTGCGATGTCCACTTCAGTGAGTTGTCCGTATTTCTCTATCTTTACGATTTTATCTACTTGGTTTTCTTTTAGGTATTGCAGGATTAAGCTTTTTACAGCCGGATGTTTTTTTTCATCTATTAAAAAAGACTCAAACATCGGGATGACCATATCGGGTCCGAGGCGCTTCAACTGTTGTACAGCCATCCACTGCGAGTCTGCCTGATCGCTAGCAAGCATCTCTTTTAACGCTTGAAAATCAGGACTAGCTGGAGGTGTTGTTGGAAGTTCTGGATCTTTCTTCACTTCAGGAACACCTTCCTGCTCAATTACTTTACGGCTGAACTGGAGAAGCTGATAAAACGTTTCGGCTTTGTCTGCAGGAATCTTTTGCTCTTCAAGAACAGCTTCGATCACGGAAACAACGGCTATGTATTCTGATAACTGAACTAATATACTTAAATAAATTTGAAGTACGTCGTAATATTCTCCGATCCCTTCTTTAAGCATACGGTCGCATCTTTGTTTGGCTTCGTGTAAGCGTCCTAATTCAACCAAACTTAAAACAAGCCCAAGGTTGCCTTGTGCATGCATTGGATCTGCATGAAGCAGTTGTTCAAAACACGATAAAGATTCGTCGTATTTTTTACTTTTTAAAGAATCCATTCCTTTTTCTAAAAGACGTCCATTTAAGTTAGGAAACCGAACGATATTGTTTTTGTTGTTCTTTTCGTTAGTCATCACAACTCTCCGCTTCCATTAATATTTGACTAAAGAATAGCAGTTTCGCCAGATGAACTCAAGATAACTAAGAAGTTATAACTCAGAATTCGTTAACACGCTGTTCAAAAAAACAAAAAGGCTCACTCAAAAGATTTCTCTTCTGAGCAAGCCCCAATTATTAACTAATTCTTTTTAAGTTCACTTTATCGGCCATCCCTTTATATAATGACCATTTAATAGGATCTACATTACCACCACTAATGATAAGACCTACTTGTTGATCGAGCGCAAGACGACTATGGAACATTACGGCGGCTAAACTAGCAGCACCCGCTCCCTCTACGACCACCTTTTCACGCTCAAGCATAAACATCATCGCATATGCGATCTGTTCTTCTGTCACAGTGACCATTTCATCCACATATTTTGAAATCACAGGAACAGTGATCTCTCCAGGCTTAACTACAGCGATTCCATCCGCGATCGAGGTACAGCGAGTTAACGTTTTTCTTGTAGATCCTGTGTAGGCTTGATAGACAGCACTAGCATTCACCGATTGCACACCTACAACTCGCACATCAGGTCTGATGTACTTTACCGCTAGTGCAATACCAGCCAACAGACCTCCCCCTCCTACAGGTACAACAATCGTTTTTAATTCAGGTTTTTGCTGCAACATCTCAAGAGCAACGGTGCTTTGTCCCGCGATCACATCGTAATCATCAAAGGGATGAACAAAGACGCCTCCGCTTTTTTCTTCTTCTCTTTTGGCTGCTTCATAAGCTGCTTGATAGTTGTCGCCTTCTAAAACGATATCCGCTCCATAAGATCTTACAGCGTCTACCTTGGAAAGAGGTGCATTTTCCGGCATGAAGATTTTAGAATTTATTCCACGAAGTGAACAGGAGAGTGCCAGTCCTTGTGCATGGTTTCCAGCTGACGCAGCGATCACACCTCTCGCGCTGTCTAGTTCGTTTAATGTAGAAACTTTGTAATAAGCACCTCGTAATTTAAACGAACCCGTTTTCTGTAGATTCTCAAGCTTCATATACACCTTTCCACCGGTCCACTTGTTAAGAGTTGTTGATTGTTTAAGAGGCGTACGGTGTGCGATTTTTGAAACTTCTTCCAAAGCGTGAAATAAACGTTCTGCTGTGATCGTTAAATCCCCATTATCCGTTCACAATCCTTTCATCTTCATATTTTTTAATGGAAGCTTCTTGTTGAAGTGTAATTGATATTTCATCCCATCCGTTAAGAAGCATCTTTTTCCAGTACGGATCAAATTCAAAGTGAAATACCTCTCCTTTTTCGTTCTCTACCTGTTGTTGATCAAGATCGACTCTCAACGTTCGTATGAGCTTTCCAGACATCTCTTTTTGTAGGGTTTTAATCTCATCCTTCGAGAGACGGATCGGTAAGATGCCATTTTTCACACAGTTGTTAAAGAAGATATCCGCAAAGCTTTCAGCGATAATCACTTGAAACCCGTAATCTTTTAAGGCCCAAGGCGCATGCTCTCTGGAAGACCCACAACCAAAATTTTTCCCTGTAACTAATATTGAAGCTTCTTTCGTTTCTGGCGAATTCAGTTCAAAATTTTCGTTTTCCTCTCCATTAGAATGATATCTCCAATCAAAGAACAAAAACTCACCGTACCCTGCTTTATCAATCTTTTTCAGAAATTGCTTTGGAATGATCTGATCTGTATCCACATGATCTCTGTCTAAGACTGCAGCACTGCCTGAATGTGTTTTAAACCCCGGCATAACGATCTACCTCCTGTTCTTTTTTAGGAAGTATAGAACGAACATCAGTGAATTTACCCTCTAAAGCTGCAGCTGCAGCCATGATCGGACTAACTAGGTGTGTCCTCGCACCTTTTCCTTGCCTGCCAGCAAAGTTACGGTTTGAGGTAGAAGCACATCTTTCGCCCTCTGGAACAATGTCATCATTCATCCCCAAACACATCGAACATCCCGATTCACGCCATTCGAACCCTGCATCTATAAACATCTGATGCAACCCAAGGTTCTCTGCTTCTTTTTTTACAGCTTGTGATCCTGGAACTATGATTGCACGGACTTCCGGATGTACCTTTTTGCCTTCAACAACTTTAGAAGCTTGGAGTAGGTCACTAAGTCTTGAATTTGTGCAAGATCCAATAAACACGTGCTGAACAGGGATATCTTCTATTTTTTCATTTCCATTAAAACCCATGTATTGAAGTGCGTTTTTCAACGATTGCTTCTCTTCGGCAGAGGGAGAACTATCCTCTGCAGGAATCACTCCACTGATCGGCAAACACATGGACGGGGTCGTTCCCCATGTAACCATTGGTTCGATCTCGGACGCATCAATCTCAATCGTTTGATCAAATGTAGCATTCTCATCACTTCTAAGCTCTCTCCATCTCTTACAACTTTCCAGAAATTCTTGATCCTTTGGAGCATAGCGCTTACCTGATATATAGGAAAAGGTAACATCATCAGGAGAAACGACCGATGCTTTCGCTCCAGCCTCTATAGACATGTTACAAAGCGTCATTCGTTCTTCCATCGAAAATTTTCTAACCGTGCTACCAGAAAACTCAATAATATAACCTGTACCAACATTCGTTCCAAATTTCGCTATAAACCATAAGATGACGTCTTTCGCTGTAACACCAAATCCTAACTCACCATCAATCTTAACGTTCATCTGTTTTGGTTTATTCTGCCACAGCGTTTGTGTAGCAAGAACGTGTTCAACCTCGCTTGTTCCGATCCCAAAAGAGAGGGCGCCGAAAGCGCCATGCGTGGAGGTGTGACTATCTCCACAGACGATCGTTTTGCCTGGCAGTGTCAACCCAAGTTCCGGTCCAATAACGTGAACGATTCCTTGTTGTCCGGAGTTCAATCCCTCAAGTTGGATACCGAATTCCTCGCAGTTTTTTTCAAGCGTTTGAACTTGTAAACGTGACGTTTCGTCTTTAATATTGAACCGATTGATCGTCGGAATGTTATGATCCATCGTGGCAAAACATAGATCCGGTCGTCTGACGGTTCTATTTTTTTCTCTTAGCCCAGCAAACGCTTGTGGTGATGTCACTTCATGAATGAGGTGCAGATCAATGTAGAGAAGATCTGGTTTATTTTCTTCTTTTACGACAATATGACGATCCCAAAGTTTATCAATTATTGTTTTACTCACAGAAATCTACCTCCCTACACATAAACCTCTAGAAGAGTCGCACTTGTTGAATCTTCCAACATTCTAAAATGAATTTGATTGACCATTTCTTTCGTAGATACTAAAGTACCACTATCACCATATATATCTCCTGTACGATAACCTGCCTGCAGCGTTTCAAAAACGGCAAGTTCAACGGCCACGGCTTCTTTTTCAAGTTGGAAGGAATGACGAAGCATCATCGCGACACTGAGGATCATCCCGATCGGATTCGCTTTACCGCTTCCAGCGATATCAGGTGCTGATCCATGTATAGGCTCATATAGACCAGGACCGTTTTCACTAAGTGATGCAGAAGGCATCATCCCTAACGAACCCGTAAGAACAGAAGCTTCATCAGACAATATATCTCCAAACATATTTTCAGTAACGACCACATCAAAACTTGTAGGATTACTGATCATCCTCATGGCAGCATAATCTACAAGCAAGTTCTCCGTTTCAACGTTTGGATATTTTTTAGCTACGTCCTCTACGATTTCTCTCCACAATTTGCTCGTTTCAAGAACGTTTGCCTTATCAACGGAGGTTACTTTTCTTCTTCGAGAAGAAGCTAACTCGAACGCTTTTTCAACGATTCTCGTTATCTCCTCGCGCGTATACGACAATGTATCTACCGCACAATTTTCATTCCGTTCTTTCGGCTCTGAAAAATAGATCCCACCGGTCAGTTCGCGAACAAATACAAAGTCAGCACCTTTTACCTTGTTTGATTTAAGAGGTGATAGATGTTCTAGACCAGGATAAACATGAACAGGTCTTACGTTCGCAAACACGTTCATCTCTTTTCGTAAAGCGAGTAACCCTTGTTCAGGTCGAACATCTCCTTTATCCCATTTTGGTCCACCAACCGCTCCGAGCAGAACAGCATCGCTGTCCTTGCAAGTTTTTAGCGTGGCATCTGGGATAGGAGTACCTTCCTGGTCAATAGCAGCACCTCCAAATACTTGTTCAATCGTCTCAAATTCATGACCAAACCGCGTTGCTACACCGTCTAACACTTGTAGAGCACCCTTGATCACTTCCGGACCGATCCCATCTCCAGGCAAAACTGCTATTCTCTTTTTCATCTAACATCCCTCCTAAATTTAGATACTCATTGCTTCATAGCTCTTCTTTTCATCATGAAGCTGAAGCTTATTATAGGCGTGCACATAAGCTTTAGCTGACGCTTCCAAAACATCTTGAGCTGTTCCGCTTCCGTTGATCTCATGGCCATCACTATCGATTCGAACAAACACTTGAGCGAGAGCATCACGCCCAGCTCCCACTGATTGAATTCGATAATCATTCAGCTTGATCGAAGAAGGAAGCATCTTTCCAAGCGTATTGTAGATCGCTTCGACACTACCTGAACCAGTTGCAGCATCTTGAATCAGCTTTCCGCCTGGAGTTAATAATCTTAACGTGGCAGTAGGAATCTGATTCGTACCATAGTTCACTTGAATATCTTTCAATTGATACAACGGCACTTCAGGTTGTATTTTATGGTCGATGAGTAGAGCGAAGATATCTTCTTCTGTCATCTCTTTTTTCTTATCAGCCAGTTGTTTAAAATCTTCAAAAAGTGCCTTGATTTTGTTTTCATCTGGATGTAAACCTAACTTATGCAAGTAATCTTTAAACGCGTGACCCCCAGAATGCTTGCCGAGCACGAGTTGGTTAGAAGGAACCCCTACAAGTTCAGGTGTAATGATCTCGTATGTCGATTTTTCTTTTAAAACACCGTCTTGATGTATTCCTGACTCATGTGCAAAAGCATTTTTCCCTACAACAGCCTTATTTGGGGGAACAGCAATTCCCGTTAGCCTGCTAACAAGCTGACTCGTACGACTGATTTCATTTAGCTTTAATCGTGTTTTCGCTTGATAAAAATCTTCACGGATCGCTAAAGCTACGGCTATCTCTTCTAACGATGCATTTCCCGCCCTTTCGCCGATTCCGTTGATCGTACATTCAACTTGGTTCGCTCCATGCTCGATCGCTGATAAAGAATTAGCAACAGCCATTCCTAAATCATCGTGGCAGTGAGCAGAAAGAATAGCTTTTTCGATGTTAGGTACATGGTTTAATAGATAACGAAAGATTCTGCCGTATTCCTCAGGATTCGTAAAACCAACCGTGTCTGGTATATTAATGACCGTTGCTCCAGCATCGATTACTTTCTCAACAATGCGTGATAAAAAGTTAAGGTCTGACCGGCATGCATCTTCTGCAGACCATTGCACGACAGGAAATTTTTGTCGTGCATATTTGACTGCACCAACCGCTGCCTCAACGACTTGGTCTGGTGTTTTCTTTAACTTGTATGTCATGTGGATGGGGGATGTTGCTAGAAAGACATGCAGCCTTGGCTCAGCAGAATCTTTCAAAGCTTCCCACGCATAATCGATATCTGATGTATTTGAACGAGCCAAAGCGGTAACGGTTGAATTTTTTACGATCGACGCTACTTTTTTCACAGCTTCAAGATCACCTTTGGATGCAGCCGGAAATCCCGCTTCCATGACATCGACCCCAAGCATTTCTAGTCTTTTAGCAATCTCAATTTTTTCTGCTGTGTTTAGATTGACCCCTGCTGTTTGTTCTCCATCACGCAAAGTCGTGTCAAAGATTTCAATTTTTCGCACTAGCAACGGCCTCCTTTTTTTGTTTTGATTTTACGAATGGCATCATTGCTCGAAGTTCCCTCCCTACTTTTTCAATCGGATGGTTCTTCTCTTGGTTGTTCACCACATGGAATACAGGTCGATTCGCTTGATTCTCTAAAATCCAACCCTTAGCAAACTCTCCCGATTGAACATCTTTCAGAACGGATTTCATTGATTCTTTCACTCTTTCATCGATTACGCGCGGTCCCGATTGGAAGTCTCCCCATTGAGCCGTATCTGAGATTGAATATCTCATTCCCTCTAGACCACCTTCATACATGAGGTCAACAATTAATTTTAATTCGTGCAAACATTCAAAATAAGCAACTTCCGGTTGATATCCTGCTTCTGTTAGTGTTTCAAATCCGGCTTTTACAAGTGACGACAGTCCACCACATAACACCGCCTGTTCACCAAAAAGGTCTGTTTCCGTTTCTTCTTGGAAAGTCGTTTCAAGCACTCCAGCTCTAGCAGAACCAATTCCTTTAGCATAGCTAAGCGCCGTTTCTCTAGCAGTGCCTGTAGCATCTTGGTATACCGCGAAAAGTGCTGGTACTCCTTCACCTGATTCAAATGTACGACGAACAAGATGACCTGGACCTTTAGGAGCGACTAAGAATACATCCACATCTTGAGGTGGTACCACTTGATGATAGTGAACGTTGAACCCATGAGCAAAAACGAGTGCATTGCCCGGAGAAAGTTCAGGTAGAATTTCATTTCTGTAAACTTCAGGCTGCCTCTCATCTGGTAATAGGACCATTACCACTTCCGCAAGTCTAGCCGCTTCACGAACAGGATAGACTTCAAATCCATCTTTAACTGCTTCGTCAAAAGAACGTCCCTCTCGAACACCAACTACAACATCATAGCCGCTATCCTTTAGATTTAAAGCATGAGCATGCCCTTGAGAACCATAACCTACTACCGCAACCTTCTTATTCTTTAATACATCGTTAGAAAGATCGTTTTCGTAATATACTTTTGCCATGTTCATCATTCTCCTTTACATAATAGAATAGGGGTGAAACTCAAGTACTTTCTTTTGTGTTCCGCGAGGGATAGCGGTAACACCTGTCCTTGAAATTTCTTTAATACCATATGGACGGAGCAGTTCGATCAACGCATCGATCTTTTCACCGTCTCCCGTTACTTCAAGCGTTACGTTTTCGAGCGAAACATCAAGCACGGTCGCTCGAAATGGCTCGATCAGCATTTTAATCTCGCTTCGCGTATCAGGTGTTGTAAGAACTTTGATGAGAGCAAGTTCTCTAGAGACAAGAGACATGTTTGTCAGATCCCGAACTTTTAGGATATTAATCTGTTTATGAAGCTGTTTTACAAGTTGTTCAGCTTTACGATCATCTTCTACCCAAACGGTTAGTGTTACTTTAGAAACGGCTGGATCTTCTGTATGTCCGACCGTAATGTTCTCTATATTGAATTGGCGTTTTGTCAGCAATCCGGTCAAACGATTCAATACGCCACTTTCGTTTAGAACCGTCGCTGAAATGATCCGTCTCATCCCCTCACTCCAATCATTTCATGTAGTCCTTTTCCTGGAGCAATCATCGGATAGACATTCTCATCAGCTGTAACTACACAATCGAGAACAAATGGTTTTTTCGACGCAAGAGCTAGTGTCAGAGCTTCTCTTACATCACTTTCTGTTTCAGCGCGTTTCCCATCAATTCCGTATGCGGATGCTAGCTTGATAAAATCAGGTTGGATATCAAGTAGCGAGTGTGAGAATCGCTTTTCATAGAATATTTCTTGCCACTGTCTTACCATCCCAAGAGATTTATTGTTCACAATGACTACGATGACAGGTAGCTCCCAATCTTGGAGAACTCCAAGTTCTTGAAGCGTCATCTGAAACCCGCCATCTCCAACAACTGCTATTACCGGAAGCTCCGGCTTTCCAACTTTCGCTCCGATTGCTGCAGGAAATCCAAATCCCATCGTTCCAAGTCCTCCAGACGTTATCCATCTGTTTGGTTCTAAAAATGTATAATATTGAGCTGCCCACATTTGATGCTGTCCTACATCAGTTGAAACGATGGCTTCTCCTTTCGTAACATCATGAAGAATCTGCATTAATTTTTGCGGCTTCAATTCTGATACATCTGTCTTATACGTAAGAGGAAACTCACTCTTAAACTGCGTCAGTTGACTGATCCAATCGCTATAGTCCCCTTTATCACCTCTTGTTTGATTGAGTGCAGATAGGGTCTCTTTCGCACACCCCACGATAGGAATCTCAGTAGGAACATTTTTTCCGATCTCAGCTGGATCAATATCGATATGCGCAACCACTGCTCTTTTAGCAAAATGATCTAGGTTACCTGTTAACCTGTCATCAAACCTAGCTCCAACGCCTATTAAAAGATCGCAGTCATATAGAGCCATATTGCTTGCATAAGTTCCATGCATTCCTGCCATTCCCAAGCAAAGCGGGTGTTCAGCAGGAAATCCACCAAGACCTAAAAGGGTTTGAGCAACCGGTATCTGGTGATATTCCGCGAATACGAGTAACTCCTTTTCAGCACTTGCTGCCAATACCCCAGCACCTGTTAAGAGAACAGGTCTTTTCGCTTGCAACAAAGCTTCATTCAATCTTTTCACTTGAAGGATATTAGGTTTTAAAGTTGGTTGGTAACCTGGAAGGTAAATAGCCGAAACCTCTTTAACTTCAGCAGTTCTAACGGCAACATCTTTCGGTATATCGATTAGAACCGGACCTTTCCTTCCGGTGTTTGCTATATGAAAAGCTTCTTTCATGATTCTCGGCAGGTCTTCTGCCCGCTGGACTTGATAATTATGTTTCGTGATCGGCATGGTGATCCCGACGATGTCTGCTTCTTGAAAAGCATCCGTTCCGATTACTGTCGTCGCTACCTGCCCGGTGAAGATTACAAGAGGAATAGAATCGATCATCGCATCCGCGATACCTGTAACAAGGTTAGTAGCACCTGGTCCTGATGTAGCTAACACTACACCTGGTTTGCCAGTTACCCTTGCATAACCTTGTGCAGCATGAATGGCTCCTTGTTCATGTCTCGTTAGAACATGTTTCATCTCTGATTTGTAAAGGGCATCATAGATTGGAAGTACAGCACCTCCGGGATAACCAAACAAAACTTCAACATTCTCATTCTGCAACCCTTGAATAAATAGTTCAGCACCAGAGACTAATGAAGTTTCGACTGATTTATTCTCAGCCACCCAACTGGCCTTCATTTTCATTCCTCCTTTTACTTCGAACCTTTATTTGGAAAAAGATTATTCACACATCTGTTGTTGCTCTTGCAAAACCAATAAAAAAAACTCCTCCACCCAAATGGACAGGTCAATCCTATCCAAAGGGGTGAAAAAGTTCATTTTTTCCACGGTACCACCCTTATTCACAGTACTTGCTGACACACGCAAGAACTGCCTCAAGACGAAATTATCGTCATTTGATAACAAGCGACAAATAATGGTCTTACCGCTTGGCCCTTCCTACTAAGAAACGTTCAAAAGGACACTCAGGAGGGATGTCCTGGTATTAGGGATAACCGGTTCACAGCAACCACCGGCTCTCTGTGTATCCCACATCTACCATTGTTCTCCGTCATCGTTTTATTGTTTTAAATTTTTAAGATTCCTCCAGTATTTGCTGATGTTACGAGTGCTGCATAGCGTGCGAGGTAACCTTTTTTAATCTTTGGTTCGGGTTTCACCCAGCCTTCTTTTCTTTCTTTTAAGTCTTCTTCTGTTAATAAAACATGAATCGTTCTATTTACTAGATCTATTAAGATTGGATCACCATTGTTTACGAACGCGATCGGTCCGCCCTGTGCCGCTTCTGGCGAGATGTGACCGATTGAGATACCTCGGGAAGCACCTGAAAATCTCCCATCCGTTATCAGCGCTACTTTTGTGCTCAATCCCCTTCCAGCGATAGCTGAAGTTGGGGAGAGCATCTCCGGCATACCTGGCCCACCCTTCGGTCCTTCATATCGAATGACAACGACATGCCCTTCTCTTACTTCACCGTTATTTATGCCTTCAATCGCTTCTTCTTGGGATTCGTAGACGATTGCTTCGCCTTGAAATGTTTTAATTGAAGGATCAACTGCACCTACTTTAATCACACAACCATCCGGTGCAATGTTTCCATAAAGAATGGATAGACCTCCTACTGGTGAATAAGCCTTATCTCTTCTACGGATAACATCATCATCTAAAATTTCAGCGTGACGCACTCGTTCTTCGAGGGTTTTTCCAGTTATCGTTAACCGGTCGTTATGGATCGCCCCTTCCATTTTGCAAAGTTCATTGATAATCGCACTAACACCACCCGCTCTGTGAACATCTTGCATAGAATAATCCGAAGCAGGACTGATCTTTGATAAATACGGAATGCGTTCTGCGATCTCGTTGATTGATGATAAGTCATAATCAATCTCAGCTTCATTTGCGATGGCAAGCATATGAAGTACGGTATTCGTTGAGCCGCCCATCGCCATGTCTAACGCAAAAGCGTCATCAATTGCTTCTTTCGTGATAATATCTCTAGGTTTTATATCGTTTTTCACAAGATCCATAAGTGATGTCGCAGCCTCTTTGATCAGTTCTTTTCTTTCGTCTGAGGTAGCTACGATCGTACCATTACCCGGTAATGTAATTCCTAGCATCTCCATGATGGAATTCATGCTGTTGGCTGTAAACATACCAGAACAGGATCCACAAGTTGGACAAGCACTCGTTTCAAGTTCTAATAGTTCTTCTCTCGTCATCTTTCCCGCTAAGTGAGAACCTACTCCTTCAAATACCGAGGCAAGGGATAGGGATTTTCCTGCCATAGACTTCCCTGCTTCCATCGGACCACCTGAAACAAACACTGCTGGAACATTCGTCCTTACAGCAGCCATCAACATACCAGGGGTGATTTTGTCACAGTTTGGTATGTAGAAAACCCCGTCGAACCAATGGGCGTTAATCACCGTTTCGGCTGCATCTGCAATGACTTCTCGACTCGGAAGTGAATACCTCATGCCGATATGTCCCATTGCAATACCATCGTCTACACCGATCGTATTAAACTCAAATGGAATTCCACCAGCTTCTCGAATGGCTTCTTTTACCCATTCCCCTACTTTGTTTAGATGCATATGCCCCGGAATAATATCAACATAGGAATTACAAACGCCGATAAAGGGTTTATCCATATCCTCTGGTGCAACTCCCGCTGCGTGGAGAAGACTTCTGTGCGGGGCTCTATCGATTCCTTGTTTGATCATATTACTGCGCATATCTGTAACACTCCTATACTTCTTTTATCCCGCTTGAACGGCTTGATTTGGATATACCTTAACTCCTTCTTCAACTACTTTCTCTCTGAAGGATTTTAAAAGTTTGTTCGTATGTTCACCTGGTGCTCCGTTTCCAATCACTCTTCCATCTACTTTTACTACTGCAATAACTTCAGCAGCAGTTCCAGTAAGGAATACTTCATCTGCTACATAAACATCATGTCTCGTGAATGGTTCTTCAACCATTTTGTAGCCCTGTGCTCGCGCAATTTCAACAATCGCATTTCGAGTAATTCCTTCTAAAGCCCCTAAGTATCCTGGTGGTGTTTTAATGGTGTTCCCTTTGATGATGAACACATTATCCGCAGAACCTTCCGCGACATACCCTTGATCGTTTAGCATCAATGCTTCACTTACACCAGCAAGGCTAGCCTCAATCTTGACTAAGATATTGTTTAGGTAGTTTAGCGATTTAACCTTAGGACTTAATACATCCGGGCGGTTTCTTCTGCTTGCCACCGTTATGATTTCTAAACCTGTTTCATAAAGTTTTTTAGGAAATAGTGCAAGCTGTTCCGCAATGACAATGACTCCAGGTTGGCCGCATGTAAAAGGGTCCAATCCTAAATTTCCTTTTCCTCGTGAAATAACTAATCGAATATAAGCATCACGATATTTATTTTTCTGGAGCGTTTGAACAATGATGTCTGTTAGTTCTTCTTTAGTGTGTGGAATTGTCAGCATAATGGATTGAGCTGATTCGTATAAACGTTGAAGATGTTCTTCTAATCGGTACACATTTCCGTTATAGACTCGAATACCTTCAAACACCCCATCTCCATATAAAAATCCATGATCATAAACTGAGACTTTGGCGTCTTCCTTTAATACGTGCTCACCATTAACATAAACCCATTGCTCCTGCATCGTGATCCTCCTTTACTTGTCCATTTGAATTATTTGAATTTTTTAAAAATAATTTAATAATTGTTGACAATATTACGCCCATCTTATTAAAGAATCAACCACGAATTTTGTATTTTTTAATGAATTCTGACTTTTCAGTTATTTTGCACACGCTTTCATCCCTATGCCCATAAGGTTTTGAAGCTTTAACGCGTCACATTGTAAACATTTTTAAAGCGCTTTCAATAGAAATGAAAAAAACACGCTTGATTTCCTTTAATAGAGGATATCAAGCGTGTCGAAAAGTTGTTTTATGTAAGTATTATGGCGTCCCAGGAGAGATTCGAACTCCCGACCGTACGCTTAGAAGGCGTATGCTCTATCCGGCTGAGCTACTGGGACATATGTATTGGAGCCCCTTTCGCATAGCAATGGCGCTTTCCGCAATTACCATGCGCTGCGGGCACACAGTGATTTGTTCCACCCGTCGACTGTGGATACAAATATATTTTTTATCATGCATTTTAATTGTAAGATCTGTTAACTTTAGATGTAACTTTTCATGGACCATTTGAACGTGAGAAAAACAAATGGAGCGGGTGATGAGAATCGAACTCACGACCAGAGCTTGGAAGGCTCTTGTTTTACCACTAAACTACACCCGCAGACAATTTAGACCTTGTCGCGACGACATAACTAAATATACATGATATCTAAATTATAGTCAACCCATTTTCTCAACTTTTTTATTTTCTTACTGGTTTTTTTTCGAAAGTCTTACTTAACTGATCGATACGTTTACCATCGAATGAATAAAAACTAACTGAAATGCTTCTATCTTCAATTTCTAATAATGCATAACTCTTCTCAAACGAACCTCTAGGCAGCCTGATACTTCCTGGATTGATAAAGATCATTCCCTCACGTTCAAAAGCTTCAGCTATATGTGAATGCCCAAAACAAGCAATGGTTGCTCCTGTCTCCTCTGCTCTGTACGCAAGTGAAAGATAAGACATCTTCACATCGTATAGATGACCATGCGTTATATATATACATGTATCTTCTAACAGTTCAATGGCTTCGTTAGGAAAATCATCCCCTAAATAATCCATATTTCCTTTAACGGTTATAAAACCAGACATCTCTTTCGATGATGTCGAAAGTTCTGAATCGCCACAATGTATCATTAGATCTACATCGTCTTGATAACGTCTCTTCAATGTTTCTAACTCATCTGTTAAACCATGACTATCGCTAACAATTAAGGCTTTTCCCATAAGAGATCCTCCTCATTGATCAGTTTTTTAAGTTTTTCTAAAGCTACAGCTCTATGACTAATTTTATTTTTTTCTTCTTTCGTTAATTCTGCCATGGAACGATTTAATTGAGGAAGAAAGAAGATCGGGTCATACCCAAAACCTTCGGTACCCCGTTTTTCTCTTAAAATCTGACCTTTACATTCTCCCTTTACAACCAGCGTTTCTTTTTGAGGTCTGGCAAAAGCCAAAGCACATACAAACTGAGCATCTCTATGGCTATCTTCAACATCTTGTAGTTCTTCTAGTACTTTTTTCATGTTATCTTCATCACTTTTATGTATTCCTGCATACCTAGCCGAATAAACGCCAGGTCTTCCTTCTAGGGCATTGATTTCTAATCCAGAGTCATCAGCAATAACAGGAATATTCATCTGATTAGAGATGGTTTCTGCCTTTAAAATTGCGTTCTCTTCAAATGTAACGCCTGTTTCTTCAACATCAGGACTTCCTTCAATGTCGTTTAAAGAGAGGATCTCAACTCCAAGGTTTTCAAACATCGATTTGAATTCTTTTGCTTTACCCTTATTTTTCGTAGCAACTAAAATTTTCATTAGGTACGCCTCCGTTTTGTAAAAAGCTTTTCTATAGGTTTTTGATATTACGGTCATTTGGTGAAACGGCTTCAACAATCAAGTTTCCCGCATGCCCCGCCGAAGTCGAAGCACCTGAAACGGAAATGAACTACTTTCAAAACAACAGAGCATTAAAAAAGAGACGAATATTCGCCTCTTTACTGTATCACAACCTATTTGATTTTAAAATTCACCTGTATTCACTTCTTTAGGTCTTGAAACTGGGGCTGTGAGTTCTTTCCCTTTTTCATTAAATATTTTAGACTTTCCATCCACTTTAATCGCTACTTTTTTCACTTCAGAAAGTTCTGTAAGAGAAAGTACAATGGAATTTAACACTTCATCTGCAATCATACTTTCTTCTTTATTATCTAACAAAGCTCCATTAAAATTAAGCGTAACAACACCATCTTTGACGACAGGTGTACTTAACAATTTCACATCTGTTCTAAAGTCTGTTAAAAGGCTGCTTTCTGCAGAAGGCCCATCAATTAGGTGCTTAATCGTTGCGGTTACCTTATCTGTTCCTTCTTTTGCAACTCGGCGTGTTACAGGTACATAATACGTTTGATCCTGTGTCTGTGCCAAGAAATAGAGTGTTACAAGTTCACTGTTTGTGATATCTGCGACACTGCCATTTTCAAGATTTATACCGTCCACTCGGCTCACACCATCACCTACTGGTGTATTGTTAACAGGCATTGAATTTTGGTTCTTTCCTGCGATCTGAATTTTAACCTTCTTTATGTTATCAAACTGAGTAAGTGTAAAAGTAATAGCTTGCAAGATCTTCATTTCATCTGCTGCGTTATACTCCGTAAATTCTTTTGAAAAATTCGCTGTAGCTGTTCCCTTTTTAATATTTACCGACAACACTTCTGTATCTGCCGGCAGAACAGCTTGAAAACCGTTAGGAAGCATATTGCTTACAGGACCATCCTTAACCAGGTACTGCAGTACTTGTTTCGCTGTTTCATCGTTCTTTGGAAGAGCAAGGACTTGCGGTACAACCATGCCATTACTGTCGAATAAAAACAGCTGACGTTTATTCGTTTGTTCTGCACTCGCTGCTTTATCCTTCTTATCAAGCGACTGACCCTCTTTCACATAATTCACTTTAGGGGGATCAAGCTCATTTCCTGCTTTCTCTCCCCATAGTCCGCAACCTGATACCAGCAATGAAGCTGATAATATAATAAGCGGTGCTCCTGACTTCATCATTTTGCGCATACTTTCCCTCCTCAAGTGGTTTGTACTATTATGTATACGAGCTATCTTCTTCCGATAGACCACTTGTACAAAAAATAAAAAGAGCAGAACCCTAAATGGATTCTACTCTTTTTACTACAATATTATCTTCAAGAGATTACCAAAATCTAGTGCTATGGAAACTACAACTGAATACATTCTACTTTTTCAATCTTACGGTCTAACCAGTGGTTAGCAATTTGCAGAAAATGATTGCTCTCTGCTGTAGCTAAAAACCGATGAACGGGTTTAGCATCTGCTGTATTTAAAAGTCTGCTATGATCAAGGATGACAGAAACCTCACGTGCAGTTTCTGCACCAGAACAGATCAACGTGATGTGTTCTCCCATCACTTGCTGAATAATCGGTCTTAATAGCGGATAATGAGTACATCCCAGAATTAACGTATCGATTGATACATCCTTTAGCGGATATAAGGTTTCAGAAACCGCACTTAATGTCTCTTCACCTGATAACTTTCCTTGTTCAACAAGCGGAACGAACAACGGACATGCTAAACTTTCTACGATTACATCGTTACGAATCTGCGTTAGTGCCTGTTTATAAGCACCGCTGTTGATCGTTCCGACTGTGCCTATGACACCAACGTGATTATTTTTCGTCGCTTTTAAAGCAGAACGGGCACCCGGATGGATAACCCCTAAGACCGGAATGTCTAACTTTCTCTTCGCTTCTTCTAATACTGCTGCAGTAGCCGTATTACAAGCAATGACAAGCATCTTAATTTTCTGTTCTAAAAGATAGTCGATCATCTCCCATGTATAAGTCCTAACCTCTTCAAATGGCCTTGGACCATACGGACACCTTTTCGTGTCACCTAAGTAAATAATTTCTTCTTTCGGTAGCTGCTTCATGATCTCTCTTGCTACCGTTAAGCCTCCCACTCCTGAATCAATGACTCCAATGGGTCTATTCAAAAAACATCGCCTCATCTCTCTATACATACTGGCGTTAAATCACTGTTTTCTATTCTGCTAATATTTTTATGAAATTGCAATACCATTCGTTAATGTAATGTTTTAAAGTTTGTGAACTGCATAAGGCTCACCGCACGCCCCATGGAAAGCGAGCAACCTGGAGCGGAAATCAACCACTCCCGTGTTTAACATCTATAGAAAAAGACTATGGATATTTCCCCATAGTCTTTTTTCTACTTTAGAAATTTTCTTCTGCAAACTTCACAACGTCTTCCATTGTTTCCATTTGAAGAATTTCATCCATGTGTGCACTGATCTTTTCTTTAGAAAGACTTAAAATCTGACTACGAGCAGGAAGTACAGATGTAGCACTCATTGAAAATTCATCGAGGCCTAGGCCAAGAAGAATTGGAATTGCGATTGGATCGCCTGCCATCTCTCCACACATACCAGCCCATTTGCCTTCTTTATGAGCTGCATCGATAACCATTTTTACTAATCTTAAAATCGCTGGATTGTACGGCTGATACAAGTAAGAAACTTGTTCGTTCATACGATCAGCAGCCATCGTATATTGAATCAGATCGTTGGTACCGATACTGAAGAAGTCAACTTCTTTAGCAAATGTATCTGCCATTACAGCTGTTGATGGAATTTCCACCATGATACCAACTTCAATGGATTCAGATACTTCTATACCCTCTGAAACGAGCTTTTCTTTTTCTTCTAATAAAATCCCTTTAGCAGCACGGAATTCTCCAAGTGTAGCAATCATCGGGAACATGATCTTCAAATTCCCATATTGGCTAGCACGAAGAAGCGCTCTAAGTTGCGTACGGAATATTTCTTGCTCTTCTAAGCAGAGGCGTATCGCACGGAATCCTAAGAAAGGATTTAACTCTTTCGGAAGATTTAAATAAGGAAGCTCTTTATCTCCACCGATATCAAGTGTACGGATAACCACCGGTTTGCCTTCCATCTTTTGAAGCACTTCACTATATGCCTTGAACTGCTCTTCTTCAGTAGGAAGTTGGTCTCGGCCCATGTAAAGGAATTCTGTACGGTATAAGCCAACGCCTTCTGCACCGTTTTCTAATACACCTTTAACGTCAGCTGGTGTTCCAATATTAGCCGCAAGCTCAACTTGAACAGAATCGCTTGAGAATGTTTTTTCATTCACTAGCTTTGCCCATTCCGCTTTTTGCTTTTGATATTGTTTTTGTTTCTCTTCATACGTTGCGATTTCATCTTCAGTCGGATTCACGATTACGTGTCCATCTAAACCGTCGATGATTACCATTACGCCGTTCTCAACGTTTTCCGTAATGGTTTTCGTTCCTACTACTGCAGGAATTTCCATTGAACGAGACATGATTGCTGAGTGAGAAGTTCTCCCGCCAATGTCAGTTGCAAATCCTTTAACAAAATTACGGTTTAATTGAGCCGTGTCAGAAGGAGTTAAATCTTCAGCTAGGATGACAACCTCTTCAGTGATGCTTGCAGGTGTTGTAAACGTCACATTTAACAGATGTGCCAACACTCGTTTCGAAACGTCACGAATATCTGCAGCACGCTCTTTCATGTATTCGTTATCCATCGACTCAAACATATTGATGAACATGGATGAAACATCGTCCATTGCCGCTTCTGCGTTTACTTTTTCATTCTCGATCTTTTGTTTTACAGCATCAACTAGTTCTGGATCGCTCAAAACAAGAAGATGGGCAGCAAAAATCGCTGCCTTATCTTCGCCTAACTCTTTGTTCGCTTTTTCTTTAATAACAGAAAGTTCCTCTTTCGAAACCTTTAGCGCTGCTTCAAAACGCTCGATCTCACTCGCTGAATCGGAAATCGATTTTCTTTCGATCTTTAATTCAGGGTTTTGAAGAACAAACGCTTTTGCGATTGCGATGCCGGCTGATGCTGCAATACCTGAAATTTTTTCAGACATTACTCACCAAGCCCTTCCTTTTTCATTACATTTTCTAATGCTGCGATTGCTTCATCTGCATCTGAACCTTCTGCTTTGATCACGATTGAAGATCCTTGTTGAATTCCAAGACTCATTACGCCCATGATTGATTTTAAGTTAACGCTTTTTCCGTTGTAGTCAAGTGTAATATCTGAGCTGAACTGACCTGCTTGGTTAACTAAAGTTGTTGCTGGACGTGCGTGAATTCCTGATTCGCTAGTTACTTTAAATGTTTTTTCTGCCATGATAATTACCCCTTTATTTTTTGAATGTAATAATATTTTCTTCCTCTATAGCCACAGTTCCTGTTTTTTCGACGGAAACTGTTTCATCCGATAAATTTGTGAAAACAATCGGTGTGATTACGGATGGTGCATTTTCCTTAACAAAGTTCAGGTCAACCTTTAAAATCTTTTGGCCGATCTTAACTCTGTCTCCTTCAGAAACAAAGCTCTCAAAACCTTCACCTTTAAGTTTCACTGTATCGATACCAAAGTGAATGAGAATTTCTTTACCTGAATCTGACTCAATACCTATGGCATGTTTTGTCGGGAAGATATTCATTATCTTACCATTAACAGGTGAAACCACCAAACCTTCTGCTGGTTCGATCGCAAATCCATCACCCATCATTTTTCCTGAGAAAACTTGGTCAGGAACTTCTGTGATTGGAAGTATTTTCCCTTTAATCGGGGAAACAAAACGATCATCATCTGTAGAAATCGATGAAGTTGGTGTAGCACCTTCATTGTTTGTTTCTAAAACTTTTCCTTGTTCAGGTGTTTTCTCTGCGTTCTTAGGTTTTGCTACAGTCTTACCATTGATAATATCTTGTATTTCACTCTTGATTGTATCTGATCGTGTACCGAATATTGCTTGAATGTTATTACCCATTTCAAGAACGCCGGATGCTCCGAGTTTTTTCAATCGATCCTTGTCTACTTCTTTCGGATCATTTACAGAAACTCTTAATCGAGTGATACAAGCGTCAAGGTTAGAGATATTGGACTCTCCGCCTAATCCCTCTAAAATATTCGCTGCTAATGAATCTTTATTGGACGGTCCAACATTTGTTTCAACTTCATCATCCACGATTTCTCGACCTGGTGTCTTAAGATTCCATTTTCGAATCGCAAAACGGAAACCAAAGTAATAGATCACTGCAAATACTAGACCTACAGGAATGACAAGCCACCAATCAGTACGGTTAGGAAGCACTCCGAACAATAAGTAGTCAATTACACCACCAGAGAAAGTCATACCTATTTTAACATTTAACAGATGCATAACCATAAAAGAAAGCCCTGCGAAAATAGCATGAATTCCAAATAATACTGGAGCAACGAATAAGAATGTGAACTCAAGTGGTTCCGTGATTCCCGTTAAGAAAGAAGTTAACGCTGCAGAACCCATGATACCCGCAACGATCTTCTTTTGTTCAGGTCTCGCTTCATGATACATCGCTAATGCCGCAGCTGGAAGTCCAAACATCATGAACGGGAATTTACCAGTCATAAATGTACCCGCTGTTAGTTCAACGTTATCTTTTAATTGTGCAAAGAAGATCGCTTGGTCACCACGAACAAGTCCTTCTGCTGCAGATTTATAAGAGCCGAACTCAAACCAGAACGGCGAGTAGAATATGTGATGAAGTCCAAAAGGAATCAATGAACGTTCAATCACTCCGAAGATAAACGCTGCGACCGTCAAGTTCGAATTAATCATGCTTTCAGAGAACGTATTAAGTCCATGCTGAACAGGTGGCCAGATGAACGTCATTACAATACCTAGTACTAAGGCAGATACTGCTGTAATAATCGGTACAAAACGTTTTCCGGCAAAGAACCCTAAGTATTGAGGAAGTTCAATGTTATAGAACCTCTTATATAGATAGGAGGCTAAAATACCGACGATGATACCGCCAAACACTCCCGTTTGAAGTGTTGGAATTCCGAGTACGTTCGCAAAAGAAGGATCTTTTCCGATCATATCAGGAGTTACACCTTCAATAACGCTCATGGTTACGTTCATAATCAAGTAACCAATTATAGCAGCTAATCCTGCTACACCTTCACCGCCTGCTAATCCTACAGCAACACCTACAGCAAACAGTAACGATAAGTTAGCAAAAACAATGTCTCCCGATTTCTCCATTACGTCTGCAACAAGTTGGAACCAGGCTGCATCTAATGCAGGTATTCTCTCGATCAACGCTGGGTTTTTGAACGCATTACCAAAGGCAAGCAACAGACCTGCTGCTGGCAAAATAGCAACCGGCAACATAAGTGCTTTACCTACGCGTTGAAGAACACCAAATAATTTTTTCCACATAGGAAGTCCTCCTTTTAAATATGATAACCCTTCCATTTACTTTCGCATGCATCAAACAAAAAAAGACATAAATAAGAAACATGAGCAAATTCCTAATCAGAATTAATATATCCTAATTAAGCATCTACTACACTTTTGTTTCTTACTTATGCCTGATCGAATCAGTAACACGTAAAAACGAGTTGTTCTATATTCTTTTTATCATTTGTCGTCATTGTCATAACGCGAAAGCCTTTGCAAATGCATAGTTAAATATACTGCCTCTGCATGCGGCACGGGTTTTTGTAAGGTATTTTGCATAACCTTAATCAACTTCCACGCCAAATTGTAGCATAAAGGATATTCTTCTTTCAACACATTTGCTAACTTTTCTTGTTCTTCCATGATGTCGCCCATAGAAACACGTTCAATCGCATGTCTTAAATGTCGGACAAGACGTAAATAATTAATGCTTTTCGTATCTAATGAAAGTTCAAAAGAATCTTGTATCATCTGCATTAAAGTGTTGATAAGCTCTGAGTGCTTCTTAATATCGGTTACACTTTTATTCGTTATAGCGCTATGAATATGTAGTGCAACAAAACCAATCTCACCCTCAGGGAGATGAATACCCAGCGATTTATTAATAATTTCGATCGCCTCTTCAGCGACCGTATATTCTTTTGGATATAACGTTTGCGTTTCAGTTAGAAATGGATTTTTGATATCCATACTCTGTTCAAGTCGTTTAATCGCAAATGTAATATGGTCGGTTAACGCAACATGGATATGCTCGTTTAACTCATTCTTAAAACGAGTTCGTATATGAACAATGACATCATTGATCAATTCTACAATCTTTTCATCTATTGAATTTAGTAGCGTTTTGTATTGTTCTTGTTCGTTTTCGTCTCTCAACACAAATAACTTGTCTACTTGCTTAGGAAAAATTTCTTCACCTTGTTTCTTTCCAAACCCTATTCCTTTTCCTATAACAATTCTTTCCTCACCGGAAGAATTAATTGCGACCACTACATTATTATTCAAAACTTTTTTTACTTGCAGGCTTTTGTTCATGAAATTTTTCACCTTTTTCATTTAGGTCCATAAACCACTAACATCATAGCATACATCATAGCGGAAAACGGTGAGAAAAATCAATTACACTTTTTGCCTGCTGCATACCCAAACTGAAAACGGCTTTCACAATGAAAGCCGCTTTCTGACTAAATCTCGAGTTCTCCAAGCCTCAATAACTCTACAACGGCTTGAGAGCGTCCTTTAACCCCAAGCTTTTGCATGGTATTTGAAATATGGTTACGAACTGTTTTCTCACTAATAAATAATTGTTCCGCAATTTCTTTTGTGGTCTTATCTTGAACTAGTAGTTCGAAAACTTCTCTCTCTCTTTTTGTAAGTAGAGGCTTCGGTCGGTAGTGTTTATCTTTCAATGAATTCACCCCTCCTTGCTAGGGTTTAGGAACCGCCAACGAATATTGGAAGTATTTAGTCAACATATAGTATGTAAGGAGTCAGATGAGAGTGACTTGGTTCATTTAAAAAGTATGAAGAATATTACAGATACACATTAAAAAAAAGCCCATTTTTATACATGGGCTTCTTTAGAAAAACGTTTTAATTGTTTCTTTAGCTCATCACTCCACTTAACGGGTCGTCCATTCTTCCTAGAAATCTGTACGATCGCACCTCTTCCTGTAAATACAGGATTATGCTTCTCGTTGATTCCTAAGTAATGGATGTCAATGGAAGAGGAACCTACTTCATTTATCTTCACATATACTCTTAATCTTTCATCGTACATAATCTGTGCTAAATAATCACATTGAAGGTCTGCCACGACCGGGATCTCTACTGAATCAGGAGCTCCCCAGTCATTCATCAAACCCAATTCCTTAAACATGGCGATGCGTGATTCTTCCATATAAGTAAAGATATTCGTATTATTCACGTGGCCAAATCCGTCGATCTCACCAAAACGTACTTGTAACTCATGAAAAAAAGAAAATTCATTTCTCCACTCATCCATATTTGATATGTAATCTTGTCTAGCCAAATTCTTTACCGCCTTTCCTTACAGATTTTTATGAATCGCTATTCAGTTATTTGGTTTTAAAAAAAGCTTCTCCCTGATGAGAGAAGCTCTGTATGATACTTTAACGGTCACTACCAAAGAAGTTCTTGAATGCTTGGAAGCTTGTATCACGGTTAAGTGCAGCGATTGATGTTGTTAAAGGAATTCCTTTCGGGCAAGACTGTACACAGTTTTGCGAGTTCCCACACTCTGCAAGCCCTCCGTCATCCATGATCGCGTTTAAACGTTCTTCTTTATTCATTTCACCAGTTGGGTGAGCGTTAAATAGACGAACTTGTGATAAAGGTGCAGGTCCAATAAAGTCTGAGTTTGTATTCACGTTCGGACATGCCTCTAAACATACACCACAAGTCATACATTTTGAAAGTTCATATGCCCATTGACGCTTTGTCTCAGGCATACGAGGACCTGGTCCAAGATCGTACGTACCATCGATTGGAATCCATGCTTTAACTCGTTTAAGTGCATCAAACATTCTACTTCTATCGATCGCCAAATCACGGACAACCGGGAATGTTTTCATTGGTTCAAGACGAATCGGCTGTTCCAATTGATCAACAAGAGCCGTACAAGATTGTCTCGGCTTTCCGTTGATCACCATCGAACATGCTCCACAAACTTCTTCTAAACAACCCATCTCCCAAGTAACGGGAGTCGTAGCTTCCCCTTTTGCGTTAACAGGGTTTCTACGAATTTCCATAAGAGCAGATATTACGTTCATATTTGGACGATGCGGAATCTCAAACTCTTCTAAATATGGGGCAGTTTCTGGGTTGTCCTGTCTTGAGATGATGAATTTCACCATTTTTGTGCTCATGCTTACACCCCTGCCTTCTTCTTAGAATAGTCACGTTTACGTGGCTGGATAAGCGAAACATCTACTTCTTCATACTCAAATTCTGGTCCGTTCGTTGTTGGATTAAATTTCGCTTTTGTTGTTTTTAACCATTGTTCATCATTACGTTCAGGGAAGTCTGGTTTGTAATGTGCTCCACGGCTCTCATCACGGTTAAGTGCACCTAGCGTAATTACACGAGCCAGTTGCAACATGTGCCATAGCTGACGCGTAAATGATGCACCTTGATTGCTCCATTTGGATGTATCATTAATATTGATGTTCTTGTAACGTTGCATCAATTCTTGGATCTTTTCATCCGTTTGTTTCAATTTATCGTTGTATCGTACAACCGTTACGTTGTCTGTCATCCATTCTCCAAGCTCTTTATGGATCACATAAGCATTTTCAGTTCCATCCATTGATAGAATGTTGTTGTATACTTCTTGATCTTTTTTCACTTGGTTATCAAATACAGTAGAAGATACATCTTCAACTGTTTTTTCTAATCCTCTAATATATCGAACAGCTGACGGGCCAGCTTCCATACCACCGAAGATAGCTGAAAGTAGCGAGTTCGCTCCTAATCTATTAGCTCCATGATATTGATACTCACACTCACCAGCTGCAAAGAGACCAGGAATGTTCGTCATCTGATCATAATCAACCCACATTCCACCCATAGAATAGTGAACCGCAGGGAAGATCTTCATTGGAACTTTGCGAGGGTCATCTCCCATGAACTTCTCATAGATCTCGATGATTCCACCAAGCTTGATATCTAGTTCTTTAGGATCTTTGTGTGATAGATCAAGGTATACCATGTTCTCACCATTGATTCCTAGCTTCAAATCCACACACACATGGAAAATTTCACGTGTAGCGATATCACGAGGAACAAGGTTTCCGTATGCTGGATACTTCTCTTCAAGGAAGTACCAAGGTTTTCCGTCTTTATACGTCCAAACACGTCCACCTTCACCACGTGCTGATTCACTCATCAATCGAAGCTTATCATCTCCAGGGATAGCAGTCGGGTGAATTTGAATGAACTCACCGTTCGCATAATATACCCCTTGCTGATAAAGAGCTGAAGCCGCTCCACCTGTGTTGATAACAGAGTTCGTAGATTTACCGAAAATGATTCCAGGTCCACCTGTCGCCATAATAACGGCATCAGCAGGGAAACTTACGATCTCCATCGTTTTCAAGTTTTGAGCAGTAATCCCTCGGCATTGACCTTCGTCATCGATTACAGCTGATAAGAACTCCCAACCTTCATATTTCGTTACAAGACCTGCTACCTCGTGGCGACGAACTTGCTCATCAAGTGCGTACAATAACTGCTGACCTGTTGTGGCACCAGCAAATGCAGTACGATGATGCTGAGTTCCTCCAAAACGACGGAAGTCAAGTAATCCTTCGGGTGTTCTGTTAAACATTACACCCATACGGTCCATTAGATGAATGATTCCTGGAGCCGCGTCACACATTGCTTTTACAGGAGGTTGGTTCGCCAAGAAGTCCCCACCATATACAGAGTCATCAAAGTGCTCCCACGGGGAATCTCCTTCACCTTTCGTATTTACAGCACCGTTTATACCACCTTGAGCACAAACAGAATGCGAACGTTTTACTGGAACAACTGAAAAGAGGTCAACGTTAACACCAGCTTCAGCTGCTTTTATTGTAGCCATCAAACCGGCGAGACCTCCGCCAACAACAATTATTTTCTGATTACTCAATTTGTCTCACCCCTTTTAAATGAATGCAAAGATTGTTCTTACGCTAACAATTGCAAGTGCAACAAATACACCCATTGTTACGTATGTTGATATTTTCTGTGAACGAGGCGAAACTGTAAGGCCCCAGCTGACAAAGAACGACCATAATCCGTTTGCAAAATGGAATACTGCTGATAAAACACCTACAAGATAGAAGGCAACCATGAACGGAGAACTTAAGATGTCTGCCATCATATCAAAGTTCACTTCTTGTCCAAAAGCAGCCTGTACACGTGTTTCCCACACATGCCAAGCGATAAAAATTAATGTGATCACGCCTGTTACACGCTGAACGAGGAACATCATGTTGCGGAAGTAGCCATAGCGGGTAACATTGTTTTTTGCTTGAAACGTAATGTAAAGTCCATATACGGCATGAAACAAAATTGGTAAGTAGATCACAAACGTTTCTAGGAAAATACGAAAAGGTAAACTTTCCATAAAATGAGCCGCTTTGTTAAATGCTTCAGCATCCCTCGTTGCAAAATGGTTCACAACTAAATGCTGCACGAGAAAGATCCCGATCGGAATTACTCCTAATAATGAATGAATTCTTCTGTTAATAAAATCTCTACTGCCAGCCATTCTCTTGCCCCCTTCAAATTTAGCCTCTCTCTGGCTGCTAATCTTTGTTCCTCTCCACATGTAAGCGTTTTAAGTTTCCTCTTTTAGAGGATGAGTGTTAAACAATTAGCTTAATTAACTAGCAACATGTTCATTTTACTCCCATCGTTTGACACCGTCAAGAAAACGCTAACAACTAAATGCGTAAATTTTCTTGATACACCAACGCTTTTGGACGTTCAAGATTTTCGACAAATACTGATAGTTGCTATAGAGTTTAAACCGCTTTCCCGTTATAATAAAATTAGAAAGAAGGGATGCAGAATGTTTAAACAAAAGACAAAGGATGAAAACACCCCTGTAGAACAGCTTTCTGTTTCAGCTTTTGGGTATGAGATCCTTCGCAGCGACTTATTGCCTGAACTTCTTGGCAAACAAGAACGAAATATTCTCTATTGGGCAGGAAGACACTTAGCTAGAAAATATCCTTTACATACGATGGAAGAAGTTCACGCTTTTTTTGTTGAAGCTGGCTGGGGTACTCTTGAAATGATCGAAGCTTCAAAAACAGAGATGAATTTCTCTTTAAACTCTCAATTGATCATGCAACGCATGGAAAACTTCAATCATCAAACATTCAGCCTAGAAGCAGGCTTCCTCGCTGAACAAGTTCAGCTGCAAAAAAAATGTACGACAGAAGCTTTAGAATCTACAAAACGAAACAAGGTTTTTATCACTGTTCAATGGGACAAAAAAGATACGATTGAATAACAAAAGCCGGCGGATTGCCGGCTTTTTCAATGTTTACGTGTTCTGAACGGGAACACGAGCATCTAACTCAAACACATCATGCAGCGTTTCAATCGACTTGATCATATCCTCTTGTTTTACAACAGTTGATACCTTAATCTCAGAAGTACTCACCATCTTGATCATAATCTCTTCGTCTGACAGAGCTTTAAACATTTTAGCGGCTACTCCAGGATTCGAGATCATGCCTGAACCAACGATGGACACCTTTGCTAGACCTTGTTCATAACTGATTGATTCAAATCCTAATTTTCCTTGATGCGCGGCAAGCACTTCTTGTGTAGCAGACAATGAATTTGATTCGATCGAGAAAGAAATATTCGTTTTTTCTTCATTTAATACATTTTGAATGATGATGTCTACGTTTATACCGTTCGAAGCCAAAATCGTAAACAGTTCGGCTAAAGCATGCATTTCATTAGGTACTGAAGAAACCGTAATTTTTGTTATATTTCCTTCGAATGCTAGACCTCTAACCATTAAATTTTGTTCCATCGATACTTCCTCCTCTACTAATGTTCCACGTTCTTCGCTCATACTAGATCTTACTTCTAAAGTAATATTATAATTTTTAGCAAACTCAACCGCTCTTGGATGTAGAACCCCTGCACCAAGGTTAGCCATCTCTAACATCTCATCATAAGAGATCGAAGGTAGTTTTCTAGCTGAGTTCACTACCCGCGGATCTGTCGTATAAACGCCTGTTACATCGGTATAGATGTCACATCGTTCTGCTTTTAAAGCTGCAGCTAGAGCAACCGCTGTAGTATCTGATCCACCTCTACCAAGAGTGGCAATATCCTTTGTTTCAGGAATTAGTCCTTGAAAACCAGCAACTACCACGATATGACCTTCTTCTAAAAGCGAAGAGATGCGCTTTGAATCGATGTCTAATATTCTAGCATTTGAAAAGGCATCTTCCGTTTGAATGCCCGCTTGCCATCCTGTTAATGATTGAGCTTTGTAACCCTCTTGATGCAGCGCCATCGTCAATAGGGCGATCGTAATTTGCTCTCCTGTCGTAAGCAGCATATCCATCTCTCGTTTAGAAGGGTTCCCACTGATCTCTGTTGCGAGTTTGACAAGTTCATCCGTAGTTTTACCCATCGCTGAAACAACAACTACTACTTCATTTCCTGCATCCACTTCATGGATAATTCGTTTTGCAACATTTTGTATACGCTCAACAGAGCCAACACTAGTTCCACCGAATTTTTGAACGATTCTCCCCATCTACTCCAAATCCTTTCTAGTTGTAAGATTCTATCTCTTTTAATTAGAAGACTTTGTTGACGCGAAAGTGACCACGTCACTTAGTTTGCACGTATACTTTTCGGACGAAAACTGAAAAGTAAATACAAAAAAGCAACAATAAGGAAAAACCCTATTGTTGCTATAATCCGTAGCAAGCCAAGTTTGTTCCCCCCTCGTGAGATAGTCCTCCACACAAATCCTGGGGGGACTTGTGTGACAGCTCTGTATTTATTCAATACAGGTCCAGCATAAAAGGCTAGAAGTCCTTTTACACTTCGGCAAGAATCCCCTTTCCACCATCATCACCAGAGCTTCTTCTCTTCAGATGGGTTACTATTGGTTCCTGCTCCTCTACCATCACTTCATACGAAGCATGGCATATTTATAAAGTTGCATTCATTTTAACAAAGTTACTCAATGGCTGCAACTACTCATTTGATAAAAATGCTTTTTCGATCAGCTCTGCTACTGGTTTAGGTACACCTGCTGCTTGAATCTCATCAACGGAAGCTTCTTTTAACTTCTTTAATGATCCAAAATGGCGAAGAAGCATCTTCTTCCGTTTGTCACCGATGCCAGCAATGCTGTCTAATGTTGACTCAAACATACTTTTGGAGCGAACTTTTCGGTGGAAAGAGATCGCAAACCTATGAACTTCATCTTGAATTCGTTGCAACAGATAGAATTCCTGACTGTTTCGAGCCAAGTGTATCATCTCTGGAGGATCACCGATCCATAGCTGTGACGTTCTATGTTTTTCATCTTTCGATAGACCTGCCACAGGAATAAATAAGTTAAGCTCGTTTTCTAACACATCTTGAGCCGCTGATATCTGGCCTTTTCCCCCATCGATCAAAATAAGATTAGGAAGCTCTCCTTCTTCTCTTAACACTCTCGTATACCTGCGGCGAACAACTTCTTTCATGGAAGCATAATCATCTGGTCCTTCTACCGATTTAATTTTGTATTTTCGATAATCCTTTTTATACGGTTTACCATCAACAAAAACAACCATCGCAGAAACAGGATCTGTTCCATGTATATTCGAGTTATCGAACGCTTCGATACGATAAGGAGCAGCAATTCCGATTCTTTCGCCAAGGTTCTCAACGGCTTTAATCGTTCTCGCTTCATCTTGCTCGATTAGGGCAAATTTTTCGTGAAGAGCTAATGACGCGTTCTTAGTGGCTAATTCTACCAGCTCCTTCTTTTGTCCTTTTTTCGGTTGCAATACTTTCACTTGAAGAAGTTCCGATATAAGATTAGCATCCACTTCTTGAGGAAGCAGAATCTCTTTAGGAAGAAGGTGATTCTTTTGCAGATAGAACTGACCAATAAAAGTGAGGAGATCTTCATTCGCCTCTCCATAAAACGGAAAGACAGAAATATCTCGGGCGATCACTTTACCTTGTCGGATAAAGAAGACTTGTACACACATCCAACCTTTATCAAAATGGTAGCCAAACACGTCTCGATCGACTAGATCTGCTGTCATCATCTTTTGCTTTTCCATAACAGCTTCAATGTGCTGGATCTGATCTCGAAGCTCTTTTGCGCGTTCAAAGTTCAATGCTTCAGAAGCTTCAAGCATCTTTTCCGATAACTCATTTTTAACGTCCTGATAACCGCCGTTAAGAAATTTCACGATGCCGTCAACCATTTTCTTGTTTTCTTGTTCGGTTACATCATATACGCAAGGACCTAAACATTGACCGATATGATAATACAGACATACACGTTTAGGCATCGTGTCACACTTTCGAAGTGGAAAAATGCGATCTAACAGTTTTTTCGTTTCTTGGGCAGCATAAGCGTTCACGAACGGACCAAAATATTTTCCGCCGTCTTTTTTGATCTTCCGTATATATAGAAGTCGCGGCTGTTTTTCAGCGGTGATCTTTAAGTATGGATAGCTCTTGTCATCTTTAAGCATCACGTTATAACGAGGGTCATGCTTTTTTATTAAATTCATCTCTAAGACTAATGCTTCCATCTCGGTAGAAGTTACAATATATTCAAAATCTCTGATCTCACTTACGAGTCTCTGTGTTTTGCCATCATGTGTCCCAGAAAAATAAGACTTAACACGATTCTTTAACACTTTCGCCTTCCCTACATAGATGACTTTCCCGAACTCATTCTTCATGAGATAGCAACCTGGTTGGTCTGGAAGTAACATTAACTTTTGTTTTACAGAAATAGAGGTCAATTTCATCCCCCCTCCGCTCTCAGCAGTCTTTACTACTATCATACCATGTATCAACGTGTTCATAATACTATCGTGAATTCTATACCACATATTCTCATTTATCGACAATATTTCCTAGAAAATATTGAGGCGTTTGTAAAAAAGCGCAAAAAAAAAAGCCCTATCAACCGGGCTTTTCGTGCTAAGCTTATTTATGTTTGTTTAAAAGTTCCACTAAAGCTTCTTTTGGTTGGAAACCTACTACTTGATCGACCACTTGACCGTCTTTGAATACAAGTAGAGTAGGAATACTCATAACACCGTATTTACCAGCTGTTTCTTGGTTTTCATCAACATCAAGCTTAACTACTTTTACTTCTTCCATTTCTTGATCTACTTCTTCAAGAACAGGAGCGATCATTTTACAAGGTCCGCACCATGGTGCCCAAAAGTCAGCAAGTACTAAACCTTCGTTCGTTTCTGTATTAAATGTTTGATCTGATGCATTAACAATAGCCATTTATTTGGCCCTCCTTTTAAATATCAAAGTGTAAACAAAGTATATCCCACAAATGTTACAGTTGCTAATAGTTTGCTCACGTTTATGGTACCCAAGTTTTCAATTCGACAAACGTTATACCTTAGCACTCGTTTCAAGATGTTTCTGACAGTTAAATAATGCACAAGTCCAATCGTTTTCTGCTTTTAGATTAAAGACCGAAAAAGACGTATTATTTAGACCGTACCAGCGATCCGTATCGTCTTGTAAAAGTTCTTTAAAGATCCTTACGAGTAAAGCCCCATGGCTAATGATCAATACCTTTTCATCCTTATGCTTTTGGATAATGTCTTGTAATGCTGCTTTCCATCGAAGATCTGCTTCCTCATTTGTTTCCCTGCCTAAGTCAAGCTCCATCCAATTTTCTCCCCAGCGTTCGACTCGTTCGATCTCAGTAGTACCTTCTGTCTCACCGAAAGAGATTTCGCGGAGTCTTTCGTCAGCGATCACGTCTAACCCTGTTACCCCGCTGATAGCTTCTGCTGTTTTATACGCTCTAAGAAGTGGACTAGCATATATAGCATCCCATTTCTCATCTGTAAATCTTTCTGCTAAACGTTCTGCTTGGTACTTTCCATTGTCATTAAGCGGGATATCCTTACAGCCTTGAGCTCTTCTTTCAGTATTCCAATCAGTTTCACCGTGACGAATAAATGCTATTGTAGTCATCAAAACACCTTCCTCGCTCCATAATTGAAAAAAACGCCCAGAAAAGCGGACGTTTTCATTCATTACATTCTATTATACTAACACTTTTTTAAACTCTTCTGTTAATAATGGTACGACTTCGAACAGGTCACCAACAATTCCGTAATCTGCTACTGAGAAGATGCTAGCTTCTGGATCTTTGTTGATCGCGACGATAACTTTAGAGTTGGACATCCCAGCTAGATGCTGAATGGCTCCAGAGATCCCGCAAGCGATATACAGATCAGGTGTTACAACTTTACCTGTTTGACCGATCTGTAATGAATAATCACAATAATCGGCATCACAAGCACCACGAGAAGCTCCTACAGCTGCACCCAGTACATCTGCAAGTTCTTGAAGAGGTTTGAAGCCATCTTCAGATTTCACGCCTCGACCGCCGGCAACGATGATCTTTGCTTCTGCTAGATCTACGCCCGTAGATGCTTTACGTACCACTTCTTTAACAATCGTTCTTAAGTCTTTAATATCAACAGAAACAGATGTTACATCACCAGAACGAGATTCATCCTTCTCTAATGGTGCGATGTTATTCGGACGAATCGTAACGAATACTAGACCATCTGAGATTAGTTTCTTTTCAAAAGCTTTTCCTGAATATACAGGACGAGTAAACACCGTGTTCTCACCAGCTTGTTCAAGTCCTGTAACATCTGAGATCAGTCCAGATTCTAGACGAGCTGCAAGTCTTGGTGAAAGGTCTTTCCCTAATGATGTGTGTCCGAAAACGATAGCCTCAGGGCTTTCATCATCGATGATCTGCTTTAATGTCTGAAAATATCCATCTGGTGTATAGTTTGCTAGTTTTTCATTCTCCGCTGTAAGTACACGATCAGCTCCATAGTGGATCAATTCAGTTGCTAACGACTGAACAGAGTCACCGCATAATACTGCGAACACTTCTCCGCCGCCAGAGATTTCTTTTGCTGCTGCAATTGCTTCAAATGAAACATTACGTAACGCACCGTCACGGGATTCTGCAAGTACTAATACTTTTTTTGCCATGATGACTCCTCCTTATATTACCTTCGCTTCGTTTCTTAACAGAGATACAAGTTCTTTTACTTGGTCTGGAGTTTCACCTGATAGGATTTTTCCAGCTTCCTTTTTAGGAGGAAGATAAACTTCTATTGTTTTTGTTTTCGCTTCAACATCATCTTCATCAATTTCAAGATCATCTAACTCCAACGTTTCAAGAGGCTTCTTCTTTGCCTTCATGATTCCTGGTAACGAAGGATAACGAGGCTCATTCAACCCTTGTTGTGCTGTAACCAATAATGGAAGTGATGTTTCAATCTTTTCAAGATCTCCTTCTACATCACGTTCAATGTTTACAGTCGTCCCGTTTATTTCAATCTTTGTAATTGTTGTTACATGTGGAATATCTAGTAATTCTGCTAGACGCGGCCCAACTTGACCCGTTCCGTTATCAATCGCAACGTTTCCGCCTAGAATGATGTCGTATTCTTTATCTTTAAAGTAAGCTGCCAAAACAGAAGAAGTCGTGAATTGATCTTGGCTGTTCAAGTCTTCATTCGAGATAAGAACTGCTTGATCTGCTCCCATAGCAAGTGCTGTACGAAGCTCTTTTTCAGAATCTTCATCTCCAACCGTGACCACCGTAACAGTACCACCGTGTGCATCTTTTAATGTGATCGCTTCTTCAATCGCATATTCGTCATATGGATTAATAATGAATTCTGCACTGTCTTCAGAGATCTTATTGTTTGAAACAGAAATTTTTTCCTCTGTATCAAAAGTACGTTTTAAAATAACAAAAATGTTCATCGTTACCCTCCTAGTTATCGGTCCTGAAATTCAGGCTTTCTTTTTTCAATAAATGCTGAGATTCCTTCTTGTCCATCAAAACTTTTAAAAGCTTTCCCAAACAGTTCTTGCTCTTTTTCTGCACCTTTTTCATAGAGGCCATTTCTCGCATAATGCAACAACTCTAGCGTGTACTTTATGGAGACCGCACTTTTCATGGAAAACTCTTCAGCCATTTTGTAAGCCTTTTCAAAAAGTTCTTCTGTTGGATAAGAGTTGTTTGCTAAACCGAACGTGACAGCATCTTTGCCTGAGATCGGCTTACTTGAAAGGAGCATCTCACAAGCTTTAGGTACACCTACAAGTTGTGGTAACCTTTGAGTTCCTGCAAATCCCGGAACCAGTCCTAGTGTGAGCTCGGGTAGACCGAGTTTTGCGTCATCGGCCACAAGTCTTACGTGGCAGCTCATCGCTAGTTCAAGACCGCCACCTAGTGCTGCTCCATGAATGGCAGCGATTACTGGTTTTGAGAACTGTTCGATTCGGTTAAAAACATCTTGTCCTTTTTTCCCAAGCTCTGCAAAACCCTTTTCATCAGGAACTTCTGTAAACTCTTTGATATCAGCTCCTGCTGAAAAGAAGCGTCCTTCTCCTAAAATAACAATCGCTTTAACAGAGTTATCGTTTTCAATCTGATCGAGTGCTTTGTCGATTTCTTCAATAACTCCAGTTGATAAAGCATTGGCTGGCGCACGGTTAAGTTTAATCGTTGCCACTTTATTTTGTTTTTCGATTTGTAAGAATTCCAACTTCATATTCCCTCCTTTATTAGAAATCAATCATCTAGATTTACAGACCGAACGGACAGGCCGTTTACAAGCATCTGATGTACGGGACCAGCAAGCGCAGGTAGATCATATCGATGATCGTTCATTACCCAGTTTGTTGCTGTTTCGTCAATCGTTCCGAAGATCATCTGACGAGCCAATCTGTAATCCATGTTCTTAACAAAAACACCTTCTTGCATTCCATCCTTTAAGATAGAGTCGATTAAATCTAAGTATCTCTTTAATACTTCACCAATCTTTGCACGAAGTTGTCTGTTTGTCTGCCGAAGTTCTAGCTGTGTTACGATTGATAGTTCAAAATCAGCAGTCAGTTGCTTAAAGTGCATCTCAACAAGAATTCTAAGCTTCTGAATGGCTGAATCGTTACTTTTTAACTCGTTTTCTGTTTTTTCAATAAAGGTCCCCATCTTCTCATTAAAAACAGAAACAAGCAGATCTTCTTTATTTTTAAAATATAGATAGATGGTGCCATCAGCGACACCTGCTTCTTTCGCTATCTTTGATACCTGGGATTGATGGTAGCCATGTTCTGCAATCACATTTACAGCTGCATCAATTATTTTTTCGTATTTTGGACCTTTACGTTTCATTTCTATCGCCTCTTTTTGTATAACACAATCATCTTTTCAAAAATGAATGATTGTTCATTCATAATTGTAAAACAAATCTTTCTTTTCTGTCAATTTCATTATGTCATTTTTTCTATACATTTTACAAGTTTAACTTGAAGGTAACGTTTTTCATTTCACAATGAGTGATCGTTTAACAATAGAAAAAGCCGCCAAGTGGCAGCTTTCACGAACTTTGTTTGGCTTTTTCACGTTCTTCTTCCAAAAGAACTCTTCTTAAAATCTTTCCTACCATGGTCTTAGGCAGCTCTTGTCTGAACTCATAAAGCCTAGGTACTTTAAAGGAAGCAAGATGCTCTCGGCAGAATTTGTTAAGTTCTTCTTCCGTACATTCTGTTCCTTCCTTTAACACCACAAAAGCTTTAACCGTTTCTCCTCTGTATGCATCAGGCACACCGACTACTACAGCTTCTTTTACTTTTTCGTGTTCATATAAAACCTCTTCTACTTCACGAGGATAAATATTGAATCCTCCTGCGATGATCAAGTCTTTCTTACGGTCCACGATGTAAAAGTAACCTTTTTCATCCATATAGCCCATATCCCCTGTAATCAACCAATCTTCTCTGAATACAGATGCGGTTTCTTCGGGTTGGTTCCAATACCCTTTCATAACCTGAGGTCCTCTTACAGCTAATTCTCCAATCTCACCTGGCTCTGCCCATTCGCCTGTCTCAGCTGAGATGATTGCTGCTTCCGTGTTCGGCCAAGGTAAACCAATACTACCTCTTATCTGATCACCATATATGAGATTTGCATGTGTAACAGGTGAAGCCTCTGTTAGTCCATACCCCTCTACTAACGAACCTGAAATAACAGCCTGGAATTTTTGTTGCACTTCAAGCGGCAGGGCAGCCGACCCGCTTATACATGCTTGAATGGATGAAAGATCATATTTGTTTAAATCTGGATGATTCAGAAGTGCGATATACATAGTCGGAGCGCCTGGAAATAAAGTTGGTCGTTCCTTATGAATCGTCTTCAAAACTTGCACTGGATCAAACCGCGGCAGGATGATCATCTCTGCTTTTGTTATGATGCCAAGGTTCATCACACACGTCATACCATATACATGAAAAAAAGGCAGAGCTCCAAGAATCTTTTCTTTTCCCTCTCTGTTTTTATACATCCATGTATTGCACTGTAACGCATTCGTGACTAGGTTTTTGTGAGTCAGCATCACACCTTTTGCTGGACCTGTTGTACCTCCAGTGTACTGCAACAACGCAAGATCCTCATTAGGATCAACCTTTACTTGAGGCTTGATTGGTTGAGAACGTTTCAGCAGATCTTTAAACGAATGAACTTCATGATTGTAGGTAATATCAACGACTACCGTTGGATTCTGCCTCTTTTGAATAAATGGATAGATCAAATTCTTAGGAAAAGGCAGATAATCCTTCACAGATGTCATAATGATGTGTTCAATGTTCGTATCTCCTCGAACGGCTGATATTCTTCCAAACAAAAGATCCAATCCTACAATGACTTTTGCCCCGCTGTCAGATAACTGATGACGTAACTCTCTCTCCGTGTAAAGAGGATTCGTCTGTACGACAATTCCGCCTATAAAAAGCGTGCCGTAATAGGCGATAACTGCCTGCGGGCAGTTGGGCAGCATGATGGCAACACGATCACCTTTTTTTACACCAAGCGTTGTTAGAGCATGTGCGAAGCGCAAACTGCATTCTTGAAGTTCGCCGAATGTTAATGTCTTACCTAAAAAATGTACAGCAGTTTTATCTTTTTTTTCTTCTGCTGCTGATTCTAAATACGCGAATAAAGGTTTGCTGTCGTAATCAAGATGTCCCGGAATTTCACTAGGGTAACTGTTGAGCCACCGTCTTTCCACTTGCATCTCCTCCTTTAATTCACGCCTTCCTTCAAAATTTCTATATCTTTATTCCTATTATATTGAAAACGTATACAATTTTATATACTTTTTTAAAAATTATAAATAATTCAATAATACGGTTCTAGAAACTGGTTTTGAGCATAAGCAAAAAATCTTTTTGTTGCGAATTCACCGTAGGGTTTGAAAGGAGTTGATTTCCGCTCCACGTTGCTCGCTTTCCGCGGGGCAGGCGGTGAGCCACATTCGTACGTTTCACTTTTAAGTGTCTCACCTGCCCGCCTGTCCCGCAGGAGTCGGCAACCTTGCGCTCCAATCAACTTGCATGAAGAAAGATTCATAAGATCAACATTCCTATAGAGTATTGATAAGTAACAAGCAAACCAACAGTAGCGATCTTTCTTTTAAAGAATATCAGGCAAGAAAAAACCAGTTCTCCGAATTGAGAACTGGTTTTGAGACTTACGCAAAGAAGAATAAGTAGATAAGTCCGGCAGCGATGAATACTCCGCTTAATACAAACAACACTTTAAATAACGTTTCCATATTTTTTCCCTTCAGCTATTCGATTCCTTCACCGATTACAAATGATAAACCGATCGAGATGATCATCGATATGAAACCAACTGCTCGGTTATCGTTCTCGATTTCTTTATCGATCTGAAACTTTGGGGTTAAGAATTCAAAGATAAAATAACCGATCAAGAGTAGGATAAATCCATAGGCACTCCACGTTATCATCATCAGTATGGAATCATTTTGAGCGATCGAATAACGAAAGATGTTCGCGATTCCGAAAATCTTTCCGCCCGTAGCCATAGCGACGGATAAGTTCCCTTTCTTGATCTCGACCCAATTTTTATAACGCGTAACCAGTTCAAACACAGCCAAAAAGACGACTAGACATAGCACGACAACGCTATAGTTAGCTGCTGTTTTAATAAAAGCGTTACTCATAAAATCCATTCAACAATACCCCTTTGTAAACGGCTTGGTTTAAATCCCTCTTCTACTTCAATACAGCGACTGTTACTCCGCCTCCGCCTTCACCAGCTGCACCCATTCTAGTGGATTTAACATTTCGATGCGTTTTCAACAGCTCTTGAACACCTTTTCTTAGTGCACCTGTCCCTTTACCATGGATGATATATACTTGGTTGAAACCAGCTAGAAGCGCTTCATCTAGATATCGATCCACCTCTAACATAGCATCTTCATATCTTTTCCCTCTTAAGTCAAGTTCTGGGCGAGAAGAATCTGAGCTTCCTGATACTTTTACGAATGAACGCGGTTCAGGTTTCGGTTTACTTTGTTTTACCCACTCTAAATCTTTTTCAGATACATTCATCTTTAGAATCCCTATCTGAACTTGGTATTCGTTGTTACTTACTTTTTCCACGATATGTCCTTTTTGACCTACAGTAAGTACTCGCACTTCGTCACCGGGAACATATTCTTGTTTTGTAGATACAGGTTTTAACTTCTTGTTTTTAGCTTTTGATTTGGGAACAGCTTCTTCCAATCTCTTTTTTGCTTCGATCAATTTATGTTCTTTAATCTGTCCACCCGATTTTTGAAGTTCACGAATTTCATGAATGATCTCTTCTGCTGTTTCACGTGCTTTTTCGATCGCTTTTTCTGCTTCCTGCTTTGCTTTTTCATACAGACGATCTTTTTCATTCTGAAACAGTTCGAGTTCTTTCTCTAGATCACTCTTAATAGACTCTGCTTCTTTTCTTCTATCCTCTGCTTCTTCCATCTCTTTTTCTGCTTTCTTACGATTATCCTCTAATGACTTTATCATATTATCAATCTTGTTCTCGTCTTCACTGATCTGAGAGCGAGCTGAATCAATGATATCCTGACGTAGACCGAGTCTTTTAGAGATCTCAAACGCGTTACTTCGTCCTGGCACTCCTACTAATAAACGATAAGTAGGTCTTAACGTCTGCACATTAAATTCTACAGAAGCGTTCATAACACCAGGACGGTTATAAGCATATGCTTTTAGCTCACTATAATGGGTAGTGGCAACAACACGTGCTCCTCGGGCAAACACGAAGTCTAGAATCGAAATAGCTAGGGCTGCCCCTTCTTGAGGATCTGTCCCAGCTCCTAGTTCATCAAAGAGTACGAGTGATTCATAGTCGATCTTGTTTAAGATGTCTACGATGTTAACCATATGTGAAGAAAATGTACTCAGTGATTGTTCAATAGACTGTTCATCACCTATGTCAGCATATATGTTCTTGAAAACAGCCATTTCTGATTGTTCTCCAGCAGGTATCTGAAGGCCACATTGTGCCATAAGAGTAAGAAGTCCGATGGTTTTTAGGGTAACTGTTTTACCACCTGTATTCGGACCTGTAATGACGAGTGATTGATACTCGCCTCCTAACATCACACTCGTTGGAACAACCGTTTCCTGATCGAGCAGAGGATGGCGGCCACTGTTCAGGGATATAAATCCTTTGTCATTCATAATCGGACGCGTACATTTTAGCTCATTGGCAAATCTTGCTTTTGCTAAAATAAAATCCATCTCTGCTAAAATATCTACGTTCAGCAGAATATCATCAGCATGTTCTGCTACTCCAGCAGTCAGTTCTCTTAAAATCTTCTCGATCTCACGAGCTTCTTTCGCTTTAGCTTCTTTCACTTGATTGTTAACTGTCATAACAGATTGAGGTTCAATGAACAAAGTTGCTCCACTCGCTGATTGATCATGGACCATTCCGCCAAAATTACCTCTGTACTCTTGTTTAACAGGAATAACGAATCGGTCGTTACGAATCGTGATGATCGAGTCAGACAACATTTTTTGATAGCTGGACGATCTAACGATTGATTCCAGTTTTTCTCTTACGCGCGTTTCATACGTACGCAACTGCTGACGAATCGCACGAAGTTCAGGACTAGCGCTATCCATCATATGTCCGTTGTCATCGATACAACTTTTAATTTCTTGTTCTAGCTCATGAAGAGGAATGATGTTTTCCGCTGCATTCTTAAGAATGCGCAGTTCAATTCCATCCTCAACCAAGCCCTCGATAAAACGCTTAAAGCGTCTACCACCATATAGAGTTGAAGCGATGTCCATTAAATCTTCTTCATTTAGCAGACTACCAATCTTTGATCGCTTAACATTTGAAGAAACATCAAAGATTCCGCCGAATGGAACTTGTCCTTTTAAACGGAGAATCTTTACTCCTTCGTCTGTGGCATCTTGTGCCTCGTTTACTTCTTCAAGTGTTGTAAACGGCATTAAAGAATTAATCTTATTTAGTCCAAGTGAGCAGCTTGCATGCTTTTTTAGACGATCGATCACTTTTCTTAGTTCTAAAACACGCAGCATTTTTTCTTGCATATATTCTTCCTCCTGATCCCAGGACCTAGAGCTATTTTTAACGGTTTAAATAAGTTTTTAGTTCGTTTAATGTCATTGTGTTTAACACATTGCTTTTTCGAACAAAACCTTTTCGAGCAACCGCTGCTCCAATCTCCATATGTTTCATCGTGTCTTTATAATGTGCATCTGTATTGATCGCAATCTTTACTCCAAGTTCCTGAGCTTTCTTTAACCACTGGGGCGCAAGGTCAAGACGATTGGGATTCGCATTCAACTCAACAGCGGTACCTGTTTCATAAGCAAGCTGCAGCAGGGTATCTACATCCACGTCGTATCCTTCTCTACGTCCAATCAGACGCCCCGTTGGGTGAGCGATCAGATTCACTTTTTTGTGTTTTAACGCCGTCTTCAAACGATCCATGATCTTGCTTTGATCTTGAGAGAACGCAGAATGGATGCTAGCAATAACAAAATCCATCTCATCTAACAATTCATCATCATAATCAAGTGTACCATCTGGTAGAATATCCATCTCGATTCCAGCTAGTATCTTAAAATCGGTATACTTTTTATTTAACTTATTAATCTCTTGTCGTTGCATGCGCACTCTCTCAGGAGTTAGCCCGTTTGCTACTCGTAAATATTGAGAATGATCTGTAATCGCCATATACTCATAGCCTTTACTTCGTGCTTCTTCAGCCATTTCTTCGATCGAGAACGCCCCATCACTCCAAGTAGAATGCAGATGAAGATCTCCTTTTATGTCGGATAATTGAATCAGATCATGACCATCCTTAAATAGCTCTATTTCTTCACCAGATTCTCTCGCTTCAGGAGGAATCCAATTCAATGAAAAATGAGCATAGAAATCCTCTTCCGTTTCAAATGTAAGAATTTCACCAGTTTCTATATTTTCTACTCCATATTCACTGATCTTTTCGCCTCTAGCTTTTGCAAGCTGACGCATTTTAACGTTATGCTCCATAGATCCCGTAAAATGATGAAGTGTCGTAGCAAACTGATGGGGTTGTACGATACGAAAGTCAACGGATACAGAAAGCTTTTCATCGAGTACGAGGGAAACCTTTGTATCTCCGCTTGCTATCACATCAATGACTCCATCTAGTTTCAAGAGTTGCTCTTTTACTTCACCCGGATGTTCACTTGAAATAATAAAATCCAAGTCTTTGATCGTTTCTCGGTACCGTCTGAGACTTCCTGCTCTAGAGTATTTCTCAATATTTTTCATTCTTTTTAACTGAGATTCTATTTTCTCTGCAATGGGCAGCATATAGGCAATTGGAAGCCTTTCCGGTCTTTTCCCTAGATCCTTTAAGGATGCTAAAATCTTCTCTTCCGTTTTAGCACCAAACCCTGCCAATGCCCTTACTTTACCATTTTCACATGCTTCTTTTAGAGATTCAATATTCGTTATGCCTAACTCGGAATAAAGTTTAGCGATTTTCTTACCTCCGAGATTTGGAACTTGTAGCAGTGTAATCAATTCAGACGGTACTTTTTCCTGAAGTTCTACCAAAAGTTCTGACTTGCCTTTTTCTAATATTTCTATGATTACAGAAGCTGTACCTTTGCCGATACCTTTCAGTTTTGAAACATCGCCGATCTCGTCCATCGTTCGCTCATCACTCTCAAGAGCGTTCGCTGCTTTACGATATGCGGAAACTTTAAACGAATTCTCTCCTAAGATCTCAAGGTACAAAGCAATCTGTTCAAGTGCACGTACTACCTCTTTTTTATTTACCATAATAAGCTCACCTCTATTATAATTGTATGGCTAGAAAGACAAAGGCTATTTTCTACGAGTTTGGTACTTATGAAGTATTTGACACGTTGAACTAATGACACATCCCTGAAAGCGAGCAAGTGTGTGCGAAACTCAAGTACTTCTTTGATTTCTTTTAACAAAGTGTGCAAAATAAACTTCTAAAAAATGGTTTATTTGTGTTGTTTTTTTATTAACTTCTTTGACAAGTTGATTGGAGCAGAAGGATGCGAGACTCTAGGCTAGGACAAGCGGTCAGGTGAGACCCTTAACGGCGCAAAGCGGCAAGGGGCTCACCGCCTGCCCCGCGGAAAGCGAGCAGCCTGAAGCGGAAATCACTACATTCAAGAACAACTGAGTATAAACAACAAAGAAAAAAACTTCTCCGCGCTGGGAGAAGTTATGCCATATGTTTCATCCACATTTCCTTTACGGACTCAGAAAATACGGGGGTGTTTTTGACCATTCCCTGTGCGATCCATGAATTTTCATAATGAGCTTGAAAGGCTTCTATCGGAACTAATGTTGCGATATACAATAAAATAAACACGATTAAATAGACTTCTACAAAACCTAGTAAACCACCGAGCCATCTATTGAACGTATGAAGAATCGGTAAGTTTGCAAGAAAATCAAGCATAGACCCAAGAATCTGCAAGATGATCTTGGTGGCGAAGAACAATATCGCAAAGGCTATCGCATTATAATAAGCTTGTTCAAGTGAAATGCTGTTCATTAAGAAGGATACAGAACTATCATTTGAAGAAGGATATGGAATCCACAACTCTAACTTAGGCGCAAGATCGTCATAATACAGATAAGCAACGATATAGGCTGCTATGAATCCGACCAAATGAACGAGCTGCATGATGAAACCTCGTTTTAACCCGATTAAAAATCCACCTGCTAATATAATAATTAAAATCAAATCCAACATACTAACTTTCCTCTTTTCCAATTCGCTGTTGCAATTTTTTCAGCTCTTCTTTAATCTTTAAATATTCGTTCATTGTATTTACTGCTGTAAGTACAGCAAGTTGTTTCGTGTCGAGAAACCGGTTATGAGATTGTATCTCTCTCATTTTCAAGTCTACTTTATCAGCTACTAAATGAATGTGGCTGGAGGATTCGGTCCCTGCAATTACATATCGTTGTCCATAGATTTCGACCGTCGTACGGTTTTTCTTTTTCTCTTCCGCCACAAAATAACCTCCTTAACATACAAAGGATCATTCATTTAATGAATACTCTAATCTTTATCTTATCAAATATCGTTCATAGTTGAAAATATTTCTGTTCTATTGTAGCGTTTTTTTGATATATTTGGAAATCTCTTCATTTTTAGGAGGATCACTATTATGTCTCACGTTGTTAAAAAGATGACAAATTCAGAAATACTTCAAATGAAAAAAGAACTCTCATCCGTTCTATCCGCTAAAACGCCACCTGGAGCAGTTTTTTCAGCCAAACTCACCGATTGCACCGTTACAGCATACCAGTCGGGCAAAGTCCTTTTCCAAGGTAAGGGAGCTGAAGCTGCTTCTCAAAAATACTCAGGTGAAGTTTCCGTCCCTAAAGAGAAAAGTAAAACGGTGAAACCGCCTCATCAGTATGCACCACCACAGAACGCATCAGAATTATCGATGATCGGAAGTGACGAAGTTGGAACAGGAGATTACTTTGGACCCATGACTGTTGCCGCCGCATACGTTTCTAGAGCTAATCTTGAACTCGTAAAAGAACTAGGTGTAAAAGATTCCAAGCACTTAAATGACAAACAGATCATTCAGATCGCAAAAGAACTCATCCATACCGTCCCATACTCTCTTCTCGTCCTGAATAATGAGAAGTATAACGAACTTCAGCAAAAAGGGATGACGCAAGGAAAGATTAAGGCGATCCTTCATAACCGAGCTCTCCAAAACGTTAAAGCAAAAATTGAAGGTGAAGAGATCGAAGGTATACTAGTCGATCAGTTCTGTGAACCTGGTGTTTACTTTAACTACTTAACAAGAGAGAAGAACCTCTTAAAAGAAGGGCTTTATTTTGCCACAAAAGGCGAATCGATTCATCTTTCTGTTGCTGCAGCTTCAATCTTAGCCAGATATAGCTTTTTAAAAGAAATGGATAAGCTAGGGCACCGTTTTAATACCGTTATTCCAAAAGGGGCAGGTCCACACGTGGATGTAAAGGCGGCTGAGCTCGTTGAAAAATATGGAGATACTGTTTTTGATACGGCAACAAAGAAGCATTTTGCAAATACGCAAAAAGCCTTGAAGCTGTTACGCAAAAAACGAAGCTAGTAGAAGTAGATGATAGGAATAGGCTGTTTCTGATTTTGGGAGTGTTGATTTCCGTTCCAGGATGCTCGCTTTCCACGGGGCAGGCGGTGAGCCACATTGGTACGTTTCACTTTTAAGTGTCTCACCTGAGCCGTTTCATAGAAATATTCTTGCTCCTGCGTCTACAAGTTAATGCTACCGCAGTTAGCTTCCTCGTCGCATGCCTTGCGAGAAGCATCTCAAGTAGTTGGCACGCACCTTCCACTCCAATCAACAGTCAAAGAAGTTAAAAAAAGATTTAAAGCAACAATCTTTTAGAAAACAGCCTATTAAAAAAACCGGTTCATCCATTATGGATGAACCGGTTTTTGTGTGGTTTATTTTCTTAGCTGAGCGCCAAAGCGTTCTTCTAAGCTCTTTAATACGCGGTCATGCGCCGTTACGACTTCTTCATCTGTTAACGTGCGTTCTGGATCGAAATATTTCAGTGAGAAGGCAAGTGATTTCTTACCAGCTTCCATCTTATCACCTTCATACAAATCAAAAAGATTTACTTCTTTTAACAATGCTCCACCTGCAGCCTGGATAACAGTTGTCAGATCTCCTGCTGGAAGTTCTTGATCAACTACAAGAGCGATATCACGTGTAATGGAAGGATAACGCGGCAATGTTTGATAGATTATCTGATCTGTTTCTTTCTCTAATAGACTAGTTGCGTTCAACTCGAACACATACGTATCTTTTACATCCAAGTCTTTTTGAAGAGCCGGATGAAGCTGACCAACAAATCCTACAGAAATACCATCAAGTTTCACGATTGCCGTTCTTCCTGGATGCATGTTTTCAATTTCTCCAGCTTCATATGTGATGCGTTCAGAAAGGTTCAATTCACCCATGAGACCTTCTAAGATCCCTTTTAACACATAAAAATCAACAGTCTTTCTTTCTCCTTGCCAAAGATGCTCGTTAAATACACCTGTAACAGCTCCTGAAACGAACACATACTCTTCTGGAAGGTCCTTCAGTACCTCTTGTCTATTGATGAAGACTGATCCCATCTCATAGATAGCGAGGTCTTCCATCGAACGATTTCTGTTGTATTGAAGCACTTCTAGAAGCTGTGGCAATAAACTCATTCTTAAAGTACTGCGCTCTTCACTCATCGGATGCGCAACTGAGATCGGATATACCTTCTCGTCACTAAATGAGAAATGAGTAGACTTTGCAGGAGTAGTCAAGGCGTATGTTACAGCTTGATATAGCCCCGCACCTTCTAGATACGTTCTGATATTACGTCGTTGTGCCTGATTCTTCGTTAGGCCACCCGGACGCGCTTCTGATAAAAGGTACGTAGTCGGGATACGATCATATCCATAGATACGTCCTACTTCTTCAATCAAATCCGCTTCGATCGTTATGTCTGGTCTGCGGGAAGGTACGTTTACTTCGAACTGTCCGTTAGATTCTTTATAACCAAAACCTAAACGCTTAAAGATAGATGCAGTCTGTTCAGATGTAATCTCAGTTCCCAAGAGGTTGTTCATTCTTGAAACATCCATCTTCACACTGTATGTGTTAACTTCTCGTTTACCCGCTTCAACGATTCCTTCAGCCACTTTGCCTCCAGCAAGTTCCGCCATAAGGCTAGCAGCTCTCATTGCTGCAGCATATACTCGGTTACGATCGATGCCTTTTTCATATCTTGAACTCGCTTCACTACGTAAGCCAAGATCTTTAGAAGCTGCTCTTACACGACCTGAAGCAAAATAGGCTGCTTCTAAAAGTACGTTTGTTGTGTCAGATTGAACTTCACTCGTTGCGCCACCCATAACCCCAGCTACTGCAATCGGATCTTTACCATTTGTAATCACCAAGTGAGTATCTTTAAGTTTACGATCCTGATCATCAAGCGTTTGAATGTGCTCACCTTCTGTAGCACGTCGGATGACAATCTCTTTAGAACCTAATCGGTTATAGTCAAAAGCGTGTAGTGGCTGACCATATTCAAGAAGTACATAGTTTGTGATATCAACAATGTTATTGATCGGACGAATGCCTGATGCCATTAATCGGTTCTGCATCCAAAGTGGTGAAGGACCAATCTTAACATCGCGGATAATCATCGCACCGTAATAAGGGTTATCTTCAAGTGATTCGATCTGAACGGAAATAAAATCTTCTGCTTTTTCTTCTGATGTATTGATCGATGTGTTTGGAAGTTTCACTTCTTGTTTTAAAATTGCTGCTACTTCATTTGCAACACCGATTACGTTCAGGCAATCAGCTCGGTTTGGCGTAAGTCCAAGTTCCAGTACATGATCATTCAGATTTAAGTATTCTAAAGCATCACTTCCAGGCTCTGCGTCAGATGGCATCACAAAGATTCCTGTTGCATATTCTTTTGGAACTAATTTTGTATCAACACCTAACTCTGTAAGCGAACAAATCATTCCGTGAGATTCTTCACCGCGAAGTTTTGCTTTTTTAATTTTAAAGTTACCCGGAAGAACGGCACCAGGTACAGCCACAGCCACTTTTTGGCCTTGAGCTACATTCGGTGCACCACAAACAATCTGTGAGACTTCACCTTGACCAACATCTACTTTACAAACTCTTAGCTTGTCAGCGTTCGGATGCTGAATACATTCTTCCACATACCCAACAACTACTCCACTGATTCCTTTGTTTAATGACTCGACCATCTCGACTTCAATACCGCTTTTTGTAATCTTATCTGCGAGTTCAGACGGTGAGATTTCTATATTTACATATTCTTTTAGCCAGTTATAAGAGATTAGCATATATTTCCCCTCCTCAAGTTATGCATTTTTGAATTGTTTTAAAAACCGGATATCGTTCGCATAGAAATGACGGATATCATCAATTCCATATTTGAGCATCGCGATACGTTCAGGTCCCATACCAAATGCAAAACCTGTGTATTTCTTTGAATCGAATCCAGCCATCTCAAGTACGTTCGGATGAACCATACCTGCTCCTAAGATCTCAATCCAGCCTGTTTGTTTACAGATCGAACAGCCTTTTCCACTACACTTAAAACAAGAGATGTCCATTTCAACAGATGGTTCTGTAAAAGGGAAGAAACTTGGACGAAGACGAATTTTACGATCTTCACCGAACATTTTCTTCGCGAACGTTTCAAGAACACCTTTTAAATCACTTAAACGAACGTTTTGGTCTACAACGAGTCCTTCGATCTGCATGAACTGATGAGAGTGTGTTGCATCATCGTTATCTCTTCGGTAAACCTTACCTGGAGAAATGATTTTCACAGGTCCTTCACCTTCATGCTTTTCCATCGTACGTGCTTGAACAGGTGACGTTTGTGTACGAAGAAGGATATCCTCTGTAATAAAGAATGAGTCCTGCATATCACGCGCAGGGTGCCCTTTTGGCAAGTTTAGCGCTTCAAAATTGTAATAATCTGTTTCTACTTCTGGACCTTCTGCGATCGTGAAGCCCATGCTCAAGAACAGATCTTCAATCTCCGTAACAACTGCTGTTAACGGGTGAGGATTTCCTTTCTTTACAGGTCTTCCTGGTAATGAAACATCGATCGTTTCTTTTGAAAGCTTTTCCGCGATTGCTGCATCCTCAAGCGCGCTTTGTTTTTTATCTAGTTCCTGTTGGATGCTGTCACGAACTTCGTTGGCATAAGCACCAATAACAGGTCTTTCTTCAGCAGAGAGTTTCCCCATCCCTTTTAATACTTCTGTAATGGGTCCTTTCTTTCCTAAATAAGCTACCTTAACAGCTTGCAGATCTTTTAAATCTTGGGCTTCTTTGATCTGGCCGATCGCTTCTACTTTTAAAGCTTCTAAACGGTCTTTCACCGTGCAACCCCTCCTAAAAAAATATAAAAAAACTCCTCATCCAGTAAGGGACGAGGAGTTCGCGGTACCACCCAATTTAACAATGAAAAATACACTGTTCACTTCATTTTAATAACGGCTCTTCACCGGTCAGCCCTACTTAACGTTTCAGGTGACAACTCCGGAGTGAATTCAATAACACCTACCAAAGAAATGCTCACAGTCTAAGACATTTCCTCCCTTTTTGGCGGAATCATTATCTACTTTTCTCCATCTTCGTTTTTTAATGCTATTCCATTCATCTTTTTCATTATATATGAAAAAATTCTATAATTGCAACGCTATGTCACAAATTACGTACGATTTCGCTGTAATTCATACAAAAGAATGCCCGTTGCTACAGAAACGTTTAGGGACTCTGCACTGCCGAAGATCGGAATCTTCACATTCAACGTTGATTCTTGTTGAAGAATCTCCTGTACACCAGCGCCTTCATTGCCCATGATCAAAGCAAACCCATCTACATCAGGCGTCTCTCGCATATCCACAGAGTTTTGAAGGGAAGTCGATATTACCGGCAGTTCATGCGCTTTACAACGTTCAATAATCTCTATCAAGTTCGCTTTTACGATAGGCAGATGAAACAATGATCCTTGCGTTGATCGTACGGTTTTACCATTATAAAGATCCGCTGTACCTTCGCCTAAGAATACGCCGTCTAGACCCGCGCTATCAGCTGTTCGAATAATCGTTCCAAGGTTTCCTGGGTCTTGAACGCCATCGATTAGAAGGTAACGACCTCCTTTTTTGATGAGCTCTTCAGATTGATCCAACATTTCACAAACGGCAATGATCCCTTGTGGTTTTTCTGTTTCAGAAAGCTGTTTCATTAATTTAGCCGGAACAGACCATAGGCTGAATTTTTCCTTTAACCAAGTCTCGTTGATTTCAAAATTCTCTTCCACGATTACATGTTGAAGTTTTGCTCCAGAAGCAATAGCTTCTTCTATAAGATGCGGACCTTCAAGCAAGAACGTCCCAGATTTTTCACGTTCTTTTTTTGTATGAAGTTTTTTCCATTGCTTCAAGGAAGCGTTGGACTCTGATTCAATGTGCTTCATTTTCAGGTGTTCTCCTTTAAATCATAAATATTTTACTTTTTTCTCATAAAACATGCTCAGAACGTACACAATAAAAAAAGAAAAAATCAATAGAGGTGCATATCCATGAATCTTGATCTTAGAAAAGCTGTATTGCATAACGTTACCGGCAACAATAAAGAGCAATTACAAGATACGATTGTAGATGCCATCGAGAGTGGAGAAGAGAAAATGCTTCCTGGTCTTGGCGTTCTCTTTGAAGTGATCTGGAAAAACTCTGATCAACAAAAGAAAGAAGAAATTTTAAACACACTTTCAGACGGCTTGAAGTAAAACCCGGAATTTCCGGGTTTTTTGTTTATCATTTGAGGCTAGAAGAATTAATACCCCGTATCTTGACGCTCATGATTCACTCTATTCTTTTCAAAATAAGCTCCTTCAATCTCTTCAAATGAGAACCCGAGCTTCACGCCTAACCCTAAGAAAGTATCAAAAAATGATTGAAACTCTTTACTCGATAGAGATTTAGCCCCCGCATGATAGAGCGTTAAAAATAATGTATTAATATCTATCTTGTCCATTTTCTCACTATGATCAACCTCATTCGTCATATCGACCTCAGCAATTCCTAAATCTAAGCCGATTGACAAAACAAAATGTAGTCCATCTACATATTCTTCTAAGATTACTTCTTTAGCAGAAGCTGGACGTTTACTCCAATATTTAAAGCATCTTGTTTCGTTAGCCAATTCGCCAAGCTCAACTAGAAATGCTAATCTTCTCTGTTCAAATAATGATGAATTATCAAGATTATGTTCTTCCACAATACGCATGTTCAATTCGCGCTGCATGGAAAAGAGTTCTTTAATTTTCACGTTCATCCCTGCCTTTCATTCCTAAGCTATTATAACGTTATCTAGCCCTACATTCGAGGGTGAATTTAGTTGTTCTTCATACCAAGCTAAAAAAATTCTAACAAAAAAAGCACACCTTATGCAGGCATGCGTTGTTTATGGTGTTCTTCTTTCTCTTCCTCAAAGAACTCACTCCATTTCATCACCCATTCTTTTCTTCTCAATAAGTAAAACAATACAGATAATCCAACAAGAATAGCTGCAGAAGTAACGAGCGAGAGTGAAAATAATACCGAGCCGAACGAAGAGTAAAGAATAGCGATCGGAACGTTTGATATGATACTAGCTTTTGTATACTCTTTAAAATTTGACGAGATCTCGATCAGGCATAGACTCAGTAGATGAAAATGCATAAAGGGTATCATTTTTAAAATAGCAATCTGACCTACCGAAAACGGCATTCGTTTCCCAATCCACTTTTTTTGTAGTTTTTTTACTTTTTTCATCAGTTTCGGCATGCTCTTCATTCCCCAATAAAACAGAACACTCGAGAGCGTGATTCCGATGACTGAATAGAACGCTCCTGCCACTGCACCAAATAAGATGCCGCCTGTAAGACAGATCAGGCCCACCGGAAGAAAAAAGAACTGTCGAAACGCTTGAAGAAGAATGAACAATAAAGGGGCAAATATCCCACTAAACTTGAGCACCTCGATGAACACACTATCATTGTCTAACATGCACTCACCCCCTTTTAGTCAGCATATGACAGAAGACGAGCTCTGTATGACAGAATGTTCGTATGCATAAACTCTACTTCTTTTTGACACCTTAACTATAGATTGTTTACTTACATAGTTCTTAGTTTCTTAGGAGGAGTCCGAATCATGGATACAGTTGTACTCGCGAGAGCGTTCTTTGGTACATCACTAGGTTTTCATATTATATTTGCAACACTTGGTGTGGGTCTTCCTTTGATGATCGTTATCGCCGAAATCATACATCAAGTAAAAGGGGACAACGATTACGCTATCATGGCTAAGCGCTGGACAAAGGCGTTCGCCGTTTTGTTAGGGGTTGCTATTCCATCCGGGACGATTGTCGGCGTACAATTATCCCTATTGTGGCCAGGGTTTATGGAGATTGTAGGAAAGGTCATCTCACTGCCCTTTCAAATTGAGATCTTTGCTTTTTTCTTAGAAGCATTATTCATGTCGATCTACGTATATGCTGCTGACAGATTGCCGAGATATTTCCGTTTGATATCTGTATTTTTTGTAGCACTTGGAGCAGTTGCGTCTGCTATCTTAATTTCTGCGGTTAATACTTGGATGAATACTCCAGATGGATTTAAGATCAAACCGGATGGGACGATCTATGATGTTTCTCCGTGGGATGCTTTCTTCAATCCTAGCTTTCTATCCTCATCTTTCCATGTTGCCATTACAGCTTATATGACAGGAGCGTTCGCCGTTGCTTCGGTAGCTGCTTTCAAACTGTTAAAGAAGCGTCCTGAACGCGAACGCGCTTACCACCTAAAAGGATTGTTCATGTCTCTTACCGTCGCTCTTTTGATGAGCTTTGTCTCTGCTGTTTCAGGTCATCATTCTGCTCAGATCTTGCATCAGCATTCTCCTGAAAAACTAGCAGCAGCTGAAGGGCTTTTCGAGACTCAAAGATATGCACCACTCGCAATTGGAGGATATACAGATCCTAAGACTGAGGAAGTGAAGTACGGAATCGAGATCCCTTGGGCACTCAGCTGGCTTGCTGCTGGAAAATTCGATACCGAGGTAAAAGGATTGTACGAGTTTCCTCGGGAAACGTGGCCGCCTTTTTATGTACACACGCTCTTTAACCTAATGGTCGGGATTGGGACACTTTTATTAGGACTTGCTGCAGTAGCTTTAGCCTACTGGTGGTTCTTTGTAAAAAGAAAAGGAAAACCATTTCCAAAGTGGCTTTTATGGTCGCTTGTTTTATCAGGCCCACTCTCTATGCTCGGCATTGAGTTCGGCTGGGTATTCAGCTGTAGCGGCAGACAGCCCTGGACCATCTATCGCGTTCAGACGACGGCAGAAGCTGCGACTAAGAATGAAGATCTTGGTATGCTCTTTCTGTTGTTCTTAGGCTTATATGCGCTACTCAGCGTATTAACCGTTTTGATTTTAACAGCTTATTTCAAACGAAATCCTGTTTCAAAAGATATGGAAAAACTTCAGAGTTAGAAAGGAGGAATGCAGGATGAGCGAAGAAGTTTTAGCGATTCTGATGATGTGGACCTTTATATTTATCTATAGCATATTCGGTTCCATCGATTTTGGAGCTGGATTCTGGGCAATGATCTACAACAACCATAAAACGATGGCAGGAAGAATCGCAAATCGTTTTCTGTCTCCTACTTGGGAGATCACAAACACGTTCTTAGTTCTTTTAGTGGTTGCGTTTGTTGGCTTCTTTCCTAAAGGAGCATACACGCTCGGAACGGTTATGCTCGTTCCAGTTTCTTTGATTCTCTTCTTACTTGCTATTCGAAGTGCATTTATGGTGTTCTCGTATTCCGTTCAAGGATATCGTAGAACGATGTTTATTATCTCTGGCATCTCTGGCCTGCTTATTCCATCTCTGCTAATTGCCGTGCTTCCTATCTCACAAGGTGGATTTATCGCTGTTGATGGAGATACACAGAGCTTATTGCTCTCAAAGCTGCTCACAAGCCCAACACTCTATTTGTACGTGCTATTCGGCCTTACATCTGAGTTGTATCTTTCATCACTGTTTTTAGCAGATTACGCAAGAGTCTCTAAAAAAGAGGATGCATATAGGTTATATCGGAGCAATGCGATTCTGTTAGGACCACTGACCCTGCTCGCCGCGCTTTTCACATTACTATTCATAACACCAGAATCGAGCTGGCTCATCGATAATCTAAAGGATCAAAAAATCTGGTTTATTCTCTCTTTGATTGCGTTTTTTATTGCATATGCCTCTCTTTGGTGGCCAAAACAAAACCGTCCAGGAATTGGACGGCCGCGTCTTACACTATTAGCAACTGTTTTACAATATGGTCTTGCAAGCGTAGGTTATGGATTAGCACATCTGCCTTACATCGTTTATCCTGATCTAACGATTTATGAGGCGTTTACTGCACCAGAAACATTTTATTCCTTAATGATTATGTACATCGTGGGTCTCGCCATCTTGGCACCAGGTTTCTATATTTTCTGGAGATTGTTCTTAAAAGACAAACGATATCTTCAACAGGAATAGTTCTAGATAAACCAGCCTGCTAAAACCGTTATAAACATACTTAAAAGAGGCAGCCCGTAACGAAATGAAGGATGCTTAGTCTTATGACGCAACTTTTTCATAGCAAGCCACATACCGGGTGCTCCACCAATAATAGCGATCAACCAAAGTCTCGCTTCAGGTGTACGCCATTCGCCCTTTTTAGCAGATAACTTGTCTCTTTTCATAACATAATAAGCGGCTACGTTTAAAATGATTAGATATATGATTAACACCTTGTTGTTTCCCTTCAGAATGAAAAAAGATCATCTCCATCAAATGAGGAAATGATCTTTTCTTTTTTTACTTAAGCTTTTAGGCTGTCTTTTGCTTTTGAAGCTAATTCAGCGAAAGCTTTTTCATCTGTGATAGCAATTTCAGAAAGCATCTTACGGTTGATGTCGATACCCGCAAGTTTAAGTCCGTGCATTAAACGGCTGTAAGAAAGACCGTTTGTACGAGCAGCAGCGTTGATACGAGTGATCCAAAGCTTACGGAAGTCACGCTTCTTTTGACGACGGTCACGGTAAGCGTACATAAGTGATTTGAATACTTGTTGTTGTGCTACTTTAAATAATTTATGTTTGGAACCGAAATAGCCTTTAGCTAGTTTAAGAACTTTCTTACGACGACGACGTGTTACATAGCCACCTTTTACTCTTGGCATATTAAAAACCTCCTATTTTTAAATCGATTGATGAACGATTAACGTTTTTTGTAAGTTAACAATGTGCGGATGCGCTTGTAGTCACCGCTGTGAACAAGTTTCGCTTTACGAAGCTTACGCTTAGCTTTAGTTGACTTGTTAGCAAACAAGTGACTAGTATAAGCGCGAGCACGCTTTAATTTACCTGATCCAGTTTTTCTAAAGCGCTTCGCAGCACCTTTATGAGTTTTCATTTTAGGCATAATGGTTATCCTCCCTGGTAAAAATTATTTTTCGGCTTTAGGCGCAAGGATAAGGAACATGCTACGACCTTCCATTTTCGGTTTCGTTTCAACCGTAGAAAGATCTTCACATTCTTTCGCTAACTTTTCCAATACCGTTTTTCCGATTTGAGAATGAGTGATTGCACGTCCACGGAAACGAATACTTGCTTTTACTTTGTCGCCTTTTTCAAGGAACTTACGGGCATTTCTAAGCTTTGTATTAAAGTCGTTTTCCTCAATCGTTGGACTTAGACGAATCTCTTTAGTCGTAATGACCTTTTGATTTTTTCGTGCTTCACGATCTTTACGTTGTTGCTCGTATTTAAACTTACCGTAGTCCATGATACGACATACTGGCGGTTTAGCAGTTGCAGCAACGAGTACAAGGTCAAGATTTGCGTTTGTAGCAAGATCCAAAGCTTCTTGTCTAGATTTAATGCCAAGCTGGCTTCCATCAGGACCGATTAAGCGAACCTCACGAGCACGAATACCTTCATTGACAGACATGTCCTTACTAATAGTAAGTCACCTCCAAATTTTTTCAGTGAGTGCTTTAAAACACTCAGCTTGTTATTTCTGCAAATAAAAAAAGCGTCGGCGCAACGATCACCCACACATAGTAAACCGGCTATGTACACTTTGACATGCCTGAATATCCATCTACCCATCAACAGCCTTTGTTGGCGTCGAGTCAGGTGAGAAGCGGGTGCTTCTGCTTGTTTGATGCTTTTGCTTATTTTATTAACCTTACATACTATAACACAATGGAGATATGCGTGTCAAACAACGAATGTAATAACAGCAACGAAATTAATTTTACTTCGTTTACGAAAGGAATGCAAGAGTTTTTTTATTCATCGGTTTGGTTTTGTTGTTTTACTGTCCACTCTTGCGTATTTACTGTCCACTTTTCTTGATTTACTGTCTACTTTGGGCATTTTACTGTCCACTTTCAATAAAATACTGTCCACTTTTCATTTCCCAACAAAAAAAGACGGCCAACTCAACATTGGCCGCTCTCTCAATATCCTTATCTCTTTTCATTAATTTGAGCTAAAATCTTATCTCGGAAATCTTCGTAAGAAACAGTCTCTGACTTTTGCTCACCATATTTACGAACGTTAACGGCATTGTCTTCGATCTCCTTATCACCTAGAACAAGCATGTAAGGAATCTTCTTCATTTGAGCTTCACGAATCTTGTAACCCATCTTTTCATTTCTAGTATCAATCTCAACACGTACAGCATGCTGCTTCAAATCTTCTTGAAGCTTATACGCGTATTCATTATGAACATCTGATACTGGAATCAGTTTCACTTGTACTGGTGCGAGCCATGTAGGGAACGCCCCAGCAAAGTGCTCAACTAAAATCCCTAAGAAACGGTCGATCGAACCATAGATCGCACGGTGGATAACGACCGGACGAACCTTTTGGTTGTTTTCATCTACGTACGTTAGATCGAACTTTTCTGGCATCTGGAAGTCCAACTGAATCGTTGCACACTGATGACTTCTCTTAAGAGCATCTTTAATATGGAAGTCGATCTTTGGACCGTAGAACGCTCCATCTCCCTCGTTCAGGTGATAGTTCATCCCTAGATCTTCTAGAACGTTTTTCAATGCGCCCTCAGCTTGATCCCATAAACGATCATCACCCATAGAATCTTCTGGACGAGTTGAGAGTTCTACCGAATATTCGAATCCAAACGTGCTGTAGATTTTATCCACTAACTTAAATACGTTTTTAATTTCACTTTCGATCTGCTGTGGTGTAACAAAGATATGCGCATCATCTTGACAGAACGTACGAACACGGATCATACCGTTCAGTGCGCCGCTATATTCGTGACGATGCACTTGACCGAATTCAGCCATACGTACAGGAAGATCTCTATAAGAATGAAGTTTGTTCTTAAAGATCAACATGTGACCTGGGCAGTTCATCGGCTTCATCGCAAATTTTGTATCATCTACTTCAGAGAAGTACATGTTTTCATGATAGTGATCCCAGTGACCTGATTGTTCCCATAGACGCTGATTCATCATAAACGGCGTACGTACTTCATCGTAATCCACTTGGCGTTGAAGTTCACGAGAGAAATTCTCAAGCTCAGTACGGATTGTCTGGCCGTTAGGAAGATAGAACGGCATTCCTGGTGCTTCTTCTGAGAACATGAATAACTCTAATTCTTTTCCTAGTTTACGGTGATCACGTTTTTGAGCTTCCTCAATAAAGTGAAGATACTCGTCAAGGTCTTTTTGGCTTAAGAACGCTGAACCATAAATACGTTGAAGCATTTGATTGTCGCTATCTCCACGCCAGTAAGCACCAGAGATGCTCATTAATTTATACGCTTTGATCTTTCCAGTCGATGGAACGTGTGGTCCGCGGCAAAGGTCGAAGAACTCACCTTGTTCATAGATTGTGATCTTCTCACCTTCTGGAAGGTCACGGATCAGCTCAAGCTTTAAATGATCGTTCAATTTTTCGTAAATCTCAAGAGCTTCTTCACGACTCACTTCTTTACGTACGATCGGAAGATTTTCATTAACGATCTTCTTCATTTCCTTTTCGATCGCAGGCAGATCTTCTGGTGTTAAGTTATGAGACATGTCTACATCATAGTAAAACCCGTTATCGATAACTGGTCCAATACCAAGCTTCACGTCTGGGTAAAGACGCTTAAGCGCTTGAGCAAGCAAATGGGCATTTGAGTGTCTTGTCATTTCAAGACCTTCTTTAGAATCCTGCATCACGATCTCGATCGATGCATCTTCTTTGATAGGACGTGAAAAATCATATAATTGTCCATTTACTTTCCCAGCAACTGCTTTTTTCTTTAAACTTGGGCTGATACTCTCTGCTACTTGTTCTGAAGTAACGCCTTTAGGAAATTCCTTGACTGAACCGTCAGGGAACTTGATTGAAATTGACGACATATAAAACATCTCCTTTTTATCTTAGAATCTTATCTGATTGAAAACAAAAAACACCCGTCCCTATAGAAGGGACGAGTGATGATCTCGTGGTTCCACCCTTGTTCCGACAACTTTAAACAAGCCAATCGGCACTCGGACAGTGTAACGGACTGCGACCGTCAGCGATTACTAAAGATGTTCACCGCTGAAGTTCCAAGGTGGTAAAGCCATTTTCCGTGTTAGGAAGCTTCCAGCCAAGACTTCCCTCTCTATGAACCGTAAAAATATGCTTCATGTCCTTATCAATACAGATTGAATGATAAAATTATACACCTATTATATGCAGTCGTTTTTCAAAAAGCAAGAGGACTCTGTAAGTTTATGACTCTTTTTTTCGAAAGAATCGATGTTCCTTGTAGGACATCCTTTCAATCGGTGTGATCGTGACCTTTTCCTGAAAGATGTTCTTTACCGTTTGAAGCAATGGATGGTCCATATCATATGCATAGATCCTAGTGGCATTTGGAGAGATTCCAACTAAAGGCCCTAAAAGTCTTTCGTCTAAATTCGCCACATTCGTTAGGCGTAGTGCTTTTTCATGAAACATCGTCAATTCAGTATGCGTTAGCTGATTTTGATGTTCATCAAAAAGAAGAATCTGCTCTTGTTCAAAAATAACGACGATATCAGCTGAAGTAAAAGACCTTTGTTTCGTTAAGCATGTTCTTAACTGCTCTACGAACATTTGGTACTCAAGTTCTAACTTGTACTCATCAATCGCACATTCAACAATCTTCAGTAAAGTTGCTAAATACTCTTTCAACCTAAACTTAATGAACGATTCAAATTCTAAGAAATCTGTTTTAGCGTCAATAATAGATTCCCATTGCCTTCTGATCAGTTCATTTAAGCTTGGCAGGTGTTTAACATCAGGTATCCCTTCAATCTCACCAAGCATGATACTTTTTGTGATAGATAAGATCTCTTTTTGCTCTGCTGAATCGCTGTAACAAAATGCTTGTTCAATCATTTCCTTTAAACAAATATCCTCTACTTTGTTTCGAGTAAATTCTGTTAACACATCCAATATGATCGTTTTTCTCTCCTGTATGTGCAATTCAAGAATTTTAGAAGAAGCTTCAGATAATTTGGCAAAGGAAGGGTTTATTTTATGCTCAGCTGCTATTCGAATCATTCTCTTCAAAACAGCTATACCATCTGATGGGTGTGAAAAAGCAATCGCGACCAAATAAGTCCCCCCCATATAAAATCCTCAATAATACACTATATGGGACGAGGTCCTAAAACATGTTACTTACAAAAGAAAAAACAACCCTGTGGGGTAGGGTTGTTCTTAATAAACAAATTTACGCTCGATTCTTGATAAGATAAACGCCATGCCAAGCGTTAGAATTAAGTACATTAAAGCGGCAGTCATGTATGGTTCCCACGGTCGGTAGTATTGGCCCATCATCGCTCTAGCGTAATACATCAATTCTGGGGTAGCAATGATGGAAACTAAGGATGAATCCTTAATAAGTACAATAAACTCGTTACCTAGCGGCGGAATCATTCTTCGAGATGCTTGCGGCAGAATAACATGTTTCATAGCTTGTACATGATTCATACCGAGCGACCGCGCTGCTTCCATCTGCCCTTTATCGATCGATTGTATCCCTGCTCTAAATATCTCTGCAATATAAGCAGCCGCATTAAGCGAAAGAGCTAGAACGCTTGAAATGAACACGTTAGGCGGCTTCATGAACAGTGGCATGAGCGCTGAATGGATCAAAAGGATCTGAACCAGTAACGGTGTACCTCGAAAAAAACTGATATACCACATGCACGGAAGATGAATAAAAGGGTTCTTCACCATTTTGCCGAGCCCGATGAATAATCCTAAAATCGTACCGAATAGAATCGCCAAAAATGATAACTGAACGGTTACCCATGTTCCTTTTAAAAATAAGGGCATATAATCACTAATAATCTGTAAAGAGTAATCCATGAAGACCTCCTGAGAATGTTATTGTTTCAGCACATCTACATTTGGTTCTTCACCAAACCATTTTTTATAGATTTCAGTATATTTTCCATCATCAATAATTTTCTTCATCGCTTTGTTAATCTCTTCTTGATGTTCACCATCTTTAGGGAAGATGATTCCATAAAATTCACTCTCGAAATTTTCTTTATCGCTGATTGTTACTAGTTTTTTATCCGGGTTATTCTTTTCATATTCTTGTACTACCGCGTTATCCGCTACTACCGCTTCTACTTCACCGTTTAATAGTGCTTGTATCGCTAATACATTGTTTTCATATTTCTTTATGTTTTCACTTTTACCAAACATCTTTTCAAGTGCTGCTTGTCCAGTCGTTCCGTTCTGCACACTTACCTTCATTCCTTCTAAGTCCTTTGCACTCTTAATCGATGTTCCTTCTTTTGCTAAAATCATGTTGATCGATTCAAAGTATGGCGAAGAAAAGTCATAACTTTTCTTACGATCGTCATTGATCGTAATAGCAGAGATCCCTGCATCAACTTCTTCATTCTGAAGAGCAATAAATAACGGGTCCCACCCCTTATTTTTTAATTCATAATCCAATCCTGCTTCCTTCATCACCGCATCGAGTAGATCAACGTCGAATCCTACAATTTTATCACCGTCTAAGGATTCAAAGGGGGCATATGCCGCATCTGTTCCCACCGTCAACTTATCACCAGAACCAGACGAGCACGCTACTAGAAACGCAGCAGATAAACCTATTAGTCCCATTTTAAATTTTCGTTTCATTTCCATTCTGATATTTCCCCCTTTATTCTAAATATTCTTATATTATACACAAAATTTTAAATATAAGGAAAATTACGATAATTATTTTTAATACGAAAGTCACTTATTAAAATATTTGATATCAAAAAAAACACCTTCTCAGAGCCTTACAGTGCATCTTTATTATGAAACTTTAAATCTGTTCTTTAACCTATACATTATTAAATAAAAAAAAGCACCTGACATAAAAAATGCCAAGTGCTTCGCTCTTAAGTTAGTTTTGCATCACAAAATCTTTTTCAGCTTTTTCTTCATCTTCAAACACACGAAGTGTTTCGTATTTTGTATTTCGTTGTGCAGGGATCTTACCTGCTTCACGAATCAATCGCAATGTTAAGTTCGTATTTACTTTGTGTGTCGTTCCAGCAGCTGAAACAACGTTTTCTTCCATCATCGTGCTACCAAAATCGTTGCAGCCGTAGTGAAGAGATTTTTTACCTACTTCAGGTCCCATCGTAACCCAAGATGACTGGAAGTTAGGTATGTTATCTAAGAAGATTCGAGAGATCGCAACATTCTTCAGATATTCTCTCGGAGTTGTCTTTTCAGCCTTCATGTTCGTGTTATCCGGTTGGAACGTCCAAGAGATGAAAGCTAAGAAACAATCTGTCTCGTCTTGTGCATCACGAACACGCTGTAGATGAAGTGCGCGTTCTTCGAATGTTTCACCAAATCCAATAACCATCGTAGCAGTAGAATGCAGTCCAACTTTTTTAGCTGTTTTCATACAGTCGATCCACTCTGTCCAAGAGCCTTTAAGCCTGCTGATCTTCTTACGGGTGCGGTCATCTAAAATTTCTGCTCCGCCTCCTGGAAGAGAATCAAGCCCGGCTGCTTTCAGTTCACGGAGCACTTCCTCTAGTGATAGACCAGACACTTCAACCATCTTCCATACTTCTGCTGGAGAAAAGGAATGCATCGTGATATCAAAGCGCTTTTTGATCTCTCTTAACAAGTCCGTATAGTAGCTGAATGGCAAGTTAGGATTTGTTCCACCTTGCATAAGAATTTCTGTACCACCTACATCAACGGTCTCTTGTATCTTTTGAAAGATTACTTCATCATCCAACACATAACCTTCACTGCTTCCTGGCGCTCTATAGAACGCGCAGAATCTGCAATATGTATCACAAAAATTTGTATAGTTTACGTTACGGCCAATTACGAATGTGGTAATCGGTTCAGGATGCCACCTTTTCATAATAATATCCGCAACTTCTCCCATGCGTTCTACTTCATCACTTTCATAAAGTTTAACGGCATCTTCTACCGATAAACGTTCACCTTCTAAAGCTTTTTGTAAAATAGATTCTATACTCATCGGTAACCTCCGAATACAATGTCTTAAGATCTTGTCTGTTCTTATCCTATCATATTTTAGTTGAAGAGACAGCTTTGTGTTTTCAAGAAAAAAGCTCCTGCCCTTTAAAAGAGCAGAAACTATATTAATAATCTTCTCTGAAATTTTTATTTCCGCCCATAAAGATAGGAGTACTTAAGTGTTTGATCCGCTCCATGATTCTAAGAGCTTTCAGTTCATCAAGTCCACCTTTTTGAGAATACGATAGATGCTGCTGCAGCATATCATAATCACAATTGGATGTGTAGAGAGTAGGCAGTTTTTCCATCATTCGATATTGAAGAATAACGCCAATAATTTCATCTCTGACCCAGTTCGTCATATTCTCAGCACCAAGGTCATCAAGCATCAATACGGGCACAGTCTTTAACAGTTCCATCTTCGAATCAAATGTACCGTCTGAAAGTGAAGATTTCATTTCACGAAGAAACTCCGGTGTATGAATGATCAGAGAGTGTACACCTTTCTCGGCTAAACCATTTGCGATCGCACCTAGAAGATACGTTTTACCAACGCCAAACTTTCCGTAGAAGTAGATCCCTTTTGCTTGATGACCCGAACCTGCCATCTGGACAAATTCATAAGCCTTCGAGATCGCATTACGTCTTGTTTCATCAATACTATGCTTGTACAAACGATCAAATCTCGCTTCGAGGATCTCTTTTGGTATAAAGTAACTCTTAATCAATGAAGTCATGGATTTCTTTTGTTCATCGATGACTTTTAGTTCACATGGTTTGTATCTTAGTTCTACTGTCTGTCTCACTTTCGTTAGTTCAGAACGATACCCTTGCATGAGGTTGGGACAATTCTCTAAACCCGGACAATTGCGGCAAGCATGCTGTTCGTTCTTAAAGGTGTAAAAACTGGACAATAATTTTTCCGCATGGACATCTGATATGTCAGGGTTCTCTCTCAGAAAACGCATGACCCCTGGGTCTGTAAGTACTTGTTGCTTCATTTGCTCAAATCTTTCTTGAAACTTATCAAACCCCGGCATATTTTTAACAGATTCCTGTATGGATTCCATATTATTTCCCCCCTTTATTTCGAACTATTCAACAAACTCTCAAGCCATTTACGGTTCTCATCCTCTGTAGCATCAGTGCTTGAATCATCAGTCTGACTCGTAGACACCTTATCCTGTTTCAGCCAGTCAGGAACCGTTACGTTACTCTTTTTATTTCCTTTATTATAAGAACCCGAATTGACCTTTTTATCTTGCCATTCTTTATATTTTCTTTTTTCATCGCGTGCTAAGGTCATTGCCTCTATTACCGTTTGTGCTTTTTTGCGAGCCCAATGTGAGGCAATTCGTTCGATCAACCCTTTTGCTAGCTTCATATCATTCTCAGATAGTACGTAATCTAAAAGAACATTCGTAACGCCTGGCGTTAGATTCTGATCGATCATACAATAGGCAACGAGTTTTAAATCTACTTCTGAAGGAGTGGTACCTGAGTAATCTTCTAACAAACGATAAGGTGACACTTCTTCAAAATATTTGATAAGTTCTTCTTCTTTTGATTGAGGCTGCATGCCATGAAGAGCCTTTAATGGAACTGGCTGCGTTTTTAAAGATAGAACCGGCAGACCTTCTTCATGTTCGAAGCGATACCATTTCTGAATTTCTTTCCTTAAGTTCTCTGCAGAAATTTCGCCCGTCGAGTAATATACGTTCTGAATCTGCTTGCTCATATCCATCGGTTGTAACTGATAAATATATGCCAACTTATAGATGGCTTCCTTTAATTTTGGAGTGATTACCTCTTTAGGCACGATAAAAGATGAGATCTGATTCACCATCGCTTCAAAATCAAAGGTAGACTCACTTAGTACAACTTTCCCATGAATGCCTTTTTCATGTAAAGAGACATCTTTTGGAAGAACGTTTTCGTTAATTTCTGCATAACTCTTTGAGGACATTTCAGAAGGGTGCAAAGAAGTAAACACATCACTGAATGAAGCGGTCACATCTTTATAATCCGACACATCCGTTTGAGCGATATAAAAGGACTCTCTTACTTCATTAAATTTTGCTTTTCCTAAACGATTAAAGAGATATATGCTTAAAAAGCCATCTGTAAAAAAAGCATTTGGCGAAAGTGGGAGCTGAAGCTCATAAATGTACTCCCTGGAACTATCGCCGTCTTTCTTGAACGTCTTCAAGAGACCAATCGCTTCTAGTTTCTTTCTTCCCGATAAAATATCTTTTAACGAGAACTGAGTTACGTTCATGAGGTGCTGATGTTTTTGTGTCTGCCGATCCATATTTACTTCGCACCATAATGTCATGTATAAACTATGTGCAAATGCGCCAACCAACGGCTGATATAGCATGGTAAGAACTTTATGATCGATTTCATGCAACATACCCTTGCACTGGACGGAATACGTATCAACGGGCACAACTTCCTGAAAATGTACCGTCATCGTTTTCACCCTTTTTTAAAAAGTCTTTAAAGTAAGCTGGCCGACGGATGTTAGTATCGTCAGCCAGAGTAGTTTGTTCATTATTTTAGCCGTTTTCTAACAAAGTAGAATTCGGTTTGATAGTGGAATAAAAAGAGCGTTACAGCAGTCTAAGATACGCTTTAACGCTCCTCCTTGTTAATTAGTTCTTTCAATTCCTGTATAAAAACATTGATATCCTTAAATTGACGGTATACAGAGGCAAATCTTACATAAGCAACCTCATCCGTTTTAGACAGATGTTCCATCACCTGTTCACCAACGGCTGTACTTGAAACTTCAGATGCACCTGAGTTTCTCAATTCTTTTTCAATGCTGTCTACTATATTTTCAAGCGTTTCCAAGGGGACTGGCCTTTTTTCACAAGCTTTAATAAGCCCTCTAAGGATCTTTTCACGGCTGAACTCTTCTCGTTCCCCGCCCTTTTTAACAATGATAAGCGGTGTTTGTTCTACCGTTTCAAATGTAGTAAATCTATAGCTGCAAGATTCACATTCCCTTCTGCGGCGAATGGATCTTCCGCTATGTACAGGTCTTGAATCAAGCACTTTTGTTCCGTTGTGCTGGCAAGTAGGACACCTCATTGTAATCATCCCCAAAAAATTTTCTATTCTCTATCTATCTTAAAGAAAAGGGAGGAATGTGACAAGCTATTCCTACAATTTTTCAGCCATTGACGTCCCAACAAACGTTAGTTTTCCTTTTAAGATCTCATAAATGTTAACGATTAGTCTTTGGTTGTTGCCAAAATTAAAAGGTAGAGCAGATTCTGTTGAAACGTTCAAATCTACAGCAGTTCGGTTCGCTTTAACTGTTACTATACTAATAACGACAAACGCACTCTTAGGCTGTCTAACTTCAAACGTTACCTCTCCCCTTTCTTCTGAAAAACCGAGCTCATGAAAATTTGTGTCTTCATCTAGGATTTGTTTGATCACTTTCATAACTTCTGGTTTATTAGCTTTAAAATAATGGGTTCTAAGTCTTTCGTCCACATGCTGTTCACTCGTTTCCGCATGATTTTCCATGAGATTTTGAAGTTTTCTAAACATAGTAGTCCTCCAAAGCAATATAATTTGTACCCTATTATTCCCTATTATGAGTGAAATAAAAAGGCTGTTTTCCTAAACATTGTTGCTCTTGGAAGTGTTGATTTTCGTTCCAGGCTGCTCGCTTTCCACTCCAATCAACTGTCAAAGGTGACAAGGAGTTAAAAGCAACAATCTTTTTAGAAAAGAGCGAATAAAAAAGAGGTGTGATTTCTCACACCTCACGTACATTCTGTTTTAAATTATTGAGCAGTAACTTTTGATTTGGCAACAGAAATTGGACCCATTCCACGAGGAACTTCCAAGTTTTCGCGCTTTTTAGCGCCAAGTGCCTCCGAAATGTAATCAGCAGCTACGTTAGGATCGATTCGATCTCCACACGTATATACATCAATACTTGCATAACCATGCTCAGGAAAACTGTGAATAGTTAGATGAGATTCAGAGATAATAACAACTCCACTTACACCGTGTGGAGCAAATTTATGAAAAGCAACCTCACGAATTTCTGCACCTGCTTTCAATGCAGCGTCAACGAATGTCTCTTCAATAAATTTCATGTCATTTAGTTTTTCAGAATCACAACCCCATAACTCAGCAATTACGTGTCTTCCCATTGTATCCATTAGCATAGTCCCCCTTTTAAAAATAATCATGCCTTCAAGCATGCGGTATCGAACATCTACCACGGGGGCAAGTTAGTCCAAAGAGGTCCTAACCCTTTAAGTAGCATTCAATGCCTTTGTTTGCTTTATTTGAAGTTCACGAATCATAGTATACTTCTTTTAAAATTTATTTGCAATAACTATGGGCAAATTTTTTTACATCAAATTTTTATTGTTTTTTAAGGATAAAGATCAATCGAAATATACTGGTTCGTTGAAGCGAAAAAAAGAGCTGATGTGTAATCCAGCCCTTACTCATTTATCTATTTTTACTAACGTTTTTATGATACAGAAACATTTTTTTCTTGTACTGGCATATTTAAAGCAACACTTACATGTTTCGCTAGATCTACTACTCTGCATGAATAACCCCATTCATTGTCGTACCAAGCAAGGACCTTCACTTTGTTTCCGTCCATTACCATCGTAGATAAGCCATCTACGATTGAAGAATTTTCATTTCCGTTATAATCAATCGAAACGAGTGGAAGATCGCTGTAACCTAAGATCCCACGCATCGAACCTTCAGAAGCAGATTGGAAAGCGTGATTCACTTGGTCTTTCGATACAGGAGTCTTCAATTCCACAACAACATCCACCAAAGAAACATTAGGTGTTGGAACACGGAGTGCCATACCATTCAATTTACCTTCTAAGTGAGGCAAGACTTTTGAAATGGCTTTTGCAGCACCTGTAGAGGTTGGAATGATTGATGTTCCACATGCACGTGCACGTCTTAAGTCTTTGTGAGGATTATCAATATTCTTTTGATCGTTCGTATAAGCATGTACAGTTGTCATCATGCCAGATTGTACCCCGAACTGATCATCTAGCACTTTAATCACAGGTGCTAAACAGTTGGTTGTGCACGATGCATTAGAAATAATATGATGTTTAGATGAAATGTAATCGCTATCATTTACTCCCATAACAATTGTAATGTCTTCGTCTTTCCCTGGAGCAGTGATAATTACTTTCTTAGCACCCGCTTCGATATGAAGACCAGCAGATTCTTGTGAAACAAATTTCCCCGTTGCTTCTATAACAATATCAACGCCTAACGTTCCCCAAGGTAATTCACGAGGATCGCGAGAGTTAACTAATTGGACTTTTTTTCCATTAACAAAAAGGGCATCTTCTCCAGCAACAACATCTCCAGAATACGTTCCATGTATAGAATCGTACTTAACCATATGAGCAAGAGTTTCAGCTGGATAGCTGGCATTAACAGCTACAACCTCAAATTCATCGTTCTCCATCATTTTGCGGAAGACCATTCTTCCGATTCTCCCCAAGCCATTAATTGCAATTTTTGCTTTCATGAAGCTGCTCCTTCCAATGTGTTATACTCTAACTTGTATCTATCTATAATTAGTATATCATATTGACACTTGAAAAGAACATACTTTTATTTGAATTAGGCTAAAAAAGGGCTTATATACAAAAAAAACAGACCTGAAAAGAAAATCAGGTCTGTTTTTTTGTTTGTTTAAGTAATAAAAGAACATCATTTTCTAATTCTGACAGAGAACCATTATTCATGATAACAACATCTGCCAGTTCCTTTTTCTCAGTGATCGGCATCTGCGAGTGAATTCTAGACAATGCTTGCTTTTCTGAAAACTGATCACGTTTGATCAATCGTTGAAGCTGCACTTCTGGTGCAGCATAGACTAACCACGTTCGATCAACCATATGTGTTAACTTACTCTCAAATAAAAGTGGTATATCCATCACCACTAAAGACTCACTAGAGCGTTGATAAGCATCTGCTTGCCGTCTCATTTCTTTTCTTACAGCAGGATGAACAATCTCGTTCAACATCGTTCTTTTTTCTGAATCGTTGAAGATGATTTCTCCCAATCCTGCTCTGTTTATCGTCTTGTCATCATTTAATATTTGGTCGCCAAAACAGGCTACAATCTTCTCATACGCTTCTTTCTCTGGCATAACAACTTCTCTTGAAATAATATCGGCATCCACAACCGGAATTCCTTGACTCTTGATGATGTTACTGACTGTTGACTTTCCTGTAGCGATGCCTCCTGTTAATCCAATAATCACAAGTTATCCTCCACGGTTACATTTTTAATAATCCCATTACGATCAGTAAAACTCCTGGCAGAACGGACAGACCCTTCATCCAGTTTGTTTTGTTGAAAAGATATAATCCTAGTATCATACCACCCCATAAGAATAAAGCACTCATCAACGCAATGGTAATGGTTGTTAATGAAGGTGACAGGTCGATGAGTGCGGCGCCTATTCCTGCTCCAAATGCATCAAGCGATAATGCTATTCCAAGCAATACGGCTTCTAAGCCCGTAATGGATCCAGACTTATCAATATCAGCCATAACTGGTTTCTTTAGAATGTGTATGACGATTCCTAACGATTTGATTTCAAATAGCACAATGTTCTTAGGTTCTTTTTCCAAGCACTCAACGTTCTCTTTCTCTGGTAAGAAAACCTGCCATAGAGAGTAGATTCCGATTCCTAGAAGAATCACGCCTCCCAATATTTCACCTGTCTTAGGTGAAATAAATTGTTCTAACGTAAATCCAAGCAACATCGAAAGTAAAAAGGTAACAGCTGAACATATTGCGATGATGATAATGGAGCGAAAAGGAATTTTAATGGATTTCATTCCATACGTTAATCCGGCTCCAAAACTGTCCAGGCTGACGGCTAATGCCAACAAAACAAAAGAGTAAGCCACCATTGTTCCTGTACTCCTTTCAGTTAACGGTAAACGTAGTATATGAAAGGAGCACAGAAATGGTTTATTTTTGACAAGTCTTACAAATATGAGTGCCTCTACCCGCTACAACTAATCGTTCAATCTCACTACCACATACGCGACATGCTTCATTTTTTCTACCGTAAACAAATAGTTTCAGCTGAAATCCACCCGTCTCTCCAACTGCGTTCGTGTACGAGCGGATCGAGCTTCCTCCGTGCTTCACAGACTCAGAAAGAATTTCTGTTATCGCGGTTTTTAATTTTTTTAACCGGGGCAGCGTTAATTTATTCGCTTGGGTCTCTGGATGGATTCCAGCCTGAAATAATACTTCATCGACATAAATGTTGCCTAAACCAGCAATAAGAGTCTGATCTAACAATACCGATTTTATATTACGTTTTCGATTAGCAAACAGCTTTTTTAAGAGTGCAGCTGTTAATGAATCTGACAATGGTTCAATACCTAAAGTTTTCAATGGCGCATGACTTTCTTCTGTTCCTTTTGGATACAGATGCATCGTCCCAAACTTTCTCACATCTCGATATCTTAGTTCGGTTCCATCAGAGAACTGAAAAATAACATGCGTATGTTTATCAGCTGGTTCCTCGCTTTGAGATAACCCATATTTCCCTTCCATCCTTAGGTGAGAAACTAACACATCCTCATCAAGATGAAAAATTAAAAACTTACCTCTTCGATACACGGTTTGAAAAGTTTGACCTTTTAGCTTCAAAATGAATTCTTCTGTTCCAGGATGTTTAATAATATTTTCCCAATGTATTTTCACATCTGTAATCATCTTTCCTGGAAGAAATTGATTCAATGTGTTTTTGACATTTTCGACCTCAGGTAACTCAGGCATCTCTTCACCAACCTTATTAGAAAAAACAGCACCCTGAATCTAGAGGATGCTGTTTTTATTACTATTTTGCTTCAAACCAGGAATCTCCCCAATTTACATCTACCTTTAGTGGTACATCAAGTTCTACTGCTGATTCCATCACTTCGCAAACGACCTCTTCAAGTTTTTGCAGTTCATTTTCTGGCACTTCAAAAATAAGTTCATCATGCACAGTAAGCAGCATTTTCGCTTCAAGTTTCTCATCTATTAAACGTTGATCCATATCGACCATCGCTTTTTTTATGATGTCTGCAGCTGTTCCTTGAATCGGTGTGTTCATTGCTGTTCTTTCTGCAAAACTACGAAGGTTAAAGTTTCGGCTATTAATTTCAGGCAGATAACGGCGTCTATGAAGCAGCGTTGAAACAAAGCCATTTTGTTTGGCTTCAGAAACACTGTCCTTCATGTACTGCTGAACACCAGGGAAACTATCCAAATAAGATGCAATAAATTCTCCAGCTTCTTTTCTCGTAATCCCTAAGCTTTGTGATAAACCATAATCACTGATTCCGTATACGATTCCAAAGTTAACGGCTTTAGCGTGTCTTCTCATCTCAGACGTAACTTCGCTTTCTTCTACATGAAAGACGTCCATGGCCGTTTTCGTATGAACATCCATCTCTGTTTTAAATGCTTCCATCAAGTTTTCATCTTGAGAGATATGAGCCAATACACGAAGCTCGATCTGTGAATAGTCTGCCGCAAGAATTTTCCAACCAGGCTGTGAGGCAACAAAGGCATGTCTGATCTTTCTTCCTGCTTCTAAACGGATCGGAATGTTTTGAAGGTTCGGATCGATAGAACTCAGTCTTCCCGTTTGCGCGAGAACCTGATTGAACCGTGTATGAATCTTACCCGTATCTTCTTTTACCACTTTTAGCAGACCTTCAATATAAGTAGATCTTAACTTTCCGAGCTGACGATAGATAAGGATCTTATTAATGATCTCATGCTTGCCTTCTAACTTCTCTAATACATCAACAGAAGTTGAGTATCCCGTTTTAGTTTTCTTAACAGGAGGCAAGTTCAGCTTCTCAAATAATATTTCACCCAATTGTTTAGGTGAGTTTATATTAAATGATACTCCAGCAAGTTCGTGTATATCTTTTTCTAATGCTGTTAACTGAATATCTAAGTCAGCACCCATCTTTTGGAGGGTATCTGATTTTACCTTTACGCCAAATTCTTCCATCTTGGCTAATACAAGAGCTAATGGCATCTCTAGCTGATAGAATAGATCACTCTGTTCATTTTCTTTTAATTTCTCATCCAGAAGATCACTCAACTGAAAGACCGTATGCGCTTTTCTGCAGAGGTGCTCGGCAAGTACCGCTTCATCTTCTGGCAGCTTTTTCTTAGCACCTTTTCCATACACAGCTTCATTCACGTCTACGTTAGACTTCCCATACTGCTTCGCAACATCTGCCACTTCATCTAAAGTTTCGGAAGGATTAAGCAGATAGGACGCGAGCTGGATATCAAAATCAATACCATTCAAGACGATCCCTTGCCCATGTAAGGCTACGTGTGCTCTCTTAGCATCAAACATTCTCTTCTTTTGGTTCTGATCTTGCAGCCATTCATGAAATTCTTCTGATTGATCAGCAAGACTTGCTGGAATATAAAATGTCCCGGCATCATTACTTACAGCAAAACCATGAATTTTTGCTTTATGATAATCTTCAGTTAACGTTTCTACGATTAGGGATGAAGGAGTTTTTAACATGTCAGCTTCAATTTTCGAAACCGTTTTAAAGCTAAGCTCTTCTTTTTCCTCATCTTGAAGAATTTCTTCATCTCCGCCTAATCGTTCAAGCAATGAATTAAATCCTAACTCTTTGAAAAGAGGGAATACTGAGGACGTTTCATAACCGTCGTAATTGGTTTCATCTAGTCCGATTTCAATAGGAGCTTCTTTCGTTATCGTAGCAAGCTCTTTACTCATGATGGCTTGTTCTTTATTCTCTGTTAATCGCTCTTTAAGCTTAGCACCTGAAATCTCATCTATTGAATCAAGAACTTTTTCAATCGTTCCATATTGTTTGATCAATTTGATCGCAGTCTTTTCACCAACTCCAGGTACTCCTGGAATATTGTCGGAAGGGTCTCCCATTAGGCCCTTCATATCTATGATTTGATGAGGTGTAATTCCGTACCGCTCGTTCACTTGTTCTACGGTGTATGCCTCCACCTCAGTGATTCCTTTTCGAGTTAACACGACTTCAACATCAGGCGTAACGAGTTGAAGTAAATCTTTATCTCCTGTAAACACTTTCACATCCCAGTTTCCATCAGCAGCATAAGAAGCAAGGGTTCCAATGATGTCATCTGCTTCGTAATTTTCAAGCTCATAGCGTTTGATTTTAAATGCATCTAATAATTGTCTGATAAACGGAAACTGTTCAGATAATTCCGGCGGGGTTTTCTGACGCCCGCCTTTATATTCACCAAATGTCTTATGGCGGAATGTTGTTTTCCCGGCATCAAAAGCAACAAGGATATGTGTAGGCTTCTCGTCTTCTAAAATCTTTAAAAGCATCTGTGTGAAACCATACACAGCGTTTGTATAAACACCTTTGTCGTTGTTTAAAAGAGGTAGAGCAAAAAAAGCTCTGTATGCAATACTATTTCCATCAATAAGTACTAATTTATTTGTTTTCGCCAAGTCCGTAACCTCCTGAGGACATTTCTTCTATCATCTATTGTATCACGATGACAACCAGAAACAAAAAAGTAGGAACAGAATAGCTCTTGGCCATAAAAAAGGCGAGAATCCATGATGGACTCTCGCTAAGGGGGTACTGAAAAAGGATACTTTAATCATAAGATTAAACTGTTAACTAAAGAAAACAAATGTGTAAAAGAATTGTAAATCTTACAACTCAAATTTCTTCGGAAACAGAATTGTAAACTGTGACCCTTCTCCTGGCTTACTCTGAACTTCTATTGTTCCGTGATGAGCTTCTACCAGATGCTTGACGATTGCAAGCCCTAATCCAGTACCTCCTGAATTTCTACTTCTAGCTTTATCTACACGGTAGAACCTTTCGAATATACGAGGAATCTCACTTTCCTTGATACCGATTCCTGTGTCTGTGATCAATAACTTTACATGGTCTTTTAGTTCTTCCACTATTACATTTACACGGCCACCAGCAGGCGTGTAAGTTAAACTGTTCGAAACAAGATTAATGATGATTTGTTTCAATCGAGGCGAATCTCCATCCATAACCGTTTTACCAGAAATATCTACCGATAGAACAATACCTTTCTTTTCAGCTTTAGGCTGAAGAATCTCAAAGGTATCGTTTACTAAAGCACCAAGATCAACAGATTGAGTTTCCAGGTGAAAACCTTGTTCACTTTTAGAAAGATCTAACAAGTCTTGTATTAGCGCCTGTAGCCGATCACTTTCATTTAACATGATCGTTAAAAACTTGTTACGATATTCTTTATTCTCACCAGCACCATCTAATAAAGTCTCAGCAAAACCTTTCAATGATGTGATCGGCGTTTTAAGTTCATGTGAGACGTTAGCAACGAAATCTTTTCTTACTTGCTCAAGTTTCTTAAGCTCTGTAATATCGTGAAAAACCAGCACGATTCCTTTAAGCTTACCTCTAGCGTTCATGACAGGCGCACTATAGACATCAAAATGTTTTGTATCGATGTGAATAGGAATCACAGTATTTCTTCTCACTTTTTTTTCAGTTAAATATGTTTCTTTTACAATTTCCTTGATGGATGTGTAAGGAAATACTTCATAGAAGAGATGACCCGTCCAATAATCTGTATGTTCTTTAAAGAGTTCTTTGAACGTTTTGTTTACTAAGTTGATATAGCCGTTTTTATCAATAAGAATAAGTCCGCTTCCCATATTCTCTATTAATGTGATCAAGCGATCATGCTGAGATTCTTGGGATTTTGTCATCTTCTCTAAGTTCCGTGCTAATACGTTTAATGAGTAGTTCAACTCTCCGATATCTTCTCCAAAATACTCATACGTTCTCGCTTTAAAATTACCTTTTGCAAGCTCTTTCGCAGTCTGTGTCGCCTCTTCTACAGGTCTGACGATCTTATGAATCACTTTAAGCGACACGTATAGAATGATGATAAAACAGATCAGGAAACCAATTGACATCATGATCCAAATCGATCTTTCTTCTGATTCTGCAGCATCTTCTGGTATAACGACCTGAATATATCCCGTCTCGTCTCTCTTTTTTAACGTATAGTATAATTTGCCGTTCTCATTCTTTTGAGCTAGTTTTTCACTATTCGGCACATTTTCTTTTTTGAACAAAGACATGTTTCTAGGACTATTTGTGTCCGATGAATATTTCACGTTCCAATCTGAATCGACGACATAAATCTCACCATCAAGATCTTTAGAAGCCGTTCTTAAAAGATTCATGATGACTAGCTTCGACTCTTCAGTCTTGAGAACCTGTTCGATCAAACTTAATTCACCTTTATAAAAAGCCATCCTCTTATCTTTCACACTATGGTGAACAATGTTCCCCATGATTAGAGCTAATAGAATAAAAACCAATAAAATACCGAGCAGGAAAAAGGTAAGTACTCGGTTCTTAAAATCATGCATTATTGAGGCTCCTCTAGCTTATAACCTAATCCCCTTATGGTTTTAATATAAATTGGCTTACGTGTATTAGTCTCGATTTTCTCCCTTAAATGACTGATATGAACATCCACAATTCGTGTGTCACCTACAAAATCATAATTCCAAACTGCAGAAAGCAGCTGTTCCCTTGAAAGCACACGACTCTTGTGTCTAGCAAGATAGACGAGTAGTTCAAATTCTTTTGGTGTAAGTTCTAGTGCTTTTTCCTTGAAATATGCTTCATAGTTTTCTGGATAAATATCAACCTCACCAATTTTAAGATGTTCTACTTCTTCTTTTTTCTTTTCTGATTCTGTATTGACTGATGTTGACCTGCGGAGGATTGCCTTTACCCTTGCAACCACTTCTCTTGGGCTGAACGGTTTTGTCATATAATCGTCCGCACCTAACTCTAGGCCCAACACTTTATCAAACTCATCATCCTTAGCCGTTAACATGAGAATAGGAATATTTAGTTTTCTTAGACGGAGTTCTTTACATACTTCTATTCCATCCATTTCCGGCAGCATAAGGTCTAATATGATTAGATTAGGTTCTTCGCTTTCCGCTTTTTCTAATCCACTCTTGCCATCCATTGCCGTAACTACTTGAAATCCTGCTTGTTCTAAGTTAAATTGCAACAATGTTGAGATCGAAATTTCATCTTCTACTACGAGTAACTTTTGGCTCATCATATTCCCACCTTTTTACGACTTGTACAAATTCATCATACTATTTTTTTTATAGTGTGTACAAAAAACGCAAAATTTTCATAGTGGCTTTACATATACTTAACATTTCCTTTACATTAAAGGCGTTTTATTCTTATATTTCCTTCTATTCTACGGATTTAATCGTAATTACTACATATAAAACTGCTTCAGAAAAATGAACGTAAAAATAAACCTTTCATAAGAAAGGTTTAGAAATTTTCCATCGTATTAGATGTAATTGATTTTGGAGCATATGGGGGACAAACTTGCAAGGTACTCTTCAGCACTTCGATTCCTTCCTCATTTTCAGCTCTAACGTTCATATTAACAATATGCTTATCTCTGTTAACTTCCGTAATTTCAAATAAAAAAGTTAATTTCGAATAATGATAAACGGGTTTAATAAATGTAAAACTGGATTCTACGATGGAACTACCAGGACCCGGTAAATATTTTGATACCGCTGATGTCACCATTCCCATTAACATAACCTGAGGGACGACTGGCTTTTTATAAGGTGTTAGTGTTGCATAATCGTGTTGGATAAATAATGGGTTATTGTCGTTCGTTAAGCCTAAATACAAAAGAAGATCTTTATCTTCTATCGTTTCTTGCATCTCTAATTTTTCTCCAGCTTGGATCTCATCTATTTTCCGTCCAAGTTTTCGTTTTTTTCCGATCAGCATTTAATGACCCCCTCATTATGATAACGCTTTCATTTTTAACAGGAGAAAAGATTCGGGAGTTAACCCGAATCTCTCACACGCTTATGCTAATACTTTCATAACTGATTTAACAGATTCAGCCGATTGATCAAGCGCTGCTTTCTCTTCTGCAGTCAGCTCAAGTTCGATGATCTCTTCAAGACCACCACCCCCAAGAATCGTTGGAACGCCAAGACAGATACCATCGTAACCATACTCCCCTTCTAAGAAAGCGATAGATGGAAGCACTCTACGCTGATCTTTAACAATCGCTTCTACCATCTCAACTAAAGAAGCTGCTGGAGCATAATAAGCAGATCCGTTACCTAAGAGATTAACGATCTCTCCTCCACCTTTACGTGTGCGCTCAACAATTGCATCTAGACGTTCTTTAGAGATTAATTTCTCTAACGGAATTCCACCTGCATAAGAGTAGCGTACGAGTGGCACCATATCGTCTCCGTGACCACCAAGAACAAAACCAGTAACATCTTTTACAGAAACGTTAAGCTCCATAGCAACAAACGTACGGAAACGTGCTGTATCTAGTATTCCAGATTGTCCGATTACACGGCTTTTAGGGAAACCAGACTCTTTTAATACCGTGTAAGTCATCGCATCAACTGGATTTGTTAAAACGATAATCGTGCAATCAGGAGAATGTTTAACGATTTCTTTCGTTACACTTTTCATGATCCCAGCGTTTGTGTTCACGAGGTCATCACGGCTCATCCCAGGTTTACGAGCAATTCCCGCTGTTATAACGACAACATCGGATTCAGCTGTATCTGCATAATCGCTAGTACCTGTAATTAACGCATCAAAACCTTGAACAGGACTTGCTTCCATCATGTCGAGCGCTTTACCTTTTGTAGGGTTTTCCATTTGAGGAATATCAACTAATACTACATCCCCAACTTCTTTTTGTCCTAAGATAAAAGCCGTTGTTGCTCCTGTAAATCCTCCACCAATAACCGAAATCTTTTTTCGTTTGTTAGCCATGTTTTCCCCTCCAGGAACAGTTTTAAAAGTATAAATGATGTTGAGAAAACCCCTTATAAAAAGGGGTCGTTTAGATTACATGTTTTTAATTAGTTCGTCAGCAAACTCAGAACATTTAACTTCTGTAGCGCCGTCCATCAAACGTGCAAAATCGTAAGTAACAACTTTACTTGCGATTGTGTTTTCCATAGAAGAAAGTACTAATTTAGCAGCTTCTCCCCATCCTAGATGTTCAAGCATCAACACACCTGAAAGAATTACAGATGATGGGTTTACTTTATCAAGACCAGCATACTTCGGTGCAGTACCATGAGTTGCTTCAAAGATAGCATGTCCTGTCTCGTAGTTGATGTTAGCACCTGGTGCGATACCGATACCACCAACTTGTGCTGCAAGAGCATCAGAGATGTAATCTCCATTTAAGTTCATTGTTGCAACTACATCAAACTCAGCTGGACGAGTTAAGATCTGTTGTAAGAAGATATCAGCGATAGAGTCTTTAACAATGATCTTTCCTGCAGCTTCAGCATCTGCTTGTGCTTTGTTTGCAGCATCTTTTCCGCTTTCTTCAACGATGCGGTCATACTGAGCCCATGTGAATACTTTGTCACCAAACTCAGCTTCTGCTAACTCATATCCCCAGTTCTTGAAAGCACCCTCTGTATACTTCATGATGTTTCCTTTATGAACTAATGTTACACTCTTACGTCCTTCATTGATCGCATACTGAATAGCTGCGCGAACAAGACGTTGAGTACCTTCTGAAGAAACAGGTTTGATACCAATACCAGAAGTTTCAGGGAAACGAATTTTGTTAGCACCCATTTCATCTTGTAGGAATTGAATCAACTTTTTAACTTCATCAGATCCACTTGCATATTCGATACCTGCATAAATATCTTCTGTATTCTCACGGAAGATAACCATGTTTGTGTCTTCAGGACGTTTAACTGGTGAAGGAACACCTTTAAAGTATTGAACAGGACGTAGACAAGTAAATAGATCCAACTCTTGTCTTAAAGCAACGTTTAAAGAACGGATTCCTCCGCCTACTGGCGTTGTTAATGGTCCTTTAATCGCAATTATGTAATCGCGAATCACATCAAGAGTTTCAGCAGGAAGCCATTCACCTGTTTGGTTAAATGCTTTTTCTCCTGCTAGTACTTCTTTCCAAACGATCTTTTTTTCACCATTATATGCTTTTTCAACAGCAGCTTCTAATACACGTGAAGCAGCAGCCCAAATATCAGGACCTGTACCGTCACCTTCGATAAAAGGGATCACCGGTTGATTTGGTACGTTTAATACACCATTGTCGACTGTAATACGTTCTCCGTTAGACATTTCTAAATTCCTCCTAATTCTTGTATTGCATGTACTTTACTAGTCTACTAAAAAACATAGGTAAAAGAGAAGAAGAATCCCTTCTCTTTTTTGTGGTATAGCCTATTGTTTTTATCTTATCTTTGTTCTAGAGCAACATATTGCTGCATATCAGGTCCGATATATTCAGCACGAGGGCGGATCAAACGGTTGTTTTCGTATTGCTCTAAGATATGTGCAATCCATCCGGAAACACGGCTGATCGCAAAGATCGGCGTGAATAGATCATGATCGATGCCTAAGCTGTGATATACACTAGCAGAATAGAAGTCTACGTTTGGCAACAATCCTTTTTTCTGCTTAAGCGTCTCATCAATCTTAACGCTCATCGTGTACCATTTCTCTTCACCTGTGATAGATGTTAGCTGTTTAGACATTTCACGTAAGTGTTTTGCACGTGGATCGCCGTTCTTATAAACACGGTGACCGAAGCCCATAATCTTTTGCTTGTTTTCAATCGCGTTATCCAAGTAAGATTCTACGTTTGCTTCCTCACCGATTTCAGAAAGCATCTTCATTACCTGTTCGTTCGCTCCACCATGAAGTGGTCCTTTTAGTGCACCGATTGCTGCTGTTATTCCTGAATAGATATCAGAAAGTGTAGCCACACATACACGCGCTGTGAACGTGGATGCATTAAGTTCATGGTCAGCATGTAATACTAATGCTTTGTTAAAAGCTGTTTCAGAAATTTCATCAGGCTCTTTGCCTGTTAGCATATATAGGAAGTTAGCAGCATAGCTAAGTTCTTTTTTAGGAGCAATAGGATCTTTTCCTTCCCTAATACGTGCAAATGCCGTTACAAGTGATGACATCTGAGCTTGAAGACGGATGGCCTTTTTGTAGTTACCATCTGTAGACATATCCTCTGCTTCTGGATCATACATCGCTAATGTCGACACGATTGTACGCAGAACAGTCATAGGATGTGTGTTCTTCAAAGGAAGCGATTTCATTTGTTCCAACAATTCTGCAGGCAGCTCACTAGCCTCAGCAAGTTCTGACTTAAATGATTCTAGTTCAGATTGGGAAGGCAGTTTACCATTCCATAGCAAGTATACAACTTCCTCAAAAGTTGCATGTTCAGCTAAGTCATCAATGCTATATCCTCTATAGGTTAATACATCGTCAATGATAGAGCTGACAGAAGATGTCGTTGCAACAATTCCTTCTAATCCTCTTGTAGCTGTCATGGCTATCTCTCCTTTTTTTCTGTTATTCTCTCTTCTCCTTTAATTGTTTCACTTTTTAAAAAATAGAAAGAGCTTACATTCTTCTTTTAATAAAAAAGCTGGATTCAAGGTTACATTCCCAACTTTTTTAATCTCGAAACTGAGACTTGAAAAATGAAAGACTATTTAAAGGAAATGGGACATACACATCAATTATAAACAATAATCTGATATTTGTGAACGGATATCACTTAATTCGTGCTGAAAGCGTCATAAACCTGAAAACATTCCTACTACTTTCATAGCCATATAAGCGATTCCTGCCCCGATCAACGGTCCAACTGCCACTCCTTGAAAAAGTGCCACGGCAAGGATCGTCCCGAAGACTAAAGCTGCCGTGATATGAGGATCATTCTGAAGCAGGTGAAGTCCTTTACTTGCGATCACTGCAACAAAAATGCCAGATAATAGAGCAACCCACGCATAATAAGAACGCAATGAGTCAGTCAACTGTTTAAATCCGATTTCACCAGATGCTATCGGAACTAAGACGGCAATTGTTATGATCGTCACACCCCAATTGATTCCTTTTTGCTGAATAGCAGGAAACCATTTGTCTCCCAAACCGGTAAATTTTAACACCAACAAAAATGCCACTGCGACAATCAACGATTGATTTTTTGCAAGTAGGCCAATAACCAATAAACCCAATAAAAAAAGTAATGGACCCATTGTTTTCATTCCTTTCTAAAAGATTTGTACGAAAAGGCAGGCGAACAATATGTATGCTGAACTAACTCATCGTTTGTTACGCATAGGATTTATTATATTCCTTGGAATCATCCTTATTTTTTCAGGCTATTATGTTTCAGCTATTCTTTATCCTTTTATAGCTGGCGCGATCATAGCCCTGATGATCAACCCATTTGTAGGCTTTATCGTGAATCGATTTAAAGTGAATCGAGCTCTTGCCGTCGTTCTTTCAATATTAGGCCTTTTAGGTGTAATTGTCTTGTTAATGACCTTGCTCATTCAAGAAATGATGACTGGTTTTGCCTATATCGCACATGAATTGCCTGCTTATATCCAAGAGTTGGTCTTTTATTTTGAAAGGTCATTTAAAACAAACGTACTTCCTTTATATCAAGATCTGCTCTCTATCTACAGCAAGTTAGGAACCAATCAGCAAGAAACGGTTATGGATAATATCGAGAAAATTGGAACCGGAATCACAACAAATGCGTCCAGTATGACACAAGCTTTGATTAATAGTGTCTCTCTAATGATCGTAAGTCTTCCAACTTTTTTAACAGTTTTTATATTTTCACTGCTCGCTGCCTTTTTTATTAGTAAGGATTGGTATCGTCTTACAGGCTTTCTTAACACAATCTTCCCTGAAAAGTTAATCAACACTGTCAAAACGGTATATGTAGAACTCAGAAAAGCTTTATTTGGTTTTTTAAAAGCACAGTTAACCTTGATCTCCATAACAGCATGTATCGTATTAGTCGGCCTCTTGTTGTTGCGGATTGATTATGCAGTTACCATATCTGTACTGATCGGAGCGATTGATCTGCTACCCTACCTTGGGACTGGCGCTGTTTTTCTACCATGGATCGCTTACTGCTTCTTAACAGGAAATTACACACTCACGATTGGTCTATCGATCTTGTATGGTGTTGTTGTGATACAACGACAGATCATGGAACCAAAGCTCCTATCACAAACGATCGGACTTGATCCTTTAGCTACTTTAGTTTCTCTATTTGCTGGGTTCCAGCTTCTAGGGTTTATCGGCCTTATCGTAGGACCTGTTATCTTAGTTGTGATTCGTGCCCTATATGAAGCGAAATTCTTTCATGAGATCTATCAATTTGTTATGAAGCCTATACACAAATAAAAAGAACGGATGCTAAAAGTAAGCATCGTTCTTTTTGTTATGTTTTCGTATGCATTGGTGCTTCTGAAAGTAGTTGATTTCCATTACAGGTTGCTCGCTTTCCGCGGGGCAGGCGGTGAGCCCCTTGCCGCTTTGCGCCCTTAAGTGTCTCACCTGACCGCTTGTCCCGCAGGAGTCTCACACCTTACATTCCAATCAACAATCATAGATGGAAGTTAAAAGACTTATGAGTAACAATCTTTGATAAAACAACCTTATATGATTTGCTCTGTCAGTAACTAGTGACTCTACCTTCTTTTACTGAAATAAAACTGTCCTGATTGCATCTTTTGGAAGAGTTTTGCTTTCATCCACAACTTCACTGGTTTTCTTAGTGGAGGGATAAGTAAGAAGAAACCTAGAATGTCAGTTAGAAATCCAGGAGCTAAGAGGAATGCACCACCGACTAGAATACATGCGCCATCAAGAACTGCCTCTCCTGGCATCTGACCGCTCTCAAGCTGCATCTTCACACGTTGTAGCGTCTGTAGTCCCTCTTTTTTTGCTAGATAAGCACCTAATATACCCGTGAAAAATATTCCAGCAATCGTTGCAGGAATGCCTATATATTGTCCAGCCAATATAAAGAGTCCTACTTCAATGGCAGGAATAAGAATAAAGATCGGTAATAGCTTACGGAACAATTAAACCACCGCTTTCGTTAAACATGTAATAAGGATCAAGCCTATTCCATTTTTTACGAATCAAAAAAGAGAAGGTTTCACCCTTCTCTTTTCGTATCATTAGATAACGTTCTTTCTTCCATCATAGATATATCCAACAGAAGCATCGATCGTGATTTCTTGTCCATCTTTAAAGATCTCAGTTGCATTTTGTAAACCAACGATAACCGGAATACTTAGTGATACTCCACACACAGCAGCATGGCTTGTTAATCCGCCTTCTTCTGTAATAACAGCAGATGCTTTTTCAAATGCACCAATCATATCACGGTCCGTTCCTACTGTTACAAGAATTGCACCTTCAGTCATCTTATCCATCGCTTCTTGAGCTGTTTTAGCTACAACAACTTTTCCTGAAGCAGAAGATTGTCCGATTCCTTGAGCTTTAGCAAGCACATCACCAATGATGTGGACCTTCATTAAGTTAGTAGATCCTGATTCACCAACTGGTACACCTGCTGTGATCACAACAAGGTTTCCGTGTTGAACAGCTTCTGCTTTAAGCGCTGAATCAATTGCAATTTGGAACATTTCATCTGTTGTTCCAGCTTTTTCACCTTTAACTGGTGTTACTCCCCAAACAAGTGCAAGCTTACGACAAACATCTTCGTTGCTTGTTACCGCGATAATAGGAGCTTTTGGACGATATTTTGAAATCATGCGAGCTGTTTGGCCTTTTTCAGTCGCTGTAATAACTGCATCTGCATCAAGGTTAAGAGCTGTAAAGGAAACAGATTGAGAAATCGCATCTGTAATCGTCGTTTTGCTTTCTTTGCTTCTTGAAGATAATAATGTCTTATAGTTCAATGAGCTTTCCGCACGACTTGCAATCTTATGCATGGTAAGAACCGCTTCAACTGGATAGTTACCAGCAGCTGTTTCACCTGATAGCATGATTGCATCAGTTCCGTCGAAGATCGCGTTTGCTACGTCACTCGCTTCAGCACGCGTTGGGCGCGGGTTACGTTGCATAGAATCTAACATTTGAGTCGCTGTAATGACTGGCTTTCCAAGCTCGTTACACTTCTTGATCAGCATCTTTTGTACAAGAGGTACTTCTTCAGCCGGGATTTCAACACCAAGGTCACCACGCGCTACCATCAGACCGTCAGAAACAGCAAGGATCTCATCGATATTGTCTACACCTTCTTGGTTCTCAATTTTCGGGATAATTTGAATATGATTTGCATTGTGTCGATCTAAGATCTCACGAATTTCAAGAACATCTGTTGCACGACGTACGAATGAAGCTGCAATAAAATCTACACCTTGTTCAATACCAAACTCGATATCTTTTGCATCTTTGTCTGTGATACCAGGAAGTTTCACGCTTACGTTAGGTACGTTAACACCTTTTTTGTTCTTTAATGTACCAGAGTTTAAGATTTTTGTAGTCAATTCTTTTTCGCCGATCGCTGTTACTTCAAGTTCGATCAGTCCGTCATCAAGAAGGATTCTTGATCCCACATGTACGTCTTCAACAAGACCTGGATAGGTTACAGAGATCTTTTTGTCGTTACCCACTACTTCTTCCATAGAAACGATCAATTCGTTTCCAGCTACAAGTTCTGCAACTCCACCTTCTAATGTTTGAGTGCGGATTTCAGGTCCTTTCGTATCTAAAAGGATTGCAACTGTTTTTCCAAGCTCTTTCGATGCTTTACGAATGTTGATGATTCGTTGACCATGCTCATCAAAATCACCGTGGGAGAAATTAAGGCGGGAAACGTTCATCCCAGCATTCATTAGTTCTTTTAACTTATCAATACTTTCGCTTGCCGGTCCTATCGTACAAACGATTTTTGTTTTGCGCATCATGTAAATGGCCTCCTGGTTTTCTTTTTTCGCAGAAAGGCATCGTAAGGTATCTGCAGTCAAACTGCAGCCGTACGATGCATTAAGCAGATTATATGGATAATTCTTGTGATAATTTATACATTTGCTTATCTATTGAATGTTTTCTAGATAAAACTTCTGTAATGTCATAATCAACAAGTTTGTTATTTTCAATACCTACTGTACGTCCAGCTTTACCTTCTAATAAGAGTTCAACCGCTTGCGCACCAAGACGGCTTGCTAGTACACGGTCAAAAGCTGTAGGGGAACCACCACGTTGAATGTGACCCAAAACCGTAACCCTTGTTTCGAAGTCTGTAAGCCTTTCGATCTCTTTAGCAACATCAACGCCGCTTCCACAACCTTCAGCTACAATTATGATACTGTGTTTCTTACCACGCTCGTGTCCTCGCTGAAGCTTTTGTACGACTTGATCCATCTTGTGGTCTTCTTCTGGAATAAGAATCGTCTCAGCACCATCTGCAAGTCCAGCCCATAGAGCTAAATCACCAGCGTCACGTCCCATTACTTCAATGATATAAGTTCGCTCATGTGAGGTAGCAGTGTCACGGATCTTATCGATTGCATCGATAATCGTATTTAATGCTGTATCAAAACCAATCGTGAAGTCTGTACCCGGAATGTCATTGTCGATTGTTCCAGGAACACCAATCGTTGGATAACCTTGTTCAGATAATTTCTTAGCACCTTGGAAAGAACCGTCTCCACCAATAACGACTAATCCTTCAATACCAAATTTCTTTAACTGTTCAATACCTTTTTGTTGGCCTTCTGGTGTTTTGAACTCTAAACAACGTGCTGAATGAAGCATTGTGCCTCCACGATGTATAATATCTCCAACAGATCCTAATTCTAGTTTTTTAATATTCCCCGAAATTAGTCCTGCATAACCATTGTATATCCCATAAACTTCTAAGTCATGGTAGATTCCTTTTCGAACAACCGCCCGAATCGCAGCGTTCATGCCTGGTGAATCGCCACCACTTGTTAGAACTCCTATCCGCTTCATGAAACCTTTCACCTCTCTAGTTCTCTCGTCTTATTAAAATATCATGTTCAAATGTTGAACACAATAGACAACAATAGGCAAAAAAATGCGCCTTTCTACAAGAAGAAAGGCACATTCCCTATTTAACAACAATGGAATCGTTTACAAACCCAAATTGTCCGATTTTTTTATATTTTTCATAGCGTTGATTTATGAGCTCTTCTTCAGACATCGAGAGTAAAGAATTTAAAGAAGTTTCCAAAACCTGGTCGATTAATTCCGCTTGATGCTTCGGGTCTTTATGTGCTCCGCCCTTCACTTCTTCAATAATCTCATCAATAATCCCTAACTCTTTTAAGTCTGGAGCAGTAATTCTCATAGATTCTGCTGCTTTTTTTGCCATAGAAGCATCTTTCCAAAGAATGGCAGCTGCTCCTTCTGGAGAAATGACGGAATACGTGGAATTCTCGAGCATGTGTACGTAATTTCCTACACCTAAAGCTAATGCTCCACCGCTTCCACCTTCTCCGATCACAACACAAATAACAGGAACTGTTAAACCAGCCATCTCAACTAGGTTACGAGCGATCGCCTCACTCTGTCCTCTTTCTTCAGCTGCTTTTCCTGGATATGCTCCCTTTGTATCAATAAAGCAGATAATAGGTCTATTAAATTTCTCTGCTTGTTTCATAAGACGTAGTGCCTTGCGATAGCCTTCTGGATGAGGCATACCGAAGTTGCGACGAAGATTTTCTTTCGTATCCTTTCCTCTTTGGTGTCCGATAATCGTAATAGGGAGGTCCTTATAAAAAGCGACTCCTCCAACGATTGCTTCATCGTCACCAAAAAGACGGTCTCCATGTAATTCAATGAAATCCGTAAAAAGGTAGTTAATATAATCAAGGGTAGTTGGGCGTTCAGCATGTCTGGCAATCTGAACACGATCCCACGGCTTCATCTCTGAGTACGTACTGTTTTCAAGGTTAGACAATTTATCTTCTAGCCTCTTGATCTCGTCTGTTAAGTCAATATCTTTTTCATCCATAAAAGACTTAAGCTCTGCGATCTTTTTCTCTAGTTCGTGTATCGGTCTTTCAAATTCTAGTTCTGCTGCCATGCTTTACACCCTCCCTTCTGTATGCATCTTTACTAATGTACTCAATGTTTTCTTCATTTCACTTCTATGAACCACTTTATCTAACTGTCCATGTTTTAATAGAAACTCTGCCGTTTGAAAATCTTCGGGTAACTCTTGGCGAATCGTTTGTTCTATGATTCTTCTACCGGCAAACCCAATCAATGCTTTTGGCTCAGCAAAATTGTAATCACCTACAGATGCGAAACTTGCAGAAACGCCACCTGTCGTTGGGTGTGTCATGATAGAGATAAACAACAATCCTTTGTCACTCAGTCGTTTGAGAGCTACACTCGTTTTAGCCATCTGCATCAAGCTTAATACACCTTCTTGCATTCTAGCTCCACCTGATGCTGTAAAGATAATAAACGGTGTTTCTTTATCGATCGCGTGCTCGATCGCTCGTGTGATCTTCTCACCTACAACAGAACCCATACTCCCCATTCTAAAGCGAGAATCCATAACAGCTAGTGTTACATCACGGCCATCTATCTGACCAGCACCCGTAACAACAGCTTCATTTATTTTAGTTTTCTTTCGGTCACCCTCAAGCTTTTCAACATAATCAGGAAACTCTAGTGGATTTCCAGAAATCATATCTGCATCATATTCTGTAAAGGTTCCTTCATCAATCAGAGCCGCTATTCGTTCTTGTGATGACATGGGATAATGGTATTGACAGCCTTGACAGACAAGTAAGTTCTTTCTTAGCTCTTTTGTTACCATGATGTGCTTGCACTCAGGACATTTACTCATAATTCCTTCTGGAACGTCTTGTTTTACTTTACCAGTTGGTATCGTGGCATATTTTTTCTTTTTTACAAACAATCCTTTAATCATAAATGAATAACACCACCTATTCGATTGCGTTTAGAACATCGTTTTGTTTTGATAACAAACTCGTCAGCTTCACAGCATCTTTTTGTTGAAGAAGTGACAAAACTTCCTCACAAAATGCTTGTGACCAATACGAATTTGCTCGTTGCAATGAAGACCCATAACCTGTTAGTTCTACATATAAACGATAAAGAAGATGATTGCCGCATGCTTGTATTACAATTTTTTCAAATTGTTTGCAAGCTCTATGAACTTGCTCTTGTTCGTCCGTATCCATCTGTTTAATAAGACTTGTTAGTTTAGAGATAGTAGCAGATTCAGCTCTACGTACAGCAAGCTCCACACAGTCTTTAATAACAATATGTCTTGTTTCCTGAAGATCGTTTCTAGCTTTATTATCATTTAAGATGAACGAAGCTAGCACTTCAACGAGCCGGTGTCCTGTTGCTTCACGAATAAAGGTCCCTTCGCCTCTCCTTGTCTCAATCAGACCTAGAAGTTCAAGAGATCGCAGTGCTTCACGGACAGATGATCTTCCAACCTTCAGGCGGTCACTCAGCTCCCTTTCAGAGGGAAGCTTATCACCCGCTTGAAGACCGTCCTCCACGATAATAGCTTTGATTTGTTTAAGAATTTCTATATATACTTTTTCGGTAGGCTGGACAGACATTCCTCTCTCCTCTACCGGTTTCATTCATCTTTTCCGATAATAGCTAATTTCTTAGTCTTTTCAGCGATGTCTTCAGGATTCACACGAAGTCTTGCAACGCCTGTTTCCATAGCGGCAGTCGCTACAGCTGCAGCAACAGCAGGTGCTACACGCGGATCGAATGGTGCAGGAATTACATAATCCGCTGTCAATTCAACTGGGTTCACAAGGTTTGCGATCGCATGTACCGCTGCGATCTTCATTTCCTCATTGATGTGTGTTGCACGAACATCAAGAGCACCACGGAAAATACCTGGAAAAGCTAACACGTTATTTACTTGGTTAGGGAAATCAGAACGTCCTGTTCCAATGACCATTGCACCTGCTTCACGCGCTTCATGAGGCATGATCTCTGGGTTCGGGTTAGCCATAGCAAAGATGATCGGTTCAGGATTCATGGACTCTACCATTGATTTTGTTAAAGAACCTTCTACTGAAACGCCTACAAAAACATCAGAACCACTGATTACGTCAGCGAGTGTTCCTTCTTGTTTCGTACGGTTCGTAAAGTTTGCAACTTCTTTTTTCACAGAGTTCATTCCGAATGGACGACCTTCATAGATCGCACCTTTCGTGTCGCACATGATGATATCTTTCACACCAAAACGGTCTAGCAATTTAATGATCGCGATTCCAGCTGCTCCAGCTCCGTTAACAACGACCTTAATCTTAGACATCTCACGGCCTGTTAATTTCAGCGCATTCACAAGACCTGCTAGCGTCACAATAGCTGTACCATGCTGATCATCATGGAAGATCGGAATATTCGTTTCTTTCTTTAAACGCTCTTCGACTACGAAACAATTTGGTGCAGCAATATCCTCTAAGTTCACACCACCAAATGTAGGTTCAAGCAATTTCACCGTTTCGACGATCTTGTCCACATCTGTCGTATTCAAGCAGATCGGGAACGCATCAACTCCAGCAAAACTCTTAAATAGTACTGCCTTTCCTTCCATGACTGGAAGTGCAGCTTCTGGCCCAATATTCCCCAGACCCAATACAGCTGTTCCATCAGAAACAACAGCTACTGTGTTACCCTTCATCGTATAATCATAGACTTTCGTTTTGTCATCATAAATATCTTTACACGGCTCTGCCACACCAGGAGAATACGCTAAGCTTAAATCTTTCGCGTTACGTACAGGTACCTTTGATTTTGATTCTAATTTCCCTTGATGTGTGCGGTGCATGTGTAGTGCTTCTTCTCTTAATGTAGACATTTTTTCATCTCCTAATGATTTTAAATTTAAGGTTGATGAGCCAATTAGGAGGTGGTCAGACCACTGTTATTGACTCATTCATTATAACAAAAGTTAACAAGCTGTAAAGGTTTTTAATTTCTTCTAAATACGACATTACCCTCACCAATAACAGATTGCAATTCTAATAACAAGTTTTCAGAAACATTTACTTTTTGTGAAATCTGGACCTTTTGTCTATTCTCTTCATAGATCAAAACAACAGATGTAGATCCTTTTGAATCGTCAAAAATGGTCTTCAGCGCATCCAGATGCTGAGGTGATTGATGATCTTTATCTATTTTAATAAAAAGAGTGGGGTGCTCATTTGACTTTAAGTCTTGAAGCAGTCTGCATTTATTCACAAGAATCTGCAGAGTCTCGTTACGATGCTCCACACTTCCCTCAATAAACAATTGTTGTCCTTTCTGAAGAAGAGAATGGTTCGCTTCATAAACTTTCGGAAAAGCCACAGCTTCTATCTCACCACTTTCATCACTGATCGTCAGAAACGCCATGAGTTCTCCTTTTTTTGTTTTTATCGCTCGTACTTTGTCCACTAAAACCCCTAAACGGACAGATGATTTTTTTTCTTTTAACTCATCGATGTGAACCGCTTTCCAGCTGCTTAAGGTCGTTCGATATCGTTGCAGAGGATGTGAAGAAAAGAAAAAACCAAGAGCTTCTTTTTCAAACTTAAGTTTTTCGCTTTCTTGAAAAGGTTGAACAGAAACATAGGAAGGTTTAGGTAGATTAATATCATCATCAAAAAGATACATTTGATTCTTTCGTGAGATTTCCTGAAACTCTTCTCCATACTCAATCGCAGTTTCTAATGAAGCTAGCAACACCGCTCTATCTTGTCCCAATTCATCCAAAGCCCCTGCAAATATTAATGATTCGAGTGTTCGTTTGTTCACAACTTTCTGAGGACAGCGTGAACAGATATCGAACAGATCGAGAAATGTTTCTTTTTCGTTCTCTGTCATTAACATCCTTATTGCATTGTAGCCTACGTTTTTTATTGCCAATAAACCAAATGTGATAGTAGATCCGTTTGAAATAAAAATTTCGCTGCCCTTTTTTATGGATGGTGGAAGGACTGGGATTCCTCTTTGCTCTGATTCTTTTATATATTGATTCACTTTATCATGATTGCCAATAACGCTCGAAAGTAGAGCCGCCATAAAGTAGGCAGGATAGTTCGCCTTTAAAAAGGCAAGTTGATAAGCGATCACACTGTATGCAACAGCATGGCTTCTCGGGAATCCATAATCGGCAAAACGCACGATCAAATCGTATAACGCATCAGCAGATTTTTCATCATATCCCTGCTTTAAACACCCAGCAACAAAATGTTGTCGCTCACGTAACAGAATATCCCTTTTCTTCTTTCCTACTGCTCTTCTCAGCAAATCTGCCTCTCCTAGGGTGAAACCAGCGGCTTTTGTTGCAATCTGCATGATCTGTTCTTGATAGACGATCACACCGTAAGTTGATTGTAAAATCGGTTCCAAGTCAGGGTGCATGTAGTGCACAGTCTTCTCGCGGTGTTTGCCTGCGATATAATCAGGAATATTCTGCATCGGGCCTGGTCGATATAGCGCATTGACAGCTACAATATCTTCAAACTCCGTTGGTTTAAGCTGCTGAAGAACTTTTCTCATCCCGTCAGACTCAAGCTGAAACACCCCAGTCGTATCTCCTTTTGCAAGAAGCTCAAATGTTTTGGCGTCGTTGAATGGAATATCATTCAGACTAATCTTCACATTTTCATGTTCTTCAATCGCCCATAAGATGTTTTCAATAAGCGATAGGTTTCGCAAGCCCAAAAAGTCCATCTTCAACAGTCCTGCAGCTTCAAGCCACTCCATACTATATTGTGTAAGAGGTATGCCGTCATGCCCCGTCTGTAACGGTACTTTTTGAACAAGTGGTGCTCCCGACAAGACTACCCCTGCGGCATGGGTCGATGCGTGCCTCGGTAAACCCTCAAGTGTCATCGCGATCTCAACGAGCTTTCTCACATCAGATTCTGTTTTGTACGCCTGTTGGAGGCCAGCTGATTCTTTCAATGCAGTTTCCAACGTGATTCCGGGTCTAGATGGAACATTCTTTGCAGTAAGATCAATAAGTGCTGGAGCAAAATCCATTACTCTACCCGCATCCCTTATCGCTGCTCTTGCAGCTAATGTCCCAAATGTTATGATCTGTGCGACATAATCTGTACCATACTTACGCGCTACATAACTTAGCACTTCGTCACGACGGTTATCTGGAAAGTCAATATCAATATCCGGCATCGTGATCCGTTCAGGGTTTAAGAAGCGCTCAAAGATCAATTGATGGTGAATAGGATCAACATTCGTAATCTTTAAGACATAAGCGACTAGTGAACCTGCTGCAGAACCTCTTCCTGGTCCTGTAATCATCTTTTCGTCGTGTGCAAATTTCATAAAATCCCAAACGATCAAGAAATAATCTTCAAAGTTCATGTTCTTAATAATGTTAAGTTCATAGGTTAATCGTTCTTTAATTTCAGGTGTTATTGTTTCGTACCGTTTCAAAAGTCCATCATTGCAAAGCTCAGTCAAATATTCATAGCTGTTCTTATTGTCAGGCACAGGATATTTGGGCAGAGCAATGTTACCAAGATCAAGCTGTAGTGAACACCTTTCTGCCAGTTTGGTTGTTTCATCTAATGCATCTTTCGCATGGGAAAATTGACGTTCTATTTCTGATGGGGATTTAAAATAATACTCATCGGTCTGCAGTTTAAATCGATCACGATTATTTTTCTTCTCACCTTGCTTGATGCAAAGCAGGATATCATGTGCGTCTGCATCCTCTCTTTTCATATAATACGTTTCATGCATACAAACGAGAGGGATGAGATATTTCCTTGAAAGGTTGTGCAATTGGAGATTTACCGTTTTCTCTATACCTGTTTCGTGATCTTCTAATCCAAGGTAAAAGCGATTTTTGAAGCACTTTTTATAGAATTGAAGCAATCGATCTAATGTTTGGTCATCAAGGTTTTCACGTGTAAGAAACTGCTGAATCTCACCCTCTATTCCTGACGAAACAGCTATAAGGCCGTCAGCATGATTTGAGATTTCTTCATAAGAAAGAGATGAAACTTCTCCGTCTAGCTTTGTTTGCATAAGCGTCGTTAGTTTCAATAAATTTTCATAGCCTTCTACGTTCATTGCATATAAAAGAAGTTTATGGTTTGAACTGATCTTCTCTTTTGTATCTGTTTGATTTCTTCCAACTTCTGCTTCCAGACCAATGATAGGTTTGATGCCAGCTTTTACACATGTTGTATAAAATTTAAGTGCACCATACATATTTGATTTATCTGTTAATGCTAACGAAGTATATCCAAGCTCTTTTGCATATTGAACAAGCTCTTCGATTCGACAAGAGCTTTCAAGAAGCGAGTATTCACTATGTATATGCAAGGGGACAAATCCCATACCGTCACTTCCTTTACGCACCTGTTTGCCTTCCATTATAGTACAAAAGTTCGCATGTGTTAATGAAACAGTTATGAATAACGAGCGATTATTCATTTTTTCTCAAATAAGCATACACCCCACGTATTTTCCATACATTGATTAAGAGGGGAGGTTGTCTCATGGTACGTGAATTTTTTGCGAATATTATATTGGATTTTGCTATAGCTTTCGGTGTATTGTTAGGCGGTGCTTTAATTGGCGGTCTTGCCGCTTTTCTCGTAGGAAAAGCACCAATCTTAGAGATGATGGAACTTGCAAAAAGGCTTAAAATATGGGCAATCGTCGCTGCGATCGGCGGTACGTTCGATACGATCACAAATTTTGAGCGAAGTTTTGAAAACGGCGCTACTATAGAGATATTTAAACAATTAACGTATATTTTTGTTGCGATTGCTGGTGCTAATTCTGCTATGCAGCTGATTCAATGGCTTAGCCAGGAGAACATCAACTGATGAGGATCCCACCGCTATATCAACGAAAAGGCTACCAGCGTTTTTTTGCTGGGATAGCGATTGGATTTATTATCGGCTGGGCTTTTTTTTTAATACAAGGCGGCTTGGCTCACGAAAGGCTTGTTGTTAAAATTAAGAAACAACAAGTCCAAATAAATGATCTAAAAAAAAAGAACGAGATCTTAACCTCGGATGATGAAAAAACAAACAAAGAACTTGCTAAGAAGTTTAAACTTCATGAAGTGAATGCTAGGTTTACAAACCAAGATTCTTCAAAATTATCAAACTTAACCAGATTGCACTTAGCAAAAGCAGTCGAAGACGACCTAGAGCATCTTATAGGAGAAGATACAGAAACACTTGCTAAGAGCCATTCCCTACTTGTACAAGCTATTGAAAATAAAACGTACCGACTCGATGACGATGAGCAAACTTATGAAGTAAAGATCGATCATTTGTATTTATATACGGGAGTTCTTCGAATCTATATCTCAGCAAAGATCAGTGAATGATTATGCATGAATAATGGTCGAAATATTACGTTTTTATGAATCTTTGGGCAAAGAAATGGCAATCCCTCCTTCATTTGTATAAAATATGTGTAAAGAATAATTCAAGAGTGATTATTGGGGGGAAACTACATGATTATTAATCGAAAAGAACTTGCCCGTGAAAAGGTAAAGGAATTACAGAATGGATTTTCTGCTTTTGCAGAAACGAAAGAAGTAGCAGATCTAATCAAGAGAGAGCTTGCAAAACTAAACTTAAAAGTGCATGAAGATGTAACCGATGTTGGCTCTTGGTTTATCCCTGAAAAAGCTAACTAAATACATTTCATGCTAAAGCATAAAAAGGCCCCCCGATGAGGCCTTTTTTATTTGGATTTATATTCTTTACAGAGGTTCCGAAGTTCAGCTAGCACAGACTTCGTTTCATCTTTCGAATATACTGTTGCACCTGATGCTCTCGGATGGCCGCCTCCGTTAAATTTGGCTGCGATCTTATTGACAACAGGACCTTTCGAACGTAATCTCACTCTGATTTGATCTGGTTCATCCACAAAAAACACCCACGCCAATAAGCCCTCAACATGTGAAAAAGAATTTACTAAAAGTGATGCTTCACCAGGAGTTGTCCCGAACTCTTTTAAGGTATCTTTCGTTAAATGGATATATCCTACACAATTGTCTACAATCGAAAAGTTTTGAAGAACGTATCCGTTCAACCTAACAAGCTTCTCAGATATCTTATATAGATTTTCATGAATTTCTGATGGTGAGAATCCTGTCTCTAATAACGCTGCTGTATAATGATGTGTTTTTTGGGTCGTGTTTGAAAATAAAAAGCGACCCGTGTCACCAATAATACCCGCATAGATCAGTCTTGCTGCCTGTTTATCAAGTTTTAGTCCAGACGTTGATCCGAAAAGATAAAGATCCATAATCATCTCCGAAGTTGAACTTGCTTCCGTATCCACCCAGATTAAATCTCCATAAGGATCTTCATTAGGATGATGATCGATTTTAATAACAAAATCTCCTAGTGAATACCGATGATCACTGATTCGAGGTGAGTTTGCAGTATCGCAAATGATAACTAAAGCCCCTTTGTAAACATCATCTTCTATAACATCCATTGTGTTCAGAAAAGTGAGACCCGCTTCCTCTTCTCCTACAACATAAACCTTTTTTTGAGGATAGCTTGCCTTGATGATCGCAGAAAGCCCACCTTGTGATCCAAGTGCATCCGGGTCTGGTCTGACATGTCGATGAATAATTATCTTTTCATACTGTTCAATTCTTTGTAAGATTTGTTCTTTCATAGCAGACTCCTTTTAGATGTCGTTGTGGCAATTATAGTTTTAAACGTTTACAATATAGTGGAGTAAATACGTGGGGGAATTTTCAATGCCTATTTTTATTATCCTAATTATACTTTCTTTTGCTCTTTATGTGTTCTATAAAGTCTCTGAAGTGCGGGCAAAAGAACCATTCTTAAAGCGCTGGACAGGCACAAAAGCAAAAATGGCACTCGGTTCATTCTTAGCTTCTTTCGGTCTGAACGAACTCACTGCTGTTGAAGGACGCGTTCAGCTTTGGGTCGCACTTATCTTTTTAATCTATGGAATTGTTCTGTTAATCATGAATTATAAGATGTACAAGCATTTTCTAACACTTGCACGTGAAGAAGCACAGAAAAATTAAATACGTATGGATAAAAAGTCCCTGCAGGAGGGACTTTTTTTTATGAACGATGATCAAGAAGCTGTGCCATCATCATAGCTTTTCCAACAATCTTTCCATCATGATGGATCTCCACATCTACTTTTCCAAATTTACGGCTCACTTCAAGCACTCTTGGGATCAGTTCGATATCACTATCAATCTGTACAGGCTTAATATAATAAAACGTAACATTTTCCACAACGAGGTCACCTTTTTTAATTTTTCTTAGTGCTTTTCGCGCAGTTTCTGTCACGAGCGTCATTAAGACACCGTATGAAACGGTTCCAAGATGATTCGTCATCTGTGGCGTAATCTTACAAAAGTACGTCGTCTCATTATCTACCTTTTGCTCTTTTAACTCTGTTGTTATAAGATCATCAAATGTAGCACCCACTTGAGGCTGCTTTTGCATCATCTGCATCGCTTTTAACACATCTTGTCTTGTTAAAATTCCGATCAGTTTATGAGAAGTTCCGATAACAGGAAGTAGTTCGATCCCTTCCCAGATCATCATATGAGCACATGCTGCAACAGATGTTTTTTCCGTAACGGTTAAAGGTGCACGAGTCATCACCTTTTCAACCTGCATGGAAACAGGAACCCCTATAATATCTTTAGAAGTGACTACACCAGTGACGCGATTACCTTGATCTACTACCGGATAACGACTATGCATGGTTTGTTGATTCAATTCGTGCCAACGCTGCACTTTATCATGTTGATAAAGATAATGTGTCTCGTCGATCGGTATTAAAATATCGGATGCTAAAACGATATCTTTCTTGATCAGACGGTCATGAATCGCTTTATTAATCATTGTAGCAACAGTAAAGGTATCGTAGCTTGTCGAGATAACAGGAAGTTCAAGCTCGTCAGCGAGTCGCTTCACTTCTTCCTCTGTATCAAAGCCACCTGTCACTAAGATTGCACTTCCTGCTTTAAGACCAAGTTCATGGGCGTTCACACGGTTACCAACAATCAATAGACTTCCTGCATCAACATAACGCATCATCGCTTCTAGTTTCATGGCTCCGATGACAAATTTGTGCAATGTTTTATGAAGACCAGCGCGCCCGCCAAGTACTTGTCCTTCAACAATATTAACTACTTCAGCAAACGTTAACTTTTCAATGTTACTCTTTGCTTGCCTCTCAATACGTATCGTACCAACACGTTCGATCGTGCTTACGATTCCTTGATTTTCAGCTTCTTTTATCGCTCGATAAGCTGTTCCTTCACTAACGGTCAGATCTTTTGCTATTTGCCGAACGGAGATTTTTGATCCGACATCAAGGTCCAAAATATGCTGCAGTATTTGTTCATGCTTCGTTAGCATTACATTCACCGTTCCTTCTACCTGTATCTATCTGTTTTATAACTTTGACTAATACAGATTATACAGGCATTAGAACAGAAACTCAACTTTCCATGTGTATCCTTTTTTTCATTTTTGAATCTGGTGTCACATTCTGCTTTTTGACAGCCCTTTTCTCTGCCGTATCTTTCTTAAACAATAGGCTTACTAAAAGCATACCTGCAAAACCCAGCCACGCTGCTGAGAAAAGTTGTTGCAGCAATGGACCTTCAAACGATAGTACAGGTATGGCTACATAGAAAAGTACCATCAACATTAATACTTTTGCCATTCTTTCTTGTCTCATAAAAACAACCTCCCTTACTATCATCAATATGCATAGAAAGGGAGGTTAGAATCATTATACGCTTATACTTTCGCCGCTTTTAAGCACTTTTCCTTTGTTTCCAAGTTTGGATGTGAACGAGGTTTCTGGATCCTGTTCGATCACAGGAAACGTATTGTAATGGATTGGAACGGTTACCTTAGCACCAACCCACTCTGCTGCGATTAATGCATCTTCAGGTCCCATTGTAAAATTATCACCAATAGGCAAGAAAGCAATATCTGGTTTCGCAAACTCTCCAATTAATTTCATATCTGAGAATAGAGCTGTATCTCCTGCATGGTATAGTGTTTTCCCACTTTGTGAGAACAAGATTCCTGCTGGCATTCCGGTATATACAACAGTTCCATCTTCTTGTGAATAACTTGATCCATGAAAGGCTTGAGTGAATTTTACTTTTCCAAAATCAAATGTGCGGCTACCTCCTATATGCATAGGATGTGCCTCTACTCCGAGTGTTTGTAAGTATTCCGCAAGTTCAAATGGCGCTACGACCAAGCTGTTATTTGCCTTTGCAATCTCAACCGTGTCTCCTACGTGGTCATTATGACCGTGTGTTAATAGAATCACATCGGCTTTTACGTCCTTAACATCGATCTTAGCTTGTCCATTTCCGTTAATAAAAGGGTCAATCCAAATGGAATGTTGCTCTGTTTGAATTTCAAGTACAGAATGTCCGTGGTATGTCACTTTCATAATTGCATGTTCCCTCCTCAGATTAAACGCTGAAATACCTTACTAATGTTACATACCCTATTATAGAACAGAAAAAAAGTCCGATTCCAGAGAAAAGGAATGCGAACTTTTTCTTAGTATGATCTATTTGTTTGATTTTAGGATGGATACGGCATCTTTATAGTCTAGTTGATGCGATTCAGCTACCGCTTTGTATGTTACGAAACCATCTAATGTATTGATCCCTTTTAGTAGAGCTTCATTATCTAAACACGCTTGAACATAACCTTTGTTGGCGATTTGAAGAGCATAAGGTACCGTTACGTTAGTCAGGCCGATCGTTGAAGTTCTCGGAACAGCGCCTGGCATGTTAGCTACTGCATAATGAAGTACACCATGCTTTTCGTATGTTGGATTATCATGAGTCGTGATGCGGTCAACCGTTTCAAAGATTCCACCTTGATCAATAGCAACATCCACGATGACAGAGCCTGGCTGCATGCCTTTAATCATTTCTTCGGTCACAAGCTTAGGTGCCCTTGCCCCCGGAATTAAAACAGCTCCAATAACTAATGCTGATTCTTGAACGGCAAGAGCGATATTGAGTGGATTCGATATGAGGGTGTTGATCTCAACGCCGAAGATATCATCAAGCTGACGAAGACGTTCTGGATTTAAATCAATAATCGTGACATCTGCTCCAAGACCCATAGCGATTTTAGCGGCATTCGTCCCAACTACTCCGCCTCCGATAACCGTTACTTTCCCACGTCTTACACCAGGTATTCCACTTAAGAGGATGCCAAGACCGCCTTTTGGCTTTTCTAAAAATTGAGCACCGATCTGCGCCGACATTCTTCCTGCCACTTCACTCATCGGTGTAAGTAGTGGAAGTGTACCGTTCGGCAACTGAACCGTTTCGTAAGCAATTCCAACTACTTTATTATCAGTTAATGCTTTCGTAAGTTCGGGCTCGGGTGCAAGATGTAAATAAGTGAACAGAATTAAGCCTTCTCGGAAAAAACAGTACTCCTCAGGTAGCGGTTCTTTTACTTTCATGACCATCTCCATCGACCATGCCTGAGTTGGTGTTTCTACGATCACACCACCAGCACTTTCGTATTCTTCATCTGTAAATCCTGATCCGATTCCAGCACCTTTTTGGATAAAGACTTCATGACCAGATGCCACTAGATTCAATACGCCTGCTGGTGTCATCGCTACACGATTTTCATTATTTTTTATTTCAGTTGGTACTCCTATTTTCATGTTGTACCCTCCCTTAATTCACATGGAAATTTTTTCATGATTCTATAGTTAACATACCACCAAAAATTCAAAATAAAAAGTTGAATTTCATTAGAATATGAATATAGTCAAGACAGCTTTAAGTTGCCCTAAAAGGAAAAGGAACATTCTAATTTTTGGACTTATGAAAAATACTGCCTATGTTCGCAATTGTAATAACTTTTTTAGAACAAAAAAGGATAGCCTCTGTAATAGAGCTACCCTAATCTTGTGTCATGAAAGACTTTCTTCTTCATCAAGTTTTGTTCTTTGCTGTCCTTGATCTACTTTATCAACAATACCGCTTTGATACGATTCTGTTATTTGCTGATGAACAGTCATCTCACCTTCAGCATCATATTCAAGCTGCTGATTGGGACGCTTTTCTTTTTCCATCTTTACTTTCCTCCTTCAAATGCAAGACTTTAACCATAGTTTTTGTCTCACAAGGAAAGTTCATTTGAGCTAATTATTGGAAACAGCCATTTTTGATTGTGCTGCATCAATCTGTTGACGAACCGCTTCAAAGCCCGTTCCACCTTCAGAATTTCGTCTTTCTACTGCTGTTTTTGGAGATAGCGCGTCAAATAGATCCTGTTCAACGAGCGGACACCATTCCTGATATTCATCCAGAGACACATCAAGAAGGTAGCAGCCTTTTTGAATGCATTGAAGAACCATCTGACCCACTAATTCATGTGCTTCTCGAAACGGGATTCCTTTTTTTGCTAGGTAATCTGCAAGCTCTGTAGCATTAGAAAAGTCTTGATGAACGGCCTTATTCATCTTATCCACATGAATTTTCACTTCGTTCATCATACCTGTCATGATGCTTAAACATCCTTTAACCGTTTTTACTGTATCAAAAACGGGTTCTTTGTCTTCCTGCATGTCTTTGTTGTATGCAAGTGGCAACCCCTTCATTAAGGTAAGCAGGGAGATCAAAGAGCCATATACTCTCCCGCTTTTCCCTCGAATTAGTTCAGCCATATCAGGGTTCTTTTTTTGCGGCATCATAGAGCTGCCTGTAGTGAAGCTATCACTGATCTCAATAAACCCGAATTCTTCAGAAGACCAAAGAATCAGTTCTTCACAAAAACGAGACAGGTGCATCATGATCATAGAAGCATTGCTACAGCATTCAATTGCAAAATCTCGATCACTTACAGCGTCTAAGCTGTTGAGATACTTATTTGCGAATCCAAGCTCGTTCATCGTGATGTTACGGTCGATATCAAACGTCGTTCCCGCTAGAGCTCCAGCACCAAGAGGCATGATATCACTGCGCTTTAGACTATCTTGAAGTCTTCCTTTGTCACGATCCAGCATCCAAAAATAGGCCAAAAGATGATGAGCAAATGAAACGGGCTGAGCACGCTGAAGATGCGTATACCCAGGGATGATCGTTTCTACATGTTCTTCAGCAAGATTCAACAATGATTTTTGCAATTCTTCAATATGAGCAATGATCAATAATGTCTCTTCTTTCACATAAAGATGAAAATCTGTTGCCACTTGATCATTTCGACTTCTTGCTGTATGAAGCTTTCCGCCGTCCGGTCCAATTTTGTCTGTTAATAATTTCTCAAGGTTCAGATGAATATCTTCGTATTTAACGGAATACGTAAGTTCCCCTTCTTCCACTTCTGAATGAAGTGAAAGTAAACCATTCTTAATGTTTTCGTAGGAACTCTCGTCAATTATCTTACATTGAAATAACATCTTGGCATGAGCCAAACTTCCTTTAATGTCTTGACTGGCCAACTGCTGATCAAAAGAGATGGATGCTCCAAACTCATCTACCCATTCTTCAGGCTGTTTTGAGAAACGTCCTCCCCATAACTTTTTCACACTTTCACCTCATTTTTTTGAACCATGCTGCTAACTTTTGTAGGAAGTCCCCACAATGAGATGAATCCTTTCGCAGCTGTATGATCAAAAGCATCATCTGCTGTATAAGTGGCTAGTTTCTCGTCATAAAGGGAGAATGGTGATTTTCTTCCTTCAACGATCGCATGACCTTTAAAGAATTTAACACGTACTGTTCCTGTTACATGTTTTTGCGTTTCATCTAAAAAGGCTTTTAATGATGCCTGTAGCGGTGAGAACCATAAACCTTCATAAATCAGTTCAGTCATCTTCTTCTCAATGATCGGTTTAAAGTGAGCGACTTCTTTAACCAATGTAAGATCTTCAAGTTCTTTATGTGCTTTAATAAGCGTTGTTGCGGCTGGACACTCGTATACTTCACGGGATTTTATTCCTACTAATCTATTTTCAACATGGTCGATTCGTCCAACACCATGTGCGCCTCCCCATTCGTTCAACTGATTAATCAGAACATCTAGAGAAACATACTGACCATTCAGTGATACCGGGATGCCTTGTTCGAATCCGATTTCTACGATCTGGGGTTCATTTGGCGTATCCTCAAGAGCAACAGTCATTTCATATGCTTCTTCTGGTGGTGCAGCCCAAGGATCTTCCAAGATGCCACATTCATTGCTTCTTCCCCATAAATTTTGATCGATAGAGAACGGGTTTTCCTTTTTAATGGGAACAGGAATATCATGTTCTTTCGCATACTGAATCTCTTCTTCACGTGACCAGCTCCATTCACGAACAGGTGCTAGAACTTCAAGTTCAGGAGCGAGTGCCGCAACTGAAACTTCAAAACGAACCTGGTCGTTCCCTTTTCCTGTGCAGCCATGAGCAACCGCTGTAGCTCCAACTTTTTTAGCAGTTTCTACTAATTTTTTTGCGATCAATGGTCTACTTAATGCAGAGATGAGTGGATATTTCCCTTCATACAATGCATGTGATTGTAACGCTACTAATGCATATTCATCAGCGTATTCCTTTTGAACATCAAGTACGATCGATTCAGATGCTCCGATTGATAACGCCTTTGATTGTATAAAAGGAAGGTCCTTTCCTTCACCTACATCCAAGCATAATGCAATAACTTCGTATCCTTTATCCGCTAGCCACGGAATCGCAACAGACGTATCTAATCCTCCAGAATAAGCTAAAACGACCTTTTTCCCCATATGAAATCTCTCCTTTTGTTATAGCCAAAAATGAATATTTACTTATTTTTATACATTTTTGTTTATAAAAATACCATTTATGATAGTTCATACTATAACAAAAACTTTAACGGAATTGCAAGGTTATTCTTTAAAATGAATAAAAATAACATTGAACTTTTATCTACCATCCCACTCCACCCTTTTGTACAATAGAGTTAGAGGTGATTTCAATTGCAGGATGACTTTGTTTGGGATGAAAGACTCGGAATATTAGTTCCTAATTTATATAAATCGTGGGAAAAGTACGATACATCCACGCAAGAAGCGATTATGTTGCATTGGGAAAAGATTAGAGGAAGAATTCCAGATCGAATCGGAGAGATCGAAGAGACCATTAACGAGTTGCAAGACCAACTATCAACGGAAGAACGTTTTGAGGTCTCTTGCGAACTGAACAACAAAATCGCGAGCCTCGCTTCTGTCATCAATGATCTTTGGCTATGGTACAGATTAAACCAAAGTATTACATCCAAGGCTCATGATTAATTGGGAGTCTTCACATAAAAATAAAGAGGATGCAAATGCATCCTCTTATTTTTTCAACTGTTGAACAACATGTGACAGCTCGGGTATGATCAATTTTTCCATGCCCAGTTTTACAGCACCTGAAGAACCAGGAAGCGCAAATATCGCTGTCCTATTCTTAACCCCAGCAGCTGCTCTGCTCAGCATCGCACCAGAGCCGATGTCTTCTGTATAACTTAACATGCGAAATAGTTCACCAAAACCAGAGATCTCTTTATCAAACAGAGGCATTAATGCTTCTATTGTTACATCCCTAGAAGCGATTCCTGTCCCTCCGTTAAAAAGGACCACATCAATGTCTTCATTCTGTATGCCATATTGCATAGCCTCTTGTATGGATTTAATCTCATCTTTAACTATTTTGTACATAACAACTTTATGATTATTCTTTTCTAAGAAAGCATGTATCAACTTGCCGCTTTTATCTGTTTCTTCATTACGCGTATCACTAACGGTTACAATCATGCATCTAACGACTTGTGGTGCTTGAGCTTTATGTTCTTTTACACTCATGGAAGTAACACCTTTTTCTTAATATTTTTCGAAAAGATATCTTTTTTGATAAAACTTGTGTGCAATCTCTGTTATTTTTCTCGATTGTTGATAGTTCATGAAAGCACCGAGTGCCATTCCGAAAATCGGCAATCCTTGAGTTAGTTTCTTACGAAGAAGAAGAATCGCCATCATCTTCACAGCTTGCTGTATCGGATGTGACATCCATGACACATCTGCGATCACATCTTTTCCCGCATAAAAAATCGGATCTTCTTCCTCCCTGATCTCAACCATCAGCTCGTCCCATTTTTCCTGTTGAAACCGCTTCGGCATCGTTGCTGCATGATACACCTTTAATGACCGCATCATCTCTGCAGGTCTTTGGATATCATAGCCATAGTGCATCGCGATAGATTGCACAGAACGGATTCCAAGAGCAACCATTGCAGGCAGGTCTGTTCCTAAGAAGAGAAGTCCTCCTGTCCCTGCAAGGCCACCTTGCGAAAAAGACAAGAGCCTGTTTCTTGCGATCTGCTGGTCTGCCATATACGATAACTGATCGATCGAGCACTTTTTTAAATCTTCAATTTCATAGATATCGTCTCTAAAAACTCTTGCTTCAGACAATAATCGTTGCTTCGTGTCCATTTGAAATTGTGAATTTTGTATAAGAGCATGAATGTGAAACAGAGCAGAATCCACATATTCACCGACTGTCTCTTGTACCTCTTTCGGGAGGAGGTCCATCTGCCTTGTTGCCCACCTTTCATAAGTACGTCCAAAGTCTGTTGGTTCATATGTAAAAAAATCTTCTTCCCACGCCATAATCTCTTGCCAGATCTGTTCCTCACGCGCTGTTAATGCCATACATATCCTCCTTAAAACCTTTTAAATAGTGTAGTATAAATCACTTCTAAAGTAAAAATTCTATAATGAGCAAACTTATCGAAATGGATTTCTCCATTCCATCAGTAACGCATAGTTAGACGATTCTTCGTCCTCTATATAATTCGGGATAAGTATCAGCGGATTTCTTCCACACCGCAAAAGAAAGGAGATGACAGGATCATATAGCTCTCCGCTAATCACTTTGTCAGCATACTCTTCGGGAGTAAGATCATGTGAATGCTTTGAAAATCCCGGCATCCTACCTCCACCTAACAATCTTTGCAAATTAAGGTGGATGACTGTTTCGTACAAAGATTGCATAAGAAGCTTGCCTAAATTTAATTTTCGATATGATGGTCTTATACAAATATCTACAACATACAGTGTATTTCCGTTTTTATCATGATTGGTGATGTAGCCGTTACTCGTTATTTCTTCCCACGTATGTTGCGGATATTCCCTATCATCATCCACGAGTAAACTTGTTATCGATCCAGCTATGACTCCATCGATTTCTACACAGAGAGCTCCATCTGGAAAAAGCGTGATATGGTTGAGTAACTGTTTTTCATTCCATAATAATTCTGACGGAAACGGAGGAGGAAAGCTTTCTTTTTGAATGGATTGGAGTTCAGCAAAATCGTTTTTTTCATAATTTCGAACGACAGCATTTACATTTTGATTCTTCATGTAAAGATATTGTTCTTTTATGTACATGTTTCGGCCTCCATCTTTAAAAAGGTGATCGCTAATTTTTTACTCATAAGATGGTTTACGCTAAACACCTCCATATTCCTCCTTTCAACTGCATATCTAAACATAAAAAAACAGCCTTTTCCAAAAGGAAAAGACTGCCTTTATCATTTACATCGCATAGCGCATTGTATCACGCGCGATCATCACTTCTTCATTTGTAGGAATGACGATTACTTTTACAGGAGAGTGAGGATAGCTAATGAATGCCTCTTTACCACGAACTTGGTTTAGAGCAGGATCCCAATATACTCCCATGAACTCTAAACCACGAAGTACGCGCTCACGAACAGCCGTACTGTTCTCACCGATACCAGCAGTAAAGATGATCGCGTCGATGCCAGCCATTCTCGCTGCATAAGATCCAATGTATTTATGGATACGGCTAGCAAAAACTTCTAAAGCAAGTTCAGCACGTTCATTCCCTTTTTCTGCTTCACTTTCAATATCGCGAAGGTCAGAAGAGAATCCTGAAACACCAAGCATTCCACTCTTATTGTTCAATACATTGATTACTTCTTCAGCACTTTGACCTGTCTTTTGCATGATGTAAGGAATGAGAGACGGGTCAATGTTACCAGAACGCGTTCCCATTGTAACACCTGCTAAAGGTGTGAATCCCATAGAAGTATCAATTGATTTTCCGCCTTCGATCGCTGCAATACTTGCACCGTTACCTAAGTGGCATGATAAAAGACGAAGCTGTTCAACCGGACGTCCAAGAAGCTCGGCAGCTCTCTCTGAAACATACTTATGACTTGTTCCGTGGAAACCGTATTTACGAATGCCGTACTCTTCATAATACTCGTAAGGAAGGCTGTATAAGAATGATTTTTCAGGCATGGACTGGTGGAAAGCAGTATCAAAAACAGCAACTGCAGGTACGTTAGGCAGTACATTTTTGAAGGCTTTGATTCCAACAACATTTGCTGGGTTGTGTAATGGCGCAAGATAAGAAATCTCTTCAATTTCATGTAGAATCTCATCTGTGATTAAAACTGAGTCGTTAAACTTTTCTCCACCATGCACAACACGATGACCGATTCCCTCGATCTCTTCTAGAGAAGAAATGATGTTGTGTTTTACTAATTTATCTAAAAGCATAGATACTGCTTCTGAATGATCTTGAATATCTTTAATTTCTTTTACTTTTTCACCATCAACTTCGATCGTGAAAACTGAGTCATTTAATCCGATACGTTCTACAAGTCCTTTAGTCAGTACTACTTCTTCAGGCATTTGAAGCAACTGAAATTTCAAGGACGAGCTTCCGGCGTTAATTGCAATAATTTTAGCCAAAATAGCCATCTCCTTCATATTCAATGAAATTATAGGATATGAACTCCCACTTCCATCTCACTTGAAACTTAATCCTTCCTTATTTAAACATTGACCTTTATTAATATCAAGGTTGTAAAACGCTTACACCTTATATTCATGCAATTCAGACTTGAATCCGTTTGCAATACCATGAAAAAAACAGCATAGGATAGACCCACGCTGTTATTTTTCACGTTCCCACTCTGTTTTAAACCATTCATTAATCTGTTCCATCACATTTCCTAATCCATTTTTATTTGAGAAAGATGGAAGCTGAGCTAGCATCGCTTGTTTAGGCTTTATTGCACCTTCACCATTCTTTTGAAGAATCAAGATGCTCTTTGCATGGACGGAGGATTTGAATAATGATTCAGGTAACTGAAGAAGACCCAGAACAGTTACTGTTTCCTTCATCCAGCTTTTGAACAAATCCGCTTGTTCACTTTCAAATAGATTGTTCGGTACGATAAAGATCCCGATGCCTGATTCTTTCAAATGATTGACTCCTTGCTCGATGATTAAATGATGAGCATAAGTATGTCCTTCTTTTTCATAAACTTTAAAGGCTTTAGCGGTTTCATCATCTGGATAATATCCTACTGGCAAATCGGCTACAACCACATCAACAGGATCTGCATAAAGTGGTTTGATCACATCTTGGTGAAAGAGCTCTACTTTATGTTTTTGGATATTAGCATTGACCCACGATAAACGTAAAAGCGTTTCGTCTACTTCTACACCGAATGAGACACACTCTTTGTCCTTTAACTGGTTCATAACAGCTGTTAGCAAGTTTCCTGAACCGACTACAGGATCTAACAACGTAAGATTTTCGGATTTTTTCATGAATTTTTGAACGAGGTATCCAGCAAATAGTGCAACCGCATCAGGTGTCATCGCATGATGGGGCTGAACAGCTTCTTTCATGCCTTTTAAAACGGCTAACTGAAAAGCTTTGCGCGTTTCTTCTGTACCAAATTCTGTAACGTTCACTTTTTTGTATTCATCTGTTAATACAGCTGTTAATTCTTTCGGGTATTCTTTTGGTATCTCTTGAAAGAACAGGTTTTCTCCTGATTCTACAAGAGCGTCTAAATAAGGCAGTTCAAGTTTATCCTTAATTGCCGTCGCTGTGTTGTCAAGTACAACAAACAGCTTTTCTACATCTTTAAAAGAACTCATATTTAGCTTCCTCCTAAGTTTTCACAGGAAACATTTTAGCAAATTACGTACAGCTTATACAATCATTAACTTCTTTTGCTAGTAAAATGAAGAAGTCCATAGTATTAAGAACAAAAAAATCTCCGGTAGATGAAAGCTTTACCGGAGATGTCTGATTGCTTATTTCGCTGCTTTAGCTGCTTCGATCGCCGCTTCGTAATTCGGGTGGCTCGTAACTTCATCTACATATTCTACATACGTAACTTTATCAGAGCTATCAATGACAAATACAGAGCGCGCTAGAAGACGAAGTTCCTCGATCGCAACCCCATATGCTTTACCGAACGAAAGATCACGGTGATCGGATAGAGTTTGAACGTTTTCAATTCCTGCTGCAGCACACCATCTTTTTTGTGCAAAAGGCAAGTCCACTGAAACCGTTAAGACTTTAACGTTATCAAGCTTAGACGCCTCTTCATTAAAACGACGTACTTCCGCATCACATACGCCTGTGTCTACTGAAGGAACAGCAGCGATCAAACGTACACTTCCTTTTGAATCTGCAAGACTTACTTCAGACATGTCGTTTGCCAACACTCTAAAATCTGGAGCTTGGTCCCCTACCTTTACTTCATTTCCTAGCAATGTGACTGGTTTTTCTTTAAATGTTACAGCCATGATCATACTCCTCCTTTAAGAAATAAATTATGTACTTTCCCTTTCATCTTAAAGCAACCCAGAAAAAAAAGCTAACGAGATGTTAGCTTTTTTAAAACTCATGGGTTTGAGTGCTTGATGGTCCATGATTCTGTTTGTTCTTATTCATGAGATGTTGTAGCTTGTCTATCACACCAGGTGCTAAGTCTAAGATTCTTTCGTAAAGGTGCGTACTGTTGTCGAGGTGGATCGTCTTAATTCCTGTATTACTTACGACTAGGAACGCAATCGGAGTGATTGAAACTCCTCCTCCACTACCTCCACCAAAAGGCATTTCCTTTGATTGACTTGAAGACCCTTGTTGTGTAGATGAATTACGCGATTCTTCTTGGCCTCCGAACTCACTTCCACCTGCAGCAAAACCGAATCCTACTTTTGATACAGTAAGAATAACACTGCCATCTGGCGTCTCTACAGGATCACCAATAATCGTATTTACATCGATCATTTCTTTTAAGTTTTCCATCGCGGTTTTCATTAAACCCTGGATTGGATGTTCACTCATTTTTTACATGCCTCCAGTCATATATTCAGAATTCACCTTAGTCGAACGACTTACCATTCGCCAGGACTTTAAGATTTTTAACATAACGACAATAGCATGCCCGATTTTAAATGAAATCATACAAGAAAACCGTGTTTCACTATGCATACCTTGAAATACGGGGACAACGGTTATATTCGGTGATTCTTCGAGTTTGAAAAACGTATTCAGCACTTGTATGGCTATGCCTTTAAACCCCCAAACCGTACCAGCAGCTATGGCTGATGAAGAAGCTTCACCAAGTCCGATCGCACTATGCCATTCTACTTTTTTCACTCTCATCTTCTTCAAAAATGCAGCGATTATCTGGTAAAAATGGTTGATATGCTTAAGCATCTGATTAAAAGATCGATATTGTTTTTTTATTTGTGAGAACGTGATTTTCTTCTTTTCTTTCTTCTGTCCGAGCGTCGATTGTTTTTCTTCCCTGATCTTTACGGAATGATCTTCAGCATCTACCATGATCAGAGGCACATTCAGTTTATATGTTAAGAAACGATACATCTTAAAATTCACTTGAATGTTACTATTATCATTTCGATGAACGAAATAAATGGAGATGTGAATCGTTGAAATACTTACTACGATTAATAAAATTAGTAAAAATCCAAATAAAATTGCAATCCAAACCATACATGCTCTTCCCTTCTGTTATCTCTTCATTATGGGCAGAGGTCATACAATCTAAACGTTATGAAGTCTGTTACAATAGAATCAAGAATTCGATTGCATGACTCAGAACAAAATAGTGAAGCAGATAAATTTAAGGGAGGAAGACAATATGGCTGTTCGCAATAAAATTTTCTTTTTTTACAAAAAGGAAGAACGTACTCTAGAGAAGATCCACTCATTACTTTCCTTGGCCAAAACAGAGGGATTCGAAATAGTCGAAGATGAGAAAGAAGCTAATATCATAGCTAGTATCGGTGGTGACGGTACCTTCTTACAAGCAGTCCGAAAAACAGGCTTTAGAGATGATTGTTTGTATGTCGGAGTTAGTACACTCGAGAATGAATTTTATTGTGATTTTCATATTGATGATCAAGCCGGTATGATTGAAGCAATGAAAAACGAACAAGTTGAAGTTAGAAAGTATCCTGCTCTATCGGTAAACATTGATGGACAAGGGTCATTTTTTTGCTTAAACGAATGTTCTCTTCGTTCTTCTATTATCCGAACTCTTGAGATTGATGTCTTCATTGATGATTTGTATTTCGAAACCTTTCGTGGTGACGGAATGATCATTTCGACTCCTACAGGCAGTACGGCTTATAATAAATCAGTTAACGGTGCAGTCGTTGACCCGATGCTTGCCTGCTATCAAATCAGTGAGCTCGCCTCATTAAATAACAATCATTATCGCACGCTAGGTTCATCGTTTATTCTCAGTGATAACCGTAAGATGACCTTAAAGATCAAGCATGATAACAGCCATTATCCGATTATTGGTATGGACAACGAGGCAATGAGCATTAAACATTGTGAAACCTTACATTTTGAGCTCACGAGTAAAAGGATCAAGACAGTAAAATTAAAAGACAATTCTTTCTGGCATAAAGTAAAAAGAAGCTTTTTATAAGGCATAAGTCATAAAAGAAAACAGCTTGCATCCTTTATGCAAGCTGTTTTTCTTCTATTTATGCTAGGTTATTCTCACGTTTGTTCTCATAGACGATATCACCATCAACAATCGTGAATACCACCTTAGACTCTAAGATCTCATCTTCTGAAACCTTAAAAAGATCCCGGTCTAAGACAGTAAAATCAGCGAAGTATCCTTCTTTAATAATCCCTTTAACATCCTCTTGCATGATCGCAGAAGCACTTCCGATTGTATATAACGTTATCGCTTCAAACATCGTTAATTTTTGTTCTGGAACATATCCTTCATGATGCTCTCCTGGTTTTCTTCGGGTAACCGCTGCAAATATACCCAGAAGCGGGTTCACCGGTTCGATTGGAGCGTCAGAGCCTCCTGCACAAATCAATTGTTCATCAAGCAATCTTTTGAAAGGGAACGCATTTGAAATTCGATCTGTACCGAGCCGTTCGATCAACCAGGGAAAATCTGATGCTACAAAGCCCGGTTGTAAATCTAATATGACAGGTAGTTGCTTCATGTCAGCAATCAAATCATCATCCACTAGTCCAACATGAATAAGACGATCTCTACCTTCTTTTGCCGGGTTGTTCTTTATCGCTTCAATCGTTTGCCTCAAAGCCATATCACCAATCGTATGGACAGCTACATTCATATGGTGGTCTCTCGCTTTTTGAACAAGTTTGGCAAGTTTTTTATCAGTATGAATCGATACACCTGATGTTTCAGGAGCATCATTATAAGGCTGAGAGAGCCAAGCGGTCCGCCCTCCAAAAGCTCCATCTGCAAATATTTTTAGTGCGCCATACTCTACAAAAGGCAACTCATATTCCTTTTTTACATTTATGAAGTCCTCAAAAGCTTCATGATGTACTAAAAGGTGGGCACGAAACTTAATTTCTTCTCCATCGATGACAGATTTATAAGCACTCAACGGTCTTTCAACATACCCGTAATAACTTAAGTCTTCTGAATGACCTCCTGTTAATCCTAGTGAAAGCAAATCTTTGATAGAGGTCCTTAAGGCAGTATTTAAATAGTTCTGTGAACCTTCTGGCACAACTTTCTTCACAAGTTCTGCTGCACTATCATGTAGAAGCCCTGTTGCTTCTCCATCAGTATCTCTTACGATAATTCCACCTGGAGGATCAATCGTATCCTTTGTAATACCAGCCAATTCTAAAGCTTTCGTGTTTGCTAAAAATGCATGACGACACACTCTGGATAAAAGGACAGGCCGTCCTCCTGAAATATCATCTAGTTCTTGCCTATGAAAAATCTTACGGTCGATAAAATTGTTCTCGTTCCAGCCTTCTCCGAGCAACCATTCATCGGATGTAAGAGTACTTGCTTTCTCTCGCAAAGCATGCTCCATCTCTTCAGCAGAATTCATTTCTGAAAGATTAAGTTTTATCAATTTTTCACCGTGACCGAGCAAATGCAGATGACTGTCTACAAAACCTGGATACATAACATATCCTTTTAGATCGACTTTTTTTGTAATATGCTCGCTAAACGTTTTTGATAAATCTTTTTCCGCGCCAGTTTTAATAATTTTGCCGTTTTCTACGTAAACAGCTTCAATATGCTCACCTTCATTAACCATCGTATAGATTTTTCCGTTAAAAAAGAGCGTCCCCAATTGATTTGACCACCTTTACCAATCATCTTTTTACAGTAGTATAACGTAAATACCAAACAAAAAAGCAGATAAAGTATCTGCTTTTCTTTAAAACATCATCTAGTCTTAGATGCTTCTAACTGACGCAGCTCGATACGTCTGATCTTTCCTGAGGTTGTCTTAGGAAGATCATCAACATATTCTATCGATCTTGGGTATTTATACGGAGCCGTAAGTTCTTTTACGTGTTCTTGAAGCTCTTTTGTTAGAGCATCGTTATTTGCCGTTTGATCTCGTAAAACAACAAACGCTTTAACAATATGACCCCGTATTTCATCTGGGCTTGCTACTACCGCACATTCTTTAACAGCAGGATGCTTTACAAGGGCGTCCTCAACTTCAAAAGGACCGATCGTATAGCCTGATGAGATGATAATATCGTCACCTCTGCCTTCAAACCAAAAATAACCTTCAGCATCTTTCTTTGCTTTATCACCCGTAACATAATAGTCGCCACGGAAAGCCATCATCGTTCGATCTCGGTCTTTGTAATATTCTTTAAAGAGAGCAGGACAATTTTTATGAACAGCAATATCTCCAACTTCTCCAGCAGTAACAGGTTTTCCGTTCTCATCAATCACGTCAACATCGTTTCCAGGCGTTGGTTTACCCATCGAACCTGGCTTGATTTCCATACCTTCCATCGTACCGACTAATAACGTATTCTCTGTTTGCCCATAACCATCACGGACTTTGATGTGGAAGTACTTTTCGAATGTATCGATTACTTCTCGGTTTAACGGTTCGCCAGCTGATACAGCGCTCCTTAGTTGTGGTAACTTATATTGATTCAAATTATCTACTTTTGCCATTAAACGATACTCTGTTGGTGTACAACATAATACAGAGATCTGCTGATCTTGCAAAAGCGTTAAATATTTTTTCGGATCGAACTTCCCTTGATAGACAAATCCGGTTGAACCTGTGCCTAATGTTGATAAGAATGGACTCCAAATCCACTTCTGCCAACCAGGTCCTGCAGTTGCCCAAACCTTGTCATCTTCTGAAATATTGAGCCAGCTTTTAGCAGCTGTACGAATATGAGCATAGGCCCATCCGTGTGTATGTACAACACCTTTAGGCTGGCCTGTTGTACCAGAAGTATAAGACAAAAAAGCCATATCATCTTTTGCTGTTTCAGGAGACTTGTAGGAAACGCTTACATTATTCGTGATCGCTTGTAAGCTTAACCAATTTTCTGTCTCCCCGTTCGCACTGATCTTATATGTAAGAGTAGGTAAGTCGTCTTTGATCTCATTAACTTGCTCTGTAAAGCGGTAATCAGCAATGATTGCTTTAGCTTCACTATGTTGGACACGGTAGCTCAGATCCTTAGCTCGTAACATTTCTGAACATGGTATAACAGATATTCCAGCTTTCAAACAAGCGATATACACCGCATATGTTTCGATCAATCTCGGCATGATGATCAGAACTCGATCACCTTTAGCCAATCCTAGTTCTTCTAAAGAGTTCGCAATCTGATTCGCTCTGTCTAGGAGGTTCTTATAGGTGATCTCCTCTGTAACGCCTTGTTCATCCATCCAGATTAAAGCTTTTTTTTCAGGGTTTAAAGCATACTTTTCCATTTCTTCTGTTAAATTATAAATGCTAGGAGCTATCAAATTCATTTCTTTCACCCTTTCAATTCATGTTGTTCTTTACCATTATAATATATTTTAGAAAATTTTTAAAATTTAGTCATATATGAACAAAAATAAAAGGAGCGGGGACAACCCGCTCCGTTAGCCATTACTATTTATTTAGAGTATCCACCTAGAGCTTGAGCTACTAGACGCTTAGTGATTTCTCCACCTACAGATCCGTTAGCACGTGCAGTTGAATCTGGTCCAAGGTTTACACCGAATTCAGAAGCGATTTCATACTTCATTTGGTCTACAGCTTGTTGTGCACCTGGTACTACTAATTGGTTTTGGTTTGCCATGTTGTTTCACCTCCTTTGTACTAATAAGATGTGTCTAAATGGCCGATTCAATTCTTGGAAATTGTTGTGTGTGTTGCCATTTAGGATATTAGTTAAAAGAATATTTTTGAATGCAGTTGATTTCTTCTCACACTTGCTCGCTTTCCATAGGGCGAACGATGAGCCTCCTGCTGCTTTGCACCATTAGGATTAACAGTCTCCACCTGATTGCTCGTCCGATAGGAGTCGGGAATCTTACACTTCAATCAACCTGCAAAGAAGAAACAATGGAAATGCAAAAGCTACAGCTCTTATAATAAAAAAGCCCGCACAATGTGCAGACTTTTTCACTTGGTTTGTATCTTGTTGCTATAATTTTTTCAGAATTGAAGCGTGCCTGAATCAAACCGCTACATGTTATCAGGTGTTTAAAAATTTCTTTATTAAGGTGTTTCTTACTATTCTGTTTCTTCCTCATTGACAAGTTGATTGGAGTGTAAGGTGCGAGACTCCTGCGGGACAAGCGGTCAGGTGAGACCCTTAAGGGCGCAAAGCGGCAAGGGGCTCACCGCCTGCCCCGCGGAAAGCGAGCAACCTGAAACGGAGATCAACTGCTTTCAAGAACTAACACCATGCCTTACTACTAAAAGTTCCTTTTAGAGCAAATCATCAAACGTTTCGTCCGCTGATTTCCCTTCTTCAAGAATCAGCGTCTCAACTTCATTAACCGCTTCTTCAATCAACTCTTCAAGGTTCTCAATATTTTTCTCGTACCGAATCGCTTTCTCACGTTTCGGCTTAGTCTTTGGTGCAGATGGCAAGAAAATCGTACAGCAATCTTCATAAGGACGAATTGAGATCTCGTATGTTCCAATTTTATGCGACAAATTCATGATCTCTAGCTTATCCATTGTAATAACAGGACGAAGAATAGGCATGTTCGTTACTTCATTAATTGCATACATGCTGTGCATCGTTTGACTTGCAACTTGACCGAGGTTCTCTCCGTTTGCGATAGCCATCGCATGGTTGTTCTCTGCTAATCGTTCAGTAATTCTTAGCATGACTCTTCTCATAATCGTCATGCTATAACTAGAAGGAATCTTATCTTTAATGGTTTGTTGGATTTTTGTAAATGGAACAACATGAAGCTTAATCTTGCCTCCGCTGTAGCGAGTAAGTTCTTGCGTCAGATCAACTACTTTTTGCTTTGCTCGTTCACTTGTGAAAGGCGGACTATGGAAATGAACCCCTTCAATTCGAACGCCGCGTTTCATCGTTAGATAACCAGCTACTGGACTGTCGATTCCTCCTGAAAGCATAAGCATCGCCTTACCGCCAACACCGATCGGAAGACCGCCAGCACCTTCAAACGATTTTGAGCTGATGTAAGTTCCTGTATCTTTTACTTCGACTTTTACATTTACATCCGGATTATGAACATCTACCGTTAAGCCTTCTGTGTTCCTTAATAGGTATCCACCAACTTCTTGGTTAAGCTGCATGGAGTTAACTGGGAAGGACTTTAATGAGCGTTTACCTGTAACTTTAAAGGTCTTTTTCCCTTCAATCGCTTCATTAAGAGCGATTAACGCTGCTTTTTGAATGGCTTCTAAGTCATTTTCAGATCTTACTGCTAAACTGATCGAGTGGATACCAAAAATATCTTGTAAAGATTTTACGATTGGTTCATAAGATTGACCGTTTAATTCAATAACAATTCGGTCAAAATGTTTTGAAATATTCAGCCCTTGAAATGGTCGCAGTTTTCTTTTTACCGTTTCAAAGAGCTGTGATTCGAAATGTCTTCTGTTTTTCCCTTTCAATGATAACTCACCATAACGTACGACTAAATGATCATATATCATCTTTATTACCTCATTACCTTTTTAATATTTAATAGTTCTTCTTTAAGAACCTTTAAAGCCTTTTCTGCTTCTTTCAATGTATTTCCATAGGAGGTACTCAATCGAATAGCTGTTGAAGCACGATTTTCTCCTAATCCCATCTCTAGAAGGATACGGCTAGCTCCCCCTTGTTTTGAAGAGCATGCAGATCGAGTAGATACATACACATCTCTCTTATCAAGGGAATGGATCAGCACTTCTGGTTTGATACCCTTCACTGAAAAATTAATAATATGAGGAGCTGAGTACTTCATAGAAGTATTGATGTCTATTCCATCTATGGACCGTAACTCTTCGATTAAGAACTGCTTGATCTCAAATAAACTTTCTTTCTTTTCCTTACTCTCTTGAAGAATTAACCTTAACGCTTTTGCCATAGCTACAATACCTGCAACATTTTCAGTTCCGGCTCTTTTCTTTAATTCTTGTTCTCCACCAGTGAATAAAGAAGAGATACTCACTCCGTTCTTGACGAATAGAATACCATTTCCTTTTAGACCGTGAATTTTATGTGCAGATATGGTGCATAGATCAATTCCCCACTCTCTAAGTGGAAGATCAACCTTACCGACACCTTGAACATTGTCGACATGGAAAAAAATCTTCGGGTGCTCTTTCAAGATTTCACCTATCTCTTGAATAGGTTGAATCGTTCCTGTTTCATTATTGACATGAATAAGTGAAACAAGTATCGTATCCGGCCGGATCGAACGCTCAAGATCTTCTAATGAGATCAAACCGTCTTGGTCCACGGGGAGATATGTTATTTCAAAACCTTGTGATTCTAGATATTGAAAGGACTCATGACTCGATGCATGCTCAACAGAAGATGTTATAAGGTGTTTACCTCGATTTTGATGTTGAAAAGCTATACCCTTAATCGCTATATTATTGCCTTCTGTACCACCAGAGGTAAAAACCACTTCAGATGGAGCAACCTCCAATAACTGAGCAATTGACTTTCTTGCTTGCCCTAGCAACTTTTCCGCTTCTCCTCCCTTTGAGTGAAGGGAAGATGGATTGGCAAAATACTTTTCTGACACCGTTACGAACGTATCCAAAACTTCCTTATAAGGTTTTGTTGTTGCACTATTATCCAAATAAATCATTGTTGAATCCTCCAATTTTCCATTCCAAACCGTTCTAAAACACACATTTCATTATCATACCATAATTTAGCTATCGTGCACATCATCACATAGCTCCTAGTTTTTGTTAATTTCTTTTAAACAGCAAAAAAACTGCAGGAAATGAATCCATACAGTTTTTATACATGTGACTTTAAGTTAATTTCCATCTCTTTAAGAATTCCAGGTCTAACACTTTCTATAGCAGAAGCTGCGATCTCAAGAGCATCTTCATATTGATAATTTCGAAAAGCGATCTCAGCTTCAATCAATCGAACAGAAACAGTTTGATAAGAGCTTCTAAACCTATTTCCGTATTGGATGAGCTTCTCAGCTAAAAAAGCATTCTCGATCATCTTAGACGTTTCATCATAGCCTTCGTTCACTGCTTCATGAGCTTTGTTGAGTACGTAAGAGACATCTGACATTTCCAGAGGTTTCTCATCCAGTTTTTTAGAAACTTCAATGATATATTCTTCGGCTTTTCCGATGGTGATTAAGTAATGTTCCGGTAGTCCTGGAAGGTTACTCTTTTGTACCATCCTTCTCGCTTCAAGAAGTTTCTTTCTGAGTTCTCTTAAGCTTTGTTTTGTCTCAAGCTCATCTTTTCTTAAGTTATGAAGCATTTCTTCATATACTTTTTGTGAACGCTGCAGCTCTTCCATCTGCTTTTGCATCTCTTCCATCATCTCACGAATAACAGAATAAGATTCTCTTTTTTCTTCAATTGAATCTTCAATAATTAAGAAACGGCTTTGTAGTTTATGAAAGAGTTTTTCTATCTTCTTTTGCATCTCTGCTTCGTTTTGTTCAATCAAGTAAGTAGAAGAAACAATTTGAGTTTCTTGCTTTAAGTTCTCGATTCTATCATGAAGATCTTGAATATTAGAATCAAAGACTTCTCTTTCACTCATTACAAATTGTTTGGAGTGCACTTCGTTCTCAAGCATTTCATATAACTGATCCATTTTTTGAATCGTTTCATCCATATCTTTTTGAGCACTTTCAAGCTCTAGTTCAAGGACTTTGTTCAGGGCTTTATCGGTAAGATCTTTTAAAGAACTAATCTCTTTCTCAATGCCAATATGGTGAAGAACATAACCTTGCTGTTCCATCTCTGTAAAACCTGAACTTAATTCTTTAAGTGAATTAGGGATATCAGATTGAAGGATCACCAGAAGTTCAGGAACACCTTGCATCTTCGTCCTACAATCAGAGATACGATTCAAACTCTCTACAAGTCTTTGTCTAGCTTCTAGATGGCTTCCTTGGACAGTTAATGATTCAAAGGTTTCAAACAAAGCTTTTATCTCGTCGAGTTCTTTATCAAAGATGGGTGCTGTCTGACCTAACGCACGGATATGTGTTAAATAGTACTTCTTTGTTTCTTGAAGCTTTTCTTTCGCTTCAACAATCTCTTCCCGATTAAGTTCCTCGCTCGTAACTAACTCATTGATCTCAGAAGTAATCTCTTTAATCCTCATATCCATCTTTTCTAATGACTGACTAACACCAGCCAAAATGGATTTAGCTTTTTTAAAACGATACTTATCGGTATATTCTTCGGCATCAAACAAGTCTTCTTCTAAATTAGGAAGTTGAGTCGTTACCATCTCATCCCATTCTTGACGCCACATTTCAAACTTCTCTTCCGTTTCACCAATCATCGCCATACCCTTAACTTTTGAGATCTCTTCTGTTAATGGGCGATTCATAATTTGCATCTTCCATGCTTCAAGTCGGTCTATTTCTTTATACACCCTTCGTCGTGACATGGCACCGTACAGGATCAATGCTAGGAATGTAACGATGGCAATGACTATGTATATCATCAGAGGCACCCTTTCTATCTGTTCAAATTTCTATATTGTCTTTATTATGTATTCGTATGTTTAAATCGCTTTAACGATCTAATTTAGTTTTTATTCTATAAAATTGCAGTTTAATGCTTTTATGATAACATGTAAACAAACATTTGACGCAAAAAAATTGCATAATCTGATAATTTTTTTCCAATTTAATGAAGAATTTGTCGAAAGGAGGAGTAAGAAAGATGTACTTTGATGGACATGTTCACACGCCCTTTTGTCCTCATGGGTCTACAGACACGTTTGAAATGTATATCGAAAGAGCTATCTCTTTAGGTATGAAAGGTATGACCTTTACAGAGCATGCCCCGCTCCCTCAAACATTTGTTGATCCTGCTCCCACGAAAGACAGCAGCATGACACATGAACAATTAGGAAAATACTTCGATACTTTGAGGGAACTTAAGAAGTTTTATAGAAGTAAAATTGAGATTTTTACGGGTTTAGAGATCGATTTTATTGATGGCTATGAAGAGGAGACGAATACTTTTTTGAAAGAAGTTTGGCCTGAGCTCGATGATGCCATTCTCTCTGTACATTTTCTAAAGGTTAAAAATAAGTACTTCTGCATGGATTATGATGAGAACGTATTTAGAGATTTGATCGAGCAATCCGGCAGCCTCTCTACAGTCTACTCGCTATACTTTCAGACGGTAAAAAATTCAATCAGTCACTCATTTGGAAAGCACCAGCCAAGAAGGATTGGACATATGACATTAGCGAAGAAATTCCAGACTCTTTTTCCTACAGATTTTTCCTATGAAAACGAAGTAGAAGGGATCTTAACGGTATTGTCTGAACGTAACATGTATCTGGATTATAATGGAGCAGGTGCTGTTAAGCCATACTGTTTGGAGCCATATCCATCTAATTGGATTATAAAAGAGGCACAAAAAAGAAAAATCCCTCTTGTCTATGGGTCTGATGCCCACAGCGCTAAGGGACTCGGTCAAGGATTGGATCAATTCGTATCAACAGCAACATTAACTTCCCCACTTCTCCTGAATAGAGCCGAATAAGGGTTTTTGAACAGCAGACAGCAGGGGATTTTTTCTTTCTGAGATGCAAACACATTTATCAAACCAGTTCATCATCCACTTTTTATATGGCTGGATGAACGTTTCTGTCTCTGCATTTATCTGATACACCTCAGCTAAATAAAGAGGGTGTAAAAAAGGAAGCATCATCATATCTTTGAACTGAATGGTTAAAAAGTCCACAGGCTGCCTTCTGAACTCTTTTTTCTTTATTCCTTTTTCGAACAAGGTTTGTAAAAAGTATTTTTCCTTAACTAAGTAAGTAGACATGAGTTCACGTACCAATGTTGAATCAAGCGTCATCTCCCGATATACAAAACGCGCAAGAGGAAGGTTTCGTTGTTGATAGATCAATAACGCTTCTACTACTTCAATGAAGCTTCCTTTAACCGTTGGAGAGCTGGATGTGTGATAGATGATTTCAATCCTTCTAATATAACCTTCAAAAAATGAAGTGATCAACTCTTCTAGAAGACCTTTCTTTCCTCCAAAATGGTACGAAATTAAAGCGATGTTCACACCTGCTTTTTTTGCTATCTGTCTAACAGTCGTTCCTTTAAACCCTTGGCTTGTAAAAAGAGCAATCGCTGCCTCTGCTATTTTCAGTTTCGTTTCCATTGGATCTGTCTTCATTTTCTTCCACCGTCCTTCCCTCTTGTATAAAATTCTTGGGCGAGAGACATAAACCTTTATTAATCGCTCGACAAATAAGGGCTTTTGAGTGTATAGTTCAACATTTTTTGATAGGATAGAGTAAACAATTTATCAGGTTTGGAGGAATCTTGATGTTTTCCGTTCAGCAATATAGTACAGACAGAAATGAAGCTTATTCTCTTCTATTTAAACAACTCTCAGCTTTATTAGAAGGTGAAACAAATGCGACTGCAAACCTTGCAAACGCATCTGCTCTTTTGAATCAATTTTTAGACAGAGTAAACTGGGTTGGTTTTTATACACTTGAAGAAGAGACGAACCAATTAGTTCTGGGACCCTTTCAAGGGCTTCCAGCTTGTGTAAGAATTCCACTTGGAAGAGGAGTTTGCGGAACTTCCGCTCAAAATCAAGAAACGTTAGTCGTAAAAGATGTTCATGAGTTCCCTGGTCATATTGCTTGTGATGCAGCTTCTCAATCCGAGATCGTTGTTCCGTTAGTGAAAGACGGAAAGCTGCTAGGAGTTTTAGATATCGATAGTCCAGAGAAAGCACGATTTGATGAGATCGATCAAGAGAACATAGAAAAATTCTGTGAGGTTTTACTTCGTTATATCTAGTTTTCCTTACTATTAAACAAGCCCCGCGCTATTGAGCGCAGGGCTTCTTTTGTTTAATATTGCTTTCAAATCTCCCTTGACAGTTGATTGGAGTGGAAGGAGCGAGACTCCTGCGGGACAGGCGGGCATTCCTAAAAGTGGAAGTGGCTCGTTCAGCCCCGACAAGCAAAAGGTTAATGGACAAGGAAGGCGTTCCTTGCCTTCATGGTCGATTTAACTTTTGACCTCGAGGGGCTAGCCACTGCAACTAGAAAGGTGAGACACTTTACGTGAAACGTACGAATGTGGCTCACCGTCTGCCCCGCGGAAAGCGAGCACCTTGGAACGGAAATCAACTACTTCCAAAAGCAACAAAGTTTACGAAAACAGCCTTTTATAAAGAATCTAAACTTTGTTTAATGTCATCCCAGATATCTTCCCATGCTTCTAAACCAACCGATAAGCGTAGAAGCTGATCACTGATACCCATCTGAATTCGATTCTCCTCAGGAACGACAGCATGTGTCATGGTAGCAGGATGTTGAATAAGTGTTTCAGCATCACCAAGACTAACGGCGATCTTAATGAGTTCTAAATGGTTCATAAACTTTTGAGCGATTGCTTTATCTCCTTTAATCTCAAAACTGATGAGACCTCCAGCGTTCAACATCTGTTTATTCGCAAGCTCATATTGAGGGAAATCAGGGTCACCCGGATACAGAACTCGATTTATGCTAGGATGTTTCTTTAACAAGTCTGCAAGTTTCTTCGCATTCTCACAATGACGGTCCATTCGAACAGGAAGTGTCTTGATACCTCTTAAAAGCAGCCAAGCATCAAAAGGAGACATGACTCCACCAATATCCTTTTGAGTGGTCATAGCAAGATGGCTCATCAGTTCTTGCTTTCCAACCGCTAGACCTCCTATTACATCCCCATGACCACATAAATACTTCGTGGCACTGTGCAGAACTATATCACAGCCTAAATCAAGGGGACGCTGTAGATAAGGAGATGAAAACGTATTATCTACAACAACTGGAATATTAAATTCTTTTGCAATTCTTGCCACCATACTTAGATCTACAAGTTTCATTGTCGGGTTTATCGGAGATTCAATATATATGACTGTTGTATGATCGGTAATCGCTGACCGTATCGATTCCTCATCGTTCATCGAATGAAAGTTGTGTGTAATATGATATTTTTCTTCCATAAGCTGAAGCAGACCAAAGGTACAACCATAAACTCCTTCTGAACAGAGGATATGATCACCTGTTCTCGTTAATCCGAGAAGTATAGCGGACACCGCAGCCATGCCGGAACCAAATGCTAGACCTTTCTCCCCTTTCTCCATCGCTGCAATTCGTTCTTCTAACATCGCGACGGTAGGATTGCTAAGTCTAGAATAGATATATCCTTCCTGCTCACCTGCAAATCGTGCAGCACCCGTTTCAGCGCTATCAAAAACAAAAGTTGAAGTTTGAAAAATAGGAGGAGCTAGACTTCCATTATGTTGTTCAGCATTATACCCCTTATGAATCACATCAGTTTCAAAGCGTTTTGTATCCATTTTTACTTCTCCTTTAAAGGCTATATAAAATGTAAGCGCTTTCTTACTCATATCATATATGAATGTTAACACTTTTACAATTTGTCCCTAAAAATATTTTATCCATATTGGTATCAGGTTGACATCGAATAGCAAAAAAGCTTATACTATTCTTTGTGTAAAATAAGCGGCACTGTGTCCATCATCAGTCTTTATTTTGTACCCAGGTTTTTGTTAATCTGGGAACATCGCGTAGCTTCATAGGCTGCTGAAGTGAAGATGTTTTTCATACAAAATATGCTCATGAAAAGGCCATAGTCACTGTTGTTGTTTTAACACAAACAAACATGTGAAGGAGGAGTCAATTATGGCTCGATATACAGGTTCAACATGGAAAGTTTCTCGTCGTCTTGGAATTTCTCTAAGCGGAACTGGGAAAGAACTTTCTAAGCGTCCATACGCACCAGGACAACATGGTCCAACTCAACGTAAAAAAATCTCTGAATACGGTTTACAATTACAAGAGAAGCAAAAGCTTCGCTACATGTATGGTGTAAACGAGCGTCAATTCCGCCGCATTTTTGATGATGCTGGTAAAATGACTGGTATCCACGGTGAAAACTTCATGATTCTTTTAGAATCTCGTCTAGACAACGTAGTTTACCGTCTTGGTCTTGCTCGTACGCGTCGTGCAGCTCGTCAATTAGTTAACCACGGTCACATCACAGTAAACGGCAAGCGTGTTGATATCGCTTCTTACCGTCTATCTGCTGGCGATGTAATCGGTGTTCGTGAAAAATCTCGCAATTCATCTGCTATTAAAGAAGCGATCGAAGTAAACAACTTCGTACCTGATTTCTTAACATTCGATGAAAACAAATTGGAAGGTACTTTCACTCGCTTACCAGAGCGTTCTGAACTTCCTGCTGAGATCACAGAACAACTTATCGTTGAATTCTACTCTCGTTAATAAGAGTAAAGAAACCCCTAACACCTTTTTTAAAGGCGTTAGGGGTTTTCTTATTCTTATAAAAGTTCCTTAAACTTACTTGACTGTGACTCTAATTGTCGAGCAGATTTTTCAATTCCTAAAAATTCTTCCATCGCTTGTTCGATCAATTTCTTGTTATTCGTTATTCCTTCTTGTGATCGGTGAGTCACATCATTGATCTTGTTGATCTCGCCTGTAATTCCTGAAATATGTGCGTTCACTTCTTGAATAGAATCTTGAACGCGATTCGCCAATTTTCTAACTTCCACAGCTACAACATTAAATCCTCTTCCATGATCACCAGCCCGAGCCGCTTCTATAGCTGCGTTTAAAGCTAACAAATTGGTTTGTGCCGCAATCTCACGAATCGTTTTTACGATATCCTCAATAGAAGTAGCTTGTTTTTTCAGAGATTCTAATATCAATATGTTTTGTTGGGATTCTGAAACTAATTTTTCAGTTGATAGAGAGATCTCATTACTTTTCTTCAATCCTTCTTCCGCTCGTGTCAGTAATTCTAAGGACATATGTTGAAGATCAGAAGCAACCGTAATCGTATTATTTTCTCTATTCGTAATATCTGTAGCGATCTTAACCACAGCTGTGACTTTATGATTTTCGTCGAGGACAGGTGTATACGTGGCTTCTAGCCAAATAAGTCGCTTTGATTTTGTAACACGTTGAATCTTCTCTTGAAAGGTTTTACCTTCTCTTAAACTTTTCCAAAAACGATCATATTCACCACTTCGCAAGAAATCTTCAGTGCAGAATTGTTTATGTATCAATAATGGCATCTCATCAACATGATACTCCATCGTATTAGCAAAGTTTTTGTTTGCCCATAGTACTTTTCCATGTGGATCAAATTCAATCATAGCTACAGAACGATCGATCGCCGAGAGTACAGCGCTTTCATTTAAAACTTGTGAACTCTTCGTAGAACTGGTATTGCTTAACGTTATCATTGTTGCATCCCCATCTTTTAGTATTTATTTCTAATATTATACTACTAAGGAACTAATTACTAATAGATTGTTCTACAAATATAATAAAAAAATCCACACAGCATGCTGCATGGATTTTGAGCTTATTTAGGAGTGAATAAGTATGAATTAATCTACTTCTTTCCCCATACTTTCTTGTAAGATATAGAACCACTGCTCGCGCGTTAATGGTAAGTTTGCTGCGTTTACAGCCGCTTCAATACGGTTCATTTTTCCGCTTCCTACGATCGGCATGATCTGTGATGGGTGCTTTAACAGCCACGCATATGCGACTTCATCTATGGAAGAAGCTTCTGTTTCACTAGCTACTCTTTCTAATGCTTTTTTCACGCGTACTGCTTTTTCATCGCTTCCTTTAAACAATCTTCCCCCAGCAAGCGGAGACCACGCCATTGGTTTTACTTTTTCTTTTTGAAGGTGATTGATCGTACCGTCAAAAAACGACTGTTCATGAAGAACAGATAACTCGATCTGATTCGTTACAAGCGGGCCATCATACTCACTCTGCAGCATTTCCATTTGTTTAGGTGTAAAGTTAGAAACTCCAAAATGCTTAACTTTCCCCTCTTTTCTTAAGATATGGAAAGCCTCTGCTGTTTCAGCCGGGTCCATAAAAGGATCTGGGCGATGAATCAACAAAACATCTACATAATCAGTATTCATTTTTTGCAATGAATTTTCTGCAGAAGAGATGATATGTTCTTTACTCGTATCATAGGATTTTATCGTATGTTGAGGACGATTTTCAGATACGAGTTTAATGCCACACTTCGTCACGATTTGAATGTCTTCTCTTAGAGAAGGTTTGAGAGCTAGTGCTTGTCCAAAGAGTTCTTCACACATGTAGTTCCCATAAATATCAGCATGATCAAACGTTGTAATTCCTGCTTCAATACATCGTTCCATAAGTGAAAGTAGCTCTTCAGGAGATAGATTCCATTCAGCTAAACGCCAATGACCGTGAACGATCTGTGAAAATTGAAGGTCTTCTGCTAGTTTAATTTTCTTCAAAACAAACACTTCCTTTAATAAAGTTAGAGAGGAACCCTTCGTACAGGGTTCCTACTTTTTTTAGTATCTGATCAACGTATACTTTTTCTTACCGCGTCGGATGATGACAAACTTGTTTTCAATGCGGTCGTTTTCACCAACCATATAAGCTGTATCTTGAATCTTTTGGCCGTTGATTGATACAGCTCCATTCGTTACATCTTCTCTTGCCTGTCTTTTAGATGGAGAAATCTTCGCATCAACTAGTAAATCTACAATGTTTAAGTCCTCTGTATTTGAAGCCAGGAATGAAGGAACATCCTTAAATCCTTGTTCGATCTCAGCAGCCGTTAAGTCAGAAAGATTTCCACTGAATAGTGCTTCTGTGATCTTTACCGCTTGCTTGTAAGCTGCTTCTCCGTGAACAAGCGTCGTTACTTCTCGACCTAATGCTTTTTGAGCTTCACGTTTTTCTGGTGCTTCAGCTAATGATTTTTCCAAAACTTCGATTTCTTCTTTAGATAAGAACGTAAAGTATTTAAGCCAGTTGATGACATCTGCATCAGCTGCATTTACCCAGAACTGATAGAACTCGTATGGGGTCGTTTTTTCTGCATCTAACCAGATCGTTCCTGATGCTGTTTTACCAAACTTTGTTCCATCCGCTTTTGTGATTAACGGAATCGTTAGTCCGAATGCTTTCTCTTCTTCACCGGATCGACGAATCAATTCCATACCAGCCGTAATATTCCCCCACTGATCACTTCCACCTATTTGGAGTTTTACGTTTTCTTTTTGAAAAAGATTAAGAAAATCATACGATTGTAAGATCATGTATGAGAACTCAGTAAAAGAGATCCCCGCCTCCAAACGAGAGTCAACGGAATCTTTAGCAAGCATGTAATTAACTGAGAAATTCTTTCCAACGTCACGAAGAAATTCAATCATCGTAAGCTGACTTAACCACTCATAGTTATTCACAGTTTTAGCAGGGTTCGTTTCTCTTTCAAAATCAAGCAGTCTTGATAGCTGATTTTTAATCTTGTCTGTCCATTGAACAACAATCTCAGCTTCGTTCAATGTTCTTTCCGTTTGTCTACCACTTGGATCCCCGATCAAACCCGTTCCACCGCCAACTAGTGCAAACGGCTGGTGTCCCGCTTCTTGAAATCGTTTGAGTGTAAGAATCGGTAACAGGTTTCCAATGTGAAGGCTGTCTGCAGTTGGATCAAATCCGCAATAAAGCTTTACGATTCCTTTATCAAGTTCTTTTTGTAGTCCCTCTTGATCCGTTACTTGATTAAGAAGACCTCTAAATTCTAAATCTTGCAGAATATTCATTTCGATCTTTCCTTCCGTAATTTGATGATGTTTAATGACAATAAAAAAAGTCCCTCTCCAGTTGGAAAGGGACGTGATGACAATCTCGCGGTACCACCCTAATTAAAAGCCACAATAATGGCTTTTCACTTCATTTCGTAACGGTTTTATCCGTTCTCTGCTACTTAACGTTCACAGAGACAGCTCCAGGAGGTAATTCACAGCATGCCTTTGCACTGGTTCGCATCAACCACCAGCTTTCTGAAACAGGGAGACACCTGCTACTCATTCCTATCTTCGCTTTCAACATATAATAATCTTCATTTATTTTTACCACACAGATGAATTTCATGTCAATCTTCATCTCCAAAAACGGTGTTCTATCATAAATCGACCTTATGTTATAATACACGAGGGGGAGGGATTACCAAATGATGTCTCGTTTTGATGAATTGAAGCAAAACTGGGAGAAATTTGTCCACTTATTGAAGGAAAAAGGAATTATTCGAACAGCACGAATTACATATAACGTCACATGGAACATGTTCTTGATCGTAACTGTACTACTTATCCTAGGTGGGGTTTTCGCTGCAGGTGTTGGAGCTGGTTTCTTCGCTTCACTCGTAAAAGACGAACCTGTACGAGCACACACTTCTATGAAAGAAGATATTTATAATTATGAAGAAACGAGTACCGCCTATTTCGCTAACAAAACGTATCTAGGAAAGCTTCAATCTGATCTTGATAGACAAGAGATTAGTTTAAAAGAAGTTTCTCCTTATGTATTAAAAGCCGTTATATCAACAGAAGATCAATATTTTTATGAACATGATGGTGTTGTGCCAAAAGCCATATTCCGCGCCATGTTCCAAGAGTTTTCTGGTGCTTCTGTTGTTACAGGTGGTAGTACACTAACTCAACAGCTTATTAAAAATCAAATACTAACGAATGAAGTGTCTTTTGATCGAAAAGCAAAAGAAATTTTACTAGCGATGAGACTTGAGAAAGTACTCAAGAAGGATGAGATTCTAGAAGCTTACTTAAACATCGTACCTTACGGAAGAAACTCATCCGGTCGAAATGTCGCCGGCATACAAGCCGCTGCAGAAGGGGTTTTTGGAGTCCCTGCATCTAAGCTTAATCTTGCTCAATCTGCTTACCTATCTGGCCTTCCAAAGAACCCTTTCGTTTATACCCCTTTTAACAAAGGTGGAGAACAAAAGGAAGACATGACAGCAGGAATTAAGCGTATGCAAACTGTTCTTAGCCGGATGTTATCTGCTGGGTCCATAACACAAGCTGAATATGATGAAGCTATGAAATATGATATTAAGAAGAATCTTACAACGAAAAAGCAGTCTTCTTTTGAAAGATATCCGTACTTAACAGTCGAAATTCAAAGACGCACAGTAGAATTGCTTACAAAGCTGAACGCTGAAAAAGATGGAAAGAAACTAAGTGATTTAAGTGCTGAGGAATTAAAAGAGTATGAGGATAATGCACGTACTCAAGTTAGACAAAAGGGCATTAAGATTTTTACCACCATAGATCAAAAGATATACGATGATATGCAACAGGTAGTGAAGAATGATAATTTATTCGGACCTGCTAACCAATACGTGTATAACAGCAGAGGACAAAGAATCAAACTTGATAAGCCAGAACCTGAAGAAGTTGGTGCAACGCTAATAGAAAATAAGACAGGAAAAATTATCAGTTTTGTTGGTGGACGTGATTTTAACCGCGAACAAACCAACCATGCGATGAGAGCGCCTCGTCAAAACGGATCAACAATGAAACCCTTACTTGCTTATTCCTACGCATTGGAAACTGGTAAAGTTCAACCAGGCTCAATCGTTCCTGATACACCGATCGCATTAGGAACATGGAAGCCAAATAACTATGATATGGATTTTGATGGTCTCGTTTCAGTTCGACACTCTTTGAAAAAATCAAGGAACATACCAGCTATTAAATCTTATCAGCGTGTTGATCATATGAAGGCTACCGAGAAACTGATGCAGATGGGTGTAACGAGCCTTACGCAAGGTGATCGTACACAACCATCTATGGCACTAGGAGCATTGGGAGTCGGAATTACTGTTGAAGAAAACGTCAATGCTTTCTCTACCTTCGCAAACGGAGGAAACTTTGTTGATGCCTATATGATTGAGCGCATTGAGTCTAATGATGGTGAAGTCATCTACCAACATAAGAGTGAAGCAAAACCCGTTTACAGTCCTCAAACATCCTATCTGTTAATTGATATGATGAGAGATGTTCTGTCTTCTGGAACGGCTTCAGGTGTTCCTCGCAAACTAGCTTTCCAATCGGATTGGGCTGGTAAGACAGGTACAACAAATGGTGATAAAGACTCTTGGTTTGTTGCATCAAATCCTAACGTAACGTTCGGTGTTTGGATCGGTTATGATACCCCAGCTGACCTAGCAGGCAACACTGGACAAAGAAATCAAACGATTTGGGCACAACTTATAAATGCTGCATACAAAAATTCACCACAACTTGTGGATCCCGACAAGCAATTCGCAATGCCTTCAGGAATCGTGCGTCGTGAGATCTGTGGAATTTCTGGCAAGCTGCCTTCTGATCTATGCCGAAGTGCTGGACTTGTTACGACAGATTTATTTAACGCTAAGTTTACGCCTAACGAAGTAGACGATACACTAACCAAAGGTCGGTATGTGCTTGTAGGAGATGCGAAGTATAAAGCACTTCCTTCAACACCACAAGAGTTCACGAAAGATGGTGTATTGATCAAGGAAGAGTTCTTGCGTGAACTTGGATTAGAAGCACTCAACAAATTAACGAACACAACGAATCTATTGAACAACATTGTTCCGGAAAAAGAATTAAAAGAGAACGGCAAAGTTCCTTCTCCAGTTGCAGGCGCAAAAATGTCAGATGGCTTACTCTCATGGGCATCTCATGGAGAGAATGATGTAATTGGTTACCGCATCTATCACTCTTCAGATGGCACATCATTTAAGAAGATCGGCTCTGTGACTGCGGATAAAACTTCAGCCAAAGTACCTGCTGGAGTCGTTTATGTGACTGCAGTGGATATTGCAGGTAAGGAATCTCCTGCACAAACAAAAGTTCAAGTTGGTGAAAAGAAACCGCCAGCTGAACCACCTACTCCACCAACAGATGGAAATGGAGATGGAGGTAAGCCTGACAAACCACAAGATCCACCACCGCCACCAACTGAACCTTCTGATCCTGGCACAGGCGATCCGCCTCCAGCAACAACACAAAACAAGAATAAGAAAAAACCCTCGAATGGATAATTCGAGGGTTTTTCATCGTGTTTACATTAGTCTTCCATCGTAGAGAGATCACCCGTTGGTAGATCAAGTTCCCAAGCTTTAAGTACACGACGCATAATCTTACCGCTTCTTGTCTTTGGAAGCTTATCACGGAACTCAATTTCACGCGGTGCTGCATGCGCAGCAAGTCCTGCTTTTACAAAACCACGGATTTCCTCGATCAGTTCATCGCTCGCTTCATAACCAGAGCGAAGGGCGATGAATGCTTTAATAATCTCGCCTCGAACAGGATCAGGTTTTCCTATTACACCTGCTTCTGCAACAGCTGGGTGTTCGACGAGCTTACTTTCCACTTCAAACGGCCCTACTCGTTCGCCTGAGGTCATGATCACATCATCAATTCTACCTTGGAACCAGAAATACCCATCTTCATCCATATAAGCAGAATCTCCGGAAACATACCAGCCACCTGGCGTAAAATAAGAATCATATTTTTCAGGATTGTTCCAGATTGCACGCATCATGGACGGCCAGCCTTTTTTGATGGCAAGGTTGCCCATTCGATACGGAGGTAGGATGTTATCTTGGTCGTCAATGATCGCTGCTTCTACTCCTGGAAACGGTTTACCCATTGAACCAGGTTTGATCTCCATCGCTGGGTAGTTACTGATCAGCTGGCCACCTGTTTCCGTCATCCACCAGTTGTCATGTATGCGTAAGTTAAACACCTTCATTCCCCATCTCACAACCTCAGGGTTAAGAGGTTCACCTACACTTAATATATGACGGAGTGAGGACATATCAAATTTCTTTACTACTTCGTCTCCAGCACCCATCAACATACGAAAAGCAGTTGGAGCACTGTACCAAACCGTTACACCATAGTTTTCAATCGTTCCATACCAATCTTCAGGTGAGAAACGTCCACCACGAATCACACTTGATGCGCCGTTCAACCATGGACCGAATATGCCATAAGAAGTTCCAGTTACCCAACCAGGATCGGCCGTGCACCAGTATACATCGTCTTCTTTTAGATCGAGTACCCATTTTGAAGTCTGGAAATGCTGAAGCATCGCATTATGAACATGAAGGACACCTTTTGGTTTACCGGTCGATCCAGATGTGTAGTGTAGGATTAATCCGTCTTCACGATCTACCCATTCAATATCTAGATCTTTTGATGCATTATTCATACGATCGAAATAATTTACATACGGTCCCTCTTCTTTAACATCTTCTCCAACCAAAATAACATTCTTCAATTTCGGCAGTTGATCGACTGGGACACGCTCTAAGAGTGCTGGCGTAGTAACAAGCACTTTTGCCTCACTATCTTCAAGTCTGTCTCTTACTGCTCCCTCCATGAATGCTTCAAACAGCGGACCAACAATTGCTCCAAGTTTGATTGCACCAAGAAACGTAAAGTAAAGTTCAGGGGAACGCGGCATAAAGATGAAGACACGATCTCCTTTTTCAACACCAATTTGGCGTAACATATTACCTGCTTTGTTAGACATCTCTTTCATGTCTTTAAACGTATACTTCTCATCTCTGTTTTGATCTGAGAAATAAAGAGCTACCTTGTTTTTTCGATGGGATGCTGCATGACGGTCTATAGCTTCATATGCCATATTGACTCGTCCTGTCTTGTGCCAGGAGAATTCTTTTTCAATGTCTTTCCAATCAAATGCTCCGTATGTAGCCTCATAATCTTGTAGATTAAAATCACCTTTTATAATCGGAAGCGCTTCCAGTTTCATTGCTAAATCTCCCTTCCCTTATGAATATCTCTTTAATTATATCATATTATCTAAATTTTTTAACTTATTAGAACTATCTATAAAAACGGTCATGTAAACCCTTACAACAACCTTTAATGATGTATAATAGAAGTTGGAAACCAACCTAGGTGGTGTAAAAATGAAACATACCAAAACATACAACTGTGTAGCACTAAAGACGAGTCATGGGACGATTACAGTCGAAGGACCCGTATCAGCCCAAACATTAGAAGGTCTTTATTTTCATGAAGATTTAAAAGCATTTAGGCCGGCAAATGAACAAAAGAAAGCTGTAACTGAAATTGCTAGACTACCAGAAGGAAGAATCATAATCGCCAAAAATAAAGATACCGTTATCGGTTATGTTACATACGTCTATCCAGATCCGCTTGAACGTTGGTCTGAAGGAAACATGGACAATCTATTAGAATTAGGTGCGATTGAAGTCATACCTGAATATCGGAACTTTAAAGTTGGAAAAACACTTTTAAAAGTATCCATGATGGATGATGCCATGGAAGACTATATCATTATCACAACAGAATACTATTGGCACTGGGATTTAAAAGGAACGAAACTATCCGTTTGGGATTACCGAAAAGTCATGGAAAAAATGATGAATGCAGGCGACCTGGAATATATGGCAACAGATGATCCTGAGATCAGTTCGCACCCGGCTAATTGTTTAATGGTCCGCATCGGAAAAAGAATTGACTTAGACACGATCCAGCAGTTTGACCGATTACGTTTTAAAAATCGTTTTATGTATTAATTCAATCAGTAGACGAGAGAGAAAACAAATGGGAGTGTTACGATATGATCGTTCAAAATATGATGCAAAAGAATGTTGTAACGATTCATGAAAACGAAACGATCGGTACAGCCATTCAGTTAATGCTTGAGAAAGATATTCGAAACTTGCCGGTGATTGACAAAAATGGAGACTTTCTCGGCCTTGTTACAGATCGTGAAGTAAAAGATGCGAGTCCTTCTATCTTTCATCAAAATGAGCACCCAGAAGATTTTGAGAAACCGGTTTCCAGCATAATGAAACAAGCTATCTTTTCCGCTCATCCTTATGACATTGCAGAAGAACTTTCCACGATCTTTTATGAACATAATGTTAGCTGTATACCAGTGTTGGAAGAGACGAAGTTAGTTGGATTAATTACCGAACGTGAGATGCTACATGCCTTTATCCTTTTAACAGGTACTCATCAACCAGGATCTCATCTAGAAGTTGTGGTACCGAACGAAGCTGGTGAATTGGCAAAGGTAGCGAGTGTCTTGAAGGATTTCCACTTGAACATCAGCTCGGTCCTCGTCTATCCTTCTCATAATGAGAGAGAAAAGATTATTGTATTTCGCGTAGGAACGATGAACCCGCTTCCAGTCATCGAACACTTAATTGACAACGGCTATGAAGTCAAATGGCCACCTGTACCGGGTGAACACGATGAAAAATGATTCTGTTTTTGTTTATTCATCAGACCTTTTAGGATATAAGTTCAGTGAGACGCATCCATTCAACCAGCTTAGAGTACAGCTAGCTTATGAGCTGTTAAGAGATTCAGGTTGTTTGGAGGACGAACAGATTATTAAACCTAGACAAGCAACAGATGAGGAGATCATGTTGATTCATGATCCAGGGTATGTGGAAGCTGTAAAGCAGGCTGGAAAAGGACAGCTTAATCGAGAGATCGCTCTAAATTATGGACTCGGTACAGAGGATACACCCATTTTCCCAAACATGCATGAAGCGAGCAGTTGGATTGTCGGTGCCACTCTTACAGCTGTAGATCACGTAATGGAAGGAAAATCAAAGCATGCTCTTAGTCTAAGTGGAGGGCTTCATCATGGGTTTAGAGGAAAAGCTTCTGGGTTCTGTATCTACAATGACAGCTCCATTGCGATTGAATACATGAAACGTAAATATAAAGCGCGTGTATTGTATGTTGATACAGATGCTCATCATGGTGATGGTGTACAATGGGCTTTCTATGATGATCCAGATGTTTGTACCCTTTCCATCCACGAAACAGGGCGCTACTTGTTTCCTGGAACAGGATCGATTCATGAAAAAGGAGCGGGAAAAGGATATGGCTTTTCTTTTAATGTTCCAGTCGATGCCTTTACTGAAGATGAATCCTTCTTAGAGTGCTATGAAAAGAGCTTGTGGGAAGTTGCAGAATTTTTCAAACCGGACGTTATCATTACCCAAAATGGTGTTGATGCTCATTACTACGATCCTTTAACGCATTTATCTGTAACGATGAAAACGTATACAGAAATTCCAAGGATCGCAAAGAAAGTCGCTGAAAAATATTGCGGAGGCCGCTGGATTGCAACAGGCGGTGGCGGTTACGATATTTGGCGTGTCGTTCCGAGAGCGTGGTCCTATTTATGGTGTGTCATGAATGATCAAGCACCTTCCGGACAAATCGCAGAGAACTGGCTAAAGCGTTGGACGAGTGAAGCGAAGCACCCTCTTCCTCCTACATGGGAAGATGAATCCGGAATCTATAAACCGATTCCAAGAAAAGAAGAGATCACATCAAAAAACAGAGCAACATTGGAAAAGTGCTTGTATTCCATTAAAAAGAGTTCATAAAGAGAAGAGGACTTTATCGTTTAGTCCTCTTTTTCTATGTTTTTAAGCCTGAAAATAGCTGTAGAAGACAAGCATTTTAATGTTTATGTTCATAATTTCACGGTAATCGAAAATATATCCACGGTAAATCGAATTAATTTCACGGTAATGTAAAATAATTTCGCGGATAAAAACTTTTAACCACTTTTCGACAAAACCATTAGACCCACAACAAAAAAACCGACCCATCCATTGACGGGTCAGTTCCTCTAAGTTACATCTATAAGGATTCGATAATGGTCTCTACCATGTCCGACGAACGGCGCGCCGCTAAAGCGGTAAATTCGGCAAAGCTAGCTGGTGCTTCACCATTTGCTTTATCAGAGATCGAACGGATGATCACGAATGGTACTTCATTTAAAAATGAAGCTTGTGCCACTGCTGATCCCTCCATCTCGATACAAGTTCCATTAAAGAGAGCAGAATATACTTCAACCAGTTCACGATCAGCGATAAACTGATCACCGCTTAGTACTTTTCCGATTCTCACTTGAGGTCCTTGTAACCGTTCTGCAGCAGCTTCTGCCAACTTTACTAACTGAGCATCAGCTTTAAATTCAGAATCAAACGCAAACATTGGGATTGTTCCTTTTGGAAAATCAGGGCTTAATGCAGAAGCATCCATATCATGCTGCATCGCACTAGATGAAATGACAATGTCTCCTACTTCCAGTTCAGGATCAAGTGCACCTGCTACTCCTGTGAAAAGAACATGAGTGACTTGAAAGCGATCGATAAGAATCTGAGTGGTAATCGCTGCGTTAACTTTCCCTACGCCAGACTTACATAGAACGATCTCTTTGTTGTGATGTGTGCCTTCATAAAACTTATTTTGAGCAAAAACGCTTTCCCCATAGATATCCAGTGCTTCTTTCATATAAACGATTTCCTCGTCCATCGCACCGATGATGCCAATTCTCACTTCGCCCACCTCAACACTTCGTTATTGTTTTGTAGAATCTCTGAATTGAATACGATGAGGCAATACTACCGTATGTTCTTCAACCGTTTCTTTGTTCATCAATTTTGTTAACAAGCGCATCGCTACTGCTCCGATATCATACATCGGTTGAACGACTGTTGATAATGTTGGACGAACCATCGTAGCCAGTCTTGTGTTATCGAATCCAATTACTTCAAGATCTTCCGGCACGCTCAAACCTCTGTCTTGTGCACCGTGAATTACTCCTAATGCCATTTCATCCGTACCTACAAAAACAGCTGAAGGTTTGTTTTCACTCTCTAGAAAGCTTTCGATCGCTTCCATTCCAGAATCATATGTGTATTCACCAACGAATACTTGACTCTCATCAACCTTCTTACCATGTTCTTCTAACGCTTTACGGTAACCATTGAACTTATAATAGCCGTTGATTGGGTCTTCTAGTGGTCCTGTTACCATCGCTACAGAAGAATGACCTTTTTCAAGCAAGTGAGAGACCGCTTCATATACCGCATTTTGATAATCAATGTTTACAGATGGGACTTCTTCGTTCATATCCACTGTAGCTGCCATAACGATTGGAACAGCTGCACGCTTGAATTCTTCTACATGCTCTTCAGTAATTTTTCCGCCCATGAATACAATTCCATCCACCTGCTTACCTAATAAGGTGTTTAAAAGATGGATTTCTTTTTCCTTGTTTTGATCAGAGTTACAAAGGATGATGTTGTATTTGTACATGGTTGCAATATCTTCAATCCCACGAGCTAATTCTGCAAAGAAGATGCTAGAGATATCTGGGATGATAACACCGACCGTTGTTGTTTTCTTGCTTGCCAGTCCTCGTGCTACTGCATTCGGGCGGTAACCTAACCTTTCGATCGCTTCTAGTACTTTCTTTCTAGTAGATGGCTTAACGTTTGGGTTTCCGTTAACAACACGAGAAACCGTTGCCATTGAGACACCTGCCTCACGAGCTACATCATAAATTGTTGTATTCAAAAAAAATCCTCCTTATATACTGCATATCCGACAGCTATGTAATGCTATTATCATACGATAAAGTAGTAAAGTAGGCAACGAATAGAGACATGTTTCACTATTTATTCATACATTAAAAAAAGAATAAAATAAAATGCACCTATTTTACTTATTTTTGGCGAAAATAGGCAGAATCATACACTTTTTCAGAGTGGTTAGTGATATTAAAAAAACCGGCAGCATCTATTCCAAAAGCTGACCGGTTCTTTATTCTTACACCATCTGATTCAGTTTAAGAAAACGAGAAGAAACCAGTTCTTCGACAAATTCTTGAAATTCTTCGATGTTCATCTGCTGTGCAGCATCCGATAAAGCTACGGCTGGGTCTGGATGCACTTCTGCCATAACTCCATCCGCTCCGATGGCAAAAGCAGCCTTTGCAGCAGGAAGAAGCAAATCTTTTCTTCCGGTTGAATGTGTGACATCTACAAATACAGGCAGATGTGTTTCTTGTTTTAATATAGGAACAGCCGTAATATCCAATGTGTTTCGTGTTGCTCGTTCATACGTTCTGATGCCTCTTTCACAAAGGATAATCTGTCCGTTTCCTTGGGACATGATATATTCAGCGGAGTTAATGAACTCATCGAGTGTTGCAGCAAGACCCCTTTTTAATAGGACAGGCTTATTGAGCTTTCCAGCTGCTTTTAACAGCTCATAGTTCTGCATGTTTCTAGCCCCAATTTGAATGATGTCCAAATAGTCACAGGCCATTTCCAGATCTTGTGGATGCACAATTTCACTGATGACAGCACAATTGTATTCATCTGCTACTCTTTTGAGAATCTGTAATCCTTCTACACCCAAACCTTGGAAATCATAAGGGGACGTTCGGGGTTTGAACGCTCCACCTCGTAACAGCCTTATGCCATTCTTCGTTACAGCATCGGCTACTAAAGCGGTTTGTTCATAACTCTCTACAGCACATGGTCCAGCAATTAACAGTGGATTTCCGTTTCCAATCTCCTGGCCTTTAATAGAAATCACCGTGTCTTCAGGCCTTTTTTTTCTCGATACAAGGAGTTCTTTTTTGTGATTCACTTCTTGTAGTTCGAGACCTGCTTTAAATATCTCTTTAAACAGATGGTGAAGCGTACTCGTTTCAAAGGGCCCTTCGTTCTCTGAAGAAACGAGATCTAACATATGTCTTTCTCTTACAGGATCGTACTTCTTCATACCTTGATCGGATTTGATCTTACCGATTCGCTGAACAAGTTCACCTCGTTTGTTGATCAACGCTAACAATTCTTTATTTACTTCATCGAGCTCGGTTCGTAACGTGTTTAACTCTAGATGATTCATATAAGAGCACCTCAGTATTTATATAATGTAAGAAATATGATACATTTCTAATAATTAGGACGTTTATAAGACTACCTATACATCTATCGTAACAAAAAGAGGTGCCTTCGTGGACAAAAATCTTTTATTCGCACTAGATATCGGGACACGTTCCGTTGTTGGTATGATTTTAAAGCAACATGAAAACGGAAAGTATGAGATTTTACATAAAAAAATGATCGAACATGAAGAGCGTTCTATGCTTGATGGTCAGATTCACCATATCCCAGCTGTTGCCAGAGTGATCCGAACGATAAAGAATGAGCTCGAACTTGAAGTCGGCCCACTTACAAAAGTTTGCGTTGCAGCTGCAGGACGAGCTCTTAAGACCGTAAAAGGTCGTTCTGAAAAAGACCTTTCACTTGGTGATATCTCTTCACAGGAAGAAGTAATCCATATGGAACTTGCAGCTGTTCAACAAGCTCAATATCAGTTAGCCAGCTTATTAGATGAGAACTCAAATCTACTCTACGATTGTGTTGGATATTCTGTCCTTCACTACTATCTAGATGAGCATGAGATCGGGAGCTTTATCGGTCAGCAAGGTAACAGAGCTAGTGTGGAAGTAATCGCTACTTTCTTACCAAGAGTCGTCGTTGATTCTTTAATGAAAGCTCTAGACGAAGCAGGACTTGAGATGGAAGCACTAACGCTAGAACCAATCGCAGCCATCAATGTACTGATTCCGTCTTCTATGAGGAAGTTAAATGTAGCTCTTGTAGATATAGGAGCTGGTACTTCAGATATAGCGATTACCGCACAAGGAACAGTTATTGCTTATGGGATGGTTCCGATTGCAGGTGATGAAATTACAGAAGCCGTCAGTTCTGCCCTTTTGCTAGATTTTCCTGTAGCTGAACAGCTTAAACGTTCGTTAACAGAAAAGACGGTTGTAACGTATACAGATATCTTAGGGTTTCCATCCCAAAAAGACACATCTGAAGTGATCTTGACGATCGAGCATTCGATAGAAAGTTTAGCAGATGGGATTACACAAGAAATTCTTCGGTTGAACGCCAAAGCACCACAGGCGATCATGCTCGTGGGAGGCGGCAGTCTAACCCCTCAATTACGGGAGAAAGTGGCCGAAAAACTAAGTTTGCCTATTGAACGCGTAGCGATACGCGGCCTTAACGCAATCCAATCCTTGATCCCTTCATTAAAAGAAGAAGGTCCTGAACTCGTAACGCCTGTAGGAATTGGGATTGCTGCTAAAGAAAATCCCGTTAAATATGTAACGGTTTCTGTGAACGGAAAAACAATACGCTTATTTCAGGTGAAAAAACTAACGATCGGTGATGCATTGATTGCCGGAGGAGCTGACCTTTCAAAACTTTACGGTAAACCAGGAATGGGATTGATGGTCCGATTGAATGGTGAAGTGAAGATGTTTAAAGGAAAGATTGGTTCAGCCCCATCTATTGAAATGAATGGTGTTCCATGTACGCTGTCAGACGAAGTCTTAGAGGGAGCTACCATTCATTATGAAGCAGGGCATAACGGGGAGGACGCTGAGATCTCGATTCGGGAGGCTTTTGATGATCATTCTGTAAAAACGTTATGGGTTAACGGCGAAGAGGAGACGTTTGAAACTCATTATTATATAAATGAACAACGTGTAGGCCTAAATACGTTCATACGTGATAGAGATGATTGTTATTATCGCTTCCCTTCAACCCTTTCGGATATCTTCGATCTAAAAGGATGGAATACAGAAACGAAACGTTCTCATTTTACTATTTTTGTAGATGGTAAGCCTCTTACCCTTCCAACAAAGCTCACTGATTCGGTTCATCTGAACGATCAAAGTGTTCATCACCATACATCATGGAACGATGGTGACCGATTGGTATATCAACGCGTAGAAGAAGAACAAGTAACTTTAAAACATATAACAGATGCTCTTTACCTAAATCTGCATCAGTCATGTACGGTTATTTTTAACGAAGAAGAACTAACTCTTGTCCGGCCACTCTATAGCTTTTACCGAGAAGAAGAGAAGCTTCGTATGGATACTGTTCTTCATGCTCAGGAACGGCTAGTGATGAAGAAAACCGATCAACAACCGTTTATTTTTCAGGATGTTTTTACAAAAGTAGAACTTACACTTCAACCAAAGCCTGGCGAAAGCTTGATTCTTTTAAAGAATGGTGAAAAGGCAGGCTTTCAAACCGAGATTCAAACAGGTGATGAACTTCTTTTAAAATTTGAAGTACTTGTTTAGAAACGAAGAAAAAAAGCGTAGCCATTGGCTACGCTTTTGTTTTTTCATTCGCTTGTGCAAGCTTTTTATTTGTGATGTTCCAATGTGAATCGTGCCAAACCACGTTATTCCCATCGAAGATTAAGACTTGGGGTGATTCGTGCTTCACTCCTGTTTGCTCTGCAATCGCATTGCTCAGTGATCTTGCATCTTGAACGTTCAAATAATATAACGTTTCGTTCTCGTTATCCGCTGCAAACTTTTGAAATTCTTTAAAAGCTTCATGACTCACAGGGCATGTTGTGCTGTTCTTCATGAGAATAATACGATTTCTTTGCTCTTTTACTAGATTCCAATCTTGTTCGTTTTGTAGTTGGATAAGTGACATATCGATTTCTACCTCCATTATAAAAAGAAAAGAAAAAGAAACAAGTTCTTTTTCTTATCTTTTCATATTCATACAATACTTATCAATATTTTTGCTCTACTAATTCCTGTTCATTTGCAGGATCATAATCCAAATGACCTTCTTCTTGAATATCATCAGTAATTTCGCCATACAGCTCAGACGCATTTTCTTCTTCTTTCGCGCGCCACTTATCGATATCTTTGCGAAGGTTTGAAGTAAGATCTTTTACCTTTGTCGCAACTTGATTCGATTGCTCAGACACTGTCTTCACAATGTTTGAGGATTTTTCTCGAGCCAAATGAGAGAATTCGTTACTTTTATCCTTTAAATAAACGGCTTGTTCATTCAGATCGCTTCGCAATTCTTTCCCTGCTTTCGGCGCTAATAATAACGCTGCAGCAGCTCCTAACATACCACCAACAAGAGCACCGATAATAAAATCTTTGCTATCAATGTTTTGATTGTTGTTGTTGCTCATTTACACTCCTCCTCTAGAATATTGTCTTTGTGTTGTTTCAACATTGGATTTTTTGAGTTTGTATTTTTCCCATAAATTCAATGCTGCATTTCCCCATTGAACCGCTTGCGATATTTGTTTAGACTGTCGCTCTGTTTCAACCGTAATCTGGTCTGTTACTTTGCGAACAGATTGGTTCACCTTTTGAACGGATTGACCGAAATCTTGAACGGCAGAGAACACGTTGTTAAGTGAATCTGATTTCTTTTGAACATCCTCGGCTAACTGGTTTGTTTTATGTAGCAAATCGGTTGTCTCGCGCGTTACGCCATCTAATTGCTTCTCTAGACTTTCTAGCGTTACCGCGACATGATTGAGGGTGATTTGTAAAGATTTCAAAGCCCCTGATAAAAAATAAACGAGTACGACAAATGCAACTGCGACTAGTGCTACACTGATTGAGATAATGATATCCATTATTCGAGACACCTCCTGAAAGTATATTATTGCTTTTTCCCGAGTTTTAATCAAAGAAAACGTGTTTTTTAATAGTATTCTTTGCCACTTCATTAAAATCCTTTTCTAGAACATTACAAATTGTTTAAATTAAGTTAAAATAAAGAAGATATCAAATATATAGGGGGCTTCTTCAACATGAGAGATCCAAGAATTCAACAACTGGCAAAAAACTTGATTACATATTCCGTTAATCTGCAAAAAGGTGAAAAAGTATTAATTGAAAACTTTGGGCTACAAAAAGAACTTGTAAACGCACTTGTTCAAGAAGCATATGCTGCTGGCGGTTTTCCATTCGTATTACTTAAAGATCATTCGGTTATGCGCGCACAATACACTCAAGCAACAGAAGAACAGATGGAGATGATCGCGAAGCACGAAGGTGATCTGATGAACCAGATGGATGCTTATATCGGTCTTCGTTCTGGTGATAACATCAACGAAATGTCTGATGTTCCATCTGAAAAGATGGCGCTTTATGAAAAAACGATCTTTGCGATGCACCGTAAGATTCGTATCAAAAAGACAAAATGGTGTGTGCTTCGCTATCCAAACGCTTCTATGGCACAATCTGCGAGCATGAGTACAGAAGCGTTCGAAGACTTTTACTTTGAAGTATGTAACCTTGATTATGGAAAAATGGATGACGCGATGACTGCGCTAAAAGATCTTATGGATAAGACGGATAAAGTTCGCATCACTGGTCCTGGAACAGATCTATCGTTTTCGATCAAAGATATTCCATCCATTAAATGTTCAGGACAAAACAACATACCTGATGGTGAAGTGTTTACAGCTCCCGTGAAAGACTCCGTAAACGGAACGATCTCGTATAACACGCCATCTCCATATAACGGCTTTACGTTCGAAAATGTGCAGTTAACGTTTGAGAACGGTAAGATCGTAAAAGCGACAGCAAACGATTCTGAGCGTATCAACAAGATTTTTGATACAGATGAAGGTTCTCGTTATGTAGGCGAGTTTGCGATTGGTGTTAACCCGTTCATCAAGCATCCGATGAAAGATATTCTTTTCGATGAAAAGATCGACGGCAGCTTCCACTTTACGCCTGGTCAAGCTTATGAAGAGGCTTATAACGGTAACGAATCAAACATCCATTGGGATATGGTCATGATTCAACGTCCTGATTACGGTGGCGGAGAGATTTTCTTTGATGACGTGTTGATCCGTAAAGATGGTGTTTTCGTTCTTCCTGAATTAGAGCAATTGAACCCTGAGAATTTAAAGTAATACTTGTAGAAAAGCTCATGTAAGTAGTTGATTTCCGTTCCAGGATGCTCGCTTTCCGGGGGGCGTGCGGTGAGCCTCCTAGCGCTCTGCGCTGTTAGGAGTCTCACCTGTCCCGCTGATCCCCCAGGAGTCTCCCACCTTGCACTACAATCAACTTATCAATGAAGCATAAGCCTTCGCAGGTATAAACTTTCACGAATTAATCAAAAGAAAATACAAAAAAAGACTTGCCGTCCGGCAAGTCTTTTTCTTATGGTTTTGCAGTCAGTGTTTCTTCATATGCTCTTTGGAACTTTTGAATATCTCCAGCACCCATGAACAATAAAACACCATCTTTGTATTTTTTTAGTACATCCACTTTATCTTCTGTAATCAATTGTGCGTTAGGGATTTTTTCTATCAAATTTTCGATTGAAAGATTCCCAGCATTCTCTCTTGCAGAACCAAAAATATCACACAGGTAAACATGGTCTGCTTCACTTAGGCTTGCTGCAAATTCATCTAAGAACGTCTTTGTTCGTGTAAAAGTATGTGGTTGGAAGATCGCTACCACTTCACGATTTTTATACTTATACTTTGTCGCTTCAATCGTTACTTTAATCTCTGTCGGGTGATGAGCATAGTCATCGATCAAGATTTGATTCCCAACTGATTTTTCAGAGAAACGTCGTTTAACGCCCGTAAAGCTTTTCAATTGCTCTTTAATGATATCCATAGGTAATGTTTCATAATGACAGATCGCAATGACTGCCAGTGCGTTCAATACGTTATGTGTACCGTACCCTGGAATCTGGAATGTCCCATAGAACGTGTTGCGTACGAATACATCAAATGTCGTACCTTCATCACCACGGTTCACATTCTTAGCTTGAAAATCATTATGATCACCAAAGCCATAGAATACAACGGGCACTTGTGCATGAATCTCTTGAAGATTTGCATCATCACCACATGCGATAATCGCCTTTTTCACTTGCATCGCCATCGATTGGAATGCACTGATTACATCTTTTAAATCTGAAAAATAATCAGGATGATCAAAATCAATGTTTGTGATAATCGCGTAATCCGGGTTGTACGATAAGAAATGTCTGCGATATTCACATGCTTCAAACACAAAGTATTCGCTGCCTTTGCTTCCTTTACCTGTTCCATCACCGATCAGATAAGAAGTAGGCTTTGCTGCACCGACTACATGTGCTAATAAACCTGTTGTTGACGTTTTTCCGTGAGATCCTGTAACTGCAATTGATGTAAAGTTAGATAGATACTCTCCAAGAAAATGGTGATATCTATGAATAGGTATATTTTTTTCATTCGCCTCTTGAATCTCTTCATGTTGTTCGCCAAAAGCATTACCTGCGATAATCGTTTGACCTTCTTTAACGTTGTTCTTGTCAAACGGTAACACCGGGATGTTTTTTTCTTCAAGTGCTGTCTGAGTAAAAATAAATTGTTCAATATCTGAACCTTGAACATCATGACCATTGTCATGAAGAATTTGTGCCAACGGGCTCATTCCTGTCCCTTTAATTCCAATAAAATGGTATTTTGTCATGTATAGCCCTCCACAAAAAGAACACCTTCTAAAAGGCCTATTTGTATTATTATATGCCTGCTGTCTGAAACGGTTATTTATGCACATTCAGGCTTGATTCGGAATACTTGAACCATTATAGCAAAGTTATTGTCCAATCACCATGATAGACAAATGATAAAAGTCTAATAGAGCTTTTTATCTATTTTAACCAAACTTCTCCAAAAAATAGATAGCTGTTATTCCACTAGCTCTAATCTTGGGTTATGGCGATAGATCCTTCCTGCTTTTGCTTGATGTTGTTCGTTCATCATCACATTATCACCAGTAAATCCAATATTGATCTTTAGTAGATTACTACCTACCCCATAAATATCTACAGGTACTTTTTGTTCTTCAAACTGCTCAATTCTCTCTTTCGTAAATCCACCGCTAACAACAATTTTAACATGATGGAAACCTTCTTCATCTAAAGCTTTTCGAAGTGCAAAGATCAGTTCTGGATTCACACCTCTTGGATCAAACGACCCTAGTACATCAGGGTTTCTAAAGAAATATTGATCGACCATCGTTCGTGAAGTATCAACCCTTACCCCTTTTAACGTTTCTCCAAACTCTCTCGCTACTTTTAAAGCATCTGTTATCACGTCATTGTTATAGTCAACGAGTGAGATCAGGTCGTCTTCAGGGTATTTCGCGTGATAAGCTTTCGTAGCTTCCACAATGTCACCATTAAAGATTTGAATGAGAGCGTGTGGCATCGTACCCATACCTTGTTTGCCCCACCATTCATTCATCGCATGTGTAGCCTGAGCGGTTGAACCACCAATATAAGATGCATAACCATCTCCAGCTTGTTGTGCAAAATGATCATCTCGGTCGCCCATAAAGATGACCGGCTTCTGTACGCCTGATTTACTAGCAGCTTTTACAACATTATAAACATTCGTAGCTACCGATGTTCTTCTGGCTAGAATTCCATCGATCATTCCTTCTAAGAAACCAAAGTTTTGATACGGCCCCTTAATCGTTAACACCGTTTCAAAAGGAGAGATTTTGTCTCCATCTTTTAAAGAATGAATCTCAAGAGAGTCAACATCCTTAGCAAATGTTTTAATAAGTGCGATCGCTTCATCTGAACCGCAAAAGACAGCGTCACTTTTTTGAAAGAACTGCATCGTTACGATATTCTCAGGTTTAAATGATTCTACAATCTCACATGTTTTAAGAAAATAAACAGCAGAGAACCAACCTTCTCTGATCCGTTCGTCAAATTTAAATGTTTTATTCGTGAGCCGCTTGATTTTTCCTTGCAGCTTTAATTCTATTTCTTTCATTACTTTACTCCTCATGACTTTTTCCAAGGTAAAAAGAAGGGAACTATTCCCCACACTATAATAGCGAACAAGGCACAATAACTCAAGAAAATCATTTAACAGATACCTTTTGGCCTTATCAAGACAGTGTAAAATCGGAAATTTGCCGATAAAAAGTTATATTCCCCGTTATAATCTTTTTCTTGCCGATATCATTTTATTTTTGCCGGCATCCTAAAATTCTAATAATGCAGGATTTCTATACATCACCAAAAAAAGAGCCGTTGCAGGGCGTCCCCTGCAACAAGCTCTTTCTCACCTTACTCTACACCACTATATAAACGATTTTCTAGTTCTTCTTGTGTAAGAAGAACATGTCTTGGTTTACTTCCCATCGTTTCAGAGACAAGGCCGAAACTTTCCATCATGTCTACCAATCTTGCTGCTCGGTTATAACCGATTCTAAATCTACGCTGCAAGCTAGAAGAGGATGCTGCCCCTACTTCGATAACGTAGTAACACGCTTCTTCAAACAGTTCGTCTTCTACTTCTGTGGTTTGCTGATGCTGAATCAGTTCTTCACGAGTGAAAAGATATTCTGTCTGATACTCTTCTTTTACGTAACGTGTCACTTCTTCAATTTCTTCATCAGACACGTACGTTCCTTGAATACGAACCGCTTTGTTCGATCCATTCTCCATAAAGAGCATATCGCCTCGTCCTAATAACCGTTCTGCCCCACTCATATCTAAAATGGTTCGTGAATCAATCGCGGACGAAACGGCGAATGCTGTACGAGTCGGCACATTAGCTTTAATCAGTCCCGTGATAACATCTACTGATGGACGCTGTGTTGCAAGAAGAAGATGAATACCGCATGCTCTTGCTTTCTGAGCGATTCGGCATATTGCTTCTTCTACTTCTTGCGGTGATACCATCATAAGGTCAGCCAACTCATCAATAACTACAACAATGTACGGCATCTTGTTTTTATAATGTTGCTCTTCTTCCATCTTTTGATTGTAACGCTTTATCTCTCGTACACCTGTTTTTGCAAACTCTTCATAACGACGCTCCATTTCCTCCACTGCCCATTTTAAAGCAGCTGTTGCTTCTTTTGCGTCTGTGATAACAGGTGTTACTAGGTGCGGAATATGATTGTATGGTGCGAGTTCGACCATCTTAGGATCGACGAGCAACAATCTCACATCTTCCGGCTTTGCTTTATACAGCAAGCTTACAAGTATAGAGTTGATACAAACGCTCTTTCCAGATCCCGTCGCTCCTGCAATTAGGCCGTGCGGCATCTTTTGAAGATCAGTCACTACCGGTGCTCCTGAAATGTCTAACCCGAGAGCAACGGTCAGAGAGGATGCTGAATCCTTAAATACATCATCTTCAATGATCTCACGTAAATAAACAGCTCTACTATGCTGGTTCGGCACTTCTATACCGATTGCGTTCTTTCCTGGAATCGGCGCTTCGATTCTTATGTCACGAGCAGCCAGGCTAAGTTTTATGTCATCTGTTAGGTTTGTGATCTTGTTTACCTTTACACCTGGTGCAGGCTGAACTTCAAAACGTGTAACTGCAGGACCTTTTGTCATGTGAACCACTTTTGCATTCACATTAAAGTTATCCAGTGTTGACTGAAGGGTTTGCTTTTGTTCGTTTAACCAAAGATCATCATCTTCGAGTGAAATCTTTGCTTTATTCAATAGAGACAAAGGTACGTATAACTGATTTTGGACAGCTTCAGCGCGTTGATGAATATTGAATTCGGTTCTTGGTGTTTGACTGCTTTCTGATTTTTGAATTTCTGGTTTTGAAACAGGACGTGTTAATGACTTCCTGTCTTTTTTTAGCATCAACACATTGAAAGGAACGAATTGACCGCCACTTTTTGGAACTTCCTTCTTTGGCTGTGTTTCTTCAGTAACTACATTTTCTTGTACTTGCGTTTCTTCTACAATACTAGGAGCTATTTCTTGAACAGGTTGCATTTTAGGTCTTTCGGTGCGTTTCTCAGCCACTTCAGATCCTTCAACAGGTTCAATCATTTGATTCTCTTTCTCAACATTTAAAGAGTGATCCTCATGATTTTCTTCTTCTGACACATACACGTCTTCGGATTCAACAATCATTTCAAGGGACTCACTATGCCCCTCTTCTTCCACTATATCTCGATTATCTTTTACAGGTATTTCCTTTTGATCAACTAAACGATGGTTTGATTCCTGCAAAATACTATTCTCACTTACGATCTCTTGTGAAACTATCACGTTTTCTGTGGTTGGGGCAGGAAGAACTTCTTCAACATTCTTTAAAAGTTCTTCTGTCACAGAGTCCTTTTCTGGGATATCTCTACCGATAAACAGGATACCTTCTGGCTTTCTCTTTCCATATCCGTATACAGGGGAAGGAACGTCTGTAGGTGTAAACCTCGATTTCACTTCAAGAGATGTTTCCTTTTGTTCAGGATTACTTTTCACATCATTTTTATTTCTTCTCTCGTATCCGTAAACAGGTGAAGGAACATTTGATGCTTTGAATGCTTGTCGTTTTGGTTCTTGGTTAAAGCCAGATGTTGTACCTTTAGATCTTCGACTCTCATTTTGAATCGTACGTTGCTCTCGAACAGGACGTGCTTCTTGGTATGATTTCTCTTCTCTACTGGAATCTTTATACGGGTGTGTCTCATTCTGCGGATATGTATGTCGTTGTGCAACTGGTTTTGCAATCTTTTCATCTGGAATCACAGGAAAACGAAATGGTGCATTCTCTGGATACTTATGCAGCATTTTTGCAGGATGCTGTATATTTGATTGAGACGGTTTCCTTCCATTGCTTGCAAAAGGAGCTGGCTTCGTCTTCTGAGTATTCTCCATTCTTTCAGGAGATTGCTGTTTTTTTACAGATTCCTGACTTCGGGTTCTTTCTTCCTCATAGTAGGAATCATCTTCATTTTCATCGTCAAAAAACGTGTTCATCAATTTTTTTATCCAACTCATCTTCTCACCTATTTCTGTTGGTTGTTTCTTTATTGTAGCGAAAATAGAAGAGAAACAATAGTCTAAATATTCATCTGTAGCACATGCACGGAAAAGATAAGAAATAAAAACCACTAGATGATCTAGCGGCTTTTATTATCAATCTGTTGTTTCTTCATCTATTGGTTTATTCTTGGCTAAAATAAAGACTGGTTCTAACTCTTTGTTGTCATACATAAACGGTAAAGCTGTAATCGGAACTCGTCCGTTCATAAAAAATTGCATCGCCATCTGAGCCAAGATATCGTATCCTTGCTTATTCTTAATATCTGCAACGATCAGCACATCCTGATGTGGTATAGCTACTGCCATTTCTCCGGAGATATTCTTCTTCATCTCTTCTAAGAAAGCAATGTTTAAGATTCTACTCGCATCGTATCCATCATTATGGTTTAAAAAGAAGAAGGTATTTCCTGCAACTTGGTCTTCTTTATGATCTGTTGATAAACGCTTTACATTGAACTTTGCCGCATCAAGTAATTGAGACTTTTCAACCTTTAACTCCTTCATCTTATTATTCGTAAGAAGTTTGTAGGTTTTGCCTAGGTCTAAAGCATAATATATCCTAGTCTCTGCTGTATGCTCTTGATAAAAAAGCTCTTCTCCTTCTGGCGTTTCCATTGGAAAGGATGCAGAGCGAATGACTGGAAAGATGCGTGATAGAGTATTCGAATCTTCACGTTCAGGTGAAACGGCGTTCAATCCTTCTTCTACGTAATACACGAGTTTATCTATAAGCTCATCTTTTTCTTTTGACCAGCGAGCACTAAGCCCTCCAAGAGATAAGGTTACACCTTTACCTGTTACCTTATTTGTGATTCGAAGCGTTTCCTCTTCTCTATCGTATGCAAATTCACGTGTTGGGCTCATCAATTTCTCTTGTAGTGTTTTCTTTAATTTGATGGAACTACTCATCTATGAATCCCCCTTTCTTAAACAACGGTTATACGTAACGTGAAAAACCTCCTAATGGAGGTTTTTGTTCACTTACTTGCTGTTCTCTTCTTTATATTCTACAACTACTTCTGTTCCTAGTCCGCCGCGCGCATTCCAGTTTCCAACTACTTTAATGTACTTCGGCTTAAGTAGTTTTACTAGATCTTCCAAAATACGGTTTGTAGCATGCTCTTGGTAGATTCCAACGTTACGATATGAAGTTAGATAATACTTCAATGACTTCATCTCTACTAGATCTTCATTAGGAATATAGCTGATGATAATATCAGCAAAGTCAGGAAGACCTGACCAAGGACATACAGATGTAAATTCAGTTGTAGGAATCGTTACCATCGTATCTTTTCCTACATATTCATAAGGAATAGTTTCTAATATATCAACGAGGATTACGTTCTCATCTTGAATGTCAAAACGAATCCCTTCATATTTGCTGTGATTTACTTCAACTTTAGCCATCAAAAAAACTTCCCTTCACATAAAAAAATCATTTTTTGTTATTATAGCATACTCTTTTGACCTATTTGAAGGAATGTTAAGCTCTTCTAAAAAAGCAACAATCTGCTCTTTTGTCTTTCTCTCTTTATTTACATATCTTCCGATTTCTTCACCGTCTTTGAATGCTAAGAAGCTAGGGATTCCAAAAATATCAAGCTCCTGACAAAGTTCAATCAGTTCGTCACGATCTACATAAACAAATTGATAGTTCGCATATTCTTCTTCGATTTCAGGCAGGATCGGTTTGATTACCACACAATCTGGGCACCAGTCTGCAGAAAAAACAGCTATTGTAACATCCTTTTTAATGACCTCTTTAAATTGTTCGATCGATTTTATGTTTTCCATTATCTTCGTCTCCTTATTGATTCAGCTTCATATCGCCAAATTTAATGTATCCTTTTTTTCTTAACCACTCTGAAAGTATCAGACTAATAAGGATCGGTCCAATAAAATGCAAAATAAATATAGCAAGAAACGTTTCAAAGGTAAAGCCCATCGTCCTGAGCGTCATAATTTGTCCGACGAGACCACTCGTCCCCATCCCTGCTCCAGCTGGTATGTTCTCCATCTTAAAATAAAGTGTTCCAACGGGTGCTAATAGAATTCCAGCAACCGTTGGCGGTATTAAGATATATGGATTTTTCACTACATTCGGAAACTGTAATTTAGAAGTACCGATTCCTTGAGTCAAAAAGCCTCCAAAACCATTTTCCCGATAGGAGCTTGTAGCAAACCCGATCATCTGAGCCGCACAGCCTATCGTTGCTGCGCCAGCGGCTAGCCCTTCTAGCCCAAGCATCATCGCTATCGCTGCAGATGAAATTGGTCCAGTTAATGCAAATCCTAGCAAGATTGCTACTAAAATCCCCATGATTAGTGGTCTCTGATCAGTTGACCACATGACAAGTTGTCCAAATGCCTTCATGAATTGATCGATTCCCGGTCCGATAAATGTGGCAATCGTAAAACCTGTAAAAATCGTAACGGCAGGTGTGATTAAAATATCAAATTTTGTTTCTTCAGATACTAGCTTTCCAACTTCAACCGCAATTAATGCTGCCACATAACAACCTGCCACACTACCAAGATCCGCTCCGGCTGCACCCGCTATACCTGCAGAAAAAACAACGAGTGGAGGTGCTTTTAACCCGTACGCTACAGCTGTACCAATCACAGGACCCATCAAAGTCATCGCTAATTGTCCCATCTCTGTAAAAAAAGGAAGAGATAATTGCTCACCGATCGTCTTTAGAATTAGTCCTACGATAAGCGATGCCATCAATCCTAGTGCAAAATATTGAAACCCCGTAATGAAATACGTTTTGGGTGATAAACTTACCCCTTTTTTATTAAGAAAATCCCTCATCTATAATGACTCCTTTAGCTGTTCTTTTAAACATGTCCCTCAAACATTATAACTTGTTTCAGACTCATGTAAAGACAGGTGTAAAGTTGAATGGTTTTACATACAATTCTTTTTACTTTGAAACTTAAAATAATTCAAAAAAGACCGATAAAATGGCAGGGGGGAATTCATATGAACTTGTCAATACGAAGAAGAGTGCGACTGATGCTTTTCATCAGTTTAGCCGGAATGGTACTATTACTTGCATTTATCGGATTATTTTTATGGCAGAACACCCAAATGGAAGAAGAAAGAGATTCCGTACAACTAACATTACGTGCTAGTAATGATATTCAAAGTACGTTTAACGAAGTGCGTAAACTTGAACAGGAGTATTTAAGAGACCCTAGTACAGAGTCTAAAGAAAAGGTGCTAACCTCTTTAAATGCCTTAAAAAAGGAAACAAGTAAAGTAGCAAAAGAAACGAACAGTTCTTCATTAAAAGGTATTGAAAAAGACTTGTCTGCTTATCAAACATCATTTAATTCTGCCACTAGTCTTACTACTCAACTTAATGCATTAAAGCAGATGATGACAGAAACATCTAATACTTTTTATGCTTCTGTAAAAGCAATGAACGACCAAGCTTTATTGATCACTCTCTTGCAGATGCAGACGTATGAAAAAGAAGTTCATATTCAATATGACACCACAACCGTTAAGAACTTTAAAGAAAGTGCTCAAACGTTTGATCGAATGTTAGATGAAAAAAATCTACCCGCTGATCAGTTGTCTACCTTTAAATCAAATTTATTAAAATATACAACTTCTGCAGATACGATCCAATCGATCACAAAGAAAATTGAAGATGATATTTCAACTTTTGAAAAGATTGCAAATGTTGTTGATCAATCAACAAAAGATGCAGAGAGTAATTTGCAGAAAGAAAATGCCGAACTAATGAAAAACCAAAAATCAGTTAAGTTTTGGCTGACGATCAGTTTAATAGGATTGAGTATCGTGATCCTATCCATATTAAGTGTGATTGGTGTTTGGCTATTACGCTCTATCCAATCTTCTATCTCCATTCTAAAAGAAGGTGCCTCCATCATTGGTGATGGTGACCTCTCTTACCGTGTAGAGACAAATTCTAAGGATGAAATGGGAGAACTGGCTCAAACCTTCAATCGCATGGCCGAAAAAATGCAAAAATCCATGATCGAAGTGAAAGATGCGGCTGAGAAACTTACGAGTTCCTCTCAAAACTTAGCAGCTGTATCAGAAGAAACGACTGCTCAAAGTGATGAAGTAACAGAAGCCATCTCTCAAGTAGCAACAGGAGCTCAGAGTCAGGCTGATCACCTGCAAGAATGTACACTTCTTCTTTCGGATGTGACCGGATATATTAAAGAAACAGCTTCGATCAGTGATGAGATCGCTTCAGATGCTATTCAAGCTGAAAACGATGGAAAAGCGGGATCAAGTATCGTTCATCAACTAAATACACATTCTGAGAACTTTTTAGAATTAGCTCAAAGCTTGATCTCAGAGATTCAAGATGCGAGTAAACAGTCCAAGCAGATCAATTCTATTGTTGAAACGATTCAAGAGATAGCTGGCAGTACAGATCTTCTTGCATTAAATGCGGCTATAGAATCAGCAAGAGCTGGCGAAGCAGGTAGAGGTTTTTCAGTTGTGGCCAGTGAAGTCAGAAAGCTTGCAGAGCGTTCTAAGAATGAAGCGCTAAGAATTCAACAGCTTGTGAAATCGATGACGAATCAGATGGAATTGTTATCAAAAGAAACGGTACGATTTGAACAATATCGTGTGGATCAAGTTGAATCTGTGCAACAGACAGAAAAAGCGTTTTCGAGCATCATTCAAAATGTATCTCAGATTAACGGAAGAATTTCTCAAGTTAAAAGTGCGATTGGGCGAGTTGAATCTGCTAATGAAAACTTATCTGAAAAGCTCTTTGAAGTAAGTGCGATCTCTGAAGAATCTGTTGCTACAAGTGAACAAGTTAGCGCTTCAAGCATTCATCAAAAAGAAGCCATACACCAAGTAAACGTTGCCGCGACAGAACTGCAAGAAATAGCGCTTACCTTGCAAGAAGAGGTAGATCAATTTTCTTTAGGAGAGAGAGAATCATTCGTTCCTCATGAAGAAATAGACTTAAGTGATACTTATCAAGAAGTTGCAGCTACTAGAGATGAAAGTGATATGGAAGAGTTTGAATATCATGTTGATGAAAATCGTGATGGAGAAAATCTTGAAACTGAGACAGCTTCAACTTCTGAATCCCATGTTCACCAAGAGGAACTAGCGAATGACACAGAGTCTGTTCAATCTGTTGATGATGAACTTAAAAAGGAAAATTAATTCTAAAACCCGGTGAACAATCACCGGGTTTTAATAATTCCCACTCAATTGCGTGTACTTTCTATGTTCTTTATACGTTTTCGAAAAAAAGTGGCTCCACGTTCCATCCTGTTTTGCAACAAAGTAATAATAATCATGCTTTTCTGGATTTGCTGCTGCTTTTATTGAGGGGAGATCGGGATTTGAGATGGGTCCCGGTGGTAACCCCTTGTTAAGATACGTATTGTACGGACTTTTGATTTTGAGGTCTTTTCTTCTTAACGTTGCTTTTGGTCTTTCAAGTAAGTACTGAACGGTGGAGCATGACTGTAGTTTCTTACCTTCTTTTAACCTATTCTCAAAAACACCAGCTATTTTTCGCTTCTCTTCATTCAAGAGAGCCTCTTTCTCGATAATAGACGCTAATGTAAGCATTTCATAAGGCGTTTGATCCGTTCTAATTGTTATTCTTGATGTTTCATGAAGAAGTCTTTCCGTCATTTGATGAATAACTTCATCAGCTTTCATATTCTTTTCAAAATAATAGGTGTCTGGAAAAAGAAGTCCTTCCACAGCGAACTTTGTATTTGATTTTCTTACTTCTTTATCTACTCCTAATTCTTCTTGCTGTTTCTCAGTCAGCGTAGCCCACGATTTTGCTGCATGAAGAAATTGCTTTCTATTCACAATTCCCGACTTGTTCAATCGATCGGCTATCTCTAAAACAGTCAGTCCCTCTGGAACGATCACTTCTATAGCTTCTGTTTCATTTTCTAATGTAGATAGATCTTGAAGAATCTCTTTATATCCTTTTCCCTGTTTGATCGTGTGTTCTCCTCGGACCATCTTGCTTTTCTTTCCTGTAACAGTTGCATAAACTGAAAACAAAAAAGGACTTTTAATAAATTCTTCATCTTTTAAATCATTGGATATCGTCTTTAAGTTACTGTTTTCCCTTATTACAAAGACCTTTTCCGCAGTGCCTTCCGGTGGTGACGTTTGATAAACGGCCCACACAACAGACATTGTGATAAGGATAACAAAAACGATCCACACTCTTTTGATATTTAAATTCAAAGTTGAATCCGCCTTACGTTTTTGTTTCTAATTTTCCCTGATTACTTTTATTCATACAAAAAGGCTGTTAGGTAAGGTATAAAAAACCTTTCTAACAACCTGTAATATTAAAAGATACTTTTGCAAGGGCATCGCTCACATGTACTATTTTTTCGCGTTGTAGACGTATTGCCCTAAAAGAATGGTTGAAATATGCAAGAACATCTCACTCCGAGACAGCATACCGCTAGTGAAAACACCAATCGCCCCATCTTTTTTTCTAATCTCAGGATCTTTTGTCCATTCACCCATCAATGTGCCTAATTCCTTACCCTGCTTAAGACCTGTTACGATCAGTGACGGCAGCAAGATACGAGCTCCTGCAGCTGAATAGACGTTCCCATCATGATCCGCGACTGCTCCCCAGTTGCACAGATACGTGCCATCTTCCATCTCCATGACTCCACCTTCAAAGCCAATGCCGATCTCTGCCCCTTGCTTCACACAATCTTTTGCCCGGTTGATAGCCCCAATCTTGGTTTCTTCATCAGAAAAAGGCTGGGCAGAAACTAATGAATCAGAAGAATAAGATACGAGTTCTGCTTCTTCAAAATACTTACTAAAAGGCTGAGCTGCTTTAATCTTTGCAGGGTTATGTGATCCGATTCCAATTATCATTCCGCGTTCATCCTCAGCTATTTTCTAAGATTGTTTTTAATGTGGATTCGTCTGCTGTTTTAACAAGTTTGATAAGCAATTCTTTTGCAGCAGCATAATCATCTACATGTATCATAGAAGCATGTGTGTGAATATATCGTGAACAGATCCCGATCACAGCTGAAGGGACGCCGTTTCCAGAGATGTGTACACTTCCTGCATCTGTACCACCTTGCGAGATGAAGTATTGATAGGGAATTTTATGCGTTTCAGCTGTGTCTAGGATGTATTCTCTCATCCCACGATGAGTTACCATCGTTCTATCTAGAATTCTTAACAACGCACCTTTTCCAAGTTGTCCGAACTCACTCTTATCCCCCATCATGTCATTCGCTGGACTTGCATCTAATGCGAAGAATAGATCAGGTTTAATCAAGTTCGCAGCTGTTTTTGAACCTCTCAGCCCAACTTCTTCTTGAACGGTAGCACCGCTATACAATTCGTTTGGCAACGTTTCATCCTTTAATTCTTTTAATAGTTCGATCGCTAATCCGACACCATATCGATTATCCCATGCTTTTGCCATGATTTTCTTCGGATTAGCCATCGGAGTAAACGGGCAAATCGGAACGATTTGCTGCCCCGGTCTTACACCCAGATGATGAACTTCTTGATCGTTATCCGCACCAATATCTATGTACATATTCTTAATACCCATCGGTCTGTTACGCTGATCTTCGGAAAGAAGATGAGGTGGAGTTGAGCCGATAATACCAGTAATAACATCCCCTTTATCTGTATAAATATTTACACGTTGAGCTAATAGAACTTGGCTCCACCAGCCACCCAACTCTTGAAATTTTAGCATACCGTTTTTCGTAACCTTCGTAACCATGAAACCAACTTCATCCATGTGCCCCGCTACCATAATCTTTGGACCATTCCCTTTTTTGACACCAAAGATGCTGCCAAGACCATCTTGAATAATTTCATCTGATACAGGTTCGATCTCTTTACGAACAAACTTACGAACATCTCTTTCAAAGCCTGGCGCCCCTGGCAATTCAGTCAATGTTTTAAACAAGTCGAGTGTTTCTTTATTCATATAAAAACAACCCCTTCAAATTAGTCACATGTACATTTTTATTGTACACCTAATAAGAAGGGGTTTTCTATACCTATGAATGTTCTAGATTTCGTAAGCGATCGGATCAACTGCTCCAGCTTCTTTAAAACCTTTTAAACGTAATACACAGCTGTCACATTGCCCACATGCAGCTTCTTTTCCATTGTAGCAAGATGTTGTTAAATCATACGGTACTTTAAGAGAAAGACCTTTTTCAATCGTCTCCTTTTTAGATAAAGAGATCAATGGTGTTTCAACTGAGATGTTTTTTCCTGTTACACCTGCTTTTGTTGCTAGGTTGATTGTCTCTTCCATACTCTGAATGAATTCTGGACGGCAATCTGGATAACCGCTATAGTCGACTGCTGAAACACCTGTATAAACAGCGGTAGCTCCGATTACTTCAGCATAAGCGCTTGCGAGTGATAAGAAAATCATGTTTCTAGCAGGTACATACGTTACAGGGATTCCTTCTTCTGCCTCAGTTGGAACTTCTACCTTTTCATCGGTTAGGGCACTTCCACCAATATCTTTTAAGAAGGTAAGATCGACAATTCTATGATCTGTTACACCATAATACTTACCGACTTCAATCGCTTGTTCGACTTCTCGATTATGACGTTGTCCATAGTGAAAAGTAATCGGGTACAGGTCATATCCTTCCGCTTTCGCGATCCCCATACAAGTTGTGCTATCAAGTCCTCCGCTTAAAACAATAACCGCTTTTTTGTTCATGGTTAAACCCCTCTCTCTTCTGGATGCCAGATCACTTTATGAAGTTGAAGACTGAGCTTTGCATTCGGTAATGGATTCTCTAATAAGAGTTCAACAAGACGTCTCGGAGGCATGCTTTCCCATACAGGACTTACAGAGATCTGACCGTTTCTATAATGTTCAGACACTACTTGTTTCGTTATCTCAAAATCGTTCTCTGAGCCCACAACGAATTTGATCTCATCTTGGTGCTGAAGCTCTTTGAAATTATCCATGTGCATTCTGTCCATCTCGCCAGAGGCTGGGAGCTTGTAGTCCATTACGAATCTCATCTTTTTTTGTAAATCATGGTGAGAGTTGCGTAATTGCTCAAATGGCTGAATATCGATAGCACCATTCGTTTCAATGTGGATATCTACAATATGATCCAAGTCAGCCATCGCTAGCAGCAAGGCAGCTGATTTTTCTCGATGAATTAAAGGCTCACCCCCTGTAAAACAGATACGTTGTGATCGAAACGACTTAATCGTATTCACGATCTCTTCTATCGTTGCTTCAAACTCTGGCTTGGCAGGTGCATAACTGTATGTTGTATCACACCACGAGCAGCGAAGATTGCAATGAAATACACGTACAAAAACCGTTGGATACCCAGCTTGAAGTCCTTCACCTTCAACCGTTTCAAAGATCTCAACCATAGGAACTTTCCAGTGTTTCCAAACGTCTTTAGATGGCAGATCAAACATCTCTTTCCACCATCCATTCTCTTTTCATTACAGCATAGCTAGTAGGTGTCTCATACAGTTTAAGCTCTTCTAACCTGTGCCCTTGTTCACTTAGTCCTCTATTGTTAAGTTCAAGATCAATTTGCTCCCAAATCCAAACGACCATATTCTCAGCGGTCGTATTCATCGGAGGAAGAACTTCGTTTAAATATTGATGATCTAATTTGCTGTCAATTGCTGATTTGAAAATTTCTTTTATCTCTCCAAAGTCAACGGCAATGCCAATTGCATTCACAAAACCGCTCATCGTGATCACTAGTTTGTATGTGTGACCGTGGAGATTTTTGCATTTCCCATCATAGCAATGCAGATGATGAGCCGCATCAAAGGTAAACTCTTTGCAAACAGCAACTCTCTTATTATGGTACTTTAATTGTTCGCTCTTAATATCACGACCAAGTATTTGAACATCTGTCGGAATTTTATAAGTCATTCCTGTTCATCCTTTCGAGTGGAGCACGAAAACAAAAAAACTCTGCTAAAAACGCAGAGAGTGTAAATGTTCATTCTTCACGCTCCCTAGTTTTGTTTTAAGAGGGGTGGGAATTTCGAACCCTCCATCTTTATCAAATGTATCTTATCAAAAAAGCCCAAGAAAAAGAAGGCTTTTCTTTGTTATACTGGTTAAGAAGAACCTATATGATTTGAAATTGAACTTACATAAGGTGGGAATACGAATGAATTGGAGAAACCTGATTCTAGCAGGCCTTACAGGCGCTGCAATCGGTTATGTTGTTACAAAAAAGCAGACAGAGACCATCACACCCGAAAAAGCATTAAAACAATTGAAAGAAAAAGCAAGTGAGCATTACAAAATCTCTGGAGCTTGGATCATGGTTAAAGCAGAGGAAAAGAACGTGCATGGCCTCCCATACTCTGTTTATAAAGGTGGTTTTTCAAACTCATCACCTGGAACAGAAGCTTCTCATTTCGAATTTTTATTAGATGCTTCAACTGGAAGTCTGCTGCAGCTTATTCAAAAATAAAGGCTGTTTTCTTAGACTTTGTTGCTTGTGAAAGTGTTGATTTCCGTTTCTGAATGCTCGCTTTGCACTCCAATCAACTTTCAAAGATGACAAGGAGTGACAAGCAACAATCTTTTTGAATAGAAGCGTTTTAGAAGAGAAACAAACATATAAGTAAAATCAAAAAGCCCTTAGGTCACTTTTCCTAAGGGCTTTCTTATAAAATTAACGATATAGTTTAGTTTGATCGTAAAGGTTGTTGTCGATCTTGAATTTCGTAGTAAGATACTGACGCTTTTCCCAAACCGTTAAGATGAATAATGGAACGATGATCAAAACGAATAATAACGCCGTTACAACGATCCAGTCCATATGTGTTCCAAGATCAGACTCATGTGCTTTTTTGTAATCTTTAATTTGAGAATTTGCTTTAGCTACAGCAGCTTCAGCTAAAAGCTCATTTTTGTCAGCATCATAGAACACAACTTCTGTGTGATCGAAGTAAAAGATGTTATCTCTAACTGTATCGTAGTTAGCAATGGCAACCGTAACTTCAGATGCATCTAATTTAGAATCTTGGTTTGGATACGTTTCAATATCTGTTAATGTGAGTGAACCCTTTTTTAAATCCTTATGCTTACTTTCAATTCCCTTTTCAATGGTCTTTTTCATTTCATCTGTAGCTTGCTCTGCAGATGCAAAAGTACCAATGGACAAAAACAGTGCTAGAACGGTAAAAATGGCAACTAACTGTTTTTTCATTTTAAATCCCCTCTCATTTTTCACCCTTAAGTGTTTAAGAAATAAATAAAGTTCATCATTACATGCCTCTCATATTTTAACATATACTGTCGATTTCGACATTCACTTGAAAATGGAAAATATGTGACGGTTTTTCTACATTTTTGGTGAGCGTGGTACTCTCTCTAGCCATTCACCGTTCTTATCCCACTTAACAGCACGATAAATACAATCATGATAGAAGAAATACCATGTGTCAGGCTTAATCCATTTTTGTTTTTGAAAGATAGAAGTCATAGGATAATCATCATAAGCTAGCACCCACAATGGGTTATGATGGGCGTGAGTAGGCATGATATCACCGATGTGATAAATTTTTTCACCATTCTCTATTGTTAGTTCGATCAGTGAATGGCCATCACTGTGTCCACCTGTATGAACCATTCTGATCCCTTTTATAACCTCGATCTCTTCTTTAAACGTCTTTACTTGTTCTTGAATAGGTTCCCAATTTTCTTTCCAATATGTATTCTGAGATCTGATATTTGGATTCTTAAGCTCATTCCATTCTGTTTCAGAAGTGTAAATAACAGCGTTTTCAAAAACAGGTACTAACTGATCATCTTCCCATCTCGTTAAGCCAGAGGCATGATCAAAATGCATATGAGTCATTAGAATGATATCAATATCAGCTGTTGTTAAACCTTCTTTTTCTAAACTCTTTTCAATAAAAGACTCTTCTGTTACTCCATAATTTCTCTTTTGTTTTTCTGTTAATTTACCAAAACCGATTCCAGACTCGATCAATATGTTCTTTCCTTCATACCCTTGAACAAGAATAGGCTCTGTTCTCAGTTCGATCTGATTCTTCTCGTTAACAGGGTATTTTCTTTCCCACAAAGGCTTTGGAACAACTCCAAACATAGCTCCACCATCCATATGTGTAACCCCGCCGTCCAACCAGGTTAGGGTCTTCGTTCCGATTTTCCACTGATCCATATTTTTTCTCCTTTCTATTTCGAGCTCCCTACAAGTGTATCATAAGAAACAGAGATCGGATGAAAAGAAAAAACCCAAGCATATGCTTGGGTCTTTAAGAACGGAATTGTGCTTCCATACGGTAAATTCGATATCCTTTTTCAGAGAATTTCTCTTCATATTCTGTCATGATGTTATCTTCCATATCACTTTTATGAAGATCAAGACTTACTTGGTTAAAAAACATACCATAGGTAGACATACTATGAAGTGAATATTCGAACAACCCTTGATTATCAGTCTTGAAATGAATTTCACCTGGCTTTTTTAATACCGTCTCATATCTCTTAAGAAAACTTTCATGTGTTAATCTTCTTTTTGCATGCTTGGATTTTGGCCAAGGATCTGAAAAATTGAGGTAAACACGCTCAATTTCACCCGGCTCAAAGTAATCCAGCAAGTGTGATGCATCTGCTCTAATCAGTTTTACGTTTGGTTTTTCGTCTTCTAAAATACGGTCCAGCGCAGTAATGATAATGCTATCATAAAGCTCCATACCTAAATAATTTATTGAAGGATTTTGTTTACCCATCCCATTAATAAATTGTCCTTTGCCTGTTCCGACTTCAATATGAATCGGGTTATCATTGCCAAAAAAAGTATGCCACTTCCCTTTCATCTTTTCAGGTTCAACTGAAACATATTTAGGGTTTTCAATTAATTTTTCTTTAGCCCAAGGCTTAAATCGTTGACGCATATTTTCTCCCCACTTTTCACACTTTTATAAACGAGTTTATTTACTTTCATATAAGTTTTGAACGAAGGATATTTTTATAACAGAATCCATAAGCTATGCAATGAAAGGATGTGCAGCGAAAATGCCATTAAATCACAACGATCAATTGCATATTATTAGAGATCTTCTTCAAGACCATTATACCGATTGTGCTGGTTCACCATCCGAATGTGCTCAATTAGAACGTCTTGCTGCACATTTATTGGAGAACGGTGCTGTTCATGAAGAAGTTCGAAACATCTTGTCCAACATTAATGAATATAGCCATACTGGGTTTTCACATCAGCATCTAGAAGAACATATTACGAATCATCGCCCACACTTAGAATCATGGATCAACACGATTCAAACGCATCATCCATATTAAGACACTATTCCCTAGGAAATAGTGTCAGATGATCATATATCTTGTCAGAGTTAGATGGAACCCGCAAGTTTCTTAATACTTTCTGCAAAATGGGCAGTCTCTTTAGACTGTCCTTTCTCTTTATACCAGAAAAAAGAACTTATTGTTTGTGCCAAAACATACCAATGCATTCTTCTTTCTAAATCATCATTAAGTGTTTCTCCATAGATTTCGAGCCATTCTTCCCATTTCTCATACGGGATATAACTATAGAGAAGCATTCCCAAATCCAGAGCTGGATCAGCGATCATTGCCCCGTCCCAGTCGATTAAGTATAATTCATCCGATTCACTTAGTAGCCAATTGTTATGATTAACATCACAATGACATACGACTAAATTATCGACCTCAACCTCAGAGGCGGTCTCCATTAGATAAGCGAAGGAATCATTGATGATTTCTAAGTAATCTTTTTCTTTACGCATCTGCAATTGTATATCGTTTAAAAGGTCAACTGGTGTTAATCTTTTCTTCTCAAGGCGATTCATCATGCCAAGCAGTTCTTGAGATCGGTGGATTTTTGACAGAAGTTCTGCTACATTCTCACTTTTCATATCTGCTGCTTTCAGTTCACGTCCGTTTAGCCATTGTTGAGCTGTGATTACATCTCCATTACCTAACCTTTTTGTCCATAAAAGTTTCGGTACAATTCCTTCTGCAGAAAGAACAGCTAAAAACGGAGAGGAATTACGCTTTAAAAACAGTTTTTGGTTCCCATATTCAGCTATATATGCTTCTCCCGTTGCTCCGCCAGCAGGGGAAACCTGCCAATCTTCTCCCAAAATCTGTTCCAAAATGTTCACCTTCTTGTCTAGTTAAGAAATCCGTTTTTTATTAGTTGTTCGTTCAAAAAATAATAGCATTTCCGTATCAAATTAAATTACTGCGAAGTCATTATTTTAACACAAAAAATCAAGAAAAGCACTTGATTCTTCATTCTTTACAATCCTATACAGAATATAACAAAGAAAAAGATAAAGGTTCTAATCTATACTGTTCTTCATTTAGTACTCGATGACTGGTTTTTTCATCCTCTATCGCTATCATCCATCGCTTCTCTTCAAAAGGGATAAAAATCTGTTTAGTGGTTTGGTTAAAAAGCAATAAAGCATTACTCCAATAGGAATCATTCTCTTTTATATCGGAAATCGGGAGGTGTAAATTAAACCCTAGACCGCCTTCTGGTAGTTTCCATTCCGAAAGCACTGCTGAACTTTCATGAAAGAGAGGCTGTGTTTTCCTTATTCTAATCAGCTGTTTGAAATAATCAACTTCTTTATAAAAAGACTCACATCGCTTCCAGTCAAACGCATTGATGCTGTCTGGAAGATTATAACTGTTCTCCTCGCCATACTTTGTTCTAAAACATTCTTGCCCCGCATGAATGAATGGAACACCTTGTGCAAAGAGCGTAAACGCTAGAGCAAGCTGTTGTCTTTTTCTTCGCATGAATTCATCTTCAAAGGGATGTCGAATTGACAATAGATCAAACAATGTATGATTATCGTGACATTCTGAATAATTAATGCTTTGCTCAGCTTTTAAAAAGGTATCATGTTGACCTGCATAACCTCTCATCACTTGCTTCATATGACCTTTGATTCGGGCATCCTGATTACCATTAATAAACCCGCTCTGACCATCAGGAAAGATACTCCCTTTAACATGATCCCGAAATGCATCATTAAAAAAAGAATAGGATGGCAACTTCTTAGCAGATGATAGAGTAGCTTTTTTCTCTGGTTCTAAATTCGTATTTAAGTCCCAACCTTCTCCGAGCAAGAATACGCCAGGATTCAAAGATTTTAATTTTTCAGCTGCCAGGTTCATCGTTTCAACATCATGAATCCCCATCAGGTCGAATCGAAACCCATCCACTTTATATTCACTCATCCAATACGTTAACGCATCTAAGATGAACTTGCGCATCATTTTCCTTTCCGATGCTGTATCATTTCCTACACCCGTTCCATTAACCGGTTTTCCGCCTTCATCGTAACGAAAGTAATAGCCAGGAACGAGCTTTTCAAATGGTGATTCTTCTCTCTTATATACATGGTTGTAAACTACATCTAATATAACAGAGAGCCCATTTTGTTGAAGAGTGTGAATCAATGTTTTTAATTCTTTTATTCTACAGATCGGATCATGAGGATCTGATGCATACGAGCCTTCAGGTGAAAAGAAATGAACCGGATCATATCCCCAGTTGTACCCTGAATCAGGTTTTGTCTCATCAACGCTTCCAAAGTCTGCAATGGGCAACAATTGCACATGAGTGATTCCGAGTCTTTTTAAGTAATCCAATCCGGTATGAAACCCATTGGTTGTTTTTGTTCCTCGTTCTGTTAATCCTAAATATTTCCCTTTATTCATGACGCCACTATCAGAATGAATCGTTAAATCCCGAACATGAAGTTCGTAAATAATACTGTCTGTTTTTGAACGAAGATTTATCTTTTTTTCTGATCGATTCCATCCTTCAGGATCTGTTTCAGGAAGATGGATGACCACCGAATGTATACCATTTGCAGTAACAGACTTAGCATATGGGTCTGTTGTTTCAATCCATTCATGATTTACGTTTACAACAAACAGATATTCTGTAAGATGATGATCTCCTTCAAGCGTAACTTGCCAAACACCATTTTCAGTCCGCGACATTTTTTGTTCTATAAAGGAGTCAGATTGTCGAGGTTTATACTTTACTATCATTGCAAAGGCTACAGGAGACCAAACTTTAAACGTTGTACTTTCAGGAGTGTAAATTGCTCCAAGACTTGTATCATCATAATAGAGGCTATCGAATTTTGCTGTACGCACGATGCTACCGATCATCAAAGGAATCCTTGATTCGTTAAAAGTAACCCAATATCGGTTTTTTAGGTCAATCGGTATTCTCGTTCTGCATTTATAGATCACTACCTCATCATAATATTCTTGTTTATCAATAGTTAATGGCTGGGATACCTTCTTATCATCTACCAATGAAAGTGACGGAATGATCGGAAAGGGCTTATTCACTACAATCGTTATCATAGAAAAATCATCAATATATGCAGAAATCGAAATATGATCAACTTTCATTGAGTTCACCCCTTTTTATCGCTATTACATCATATTGAACGTAAAATGAATTTGTTATTCGTTTATATAAAAAAGAGGCCCTTCCTAAATTAAATTTCCTTTAGGCAGCCTCACACGCTTGGCAAAGATAACTAAAAAATCTATTTATCTTCACTCTGCATTTAAATACTTATTCTTCATTATTCTCCCTGCAATAACGATCGCTGCATAAAAGACGATCGGCACTATAATGCCAATCATTAGCTGTTCATTGGTTACATCTAAAATCCATTTCTTTAAACCAGACTTCTTTTCGATCAACATCACCCAAAGGAATGCGAAGAGTGCAATATTAAAAAAATCTGTCCATTTCATTTTTTATTCCCCACTCATTTTATGAATTTATATCTTCACTGAAACTGACCCCGGTTGAACGTTAATACACACCGGAGTGGTACCTTTATATTCACCATCAGCATGAATCGCTACTGAGCGCCGTGTGGTAACCTCAATCTCTTTCCCTTTAAACTGTGAGACTCCTTGAACGTTAACGTGGCCACCCCAAAATACAGAAACAAAAAGCAACAATAGCTTAAAAAGGGAAAGATCATGTACTACGCAAACATCTAGGATTCCATCGTTACACTTAGCCGATGGACAAATTTTCATACCCCCTCCATAATAGGGCATGTTACCAACTGCTACAAGCCAGACATCGTTAAACACATGTTCTTGTCCATCGATTTTAACCTTCATTGAATCAGGTACATAAAACTTTAAAACCTTAAACAATGTAAAAACATACGCAAGTGATCCTAGTTTAAGCTTATGTAAATATTTTTTATAGGTCGATTCATTTGTAAACTTTGCAACTTCACCATCTAAACCAATACCAACCGCACTAATAAAAGAACGGATTTTATTGCTTCTTCCTATCAATTGAATGTTACCAGAATCAGTCTTGGCCATTCGATTGCGCTTCAAATAGAGAAGTTGTTTCTTTAGCCCTTTAACATCTTTTGTTAAGACCCGAACAATATCGTTACCAGAGCCTCCTGATATAAACCCTAAAGGGATACTAGGGTTATCTCTCATCCCGTTTAAAACCTCGTGGATCGTACCGTCTCCACCTACTGCTATAACAGCTTTAATATCCTCTTTGTTTATGTATGTAATCTTCTTCGCAATTTCAGTAGCATGACCGCTAAACTCTGTGTAAAACGTTCTATAGCTTATCTTTTCCTCGTCCATTGCCTTTTTTAATTGATCAAATGTATGAATCGCTTTTGTGTTGTTTGCGTTGATGATGAAGAAATATTTTTTCATTCAGTGCGTCCTCGATTATTATTTTTAAAAGTAATTCGACAAAATCTCTCAAATACCTTCAAAATAAGATTCAGACTCACTCGTTAACGGATCTTTTCTGTATAGAGAGTTGGTCACACCTAATTTCAGAAGATCTGACACAAACTTTAATTGCTGACCTTTTATGGGTGCTGGATTTTGTTGTAGAAGTGTATGCCACTCTTTAAAATTACGTTTATCTATGTAGCTTACCTTTCTCCAGTCACTCGTAAAATCTATGAATGCATGGGGTGCAACGATGCATGGTTTTAAAGACATCTGTTTTTGATAGGGTTCCCAAGCTTCACGTAATAAAGATTGCATACGTTCAAGCCTGATAAAAGGACTCAAGATGGTTCCTTTTTGTTCAGGTCCGACGTTGCTCCAAAAACGTTTGTTATCAGCTTCTTGCCAAATGCCCTCTCCGTTCATCCAGACGATCATCCACACTTCAGTAGGACCAACTAAAATGATATTTAGTTCCACCCCTGTATTTTTTACTTGTAAGACAGGTTCATAGAACAAAAAATAGTTATCTGGAATTTCTTGAATGAGTACCTTTAGAATCTCATCGTGCAAATATTTTTTATCCCAGTTCGAGATTTCTTTTACAGTCGATGTCGCCCAGTTCATCTGATGATGAGATAATTTTTCGCGAAATTCTCGATACAAGCGATTGCGATTATCTGTTTGGTTTTGTTGTTGAAATGCTTTCCATCGATTCTCTTTAATTCGCATAAATAATGATTGATAATGATACAAGTTGTTTTCATATCTTGATACATAATCAAGCAATTTTACAAGCTGCGCCATCAGATCCCCTCTCTCTTTTTATATGGAATAAGAGTGTATGATATGGTATTTCGGCTGTTTCTCTACATGTGTTTCATAGAGAACCACTTCATCTGCTTTAAATAGAATGTTTTCCCCATATCGTTTCCACCACGCTTTAGAATCTACCGGATTATGACCTGACTCTATATGTTTACGTGCAAGCGTTATATGCGGTGAGTATGGTCTTTTTTCGAGTTGAAAACCTACCTTTTCACATACATAAGCCACTTGTTTTTGCAGAGTATATAAACAGTGCTCTTCTTCAACACCTGCCCAAAAAATTCTTGGTTGATGTTCGTTTCCGAAAAAACCAAAGTGGCTTACTGATAGAGAAAAAGGGCTCTCTGTTTTACTCATCATTTTTTCGTTAAGTAACTCATGAAGGGTTTCAATCTTCTCTGATGAAGCAGCACCTAGAAAAGCTAAAGTGATGTGATAGTCATCAGGATGTACCCATGTTTTAAAATGATGTTCGTCTTTTAACGTATTACAGATGTTTGCAAGCTTTGTTTTCGTCTCATCAGGAAGCTTGACTGCCAAAAAATAATGTCTTTGCATCTTTTTCACACACCTTCATTTATTTTATCAAAGAATCGATGAATTCATCTGCTTTTTTCATACGTGATTTATTTGTTATAATTGGTACAGCAAGAAAAAGGAGTGCAATTTATGAGAGTTGTTACGAATATCGCAGATTTAATCGGTGACACACCTATCGTAAAGTTAAACCGCCTTCCTCATCAAGAGGGAGCCGATGTATATGTGAAACTAGAGTATTACAATCCTAGTCGAAGCCTGAAGGACCGTGCTGCTTATAATATGATAATTGACGCAGAACAAAAAGGGCTATTAAAAGAAGGTTCTACCATTATCGAACCTACTTCTGGAAATACCGGGATCGGACTCGCTATGAATGCGGCCGCTAGAGGTTATTCTTCCATAATTGTGATGCCTGATACGATGACAGAAGAAAGAATTAATCTATTAAAAGCGTATGGAGCAAAAGTAGTACTGACTCCCGGTGATGAAAAGATGCCTGGAGCGATTAAAAAGGCACGAGAACTTGCGGAAGAAATTCCAAACAGCTATATGCCTATGCAGTTTGAAAATCCTTCAAATCCCGATGCACACAGAGGAACTACAGCGATTGAGATTAAAGAAGCCATCGAAGAGTTGAACAAGCCCTTTACCGCTTTTGTCGCACCTGCTGGTACAGGAGGAACAATTACGGGAACGGGTGAACAGCTGAAAACGTTTTTCCCGGATTTAACTGTACATGTTGTCGAACCTAAAGGGTCCCCTGTTCTTTCCGGGGGTAAGCCTGGGAAACATAAGCTTGTAGGAACGAGTCCTGGGTTCATCCCACCCATCTTAAATCAACAGGTTTATGATGAGATTGTTCAAGTGAACGATGAGGACGCATATACGATCACGAGACGTCTTGCATCCGAAGAAGGCATCTTGGTCGGTCCATCATCAGGAGCTGCTGTGTATGCGGCTTTAAAAATTGCGGAGAAGCGCAAAAAAGGTGAAGTTGTAATCTGTATGACGTGTGATTCAGGAGAACGTTATTTATCCAGTGATCTGTTTCAATTTGAATAAAGACAAAGCATCCCAAAGTATTGGGATGCTTTTTTATAATTAGAATTTTACAGAGATCGTTGAATCAGTATTCGACCTTGCACTTCCATCTTTGTAAGGATTAAGACCATAATCAGTCCTATAAATGTTAGCACACCAAAAAATAAATATGTGTAAAAGATGGTGTATGTATCAAAGATCACACCACCAACAAACGTACAAAACCATGAGCCTAAACCGTTTCCTACAGCTGTATATAAGGAAACAGCTGTGGCTCGTACTTCAACGGGTGTATACGTTCTCACATATTCCATAGCTGCTGGGATAAACAGACCAACTGAAAATCCTTGGACAACGGTTGTCATAAGTACGATTTGATACGATGGCTCAAAGAAATAAAAGGTCCATCGAACAGCAGATACAGTCGCCGCAAAGACCATAATAGGCATCATTCCCCACCTTTTTATAGTGAGTCCTGCAAACTTCATAAATGGTGCTTCACTTCCTGCTGCGATCAAGAAAGCAAGTCCAACCCCGAATAAAGTCCCTCCTGCTTCTTGAATGTAAAAGCCAAAATAAAAATTATTAGCAAAAATCGGACCAAACACCAAGAAAGTAGCAGAAAGAAAAACGAGATATGAAGGCATCCTAACTAATTGCCCAATCCCTTTTCTAAGATCTGTTCGGAGCGATTGATTATCTTTTGGCATCTTAATAACAAAGAACATACAAAGAAGAAGAACAGAGGTAAACATATAGAAAATCACTTGAGTCCCTATAGAATCCGCAAGCCTTCCTGCTATAAATACGGCTATAGCAAATCCAATTGCTCCAAAAAGCCTATAATTTCCGTATTGCTTGTTCTCTATTTGTACGTAATTTATAAGAATGCTGTCTGAGACCGGAACTAAGGCACTCTGCATGAACGAAAAAGCAATAAGTATTCCGATCAACCATAAATAAGACTCAAAAAGATAGATGGTAAATCCTAAGCTCGCTGTTAGAAGTAATGAAAGAACTAAAACAGCCCTTGGCCGTCTCGAGTAATCGGTAACTACACCCCATAGAGGCTGAGCAAAGATCATGACGACCGGACTGATAGACATTAAAGTACCGATCTCTGTTCCACTGAGACCTACTGAATCTTTAAAATAAACACCTAATAACGGAAACAAACTCCCTAGGCCAAAAAAACTTAATAGATAAAAGCCTTTTAGACTGAAAGAGGTTTGATCGAATGATTTATTCATGATGTACCCTCTCTAATGCTATTTAGCTAACTCGTAAATGGCTTGTGCATATATGGAAGAAGCGAGAAGTAAATCTTCTACAAACATATGTTCATCTTTTTGGTGAGCAACATCTTCTCTTCCTGGGAACAGTGCACCGAAAGCAACTCCTGTTTCCAACGACCTTGCATAAGTTCCTCCACCAATAGCCATCAATTCACCTTTTTTGCCTGTTTGGTCTTCGTAAACTTTTTGAAGCGTTTTAATCAATGGGTGATTTTCTTCTACATAATTTGGTGGATTGTTTTCGATGATTCTCATCGACCAATTATCTGATTTCGCTCTTGTTGATAATGTATGTTCGATTTTTTTGCTATCATGTGTCACCGGATAGCGTATATTCAATCCTACTTTTGCCCCTTCTGTACCGTTATACGACAGGATTCCAGCATTAACTGTTAGCTTACCGCTTGCCTCATCTTCTGCAGCGATCTTTAGTTTATCACCTGTATACTCACCCGTAAGCTCGTCCAACAACCTGAGAAACGATTTGGCGTTTCCATTGAACGATAGAGTGTTCAAATATTCACCTAACGTAAGTCCAGCATTTTTACCCATTTCAGGTGTACTTCCGTGTGCTGATTTCCCTTTAACTTTTAGGGTTAGAACATCATTTTCGATTTGAGCACCGTATTCTACTTCAGATTTCTGTCCGAATGCTTCAAAAGATCGTTGTATTTCCTCTAAAGCGGTTCCTTGGATTTTGGCTTCAGCATAATCTGGAACCATGTTCAAACGTTGACCCGATGTAAAGGAAAGTAATTGAAGGTTATCTCCTTCTTCCCCTTGATCGTTTTCGAGACGAAACTCCACATCAAAGATTCCTTTTTCTGCAGAGATGATAGGGAAATCTGCATCAGGAGCAAATCCGATCGCCGGCATTTCTTCTTTCGTAAAATAATGTCTCACACATTGCCAGTTGCTCTCTTCATCACAACCAATGATCATGCGTACCCTTTTGGATAACGGCAGCTTCAATTCTTGGATAATCTTCATTCCATAAAAAGCTGCCATTGTAGGTCCTTTATCATCAATCGCGCCACGCGCGAAAATTTTTCCGTCTTTAACTTCGGCTCCAAAAGGATCAAATGACCAACCATCACCAGGAGGAACAACATCAACATGGCAAAGGACACCTACGATATCGTCTCCGTTTCCAATTTCGATGTGTCCTGCATATCCGTCTACATTTTTGACGGTCATTCCACTGTCTTTTCCAAGGTCTAACATATAAGATAAAGCTTTTGCTATCTCGGGGCCAAAGGGAGCTCCTTCTTTTGCGTTTCCTTCATCAAGTAAACTAGGAATGCGTAATAACCCTTTCGTATCATCCAACAGCTGTTTCTTTCTCATTTCAACTTGTTCTTTCCAATTGATCTGATTCATTACTTACTTCCTTTCTAAGTTATCTTCGCTTATCATACCCATCTCAGTTATATGATTGACTCGTATACATCTTTGCTACAGATGATATAGAGGCGGGCATCATCAGGAATCGATTCGTTTAATTTCTTGTTTATTGAAAGATCGTTGCCGTCAGCTATTAGTGTAGCACCTTGTTGCAACAAACTGTCAAAAGCATCTTTATATGTTACCCATTCCGCTCTTTTACGAACTTCAAATAAATTTTCTCCTTCTTTATGAGAAAGAAGCTGTGTATAGATCTCTGTAATTCCTTTAGAAAACGCAGATCGTACAGCCATACGTGAAACTGTTTCATGACTTAAGACGAACTCATCTACTTTAGCATGCCTAAAGTTTTTTATATGCTCCTCTTTTTTAATCTCAACCGTACTATGTATATGAGGAGTTAAACGTTCAACAGAAGTCACGATCAACAGTGTCTTTCCATCAGCAAGTGCTGAATCATGGATCGAATCATCTGAGAACACCAGTACAGATTTTGCTTCTTTTAAATTTGCCTGCATGAGCGTTTCTTCAATCGATGGATCTCCTTGAATATAGTGAACATTTTGGTGTGTGATTGGTGTAACAGGTAGATTATCAATAAGCACGACTTCTAGTTTAGGGTGTGTTTCGATAATCTCACTAACAGCATATTTAGCCTTTTCAGACCACCCTATAATAACGAAATGATTTTTACCTTTAAAAGTCAATCTTCCTTCCTCCTTTCGTTTACGATGTGCTCCTAATGCTTCTACCAGTTTCCCAATAGCCAGACCCGCAATACCAATACCGATCAAAAAGATGAAGATCGCATAGATTCTTCCTGCTGTAGACACTGGATAGTAATCGCCATAACCTACCGTTGTAACAGTGGTCATAACATACCATAAGGCGTCAAACCAGTTAGGGAATGTCTTTGGCTCTAAAAGATGCATAACGACTGACGAAAAAATGACAATAAAAAAGGCGAAAGAAAAAATCCCAAACTTATTTAAGACGATAAGTCTATTCATCAGTTTTTGTAAAATATACACCTCATCGCTCCTAACGTATTTTTTTAATAACCCTATTATTGTACCTTATTCCCATGTAAATGGTTAGATGATTTCGCTTTCTCAGGAACTATGGAATATTGACAAATATAGATTTTAGTGTATAATGGTGCCAAATAGGAGGTGTAGTGTTGGGTTAACTGACAATTTTCCTCTATATCTTTATATTTAGGATCATATGTTCGTTATGAGGTTTTGCTGCCTAGCCGCACAGACATCTTTTTGAACGTTTTTATCACATCTAATGGCTGACGCAGCGAAGAACCAATATGGATTCTTCGCTTTTTTTTATAAAAAAGGATGGGTCTTATGAATTAAAAAGAATGTAATACAACATTCATATTTCATTAACTTTAGACTGGTATCATATAGTGTGTTAACAACTATCTAAATAACAAGGAGTGGTTTTTTGAGTCCTTCAACTGACAGAATGTTGAATCGTGTGAAAGCCCTGTATTTGTTTATTCGCAAGAAAGGTACTGTAACAACACGAGAACTAGTTGAAGAATTTGGAACTACGCAGCGCACCATTCAGAGAGATCTTAACGTCCTCTCTTATAACAATTTAGTAACAAGTCCTGCCCGCGGTATGTGGGAAACAACAGGCAAAAAAGTAAAAGTATCTTAAAAACATATTATATTTTGGATAAGCAAATGTACATGAATAATCCCCGCTAAAAATATTAGCGGGGACTTTTTTTGTTTTAAAAGAAGATTTAAAGTTCATCTTTATTGTCTTTCAAGAGCAGATCAGGTGTTCTTTCAATATTCCACTCGCGACTCTCCCAATTTGGAGTTCCGGAAACAGGCATATATTTATCATCCTGACCGAATAGGTTCTTCCAAAATCCTTCTGCTAAAGAAAAGCCAATCACTTGCTGACGGTCTGTATCAATGATAAGATCTTTTATCTTTCCGATCTTTTCACCATCCTGATCAATGACATCCCAATCTTTTATGGACATATACGAATAACATTCTTTAGGTTCATCTCTTTGTAGTTCATTTCCAGAAAACACGAGTTTCTCTTCATCAAATTCTTTCACCTGATGCCACGGGATAAAAAAGGTTTCTTTTCCATAGTTCTGATTAGCAGCAAGGTGAGAGCTTCCTGTGAACGGAGTATGTTGTGTACCAATACCCGAAGTGGCGGCAACAACTGTTTCCATATGCTTATCTGAGGGAATCTCTTCACGTTGGTTGATTCCGTTGTCAACGGTGTACGTAAAATAACATAAACGGTGATCGTACCTATTAAATAGAATATCGTTGATTTTATGCTGTGTTTCTTCAGTCGAAATCGTCTGATTTTCAGCTTTAGCACCCATTAACTTTTCTGCAGATAATTTCATTGGTATGCAACTCCTTTTTATTGGAAGATACCCCTTATAAATTATTCAAAAACATCTCCTTTTAAAGAAAGTAAGGATAGTTCTTCTTCTGCAAGCTCTCGATACATTCCTAACTCAAGAGATTCATCAAGCCTTAATTGTCCCATCTGAATTCGTTTTAAGAAGATGACCTTTCTACCGATAGCCTCGAACATTCTTTTTACTTGATGAAACTTTCCTTCAGTGATGGTTAACTCGATCTCTGATTCATCGTTATCATTTGTCAATATTTTTAGGAAGGCAGGTTTTGTTTTATACCCATCATCCAAGATGACCCCCTCTTTAAAACTTTCAAATGCATCTTCTGGAATCGATCCATTTATTTTTGCGTAATAAGTCTTTGGTACATGTTTTTTTGGGGATAGCAATGAGTGTGACAACTGCCCATCATTTGTCAAGATCAACAATCCTTCTGTATCGATGTCTAGTCTGCCTACAGGAAAAGGTTCGAAATTCTGATCTTCCATATAAAGTAGATCGATTACCGTCTCATGCCTAGAGTCTTCAGTCGCTGAGATTACTCCTTGAGGCTTGTTCATCATAAGATAGACAAACTCCTTATAAACTGCTTCTTCTCCATGAACCATAACGTTGTCCTGATCAGGATTTGCTTGTGTCTTAGCATCTTTAACAACCTCACCGTTCAACGTAACAGCACCTGATTTTAATAATTGTTTCACTTCTTTTCTACTTCCATAGCCTGTGTTTGATAGCCATTTATCAATTCTCATATGAAACCTCCTGATTTAATGATCATTTTTTCCTATATTATTGTAAAAAATTGATTGATTTTTGAAGAAACAGGGTAATTTAGTACTATAGGAGGAATTGGAATGAAAAGGAAAATAGGTCTTCTAGCAACTGCACGAAAAAAAGCTTCTACCCCTTCTGCAGCTATAGATTTATACATAAGTCCCTTATTCGTTAAGTCTGTTCAATACGCACAAAACCATTATGATGATTTTTTCTTTTTTAGTGCAAAAGAAGGACTCGTAACGAAAGACCAATACATTGAACCGTATAATGTTTCTATCAAAAATTTTACGACATCTGAAAAACGGGAATGGGCCCATCATGTCATACAAGACTTAGAACAAAACATCAAGCCTTCTCAATGTAAGATTTACATTCACGGCGGATGGGTATACCGAGAATTTTTACAGCCCGCCCTTGAAAGAGCTGGATTTCAATTTGAAGTTCCGCTCGAAGGATACAGCATTGGTAATCAGCTAAAATGGTATGATGAACAGAATCAAGCCAAAAAATGAAGAATACCGCAGAAAAAGAAGGCTTTTTACCAGCCTTCTTTTTTTCTTATGCTTATTTTCTGCGTTTCAAGAAAGGAATGCGATCACCTAATATGATATTTAATAAGCCTGATCGGTGACTTAAGAACACATACACCGCTCCCCCAGTGAGAATACCGATCGTTAATTTAATGATCGTATCAAGCCTTGTTTCTGACTCTCCTAAAAGTGAAGATACGATCATAACCGTTACAGCCATCGCTGCACAAAATAACGTGATCAGAACCGTTCTTCGATATACCCATTTAAATGAGAAACCACTGTATTTTTTAATGATATACAGATTGAACAAAATTGAAAGGGTATATCCGATGTCTGTCGCAATAACAGAACCGGTCCCACCAAACACTAACAATAAAGGTTTGTTTAGTATCAACTTTGCTAAAAAACCAGCTGATAGACTGATAAACGCATAACGTTGCTGGTTAAGTCCCTGTAAGATCGCTGCCGTAACGGTAAACATCGCAAACCATAATGCAGTCGGCGCGTACCATTGAAGATAATAGCCACCTGTGTCCATCGATGATAATCCAAAGAGTGCACCATATGCAGGGTATGCAAGAACCGTTAGCCCGATCGCTGCTGGTGCAGTTAAGAACAGCACCATCTGAAACGTTTGCGTGATCTGCTTATGAAGAATCTCATCATCGTTTTGGGTGAACGACTTCGTTATGACAGGTATCAAGGTTAGTGCAAGAGCAGTTGCTAATGATACTGGAATCATAACAAGCTTATGCGCGATCTGTGTGATGATAGCGAATACAGACTCCGCTTCTTTCAGCGTATAATCCATTTTCTTAAGTGTGTTCACAATCGTAAACTGATCTACCATCTGATAGAGCGGAATCGCTAGACCGACAGCTACAAAAGGGATCGCATACTTGATCGTTTCCTTATAAATATCTTTTAATGAAATATCTGCAACAGGTTTACTTTCTTTATACATCTTTTCCAGATGCGGTTTTCTTTTGATCCAATACCAGATGAGAACGGCCAAGCCAGCGATTGCACCTAGAGTAGCTGCAAATGTAGAAAGCGCTACGGCTGTCGTAATCTCACCATTCATTAAATTGATAACCACATAACTTCCAACAAGAATGAACACAATACGAACGATCTGTTCAACGACTTGCGACACCGCTGTTGGTCCCATAGATTGAAAGCCTTGGAAATACCCTCGAATCAAACTCATGGAAGGTACTACGATCAGAGCCGTACTTACCATTCGGATAACTAATGTAATATCTTCAATACTGTTGCCTTGTCCACCTTTTTCATCAATGATCTGATGAGCAAGTATTGGCGCCAACATATACAGTATGACAAAAGCTAATGTTCCAGTCAGTGTCATAACGAGGAGACCCGACTTCAGTAATTTTCTCCCTGCTGCATAATCTCCTAAAGCATTATATTTAGAAACAAATTTAGAAACAGCAAGAGGCACTCCCATTGTGGAAATACTAAGTAATATGGTATATGGAATATAAGCATAGCCGTATAGAGCCATACCTTGTTCATCTACTAGATTGGTAAATGGAATGACAAAGATCAATCCGATAAATTTTGAGAAAAACGTTGCAGCGGATAAGATCAATGTTCCACGAAGTAATCGAGACAACTATTTTCAGCTCCTACTAATCATCCTAAAAAACATTATTGATATTGTATCACATTAAAAGCGGATGTAACCTACTTTAACTTTTTGCAAAAAAGTAAGGATTATGAAACTTATAGTCTTTTTGCTGAACCTATGCTATTGTATGAAATGATTTTTACTGATCGTATAAGAAAGTTGGGATTGTATGACTTATGATTGTATAGTGATCGGTGGTGGACCTTCTGGCCTGATGGCGAGTGTTGGTGCCGCTACCAATGGTGCACGTGTACTATTAATCGATAAAGGAGAAAAACTAGGTCGTAAACTTGCTATTTCAGGTGGCGGGCGTTGTAACGTCACAAACCGTCTGCCTGTTGAAGAAATTATCAAACATATTCCAGGTAACGGCCGTTTTTTGTACAGTGCCTTTTCTGTTTTTAACAACGAAGACATCATTCAATTCTTTGAAGGACTAGGAATTCAATTAAAAGAAGAAGACCATGGACGAATGTTCCCTGTTACCAATAAAGCGACTGATGTTGTGGCTGCTCTTCTGCAGAAAATAAAGGAGCTTGGTGTTACGATCCGAACGAACACCCCTGTAAAAACGATACAATATGGAGAAGAGGTTCATGAGATCATTCTGCATAACGGAGAAGCTATTCAAACGAAGTCGATCGTAATCGCCGTAGGCGGTAAATCTGTTCCGCATACGGGTTCCACTGGTGATGGTTATGCATGGGCAAAAAAGGCAGGGCACACGATCACAGAGCTCTATCCAACTGAGGTTCCCATCACTTCTAATGAACTCTTCATCAAACATAAAACATTGCAGGGCATATCTTTAAGAAACGTTGCACTCTCTGTATGGAATCCAAAAGGTAAATTGATTAAAGCCCATCAGATGGACATGATATTTACTCATTTTGGGGTATCCGGACCTGCTGCTTTAAGATGCAGCCAATATGTAGTTAAAGCATTGAAAAAATTCGAAGTACCATCGATCGAGATGAGAATTGATTCTTTTCCAGATGAAAATGAAGAGACCTTGCTTACTTCTTTACAGAAAAGAATTGATTCTGAACCTAAAAAAGCTTTTAAAAATGTACTAAAAGGATTACTTCCAGAAAAGTTTCTTCATTTCTTAATCGAACGTGCAGAGATTGATGGTGACTCGATCGCTGATCAAGTTTCCAAACAAGCCCTTCGTCAGCTTGTTACACAAATGAAGAGTTTCTCATTTTCTGTTAATGGTACCTTATCTATCGAAAAAGCTTTCGTTACAGGAGGCGGCGTCTCAGTTAAAGAGATCGCACCTCAAACTATGGCATCTAAGAAACAAGAAGGCTTATTCTTCTGTGGTGAAATCTTAGATCTGCACGGATACACGGGTGGTTATAATATTACTGTTGCTTTTGTAACAGGGAATATTGCCGGAACTAACGCAGCTTACCATGCACTAGGCTAACCCTATGAAACAAGAAGAGTGGCGACCACTAAGCGGTTGCCACTCTTCTTTATTTTAGCGATCCGTTTTTTTTAAAGATAATCATCGCTGAAAAAGAAAACATCGTATCGTCCTCTGAGTGCACATTATCACATACGGCAATCTGATACTTAATATCCACAACATTTTCAGGAGGAATGATGCTCAAAAACTCATTTATAGCGATCTCTAAATCCTCTTCATGATCTTCATCAAAGATTTTTACTTGAATCATTCAATAAGCATCCCCTTTCAGCCAAAAGTTTTGGTATTCTTTCGGCCTTCGGAGATGCTTATCCTTTGTTAGGTTTTGACTAGTTTTGTCTTACAGATTTTCAAGAGCCGTTTGAATAGGTACTTCTCCCTCAATCAACTCGAAGACTTTGTGGTTAACTTTTTCATTTCCAAGGCATGCAGCAAGTGTTCTTGCTACATCCGCTCGAGGGATAGAACCACGCTCGTTTAATTTTTCTTTGGCTTGAATCATGCCCATACCATCATCATCCGTCAGCGCACCTGGACGCAAGATCGTATAATTCAATGTGCTGTTTATCAGTTCTTGATCTGCTTTTCCTTTTGCCTCAAGGTAATGTTGAAGTCCTTCTGGTCCTTTTTCAGGAGTATCTGCACCTATCGAACTTACCAGAATGAATTGTTTCACCTTATGTTTTTGCGCTAACTTTATAGACTTTACCGCTCCTTCATAATCTACAGCGTCTGTTTTCTCTGGTCCTGTATGACCACCAGAACCAGCTGTGAAGATAACAGCTTCGATTCCATCATAAACATGTTCAAAGTCCTGTTCCAAATCACCTAAAACGGCATGAATGTTCTCATGCTGAAAATGATCTTGCTGTTCTTTCTTTCTGACCATCGCTTTTACTGAGTGTTCTTGATCAGCAAGTATATTACATGTCATTTTTCCAATATTACCGTTTGCTCCGATTACTAATACATTCATTACATATCCACTCCTTCTATTTGTCTACTTAAGTAGTGTTTCACGAAATGAAGGTTATAAAACATTTTGTTGTGTAAACGTACATTATGGAAGATCTACAAATTAACTAAAAATGATTAAAAGAGCCTAAAACACCGTATATTCAGGGTGTTTTAGGCTTCTCTTAGCTCATTACCACATTCTTATGTAACTGTCTTTGGAGTTCATCAGCATGAAGCGGTTTGTACAGGTTATAGCCTTGACCGTATATACAACCTTGTTCTACTAAGAAATTGATCTGCTCACCGGTTTCGATACCTTCTGCAATAACGGAAAAATCAAGATTGTGTCCCATATCAATAATTGTTTTTACAATGGCTCCTGCTTTTGAATCTGTCAATATATCATCGATAAACATCTTATCAATCTTGAGTGTATCAACAGGCAAGTGTCTCAGATATGTTAATGAGGAATAACCAGTACCAAAGTCATCGACTGATATGCGAATTCCTTTTGCTCTTAAAGCATTCAAAATCGGAAGAGCTTCCTCCATGTTTTGCATCGTCGTACTTTCTGTGATCTCCAGCTCTAGTGAAGTAGGTGGAAACTCAGTCTCTGAAAGAATACTTTCTATTCTTTCGATAAAAGATTCTTCTAATAGCTGTCTGACCGATATGTTAACAGAAATCAAGAGGTCACTAAAGCCCTGTTCACGCCAACTTAACCCTTGCAGGCACGCTTCTCTTAACACCCATTCTCCGATTGGGAGAATCATCCCGGTTTCTTCAGCTATCGGAATAAATTCAGCGGGAGATATCATTCCTTCATCTTCCTTTTTCCACCGCAATAACGCTTCAACCCCTAGAATCTTCTTATTACCGATATGTACTAAAGGCTGATAAACAAGGAAGAACTCGTTGTTCGTTAAAGCTTTTCTTAAACCATGCTCGAGAGTTAACCTTCTTTCCATCTTGCTATCACGCTGCTCTGTAAAAAACTGATAAGTGTTTCGTCCTTTCTCCTTTGCCTGGTACAGAGCGGAGTCAGCACGCTTTAAGAGCGTTTCGCTGTCTGAACCATTTCCGGGATATGTACTGATCCCAATGCTTGGTGTTGTAAATACTTCTTGCCCACTCAGTTTAAAAGGTTTTGTAAAAGCTTGAATGATCTGCTCTGCTTTTTGTTTGATCTCACTGATTTCTTTAAAGTTTAACAATATCAGAAATTCATCACCGCTTCTCCTAAACACAGTTCCGTAATATCCAACCGTAACCTTTAAAAGTTCAGCTACCTTCTGCAGCAGAAGATCACCAAAGCTATGGCCAAGCGTATCGTTCAGAACGTTAAACCGATCCAGATTTACATACATAAGGGCCAAATTTCGATTTTGAAGATCCGCTTCTTTGATTTGTTTTTCTATCATCTGCATAAAGCCATTTCGATTTGGCAGGCCGGTTAATTCATCATAATAAGCCATATGCTCAATGGTGATCTCCGCTCTTTTTCTTTCTGTAATATCAATAAGAATAGAATTGAAGTCTACCAGTTCGTTATCGGCATCTAAAAAAGGAATTCCTCGGTCTTGTATCCATCGTATCTCGCCGTTCGGCTTCATGATTCGATACTCACTTGTCGTGATCTGTCCGTTCTGTATCGCTATCCCTCTGTTCATGATGATCTCGTCATCATCAGGATGAATGACCTTTTTCCATAATTCTGCGTCTTCATAAAAAGCTTGCAGGGGATAACCATATAATTTCTCTATCCCCGATGTAATCAAAAGTTTATTCGTCTTTAAGTTGTGTGACCAAATCGCAACATCGATACTATCAAAGATATTTTGTAGTTTTATTCGATTTGCTTCTAATTCAGCATACGTTTCTTGATGATTTAAGATCTCCTGTTCTAAGTTAATAGCATAACTATCTTTTACGATCAGCATCTTGTAAATCAAAATGGCGAAAAGAACGACAATTCCTAGATCTATTCCATACATGAAATAACTTTGATTGTACATTAACCCAACTGTGCTTACAGTATGTAACGTGAACAAAACAGCTAAAATACAGGTCCATTTTTTTGTTTTTGCGTGTTTTAATGGCATTTGTAAGCCTCCAAGGCTAATAAGTATACCCTTTCTATCGGCTATTTCTTGGAAATTTAAACATTGTTTAATAAACTAAACATACGCATTAAAAAACTCTCTGCTCAAGTGTTGAGCAGAGAGTTACATTTTAATTCTTATTATATTCCAACATACCGCCAGTCATATTTTTGACCTTATATCCATGATCTTGCAGGAAATAAGCTACATTCTCACTACGTCGTCCTGAACGGCAGACGATGATGTGTTCTTCATCTTTATTGATTTCATCTAAACGCATAGGAATCTCACCCATTTTGATATGCGCTGCTTCCGGGATTTTCCCTTCAGATACTTCTTCATCTTCACGTACATCAATCAGAGAAATTTTTTTACCCTCTTGGAGCAATTGTTTTACTTCTGATGGTGAAATTTCTTTTAATTCTTCCATGAGCATATGCCTCCTTTAATTCGCTACGATATTCACAAGCTTACCTGGAACGGTAATGACTTTGCGGATCGTCTTTCCTTCTATGCTTTGTTGAACAGATTCATCTTTTAGAGCCGCTTCTTCCATATCGGAACCACTGATGTTTGCAGCGATCGTCATCTTTGCTTTAAGTTTGCCGTTCACTTGAACAACGATTTCAACTTCATTTTCTACTAGTTGGGCTTCGTCCCAAACTGGCCAAGAAGCATAAGCGATGCTGCCTTCTCCACCTAGCATTTCCCAAAGCTCTTCACAAATATGCGGAGCGATCGGGGAAAGCATCTTAACAAACCCTTGTATGAAGTCTTTTGGAAGAACATCTTGCTTGTTTGCTTCATTTACAAAAACCATCAATTGTGAAATGGCGGTATTAAAGCGAAGTCCTTCATAATCTTCTGTTACCTTTTTAACTGTCATATGGTAGAGACGATTGAAAGCGTCTGTTCCCTTTGTATCTTGAATAGCAGGATTCAACTTCTCTCCATCTTCAGCTAGAAGTAATCTCCATACACGATCCAAGAATCTGCGAGCTCCATCTAGACCCGTTGTACTCCATGCGATGGATGCATCAAGTGGTCCCATGAACATCTCATACAAACGCAGTGTATCTGCACCATGACTCGATACAATCTCATCAGGGTTAACCACGTTTCCTTTCGATTTACTCATCTTTTCATTATTTTCTCCAAGAATCATTCCTTGGTTGAAAAGTTTTTGGAAAGGCTCTTTTGTCGGAACGATACCAAGATCATACATAACCTTGTGCCAGAAACGAGCATAAAGTAGGTGCAACACAGCGTGCTCCGCTCCACCAATATAAATATCAACCGGAAGCCAATGCTTCAACTTTTCAGGAGATGCTAATTGCTCCTCGTTTTTCGGATCGATATAACGAAGATAGTACCAGCAGCTTCCTGCCCATTGAGGCATCGTATTCGTTTCACGACGTCCTTTCTTTCCTGTTTCAGGATCTACAACGTTTACCCACTCTTCTACGTTGGCAAGTGGAGATTCCCCTGTGCCAGAAGGTTTGATCTCTTTAACGACTGGTAGAAGAAGAGGAAGTTGATCTTCTGAAACCGTAGACATCGTGCCATCTTCCCAGTGAATAACCGGGATTGGTTCGCCCCAATAACGCTGACGTGAGAACAACCAGTCACGTAGACGGTATGTGATCTTCTTTTCACCTTTTTTGTTCTCAGAAAGCCACTCGTTCATGGCAGCAATCGCTTCCTCTTTTTGCATGCCATTTAGGAAATCTGAATTAACATGTTCGCCATCACCCGTGTAAGCTTCTTCTGCTACATTTCCGCCGGCAACTACTTCAGCGATCGGAAGTTCAAACTTAACTGCGAACTCGTGATCACGTTCATCGTGTGCAGGGACTGCCATGATCGCACCCGTTCCATAGCTTGCAAGTACATAGTCTGCAATCCAGATCGGAAGTTTTGCACCTGTTACAGGATGAATCGCATAAGCCCCTGTAAACACACCAGACTTTTCTTTTGCAAGTTCTGTACGTTCAAGGTCAGACTTTGTTTCTACTTGTCTTTGATAAGCCGTAACTGACTCTTTTTGGTCTTCTGTTACAATATCGTTTACTAGTTTATTTTCAGGAGCTAGCACTAAGTATGTTGCACCGAATAGTGTATCTGGTCGTGTTGTAAACACTGTGATCTTAGAAGAATGTCCATCAACATCAAAGTGTACTTCAGCGCCTTCCGAACGGCCGATCCAATTACGCTGCATGTCTTTCAAGCTTTCAGGCCAGTCTAGTTCATCTAGATCCTCTAACAGTCTGTCAGCGTATGCTGTAATTTTAAGCATCCATTGTCTCATAGGTTTACGAACAACAGGATGACCTCCGCGTTCACTCTTTCCATCAATAACTTCTTCGTTCGCAAGTACTGTTCCAAGCGCTTCACACCAGTTCACAGGCACTTCATCGACATACGCAAGACCTTTTTTATAAAGTTGGATAAAAATCCATTGTGTCCACTTGTAATAAGAAGGATCTGTTGTGTTTACTTCACGGTCCCAGTCATAAGAGAAACCAAGCTCTTTAATCTGTCTGCGGAACGTGTTGATGTTGGTTTCTGTAAATTCTGCTGGATCGTTTCCTGTATCAAGCGCATACTGTTCTGCTGGAAGACCAAATGCATCCCATCCCATCGGATGTAGTACATTGTATCCTTGCATACGCTTCATTCTAGAGAGAATATCTGTCGCCGTGTATCCTTCTGGGTGACCTACATGAAGGCCAGCTCCGGATGGGTATGGAAACATGTCTAGCGCGTAAAATTTCTTTTTATCATATTCTTCTTTTGTTTGGAACGTTTTGTTCTCATCCCAAAACGTCTGCCACTTTTTCTCAATTGTTTTGTGGTTATAATACATAACCGATCCTCCTTAAAAAACTGTACTTTAAAATACAAAAAACCTCCCGTCCCTAATAAACATTAGGGACGAAAGGTTAGTTAACAATTTAAACCTGCCGCGGTACCACCCTGATTAATGCAAAAATCGCATTCACTCGGAAACATACCTTAACGCGGCGAACGGCAAGCATTACTGGATTCACACTTGCAACTAAAGGGCGAGTTCAAAAAAGTCCGGGTTGACTTGCACCAGCCGTCAACTCTCTATCATTTCCATTCTTTTTTTACTATTCCCTATCATCGTTATTAAAAATTTAGATGCTAATTTGTATTTTATGAATAACTTCCTAAATTGTCAAGGTTGTTTAGAAGTATAATAGCCTATTTTTACCACTTTTAATCACGGGATATTTCGCTGTAAGCGGTATCTTGACAAACACCATGTCGCTGTTTAATGTAATGTTAACTGTTATTTTTTTTACGTTAACATTAAAAAAGGGGTGCAACAAACATGCATGAAAGTAACCAAAAACTGAAGATGTCACTCTACGCAGCGCTGATGGCAGGGATTACAGCGATTCTCGCCCAGCTGACGATTCCTCTCCCGTTAGTTCCGATCACAGGACAAACTTTAGCGATCGGGCTTTGCGCAACCATTCTTGGGCGTAAGTATGGTACTCTCGCTGTTATGATCTATGTCGCTATGGGAGCAATCGGTCTTCCTGTTTTCTCTGAGGCTAAAGGTGGATTCATGGTACTGATCGGTCCAACAGGAGGTTATATCGTTGGCTTTATCATCGCTGCTTATGTAACTGGTCTTATTCTAGAAAAGACAAGTTTTACTCTTCTGCCCGCTGTTGTTGCAAACATTGCGGGTATGGTGATCACACTTGTGTTCGGTGCCGTTCAATTAAAGTTCATTGCAGGCCTTAGCTGGGAACAAGCGATGAGTGGTGGTGTTATTCCTTTTTTACTTGTAGGGGTAATTAAAGCCATCTTAGCCGCAGTCCTTGGTGTTACGATCAGAAGAAGATTAATGTCGGCAAAACTGCTTCCAAAAGAAGAAACAAGAGCCGCTTAATTCATCAAAATATAAACAAAGAGACCGTGTTTATTTCATCACGGTCTTTTTGTTTTTCATCTAGACATTAAGATGCTTGTCGAGGAGCTTCAGTTTGCTGTATCGCATGGCGGCTCTTGCTGTATATGATTGTCAATATGAAAGCAAGTACCATCAGGCCAATAATCGTTTGAAACAATACAGAAATGTTAAAAATATCTGCGATCATTCCTCCAAACAATGGACCAAGCATCCTTCCGCCTGTGGCCGTTGAGTTTACGACCCCTTGATAGAATCCAGCTCTTCCTTCAGGAGCGAGTTCTGCAGCGATGGATGGAACACCTGGCCATACGAGCATCTCGCCTATGGTAAGAACGATCATCGCTACCATAAACCCACTAAAGTCTTTGGCATTTCCCACCATTACAAATGAAATAACAAATATACAATATCCGACCAAAATTTGAGATGTTGTAGAGTGCAGCCATTTTTTCAAGAAAAGGTTGACTACCGGCTGACCGAGAACGATTAACACACCATTAACGGTCCAAAGCAAACTGTACATTTTTAACGTTACTCCTAGTGATTGTGTATAAGCGGCGATCGTGGACTGCCATTGAACATAACCAATCCATGCCAACAGATACCCTCCACATAAAATCAATAATGCGATAAACGCTTCTTTGTTATGAATTCTTTTACGTTGAGAAAAAATGGTTTGCACAGAGGCTTCTTCTTTTTCATCTATGTCTTTGAAGCCGAACAACACGATAAGAAAAAATACGAAAGACAGAGTAGAACAACTGATGAAAGATAGTGTAAATGAATAGGAAGCTGCAAATCCACCAAGAGCAGCCCCGAGCGCCACTCCTACATTCTGTGCAATATAGATTCGGTTAAATGCCTTCCTTCCACCCTCTTTCCACATCGTACCTGCTAAAGCATACATAGATGGAAAAACGATTCCCATTCCAAATCCCATAAAAACAAGAAGTACACTGTACATCCAAAAATCATGAAACCAGATTAATAAGAAGGAAGTCGTAAATGAAATGGAGACTCCAAGCATTATCGTCTTGTAGCCTCCTAATTTATCAAACAGCAATCCTCCCGTTAAGTTGCCGATAATTCCAGCACCGGAATTCAACAGAAGAACAATTCCCGCTACGGTAAGTGACTTACCAAGGTGTTCATGTATAAAAATCGTATTGATCGGCCACAAAAAACTTGAGCCCGTCACATTAAGTGCCATTCCAATAATAAGCAGCCATACTTTCCCTGGCATAAATATCCCCCACTTGCTAACTAAGATGTCATAAACCACTCTGTATTTTATTCCTTTTTCCTGCACTTTACAATTTGAAAGTACTGACAACTCCCTTTGCCGCTCAACGTGCGAACATGCTACAATGTCATATGGTGCTCATCACCGTATGAAGGAGTGAGAAAGATGACACACCTTATGGAAAGACCAGATTATTTTGGAGAAAAAAGATATTACACATGGAATCAGCATTTAAAGTCCCATTTTGGAGAAAAAATTATTAAAGTGCCACTAGATGGAGGATTCGATTGTCCAAATCGTGATGGAAAAGCGGCATTCGGAGGATGTACCTTCTGCTCTCAAAGTGGCTCAGGAGATTTTGCAGGAAACCGCCGTGACGATATCATCACACAATTTCACACCGTAAAAGAACAAATGCATTCAAAGTGGAAAAAAGGAAAGTATATCGCCTATTTCCAAGCTTTTACGAACACTTATGCTCCTGTTGAGCAACTAAAAGAGCTGTATGAAACGGTACTTGAACAAGAAGGTGTCGTTGGACTTTCCATTGCTACGAGACCTGACTGTTTACCAGATGATGTGGTCGAATATCTTGCTGACTTAAATCAACGAACGTACCTTTGGGTCGAGTTAGGACTTCAGACTGTGCATGAACGAACAGCTCTGCTCATTAACAGAGCCCATGATTACCCAACATATGTAGAAGGGGTAGAAAAACTTCGGAAACATAACATTAGAGTGTGTTCACACATCATTAACGGATTACCGTTAGAAACTCCTGAGATGATGATGGAAACAGCAAGAGAAGTTGCAAAGCTAGATGTTCAAGGTATAAAAATCCACTTGCTTCATCTTCTAAAAAAGACACCTATGGTCAAACAATATGAACAAGGTATGTTAGAGTTTCTTGATTTTGAAACATATGTGAAATTAGTTTGTGACCAACTAGAGATTCTTCCTCCACAAATGATGATTCATCGACTAACTGGAGACGGACCATCTGATCTTTTAGTCGGGCCGATGTGGAGTTTAAATAAATGGAAAGTATTAAATGCGATTGAAAGTGAACTTAAAAACAGAAATAGTTATCAAGGTAAATTTTTTAATACGTCAGAGGTGAAGACACGATGAAATTAGAAGGCGTATTGCCATTTGCCAGAACGCTTCTTCGTTCTTTTTGTGAAGAAGGTGATATCGTAATCGACGCCACATGCGGAAACGGAAACGACACGTTGTATCTCTCCAAACTTGTTGGTAAAAATGGTCATGTCTTTGCTTTTGACGTACAAGAACAAGCCATTGCCAACTCAAAACAGCGCTTGATCGATCAACAAGCTGATGGAAACGTTACTTTTTATCATGCCTCGCATGATACCGTACTGACAAAGTTACCAAGTGAATTTAAGTCAAAGATCTCTGCTGCCATATTCAACTTAGGATATCTTCCTGGCAGCGATAAGTCCATCACTACAACAGGAGAGTCTACGATCAATGCGATCGAACAGCTTCTTCAGTTATTGAAACCAGAAGGTGTTATCATACTGGTGATTTATCATGGACATGAAGAAGGTAAGCTTGAAAAGGAAAGTGTAATGAACTATGTTACACAGCTGGATCAAAAACAGGCTCATGTTTTACAATATGAATTTATCAATCAAAAAAACGACCCGCCTTTTATAGTCGCAATCGAAAAAAGAGGCTGAATCCAACTAATGAAAGTTGATTCAGCCTTTTTTTAGGATACAGATATGGTCGTTACATATACACGCCGGGGTATTATGTTAATCAATCCAGAAATTTGAGCACGCAATCCAAAAATTTGGGCTGTTTATCCACGAGATTTGCCTCTCAATCCAAAAGTTTTTGTCTTTTATCCACGAGTTTACATTCCTCGACAAATTGCGCACTCGCTACTACCTTCACATACCCCTCTCCTTAAAGCGAAGCATCCTGAAACGGCAATCAACCTCTTCCAAGTGCAACAACTATGAGAGAGAAGGTTTTAATCTTTGATATAATTTACGGTTCACATAAAAGAAATAACTCGTCGCGCCTCCCACTTTAACGAGCTTTGCAGCCATCTTTTTAATTCCAGGGCTCTCAGACACTTTTCGATCTGCAAGATAGATCCCTAAAAGACCTCTTTGGATCAAGCGGTGAAACCTTGAGTTAGGCAGATTGTCACAGCTTTTCTCTGCTCTTTCTGCAAAGTATACCATTCGTTCAAGCATGTGCTGATCATTCTTATAATACGTACAAAAGTTTAGATCGCCCTCCAACTTGTCCTCATTTTGATCAATAAAATAATCTAAAAGAATATGAAGACCTTGCAGCCATGGAAAGTATCCCTTCTTTATCGTTTCAGCAGATTCTTTCGTGAAATTCCCTTGAAATGCGTAGCTGACTAAACAAAAGATACCAAGTGTTGAACCTGCACAAGCTGAGAATTCGTACCAGGTAATATCTGGTAGAACGGATTGATACTCTCCGAACCAACTGATTAACCGAGGCTCTCTCTCTTGAACAATGACATGTTTATGTACCTGTAGGTCACCATAAATCGAAGCTAGTCCGATGAGTTCACTTGCGATATTTGGATAAGCTTTCATCTCAGATAATACGTTTTGACATGTGTAGACAAGTTCGTTTAAATAACCACCATCGTCCTGCTCTTCCCTATAACGATAATAATTGGTTGGGACAGCACCAGGAGACAGAGCATGAAACATACTTTCATGAAGGGCTCGGAAATCTTTTTCATTCAGTGACGTGCTTCTGTCACAAAGATTATCTAAATAGTCGCTGATCGTTTGGTACGCCACCACAAACTCGATGGCTTTTTTTCGATGATTACCAGCTAGCAGTGTTAGGATCGCTCCTCCTTCACAATGAAACATCTTATCAGAAATGCTGCTAACTGCCTGTTTTCTCAATTCTGGGTTAGGAATCTTTTCAGCTCTATCATGCCAGTCCTTAAGAAGATGACTGACAGCCGGAAAAATATGCGTATAAACGGAATACATCAATCCCCACGGGTGAACCGGAACTTTGTTCATAAGATGGCTCCTTTTGTTTATTTCTTCCTTACCTTTTTCCTTAATGTACTTCACTATGCAAAAATAAAAATTTTTTCACATAATTAAATACATGATCTCTTTCAGGCTCGTTTAATACTTCATGATAAAGTGACGGGAATTCTTTATACCATTTTTCTTCAATCCCTATAGTGTTAAACCATTGTTTCACTTTTAATTTGTCTACGATTCGGTCATCACCTGCTTGCACGACCATTAAAGGTACATTTGGAAAATCATGATGATGATCAAAAGCAAGCTTAATCGAACCGATCAACTCGCGGTACCACCTGACAGAAACTTTTTTAACGATTAACTTATCCTCTCGGTCACGAATGCGAATCTCTTCGTTCCTAGTAGCACTTCCTTCAGGTATGTTAGTTGCTAACCTTACACTCGGAGCGAGTTTGTTTAAAAGGACAGAAACCGCTTCTTTGCCTTTTGATGGGTATTGGACTAATCCTAAACAAGGAGAAGATAAGATAACCGCTTTTATGTTAAGTTGTTTTTCCATTAACGTTCTTATCACAGCTAATCCACCCATGCTATGCCCTAAGATAAATACAGGAAAACCTAGTTTTTCTGCTTCTAGGTACCATTGTTCGATCGTTAATATATAATCATCGAACGCTTCTATATGTCCTCTTCTTCTTGTTGACGTGCCTTGACCTGGTAGATCACCTGAAACACAATGATAGCCGGCTTCATTTAATTGCTTGATCACCCAATCATACCTGCCGTGATGTTCATTTGCTCCATGCACAACAACGACCGTTCCAATCGCATTTCTTTTCGTTTTCCACGTCCACATTTCTCCACCTTCTCTATTCATAAGACTTGGTGATTTGCTACACTGTAGTTAGATAAATAATTGATAATAGGAGTGTGTAACCATGATCTACCCATTTGGAGACAAACAACCTAAAATTTCAGAAACTGCCTTTATTGCAGATTATGTTACCATTACGGGTGACGTTCAGATTGGTGAATATTCTTCCATCTGGTTTAATTCATCCATACGCGGAGATGTTTCGCCCACGATTATCGGAAACTATGTAAATGTTCAAGATAATTCGGTTCTTCATCAGAGTCCAAACCGCCCTCTGCATTTAAAAGACGGCGTTACTATTGGTCATAGTGTTATTTTACATAGTTGTATCATTGAAGAGAACGCATTGATCGGCATGGGTTCTCTTATATTAGATGGAGCTCACATCGGAGAGGGAGCTTTTATAGGTGCAGGAAGTCTTGTTCCTCCTGGAAAAAAGATACCACCTAACACCTTAGCTTTCGGTCGACCAGCTAAGGTAATCAGAGAGTTAACAGAAGAAGATATTACGGACATGAACCGAATCCGCCGTGAATATTACGAGAAAGGACAGTATTATAAATCTCTACAACCTAAACGTTAAATTCGATTAGGTTACCATCAGGATCACTCACAAAAACTTGGTGCCACTCTGTTTTGTTAGTTGGCTTGTTCACATAAGGGATGTTATGTACGTCTAATATTTTTAATAATTTGTCCATATCCTTAACCCTTACGGCAAAATGACCATCTCTGCTATCGATCTCAGTAGTATTTCGCCTAGCCTTACCATCCGGATGAACGATTAAATGAAGCTGCGTGTCACCAATATCATACCAAACGCCCGGAAAATCAAATTGCGGGCGTTTTTTATTTTGTTTGAAACCAAGAATTCCCTCATAAAAATACAATGACTCTTTTAAATTGGTTACGAGTAAGGATACATGATGTATGCCTGCATACATGTATGTCCACCTCTTTCTCTTTATGTTTGCCCATAATTTTATCATAGAAATAAATAATTGGAGACGAAATCGTACTGAAACTCCTCCCCTTTTGAATACTAATAATAAAAGTTAACCAATGAAAGGAAGTTGTATCATGAGTTCTTCTAATCAAAAGTCTTATGTTCCTTATCATAGCCCTTACGATCCGTGTCCTCCGATCGGAAAGAAATATTACTCTACTCCTCCAAATCTATATATGGGATTTCAACCTTATAATCTTCCACAATACTCACCAAAAGAAGCCCTACAAAAAGGTACACTATGGCCCGCATTCTATGATTATTATGAAAATCCTTATGAAAGAAGGAGGTAATTCTCGTGCCATCAACCTTACCTGAAGAATTCTATCAGTGGATGGAAGAGCTTCAAGCAGTTGATTTTGTTCTTGTGGAACTTACTTTATATCTTGACACACACCCACAGGATCAATCTGCAGTCCAACAATTTAATCAGTTTGCAAAACAAAGAAAACAAATCAAGAGAGCCATTGAGTCAAAATACGGCCCACTCCAGCAATACGGAAACAGTTATTCAGGCATGCCATGGAACTGGAGTGATGGACCATGGCCATGGCAGGTATAAAGAGAAAGGAGGTTCATTTTAAATGTGGGTATATGAAAAAAAACTGCAATATCCAGTGAAAGTAACGTCCTGTAATCCTACACTCGCTAAATATTTAATCGAACAATACGGAGGTGCTGATGGAGAACTCGCAGCAGCTCTTCGGTATTTAAATCAGCGTTATACGATTCCAGATAAAGTGATAGGTCTACTTACGGATATAGGTACAGAAGAATTCGCTCATCTTGAGATGATCGCAACCATGATCTACAAGCTGACAAAAGACGCCACACCCGAGCAATTAAAAGCTGCTGGCATCGCAGATCATTATGTCAACCACGATAGCGCCTTATTCTACCATAATGCAGCCGGTGTACCGTTTACTGCAAGCTACATAGCTGCAAAAGGTGATCCGATCGCTGATTTATATGAAGATATCGCAGCGGAAGAAAAAGCACGTGCAACTTACCAGTGGATTATTAATATGTCAGACGATCCTGATCTTAATGACTCTCTCCGTTTCCTAAGAGAAAGAGAGATTATTCATTCTCAAAGATTCCGGGAGGCAGTTGAAATCTTAAAAGAAGAACGTGATAGAAAAATATTTTTCTAGCCATTCTGCTCTTGCAGGATGGTTTTTTTATAATAATTTCATACTGTCTTCATGTTCTCCTTACAATTGTATTTTATTATGATAATAACCAATAAAAAGCATGATAAGGGGGATATTCATGGCAAAAGTAATGAATTGGCTTTATGAAAAAGAGTGTACATTCTTCAGGCTTATTAATGGAAGACTGCACAGGAACTCAATGGATCATTTCTTTCACTTGTGGACACATCTTGGTGGTGCAACAGCTACCATCTCAACGAGTATTCTGCTGCTGTTGTTTCTCCCTATGCACTTAAAGTCTTGGGGGATCGTTTGTATGCTGTCCTTATTGATCAGCCACATTCCTGTTGCGATCTCTAAAAAAATGTATCCAAGAAAGAGACCTTATTTAAGTCTTCCAGACACGAACATCGGCGATAACCCGCTAAAAGATCATTCATTTCCGTCGGGTCATACAACAGCTGTATTTTCAATCGTCACACCGTTGATACTATTGAATCCCTTTATAGGTATATTTTTATTGATTGCTGCCCTTTTAGTAGCCATATCTCGAATGTATTTAGGTCTTCACTATCCATCTGATGTACTTGCAGGGATGATTCTCGGCATCAGTTCCAGCTTCTTTTCTTTATTTTTAGTAAAAAGCTTTATCTTGCCTTACTTTTTTTAAAAAGGAGATGAAGAAATGAAGCTTGCTCTTTTTTCTGATACGTTCCATCCACAAATTAACGGAGTTGCTCGTACGTTAAAAAGATATACGAGTTACCTAGAAACCAATGGAGTTGAATATAAAGTTATCATGCCTTCTTTTGAAGAGCATCAAGAAACAGAATGCAAACAATATTATGCGATGAAAAGCCTGCCACTCTTTCTATATCCAGAGTGCAGGCTTGCCATACCGCAATTTAAAGCCTTGAACGAAGAACTCAGTAAATTCAACCCTGACCTCCTTCATATAGCTACCCCTTTTAATATTGGCTTGTTTGGGATGCGATACGGTAAAAAGGAAAACATTCCTATGGTCGGCTCCTATCATACACATTTTGACCGCTACCTTGCTTACTACCATCTAGATTTCTTATCCCCCTTGCTCTGGCGTTATCTGCAATGGTTTCATAAACCTTTTGAAAAAATCTTTGTCCCAAGTGAAGAAACACGGAAGATTTTGTACACAAAAAACTTTAATAATATTGAAATATGGTCTAGAGGAGTTGACTGTATGATGTTTACACCTCAAAAGCGTGATTACTATGTCCGTGAAAAATATAATATTACACAGAAGTATACCTTCTTGTTCGTGGGAAGATTAGCACCTGAAAAGGACCTAAACATCCTTAAAGAAGTGATAGATCAAATGCCACGTTCTTTCAGCGAGAACGTTCATTGGCTGATTGTGGGTGATGGACCAAGTCGACGTGATGTTGAACAGTGGGAATCAGAATATAACAATGTCACCTGTGCAGGTTATCTTTCTGGAGAGGACTTAGCGCGAGTTTATGCTTCATCAGATCTATTCGTTTTCCCTTCTTCTACAGAGACGTTCGGCAATGTTGTTCTAGAAGCCTCTGCATCTGGGTTGCCTGCTATCGTGTCTGATTCTGGCGGAGTAGCTGAAATTGTTCAAGACGGTGTAACGGGTAGAATCTGTAAAGCTAGAGAAGCTGACTCATTCATACAAAATATCGTTTCTATTATGGAAGATCCTATGCTCTTAAGTTCTATGAAACGAAAAGCAAGAAATTATGCGATGACTCAATCATGGTCAGCTATCTTTGGGAAGCTTTTAATGCAGTATGAAGAAGTTATTTATATGAAAAGTAAAAATAAAACGATCATTGCCTAATTTTTGGATCCCTCTGTTGAACATTCTCGTTTCAGATGTTTACCAGAGGGATGCACAAGCATTTTATACGAGGTAATCACAATTTTATCCGTAGATAATGTACATTTATCCGTAAAACTAACGATTAATTCCGTAGATAAAATTTTTTATCCGATTTTCGACAATCTATCCCTTAAACTAATAGAACACTAAAAAAACCAGACTCCCAAAAAGGAAGTCTGGCTTAACATATCATTAAATGTTGGCTTGTTTCTTAAGGTCTGCAGCTTTATCAGTATTCTCCCAAGGAAGGTTGATGTCTGTACGTCCGAAGTGGCCGTAAGCAGCAGTTTGCTTGTAGATCGGACGGCGAAGATCAAGCATCTTGATGATTCCAGCCGGACGAAGGTCGAAGTTATTGCGAACTAGTTCTACAAGAACTTCTTCAGAAACTTTACCTGTTTCAAACGTATTTACAGCGATTGATACCGGTTGAGCAACACCGATTGCATATGCAAGCTGAACTTCAACTTTGTCAGCAAGACCAGATGCTACGATGTTCTTCGCAACATAACGAGCAGCGTATGCAGCAGAACGGTCAACTTTTGTAGCATCCTTACCAGAGAATGCACCGCCACCGTGACGAGCATATCCACCGTAAGTATCAACGATGATTTTACGACCAGTAAGACCAGCATCCCCTTGAGGTCCACCAATTACGAAACGGCCCGTTGGGTTGATGAAGTATTTTGTGTTCTCGTCGATCAATTCAGCAGGAACAACAGGCTTGATTACTTTTTCTTTAACATCTTTTTGAATTTCTTCAAGCGTGTTCTCAGGATGATGTTGAGTAGAAATTACGATTGTGTCGATGCGAACAGGCTTATCGTTCTCATCGTATTCAACCGTTACTTGAGTCTTTCCATCTGGACGTAAGTATGGAATCTCTTCAGTCTTACGAACCTCTGTAAGACGACGAGATAATTTATGAGCGAGTGAGATTGGAAGAGGCATAAGCTCTTCAGTTTCGTTACAAGCAAATCCGAACATTAGACCTTGGTCACCTGCACCGATCGCTTCAATTTCAGCATCTGTCATAGAACCTTCTCTTGCTTCAAGAGCTTGGTCAACACCCATCGCAATATCAGCAGATTGCTCATCGATAGAAGTTAATACTGCACATGTTTCTGAATCAAAACCATATTTTGCACGGTCATAACCGATTTCTTTAATTGTCTCACGAACAACTTTTGGGATATCTACATAAGTAGAAGTTGTGATCTCACCTGCAACAAGTACAAGACCTGTAGTAACAGAAGTTTCACAAGCTACACGAGCATTTGCATCATGTGTTAGGATTTCATCTAGAATCGCATCTGAGATTTGGTCACAGATTTTATCTGGATGGCCTTCTGTAACGGATTCTGATGTAAATAAACGACGACTAACTTTTTTGGACAAGTTAATATCCTCCCTTTAACTGCTTTCAGTATGATACGGTACTTTATTCTTATCTATTTTACACAGTTTATGTTCTTAACCTGAAAAAGGCATAAAAAAAGCCCTTCCCTGTTTCACATACATTCACGAGGGAAAAGGTTTCTAAAACCATAATGCCTTCAACCTCTTATTGTCCAAGGTTATTTTCACCTTGCAGGTTAGCACCTTTTCATTTCCAGTGACGTTATGTTTGCCACTTTCATGTCGGTTGCTGGGTTTCATAGGGCCTGTCCCTCCACCTACTCAGAATAAGAGTAGCCGTTCTCGAAATATGATAGCGTAATGATCACTCTCTGTCAATAGAAAACCCTATGAATAGCCATAAGTTTGGAGTATTATATTCTATAGAATGAAAGCGTTTTAAATAAGATGGATAATTTATATAATTTTGTACTTTTTTTAGGAAGTAAGAACTTTTTTGATACACTTTCATAAAATAGTATACATTATTTAATTAAATGTGTTATACTAATTTTCGAATATATCACTCTAGGATAAAGGATGGTACTGTCTCATATGAATACTTTGGAATTTACGACAACCTTAAACGATCTTGTGACCCGTGAAACAACTCACCAGAACTTACCTGTTCCGGTTTTAGTAGAAAAATCTCTTCAGCGCAACGAGGGCATCCTTACATCCACAGGAGCACTTCAAGCTACAACGGGGAAATATACAGGCCGTTCCCCTGAGGATAAATTTATCGTTGAAGATGCTTCTATTAAAGATTCAATCGATTGGGGAAAGGTAAATAAGCCATTTTCACCCGAAAACTTTGATAAATTATACAAAAAAGTCCTTCAATACTTAGGGAATAAAGAAGAATTATTCGTATTTAAAGGGTTTGCTGGAGCAGACCGCGAGTATCGCCTTCCTATCCAAGTCGTTAATGAGTATGCATGGCATAACCTTTTTGCTCACCAAATGTTTGTGCGCCCGAACCACGATGAGCTAGTTTCTCATGATTCTCAATTCACAGTGATTTCAGCACCAGGATTCCAAGCTAATCCTGCTGAAGATGGAACAAACTCTGAAACGTTTATTATCGTTTCTTTTGAAAAGAAAATTGTTCTGATCGGTGGTACTGAATATGCAGGTGAAATAAAAAAATCTGTATTCTCTGTCATGAACTACGTTCTTCCTGAAAAAGGCATTCTATCTATGCACTGTTCAGCAAATGTAGGGAGTGAAGGAGATGTTGCCTTATTCTTTGGGTTATCTGGGACTGGAAAAACGACTTTATCAGCTGATGCAAATCGTCGTTTGATCGGTGATGATGAGCATGGTTGGGCTAATACAGGAGTCTTCAACATTGAAGGCGGATGTTATGCAAAAACAATCGATCTTTCGAAAGAAAAAGAACCACAAATCTGGAACGCAATCCGTTTTGGAAGCGTTCTAGAGAACGTCATGATTGATCCAGTTACTAGAGAAGCAGATTACAAAGATTCTTCACTCACAGAAAACACACGTGCTGCTTATCCAGTTGATGCTATTCCAAATATTATTCAACCAAGTGTAGCAGGACATCCGAACACAATCATCTTCTTAACAGCTGATGCATTCGGTGTTCTGCCTCCAATCAGCAAACTGACTAAAGAACAAGCGATGTACCATTTCTTATCAGGATACACAAGCAAACTTGCAGGAACAGAAAGAGGCGTAACATCACCACAGGCTACGTTCTCAACTTGTTTCGGTGCACCATTCTTGCCACTACCTGCTACCGTTTATGCTGAGATGCTTGGAAAGAAAATCGATCAGCACAACGTTCAGGTTTATCTTGTTAATACAGGATGGTCTGGTGGAGAATATGGCATCGGAAGTCGTATGAATCTAGGTCACACTCGCGCTATGGTGCAAGCTGCTCTAGAAGGTGAACTGGCTTCTGTTGAAACAGTCGTAGATCCTATATTTGGACTTCATATTCCAACACACTGCCCTGGTGTACCAGATCAAGTGCTTCAACCGAAGAAAACGTGGCATGATCAAGACGCTTATGACGTTAAAGCAAAAGAGCTTGCTGGCCAATTTAAAGCAAACTTTGAAAAATTCAAATCTGTTTCAACTGAGATCTCTCAAGCTGGACCCCTTGTTTAATACTCTACTTAAAACCCTTCCATTCTAGCAATGGAAGGGTTTTTGGTTTTGTCGAAATCTTACTATCACAACTAGCTAACATGTTTGGTGTTAAAACGAAAATATAAAAGGAGCTGAAATCTTACTCAGCTCCTTTTCCATGTCCTTTCATCCATTCACACAAAGCATATGTAATCTTTCGGTTCTCTTTTGGCGGAAAATAATGTGTGTATTCTGGATAGATCCATGTTTCACAAGGTTTTCCGAGCTCCTTTAGTCTTGATTCAATCTTAAGTGTATGCTCTACACTTACATTTTCATCCTTCATGCCATGAATGCAAAGTAATGGTGTATCTAATTCCTCACAATAATTAAGCGGGGATCTCCATTCAAATTCTTCAGGATATTTCTCTGGAGTTCCTCCGATTACTCTCTTCATCATCCTCCGCAGATCTTCTCTCTCATCATACGTGATCGCCATGTCAGTCACACCACCCCATGTTACGACAGAACGAATTTCGGGATATTTCATAGCTGTAAATAATGCCATCGGACCACCACGAGAAAAACCAAATACATGAATGTCTTCTGGATCCACTTTAGGAAACTGCTTCAATACCTCAAAAGCAGCAAAAGCATCTGTTCGATCCTCTCCAGCAAAATCTTCGTTGCCCTCTCCCCCCTGATTTCCACGATAATAGGGAGCCATCACAACAAAACCTTGTGAAGCAAACTGAATGATCCTAGCAATTCTCACCATTCCAACAGACTTGATCCCGCCTCTAAGATAAAGAAAACCTGGAAAAGGTCCTTTTCCTTCTGGTAAAGCGGCTAGTCCTTTTATTTTTAATCCATCATTTAAATACGTGACCACATACAAGCGAATGGTAGGATGCGGAGAAGGAAATCGCTGCCACTCTATCATCTTTGCTTTTTTCATTCCTACACTCCTTTATTTTTGTGGGCAAACACACATTTGCACCAATCACATACATTATTACATAAAAGTCATGACTTCATCCCTATGTGCAGGAGGATCCAATATGAAATATTTCAAAAGAAAACTAATGATACTTTTCACTTGTTTACTAGCTTTCTCCATGCTTTTGGCAGGGTGCAATACCTCTAGCCCTAAAAAAGAAAAAGTCAGAATTGCTGAAGTAACACGATCTATTTTTTACGCTCCACAATATGTTGCCATAGAGAAAGGCTTTTTTAAAGAAGAAGGTTTAGATGTTGAGCTGACTACCACCTGGGGCGGCGATAAAACGATGACAGCTTTGTTGTCTGATGGCGCAGAAGTAGCACTTGTTGGTTCAGAAACAACCATCTATGTACATGCACAAGAGTCAACAGATCCTGTTATTAACTTTGCACAGCTTACACAGACAGATGGTACTTTCTTAGTGGCAAGAAAAAAGCCGGAATTCTTTTCATGGGATCAGCTTAAAGGCAGTACTTTCTTAGGCCAGCGTAAAGGCGGTATGCCGCAAATGGCAGGTGAGTTTGGCATAAAGAAACACGGAATTGATCCTAAGAACGATCTAACGATGATTCAAAACATTGATTTCGCAAACATTGCAAATGCGTTTGCATCTGGAACAGGAGATTATGTTCAATTATTCGAGCCTCAAGCAAGTCTATTTGAACAAGAAGGAATCGGACACATTGTTGCTTCTTTCGGAACTGAGTCTGGGAAGATTCCTTATACGACCTTTATGGCGAAACAGAGCTATATAAAAGAAAACAAAGAAACATTAGACAAATTTACAAGAGGCTTATACAAAGCGCAGTTATGGGTGGAGAACCACTCTGCAAAAGAGATCGCAAAAGTTATCGCACCTTATTTTGAAGATACCCCTGTAGAACTTATTGAAACCGTTGTAGATCGTTACAAAAGTCAACACAGTTTCGCTCTTAACCCAATTCTAGATGAAGAAGAGTGGAACAACTTACAAACGATTATGGACGAAGCGGGCGAACTCCCGAAGAAAGTGGATTATCATATTCTTGTTAATACTTCAATAGCAAAGAAAGCCATTAAGTAAAAGCAAAGCCTCTATTTACAGAATCAGCTATCAAAATGAGCTTCTTGTTTCCTTTATTACACAAGAAGCTTTACCGCTGGTTTGTTGGAAGTCTAAATACAAAGTCAGGAGGGATCGTCGTGGCTTTATTACAACTAAAATCTGTCGGGCAAACTTACTTTTCAAGAACATCTGCCACAACGGCCTTAGAAGATATCTCGCTTTCTGTACAAGAAGGCGAGTTTATATCCTTACTAGGACCAAGCGGGTGTGGTAAATCTACACTTCTATCTATGATCGCTGGTCTACTCACTCCAACGGTCGGATCAGTTACGGTAAATAATCAACCGGTTACTTCTCCGCATCCAAAGATCGGTTACATGCTCCAGCAAGACTACCTGTTTCCTTGGAAAACGATTCAAGAAAATATCACGCTTGGTTTGAAACTGAGAAATCAACATTCATTTGAGAACGTTCAAGCAGCAGTAAAACTTCTCAAAGAGATCGGATTAGATCAAACATTAACAAAATATCCTTCAGAGCTTTCTGGAGGAATGAGACAGAGAGTGGCGCTCGTTCGAACACTCGCCACACAGCCTAAGATTCTCTTACTCGATGAACCTTTCTCAGCACTTGATTACCAAACGAAGCTTAAGCTTGAAGATCTCGTATCCTCTACTCTAAAAGAACATGGTAAAACAGCTATCTTAGTTACACATGATATTGGTGAGGCCATCGCGATGAGCGATACCGTTATCTTGCTATCAACAAATCCCGGACGTATTTTCAGGACATTTAAGATGCCAGAATCATTAAGGACACTCCCTCCCTTTGAAGCTCGGCAGCATCCAGACTTTTCTGCAACCTTTCAGCAAATATGGGAGGAGTTGGAGCACATTGAACAAAACGATAAAGAGTAAGATACACCAAGAGTATCTGGAATCGATAAAAAAAGAGAATCGAAATATCCGCCTTGTTCAACTTTTTATCTTTATCAGCTTTTTCTTGCTATGGGAAATTTCATCTTTACGAGGATGGATCAACCCTTTACTTTTTAGTTCACCAACGAAGATTGGGTCTCTTTTTATTGAAAAGATTGGTGATGGCTCACTTTATATTCATGTTATTTTCACTCTAGGTGAGACTGTATTAGGCTTTATCTTAGGTACGGTGCTAGGCACTTTACTCGCTGCTCTGCTTTGGTGGTCACCTTTTTTATCTAAAGTTCTCGATCCCTATCTTGTTGTTCTAAACGCCATGCCTAAAGTAGCGTTAGGGCCAATCTTAATCGTGGCAATTGGGCCGAACTTTGGTTCGATCATTGCTATGGGGATTCTAATATCGATCATCATTACGACCCTTGTGGTGTATACGGCGTTTAAAAATGTGGATGTCAACTATATCAAAGTAGTTCGATCTTTTGGAGGAAATAAAAAACAGTGCTTTAAGGAGGTTATCCTTCCAGCCTGTTTTCCGAATATCATCTCGTCTTTAAAAGTAAATGTGGGGTTGTCATGGGTAGGTGTCATCGTAGGCGAGTTCCTTGTTTCCAAACAAGGATTAGGGTACATGATCATCTACGGATTTCAAGTCTTCAACTTCACACTCGTGCTTATGAGCCTCTTGATCATAGCGGTTATGGCTACCGTCATGTATCAAGGAGTCGAATGGCTAGAAAGAAAACTTATTAAACACCGTATATGAATTAATCTAGGCCAGGGAATGCTTAAGGGCGTATTTCATACTCTCTTTTAGCACCTGGTCTTTCATCATAAAGCTGAACGCCTTATCCGTGGATACATCTTCAGGCAACTCACTCATTAAGACAGGTCCATTCGTTTCAAAATAACGATGCTTTAAAAGGATCTTATCCACAGTAGCTACATAAATATTCTTAATAATCTTTCCGCCTTTTCCATCGACGAAGTATTGACCAATATATTTTAAATCTGATACTCTTCCACCCGTTTCTTCAAAAACTTCACGAATGGCTGCTTCATCTGCTGTTTCTCCTGGTTCTACCTTTCCACCAGGAAATTCAATGCCACGTCTCGGGTGTTCTGTCAGCAACCATTGATCTTTAAATTTACACAAACACCACACATGTTTAGGTGTATCCGAAAAGGGGTGTTCTGAAAATGACAATTGTACAGTGTTGTTATAAAAATCTTTAAACGTAATTATATCCATCACACTACTCCATCTCGACTGTTTCCTTTATTGTAAAGTTCACAACATTTAAAGTCCATTTGTTTTAATTGCAACTCTCTAACATACGCTCTCTTTAGAGCGATCAACTCATCTCTATTTATTATGTAACAACCCTCGTCTATTCAATCTAATCGTAAAAAAACATGGGTGGTGAAACCCATGTTTAATCAACAGATGCAAATGTAATAATCCATTTTCCATTAAGGTATTCATATCCAAGAGTAATCTTATAGGAGCCATAAAGATCAGACTCGTTTTTTTGATGAACTCTATAAGAATGATCTGAAAGCTGTTTGATAATAACAGGTTCGCTTTCTTCTAACCATGGTGGAAGCTCAGTTGGGATGATATATAGGGAACTTTCTCGTTCCTCAAACAAACCATCTGTATAATAAGCAGCTAGATTTTTAGACACAAATTTCGTTAAGTATGTCATATATTCTTCTTTATTAGAATAATTTAAAACCCTATAGTTTTCATCCGTTTCTTGCTTTAGTGCTTCAATAAAAAGATTCGCCTGTTTCTTCGCGAGATCCTCCGTAAATTCAGGTACAGCTTGCTTTTCTTTCTTTTCTTCAGCCGTCACTGGCTGAGTGATGATCTTGTCCGAGGCTCCGGACTTCTCTTTAACGTTTTCTGGAATGTTAGGGACAATGATGAATGATAGCATAACAGCCAAACATAGTGCTAGAAAAGCTTTCATGACATTTCACCGCCTGACATTGTTTTCTTACTATAATCTATTCACTGATTTCTAAATTCTAAACCCTTTTTAATGAAACGACGAAAGGGCTTCCACTAGTTACATATTCTTCAGCTTAACTTGCTCTTTTGTATTTTTTACCTTTCTTGCCGATCTCATACAATCCTGTTGCGGCTAAGCCAGCTATTCCTCCAGACCATAAACGTAGTTCTACATTCATCTCCGTAACAGGAGCAGCTAACCATCCAATGATCAATCCCATAAAAAAACTAATAATGGGTATATATTTTTTCGGAATCGGGAAAGTACGTTTTAAGAGCTCCATCATCGCTGTTACCAAAGGAGCTAATAGTGATGAAAACATGAGTACTTGCTCCAACAGGACCACCCCCCCTTTTTTCATAAGCACGACCTTCCTTTAGTAAATTAAAGATTCAAGCTTCATAACTTATTTCCTGCCAAAATAAAAAATTACTTTTTGTCCCATGCGTCATATATCAGATTGCATAAAATAAAGTGCCATGATTTTTTTCGGTTATTTTATTGAAATGAGTCAATACTATTGGTAATGAAAGGCAAGACAGGAGTGAGTTTTATGGTAAAAGGTGACGATCTTTTTTTAATACGCTTAGAAGCAAACGAAATTTCCTGGTGGGAGTATGCTAGAAATGTTTCACCAGTTTCCAGACCAAAGCAATATCTAACATATTGGTCATTTTTAAAAAATAGAGGTAAGTTACCTAGGCGGTTAGTTAAAGAAGCAGAATGGCGTATGGAAGCTAGAAGAAAAGGCTTGTTAGATACATGATACTTAACGTAAAAAGCAAAAGACCCTGAGAAAGGGCCTTTTGCTTTATTTTTAATTATGTAATTTTTTTAAAAGGCTGTTCAATCTTCTTACTTTTGATTCTTGATCTGGCTTGAGCTCGTACTCTAAGTCCTTTAGCTCAGAATCAACAACTTCATATGCGTAGCCTTGACTAAGTAATGCTTCAATTAACAATTCTTTCTCTTCATCAGTAAGATTTACTTTCGCGTTAGAATTCAATTGTTAATCCCCCTCTCGTGTATGCATCCATTATAACGTGAGGGTTTTAAGATTATCCTTACTAAAAAATTGGAAATTTTAAATTTCCATACTTAACTTGTAATAAACACCCAGGCAATTGCACCTAAAATAATTAAAATATTTGTAAATACATCTACGATTCTGCTATCTTTCTTCAGCTTGTTTCCAGTGAAAAACAGTAAAAGCCCGATAAAAAAAATCGTTGCTAAATAAAATCCAATCGCTGACCATGAAAAAAATAATAAGTGCTGATCCAATGATATCCCCCCTAAATGATTTCATAAATCGAAGGATAATTTCGTAAGGTAGCTGGCTGGCATAAATAAATGAAGCCCCTATAGCTTTGCGTCCTCACTTTTCAATGAGTTTGCCTTTATCAAACGATTTATGGCAGTCTGTCTTCACGATTGTATATTAAAATTACGAGACGTTCTTCCTATTTTCTAGGTATATTATATCAGAAAATAGTTAAGGAGGCTTATTATTTTTTTACTATTTAAAAGATTTAACTTATATGATTTTCTTGATCGATAAATTGAGCATTCTTCCACTCTAACTCTAGTTCGCTTAATGTAAAATCGATTAGGTGCCTATGGTCTTCATACCCATATAAACCTCTATGGATAAGATGTTGTATGAGTCGCTGTTTACGTCCTTCAACCGCTCTTCGCAGTTGTCCTTTATGGGAATCCATGATATCTTCTCCTTTAGATCATTATTGCTATCTATTGTAACCACATCAAAGAAGATTCAAGCATGAAGACAAACAAAAAAGCTCCCTTATCATAAAGGAACTTTTAACGAGATTCGTTCTAGTGTAAGACAGATTTACTCCATTGTTCATAAACTGAATTAGGGGCATTCCAACATAGCCAGGAAACCATGGTTTTAATCCCATGTTGACTTACTTCCCAATACTCCCAGCGCCGTTTGGAGAGATTTTCATAAATTCCTGTTTCATTCACCCAACCGTCCATATCAAACGCCTCCTATTCATCTACTTTATAAAAAGTTCTTTTTTGTTCGTTTATTTCCTCTTTTTTAGGGTTTGTAAAACTTCGACAAAAGGAAACATAATTTTACAAGACGTTGTTATTGTACGAATAAACCAGACATGTCATACATAACCAGGGAGAATAAAAATGAAATTATGGAATTTACCAACTCTTGACTTAGCAAAAAAACTTCTCGGTATGAAATTGATTCATGTCGATGATAACGGAATAACATCTGGATACATCGTGGAAACAGAAGCCTATCTCGGACCTGAAGATCGTGCTGCTCATTCGTATAACAATCGCAGAACTGCTAGAACAGAAGTGATGTATGGTGAAGCAGGTATGATTTATACCTATTTTATTTATGGAATGCATGTGTGTTTTAATATCGTTTCGGGCCCTTTACATAAACCTGAAGCTATTCTCATTAGAGCACTTCAACCGATTGAGGGAATTGAAAAAATGAAGAAAAGAAGAGCGAGTGCAAAGAATGAGATTCAACTTACAAACGGTCCTGGTAAACTAAGTAAAGCAATGGGGTTTACACTAAGTGATAATGGCAAGAAATTGAATGAGGAAAATATACGAATAGAAGAAGGAATGAATATCGTACCAGATGAAATTATCTCTGGCCCTCGTATAGGAATACAATATGCCGAAGAGGCCGTTCATTACCCTTATCGGTTCTGGATAAAAAACAACCCTTACGTATCACGTTAATACGCAGGGTTGTTTTCTTTGTTTGTTGAAATTGTAACATCCTCTTCCTGCATGTAATCAACCGTTGTCGTACGGTTAGTATCTTGCATCCATGCTAGATGATAGTACGTTTGTTTTTTCATAGCAACATATTTAGCTTGCATGATCAACAGCCAGGAAAGAATAAACAGAGTTGTTTTTAATACGTTTTCTGCATTTACTTCAGCTGCCTCGATCGGTAGTACATTCACTGAAATGCTTGAAAGCAATCCTATTATCACAGCACCTAGTATGAACAACGGCTGGTTCGCACGTAAAAAACGTAACCGATGCTGTAAATAGTTTTGTAGTGACAAACGTTCTTGTGCATTGAATTGAAGGTATCTGCTCTTAGCCGATTTGGCATTGGCCAATAATCCTTTAGATCGATCTTTTTTCCAAAGTGACTTCATAAATAGAGCAAATTCAATATCGTTAACGGGTTCGTTATTCATTTTTCTGTGAATAAAGTTATGAGCTTGATAGAAGGTAATTGCGTTCTGTACAAGCATAAGCAATACGTATCCTGCGATGATCGTAAGTGAAAAGACAAACCAAAAAGAGTTCATCGCACTCTCTATTAACTCGATGATAGGATGAATGACGGTTTGAATCTGTACCCATATGATCTTTGCAGCAAGCGTTAGTATCTCTAGCCATTTTTCCAAGAAGATCACTCCGAAATCTCATTATGTATCTTCTTATTTTAACATGATTTTTCCTCTGTGCTTACATTTATTTACTCAACCTTAACAAACTAATGATATCCGCATATAAAAAAGGCCACAGTAGGTATATTCACTGTGACCTTTTAAAGCATTATTTAAGCACTCACTTCATGTTCACGAGTTCCAAGATGTTTATCTTCCCCTTTATCAACGATTACCGCACAAGCAGCATCACCTGTGATGTTAACAGCTGTTCTAAGCATATCAAGAAGTCTATCAACACCTAGGATTAGAGCAATCCCCTCGACAGGTAATCCTACAGAGTTCAATACCATCGCTAACATGATCAATCCAACTCCAGGAACACCTGCTGTACCGATACTTGCAAGTACCGCTGTTAAGATAACGGTAAGCATTTCTGTGATACCCAAATTAACATCGTAAACTTGCGCGATAAAGATTGTCGCAACACCTTGCATGATGGCTGTTCCATCCATGTTGATCGTTGCGCCAAGCGGTTGGACAAATCCACTGATTGATTTTCGAACACCCAGATTCTCTTGAGCTGTTTTCATTGAGATCGGAAGTGTTGCATTTGAACTTGATGTACTGAATGCTACTGACATTGCTGGTGCAAAGCCTTTAAAGAACCAAATCGGACTCTTCTTTGCAAATAGTGCGATCGAACCTCCATAGGCTACAACAGAGTGAATGAATAAAGCTAAAATAACTACACTCATGTATAATCCCATCGCTTTAATCGCATCCATACCTTGACTTCCAACTGCTGATGCAATTAAAGCAAAAGCACCATATGGAGCAAATTTCATGATCAGGTTTACGAGGTACATCATAATATCGTTACCTTGCTCGATTAAATCCATCACACCTTTAGTCTTGCTACCTAACATGGTTAAAGCGAATCCTACAAATACAGAGAATGCAATAATTTGAAGCATGTTTCCTTCAGCCATTGCTTGAATAGGGTTAGTAGGAATGATATTCAGTAGCGTATCTGTTACTGCCGGTGCTTCTTGTTGCTCGAACTTGGCACCTTCTGTTTTAAAATCCCCTACACCAGGTTTAAAGACAAGTGCTAAAGCCATAGCAATAATAATAGCAATCGTTGTAGTTCCTAAGAAATAACCAACTGTTTTTGCCCCAACTCTTCCAAGTTTCTTTGGATCACCTAAACCTGCAGTTCCTAATACGATTGAGAAGAAGACGATTGGGACAACCAACATTTTAATAAGGTTTAAGAACAATGTCCCAACTGGTTTCAAAACATATTTATCCAGAGTTGAGAATGCATCAGGCACAGCTAGATTAAGAATAAGACCTGCAACTACACCAAGTGCTAGAGCAATTAAAATTTTTGTAGATAATTTCATAATAAAAGTACCCCCTTTGTTATAATTTTCTTACTATTTTACGTGCAATACCCTTGAAGAAATTTATACTTATACATGCCCTATTTGTTGCATATAAAAACCCACCGAAAATAGAGAGGATTTTCCGTGGGAATACACCGCAACACATAGACTTAGCCCATGTATAGAGTTCTCTCTCCAAAAACGCTTACGAGGTTAGCTGTCGGATTAGGAAATTGAGAGTTGTCCCTTTTGTGCAAGCACAAATTCATCCCAAGGCTTAAAAGCCGAATTGTGGTTCCCCCGCCTCTAAATATTCTGTCGAATAGAACATTAGAATTCAGCGAATCATATATAATATGCTCTAATTTTATCAACATACATAAATTTTTGTCAAGAAAACGCGCCATACTTATTTATTCCAATTAATTGTTTCACAATGAATGTTTTTCCATATTCTCACTTCTACCCCATAAGCATGTGAAAAAAAAACGAATGATGTAGAAGGTTCTATTTTTCAGGGAGGTATTTATAAATGAAAATTGTATTTTATGAAAAAGGTGACTTAAGTATTATCGTTGGAGCATCGAAGCTAAAAGGTGAACTGACGATTGAACAAATAAAGAACGAAAGCGAAAAAAAGGCAAAAGAACTAGGTGAATTATTAGGCCGTGAAATCGGATTTTTAATCGACATGAACGGAAAATTAGATACTCAATTCAAAAAATAAAAACCGGGATATCCCGGTTTTTTTTTATACATATGCTAATGATAACTTTTCTTTACTCTTCTGTAATACCATTTCCGGCCGACCTTCATCTTGAATCTTTCCATTGTTCATTAGTATAATACGATCCCCAATAGCACGAGCATCCTCTTCATCGTGAGTAACAAATATAGAAGTGATTCCAGTACGTTTGAGGATTTCTTGTAACTCATCACGAATCTGTAATTGCAGCTTAGAGTCAAGATTACTAAAAGGTTCATCAAACATGATCAAAGATGGATTTGGAGCCATAGCTCTTGCTAATGCTACACGCTGCTGTTGACCACCGCTCAATTCATAAGGATAACGGGAAGCATAGTCCTCCATACCTACAATAGTCAATAATTCTTCCATTCTTGCTTGTTTCTGTTTACGATTCATTTTTGTTAAGCCAAATTTTATGTTCTTTTCAACTGTCATATGAGGAAACAAAGCATAATCTTGAAAAACCAAACCAACGCCACGTTTTTCTGGCTGGACAAAACGGAATGTATCATTCATGACTGCCTGATCGATCAGAATTGATCCTTTCGATGGCACTTCTAGCCCTGCTATAAGACGAAGTAACGTACTTTTCCCACTGCCGCTTTCTCCTAAGATTACTGAAACTTCTCCCTGTTTAAAGCTTAGAGACAGGTTTTCGAACAGAGGTTTTTGCGAATTTTTGTAACGAAACGTTAAGTCTTTGATTTGAACAAACATTATTTTGGCTCCTTTTCTAAAACTCTGTGTAAAAAGAAGATCGAAAGTGCACTTATACAAATAATCACCATGGATGAAACAGAGGCTTCGTGAATACGTTCATCGCTTGCATATTGAAATGTTTTTGTAGCCAACGTATAGAAGTTAAAAGGCTGCAGGATAAGAGTGAGAGGCAGCTCTTTTAAAATATCTACGAAAACTAGAATGAAACCACCAGCAATCGCACCTTTGATCATTTTGATATCTACTTTAAAGAATGTCTTTGTCACTGACATCCCTAATGTTCTTGAAGCTTCTGTAAAAACGGTTCCTACTTTATCAAAACCTGATTCGATCGAGTTAAAACCAACGGCAAGAAAGCGAACAACATAAGCAAAGATCAGCATACTAATACTGAGGCTTAGTACAAGTGTTGGCTCTAACCCAAGCCATTCGTATAACGATATGACCTTTTGATCTAGGAAGAGAAATAAAGTAAGGACGCCTATAGCAATTACAGCTCCCGGGATTGAATAGCCTAGAACCGTAATTTTTGAAAAAAACTTTCCGGTCCAACCTTTTGAAAGACGACTAAAGTTAGCGATGATTAAAGCCACCATTATGATAAGAAGTGAACCTACAGCAGCAACAAAAACTGAATTCCAGATCAAATCTGCAAATGCAGCACTTAAAATCACGTCATAAGTCATATACACCCAATGTAAAAGCTGTATAAAAGGAATGGCGAAAGCTAGAGCAAATAAAGAAAGAAAAAAAGATAGCACAGCAAACTTTTTCCAACCTTTAAGTTCTTTAGGTTGTAACGGGCGGACTTTTGAAGTGGAATAACTATACTGTTTTCTGCCTCTTATTACTTTTTCTAAGATCAAGATCAAAACTACGATAAACATCAAAGTACCCGCTAACTTGATAGCTGAATAGATATCCCCCATCCCAAACCACGCTTGAAATATGGCTGTACTAAAGGTTTGAATACCGAAATACTTTACTACCCCGTAATCATTGAAGACTTCAAGAATGACTAAGCTAACACCACCTACAATCGCTGCACGTGATACAGGAAGGACGACTTGTATAAATGTCATGAACGATCCTTTGCCTAGCAACCGTGCATTCTCAATCAGTGATGATGACTGATTTTCTAAGAAACTTTTTGTGATGATATATACATATGGATACAGGAACATCGTAAAGATAAAAACAGCACCGGGAATGTTCATGATGTCAAAGAACTTTTGGTCCACTTTTATACCAAACTGGTTCCTTAATGACGTTTGAATGACACCTGTATAATTTAAAATGCCATGGTACGTATAAGCCCCAATGTAAGGTGGAATCGCAAGCGGGAGGATAAGACCCCACTTAAAGAACCGATGCATCGGAACTTTATATGCGGAAACTAGCCATGCCGCACTTACCCCGATTAACACTGTGAAAAGACCAGTAAAACTAACGAGTGTTACGGAATTTACGATATAATTTTTCAACATATACTCTTTAATGTGTTCCCAATTCTCATTACTCTCAGCGAATAACTGAACCATGATGAGCAAAGCCGGTAAAAGGATTAAAATAGAAAAAATCACACTAAGCAAAGCCCAACTATTAAACTGTGATCTCATTTTTCGAATGTAATACAATATTTTCACCTTCTTTACTCATCAGCATTGTTCTTGTTGTTTGTTTTTACATGGAATTAGCCGTATCACAAATCGTGATACGGCAAAATATTTAAGTTTATTTCCAGCTAACTTCATTCATAATTTTAACAGCATCTGCATTGTTTTCACCTAACTCAGAAAGGTTAAGATCTTGTTCTTTAAACGGACCCCAAGACTTTAAAAGCTCTGAAGGTTCTACTTCTTTATTAACCGGATACTCGTAATTGGCTTCAGCAAATACTTCTTGAACTTTTGGACTAGACAGATATTCCATTAATTTTATAGCATTCTCTTTGTTGTTAGCGTGTTTCGTAACACCTATACCACTAATATTGATGTGCGTTCCTGTTGTTTCTTGATTAGGGAAGAACACACTTAGCTGTTTAGCAACTTTCACTTCTTCAGGATCTTCTGAGTTCAACATCTGACCAAAATAGTATGAGTTCATGATGGCAACATCACCTTCACCAGCAGCGATACCTTTCGCTTGGTCTTTGTCACCACCTTGTGGATCACGAGCCATGTTTTTAACGATCCCTTCTGCCCACTTCTTCGCTTCATCTTTTCCGTTTAATGAAATAAAGGATGATACTAATGATTGATTGTAAATATTTTCTGATGAACGAATCAGTACTTTACCTTTCCATTTGTCTTCAGTTAACGCTTCATAAGTAGATAGTTCTGATTTGTCTACTTTTTTCTGATCATATACGATAACACGTGCACGTTTTGTTAGACCGAACCATTGATTGTCTTTATCTCTTAAATTATCAGGAATATTTTTATTTAATGTCTCACTTTCAACACTCTGTAAGAGGTCTTTATCTTTTGCCCAGTGTAAACGTCCAGCATCAGATGTGAAGAAAAGGTCTCCTTTTGTTGCTTTCCCTTCTCTTGTAAGACGCTCGATCAACTCATCTTCTTTACCTTTAATAAGGTTGACTTTAATTCCTGTCTCTTTTGTGAAATCAGCAAAGATTTTATCATCAACTTCATAGTGACGACTTGTATATAGGTTTACTTCTTCTTTTTTTGTATCATTATTATTCGAACTTGCACCCTCGTTTGATTTACCACAGCCTGCTAAGACTAAAGCAGCTAGTAGGACCATTGTAACAACCGTAAAAAGATTCTTTTTAAACATATGTCAGTTACTCCTTCTATGTATAAGTAATTGAAAACGATTATCAACTTCACTTCTAATTATAATGATAATCATTCTCAAGTCAACCGTTTTTTTAAATGTTTTTCTCTAATGAATTGTGCCTATCGATTCCTTACTTCCATTGACAATTGATTGGAATGGAATGTTCGCGACTCCTCGCCTGCCCCAAGGGAAACCGAGCAACTGAAATAAGCTTCTTCCAAAGAGCAAGCAAGATTACGACAACAGCGTTTTATACCGCTCTTATCTTATAAGATTGTTGCTTTGAACTCTTTGTCACCTTTGAAAATTGATTGTAGAGGAAGGTGCGAGACTCCTAAGGGACAGGCGGGCAGCTGAGACACTTAAGAGTGAAACGTACGAATGTGGCTCAGCGCCTGCCCCGTGGAAAGCGAGCAGCCTGGAACGGAGATCAACACTTCCAAAAGCAACAAAGTTTACGACAACAACCTTCTAATAAGAAATAAAAAAATCTCTTAGAAGTATCAGCTTCTAAGAGATCATTCCTGGTTTAAAGGCTTCCACTGGTTATAAACCCAGTTTCCTAATCTGTTATATCCTCTTCTATTGGGATGGATAGAATCAGAAAAATACAGTTTTTTCTCAACGTTTTCATAAAGTTCAAAGGTTGAGATGTATTTTGTAAGCGTGCTTGCCTGACTCGCTTCTACGATTGCTTCATTCCAAGATTTAATACTCTCTGCAGCTGCAGGATCGTATTCTTTTCCGAAATAAGGATTATAAAGACCTAATACATAGATAGGTGCAAAGGAATTGTTCTCCCTCACGACTGTAAGTGTTTTACTTAAGTTGTTTCTTAGCTTTTCTTTTCCAAGTACTAATTTCTGCTGTGGCAACTGACGGAAGTTCCAGCCGGCAGCCTTACGAAAATCATTAGTTCCGATAAAAACAAAGATATGATCCGCTTGTCTTAATGACTTGATCACGACTCCATTATCCAATTGTCTTAACAATTGGTCAGAACGCTGTCCAGAGATTCCAAAATTATTGATGATTACATTTCGTCCTGTTTGCTGCTGAATATTTCTTTTTACGATTCCAATATAACCTGTCTTGGATGGGTCACCCACTCCGTATGTTAAGGAATCTCCTAGTGCCACAACCTTCAAGGTTTGTGTTTCACTTGCTCCTTCAGTTTCTCCATAAAATTGAAAGACCAGGAATAGTATGAGGGCTAATCCTGCACCACCAATTAACCATTTCTTTGATACTTTCCTCACATCAAGTCCTCGATTCTAGTTATTGTTATCTTACTTTTTACCATAACGAGGGAAAATATCAAGTAATGAATGTGTTATTTCAAACGATAATCTTCCGATGTAAGCGATGTATCTTCCCAAAGATTCTCTTGATCATAATAATAAGAATCTTTTTTCACGAATGTATGAATCAACATAGCAACTCCTCCACACAATAGGCTTGCCGGCACTAAGGCAATCAGAAAACCAGTCATCTACATCCCTCCTGTACAAAACTATATGAGGGGCCATAAATGTTTATGAAACGAATAAAATGTTTTATTTCCTCTATATAAATAGAAAATAAGGGTATACAGGTAAAGAAGAATTTTAACGGAGGTGACTTTGTGGGTTTTTTATTTACTTTGCTTTATTTTGCAATCATAGGAATCGTTATTGAAATTAATGTTCTCCTGTTCACGTTAACAGGCTTAAAAAAAGAAATCGCTCGGTTTCAAGTCATCTCTATGTTTACGGCTACAGGTTTTACAACCGGAGAATCCGAATTAATTCTGGAGCATCCAGTACGCAGGCGTTTAAGCACGTTTCTTATATTGTTCGGAGTCTTTTCTTTAGCTGTTATCATTTCATCCATAAGCAACATCTTATCAGATGAATTTCGTTCGATCGAACTCGGGATCATTATCTTAGTACTCATCAGTTTATATCTAATCTTAAGCATTCCGAAACTAAAGAAATATATGAAACAATCTTTTGAGAGTCATATGGAAAAAAATTACAACCTCTCAGATCTTCCGTTAAGAGATGTTATGTATTTTGAAGAAGATGATGTTGTTGTGGAACTTCCCATTCATAAAGGTTCAAAGTTCATGGGTAAACAATTAAAAGATGTGATTCAAGTAGAGGACGATTTACTTGTATTGTTTATAAAGCGGGGAGATGTAACGGTTAGGAGAGATAGTTACACAACAGAGATACAAGAGGGAGACATGTTATTTTTATATGGTCACCAAAAATCTCTTGAAGAAAGATTTAGTGATGAAATGAAAGAATTGAAATCAAAGAAAGACGTTGAGAATTCGAATGAGAAGTGATTTTATCACTTCTTTTTTTACTCCACCCCCATGAAAACAAATAGTAAGTGCGAATTAAACTTTAGATATTAAAAAAGAACCTCTTTTTGAAGAGATTCTTAATTAACCAACTTCTCTAACTGTATCTGGTACGAATGATAACAATAAAGAAATAATATTATTAATTTGCTCTGGTGTTATATGTATACCATCATTTGCTAACAGTTCTTCTTTAAGTTTGATTATCGAATCTACTTCCTCAAGTCTTGCATCCGTCAAGCAATGGTCAATCGTGTTCAATAGTTCCAACAACTGATTGTTTTTATTGGTTATGTAATAAGTAGTATCCACCAACAAACACCCCCTACTAACTATTATTATCGAAACTAAGGTCATTTTCCTACAAAAACAATTCGTCAAATGACGACATATCTTACTTTTTATGGATTTTACCCTATAATACCTACACATTTCTGTCGAATGAAGTCGAAGGAAAAGGAAATAAGTCCTATCTTGGTCTTGGAAATTATCCATTTGTATTGAAAAGTTTATTTTTAAAACTAAAATTATTTTAGTTGAATAACTTTGAAAGAGAAGCGAATGGAGATTCATTCACCTCTGACTTTGTTTTATACACTAATTTCTCAGGTTCAAAGAGCTTTGATTCTAAGAAAGAAGTGGGGTTTTTAACAAACTTGATCTTTCTATAAATCTTAGCTAGTATTCTGGCTGTGTTAATGGCATCATCAAGTGCTCTATGTTTAGAACCTTCATAAACTAGCTCCATCGTCTGAAGCGCACGTGACAAGCCATATCGAAACCCCTTTTCACTATCATGAAGGATACTGAAATGAAATTGTATATCATTATGATTAATAATCCAGTCCGTTTCAGCTTTATGAAATGTTGAATCTGTAATGAGCGCCCATTTATCTTCTGGTCCCCAAGAGCAAAGATAATAGTCGTCTACTCCGATCCAAGACCTAAAATTTTCAATTGCCTCTGTATAAACGGGAGCAGAGATTAAATCTTTTTTTGTAATTCCCGTTAGATTTGTAATCCGTGTATTTAATTTATCCATTTTAGGTTGTACGAACGATTGAAACGTATCCAATATTTTAAGTTCACCATCAACTTCAATCATTCGTATGGCACCTATCTCAATAATCTCCGAGAGCCGGTTTGTCATCTCTAAATCATACACAATATATTGCATCCTCATACACCTGCCCTTCCGCATTACTGCTTTCAAATGGATGTCTACCATATATTGTAGTTGATTTGTTAACAAAATGAAATATTACAATAAGCATTCAATTCCTAGTCAGTCTTAGAAAAGCCTTAGAATCTATTTTTGTACGTCCATGATTAAAGCCAGTTACGAAGACAAAGGCCATTGTCATAAATCACCATTGAATTGTCAATCACTAGCTTTTCATGTATATCCTTATTTTATGAAAATGATGTAATTAAATGTCACTCTATTCAGAAACGGTTATAAGTTTATTCATCTGCCAAACTTTTCATTTTCAATTTTTGTACTCTTTTGTTACCATTGAAAGTGTCTGTTTAACAATATGAATTACATAATGAGGGTGTATCATGAAAAAACTTACAACATTATTTCTTATAATTGGATTACTTTTTGTAACAGCTTGTTCAAAGGATACGAAACAAAATGAACAAGAAACTGCCGAAACAAAGGCTGATAAACAAGATCCCACTGACAGTTCTTCTTCTGATTCAGAAAAAGAAGACTCGGAAGCAACAGAGACAACAACTACCGAGGAAGAAAATACTACTGCTGAAGGTGAAGCAGAAAATGATGCTAGCGAACAAAAAGACTATCTTACTAGCGAGCATCAATTTGTAGCTAGTGAACTAACAAACTCTTCTGAAAAACAGATCAGCGAAAGATGGGGTAAACCGAACCGATCTGAAAAGATTAAGTTTCGTTACTCAGGCACCACAGACTTCGTTCCCGCTATCGTTAACTACTATCAGAATGATAAATATGAAGTAACGTTTGTAGAAGGAAAAGCAGCTCGTCTCGTTTATTCTGTAATAGATGAAGAGATCATGTTTAGTGAAGAAGAAATGACTAGAGCACTTGAACTAGCCGGTCTTCCTGTAGATGTTGAAGCAACAACGGACACAGATACAGCTTATGTATACAACGACCTTGGTGATGTGTATGAAGTGACGATGTTCTCAAAAGGTGAATTCGTCGATTACTTATACATTATTTTAGATGAGGCTTACAAATAGATTTCTATTCTGACAACAACTCTCTTAAAATGAGGCATTTATCTCCGTTTCTATGCTCATTCTACTTGCATAAAATGAGTTGAGGAGAGAAATCGGCTTCTCACGAAGAGGAGTGAAAATATGTCGTCGAGAAAGTACTGTTCTGATAGCTTTACGCTTTACGTGGTACTATTCGTGCTGCTCATTATTGTCGGAGCCGTCTCGTATAATGGAAACTGCTGTGTTTATGCTTACCCATGTTCTTATGGTTACGCAGCGAACGTACCAGTAAGTGGTTATTGGAACGTGTAAAAAAGAAGTGACCGCCATTTTCATAGAGAAGATGGCGGTCTTTTTTTTAGCTTTAGAGCTTATCTCTCATACAATCTGCGATCGGTTCAACCTCAGACCCTACAACAACCTGTATATTTTGATTATTAAGCTTGATCAGACCTTTTGATCCTGCTTTTTTAAGTGCTTCTTCATCAACTTCTGACAAGTCTTTAATCTGAACCCGCAATCTAGTAATACAGTTTTCTAGCAGCACGATATTGTCTTTTCCACCTAGTGCGTTTAAATATGCTGTTGCTGCCGTTTCGTACTTTTCACTCGCTGTAGAAGTTGCTGCAGCTTCTGATACTAGAGTTTCTTCATCTTCTCGGCCTGGTGTTTTCAAGTTCAGTTTTACAATTAGATAACGGAATAGACCATAGTATAGTACAAAATAAACCGCACCCATCGGAAGTAACAACCAACCATTCTTCGAGATTCCTATGTTTAAGAAATAGTCAATCGCTCCAGCAGAAAACGTGAATCCATGATGGATATCTAGTAATACTGCGACCGACATCGAAACAGCCGTTAGTACAGCATGAATCACATATAGTAAAGGAGATAGGAACATGAACGCAAATTCGATTGGTTCTGTGATACCTGTAACAAACGAAGTTAGAGCAAGACTTCCTAGCATTCCTGCAACTGCCTTCTTTCGGTGTTTTTTTGCTGTATGAATCATGGCTAAACAAGCAGCAGGTAGCCCAAACATCATTACCGGGAAGAATCCAGCCATATAGAAGCCTGCCTTAGGATCTCCAGCAAAGAATCTCCATAGATCACCTGTAACGACCTTCCCATTTTCACCTGTAAATTCACCAAATACAAACCATAAGAAGCTGTTGAGTACATGATGAAGTCCAAGTGGAATCAATAAACGGTTAAAGAATCCGAATACACCTGCACCTATCGCACCGGCACTTGTAATCCAAGTAGCAACGTTTTCTAGTCCCATCTGAAGGTATGGCCATATAAATCCAAAAACAAGCGCTAGGAGTACCATCGTTCCAGCCGTTACGATCGGAACAAATCGTTTACCTCCAAAGAAAGAAAGCCATTCTGGCAGTTTCGTATTATAAAATTTATTATATAAAAGTCCGGCTACGACCCCTGCTAGGATACCTCCTAAGACAGACATATCAAATTTCCCGTCATAATTCAGGTTTACTTCTGCAAACGTTTTGGCTCCTTCTGTTAGTACGAAGTAACCGATTGCTCCTGCAAGTCCAGCAGCTCCACTCCCATCTCTAGAGAGTCCTACTGCAACACCTATCGCAAACAAAAGCGCTAAATGACCAAAGATTGCGTTACCTGATGCAACTAAAAAAGGTATGTTTAATAAATCCTCTTGACCAAAACGTAACAAAAGTCCAGCTGCAGGAAGAACTGCGATCGGAAGCATGAGTGCCCGACCGATCCGTTGTAAGAAACCTAACATAATACCTACCCCTCTCACGTTTGAGTGAATTTACGTATCGCTTCTTTTAACTTTCCATTATGCTGATCTAGTTGCAGCTTGGCTTCATGTGGAGCGACGCCTGTAACAAGCTGAAAAATAGCAGCTTTTGTGTTGCCGCCTTGATCTTGTAAAGCTGATTCCGCTTCTTCTTCTGTTGCACCAGAAGCTTCCATAATAATATTTTTAGCACGTTGAACTAGTTTCTCATTTGTTGGTTGAACATCGACCATGAGATTGCTGTACACTTTCCCCCATCTCACCATGCTCGCTGTACTGATCATGTTCAAAACAAGTTTTTGAGCGGTACCTGCTTTCATTCTAGTAGAGCCTGTGACCACTTCTGGCCCCGTAATAACAGGAATACTAATATCAGCAAGCTTTTCCATCGGTGAATCTGAAGAACACACAAGTGCAGCTGTTAGTGCTCCTTTTGTTTTGGCATACTTTATCGCCCCTAAGCAATAGGGCGTTCTGCCAGAAGCAGCAATAGCTACAACAACATCTCTTTCTGTTATTTCTAAAGCTTTAAGGTCGGATTGGCCTAACTCTGCATCATCTTCCGCTCCTTCGATCGCATGCTGAAGGGCATATTCACCGCCCGCGATGACACCTACTACTAAATGTGGATCTGTGCCGTAAGTAGGAGGACATTCTGATGCATCCAACACACCTAACCGTCCACTTGTTCCTGCACCGATATAAATCAATCGACCACGATTTTCAAAAGCTGTGACTACTTTTTCAACAACAGAACTGATTTCTTTTAAAACAGGAGTAATACAACTGGCTACTCCCAGATCGGCTTCGTGTATTTTTTGAATCACTTCTAAAGTTGTAAGTTCATCAATGGTTAACGTGTCAGGATTTCTTCTTTCTGTAGCCAATTTGGTTAAGTCCATCTTGATCTCCTTTAAATGAATGTTATTTACTTCACTGAAGAAGTCAGCAACACAAATTTCTTCCCACTTCCTACCTTCTTCATCAGTGACAAGCTCTCTTGTTTGATACGACCAGCTACATTCGTTTTCGTATCAGCGGGAATAGCTTCTAAACAAATCTGTAGTTCCCCCGCATATCTACCATACTTCTCGTTTTCAACCGTAATCGTTCCTTCATTAAATATCTTTAATTCATGAGCTTCTTTTTGATAGTTTGAGGGCATTTGTCGTGATTCAACTGAACGGATGACATACTCAGCAGCATCCATTCTATTTGAATGAACCATGTTGCTGAATTGCTCATACCCTTTATACAAGTCGGCATAAAGAGGGACTGTACCTTCCATTACAAACTTTAATTCTTGCAAAGTTTTGTTCGTAAGGTTTAAATCTCCAACGCAGATTTTGTCTGTATTCATTTCTTGAAGTTCCAATGCAGCAAGTGTTGGTGAAACATGTCTGTGATTCTCAATCGTAGGGAGTCCCAGATGTAATGGTCCACGTAATTGATCATCACCATGAATAAATGCCATCGTTTTGATTCCATATCGATGAAACAGAGCATTTCTCTCATAAAGAGATTGCTTTGATATACCGGTATACGGTTTTGGATAAAAGTTGTGCCAAGCCTCTGTTTGATATGGTTGAAGCCCCTCATCCATTAGATTCTTAAGCTGGTCTTCGTCTATAGTACTTGCGTTCAGACCCACTTTAAGATGATGAGACAGCCAAGCGATCTGCTTGGCTGTAAACCCATAATCCATCCTGATTCCCGAAATGCCCCAGTCTATTATGGAAGGCAGTTCATTAAATGATAAACCTAACCGCTCAAGAGAAGCTGGTGATACATCAGCCATTACTTCCAGATGAAACTGTTGAGCGGTTTTTCCTAACCATTTTACTTGTTTCACATAATCCACATCTTTTTCTTCAGGAATATGAAGTGAAGTAAAGATGTAATGAAATCCGTTCTTAGCGGCTTTCTCCATCCAGTTTTTATTAAATGTGTCTGATTCGCTCAGATAGATTGAAATCCCATAACACAAAACATTCACTCCTAAATTCGTTAGATGTCTTTTGCCATACTCTCTTTAAATCCAAACGTCCATGTGAATAAGAATCCGAAGAAATAAGCAATAACTAATCCTACTAGATAGAGAACCATTTCGTTTGCGTTGACAAGGAACACGAGTGGTATGCCTGATACACCAATGGCAATCGTAGCGACTTCATAAAACGCTTGGAACGCTCCCCCGACTGCTGCTCCAAGACAAGCTGTTAAGAATGGTCGCCCGAGTGGGAGAGTAACACCAAAGATTAACGGCTCTCCAATCCCGAGCATACCTACAGGTAATCCACCTTTAATTACTTTACGAAGACGTTGGTTCTTCGTCTTAAAGTAGATCGCAAATGCAGCACCTACTTGCCCTGCTCCACCCATCGCTAAAATAGGTAATAATGGATCATCACCAATCGTATTAATAAGTTCCATGTGTACTGGTGTTAATCCTTGATGCAATCCTGTTACAACCAATGGAAGGAATGTTCCTGCTAAGATAAGTCCAGAGAAAATACCGCCAATATCAATTAAATTTAACAAACCTTTTGTAATTAGATCTGACAAAAATCCGCCTACTGGCTGAAGAACAAATAGCGTAGCAAACCCTGTAATTAGTAATGCTAATGTTGGTGTAACAATAATGTCGATGGAAGGGTGTACAAATTTTCTAATACGCTTTTCCAAAAAGGCGATTAGAACAGCGGCAAGCATTACACCAATCAATCCACCACGCCCTACCACAAGTGGATCTCCAAAGAGGGTGATATTCGCAAGACCCGGGTTAATCAGCAAAATACCTGCTGCTCCACCTAATGCTGGAGTTCCACCAAATTCTTTGGCTGTATTGATACCGACAAACACAGCTAGATAACTAAATACACCCCAACCGATTAAGCTCAGCATCTGTATAATTGAAGATTCTGGGTCAGCATCCATTCTTATCGCAACGTTTGTTATTCCAGCAATTAAACCTGAAGCAACAATAGCAGGAATTAACGGAATAAAAATGCTAGCGATCTTACGAAGAAACTGTTTGAATGGTGTTGCATTCTTCTTGTTGATGGCATCCTTATTCATTCTTGCCATCTGTTCAAGGTCCATGGGATCTGTCTCATCTAGAGATTGAATGTTCATACCCGTTTCTTCACTCATCGCAAGTGTGACACGATTAACGATGCCGGGCCCAACAATGATTTGTAACGTATCATCTTCCACGACACCTAACACACCATCTACTTCTTTAAGACCTTTGAGATCCGCCTTTGACGGGTCGTGTAAAGTAACCCTAATTCTTGTCATACAGTGCATCAACGATTGGATGTTTGAAGAACCTCCAAGCTTTTCAATGATGCCATGAGCCATTTGCTGCTCTTTCCCCATGCTTCTTCCCCCTTTTGGTAAACGCTTTCATTTTTTTATATAAAACGCTATTTGTCAGCGTTTCATATCGATCATAAATTTGTAGCGATCGCCTCGATACACCGATTGAACAAGTTCAAGAGGCCTTCCAGTCGTTAAATATGTTTGTCTCTTAATAAGAAGAACTGCTGCACCTTTTGTAATTTCAAGTATCTCGCTTTCTGCTTCACGCGAAATGGAAGCTTCTAAACTCTGTGTTGCATAATCTATAACAAAGCCTGCATTCTCAACTTCAGAATACAAAGACCCTTGTTTTATGTGTGATTCGTTTAATTCAAGAAGATCACTCGGAACATATGTCGTCTCGAATGCCATCGGAATATCATTCGCGAGGCGAACACGTTTAATCTCATAAATTATCTGGTCCTCTTTAATCTCAAGTGCTTTTGCTACTCTATTTTCAGCAGTCGTTTTTTGGAAAGATATGAGTCTGGATGCTGGTCTCAAGCCTCGAGATTTCATGTCTTCAGTAAAACTTGTAAGACCTAAAAGCTTCTGTTCAATTTTTTTTGCAGAAACAAACGTTCCTTTACCTTTCTGACGAGTTAAGTAGCCATCATTCACAAGATTATTGATTGCTTGCCGGACTGTCATACGGCTTACTTCATAGTTCTCAGCAAACTCTCTTTCAGAAGGTATCATCGTTTCTGATTCCCATTCACCCTTATCAATCTTTTGTTTGATCGCTTCTTCAATCTGAAAGTAAAGTGGCATCGGTGATGTTTTATCGATCATAAAAATACTTAACTCTCCTCTTCTAAAAGACTCCTCGCACCTCGATCAGCTATAACCGTAACGTTAGGATGGTGATTCAGCACCGTAGCAGGTATATTTTCATTCAGAGATCCTTTAAAAAGCTCTCTTACTGCATGAGCCTTTTTCAAGCCTGCTGCAAGAAGCAGGATTTCTTTGCTCTCGAGTATCGTTCCAATTCCCATCGTGATTGCTTTTCGGGGCTGTTTCTCTCTTGTAAAATATTTAGCGTTTGCACTTAATGTAGACTCTGTTAACTCGACTACATGGGTTCGCGAACTAAAATCAGTACCGGGTTCATTAAAACCGATGTGTCCGTTCTCTCCTATTCCCAGCACTTGTAGATCAATTCCACCGAGCTGTTGAATTACTGCTTCGTACCGCATGCATTCTTTTTCAAGATCTACAGCGTATCCATCTGGAATATGAGTTTGATGGTTAGGTATTCCGATTGGGTCGAACACGTTTTGATGCATGTAAGCATGATAAGCTTTAGAACCGACATACTCATCCAGATTTACGGTGTGTACATGAGATAAAGAAAGCTTATATTCTTTACTATATTTTGAAAGGTGTCGGTACATGCCTAAAGGTGTCCTACCTGTTGCAAGTCCGAGCACAACGCGATCAGCATTCTTTATTTTGGAAAATACATATTCTGCTGCCATTCTACTAAGCTCTTCTTCGCCGGAAACCTTAATTAATTTCAAACTCGTTCCCCCTTTCGGTGATACACAAGCTCTCCTCGACAAAATGTCATAAGTACATCGCAGTCCTCCGTCAACACCGTAATATCGGCATCTTTACCGACAGAAAGACTTCCTTTCCGTTCAAAAATCTGCAGTTCTTTTGCCGCATTCTCACTCGACATTTTCGCAATATCTGACCAAGAGCATTGCGTATAATCCATCATATTTTTAACAGCTATATTCATGGGTAAGATACTTCCTGCTAGCGTTCCATCAATCAATCTAGCTTCATTCCCAGTTACTGTTACTTGCTGTCCGCCAAGTGTATAGGTCCCTTCTCCAAGACCTTTTGCTCTCATTGAATCGGTAATTAAGATCGTGCGTTCTGGACCAGTAGAATGATAGGCTAGTCGTATCATCTCAGGGCTGGCATGAACGCCATCTACGATCATCTCAACCATCAACTCTTGCTGTAAGAGAGCAGCACCTGCAACACCTGGATCTCGGTGATGCATTCCACGCATACCGTTAAATAAATGGGTAACGTGAGAAATGCCGGATTCAATTCCAACTTTAACTTCTACAAAAGAACTGTCACTGTGACCAATCGATGCGATTATACCTTGTGAAGATAAGTACTTTGTAAGCTCTAATCCACCTTCCATCTCAGGCGCTAACGTAACTAGTTTTATTTGGTTATCAGCACTTTTTTGAAACTCGTTAAATTGGCTAACATCAGGTTGCTGAATAAAAGATGTAGGCTGCGCTCCCGCTCGTTTTGGAGAAATAAATGGCCCTTCAAGATGAATACCGAGCAACTCAGCGGCGGAACTTTGAGATTCTAACATAAAGTTAGAAGCGGTATTCAGTGCCCTATTAATTACTGATATTTCTTCAGTCATCGTTGTTGCTAAAAAGGATGTTGTTCCTTCTGCTGGGAGAACTTTTGAGATCGTCTCTAATGCCTCTTTTGTTCCGTCCATAAAATCTGCTCCATCAGCACCATGAATATGAATATCGATCATGCCAGGAATGATAATACTTCCCTGCGGCATGTTATACCTGATAACATCTTCATCTATTAAAGGGGAATCTGATGTGCCAACATGAAAAATCTTATCGTTCTTCATCCATACATATCCATTATTAACGAGCTGTCCTTCTTCGTTAATTAAATCTCCAACTAGTAAAATATTAGGTTTCATGTCCACCCCCCCTTATCACTTTATGCCTAGCCTAACATTCTTATAACTAGTTGTCTATACCAGTCAGAAAATTCAAATAAAAAGCCAGGGCTAAATAAACCGCCTTAGCTCTTTCTTACTTTTAATACAATAAATATTTTTTTCTTACATTTTTAAAGTTCTCAAGTTCTTGATCGTATCGAGAGACGATTTCATCAACTGTACGTCCTGTTTCAATATACTCTCGGACCCATCCATTCCCTGCTAATAAGTCGAAGAAAGAAATCCCTCTACTATCCTCTGCCCTAAATGCAAAGTCATTTGGATAAAGATCATGAATCGCTTTCACAAGCGTGATTCCTGTAAGAACAGGCTGAAACAATTTTTCATCTTTCACGTGAATTTCCACACCGTGAGATAGCTTACCTGCATGTTTTGATGAAGCCGGAGTAAACGAGGCTGCTCTAAATGAAACACCAGGCAAAGCTTCTTTATTTAATTTCTCAGCTAATTGATCTCCGTTAATAAATGGAGCACCGATTAACTCAAACGGCTTAGTCGTTCCCCGACCTTCTGAAACATTCGTTCCTTCAATCAGTGCACTTCCTGGATAAACAAGTGCCGTTTGCTTAGTTGGCATGTTAGGAGAAGGCAACACCCATTCAAGCCCACTGTCTTCATAGCTCCACGATCTCTTCCATCCTTTCATTTCTACCACTTTTAAATCCGCATCAATATCAAACTCTTGGTTAAATAATTTTGCCAGTTCTCCTACAGTCATACCGTGCCTTAACGGAATAGGGTACAGTCCTACAAAAGAGGAATACGCAGGATCTAATACTGGCCCTTCTACTTCTTTACCACCAAGTGGATTCGGACGATCTAGTACGACAAATGGTATATTGTTCTCTTTTGCAGCTTCCATCGCATAAGCCATCGTGTAAATATACGTATAGAAACGAGTACCTACATCTTGAATATCAAAAACCAAAACATCGATTCCTTCAAGCATCTCAGGAGTTGGTTTTTTCGTTGCTCCATACAAGCTATAGACCGGAAGACCTGTTTTTGGATCATTGTAGAACTCTACATATTCTCCAGCTTGAGCACTCCCACGCACTCCATGTTCAGGTCCGTACAAAGCTTTGAGCTCTATATCGGGATGGTTGTATAAAACATCCACGATGCTGTTCAAGTTGCGATCTACACCAGTCGGATTTGTGATTAACCCGACCTTTTTACCTTTTAATACCTTCATTTCATGATTAAGCAGCTGCTCTAACCCTGTCTTAAATCGTTTATTATGTTCTACATCTCTTTGCGTAGCCTGTGCATTAGGCAATATAGAAGAAAACAGCATCAATATTGTAAAAAGAATTCCCCATTTTTTCATTAGATCCCCTCCTATTAGTAGCTTTTACCATGACCGAACGGATAGAGAATTTGTTCTAAACCATTTTCATAGATCGTAACAGGCAACTTCCCTGAAGGGTTGTTTATTCCAAAAATAGTTTCTGCCGCTGCCCTAAAGCTAGCATCTCTGAAGCTATATTGTGCAAGATAAGCTGAAACTTCAGGAAACGCCATAATGTCATAAGGATTTCTAATTCCTACAGCTACTGTTTTATCCGGTGCTGCTTCAATAACTTGGTTGACCATCTGCATCTGAGGAGACGACGGTAGTCGTCCAGATACGGTAGACGTATGAGTACCAAGCACAACAAGATCTGCATCCTTTACTTTTTGCAGTTGTTCACCATTTAAAGGTTTATCTGCTTTGATCAACTCAACAGATGAGTGGTGAGCAGCTAATGCTCGTTGAAGGTTTTCGATATAGGTATTACCAATAACAACTACAGAATCGATTTCGTTTTTGTTAACAGGTAAAAGGTTATCGTTCTTCACAAGTGTTATTGATTTTCTTGCTACCTCATTCTCTAAATTCTTATGCTCTTGGTTTCCAACCACTTCTTCAGCATGTCCAATTTTTTCTTCGATTGGTGTCTCGCTTACTTGTTTGTAAATCCCACGATTCGCTTTTAATGTTAATAGACGTTCAACCGATTGATTCAATCTTGTTTCTGTAACTTCGCCATTTTCAACTGCCTCATAAAGTCCATTTGCTACTTCTTCTAATCCTACTGGCATTAACACGATATCTGTACCAGCATTCACTGCACGAATAGCCGTATCAACTGGTCCAAAGTGATCTACAATGGCTTTCATATTAAGAGCATCTGTTGAGATAACACCTTTAAAGCCCATTTCTTTTCTCACCAAATTGGTTAATACTTCATAAGACAATGTGGCTGGAAGATTGATTTCCGTTCCATCTTTTTTAGAAATAACAGTCGTTGGATCAATTTTAGGGAATGTTACATGAGCGGTTAATATAGCATCAATATTATTATTGATCGCTTGCTGGAAAGGATATAACTCAACTTCTAGAAGCCTCTCCTTTTCATGAGGAACAGAAGGTAGACCAAGATGAGAATCTACTGCTGTGTCTCCATGCCCTGGAAAGTGCTTAGCCGTTGCAGCCATACCTGAGTTTTGCAAGCCCTTAATATAAGCAGTTCCTAAATCAGCAACTAACTGTGGATCTTCACCAAATGAACGGACACCAATGACAGGGTTGTCAGGATTGTTATTTACATCCAAAGCAGGTGCTAAGTTCATATTAATGCCTAGTGAATGGAGTTCTGAACCGATAGCATGTCCGACAGATTCCGCCATCTCCGTTGATCTTGTGGCACCAAGCGCCATATTTCCTGGGAAATCGGTACCGCTCTGCAAACGTGTCACAATTCCACCTTCTTGGTCGATTGAAACCAATAATCCATAATCTTCATTTGCTTTTTTATACTCATCGACTAATCGTACGGTCTGCTCTGTCGTGACTACATTTTCTCTAAATAGAATAACCCCACCAAGGTGATACTTTTTTACAAGTTCTCTAATCTCGTCGTTCATTTCCGTTACAGGTTTCCCTTTCCAATTACGGAAATCTGGCATCAGCATTTGACCAACCTTTTCTTGAACTGTCATAGATTTAATCGCTTTTGAAATTACGTCATATTTTGGATTTTTTTGTTTGAGGAACTCAGCCTTTCCGTGTTTCACATGTATTCCAATCTTGTCGAATGACTTACCATCCGTGACTATGATCATTGTTGTACCGTTTTTACCGTTTAAACGTACAAGTCCATCATTGTTTACTGTGGCAATTTTTTTGTTCAGTGATTTCCATATTAGATGATTTGCCACTTCGACATATGTTCCATCTTTACTTGTTAATAATGCGGCTAGATCTACGGTTTCACCATTAATATCTTTACTAAATTGCGGCATATTTTGAGCGATGATTAAGCCAGGGGTGCCTGTATGTTGAGTTGAAATACCTTCAGCCTTCCCCACCCCTGCAAACATAGGAACGATTAAAAGGGTAATTAAAAGCACGAAACGAATGTTTATTGATGCTTTCACTTTACTAACCTCCTTAAATTTTGGTAGCGCTTTCTTTGTCACTTTTCGGTAAAAAAAAAGCGGTTCCTGTCGCAAGAAGACAAAACAGAACTTAAGTCCCTTAGCATACTAGGACTAGTTGTCTATACCAGTATTACAGATTATACTTTTGAGGTAAAAAAGACTTATAACATTTAGAAATCGCTAGTGAGCGAGTATTTTTCGAGAAAAATTATGTAAGTTATTATGAGCCAAACACAGATTTATCCAAAAAGGACTTGCTCCGTTTTCAGAATAATTATATACTTTTCTATGTTAGTAATAACTGGGGGCTTAGCTCAGCTGGGAGAGCGTTTGGCTGGCAGCCAAAAGGTCAGCGGTTCGATCCCGCTAGTCTCCACCATACAAAAATTTTTTAATCCCTTGAGAATGGTTCAAGGGATTTTTTTGAAAATAAAAAAGTATCATGCTTATCCATCATGATACTTTCATCGAACTATTCTTCTCTATTTTTATTCCGCGGATCTTGTTCTTCAGCAAATTCAGTTGCATATCTGAAACCTGGTCTAAATCTTCGTTGGTGCCTTCCAGTTCTATCTCTATTTATCGAAGTCATGTGCTTTAGTAAGTACTGATGGACAAAAACTTCTGTAGCGGTGATTATACCAGCTGCGATCACACTTCCCCATGCAATCTGCATATACCCATTCAACAGGATCGATCCGAAAATCCAAACCACTATATACGCTAGAATAAACTCTGCCATCAACGTGTTGTTCTTCCCTATTCTCGGTAAGAGGATACGATCTGCCACGACGTAAGTGATAACTGTTGTTGTAACCGCAAAAGAGACAATATCACTGATCGAAGCGTCAAAGAAGAGATCGAGTCCGATCCAAAATGCGATTATGCATACAATTAATTTCATCATAATGACTTTTACTTGTTCCATAAAAAAACCTCCTTAATCTGTTCATAGTTTGTAACAAATATCGGAGGTTCATACTTCTTCCTATCGTTTGATTTCTAAAACATGCTCTTTATTCAGAAACGGCTTGGGGAATGAACTCCTTTTCATTGTTCTGCTTCATATTTGTACTTTTATCGAGCAAACTAACCATAACGAATACGACGGTAGATAATGGTAACGCGTAGAATAGAGGATCGATATGAGTCCATGGATAAGGAAGTATAGCCTCTTTTCCAAACCATGCTTGTGATAAACCAATAGCTGCAGATTCTTTAAGGTGTAAGAATAAGAATCCGATAATACTCACGGAAAAACCAACGATCATACTTGCTATGGCAGCGGACTTCGTAGCTTTTTTCCAATATAGGGCTCCTATCAATGCTGGCATAAATCCAGCAGCACAAATACCAAACCAAAAAGCAGTGGCTTGGGCGATGATTCCAGCTGGAAGGAGATAGGCTAATATGACAGCAGCTATTACTCCAATGAGCACGCCGATTCGTGAAGGGTTGAGCTTCGATCCAAATAAGGATTGAACACCAAGAGTTTTTAAAATATCTTGGCCAAAAGCTGTGGCTTGAACATGAATGAGTGAACTTATCGTAGAGATTGTGGCGGATAATAATGTGAGTGTAAACAGATAGATAAACCATTCCGGCATGATTTGGTTTATAAAGATAGGAATGATAAGATCAACGTTTCCTTTTGCGGCTGTTAACGCGATTTGACCTGTTTTTTCATAAAAATAAAGATTACTTAACGGTCCGATCACAAATGCCGCACCTGTCATAAAAAAGATAAAAATTCCACCGACTAAGACAGATCGGTAAAGTGCTCGATCATCTTTTACAGTCATGCATCTCATTGCGAGTTGAGGCTGCGCCAGTACTCCTATTCCAACCCCCATGATTATAGTACTTACAATGGTCCACCAAAGCGGCGATCCAAATTCAGGCATGCTTGTCCAGCCTTGATGACCTTGATCGACAAGAGCTTGAGGTACAAGATCTTTCATTGCTGTTAATCCGTTATGCCCTTCCATAATGCCACCTACTGCTTGATAAGTAACAAATAAAAAGATAGCCATTCCGACCAACATGACAACCGCACCAAAAGCATCGGTATACATAACTGCCTTAATTCCACCTGTTACTACATAGATGCCAATGATTGCAGCCAGTAAGATAAGAGCAAGATTAAAGTTCATCGAAAGTGATTCTTGAAGAAATCTTCCCCCACCGATCAAAACGATGCTAGTATAAGCTGGCATCAAAATAAAGATCATTGCTCCTGAAAAAACCGTGATGAATTTTGAATCATACCTTTTTCCTAACAGAGTAGGAAACGTAGTGGCGTTAAGGTCTAGTGAAAGCTTTCTGATCTTCGTTCCAAAAATCGCAAATGCCACAAATATACCTAGTACGATATTAAGAAAGGCAAGCCATAACAAGCTGAATCCATGAGCTGCTGACACCCCACCAAAACCAACAATGGCTGACGTACTAATAAAAGTTGCACCATAAGATAGTGCCATGATCGCAGGATGAATATTTCTTCCACCCACTAAATAATCTGATTCTGTTACCGTTTTTTTATATCCATAATAAGCCAACCAAGACATGATACCCATATATATGATTAGAATCGGAATGAGGACGGCAAAATTCATTTTGAGTCATCACCTCCTTTGTTCCACATGATTCCACCAAAAACCACGCATCCTAATGCCGAAACAACCGTAGCAACCCATACAAATGCGATAAGTCCATCTTCCATTCCTAGCATAAAGCCACTCCCTTTTAAAAAAGATTTTTAATGAATACGCTTTCGTAGATGTTCAAAAATTTTTTTCTTTATCATTCCTCCCTAATATTTCCTTAATAAAGGTCTTCTTTTTGACTGATGAATCCCCTTTAAAGTTCATAAGTTTTTATAGAAAATAGTCTTTTGTAACATTATTGAAATATTTCTGTAATATTAGTGAAACCATAACTGCGCTTCTCTCGTCTAATAAATAACAAGACATTGAGGAGGATTTAACATTGAAATTCAAAAAACGCACGGTTATTTTTACTGCAACTGCATTCCTTACAATCGGGGTATTAAACAATAATGATTTTGAGAGCAAGGTAAGAGCGACAGAACAAAAATCTCCACTTAAACAGGAGGTAGTTACTTCTAAGCGATCAAATGAAGTTCTTACTCTAAATCAAAATGATGGAGAAGAAAATGAAAAACTAATAGCAGCATCGAAGGTGAAGGTACCTGTTCAACCTCAAAAAGAAGAAACCGTTCCAAAACCAGTTGAAAAAGAAAAAGTAGAACAACCGCAGATTTCAGAAAAACCTAAAGTCACTCAAATTCAAACAACAAAACCTGAACCAAAGCCTGCTGTTGAGCTACAGACAAAAACCGTTGAAGCAAAACCTAAAGCAGAAGAGCAAACACAAACGAAAACTAAAATCATCGACGGTTACACATATGTTAGCCTAATGGATGACACACATGAAAACTTAAAACATCTAGTAGCCATCGCAAAGAAACATAACGCCAGCCTTTATGCGATTGAAAATAGTGATTGTTTTCTGATGTATGATAATGCTACTGATCAAATGATTATGGGTTTTAGTACGGGGATTAATACCGTTTCGATCGAGAACGTAGAAGTTCTATACGATATGCATCCTACGATTAAAGAACAGATTCAAGAAGTCATCAAAACGGGTGAAGCCATTCAAGTCAAGCAAGGCGAAAATCAAGGCTACTATATTTCAAAAGTAGATGGAAAGATCAGAGTATCTTTTTAAAAACACAAAAAAGCCCTACGTAGGGGCTTTTTTATTTTTTCTTTATTTCTTTTAAGGCAACTACCTTGAGTGCCATCAGCTCATCATCTGTCACTTTTTCGAGCAGCTTCTCATATACCGCTAGCTTTTCCTCTTCGTTCAAACCTTTACTTACTTTTTCTCTAATCCCTGCTAATTCTTGAACGGAGTATCTTTCAGAGATGAATTGAACAGCATCGTTTTTAGTTGTGAAAGATAATTTCTGTTTAGGCGCTTTGCCTGTTTCTATGTACTTCCTAATCTCTGGATCTTCTAAAAGTTTTGAGATCTCATCTTCGTTCGACTTTAATTCTTTCGTAATTTCTGTCATCGCTTTTTCAGAAGCGTAATCCATCGTAAAGACGTACAGAATGACACCAGTTGTAATAAAAAACATCAATACAACACCTAACCACCACTTGATCACTTCATCACCCACTATACAAAGAGATAATCCATTCATAACATAATTTACAAAGTTTGGAAAGAAAATGGTATGATTCTTTTATAATTCACACATACACTTTACACGCGTTAGATTCCCATATGCTATCATTTAATTTAGAATGGTTAATCTTAGCAATTTTTTGGAGGAGTGTTATGTCACGTCTAACCGATCATTTAGTGGTCATCTCATTTGACTGTCTTTCTTCTCTTGATTTTCCTTTGTTAGAACAACTTCCGCATTTTAAAAAAATTTTAAATCAAGGCTCATTTTGTAAAAACGTAGAGACGATCTACCCTTCTGTAACATATCCTTGTCATACTTCAATCGTTACAGGACGGTATCCAAAAAATCACGGCATCGTAAACAACACGTTGGTACAGCCGGGCAAACCTTCACCCGATTGGTATTGGCACAGAAAGCATATAAAAGGGACCACATTATATGATGAAGCAAAAAAAGCAGGTATGACAACAGGTGCTCTTCTTTGGCCAGTAACGGCAAGAGCGAATATCGATTACAACATGCCTGAAATTTTTGCGAACCGGAAGTGGCATCACCAGATTCCTGTTTCTCTCTTAAACGGAAGTAAAAGATATCAACTTGACCTGAACCGTCGTTTCGGACATCTGCGTAATGGGTTGAATCAGCCTGAGCTTGATGATTTTGTTTTAGAATCCACAATACATACGATTAAAACGAAAAAACCACAATTACTGCTAGTCCATTTTGTGGATCTGGATTCACAGCGGCACTATCATGGCTTTTCTTCTGATGAAGCAATGGATGCGATAAAAAGACATGACAACAGACTCGGACGAATTGTTGAATCCTTACAGGAAGCCGGTATCTATGAAGAGACGACCATCGCCGTATTAGGAGATCATAGTGCATTAGATGAAAGTAAAGCGATTAAACTGAATGTGTTATTGAAAGAACAACAATTCATAGATACGGATTCAAAAGGCTCTATACAAAATTGGAAAGCCTATTGCAAAAGTTGTGATGGTTCAGCATATATTTACCTAAAAGATTCATCTGATATACAAACAAAGGAGGTCGTTCACAAACTTCTGAAACACTTACAAGTTGATGAAAAGAATGGTATTGAAAAGATCTACAGTCAAGAAGAAGCGGCAGCAACTGGGGCTGATGATCGTTGTGTGTTCATGGTAGAAGCCAGACGCGATTTTTATTTTAACGAAGATCATGAAGGTTCTTATCTAAATGATATTACTGATCAAGATGTGAGAACAAAACGATATACACATGCGTGTCATGGGTATTCCCCTAAAAAAGAAGACTACACGACTATTCTAATATTAGCAGGTAAAGGAATTAAAAGAAATGTCGTTGTTTCTTCTATGCATTTAATCGATGAAGGGCCAACGTTTGCTAAACTATTAGGTCTAGATTTAGGAAAAACAGATGGTAAAGTTGTACAAGATTTTTTAACCAGCTAGTTTTTAATAAATTCTAGTAGAGAGAGGACAAAACCTATGAAACGGTTTACGAAAGAAGAGAATAGCTGGATGTACTATGATTGGGCAAACTCAGCTTATTCCATTATTATCTCAACAGCTGTATTTCCTTTGTTCTTTAAAGCAGCTGCAACAAACGCAGGAATTAGTCCATCGAATTCAACCGCTTATTTGGGGTATACGATCGCGATTGCTACGTTCATATTAGCGATGCTGAGCCCCATACTCGGAACCATTGCAGATTATAAAGGTTTAAAGAAACGATTCTTCACATTCTTTTTTGCACTCGGCCTTATTTCTACCGCAGCATTAGCTTTTATTCCAAGTGATCAATGGCTCTTATTATTAATTTTTTATACACTAACTGCGATCGGTTCTAGCGGATCTAACGTCTTTTATGATGCTTTTATTACCGATGTAACGACAGAAGATAGAATGAACAGAGTTTCTTCAAGAGGCTTCGGATTAGGATATATCGGAAGTACGATTCCTTTTTTAATCAGTATCGCCATTATTGTATTGGCACAAAATGAAGTTCTGCCGATTTCAACTACGATAGCAAGTAAAATTGCCTTTTTAATCACTGCGATTTGGTGGGGAGTTTTTACGATTCCTATGTTGAAGAACGTTTACCAGAAGTATGGCATCGAGCGAGAGCAAAAACCTTTGATCAACAGCTTTAAACGCTTAGGGAAAACCATGAAAGAAATACGAAAGTACCGAGCTCTGTTTTTATTTCTGCTCGCCTATTTCTTTTATATCGATGGAGTTGGAACGATCATCACGATGTCCACCGCCTATGGATCAGATCTTGGCATCAGTTCTACTAATCTATTAATCATCCTTTTTGTCACACAAGTGGTCGCTGCTCCTTTTGCCATTCTTTACGGAAGATTAGCAGAGAAATTTACTGGAAAGAAGATGCTTTACGTTGGTATTGGAGTTTATATTATCGTTTGTATTTATGCGTATTTCTTAAAAACAACAATGGATTTTTGGATTTTAGCGATGCTAGTTGCGACTTCCCAAGGTGGAATTCAAGCGCTAAGCCGTGCTTATTTCGCTAAACTTGTACCAAAAGAAAACTCAAACGAATTCTTTGGCTTCTATAATATTTTCGGTAAGTTCGCTTCCATTATGGGCCCGTTGTTAATCGCAGTAACCGCTCAAGTGACTGGAAACTCTGCTAGTGCTGTTTTCAGCCTTGTGGTTCTGTTCATCATTGGCATTACGATTCTTATGTTTGTTCCAGAACCGAAAGTAGATTCATCTCATACGATTAGTGCGTAAAAAAGACTGCTCTCTAGAACAAAATCTAGAGAGCAGTTTTTTATGATTTATTTAACGATCCATTTTGGTCCAAGGATGGTTTGAATTCGATAAAAGTTACCATATGATGCATTTGTTTTATAAGTGCCTGGATAAAGACTCGCTGCTGCCATTTTTTGATTGACATTTGGGCGATCATAAAGCGGTATTTTTTGAGTTAGCGTAATGGTTTTCGTTAATGGTGTTATACGTTTCTCCCAACGCTTATCCCCTTCCACCGCTATATAAAGTCCTGCTTTTTTATTCCTGGTCCATTCTTCATTAATGATTGTGATCGGCGGATTCGTCTCGCCAGCATATGGAGCTAGTTCAAACGTGAAGCCAGGGCGTTTGAAGGTTTGAATGAACCAGTCTTTGTAGCCTCCACCACTTGATAGCTGAGTATCAGGAGGTATGAGTCGGTAACCTGTCATATTAGCCAGGGTTGTACCAAGCGTTTTGTCCCCCTCAAAAGTATTTGTCCCATAATTAAAATGGTAGTATAGTATTCTTCCAGCTGTGTGATAAGAATTTGTAATTTCAGGATCTACAAGATTCGTCAGAGCAGTCATCGCTTTTGCTTCTTTCGTCACTAGTGGAGCACTACCCTTGTAGTCTTTATAAGAAGGAGCTTTCGCATTATTTGCAATCTGTTCCCAACGTGCAGGATATTGTCTGTTCAGATCAACCCCTTGGGCATTGGACTTCCATCTTTTAAAATCCTTGCTTCCCCCATTCATCTTGATGAGGTTAGCATGAGCGGTTGTAGGAAAAGCAGACAGACCTTTTTGCTGAAGAGTGACACCGTCGGGGTTTGTCATCGGTACAAACCAGATCGAAGTATTATTTAATACGTTCGCCACATTGTAACCATCCATCGTACTGTTCGTTACATAACGTTCACTGTACTGATCAATCATCTCCATCACGATGTTCGTCGTCATCCATTCTCTAGCATGATGAGATGCATTGTACAGGACTGTCGCATCACCTCTACCAAGCTTCACTGCCCATATATCTCTACCATAAGGTGTTTTCCCAATTGAACGATATTGGACTAATCCAGGATATTTTTGAGCGAGTGTTTTGATATTACTCGTCATCGTTTCATATGTATACGTTTGATTCGGATTTACATAGCTTGCTGCTTCTCCCTTGTAACTCCAAAATGGTAAGCTACCAAGCAATATCCCCACAAACAACACTAAACCTTTTTTCAAAGCTCTCTCTCCTATCAAAGAAACCTATTATTATTTGAATATATTAATAGTATAGATAACGAGAAGTATGGCTTCGCATGAGAATAGTCGCCTTTAATGTTTCAATTTTATTACCACAATTAAGTCAAATCACATATAAATTTGGCATTTAAAAGTAAATAACACGTTTATTATATAAATTTATTCATATTTGGTTTTGCTTGCTTCAGATTATGGGAAGAGTAGTAGGACGAGGATGACATAATAAGAGGGAATGCAGAACATGAAAGAGAATCAAGAAAATAATAATAGCAAAAAAGCAGCTGTCCCAGATCGGCAATACTTTTTTCCCGTTCAAATTATTGAATATTTTATTGAAGAAGGTAAAGCGTCTTTACAAGTTTCAAACTTAGCACAATTCATTTTATCTTTTATGGCAGGTGCTTTTATTGCATTTGGCGCACTAGGTTCCGTTTTATTGTCCATGGGGGTCGAGACTTCTGGTCCCTTTAACCTTTTATCAGGTGTTGGATTCGCTATCGGGTATACGATGATCTTTCTATCAGGATCGATTCTTTTTACAGAGATTAATGTCTTACTACCTAGCTATATTTTACAAACCAAATATTGGATCAGTAAAAGGGTACTTCGATTTTGGGGGATCTGTTATATCGGAAACTTCTTAGGAGCATTATTTGTTGGGTTTTTACTTAATATGTCAGGTTCATTAGACAAAGAATTTTATGAGGTACTTTTAAAGTTCATGGAAAAAAAGATGGAATTTACTGAACGTGGGACATGGGGTTGGTTTCAAGTATTATTCTCTGGTATTCTTGCAAACTGGCTTATCGGAATTGCAGCCGTTCTTGCTACAGCGGCACGAGATGTAATGGGTAAGATCTTTGGAATTCTTTTACCTGTAATTATCTTTGAAGCAGGAAATTTTCAACATGCCGTGGCAAACATGGGGTATTTCAGTATTACCGTTTTAGAAGGTTTTGAATATAGTTGGTATGAATTTATTCTTCTTAATTTAATTCCTGCAACGATTGGCAACTTGATTGGTGGGGGTATATTAGTTTCATTATTACTTTCTTTTGCATTTAAAGAAGACATTGATGATGATATCGTAAAAGAGGAAGAAGAAGAAGTAGAAAAGCTAAAACATAAGATGGAGTAATCATTCATATGTGAAACACCTTTATTGTCATATACAGTAAAGGTGTTTTTTGTTAGAGTTTCAGTAGGATTATATATTTTCTTTAGGGGATGAACCTATTTGCCTTATCAAACAAAACTTGCTTTTTTATATGTAGCAATCGGTGCATCTCTATGGGGAATCATCGGTTCCTTTGTTAAAGAGCTGACGCTCGCCGGTTTCACCTCATTGCAAATTGTCTTTTTAAGAGCTGCTAGTGCATTTCTATTATTCCTTGCATGGATTGTTGTAAAGAATCCTGGTCTACTAAGGATCCATTTAAAAGATATATGGTATTTCTTAGGTACGGGGGTTTTAAGTGTTTCCTTTTTTAATTGGTGTTATTTTACTACCATACAAACATCATCACTTGCCATTGCTGCTATTCTTTTGTATACCGCTCCCGCTTTTGTACTTGTGATATCGGCACTTGTATTTAAAGAACCGTTGACCCGACAGAAGCTGGTTGCTCTCGCTTCTACCTTCTTTGGCTGTACACTCGTCTCAGGTCTGTTCTCAGCTCAAATAGAACTCTCCATGTTAAGTCTTTTGATCGGATTAGGGGCAGGTTTTGGCTATTCTCTATACAGTATTTTTGGTAAGTTAGCTAGTCGAAAATATGAAACATTAACCATCAGCATCTACACTTTTTTCTTTGCCATGCTTGCTCTATTTCCTATCAGTGGTATAACTTCTACTGATATCCAAGTTTTCAGTCCATCCGTTGTCATGAATGTAATCGGTCTCGGTCTTTTTCCAACCGTATTCGCCTATTGGTTCTATACACAAGGTTTACAACAGATCGATGCAAGCAAAGCCTCCATTGTGTCTACTATCGAACCGGTTGTAGCTACCTTGATGGGAGTGATCCTTTTCAAAGAATCCATCTCTTTTGTCCAAGGTATAGGTATTCTATTTGTATTGGGTTCCGTTCTTCTGATACAAGAACGAACAGGAAAGTCTGTTCAAACTTCTAACGCTCAAAAATAACCGTTAGAAAAGGTGCAGCATAATCGCTGCACCTTTTTGAATCCTTTATAAGATAGAGCTTAAGAAATTTTTCGTACGTTCTTCTTTAGGAGCATTGAAAAGCTCTTCTGGCTTCCCTCTTTCCCAGATCTGTCCATCGTGCATGTAAACGACCTCATCTGCTACCTCTTTCGCAAAGCCCATCTCATGGGTTACGACGACCATCGTCATGCCCTCTTGCGCAAGTTCTTTCATCGTGGCTAGCACTTCTCCTACTAGCTCTGGATCTAGAGCTGATGTAGGTTCATCAAACAGCATTATATCGGGTTTCATCGCAAGGGCTCTTGCAATCGCTACACGCTGCTTCTGCCCACCGGATAACTTAGCCGGATAAACATCTGCTTTATCAGAAAGACCCACTTTTCCAAGTAAAGCTTTTGCTTCTTGTTCTGCTTCTGATTTATTTTGGTTTTTTACTTTAAGAGGAGCTTCCATCACATTTTCCAATACCGTTTTGTGAGGAAACAAGTTAAAGTGCTGAAAAACCATCCCTACTCTTTGGCGTACTTCATTTAAGTTATGAGTTTTCGGTTCAATTTCCTCTCCTTCAATGACAATTCTTCCACCGTTTTTAATTTCAAGGAAGTTGATGCATCTGAGAAGAGTACTTTTTCCAGAACCACTGGCACCAATTAAGACTACAACTTCGCTCTCTTGTACGTTTAGATTCACTTCTTTTAATACTTCTAAATCTCCAAAACTCTTCTTTAAGTTTTCAATACGTATCATCTCTTTTTTCATAGCAAAGCACCTCCTATTCTCCAGCGGATAGTTTCCTTTCTAACAGATTAACGAGTAAAGTGAAAAGAAGAACGAGGATTAGATAGTATAGACCAACAATAATTAGGTACGTCATCTCATCAAATGTTCTAGATCCTTGTGTCGTTGCAATACTGAACAACTCATTAAGGGCAATAAAGGATGCTAGTGATGAATCCTTCAGACCAATAATAAATTGATTACCTAAAGGAGGTAACGCACGTTTAAAGGCTTGCGGCAGTATGATCCTTCTCATCGCTAAACCATACGTCATACCTAATGAACGTCCTGCCTCCATCTGCCCTTTATCTACCGACTGAATGGAACCTCTGAAGATCTCTGCAATATAAGCACCATTATGCATGGCAAGTCCAAATGCTGCCGACCAGAAGGCAGAAATCCCCAACTCCGCTAAACCAAAATAAAAGATAAATATCTGTACGATTAACGGTGTACCACGAATGAGTGCAATATAAATATTCGCGATCCAATTTAGGACTTTGATTCCAGAGATTTTAAATAATGCAAATATAAGTCCAATTCCCGTACCGATTAAGATAGATACAAAGGTAAGTTGAAGCGTGATCCAAAGCCCCTTCATGAAGAGTGGATAACTTTCTACTAATACGTCTAAAATGTGTGCGAGATCAAACATTCCATTGTCCTCCCCATTTCATTCTCTTTGTGAATGGTATATAGATATGTATGTATAAAAGAAAGCCACCCTGCACGTAACTTCATGAGGGCGGCTCCACCATTATTCAGGCTTCTTCGTGATATCAGCACCGACGTATTCTTCACTAAGCTTCGCGAGCTCACCGTTATCCTTCATTTTCTTTAATGCTTTATTTACCGCTTTTAACAATTCTTTATCATCTTTTTTAATGGCGATCGCTTGTTCACTCGTACCGAGCTGCTCTTGTTCAACAATCTTAAATCCTTTTTCAATCGCTTGTTTACCCGTGATGGCGTCAGTAATAACTGCATCGTGTTTGCCTTCACTCAACGCACGCAATGCTGTTGCATCACTGTCATAGTTTTTAATTTGATCCGTAAAATCTTGTGCAGATTTTTCATAGGTAGAACCTTTTGAAACAGCAACTTCTTTTCCTTTTAAATCTTCTTTCGTTTTAATATCACTGTCTGGTCTTGTAAAGATTACCGGACCTGAGTAATAATAGGGCTCGCTGAAATTCACTGCTTTCTTTCGGTCTTCAGTGATTGTATGGCTTGCCACTGCTGCGTCAAAACGATCTGCCTTAATAGCGGATACAGCACCGTGGAATTTAAACTTTTCTGGAACAGGCTTCAGACCAAGTTCTTTTGCAATCGCCTTACCAACTGCAACATCAAATCCTGTTAGTTCCCCACCCTTATCAACTGAACTGAATGGCGGGAACTCTCCTGATACGATGAAGTTAAATTCTCCTTCGTTCTTTAATTCCAGACCTCCGTCACTTGACTCACTGCTGCCACATGCCGCTAGTACAAACATTGAAAAAACGACAGCTAAAATACAAATCTTCTTTTTGAAATCTTTCATTCTTATCCTCCTTGAATATCCCTTTTTGTAGATCCCCCTACTAGACAAGACCTGTCAAAAATATCAGATTTTTCATGCATCTTTTATATGGTTACCCTTTACAAAAAACTCGTAAACACTTATTTATCAAGCAAAAAAGCGCCTTTCAGATAAACTGAAATGCGCTTTTTAAATTTCTGTTAGGGTAATAGCTTTGTAGGCAACAATATTGTGACCGTGGTCCCAATATCTAACATACTTTCAAATGTAATATTTCCATGATGATTTTCAATGATCTTCAGTGATACCATCAATCCTAAGCCAATGCCTTTTTCTTTATTAGAATAGAAGGGTTCTCCAAGTCTTGCAAGCCGTTCCTCACTAATCCCCACTCCTTGGTCAGTAACTTTAATAAAGACATAGCCTTCATCATGTGCTCCTGTTTCTACAAAAATGGTACCTCCATTGTTCATAGATTCAATCGCATTCTTGATCACGTTTATGATCACTTGTTTAATCTGATTTCCTTCACAAAGAATTTGAGGAACATCCATTAAATGCGTCTCAAATTGAACGTTTTTAAGGTTCGCTTCTGAATCTAAAAGTGTGATCGTCTGTTTAATAAAGTCGTTTACATTTCTTTGCTGAAAAAAAGTTTCTTGATGAGGTTTAGCCAATACTAAGAATTCAGTAATGATGGATTCAATCCGATCCATCTCTGATAAGATGATCTCACTATGAAGATCTTCCATATCTGCTTTCATGAGTTGGACGAATCCTTTAATACTCGTGAGCGGATTACGAATCTCGTGAGCGATTCCTGCAGCAAGTTCACCAACGACTGTGAGTTTATCAGATTTTCTGAGCAATTCTTCTTTTTCTTTTAAATCTGTAATATCTTCTGAAATCCCAGCGATTCGATAGATCTCTTCCTCGTCATTGGTGATTGGAAATGCTCTTGTTCGGATCCAGCGGACTCTGTTATTTTTTCCATGTATGCGGTACTCAATCTGTGATTCACCTTGTGCGATTGATTTTATGAACGCTGAGACTGCTTCTTGATCTTCCGTATGAACGTCAGTAAAAACTGATTCGAATCGATCGGTCTCTTCAGTGTCCCAAATCTCCTTATATGCCTTTGATATGTAAAGAAGCTGGTTCGTATTATAATTTTGCATCCAAAAAATATCTTTTGCATTCTCGGCAAACTGGCGGAATCTCTCCTCACTCTCGCGAAGGCCTAGTTCCATTCGCTTGCTTTGGGTAATATCTCTTGAAACGCCAACTATCCCTTCTACTTGACCTTGATCATTTTTTATAGGAGACAGGATAGCCTGATAATAGAGTCGTTCACCATTACGGACATTACTCCATTCATAAAACTGGGATTTACCTTGCAAAACAAGCTGACATGCCTTTTCTTGTCCTTCCGCAATCTCCGCTCCAAACACTTCTCGAACGGTCTTACCCAAGAAGTAAGAAGGTTTCACACGATGTTTTTCCATCCATCTTCCATAGATACCTGTATGTACAAAATTAGTGTCTAGTGTAAAGACCGTGTCTTCCATTGAATTTACTAATGAGTAAAAACGTTGCTGACTGTGATTCAACTTTTTCTCCGTACGTTTTAACTGTTGATTATCTATTAGAGTGATTACAGATAGATCGCTCCAATCTTTGTTAAAAGGAATGATAGAAACGGACAATGAAGACGAAAAGCCTGTATGATTACAGATTAAATCTACTTCGACCTGAAATTCTCGTGTTTTGTTTTTTATAACTTGAAGATAAGCTTCTTTCAGTGACCATTTTTCTTTATTGAGATCCGTTATAAAGAATGGGAGTTCATATAGAAATGCGCCTTCTACATCAGAATCTGACAACCTTAACATGTCACACGCTTTTGTATTGGCATAAAGAATAGTGCCACATGGTTCTAAAACGATAATCCCGTTATTTACCGCTTCATAGAACGTGTGCATCATTTGTTTTGTGTTTTGTAATTCAAACGAAGTGTCTCGCATGTTCTACATCCTTGTTGAATTATTTTTAAAGGATTTACAAGAAATGCCTTTTCTCTATTTTTCTATTAAATACAAAAAAACACAAGTGTTATTTTCCTCTTTTTGGATTCGCATGAGAGTAAATTCATAAAGTTTCAGGATAGAACAGCACGTTAACTCTTCTATGAACATTATATTTTTCCGTTCGTTTCAGATCGTACTATAAAAAAACACACTGAATTATTTTTCAGTGTGTTTCAATAAAGCTTTATTAAACGTCAGAGCATTTTCTAAGCTCATAGTGTCGGATAATATCTCCTGTGGTGCATTTGCATCTCCTATTAAATAGCCGGCAAATTCAGTACCTAAAAAGTCGAATATATATTGAAATTGCTGGATCAGGGGTAGTGCTTTTGTTCGTGGATGATCTCCACCCACTGTAATAACATATGCTTTTTTATCGCTCATGCTTTTCTTAAAATTCAATGCTTCCTCTCTTAAACTCTGTGAGAATCTATCTACAAAGTTCTTCATAGCACCGCTCATTCCATACCAATAAATAGGTGTTGCAAAGATAAGAACGTCATACTGTAAGACCTGTCTGATTAATTCTTCATAATCGTCATAAACTTTATCAAACCCTCCTGCAACATGGCGTTGATCATCAATAGGATTTATTTTGTAGTTTTTGAGGTAAAAAGAAGTATACGGAATCCCGTCTAACGCCTTTTGTGTCAATGCGTCTGTATTTCCGTTTTCTCTAGAACTGCCGTTAATTACTGCGATTTTCATGCGTATCACCTTTCGAGTATGCGTATTATTAATGCTAGCATTCATTTGATTTCATAGTAAATTTCATAAAAAATAAAAATAAAGAATAGAGTTAAAGATAAAAGGTTAGGAGGTCTACAATGATCGTATTCACCATCATCTGCATGATTTCTTTCTATCTTTTTACGATACATGATTCTAAGAAGGTGAAACAAGTAATCTGGCCTTTATATGGCATAGTAGGTATCGTGTGCCTCATCTCTTTGTTCTCTTTAACACCTGATACCGTGACTTATGTATATTGGGTAAGATTATTCTTTCTAGTCTTGACTATACCTGTATTTATCCTTGTTGTTCGTAAGGTTTGGCAGCTCAGTTCAGATACGACAAGGTGGATACAGTATACAGTCTCTATTCCTATCTCCATTCTATTTATCTTTACGCTATGGTTATGTTGGAACATGTTCCCGATCTTCATGTATGTTTTATAAGAAGCATCCTATTATTTTATTCAACCAAACACCCGCCTTCAGGATACAACTGAAGGCGGGTGTTTCGTGTTGGAGGTTAAGGTTGTCCTCTTTAGATGGACAAAGAAGCGCTATTTGTCTTTGTCGGGGGTCTGACCCCCTTGCATTAGCGAAAGCACTTCTTTAACGATCGTGTTTATCTTTTGGTTTATAAATTCATCTCCAAAGCTTTCTTTAGCTTGCTTGATTGCCGCTATTACTTCTTCATCATATTGAATGAACTCTTCATCATCTTCTGCTTCATTGTATAGATCGATCATGCTGTCTAAACCCTCTTGCATGCGATCTATCGCTTCACTATATTTTTCTCGATCTTCCTTATTATATTTCAACTTCATCACCCATTCTCAGCTTTTCCATCTATTCGTGCTATCAAACTTCATAAACAATTACTCTTGTGACTTTCTTCCCTATTTTTTCATAGGAAAGTATACTATAATAATTTGGTTATTATTATCTTGAAATATATTATTTTACATATTCATCGGAAGGAGGGGGCACAATTGATCCGCCGTTGGTTTACGAAAAAAAATAAATTATTGCAGCCTGCATTTGAAACACCGTCATCACATTCATCGTTGAGTCTATGCACGAATGCTACAGATGAACCAGATCCTGCAAAAGAAATATCGCATTTTAAAATGCGGCTAAAAGAATTTGGAATAGAGTTTAGTCACTTAGTCTCCAGCACTCCTAAGGATGTTGAAAACAGACAACAAGCCATAAGAGTTGCTGAAGAAATCTCGAAAGATCCTGAGATGCGTAATTATTTTCTAACGTGGAAACGGTTGCCCCTTCTTCATCATGAAAGTACACAGCATCAAAAGCACACCATGAAAAAACAGCGAGAATACATAACCGCTCTTACCCTTATTTTTATAGAAAATTATCAAGTGTTGCTGCAATATGTTCCTGGCACAGGAGGAAAACACTAAATGAACAAAGCGATTATTGTAGAAGTTAACAAACGTCATGTCATCGTTCTTGCTGAGGGCGGAGAATTTAAAAAAATAAAAAATACCAATGCCGCCTATACAGTCGGCCAAGAAATCCGTCTCCCTGTAAGACAAGAGAACAAAAAAACTGCTTTCTCTATCTTTAATTGGAAAACCGGAACGGCTGTAGCATTAACGATTTTTCTCCTGTTCTTCCAAGTTCTCGCACCGGTTTCTGGACCTGGTGCATATGCATATGTCGGTATAAACATGGACCCCAGTCTAGAATTAAAGATTGATGAGGAAATGAAAGTGCTTGATATCTATGCTTACAATCAGCAAGGACATATGGTTCTTGATCGGTTGGAAGATTGGAAGAATGAAGAAATTGAAATGGTAACTGATCTTATTTTTGAGACGTGTGAAGAACTAGGCTATTTAAAGTCAAAAGAAGAAGTATTAATTACTACAACCCTCTCAGAGGAAGTACCTTCTGACAAGGAAAAAGAAATCAAACAACAAGTGAATAAAGTCATGACTGAAAAAGCTAAAAAGAAATCCATTGAAATGACTACAATTGTCATGAGTAGTGAAGAACGAGAACAATCTAAAAAGATGAAAATGTCACCTGGTCATTATGCAATTTATAAAGCTGCTAAGAAGTCTGGTAAGAAGATCACAAAGAATGAGATTTCAAATCTTACAATTAAAGAAATTTCCGAAAAAGTGGGACCGATTAAAGAGCTACTTAAAGAGGAGATCGAAACAGTTGATGTAACTGAAAACAAAAAAGAGGAACTAGTATATGAACCACCTCTTCCTATCTTGGATGTAAAAGATTCGAGAAACGAGGTAAAAATAGAAAAAGAAATTATACCTGTTCAAGAAAAAGTACAAGAACCACAAAAAAAGAAAACCCTTGAGTTGCCTGTCACTCACGCTGAGATTCCTGCATCACCAAAAAAGGAAGAAATGCAACCAGATAAACCCGTAAAAGTTGAACAAGAGAAGCATGTAAATCCTCCTGCCCCTTCTGTAGTTGAGCAGGACAAGAACACGCACAAGGCACCTACGAAGAGTACGCCTGTTGTGACTACACCAAAGGAAGAGAAACCTAAGCAGGAAAAGCCTGCAGAGGACAGACCAAAACAGGAATTACCTAAAGAGGAAAAGCCTAAGCCAGAAGTACCGAAAGAAAACATTCCTAAAGAAGCTCCAAAGGAAGAGATTCCTAAGGAAGAAGAACCTAAAGTGGAAACTCCTAAAGAAGAGATTCCCAAAGTAGAAACGCCTAAAGAGGACACGAAGCCAGAACCAAAAGAGCATTGGATTTATATTGAGATTATCATGGATGGGATCAAGATTGAAGTACGCATTAAGGTTACAACAAATGTTTCGGATGCTGAGTTGAAACAAAAAGCCTTAGCTTCTTATCAACAACAAAATTCTCAAAAACATTCATGCCCTATATCAACTTCAGCCATTTCACAAGAAATGAAACAAGCTGAACCTAATAAAGAGCTACAACAAGACACAGAAAATGAAGAGGTAACAGAATCAGTCACTGAAAAACCTATTTTAGAACAAGCTTCATAATGATCAAACCCCAGGACTTAAAAAATAGTCCTGGGGTTTTTGTTTTCACTTCGTATAGATACTTAACTTTTATGGCAATAGTGAGAATAGGAGGAGAGTGTTTGTATGCGGTCTATTTATTATGCTTATCTAAGAATGCCGATGTTGATTCGACTTGCCATCATTCTTTTTAGCATCCTATTCTCAAGTGCTGTATTAGCTCACCTCTTGGAAACAAAAACATTTCCAACAATATTTGAAGGGTTTTATTGGGCAGTTATTACAGCGGGAACGGTTGGATATGGAGACTTTACACCAGAAACAACTCGCGTCAGGTTATTAGCTATTTTCCTTGTATTCATCGGGGCATCTTTTTTTGCCTTTTTGACTGTTCACTTGGCAAGTTCTGTTGTTAAAAGTGAAAATCGATTTTTTGAGGGGAAAAGTATGTATAAAAACAAAGATCACTTTATCATTGTGGGTTGGAACGAAAGAGCTAGACATACTATTCAAGCTCTTAAAGATAAACTCAAATCGAACCATATTGTTCTGATCGATGAATCTTTAAAAGTAAACCCTTTATATGTTGAAGGCATTCATTTTATTCATGCAAAACCTAGTGAAGATCACACATGGTTGATGGCGCATATCCAACAGGCACACACCATCCTCATTACAGCTGACGCCAACTTAAAGGAAAATGAAGCGGATACGAATACGATCCTTTCTATCCTAACAGCTAGAGGACTGAATCCAACCGTATCTATCCATGCAGAAGTGTTAACAACAGAGCAAACGACAAACGCCAAACGAGCTGGTGCAGATTATATTATCCACACATCGAACTTGGCTTCGCATGCAATGGTTTCTAACCTTGAGAAAGAGCTCCTATAGGAAAAACAGATAGCTTTTTAGTCTATCTGTTTTTTAATTTAATAAAGCGGTTTCTGTCTTTTTTACTAATTCTTTTGCGATGCTAATCCACTTTTGATCCACTGTTGCATCAGGATCTTGTGGTTCTGAGAACTGATTAAAACTTCCTGAGATGTTCCCTGTTTCAGCGTTATCATCAAGCCCTACTTGGTATTTGTGAGCCAACAAAAAGGGTTCACCAAATTGAATCGTCGTATCTTTCTTATCTAATTGACCATCAATCGCTTGAAAAGGAATTCTTAAAAACGTGTATCCAACTTCATCGTCCAGTTTATAATCAAAGTATCCGTGATCATAATCCCAGTTTCCTCCATATGAAAAGCCCATTCCTTTCAATACTTCTTCCGCTTCATTCAGTGGACAACACTCGTTTTCGAGGCTGCTTTTTATCGGTTTCAAAATCGTCACCCCTTTATGAACTTTTTCTTATCGTTTCCAAAATAAGCGAGATTATTTGCGTCTTCTATAAGAAAAATATAAAAAAGCCCAACTCAGCGGCCGAGTTAGGCTTTTATAGGATTAAAGACGTTTTTCTAATTCTTCTTTTTCTTTTTCAAATCCTGGTTTACCTAATAAAGCAAACATGTTCTTCTTGTAAGCTTCTACTCCTGGTTGATCAAATGGATTTACACCTAACAAGTATCCACTTACCGCACATGCTTTTTCAAAGAAATACACGAGATAGCCAAAATGATAAGGCGTCATTTCAGGAATACTTACGACTAAGTTAGGAACGCCACCATCTGTATGAGCAAGCATCGTACCTTGGAATGCCTTCTTGTTAACAAAGTCCATCGTTTGCCCTGCTAAGAAATTTAGTTTATCCAAGTTCTGACCATCTTCTTCAATCGTGATCTCTTCTCGAGCATGATCAACATATAACACAGTTTCAAATAGATCACGACGTCCTTCTTGTACATACTGTCCCATAGAGTGAAGATCTGTAGTGAAGTCGACGGATGCAGGATAGATTCCTTTGTAGTCTTTCCCTTCACTTTCACCGTAAAGTTGTTTCCACCATTCAGATACATAGTGAAGACCTGGCTCGTAGTTTACCATTAACTCAATGGTTTTGCCTTTATTATAAAGAGCATTACGAACTGCAGCATATTGGTACGCTTGGTTCTCAGCAAGGTTTGAATTGTTGAAGTCAGCGGCAGCTTCCTTCGCACCGTTCATCATCTCTTCAATGTTTACTCCACTTACTGCGATCGGTAAAAGGCCAACAGCCGTTAACACCGAATAACGTCCACCAACGTCATCAGGAATGATAAAGGATTCATAACCCTCTTCGTTCGCTAAAGTTTTTAATGCCCCTTGAGCTTTGTCAGTCGTTGCATAAATACGTTTACGAGCCTCGTCTTTTCCGTATTTTTCTTCTAAGAACTTTCTAAAGATACGGAACGCGATTGCAGGCTCAGTAGTAGTGCCAGATTTAGAGATCACATTTACAGAAACATCTTTATCTTTTAATACATCAAAAAGTTCTTTAACATAAGTTGAAGAGATGTTCTGTCCAGCAAAGAATACTTGAGGCGTCTTGCGGTCTTCTTTTGCTAAAAGGTTATAGAAAGAATGGTTTAACATTTCGATCGCTGCACGTGCTCCTAGGTAAGAACCACCAATTCCAACCACGATCAATACATCAGAATCACTTTTGATTTTTTCCGCACTTTTTACGATTCGGCTAAACTCTTCACGGTCGTAGTTTTCAGGCAGATCCACCCAGCCAAGGAAGTCATTCCCCGCTCCTGTTTTTTCATGAATCGCTTCATGAGCCGTTTTCACAGCACCTGTTAGATAATCTACTTCATGCTGACCAATAAAAGAAAGTGCCTTGCTATAATCAAAACTTAGCTTTTTTGTCATATGTAAACCTCCTAGAACATCATTATTCTTTCACTTTATACAAGTACAACGACCAAATCAAGAAACCAGACAAATGTAATCGTTTTCTTAACAAAAGACGAAATATTCAAAAAGCAACCATATAAAAAGAAGGATCATTCCCCTCGTTTTATATGGCTCACTTGTTTCTCTCACCTTTCACATTGTTACAGATAGTACAAGTAAAAGGTGTCACTATAATTTGTTCCAAACACTTATTTTATAATCCTAAAGATAAAGTTGATTGTATTGGAGAGTGCGACACTCCTGGAGGATCAGCGTGACAGGTGAGACAGCTAACCGTGCATAGTACTAGCTGGTCACCTGACGGCCCTCGGAAAGCGAGTATCCCGCAACGGAAATCAACCAATTTCATGAAACTTTTATAAAGACATTCTTAAAATGTTAAGTACATCTTCTTTATTCTGTTTCTTAAAGTTCCCAAATTCTCCTCTGGCCATCGCTTTTTCTGCAATAAGGTCAAGTTTTGAATCATCAATGTCATAGTCTTTAAGAGCATTTGGCGCCCCAAGTGACGTCCAGAAAGCAGATAGACGATCAATACCTTCAAGAGCTACTTCTTTATCTGATTTTCCTTCTGTTTCAACGTTAAACACGCGAACGGCAAGTTGCTTAAAGCGAGCCACATTCGTATCCACGTTATGTCTCATCCAGTTAGGGAAAAGAATAGCTAAGCCGCCAGCATGCGGAATATCATAAACAGCTGAAACAGCATGTTCAATGTTATGACTTCCCCAGTCACCTCGAACACCCATTTGAAGTGTCCCGTTTAATGCCATCGTACCGTTATATAGGATTGTTTCACGCAACTCATAATTCTCAAGATCATCTAAAAGCTTAGGTGCCGTTTCCATTACTGTTAATAGAATGGATTCTGCAAAGCGGTCTTGTAGAGGTGTATTTGTCGCGTTATGGAAATATTGTTCAAATACATGCGACATCATATCTACTATTCCATAGATCGTTTGGTCTTTAGGTACTGAGAACGTATAAGTTGGATCTAAAATCGAAAATTTAGGGAATACAAGCGGACTTCCCCAACCATATTTCTCTTGCGTTTCCCAGTTCGTGATAACAGAACCTGAATTCATTTCAGATCCTGTTGCAGCTAGTGTAAGAACTGTTCCAAAAGGAAGTGCATCTTCTACTTGAGCTTTTAGCGTAATGATGTCCCATACATCTCCATCATACTTTGCTCCAGCTGCAATAGCCTTTGTACAGTCAATAACACTTCCACCACCAACAGCTAATAGAACATCGATGCCTTTTTCTTTACAAATCTCTACCCCTTTACGGACAGTAGATACTCTCGGATTTGGTTCTACACCTGAAAGCTCACTAACCTCAGCATCCATCTTCTTCAGCTCGTTCATGACTTCATCAAACAAACCGTTTCTTTTGATGCTTCCTCCGCCATATACAACGAGGACTTTCTTTCCGAATTTCCCTAGTTCATCTTTTAGCGTTTGAATTTGGTTTTTACCAAAAACTAATCGAGTTGGATTGTAATATATATATTCGTTCATCAAAATCTCTCCTTCTTACATGGTTTAACCCGTATTATGTGGCACATGAATTGTAATGTAAAGTAATTAGCTTATCGAATACTAGCATGTGTTTTATTCCTTTGTTTCATGCTACAGAATTAGGGAATGCATAAATATGTACAATAATTGACATCCTAAAGAAGCTATTCTATTCATACAAAAAGGAGGAAATGACATGAGTGGATTACAGCGCTTCGCACTTGCTTTGGTTATAATCGGAGCTATTAATTGGGGTCTGATTGGATTCTTTCAGTTCGATCTAGTGGCCGCTATTTTTGGAGGTCAAGACGCTGCTCTTGCCCGAATCGTTTATGGTCTAGTAGGTCTTTCAGGTCTATATTGTTTAACGTTATTGTTTAAACCTTCTGAGGAACTTAGTCGTGAAGGCCATGCAGAACATAATCGTGTATAATTTCATATAAAAAAACCTCTCAATTGAGAGGTTTTTTTTATTACTTTTTAAGGCGCTTGTTTAGTTGAGCCTGACGATCTGTAGACTCTTTCAACCAATCTTTAAGTTTTGCTTCAAGAGTGTTGAAACCTTTGTTAGCGTCTTGATTGTTTGTGTTGCTCTTTTTGTTATTGTTGTTGAATCCACCAGGACGGCGTTCTTTTTTAGGTGCAGGAGCTGGAGCTTCCTGTGTTTGTCGGATGGACAGTGAAATTTTCTTGCTGTCTTCGTCAACAGAAAGAACCTTTACTGACACAACGTCACCAACACTCAATGCATCGTTAATATCTTTAACGAAACCATGTGAAACTTCAGAGATGTGTACAAGACCTTGTACATTATCATTTAATGCAACGAACGCACCAAAAGGCTTAATGCCTGTAACTTTACCTTCAACAATGCTACCTACTTCAAAATTCATGAAAACACTCCTAACTATTTTTTAACCTGTTAAGTATAACATAACTAAATCGTACAAGCAAAACTAATAAAGAGAGTGTTTTATTGACTTGAGACCGTCATTTCAAGAACTTGATCATGCTTTGCTGAAAGGTCTTTACCAAAGTTGTATGTTTTCTCAATATTTATTTGATGCCACAACATGAACATGAGCACCGTCCATATTTTTCTGCTATAATCGCCTCTGCCACTGCGATGTCCTTCTAACAGGTCCAGTACGACTTCTTTATTCAAGTATTGATCTGTATGGCTCGTTTGGATGAGTTGTTTAGCCCAATCGTACATCTCATTCTTTAACCAATGTCGAATTGGAACAGGGAATCCTAATTTACGACGATGCAGCACAGAATCGGGAACGATTCCGTTCATCGCTTCTCTTAATGCGTATTTTGTTGTTCCATTCGTTACGGTTAGATTAGGGTGCAATCTGGAAGCAACATCAAATACTTCTTTATCCAGGAAAGGGACTCTCAGCTCTAGCGAATGAGCCATCGTCATCTTATCAGCTTTAACAAGGATATCGCCTCTCATCCAAGTGTGGAGGTCAATATATTGCATCTTATGAACATCGTGAAATGCACTCGCTTGATCGTACAAAGGTTTTGTTACATTTTTATAGTTATATGCAGGACGATATTCTTTCAGGAGCTTACTTTTTTCATTCTCTGAGAACATTTTCGCATTACCAATATATCGTTCTTCAATGGTCATGCTTCCACGCTGCATGAAACTTTTACCTTTAACACCTTCAGGCAAGATGCTAGCAATAGCGGCTAGACCTTTTGCAACACCTATTGGCAATGAAGAAAGATGTCTTAATGAATGAGGCTCATGGTAGATGTTGTACCCTCCAAACAACTCATCCGCACCTTCACCTGATAGAACAACCGTCACGTGTTTGGCAGCTTCACGCGCCACAAAATACAAGGGAACAGCTGCTGGATCGGCAACAGGATCATCCATATGCCAAATGATCTTAGGAAGTTCTTTAATAAATTCTTCAGGTTTAACAAGATAGTGGATATTCTCAACATTTAATGCTGCCGCAGTTTGTACAGCTACATCTATTTCACTGAATCCTTCTCTTTCAAATCCGACCGTAAACGTTTTTAGCGATGGATGTAGCTCACTTGCTAAAGCGACGATGGCACTCGAATCTATTCCGCCAGACAAGAATGCTCCTACCGGAACGTCAGAACGCATATGAACTTTTACTGAATCCCGCATAACAGAACGAATTTCTTTTTTTGCTTCTTCAAGCGTCATGTTGCTAGGTTTAAAACTAGGCTTCCAATAGGATTGAATAGAAAGAGGTCTGCCTGCTTTTTTTACAAAATAATGCCCCGGTTCAAGCTTTTTAATTCCTTTTGTCAAAGTCATTGGCTCTGGCACGAATTGATACGTCAGATAGTGATGAAGAGCTTCAGCATCTACTTCCTGTTTTTCCTTAACCACAGTAATACTTTTCTTTTCAGACGCACAGTATAACCCTTCTTCATCTTCAAGATAAAAGAAAGGTTTGATCCCAAAACGGTCTCGTGCTCCATAAAGCTCTTTCTTTTCCTTATCCCATATTAAAAATCCAAACATCCCTCGAAGTTCTGTAAAAGCCTTCTCTCTTCTATCGCTAAAAAGAGCAAGAATAACTTCAGTATCTGAGTGTGTTTTAAATCGATAGCCTTTTTCTTCTAGTTCTTTTCTTATTTCAACATAATTATATATTTCACCGTTGAAGATTATCCAATAACGGTCATCTTCGTATGAAAGGGGTTGTTTCCCACTTTCAATATCAATGATGCTCAAACGGCGGAAACCGAAACGAACATATTGGTCTACAAAATGACCACTATCATCTGGACCTCGATGAGTAATGATATTTGTCATATTGATTAATTGTTCCGTTTCTTTTTGTTCTACCGTTTCAGGCGTGTTTAACATATATCCAATAAAACCGCACATTTTCAAGTTCCTCCTCAAAAAACAGCTCAAGTGTCCACTTTCCATTTATTAAACCAAGTTAACTAATTGGTTTTCCAGAATATTAATTAAATCCCTTTATATGTGAATGAACTTCTCTATTATAACTCCGTAAAATCCATTCTTCACTACTTTTTTTTGTTAAAAAAATGAAAAACAAGGAATCTGTACTATATTTGTCGAGAAAAGCGATTTAAAAGTTACAAAACTATTTTTAAATCATTGAATTGGGATCTAAGATTCGGTCTATTTCTTCTCTTGATAAGATTTTTTTAGACTCCAGTACTTCCTTTAACGTCTTTCCTGTCTCGAAACTTTCTTTTGCTACAGCTGCTGCTTTTTCATATCCGATGTGAGGGTTCAAGGCTGTAACAAGTGAGAGACTCTGCTCGAGCCACTTTTGTATATTCTCTTCATTAGCTGTTATGTCTTTTAAGCATTTTTCTGTAAAAATTGTGATACCATTACTTAAGATCGTTATTGATTGAAGGACATTAAAGCCGATCACAGGCATCATTGCGTTAATCTCTAGCTGGCTTCCGATCGCAGCTGTCGATACACACGTGTCATTACCTATCACTTGTGAACAGATCATGTACAAGTTTTCTAAAATAACTGGGTTGATCTTACCTGGCATGATTGATGATCCTGGCTGAACAGCGGGAAGCATGATTTCGGCAAATCCCGTTCGGGGACCACTGCTTAACAATCTAAGGTCGCTTGATATCTTTATCAGATGTATAGCTAGTTCTTTTAAGTGGCCGCTTACACGTATAGCTGCATTCGTATTTTGCATGAATGCATATGTATTCTCACTCTGTGTAAACGGTAGGTCTGTCTTTTGAGCGATCTGATTTATCGCGAGTTCTGCATAATCGGGGTGAGCATTGATCCCCGTTCCTACTGCATTTCCTCCCAATCCTAATTCATATAAAAAGGTTTCGGAGTGTTTCAACGTACGCTCTACCGATTCTAACGTGCCTCTATAACCTTTGAACTCACTTCCTAAACGGATAGGAACAGCATCCTGCAAGTGTGTTCTTCCTGCCTTTACAATCTCATGGAATTGTGTCTCCTTTTTCTTTAGAACTTGAATCAAGCGACGAAGTGCAGGATAAAGCGTTGCATGGAGTTCGGATGCAACAGAAATCTGAATGGCAGTTGGAATCGTATCGTTGGTCGATTGTGACATATTTACATCGTCGTTTGGATGAACGAGTGAATAATCTCCTTTCTCTCCGCCTAATAACTCAGAAGCACGTGAAGCAAGAACCTCATTCATGTTCATATTTTGAGAAGTTCCAGCACCTGCTTGGTAGGCATCTACAACAAATTGATCTCTCATTTCGCCGTTTATAATTTCATCAGCTGCAGACATTATGGCATTTGCTTTTCTATCACTTAAAGCCTTACATTCTTTATTCGCGAAGGCTGCACTTCTTTTAATAATGGCTTGTGCTTTAATAAAAGCGAACGGTAACCGAATACCGCTAATCGGAAAATTTTCAACCGCACGTTGAGTTTGAGCTCCGTAATAAGCATCTTTAGGGACTTTAACTTCTCCCAATGTATCTTTGGCCATTCGAAAGTTATCCAAAGTCTCTACCTCCTTTTTTCCATATTTCTTGTATCCCCTTCTTTAAAAAATGTAACCCTTTTCCAAACAAATGCTTACGACTTTTTAAAGCAACAATGAATACAAAAACAACCTAACAAAAAAACCGTCCATTTAGACGGTTTTTGCTTTGTGCAGTGAAACCACCACAGCAGGCTCTTTTTTTATGAACTTATGTTCAGTTTGATATCCTGCTTTCTTCTGCTTGAGAAAGGTCTTCTCAGATATTGGACGGGGCCTTGACCAGGAAAGGGAGTCAAGATTTTTCCAATTATCATGTGTAATGATTTCACTTTTGTAATAATAACAGTTGCCGCTCACGTATTCTTCGCAAATATAGCGGACTGTTTGTCGACTATGCATAACATCTCTCCATTTTTTCTTTCATTATCCCCGCATAACCGTTCATCCATACTTAAGCAAAAAAAGGCCTGAAGACCCTACCTCCAAGCCTTAATCTGTTAATCTCTAGTGTTCCACCACCACCAGCCACCAAATATCAAGATGAGAATAAACACTATAATTACTACAGCCCAGACCCAACCGTAACCATAGCCGCCATAACCGTAACCTCCGTAAGCATACGGGTAATAGTAAGGATAATATGGAAATGCCATCCTGCTACCTCCTCTTATTTCTTTATGCGTTCTTACTCCTTATTAAAATATGTACGAAGTGGGTAAAGAGGAATAGAGGCAAACGCACAAATTTTAGCAGTCCATTACTTTTTTAAGTGATAAAAGGCTTTTTCGCATAAATTGTTGCGTCTAGAAAGTTGTTGATTTCCGCTCCAGGTTGCGCGCTTTCCATGGGGCGAACGGTGAGCCTCCTGCCGCTTTGCGCCATTTAGGAGTCTCCACCTGTCTAGTTGCAGTGGCTAGCCCCTCGAGGTCAAAAGTTGAATGGCCAAGAAGGCAAAGTGCGCCTTCCTAGTCCATTCAACTTTTGCTTGTCGGGGCTGAACGAGCCAATTCCACATTTCGGGCTGACCGCTCGTCCCATAGGAGTCGGCAACCCTACGCTACAATCAACTTGCATAGAAGAATACAAAAAATCTGCAAGCCCATTTTTTTAGAACCACGTCTAAAAAAGAGGAAATAATTTCTCCTTGTATCTTCGGGGACGTTTGGTGAAACTACTCATAGAATTCTGCGGACGGAGGTAAGACATTCATGGCTCTTGATGAAAAGCATATTTATTCTCCAGGATATCGAATTAATGTTAATAATGTTCAGATTTATTATGAATACTTCGATCATGAAGATCCCGATGCAAAAGTGGTAGTTCTGGTGCATGGATTTTTATCATCTACAGTAAGTTTTAGAAAGTTGCTTCCTTACTTAACAAAATCCTATAAAGTTGTTTCCCTTGATCTCCCAGGGTTTGGACAAAGCGAAAAATCAACGAGTTTCATCTACAAGTTATCAAATTATGGTCAACTGATCATCGACTTCTTAGACAAATTAAACATAAAAAACGCGATACTGATCGGCCATTCTATGGGTGGCCAAATCTCTATGCAAGCTGCAAAGAAATCTCCAAAAAGAATTGAAAAATTAATTCTTCTTGGCTGTTGTTCATACGTAAAAAGAGCTAGCCGCTCTTTAATCGCATGCTCTTACCTACCCTTGTTCACTTGGGGGATGCGCAATTGGATACAAAGAAAAGATGTAAAAGAAAATTTACTTTCTGTTTTACATGACTCAAAGTTAGTTACAGAAGAAATGATTGAAAGTTATAAGAAGCCCATTAGCGAAGTAGCGTTTACGGATTCTTTGATTCGATTATTACGCCATCGAGAAGGTGATATGTGCTCTCAGGATTTGAATCAAATTCAACAACCTGTTTTAATGCTTTGGGGTAAAGAAGATAAAGTGATGCCTGTAAAAACCGGTTTTCGTTTAAAACATGATCTTCCAAATTCAGAACTGATCATCTATGAAAAATGTGGTCATCTTCTTATGGAAGAAAAACCCCAAGAAATATGCAGTGAGATCAAACGTTTTATAGAACAAGGCGTAACTCAAGATACTGCGTTTCAACAAGAAACTTCTTAATATTGAGTAAGTTGTATCTTTTATTTCATAAAAAAAAGGCTAAAACCTATATCCTAATAGGTTTTGGCCTCCTTTTTTACTTCTCACGACTCTTTGTCATCTGTTGCCACACTGTACCCGCCGCTTCTTCTCCGCTTTGGATACGTTCGATCGCAATTTTCACTTGAAGAGATACTTCAAACTCCGGATCCTCTTGAGCAGCTTTTAATGCAGGAAGGGCTGTCTCGTCACCCACCTCAAATAAAAAGCGAGCCGCTCTCCATCTCACAAGTTTGTTTTTGTCTGATAAAGCATCACACATAACGGGTATTGCTTTTGCATTACCTAAATCAGATAATGCATCACCAGCTGTACGTCTTACCGATACATTCTTATCTTGCAAAGCCAAGTATAGAAGAGGTAACACCGCTTCATCTTCAATCATTCCTAAGTAAACAACAGCCAAACGTCTGATTGAAGGCTTTTCATCTTTTAATGCTTGCTTTAGTACCATAACATCATCAAGGGTTGGATTAATTCGTTCTAATGCAGCATAACGTGTCTGCCAATCGGCGTCACGTAGCTGTTTCGCTACTTCAGAGGTGGATAGTGCTTCGACTTCAACCTCTTGTTCAGATTCTGCGCTATACGCTTGTTTTACTAATTGATCTAAACGTTCTTGCGGGTAAACAGCTGATAGTTCTTCAGCAACTTCAATGCCAACTTGTTCAAACGTACCATAACGAATTCCTTGTTCTTCCCATTGTCTTTCCATAACAAGGTTATCGGAAGAATCTTGAGCCTCTAATGCAGCTTTAGCAAATCGTTCAGCTAGGCCCACTCTTTTTTCTTCTTGCTCGGTTTTAAGTTTGATCTGCATGGGAAGACCTCTAAACATTTGAACAAGAACCATGATTTCCTTAATCTCTTCTTCTTGTTGAGCTTGTTCATCAGTATGATTCAATTCTTCTTCTTGACCGAAAACAGATCGAACGCCTGACAATACATCTTCCCATTTGGCACGAGAATTTCGCTCTAACGCTATAAAGTCTGCAACGTGATAGATGCTTTTAACTCCATCCACTTTAAGTATGTCCTGAATGAATGCGGGAGCACCTTCTGCTCCATCTTTCGTATAGTTATAACGCTCAGTTCCTGGCAGTGTTTCAGACAGATTGATCTTCATTGAATTCGGGCTTGGAGTTGGTTCAATTCCAGTAATTTTCATCTTCACTCACTCCTTTTCAAGTTTTGAATTTATTTGTAACAGATAATTCTTAATCTGATCTTTTTCTTTATCTGTAAACTTATATTCACAATCTACACCCTCGTCGTGAGCAATAATTTCTTGGAGCTCACCGTTTCCATCATAGACAGCTAAAGCACTCGGCTCATGGAGCCCTTCAGGAAGTATCTCAATATTTTCTACCTCAAAAGAAATATATACATTTGTCCAAGGTCCAACCTGAACGACATCATGTCCTGTAAAACGTAAGCTTCCTTCAAAATAATTGGTGAATCCATATTTGTACATAGCCGTCCTCCAACTCAATATCTCTTATCTATTATAAGGAACAAAAGATAAAATCTCAAAACATGTAGTTTACACAATAAAGATAGATTTTAGACTCAAAAAGAGCAAACACAAATTGCGTGTTTGCTCTTCTATACTCTTTATTTGGTTAGTTCTCTAAGTATGGCTCTTACAGGACTTCCGTCTGCTTCTTCAAGGGCGAGTGGTAGAGCGACGAGTTCATATTCCCCTTCAGGAACTTCATCTAACAAAAGACCTTCTAATATATGAATGTTGTGCTCATAAAGAGCATGATGCGCCCCTAGTTCTTTGCTATCTAAAGGATCGACCGATGGCATATCAACACCGACCAATCCGACTCCACATTCGCTAAGAAATGGGACAGCTTCTGGTGATAAAGGGACGATTTCATCCGGAAACACGGAACGATCTTTCCAGCATCTTGTCTTAAACAGAACTCGTTTCGTACCGTCTTGGAGTTTTTCTTTCAAGCTCTCAATTGTTATCTCTTTTCTATTTGTCACGTCAATAACCATTGCTCGGCCTACATATAATTCAAGGTCTAAACCTCCGACTCTTTCGCCGCTATCTGTAAAGTGGTAAGGTGCATCAATATGAGTACCAGTATGCGTACTCATCTCTAATTTCCCAACGTTTACAGATCCAGAGTCTTCTTTCGTCCAAGCCAGATCGAAATGATAGGGCGTATCCCCTGGCCAGCCTGGTACACCCTTATAAAGCGGCATCGATATGTCATATAATTTCAAGTCAACCACTCCTTACGCGATCACTTCTCTTTTATTTTCATATTTCTCATATTCACGATTCTTCGTGATCTTACTTAAGATTTTGACTGCCTCAAATACATCGCGATAAGAATTATACAATGCAACAGGAGCTAAACGAATAATGTTAGGCGCTCTAAAATCTGGAACGATGCCGTTTTCTTTTAACGCTTTGCAAATTCTCGCAGCGTCATTGTGCATGAGAGCCACGTGTCCACCTCTTCTTGTATCATCTAGTGGGTTTACAATCGTAAACTCATTTTCGATCTCTTGATTCAACAGATCCATGAGCAACGACGTTAACTTTAAAGACTTTGTTCGAATTCGGTCGATCTTGGCTTCTTCAAAAATGGATAACGATCCGATCAATGGTGCTGTGCTCAACATATGTGGCGTTCCAATTTGGTAACCACCCGCAGAATTTTCCGCATCAAAGTGATGATCCATATCAAACTGCGTTTCTTTTTTGCTGCCAAACCAGCCAGAAAGCCCAGGCGTTTTCGTAAAATGCTTCTCATTCACATATAAACCGCCTACTCCGCCTGGTCCAGCGTTTACATATTTGTAATTGCACCAAAAAGCAAAATCAACTCCCCATTTACTCAGTTCATGAGGAATAGCGCCGATCGAATGACAAAGATCGAATCCAATCGGTATATTTCTTTTATGAGCTTCACGCGTCAAGCGTTCTATATCTAATAATTGTCCACTTCTATAGAGAACAGAAGGAAGTAAAATAAGAGCTACATCCTCTGTCATCTTATCAATAATGTCTTGTTCATCAAGCGTTAGTCCATTCTGGCTTCCTACTTGAATTAAGTCGGTGTCAGGATTTAATCCCTTTAATTTCAACTGACTTTGTAAGCCATAAATATCAGACGGGAAAGTGAGTTCATCTGCTAGAATCTTCGTTCTTCCGTTCTTCGGTTCAAAAAACGTAGCCACCATTTGATGAAGATTTACCGTAGTTGAACCTGTAACAATGACTTCTTTCTCTTTTGCTCCAACGAGTACAGATAACTTTTCTGCTAGTTTTTCACTAAGAGTAAACCATGGATACTTACCACCCATCCATCCGTCTATTCCATGCTCTTTCCAGTCATTTAATACATCAAGCAAAGACTGTTCTGCACGTTTAGATAGAAGTCCTAGTGAATTTCCATCGAGATAGATCGATTCATCCTTTGTATAGAACTCTTTTTTAAAAGAAGCTAGTTCATCATTTTGGTCCATTTGTTCTACTATTTCCACTGTGATTTGTCTCATTTTGTACTTTCCTCCCGAATGCAAGTATTGGAACCGTTTTCAACACAGAGTAATTTGACATATACATATCCCCACTTCTTCCATTATGATAGACACAAAGGGGGTGTTACCACTGAAACGTCTTTGGTGGTTCACAGGAATTGTAGTCGTATTCTTTTCGACAATCGTATTTATATATATGTATAATAACGCAGATTTACAGACGGTAGAAGAAAAAAAGACACCAAAACAAGAAAATACAGCAGTGCCAAAAGAAATAAAAACAGAGCCAATCACTCCTGAACCAGAAGAAAAAATATCGGATCTTACACTTGCGGCGGTTGGTGACATCTTAATTCATGATACGGTTTATAATAAAGCGAAAACCGCAAAAGGATATGATTTTAATCGTAACTTTAACTCAGTAAAATCCTATCTAACAGCCCCAGATATTACGATAGCTAACCAAGAAACAATGATCGGTGGTACCCAACTTGGTCTATCATCTTATCCATCTTTTAATTCACCACATGAAGTCGGAGATGCGTTAAAAGCAAATGGAGTCGATCTCGTAACGCTAGCTAACAACCATACACTTGATCGAGGAGAAAAGGCGATCATAAGCGCTTTAAATTATTGGAATCAAATAGATGTGATGTATACGGGAGCTTATCTAACGGACAAAGATCGGCAAAACATCCGATTAATCAAAAGGAATGACATCACCGTGTCCTTTTTGAGCTATACATATGGAACAAACGGAATCCCAGTACCTACAGGAAAGAATCATCTTGTCAATCTGATCGAAGTGGAACGAATCAAGCGAGACATTAAAGAGGCTAGAAAGTTATCAGATGTAAATGTAGTATCTTTACATTTCGGTAATGAGTATGAAAGAATGCCAAATGATTTTCAAAAGAATATCGTGAAAATAGTCACCGAAGCTGGCGGTGACATCATTATCGGTCACCATCCACACGTTCTGCAACCCGTAAAATGGGAAACGGCAAGTGATGGATCGAAAACCTTCGTCGCTTATTCTCTCGGGAATTTCTTATCTGGTCAAAGGCGTGAATACAAGGACATTGGTGGAATCGTTCAACTGAAGGTCACGAAACGTCAAAAAGGAACGGAAAAAACCATTGAATTATCTGAACCGAAATTTCTTCCAACTTACGTAGATCAACCTTTTGTGATACATCCTATGAAAGACTTACCTGCCATGAAGAAGTCTTATGAAGAAATAAAAACACACATGAGACAATGGGTTCCCGAACTTACTTTCTTTGAATAAAAAATGCTGACTCCGATATTCATAGGAGTCAGCTTCTTTTATTTTCCTTTTGATCTTGGGCTTTGTGTATCTCTTTTTGGTAGTTCATCACTGAATTTTTCATCAGAGAATTCTACGTTCGTCATGCTTTCTGATGGGGTTGAGTTATTTTTCTTTGCAGCATCCCAAGAGTGTTTACGTTTTGTCATGGTTATTCCCTCCTTGTTTTTAGCATGTGTATTTTTCGTAAAAATAATAAAAGAGACAGATCTTAGAATCTGTCTCTACAAAATGGAATCGTTATAATACCATCGCTGCAATAAATCCAAAAGCGATCAATGGAATATTGTAATGCAAAAATGTTGGCACACACGTATCCCAGATATGATTGTGCTGATTATCTACATTAAGACCAGATGTAGGACCTAATGTACTGTCAGACGCTGGGGATCCTGCATCACCTAAAGCAGCAGCTGTACCGATTAAGGCGATCGTCGCCATAACACTTAATCCTAATTCTCCAGCTAGTGGCACAAAAATAGTTGTTATGATCGGAATGGTTGAGAACGAAGAGCCGATTCCCATCGTTACGAGCAATCCGATAATTAACATCAGTAGAACACCGAGAGCAGTTGAGTTTCCGATAAATGCAGCACTATCTTTAACTAATGTTTCAACTTCTCCTGTCTCACGCATAACAGCTGCAAAGCCTGCGGCAGAAATCATAACAAATCCAATGTAAGACATCATTTTCATACCTTCAGTCAATATTGCATCTGAAGCATTTAACTTTAGCTGTCCGCTAAAATACAGAACGATGATACCTGATAATGCTCCAAAGATCATTGAATCCGTTTTTAATTGTACGAATAAGGTTGCAACAATGGCGAGAACTGCTACAAAAATCGAACGAGTTGTATAAGATACATCATCGGTTTTGGTCATCCCAGTCGTTCTATCTTCATATTGACGTGGCTTACGATACGTTATAAAAACAGCGATCAATAGACCTACAATCATTCCGAGAGATGGAATCGTCATCGCAGTAGGGATCTGATCCATCTTTACGGTTAGTCCACTGTCTTTCATGTTTGTTTGAAGAATCTCATGAAAGATTCCTCCGAATCCTACCGGAAACCACATGTAAGGTGTGATCAATCCAAACGTAATGACAGTCGCAACTAACCTGCGATCAAGTTGCAGTTCATTTAAAACGTGCAGCAAAGGTGGAATAAAAATTGGAATGATCGCAATATGAACTGGAATTAAATTTTGTGAGAATGAAGAAATCATAAGAATGATAAATAAGAGAAGTACTTTTGATAACGACTTCTTTTTCGATTCTCCTTCTTTCCCGACCAATACGATGGCTTTTTCAACCATCAGTTTTGGAAGTCCTGTCCGAGATAACGCTACAGCAAAACTTCCTAATAATGCATAACTTAATGCTATGACTGCATTCGAACCTAACCCTTCAGTAAATACTGTTATGGTTTCTGTCAAACCCATTCCTGCTACAAATCCACCAACTAAGGCTCCGATTAACAAGGCTACAACAACATGTATACGTAAAAGGCTAAGTACTAGCATAACAGCTACCGCTAATACTACAGCATTCATTTTGATTTCCTCCTTAAATAACTTTATTGCTTTATTTCGCTAAATCGCTAATATGTTAAACCTTTAACAAATTAACATGGATAATAGTGTTTTGTCAAACACAAAACAAAAACTGGTTCTCAACAGAGAGAACCAGTTATTTATCCTTCCGATTATGCTTTAAAGTTTCTTACAAAGTTAACGAGTGTTCGAACCATAACACCAGTTGCTCCTTTAGGACCTAACTCTGTGGATTTTCCAGAATAGGCGGTACCTGCTATATCTAAATGGACCCATGGCGTATTTTCAGCAAACTCACCTACAAACAATCCACCTGTAATGGCATGACCAAGTCTACCAGTTGAGTTGTTAAGATCAGCAACATCACTTGTTTTCAACATATCTTTAAACGGCTGAAAACTCGGAAGGAGCCACAACAATTCCGCCTCATCAGCTGCAGATTGCTTTATATGTTCATAGAACTCTTCGTTGTTCGTTAGAGCACCAGTTGTACAATCTCCTAGTGCAACGACTACTCCACCCGTCAAAGTCGCAACGTCAACAATATACTTTGCTCCTTGTTCCTTTGCATACGTAATCGCATCGGCAAGTATGAGACGACCTTCTGCATCCGTATTTCGAACCTCAATGGTCTTTCCACTCAGTGAAGTGATCACATCGCCTGGCTTCATAGCTTCTCCGTTGATCAAGTTCTCTGAAGAAGGAATCACAAACATGATATTAATCTCAGGCTTTAGTCGGCCGATCGCCTCCATCGCTCCTAATACCGCTGCACTTCCACCCATATCGCTTTTCATCTCATGCATGTTGAGAGCGGGTTTAATGGAATAGCCGCCCGCATCAAATGTTAAACCTTTACCTACTAGAGCAACATATGAGTCTTCCTTTTTACCGCCTTGATACTTTACCGTAATCAATTTAGGAAGCTGATCTGATCCTTTACTAACCGCCAGTATCGCTCCCATTCCAAGCTTCTCCATATCTTCTTTTTCAAGGATCTCATATTCCATGCCATATTCAAGTGCCACATCTATTGCTTCAGCAGCAAGATCTGTAGGTGTTAGAAGATTGGCAGGTGTGTTTACAAGATCTCGGGCAAAGTTAATGCCTTTCGCATAAGCAAACCCGCTTGTCAACCCAGCTTCTGCTCCACTGTTTTCCGTATAAACCGTTACAGATTCTAAGCGTTTTTGTGGTTCATTCGTTTTCTTTTTATAGTCTTCAAATTTATAAACGGCAGTACCAGCTGCTTCACTAAAAGCATGAGCAAGCTTTTCGATTGAAAGCTGATTCGTATGAAACGTATCCAGCAATATCGAAAATTGTGTTCTCTTTTCTTTAGTTATTTCTTGTACGGCTCTTCCAAACGTACTTCTAGCTTTATCATACGTAAAATCTTCACGTTTTCCTAAACCTGCAAAATAAATTCGTTTCGTACCGAGCTGACCAAGTGTATGAAGCTTTTTGATACTTTTTAGGCGATTGGAAAGATCCCCTTCTTTTATTAGATCAGTCAGTGTTCCGTTTAATCCATGATCCATATCTGCCATTACACCAGTTAGCTTTGGTTCTTGAAATAAACCGACCAGTAGGACTTCTTCTTGTTCGTTAGTGTTCCAAAGTTGTTTAATCGTAAACATGTTAAAGTTCCCCCTTATTGTTTGAGCTCCGCATCTCATTATACTCTTTCTTTTAGAATATTTCGAATTCACGATGCTTTATTCTTCTAAATTTAAATAAAGTTTTGAAAGAACAGGTAGTTGAACTACCTCTTCAAAATTCACTCTATCTATATCATTCGGAATAGTTTCAAGACATTGATCAATAAACACTAATACTCTCTCCACATTCAACTGCCAATAGAATGGTTTATACGGAGTTAGATACTCTTTAGCTACCCTCATCATTTGTCTGGCTCCCTTAAGATTTCCATATTCATAATGATAGAGAGCGACCGTCATCTGTAGCAATCCCTTGATAAACAGGTTACTGCGGTCTGTGAGCCATATTTCTTCTAATAAATCGTGACCTGTGTAATAATCACCATCGTTAAAAACAATAAAAAATTCATAATACTCCTCGGGAAAATACTCCATTCTTGTTTCCTCCCTCAATCAAACCATGTTATGCAAAGATTGAAGTAGCCCTAAATCGGGTAACAACTATCTAAAACAGCCATACTATAAACCACCCTATTGAAAGGATAATCCTCATGCCAGATATTCTAATGAACTTTCCATTATTAGCAGCTTTACTTGGTGTATTTTCTGCACAATTCTTAAAAATCCCTATACATTTTTATCATACTAAAAAAATACGATGGGAGTTATTTATTAGTACCGGAGGAATGCCTAGTTCACATTCAGCTGCTGTTACATCATTAGCAACAGCCGTTGGAGCTCTGCACGGAACGGGATCCACTCTCTTCGCAATAGCTGCCATGTTTGCGATTATTGTCATGTACGATGCAAAAGGTATACGTTGGCATGCAGGAGAACAAGCAGCTGTATTGAATGACTTAGTAGAAGAATTCAGAAACCACGTGAGGGAATCAGAAAAATTTCAAGAAAAAAAGGTGGAAGAACAAAGGAAAGAATTGAAAGAACTTCTCGGACATCGTCCGAGTGAAGTATTCTTCGGCGGACTTCTTGGAATTCTCCAAACATTACTCTTATCTTGGTTGTTCATATCATAGGAGGTTCTTCTCTTTGAGAATCATTTCAATTTGTCCAAGTAACACAGAACTGTTGCATTATTTGGGTTTAACTTCGAAGTTGGTCGGAGTCGATGATTTTTCGGATTGGCCAAAAAGCATCGAAAACCTTCCACGTTTAGGTCCAGATCTATCGATTGACATGGATAAACTTCAGTCTCTTGCTCCCGAATTAGTATTAGCTAGTTTGAGTGTCCCAGGGATGGAGAAGAATATAGCAGAGTTAGAACGACGCAGTATTCCACATGTTATATACAATCCACAAAGCCTTTCTGATATCCAGAATGATCTCTTCGATCTGGGTAAAAGAACAGATACATTAGCAGAAGCTACAAAAGTAATAGAGTGGATGAAGAATGAGATTACCCAATACGAGAAAATAAGTAACTCCATAAAAAAAAGAAAAAAAGTGTATTTTGAATGGTGGCCAAAACCTGTTTTCACACCTGGTAAGGTGAACTGGCTAACAGAGATCGCTAATCTAGCAGGTGGAGAAAACGTCTTTCAAGACGTTGAACTGGCAAGTGTACAAACAACTTGGGAAGATGTTGTAAGCCGTAAACCAGATATCATCGGTATGGTTTGGGTTGGTGTCAAAACAGAAAAGATGAAGATCTCCCATATACAGAAGCGAGAGGGCTGGGACCATTTAGAGACCAATCTTCGAACTGAGCTTTTCAAACTTGAAGAATCTCTCTTTTGTCGTCCTTCACCACGGTTAATCATCGGCATGAAACGCCTAGCTGCACTTGTCCATCCGAATCACTTTCCTGCTTTCTTACCAGAGGAAGAAGAGAGCTACATAGAAAAGCTTCAGGTCACTAGAACCTGAAGCTTTTATCACTTATATAAGTATTGTTGCCTAAACACTTGCATGGACTTTTCTTCATTAAGATTATTCAGTTCACTTTCTGTTATCTTTCCATCTCCACGCTCAACGATATACACAGCAATATTTTTCTTACCCCACTTTTGATACACTTCATCTACCGTATTATAAAATAGATCTAATCTCTTCCCTTTAATAGCTGATCCGGTATCCGCAACTACTCCATATCCGTATCCTGGAATCCATAAAACGGTGCCGATCGGAAAGACTGCAGGATCTGCTGCAATGGTTGAATAGAGGTCTCGTCTCACCTTTAAACCTGACTTAGTGATACCGTACGCAGGATGACTTTTAGTCTTACCCGTACTCTCATGGCCAGCCGTATATCCTGTTGCAGTCACATTTACAGAAGGATATTGAGTAAAGTCCATTTCTTCTTCAATGGATCGCTGTTTCACTTCAGCAGATGAAAGCATCATATTAGGTCTATAGATCGTAGGTAATGTCTTCAGGGATTGTGTTAAAACACTAAGCGTAGCCTCAACGATCTTGTTGTCTGATTGTTTTTCATCTAGCCAAGTTACCAGATCATCCGCCTCTACACCAGAAATGGAACGAAATGTTGTAAATAATGCACAAACAAAAAAGATAGCAATCATGGTTCTCTTTACAAATTTTCTTAAAATCAGCAAAAATTGTCCACTCCTCTCCTATCTATTCCTTCCCTGGCTCATTAATATGTATACCTGTTTGGAATAAAAGGAAAAAAGCGCAAATAAAAAAAGCCCCTAAATTAGGGGCTTTTAAAACATTTGATATCCGCGTACTCGAAGCATCTTGATAGCAATTCCAGAAAGAATCGCACCGATCAATCCACAAGCAAGTATCGTAATATCCGATACTGACAAATTCAAAAGATCACTTCCAAGTAGCTGAAAGCTCGTACCTGGCTTAGTAAAATACTCGAAAAAACGAATGTCATCTACGATCATTATGACGACTATTGGATATAGAATAACCATAAACCAAGTAGCACGTAAAAGCATGTTAAACAAGAAACCGATTCCAAAGAATAGAACCATAAAAAGCAACATTGAAATAATGAATTGCGGCAATAGCAAATCCATGATGTAGACACCCCCATATATCTGACGTTAGTTTACTAAACGGGGGCATTTACGTCAATCGTGTTTGAGAGCGTTACAATATTAAGCTCTTTTTTTGCCGCTTCCGCAGCATTCTACACACGTTTCAGATCCTCCAAGCAAGAGCTGAAAATAACCTTTCCCCTCACAGTATGGACATTGATCATGTTTTTTCTGAATCGCATGTTTTCTCATGTTGTAACACTCCCTCTTTTTTTGTTTAAATTTTCAGATAATAATAACAAGGAAATGTATGATTGAAAAACCTATTTTAGAGTGAAATATCCTGATGTAAGCGTCATCATCATCAATATTCTTTAATTATCAGAATATTTCGTACATTTTTACTGAAACGTCTATAAAAAAATAATCATCAGAGCTTCTCTGAGAGCTCTGATCAATATTTTAATAATACTTCTTTATCTACAATCCATTATTTTATAAGTCGTATAGCCGAATACATCTCCAGGATTAATGTTATCTTCTAGGAACTTCACTTTATTATCTAAAAAAAAGTGAATCATTAATGATGTATCAGGATCAGCTCTCAGTTCTTCAGGCGTCATGAACGCAGCAGTTTCAATTTCACTTGAATGCTGTGAAAGATCTCCACGCTTTTTTCTTAATAAGAAGACAACCATATTATCACTGATTGTTTCTCTAATAACACCCGAGCGGATACCAAGTATGGTACTTACTTCTCCAACGATTCCTGTCTCTTCGTACACTTCTCTTACAGCAGCTTCGTCCACGGTTTCTCCAGCATCTACAAAGCCAGCTGGGATAGACCACTTCCCTTTCAGTCCACCGTAGTTTTTTTTCACGACTAGCCATCTTCCATACTCATCGATCAACAAGCCAGCCGCAGCAAGCCAAACGTTTCCTCTGTCTTTTTTTGTCATCCGCACGCTCGCCCTTTCACATGTATTATGCACTTTATGAAGGATTACTCTATGGTTCTTTACTCTACTCGCTTCGATGCAAGTTGATTGTAGCATTCCAATCAACAGCAACAATAAAAACAGCCAAGAAATAAAAAAAGAACAGAAGCTTGACGCTTCTGCTCTTAGTTTACCACTATCTATTAAAACAGTTTTAATTTACCTTTTTTAATAACCATCGGTACCCCACCAAGTAAGAACAGGTAGCGGTTATCGATTACTTTTTTCATTGCCGATGCCGTAGCACCAAATAATTTCTTGTTCCCAACTTTACCGATTGCTTCACCTTTACCAAGGGACGCAACTGTTCCTTTAATATCAGGCTTAAATTCTTCAAGTTTTCCACCGTTCATCAATGCTTTGATGTTACGGCCGATTGTGTAAGCTTGTTGAATAGCGATTTGAGCAGTTGGAGGATATGGACGGTTTGCTTCCTCATCGATGATGAGTGCACAGTCTCCTGCAACAAAAATATAATCAAATCCAGGCATGCGAAGATCTTTGTCTACTTTAACACGTCCGCGCATCGTTTCGAAACCAGCTTCTTCAACTAGATGGTTACCACGTACTCCACCAGTCCAAACGATTGTAGCAGCCTTGATCTCTTCACCATTTGCAAGGATAACTCCATCTTCATTACACTCTTTGATCGGTGTGCTTACAAGGAATTCAACGCCACGACGTTCTAAGTTATTGATCGCGTACTCAACAAGTTCTTCATCAAATCCTGGAAGTACTGTTGGAGCAGCTTCAATATTAACGATACGAACTTTTTCGCGAGGAATATCATATTCACGGCAAAGTTCAGGAACACGGTCAGCTAGTTCACCAACAAATTCAATTCCTGTAAATCCAGCTCCACCTACTACGATTGTAATAAGTTCATCAGGTTGTCCTTCGTTATTGTAACGAGCAAAAGAATAGTCGATATGCTCGCGAATCTTACGAACAGAGTTGATGCTGCGAATGCTGAACGCATTTTCTTTAAGACCTTGGATACCGAACGTTTCAGGGTCAGAACCAAGGGCAATAATTAAGTAGTCGTATGTTAATTCTTGATTATCTAGGATAACAAGCTTTTCATCTTTTTTAATTTCTTTAACTGTATCTTGAACAAAGTTCACTTTGTTCATATCGATGATGTTATCGATCATGATACGTGTTTTGTCATGATGTAAAGTTCCCGCTGCGTTCTCATGAAGCCACGTTGTTTGGTAATGATAGTTGTGCTTGTTAACTAACGTGATTTCAGCTTCGTCTGAACCTAGCTCTTTTTGTAAACGTACAGCTGACATGATTCCACCGTAGCCGCCGCCTAATATTAAAATTTTTGGCTTACTCATTTCATTCACTTCCAGTTCTCATTTTTTTTAGTTTGACCTTTTCAATCATTAAATATGATGGAAAGGAATAGATTGTGATATATTTCACGTAATAAGATATAAATAAATGCAAAAAACGTTCGAAATATCGACATTTTTTAACCATACACCCTCATCTTATTCCTTTTTTCTTGTTTTTTCAACCCCTTTTTCGTTATGATGATGTTTCAATTTCTAATGGAGTATGCCTATCATAACATTGAATAGATTGTCAAAATCTACAAAACAAAAAGAGGACTTTGGGCATCCTTCAAGAATGTAAAATGAGAGTTAGCACGTTCTGGTCAGAACATATTACATGTTCATCAGTCATAAATCTAGAAGAGGTGAAAGTTATGACAAAAGAAATTTACGATATCACGATTATTGGTGGAGGACCTTCAGGCTTGTTTGCTGCATTCTATGGTGGCATGCGTCAGATGAAGGTGAAGATTATTGAGAGTATGCCTCAACTTGGCGGTCAGTTATCTGCTCTTTATCCTGAAAAGTACATATATGATGTTGCTGGATTTCCTAAAGTTCTTGCTCAAGATCTCGTTAATAGCCTTAAAGAACAGGCAATGCAGTTCAACCCAACCGTCGTGTTAGAAGAGTCGGTTCAAAACGTGGATAAAAATGAAGAAATCTTCGAGTTAACAACAGATAAAGCTGTCCATTACAGCAAAGCAGTATTAATTACTGCTGGCGTAGGTGCATTTCAACCACGTCGTTTAGAACTAGCGACCGCTCAACAATACGAAGGTAAAAACCTACATTATTTCGTAAACGATTTGAACGCATTTGCAGGAAAACGCGTCTTAGTTTGTGGTGGAGGAGATTCTGCTCTAGACTGGTCATTGATGCTTGAACCTATCTGTCCAGAAATCACATTAACTCATAGACGTGATAAGTTTCGTGCTCACGAACATAGTGTTGAACAGTTAATGAATTCAAAAGTTGCTGTGAAAACTCCTTATCAAATAAAAGAGCTGATCGGTGACGGGGATATGATCTCAGCAGTTGTTTTAGAAAATGGAGATGTTAAAGAAACGGTTGAAGTGGACGCTGTTGTCGTAAATTATGGTTTCATCTCATCTCTCGGTCCCATTAAAACGTGGGGCTTAGATATTCAAAAGAATTCAATCGTAGTGAATTCCAAAATGGAAACTAATATTAAAGGAATTTATGCGGCTGGTGATGTATGTACGTATGATGGCAAAGTAAAATTGATCGCTTCAGGTTTCGGAGAAGCGCCTACAGCAATTAACAATGCTAAATCTTATATCGATCCAAACGCGAAGACTCAGCCTTTGCATAGCACAAGCTTATTCTAAACTTAAGTTTGCGCGGGGGAAAGCACCTGCGCATTTTCATTTTTTTAATCAAGTACTTATTGTTTAAAAGGAGAAAGTAGAAGTGAACAGACAGTTTACTGAAGAAGAAATGCATGTCGCTGACTGCCTTCAAGAGATTCAAAAGATCATCAATCAGTTACATATCACAGACGAATCCTTTCTAGAAGATACGAAAAGAGAACTTCCACGTTTAACAGAATTAATGGAAGACCTAGAAAAATACACGGTGGAATAAATTGCTTATGGATAGCAAACGTCCTATCTGTTATGATTGTTTGTGAGGCGGACAAGTGCCGCTGACTGATATGAATTTTTACCCGGTGTTGGCGCGCCGGGTTTTCTTTTATCCTTTTTTAGTTAAGGAGATTTACATAATGGAGACTAACTTAATACTAGGTATTGTTTTCTTTATACTGGGTACCTTTCTAATGCCAATTGGTTTAAGAGAGCAACATAAACAGAAGAAATATTTACTTATTGGTGCTGCTGTCTTATCAGATATCCTTGGCGTATTGTTTATCTTTAATATTCTTTAACACAAAAAAAGCTCCTACCTCTTATTCTGAAGGCAGGAGCTTTTTCTTTAGTTTTAACACTCTTCTGGTGTACCAGCGTTTGTCGCTGTACGGAATGATGATCCACAGCCACATGATGCAATAGCATTCGGATTCGTAATCGTAAATCCTCCACCCATCATGTTCTGTTTAAAGTCGACGACCGTTCCTTTTAGAACTTTCGCACTTTCTTCATCTACTACTACTCGGATTCCTTCAATGATCTCTTCTTGGTCTGAATCACTTTTATCACTATCAAAACCCATACCATAAGAAAGACCTGTACATCCGCCGCCTTTAACCGCTACACGTAGAAATTGATTTTGATCTTCTTCATCAGCAAGCATTTCTTTGATCCTACTCGCTGCACTTTCTGTTATCTCAACGATCATCGTGATCACTCCTCTAATAAGGATCTATATCTATAGTATAACGACTCTTATATAAGCCCTCAAGGAATCGGCTTTACATTAATTATCTTTTTGCTGCATCTCCATAATCTTATTATGAGCCTCATCAATTTTTCTACTATAATTTAAAACCATTGGATGCTGCAGACCTAACGCGTTCGCAGCCTTTATCATTTTATTACGCAATGCCTCTAATTGTTCGATCTTTTCAAGTCTAGTGGCTGGTATTGTGGCTCTCATTTTTGTCACTCCACTCTTCGTTTTCAACATATTCGTTCCTTTTATTTTACATTTTTTCTATTTATTAGACAACGAGTCCATAGTAAAAAATCAAAACTTTTTACATACAAGCTACCTGTAAAAAGCAGCTTCCCTTGTCGTAAAGTTTGAATAGGATTATAATGATTATGCAATTAAGACATGTATTGAAGTCTTATGATACATAAGTATTCGTATAAATTTGGTAAAGAGAGAGTGTCGCTTTATGCCTATCTCTTAAAAAAATGTGTACATCATCCGAACATTTCATTTGAAAAATTAGGGGGATTAGAAATGGCAAATATATTAACGCTAGACACGCGTATGGAGGCAATCGCCGAAAAGGTTAAACACGGAGAGCGTCTTTCTATTGAAGACGGGTTATACCTATATGAGACGAATGATCTTTTGAGCGTCGCTTCTTTAGCAAATGAGGTAAACAACCGTAAGAACGGCGACAACGTTTATTTCATTGAAAACTTGTATATCAATCCGACAAACGTTTGTGAAGCTACTTGTAGTTTCTGTGGATTTAAGCGTAAGCCTGGTGAAGAAGGCGCTTATACGATGAACGATGAGCAGTTGTTGAGTTATGTTGAAAAACGATGGAACGATAATATTCGAGAGTTCCATATCGTCGGTGGGCATAATCATGAAGTGCCATTTGATTATTATCTTGATACGATTCGTACGTTAAAGAAACATTATCCTCAAGTTACGATTAAAGCCTATACAGGTGCTGAAATCGAGTTCTTCTCTAGAATTGCTGGACTTTCAATGAAAGAAGTACTTGAAGAACTCATTAAAGCTGGTCTAGATACGATGCCAGGTGGTGGTGCTGAGATTCTTACAGAACGCTACCGTTTAAAGATGAGCCCAGACAAAGCATCTACTGATCAGTGGTTAGAGGCACATGAAATCGCTCATGGTCTTGGTTTAAAAACACATGCAACCATGTTGTATGGATCTATAGAGACAAAAGAAGAACGTCTCATTCATATGGACCGTTTGCGCCAACTTCAAGATTCAACGAACGGCTTTATGGTATTTATCCCACTAGCTATGCAGCCTCGTACACAATCCATGGGGCTAATAAGAAGAACTTCGGCTTTTGATGATATGAGAACCATCGCAATCAGCAGACTGATGCTTGATAACTTTGACCACATCAAAGCCTATTGGATCAATATTGGCGTTCAGTTAACTCAGATGGCATTAACGTTCGGTTCTAGTGACATCCATGGAACGTTGATCGAGGAAAGAATTTCTCACGCTGTTGGAGCCTTAACATCATCAGGTATCACACGTAAAGAACTCGTACACTTGATCAAAACAGCTAACAAAGTTCCTGTAGAACGCGATACATTCTATAACATCATCCAAAAATATTAAAAAGTGGAGGCGATTGTGCCTCCACTTTTTTATTTCTGATTATTTAATCCATTTCACAACATCATTAAGATCCTGGCGAACTTTTGGACGGGGTTCATTAACGCGATAGCCGAATCCTACCATTACAGCTACCTCAAAGTTTCCGCCTTCAAGTACTCCTTCTTTTTCTAAAATAGCCTGAACTTTCTCTTGATCAAACCCTTCAATCGGGCAAGAATCAATTCCAATCTGCGCAGCCGCTGTCATCATATTTCCTAGTGCAATATAGACTTGTTTAGCCGCCCAATCGAACATTGCACGATCGTTTCCAAGAAGCTTAAAGTCCGATTCTAAAAACGTCTTATAGAACCCGCTGATCGCTTCATACGCTTCTTTCGGAAGTTTCTTCACTTCTGTCATCATATGCTCAATGTATTCTGAATCATAAATCATATCTTCTGCAGTACGTGCAAGCATCACGACATAGTGACTAGCTGTCGGTAATTGCTTTTGTGCACCCCAAGAAACGGGTTTCAACTGTTCGCGCAACGCTTGATCTTGAATGACAACAAAACGCCAAGGCTCAAAGCCAAATGAACTCGGTGAAAGACGCCCTGTTTCTAAAATAAATGCAAAGTCTTCATCTGAAATCTTTTTCTCTGGATCAAATTCCTTTGTTGCATGTCTGAACTGAAATGCGCTTAGTATCTCTTGTTTTTTAGCTTCTTTATTCATGATGATTTTATCGCCCCTTCAATATTTTTAAATGTAATTAAGTTGTTTTGTCACCCTACACGCTATATTATAAAAGTAATAACAAAAATGAAAAGTACGCACATTTTTGTGTCATAGTATCATTTTTTATACTAAAGGAGTATTTCTATGAATAATCAGCAATTCGACCTTTCCAATTGGCAGTCTCACGGCTATTCATGTCCAGTCGAAGCGACTCTTGATATTATCGGAGGTAAGTGGAAAAGCGTAATTTTGTATCATCTGATCGACGGAGAGATACGTTTTAATGAACTAAAACGTCTTGTTCCTGGAATCACACAGCGAATGCTTACTCTACAGTTGCGAGAATTAGAGCGTGATGGAATCATTCATCGAGAAGTTTATAAACAAGTCCCTCCGAAAGTGGAATATTCTCTAACTTCGTTTGGTGAAACACTAATCCCTATTATAAAGTCCATGCTTCACTGGGGAATCGAACATACGGAGAAAATCGTTCAACATCGTGAGCAAGCTGAAGTTAAGGATTAAAAAAAGAAAGCATCTCTGCTTTCTTTTTTGTCCCATGCTAAACGTCTGACCGTTTATCTATTAGTATGATATTCACCCGTACAGATTATTTCCGCTGGACCGGTCATCCAAACATCTCCATTATCCTTCCAATTGATGATAAGATCTCCTCCTGCTAAATGCACAGTAATGTCTGTATTTCTTGCCGCTCTGTTATTTAGAACGGCCGCTACAGCTGCTGCACAAGCTCCTGTACCACAAGCTTGAGTAATTCCTGATCCTCTCTCCCAAACCCTAAAGTGCATTTCACTTTTTGACACAAGTTCAACAAACTCAGCATTTACCCAATCAGGAAACATTGGATCTTTTTCGATGATTGGCCCTAACGAATGCAGAGGTGCATCCTCAATGTTATCCACAAAGAATACTGCATGCGGATTACCCATTGATACAGCAGTTAGTTTTAATGGTGTATCGTTGAATGAGACATCCTCATTCACCACTTGTTGGAGGTGGTTAAATCCAATGACAGGAATTTGTTGAGGTTGAAGGATGGGTTTCCCCATATTAACCGTGACTAGTGATACTTTATTGTTGTTTTCAGTTTTTACTTTTGCAGTTACTAATCCACCGAGTGTTTCAATCTGAAATTCAGTTTCTTTTACAATGTCGTTTTCGTATGCATATTTGGCTACACAACGAAGTCCATTTCCACAATTTTTTGCTTCAGAACCATCATTATTAAAGATTCGCATCTTTACCGGAGCTGATTCGCTTGGGCAGATCAGAATCATTCCATCTGATCCGATGCCTGTGTAAGGATTTGAGATATCCACTGCTAACTTCGCCAGCTCAGCTTCATCAATCGTCTCTTCAAACATGTTTATATAGATGTAATTATTACCTAATCCATGCATTTTTGTGAATTTCAACGTATCCATCGCTTTAACATGACTCCTTATGATTGACCTCTCAATTTTTCATCCGTATAAAAATAATCATCGTCGGCATTTAGTATGGTTAACTTGCCGTGACAACAAGGCATGATGAGTATCTGTTTAATTCCCTCTTGAGCAAGATTTAATTGTTCTTCTTTAAAGGAAGTTAAAACATTGTCTTGTTGGCAGAACGGACACTCCGAAATATAAATATCTTTCATCATTCTTTCATAAGGCCATGTATATTCAAATGTTAACTTCATATCAGTTCATCCTCTATTTGGAAGGTATGGTTGTTGCATATTCGTTCACAACTTACATTTTTTAAAGTATAATGGGTGAAGTAACAAAATACAATAGCGATCCATCTTCGGGGCAGGGTGAAATTCCCGACCGGCGGTATTTGAAGATTCCCTCTTCATCAGCCCGTGAGCTTAGAAAAGCCGAAACAACCGTTTAGACACGACCAGCACTTAACTCTTGACCAAAGACACGCTTTTTGTGTCTTAGGGCTAGAGGTAAGTGACCTCGAGTGTCTGGTTGATTGAGGCTAGACATCGCATCGATGTAACTCTTTGCTGATCTGGTGTAATTCCAGAGCCGACAGTATAGTCTGGATGGGAGAAGATGTAGGTACAGCGGTTCAATTTTTAAATAGAACCCTTTGTTTAAGCATGCCGTTTATCTGTGCATCTTTTACATGCTGTTTATCATACTTACAAACTCCCTTAGTCTCATTAACTGACTAAGGATTTTTTGTGTGAAGCAGGCTGTGCTGCATTCGAAATCATGAGATGGCGCAACACAAAAGAGGAGAGATTTCAATGCAAAAGGGAAAGATTAAACAAATGGTAGCGGTATCGATGCTCAGTACGATTGCTTATGTGCTGATGATGCTCGACTTTCCGTTCCCTGGGTTACCTCCATTTCTAAAGATTGATTTTAGTGAGGTACCTGCACTACTAGCTGCAATCATTTTTGGACCAGCAGCAGGAGTTATGGTAGAAGCCATAAAAAATGTTCTACACTACGGTATAGTAGGAAGCTTTACAGGCGTACCAGTAGGTCAATTAGCAAACTTCGTGGCCGGTATTCTTTTCATTCTTCCAGTATCCTACTTATTCCGCAAAAAGAATTCTGTTAAACGTCTTTCAGTGGGCTTGATTTTGGGAACGGTTTTAATGACATTTATGATGGGGCTGCTTAACTATCTCATCATTTTACCAGCTTATACGTGGTTCCTTGGCGCAGATCCGATGTCTAGCCAGATGATGCTTGATCTTATCTTAAAAGGTATAACACCATTTAACTTAATAAAAGGTACGATTATTACACTGTTGTTCGTAGCATTATACAACCGAATGCAGCCTTGGGTGATGAAACAGATCGCTCAGCAGGCTTAAATAGATAAAACCGCAGGGGGATGATTCCCACTGCGGTTTTTTATTGTCCCGCTGCTGTAGGGGTATCTAGCTTGTTTAAAGAGCAGATTTGTTGTCGATATTTGGCGAATGGCCTTTATTTTAAAATTTAGACTTAATCGGGCGCCGTTACGACTTAATTAGCTCTTATTTCGACTTAATTTTGTGTGTTTAGACTTAATTATAGATGGAGATACCCTAGCTGGTATTATTCAGGGACCATGTTCCAGATATATGTTAGTGAATTTCATAGCTCACTATCCGCTAAGGAATCACGCTAACAAAAAAAGATGCTCAAGCATACGCTTGAGCATCCCCTTTTAAACCATTCTTATAGAATGAACATTCCTGCAATTGCACCACTTAGTAGGTTTGCAATTGTTGCTGCGATTACAGCGCGCATTCCAAGTCTTGCGATGTCTGGACGACGGCTAGGTGCCATTGCTCCAAGACCACCTAAAAGGATTGCGATTGAAGAAAGGTTTGCGAAACCACAAAGTGCGAAACTTACAACCGCTACCGTTTTCGGCATTAAGTCTGGAATTTGAGGTGCGAATGAAGAGTAAGCAACGAACTCGTTCAATACGATCTTTTGACCGATAAACGTACCCGCTTTAACTGCTTCTTCCCAAGGAACACCGATGATGAACGCGATAGGAGCAAAAAGATAACCTAGAATTTGTTGAAGTGTGATCTCATAACCGAACCAGCCACCGATTCCGCCAAGGATACCGTTTACTAGAGCGATAAGTGCGATGAAAGCAAGTAACATTGCCCCAACGTTTAGCGCGATTTGAAGTCCATCTCCAGCACCTTTTGCTGCAGCGTCGATTACGTTTACTGTATCTTTGTCACGCTCTAATTTGATCTCACCCATTGTTTCCGGTTCTTCTGTTTCAGGAACAATGATCTTAGCGATCGCAAGTCCTGCCGGAGCACACATAAAGCTTGCTGCGATTAGGTATTCAAGTGGTACACCTAATAGATAATAACCAATCAATACAGAACCTGCTACAGATGCTAGTCCACCTACCATGACAGCAAATAGTTCAGATTGAGTAAGACGGTTCATATAAGGACGAATAACGAGAGGTGCTTCTGTTTGACCTAAGAAAATGTTGGCAGTAGCACTCATTGATTCTGCTTTACTTGTTTTTAAAAGTTTAGATAAAGCTCCCCCTAAAATTCTTACCACCCATTGCATGATTCCTAGATAGTAAAGAACTGAGATTAGAGAAGAGAAGAAAATGATAACGGTTAATACTTGAAACGCAAAGATAAATCCTTTACCTTCTGCAGGAATCATACTTCCAAACAAGAAAGTAATCCCTTCGTTTGCGTAAGCAACAACGTTTGAAACTTTTTGTGAAACGCCTTGCAATGCTTGCTTTCCGGCATCCCATTTAAGAACGATTAATGCAAAAGCAACTTGAATTGCTAGAGCACCAATTACTGTTCTCCAGTTAATCGCTTTCTTATTTTGAGAAAGTAAGAATGCGATTACAAGAAGAACGAGCATTCCACCTAATCCCCATAAAATTTGCATATTCGTACACCCCTTTTGTAATTTGGAAGAAAACGCTTACCATTAGCACGTTAGTTGTCAGACATCCAATGACTGACCCTTTTCTAATGTAACAAATTTCGACAAAAAAGCAATCGTTTTTCTAAAAATTATATGCTAGATATTTTTCCCAATCCGTTTGTGTGTATCCATGAAAAAAAGCAGCTATCCATTTTTCGAATAGCTGCTTTTAAAACATTCCGTTTTCTTCTATATGAGTGTAAATATTTTTAACAAGTTCATCTGATGTTTCTCCATGAACAATATCGCCGTTTACGAGAGCAAACATCGATTTGGCACAGTGTCCACAATAGCCCAGACAACCATACTCAATGACATCAAGATCGTAGTCTTTTTCAAGTTCTTCGAGCGCCTTTTGTGCACCACTTGCTAAATTACTTACACAAAACTCTATAATCGGTCTCATTAAATTCTTCACCTCTTAATGAATCCATCCTAACGGTTTCTACTGTTGTAGTCAATGTAAACACTCATTCTTCCTTGTGTTTTTTCCATAAAAGAGTTGTGAAATTGTTGCAAAGTGCTATACTTAAACATGTCAAAAACGTGTAATCGTTTACTTATTTCAAGTTAAGGTTATTTACTTATATAAAAGCATTTTAAAAACAGATAAGAATTGTCTTGAAAGAAAAGGGGAAATGACAAATGAAACACCTCGTTTTACTTGGCGGAGGATATGGAAATATGCGTGTGCTAAAGAGACTTCTTAATTCCTCAGACCTCCCTGAAAACATTCAGCTTACGCTTATTGATCGTGTACCTTACCATTGTTTAAAGACCGAATATTATGCACTTGCTGCAGGAACTATATCTGATCATCATGTTCGTGTAACTTTTCCAGACCACCCTCGCCTGAATATTAAATACGGCGAAGTTACAGCAATTGATGTAAAAGAAAAGAAAGTTCTATTAAAAGACCAAGATGCGGTCGCATATGATGACTTAGTTATTGGCCTAGGTTGCGAAGATAAATATCATAATATTCCCGGCGCTGACCAATTTACGCTCAGCATCCAGACCATTGATAAATCTCGTCAAACGTATCAAATTCTAAACAACTTGCATGCTAATGCAGTTGTTGCAGTAGTAGGTGCTGGTCTATCTGGTGTAGAGTTAGCCTCTGAACTTCGTGAGAGTCGTCCGGACCTTGCCATTAAACTCTTTGACCGTGGGGATATGATTCTGTCCGCTTATAAGAAGAGACTAAGCAATTATGTACAAAACTGGTTTGTTGAACACGGCGTTGAAGTGATCAATAACTCTAATGTTACAAAAGTTGAAGAAGGCGCTCTTTATAATCACGATGAAAAAGTAGAATGTGATGCCATCGTTTGGACAGCAGGTATACAGCCAAGCCGAATCGTTCGTGATTTGGATGTAGAAAAAGATAGTCAAGGACGTGTTGTTCTTGCTGAACATCATCACCTTCCAACGGAAGAAAATGTCTATGTTGTTGGAGATTGCGCGAGTCTCCCATATGCACCAAGTGCTCAATTAGCAGAGGAACAGGCAGAACAGATCGCACAAGTCCTCCTCGCTCGTTGGAACGAGCAGCCTCTTCCTGAGATGAACGAAATCAAACTAAAAGGCGTTATGGGTTCTCTCGGTAAGAAGAGCGGATTTGGTACGATGGGAAGTACAGCACTTATTGGCAGAGTTCCGCGTTTATTAAAATCAGGTATTCTTTGGTTATATAAATATCAAGTATAAGAAAAGACCCATGCAAAATGCATGGGTCTTTTTCCGTATTTTACCAATAATAAGGACGGAATCGACGAATGCGGTAAAATGGGAAACCAAACACACCGAAGCCTGGGAAGAATGGCCCTACAAAAATGATACGGCTATTTCGATCAGCTTTCTCGCCTGGCATGATCATATACATATTATCTTGATCATAGCTATGCAATTGACCGTGATATACATTTCCATCATTCATTTCGATCGTAACCTTCTGCCCCATGTACGCGAGACAAAGATCATGGAAATGATGGTGATGATGTCCAGCAAATGAGGACGACTCATCTTTATGACTTTTACCTTTTAAAGGGTTCAACAATACAATTTGCCTCCTTTTCTCCATACATCTTATTCTTAAGAGAAGTACAAGGCGTGTGTACAAACCCAAAATAAAAAAAATAGGCGCTTAACTTACAGCGCCGAAACCATTCTGTTCTATAATTGCATAAATCGTTTTTAAGTTCGGATTACCTTCTGCTACTACTTCCCCATCAATCACAACGACAGGATAAAAAAGGTCCTCTTCTACAATTCTTTTTGAAAATGCGTGATCGATCTCATTTTCCGTTCTTTCCATGTCTATATAAAGAACATTAAACAATAAGTTCGGAAACTTTCTTGAGATTGCTGCTTCTAGCCATTCAGCTGTTTCTTTTGCTGAAGGAAGATGAACACAGCTGGCACATTTTTGTTCCGCTCCATATACTTTAATACTAAATGAGTTACTCATGAAGAATCACCTCAATGTATGCGCTTATTTGCTTTCATCATACCTTATTTCTCATAAAAGAAAAAGGAGCAAATATCATGATGCTTGCTCATGGATTTTTTATTCCATATCCCGTATACTAAGAGTAAGTTCTTTTTAAGAAAGGAGCCTTGATTATTATGGCTGAAACTCAAAACTTAGAGATGCGTGAACAAGTTGAAGAAGTTCTTGATAAATTACGCCCGTTCCTTCTTCGTGATGGAGGAGACGTGGAATTAGTGGATATTGAAGAAGGTGTAGTAAAAGTACGCCTTATGGGAGCATGTGGTAGCTGCCCAAGTTCAACAATCACACTAAAAGCAGGTATCGAACGTGCACTTCTTGAAGAAGTTCCTGGTGTTGTTGAATTAGAACAAGTATTTTAATAAAACGCAAGAAGCCGCTCAATCTAGAGCGGCTTCTTTTTTTGATGTTTATTGTAAGCTCAAAGCTGTTGGTTTCCTTTTCAGGTGCTCGCTTTCCGCGGGGCAGGCGGTGAGCCACATTCGTTCGTTTCACTCTTAAGTGTCTCACCTTCCCACCTGTCCCGCAGGAGTCTCCCACCTTACACTGCAACCAACAATTCAAAGAAGAAAAAAATAAAAACAAGGAGCTATGCATGTATTTCATGTTAGCCTTCTAACACATCAAACGAACAAGCAATGCTTTTTGTGCGTGAAGACGGTTCTCGGCCTCGTGAAAAACAACTGAATGAGGACCATCAATTATCTCCGCCTTCACTTCTTCCTCTCGATGCGCAGGCAAACAGTGCATAAAGATATAATCACTCTTCGCATGTGAAACAAGCTCTTGATTCACTTGATAACCTTTGAAATGTTCGAGACGCACCTCTGCCTCAGCTTCTTGCCCCATGCTCGCCCAAACATCTGTGTAAATCACATCGCTATTTTTAACACCTTCAATCGGATCATGAGTTACCTCGACAACAGATCCGTGTTGTTTTGCAACTTCTTTTGCATAAGAAACAATCTTTTCCTTTGGTTCGTAGTTCTTAGGACAAATAATGGTGCAATCCATTCCTACTTTTGCAGCGCCGATCATCAAAGAATGCGCTACATTATTTCCGTCACCGATATACGCCAGCTTCTTCCCTTTGAATGATCCTTTGAATTCTAGGATCGTAAGAAGATCTGCTAGTACCTGGCACGGATGAAAATCGTCCGTAAGTCCGTTGATTACAGGAATCGATCCGCTCTCTGCAAGCTCTTCAACCGTGGATTGATGAAACGTGCGGATCATCAGCGCATCTAGATAACCGGACAAAACTTTCGCTGTATCTGATATTGATTCTCCTCTGCCCATCTGAATATCACGAGTCGACAGATGGATAGCATGACCGCCGAGCTGCAGCATAGCAGCCTCGAACGAAACGCGAGTACGCGTCGAGGATTTCTCGAAGATCATCCCTAATATCTTTCCTTTTAACAAAGGTGGCGTAGATGGTCCTTGTTTTTTTAAGTCTTTTGCAAGATTCAATAAATCGATAATTTCAGATGTAGAATAATCCATCAGCGTTAGGAAATCTTTCTGAGTTTCCGTTTGGCGAAGAGGGTGTACGATAGACATCAGATCAGCACTTCCTTTCTCATTTTATTCGATGTGCGTATAGCATCTAAATATGCGTTAGCTGTTTCTTTTCTAGTAAGCACATGAACTCTTTCTAGAACGGCACGTTTAGCATTCTGGCAATCGCTATCATTTGAAAAGTTTATATATACCGCTTTGTTATCTGTTTTTATCCACTCATCAAATGTCAAATCATTTGCTGTAAGGACAGAATACCCAAGCTCCTCCCAGCCTTTTGAAGCAGCTTCAGCGAGAGTTCCTTCAGCAAAAATGGTTCCGTGCACATTCCATAAATCTGCCAATTGAAGACTAGATCCTTTCAGAGCTTTAACGAGAGCTTCATTAAAATCTACATCATTTCCTATTACTTCTCCGGTTGAAAGCATCATCGGACTTAACACCGGGGTGACTCCTGGCAGTTTAATGGTGGAGAAAACAGGTGCTTTCACGGTAACTTTAGGTTGGCCGTTATGCTCATTTTCTAGGTTCAACGATTTTAATGAGTGTCCAAGAAGCAATTGTGTTGCCTTCTGGACAAGGTTTACGTTCGTAATCTTACTCATGATCGGTGCTGTTCGAGAGGCTCTTGGATTCACTTCGATCACATATACCTTTTCATTCTTTATGGCGAACTGAACGTTAAACAATCCTTTATACTTTATGTTGCGTGCGATTTTTTCAGAGTAAGCGTTTATTTGATCAATAACATGATTGGATAAAGATTGCGGCGGTGTAACAGTCAGACTGTCTCCTGAATGAACACCAGTCCCCTCTAAATGTTCAAAAATACCAGGAACGAATACATCCGTACCATCACTTAGAATATCTACTTCCGCTTCTGTTCCTTCTAAGAATGTATCGATTAAAACGGGATAATTTATTTGTTCATGATTCAAATAATTGGTCAGTTCGCTATCAGAATAAATCACCTTCATCCCACTTCCACCAATGACGTATGAAGGACGTAGAAGGATAGGAAACCCTAGTTCGTCTGCATACTGTTTCACTTCTTTTTCATTAAGTGCCGAGAATCCAGGAACTTTAGGGATACTTAATGATTCTAAAAATTGATAAAAACGCTCTCTGTCTTCCATTTGGTCTACAGTATCTGCCGGACTTCCGAGAACAGAATACCCTGCACCTTCTAACTCTTTAGCCAAATTGATAGATGTTTGACCACCAAATTGAAGAATGACTTCTGAAATACCTTCGAACTCCAAAACATGATGTATATCTTCAAAAGTGAGAGGTTCAAAATATAGAGAGTCAGATACTTCATAATCCGTGCTTACCGTCTCAGGATTGTTATTGATCAAGATCGCTTCATATCCACATGCACGAAGAGCGATTGCACTGTGCACACAGCAATAATCAAATTCAACACCTTGCCCGATTCGAATGGGACCGGACCCGATAACGGCAACCTTCTTCTTCGTATCAGGAATTCTATCGCTTTTCCCACTCCAACTGGAATAAAAATAAGTTGTTTTTGCTTCAAACTCTGCTGCGCACGTATCCACCATCTTATACGTCGGGGTAATGTCCCATTCTACTCTTTTATGACGTACCTCTATTTCTGAAACAGACCAGATCTCTGATAAATATCGATCTGTAAAACCATGCTTTTTCGCCAACTGAAGTATCTCTTTTTCTACTTGATGCAGGCTCGTTTTTTGTAGTGTTTGATCAATAGAAACCATACCTTGAAAAATGGATAAAAAGTAAGGTGTGATTTTAGTCCATTCATGAATTCTTTCTGAAGATACACCTCTTCGCAAAAGTTCCATTACAACGAAAAAGCGTCGGTCATCTGCTGAAACTAAAAGTTCTATAAGTGTATCCTCATCTAGAGCAGAAAGTTCTTTTAAATATATGCCGTTTGTTTTTAGCTCAAGTGAACGGATTGCCTTTTGAAAAGCAGAAGCCATGTTTCTCTCTAACGCCATCACTTCGCCAGTTGCCTTCATCTGAGTTCCTAGTTTTCGGTCAGCATGAGGAAACTTATCGAACGGCCATCTTGGCATTTTTACAGCTACATAATCTAAAGCTGGTTCGAAACTCGCAAAGGTCGTTCCGGTTACTGGATTTTTCAATTCATGCAGGTTATAGCCTAAGGCAAGTTTGGCAGCAATCTTTGCGATCGGGTATCCAGTTGCTTTTGATGCTAAAGCAGATGACCTACTCACACGCGGATTCACTTCGATCAAATAATATTGTGAGTTGTCTGGATGAAGCGCAAACTGTATATTACATCCTCCCACGATTTCAAGTGCAGAAATGATGGTTAATGACGCTTTTCTTAATGATTGATACGCTTCATCTGTTAACGTCTGGCTAGGAGCTACTACTACAGAATCACCTGTATGAATACCAACAGGGTCAACGTTTTCCATGTTACAAACCGTGATACAAGTTCCGTTCTTATCACGCATCACTTCATACTCAACCTCTTTGTAGCCTGCAATACTTTTTTCGATTAAACATTGATTGATCGGACTTGCGGATAGACCTTGTTTGACCAAAGTCATCAGTTTTTCCTTCGTTGAAGCAATTCCTCCCCCAAATCCTCCAAGCGTATATGCAGGTCTAACAATCACGGGGTAACCTGTTTCTTCGGCAAAATGGAGAGCTTCATCTATTGAAGTAACAATCTCACTTTCTGGTACAGGCTCTCCGAGATGCTTCATCAATGATCGAAACAGGTCTCGGTCTTCTGCTTTTTGTATCGACTTAATATCTGTACCTAGAAGCCTAACATCGTGCTTCTTAAAGATTCCTTTCTCATGAAGGTCCATCGCCAAGTTAAGACCTGTTTGACCGCCAACGGTTGCTAGTAGTCCGTCAGGTTTTTCTTTTTGAATAATACGCTCAGCATATTCTGCCGTTAAAGGTTCAAAGTAGATAACGTCTGCAAACGTGTTATCTGTCATGATCGTAGCCGGATTGTTGTTGATCAAGACTACCTCTATTCCTTCTTCCTTTAACGCTTTACATGCTTGTGTTCCCGAATAATCAAATTCTGCTGCCTGCCCGATCACGATCGGACCTGAGCCAATCACGAGCACCTTCTTGATGTCTTCTTGTTTAGGCATAACTTCTCACCTTCTCTGTATGTTGTACACCCTTAATGAAATTTCTAAAGATTTCTTGATGTTCCTTTGGACCGGGCGCTGCTTCAGGGTGGAATTGTACACTTGTAACATTGAATGAACGATGCCACAGCCCTTCAACACTTCCATCGTTCACATTTTCAAACCATATATGGAATCCTGTTTGTGCTAAACTCTCTTTTTGAACAACATAGCTGTGATTTTGTGAACTCATCGATACTTTTCCTGTCTTCAAGTTCATAACTGGCTGATTTGCACCTCGGTGACCAAATTTTAACTTTCGCGTCTCACCGCCGAACGCTAATGCAAGAATCTGATGACCAAGACAGATTCCTAATGTGGGATAGCGCATCGCTAGATTTTTGTAACGATGAAAATAGTTAGAGAATCTCATAGGATCTCCAGAACCGTTTGAAAAAACAAGACCATCCGGATTTAGTTTTTCGATATCGGCCATCTCTGTATCAAACGGAACAATCGTTACGCTGCAGCCCTCGTTAACAAGAGCATCAGCGATGGACTTTTTATATCCAAAATCGATCAATACAATATGCGTGTCTCCTGAACCGGTCTTTTTGAATGATGTCGCTGGCCAATATTGATCTAAATAAAAAGAATCTGCCTTGAAGTCTGGTACATGCATCACGGCAGGTAGAGATCCTTGTATTCGAATTTGTTGAATAAGAGATCTCGTATCTACATTGGTTAAAGCAGGGATTTGATAGACGTTTAGCCAGTCAACGATTGATTGGCGTTCATTTGTTGCAGCAAATCCAAAGCACTCTGCCATCACTACACCCGCTACTTGAAACTTTGTGGATTCCATATTCTCTGAATTAAATCCATAGTTTCCGATAAAAGGATAAGAAAACACGACGATCTGTCCTTGGTAGGAAGGATCAGTCAAAACTTGCTCGTACCCCGTCATTCCTGTATAAAATACAATTTCACCTGAACCAAAATGGTTATCACTAATCCAATCACCTTCAAATATGTGACCGTTAGATAGCGTTATACAGCCTTTCATGAAGAATGCCACCCCTTGTATAAAACATATATTTTGATGTATTTTTATTCATTTATAAGCAAAAAAAATATCGATTATTTCTTCTAGGTCACTGTTACATAGGTGTTGTGAAAAACAGCCAGGATCTTGTTTAATGCTGATCTTAACTCTTCATCCGTAACATTTAACGGAGGTAATAACCGAATAACACCCTCGCCTGCTGGGACGGTTAATAAGCCTTCGTTCTCTAAGCTCACTATGATTTCTCCTGCATGATCACACACAATTCCTATCAGTAATCCCGCTCCTCTTATCTCACTTACTGAAGGATAGTTTAATAAGTGGCACTCTAATTGTTCTTTAAAGTTCTTTCCTTTTCTCTCAACCTCTTTTAAAAATTCATCTTGAAAGATAATATTTAGAACGCTTTGGCTGACTGCACATGCGAGAGGATTACCCCCAAACGTCGTGCCATGACTCCCTGGTCCGAAAGCTTCAGCTAGTTTTCTTTTCCCTAGCATCGCTCCAATCGGAAAACCATTTCCTAATCCTTTTGCAAGAGTAACGATATCTGGGTCTAATCCGAAGTGTTCATATGCATATCTTTTACCCGTTCTGCCGATACCCGTTTGAACTTCATCTATGATCAGTAGAATATCGTACTTCTTACAGATTTCTTGTACTTTCTTATAAAAATTTATGTCAGCAATCTTGATTCCGCCTTCTCCTTGGATGACTTCCATCATGATCGCTGCTGTTTCGCTGTCTGTGTGTTTCTCTAATTGCGAGATATCGTTCCAAGGCAGATGTAGGAATGTTGATACGAGCGGGCCAAACCCATCTTTAATCTTCTGTTGCCCCGTTGCCGACATAGAGCCGAATGTTCGCCCGTGAAACGAGTCATTAAACGTGATGATCTTATTTTTTCTTGTGAATTTTTTAGCAAGCTTGATCGCAGCTTCATTCGCTTCAGCCCCACTATTGCAAAAGAACGCTAGATCCATATCCGTATTCTTTACAAGTGTTTCAGCAAGCAGTTCTTGCTGTTGGATTTCAAAAAGATTGGAAGTATGCCAGATGCACTCGCTCTGTTTTTGAAGCGCTGCAACCACTTCAGGATGACAATGTCCTAGACTTGTTACAGCTATTCCGCTCGTGAAATCTAAGTATTTCTTATTGTTTTGGTCATACACATAAGTTCCGTTGCCTTTTTGAAGTCGTATTTGTTTTCTTTTGTAAGTTGGAAAAAGTGCACTCACGTGATCAGTACCTCCTTAAGCAATTCCGTACCTGACAGAGTTTGGTCGGTAATTCGTACTTGCTTGATGTTTAGATCCAGACATTTTATAGCCGCTTCAACTTTTGGAACCATTCCACCGCTTATGTGTCCTTCAAGGATACTTTTAAGAATGTCTGAGATCGTCAAGCATTTCATCCACTCTCCAAGCACTGAAACACCAGGTGTATCTGTAACAAAACAGATCGATTCGGCAGATAGTGCAGCTGCTGTTTCTCCTGCCGCTGTGTCTGCGTTAATATTCACCGTTTCACCGTTCTCTGTTACACCTAATGATGCTATGACTGGAATCTTGCCAGCTTCTAACACGTTTTGAATGGTCTTTGTATTTACTTTCTGTACATTTCCAACCCATCCATAATTCTCTTTATCTAAAAAATCACAAGAGAGCATGAAATCCTCTGCCCCAGAAAGTCCTTGAGCTGCTATCCCTTCTCTATTCAATCTCTCTACAAGTTTAGTGTTGGTAATGTCCATCAAGACTGTTTTTACACAGGATAGTGATTCTTGGCTTGTTACGCGTACACCATTCTTCATTTCCAACGGCAACCCAGATTCTATTAGTTTCTTATTAATCTCTGGCCCGCCTCCATGAACGATTACGATCTTTTCGCCTTGTTGAATCCTGTTTTTAAGAACATCAAAAAAAGCAGACTGTAAGTTAGCTAACGTACTCCCACCGATTTTTACAACATGAAACACAAAATCCGCCTCCTCTTAGGTACGATAACTTGCATTAATCTGAACATAATCATACGTAAGGTCGCATCCCCACGCTCTTCCACTTCCTAGACCTTCTGATAGATCTACCGAGATATGAATCTCATGACTTTTTAAGTAGTTACGAATTTTTTCCTCTGAAAATAGAACCGGCTCTCCATCTGCTACAACTTCATGTTCACCGATTTTTATTTTTACAGCCTCTGGATTAAATGAAACGCCACTGTATCCAGCTGCAGCAAGAATTCTGCCCCAGTTCGCATCGCAACCAAATACAGCAGTCTTCACTAAAGGAGAACCCACTATGGTTTTGGCTATGATTCTCGCCTCTTTATCCGAGGCAGCACCATTTACACCGACCTCGATCAGCTTGCTCGCACCTTCGCCATCCTTTGCGATAAGTTTGCCTAAATCTTCACAAACGAGTATGAGAGCTTCTAAGAATAGTTGCCAATCAGGATGGTCTTTGTTTAGCTCTTCATTCTCACCCATGCCGTTTGCGAGCATGAGTACCATGTCGTTTGTAGATGTATCTCCATCAACGGTAATACAATTGAACGTTCGTTCTACGGCAAAAGACAAAGCATCGCGAAGATCATCTTGCTGCACAGCTGCATCTGTCGTGATAAAGCCTAGCATCGTAGCCATATTAGGGTGAATCATCCCTGATCCTTTTGCTGTACCTGCAATCGTAATGTTCTTATTATTAATTTTTAGCGAGTAAGCTGTGTTCTTGGAAACGGTATCTGTCGTCAAGATGGATTGAGAAAAGTCGATCGAGCCCTTCAACTCAGAATCTAGGACTAAGCTTTCAATACCAGCTGAAATTTTATCCATCGGGAGATGTTCACCGATTACCCCTGTGGAGGCAACTCCGACATAGTGCGGGGGAATATCCAGCTTTTCGGCGGTCTGGATCTGCATGTGCTCAGCATCTTTCAAGCCTTTTTTTCCTGTACAAGCATTTGCATTACCAGAGTTCACGATAATCGCTTGAAGCTTCCCCTCTTGAGAGATGCTATTTTGCGTAACTTTTAGCGGAGCTGCCTGTACTTGGTTCGTTGTATAAACACCTGCCGCGTTCGCCGGTGTAATACTATACAACAATCCTAAGTCGAGCTTTTTATGCTTTACACCACAATGAAGCCCACTTGCGTAAAACCCTTTTGGTGTCGCGATATTAATCCCTGTTATCTTTTGAATAACCGCTTTTGTTGCCTGCATCTATCCTGCCTCCTTTAGTTATGGGAACATTGGCGAAGACTTTAATCCCTTCGTTTCTTCCATTCCGAACATCACATTCATATTTTGAACCGCTTGACCTGCCGCTCCTTTTAATAGATTGTCTATACAAGAGATCACCGTGATTCGGTTCGTTCGCTCATCAACAGCAAACGTAACATCACAAAAATTGGATCCGTAAACTTGCTTTGTAAATAGGTTGGCTTTTTCCCTATGAACTCTGACGAAGTATTCACTGTCGTAATAAGATTCAAAGATTTCTTTTACAGAGCGAGGGGTAACTGAATCTGTGAGCTCTGCATACATCGTAGTCATGATGCCCCTAGTCATCGGGACAAGATGAGTATTAAATGTAATTTTCGTATCAACATCTGCACAGAACTGAATACTTTGCTCGATCTCTGGGATGTGCTGATGTTGATTGATCTTGTATATACCGAGGCTGTCATTCACTTGTGAAAAATGCGTTCCTTTGCTTGGCGTAGCACCCGCTCCAGAAATCCCGCTCTTTGCATCAATGACGAGTGAAGATGGATGGATCGCTTTTTCTTTTAATAATGGGAGAATACCAATAAGAGCTGCAGTGGGATAACATCCTGGGTTCGCGATCAGTTTTCCTTTCTGCACCTCTTCTCTCTTCCATTCTGTTAATCCGTATACCGCCTGATTCACGAGTGATTGTGGAGGAGGCTCTTTTTTATACCACGCTCGATAGGTATCAGCATCTTTTATTCGAAAGTCTCCTGCTAGATCAATAATCTTTAAGTTCTCATCGACGAGCGAAGGAAGAAACTCTGATGAAACGCCACTTGGTGCGGAGGAAAACACGATATCTAATCCATCACTGGATAGTTGTTTCAGTGATCTTAGCTTCTGATCATGAACGTGATACAGATGCTGAATTTCTTCTGAAAGCTCAATACCCGCTTTAGAGGATGAATAGAGAACAACTTCGGTTATCTCTGTATGTGCAGATAGCAGCCGGAAGAGTTCCATACCGCCATATCCGGTCACACCAATAATTCCTGCTCTCATTACGTCACTCCTTAAATAAGTTATGGTTCATTATAGGACTGTATAAAAATTAATTCAATAGTATATTTATAAATAATTTAATTTTAATAAAAAAACTGACTCTTCGGGTATACGAAAAGTCAGTCTTAACCATTTTTTATTGTCTTAAAAATCCACCTTCTGAATGGATGATCTGTCCAGTTATCCACTCTGCTTCTGGTGTTGTTAAAAATGCGACTAACCTTGCCGCATCTTCTGGCTTTCCAATCCTTCCACCAGGGAACTTCGGCAGAAGAATTTTTTCTAATTCTGGATTGATCCAGCCTGTATCAGTAGGGCCAGGGTTCACTGCATTAACAGTAATTCCTTTATATCCGATTTCAGCAGCTAACGATAGGGTTAACGCATCAACAGCTCCTTTAGTAGCAGCGTAAGCTAATTCACCTAGCATCGGACCTTTCGACTGGCCAGAAGTTAGATGAACGATGCTTCCTCTGTCCCCTATAAAACGTTTGGAAAATTCTATACTCAAAAGAGTCGTTGCCCGAATGTTGATTGCATAATGAGCATCTAAAATCTCACTTGTTGTATCTTCCCAGCTGTGATTCTGTGACATACAGGCATTGTTTACAAGTATAGTCGGTATACCGAATTCCCTTTCAACTTTTTCTAAAAGTTTTGGAATATGTTTTGAAACACTAAGATCAATTTCTTCATACTTGGATTGAACTCCGAGATTTTTCAATTTCTCTACAAGCTGCTCTGGATCATTTGTATGATCACCTGTATGCATCGTCGTGTCATAATTACCCCATGATGTAAAAAAGACGTTAGCTCCCCTGTTTGCAAGTTCAACACAAACAGCTGCGCCAATTCCGTTTAAACGGCTAGCTCCCGTAACGATGGCTGTTCTTCCTTCTAGAGAACGATACATCTTGTTCCTCCTTATGTAACAGGCGTTTCTGCGCCTTTTCCGTCTAATATACTTTGTATGTTTCTACATGCAAGTTCAGCCATTTTCATCCTTGTTTCAACACTTGCACTACCGATGTGAGGAAGGGCTACCACTTGTTTCATCGAGAGAAGAGGGTGATCGACATCAATCGGCTCTTGTTGGAATACATCAAGACCAGCTCCAGCGATTTCTTTTTTCTGTAATGCCTCAATCAGCGCAGCTTCATCAACCGTTGCACCCCTGCCTGCATTAATGAAGATCGCGCTATCTTTCATGCTCTGAAAAGCTTCTCGGTTAAACATTCCTTTTGTTTCAGGTGTTAATGGTGCAAGAGAAACCACAAAATCTGATTGCTTTAAAAGCTCATGAAATTCTTTATATTCTGCGTCGAGTGAGATCTCCCTATCAGGCTTACGGTTTCGATTGTGGTACAAAATTTTCATGTCAAAGCCCTTTGCTCGTCTCGCTACGGCTTCACCGATCCTGCCCATTCCAACGATCCCGATCGTTTTATGATGAACATCAGTTCCCGCAAGTAATAAAGGTCCCCAGCTGTTCCACTTTCCTTCTTTTACATAATTAGCTGATTCAACAATCCTCCGCGCTGTTGCAAGGATTAGAGAAAAGGCTAAATCCGCTGTAGAATCGGTTAATACATCTGGTGTGTTACAGACCGTGATACCTTTTTGTTTGGCAGCTGCGACATCGATGTTGTCATAGCCAACTGCTAAATTTGCTATTACTTTTAGTGAAGATGCTTCATTCAGTACTTCGCTATCGATTTTGTCTGAAAGCATTGTGAGCAGACCATCTACTTTTTTGATCTCGGAAAGAAGCACTTCCCGTGGTACAGCCTTTTCTTCATGCGGCCACATGTTGATTTGTGCGATCTGCTCCAATTGTGCAACCGTTTCATTAGGTAATTTTCGTGTAATAAAAACATAAGGTTTTTGCATACGCTTTCACTCCTTGCTTGTTATTTTCTCATGTGAAAGTGAGAAAATAAAGCAATGGTACTTATGCATTTAATTTTGTTAGTGCAAAGTGTAATCTAAATAATGGTTGCTTTTAGAGATTTTCTATTTTTACTTCCTGTGAAGTTGATTGTAGCGGAAGGTTGCCGACTCCTATGGGACGAGCGGTCAGTCCGAAAAGTGGAAGTGACTCGTTTAGCCCCGACAAGCAAAAGTTGAATGGGCTAGGAAGGCGCACTTTGCCTTCTTGACCATTCAACTTGTGACCTCGAGGGGCTAGTCACTGCAACTAGACTGGTGGAGACACTTAATGGCGCAAAGCGGCAAGTGGCTCACCGTTCGCCCCATGGAAAGCGAGCAACTTGGAGCGGAAATCAACTACTTTCGAAGACAACAATTTAGATCAAAACAATCAAAAAAAAGAGGTATAACTCAAAAATCTTACTTTTGAGCCACCTCTTTCTTTAGATCATGGGTACAAGCCAATCGACCATTGGGATATTTAACTCTTGAACCGGAAGACCGATTGATCTGTAAAAGCTTTTTAAAAAGTATTCATTTTGCTTTTCATACGAGATTAAGTCAGTAAAGCGGCGGACATACAATTCTTTTCCGATATCTCTTTCATTGTTATAATGTTCATCCACTGTATCAAAATATTGTGATGGAAAAAGGAGCCTGCCGTATAGAAGTCTCCAAGCTCCCTTGGATAATGGCTTAACTTTTTCGTAATCGTCGATCAACTGCAAAACTTCATGACTTCTAAATTCTGGCTGATAGATCTTTTCTCTGATGCATTCTGCAAGGTCTCTCATCGGACTATCGATTACCCAGCCAACCGGCAGTTTAACAAAACTGTTAGAGGTCCGAATCCAGGACCGTTCGCTGAAACGATCATAGCAGATAGCAGCAGAACCTATTCCTTTAGGCCCTCTCTCTAGTTGGTAATCCGTGATATATTGAATCGCGTTCTCAGCCATTCCTTCATAATAAGGAAATGTCGTCAAAAACAATTGATCAAAATCATTCTTTTGTTTTCTCGCAGATATTTCCGCATAACGGTTATGCATTTCATCCACACGATTGATCCATAACTGCGGCCATTGCCCGTATGCGATTTGTTCTACCGGATAATATTGTTCCAGACCTTTTCCTCGCTTATGAAACTCTGCAAGTTCTGAGCCTATCTCAAAGCTACGATGTTCTCCTTTTTTTGGTTCCACTTTAAAAATGATAACAGACTCTCCATCTACATAAGCACTAGGCATATTGGTGATCGTAGGCTGCAGAACAGGAATGTTTTCCTCTCCTCGTTGTTGTAGATAATCACTGATATACATCATCTCTTGCAGTTTTTCATAAGACATCTGCTGCTGTGGTATCACGATGTATTGGTTTCCTTTGCAATAGAAGGTCCGATAACCTGATTCAGATCTTCTATCTTCACATACTAGTTGATAATGATGAAACACATCTCTTTCAAACAAAGCCGATCCCCCCACCCCTTCAGCTTTCCAGCGGTAGATCTTTTAAGAAGTTACTGAACACACCACCGCATGATTGGATACAACATTGTATGCCCATTTAGGCAAAGTGGTTAGCACTTTTTATAAATTCATAACTTTACTATGAAAACATATACTATACAAAGCTAAGGAGACTAACAGAGAAAAGGAGTACAAGGATGCCAAACAAAAAAGTGGAAAAAGTCGAAGAAACTGCACGCAAACAGCTGAACGAACGGGGCGTTACGGTAAACGATATTGCTGAACTTGTTTATTTTCTCCAAGTCCCCTACCATCCTGATCTTAAAATGGATGTATGTAGAGAGAACGTTGAAAGAGTCATCGCAAAACGTGAAGTTCAGAATGCTATTCTTACAGGCATTGCCCTAGATGTATTAGCAGAACAGAAAAAACTTGAACAGCCGCTTCAGGAAATATTGGCTCGCGATGAAAGTCTTTATGGGATCGATGAAGTAATCGCACTATCAATAGTGAATATATATGGCTCGATCGGTTTTACGAACTATGGTTTCATCGATAAACAAAAACCAGGTATCTTAGAAAAACTTAACGATAAATCAACAGGGATGGTCCACACCTTCTTAGATGACATTGTCGGCGCGATTGCAGCGGCAGCCTCGAGCAGACTGGCACATCGTGCAGCAAATGAAGAATAAAAATAAGGCTTAAGAACAAGAGGATTCTCTTTGACTTAAGCCTTTTTTATGTTGTCTGTTCTAAGCTTTGCAGTTCTTGTAAGGAGTTGATTTCCGTTCCAGGATGCTCGCTTTCCGCGGGGCAGGCGGTGAGCCCCTTGCCGCTATGCACCCTTAAGGGTCTCACCTGTCTAGTTACAATGGCTAGCCCCTCGAGGTCAAAAGTTAAATGGGTTAGAAGGCAAAGTGCGCCTTCCAACCCATTCACCTTTTGCTTGGCGGGGCTGAACGAGCCACTTTCACTCTTCGGACTGACCGCTTGTCCTAGCCGAGAGTCTCACACCTTGCACTTCAATCAACTTGTCAATGAAGAAGTGAACAAAATAACCCAAAAATAATTTTCAATTAAGGTACCTGCTTACTTGATCTCCCACTCATCCAATCCGTTAACGGTATATGTTGGGTGCACATCAATGTCTTCAAGGTGTTTCTTTGTTGTGACTCCTGTGTGAACAAGCAGCGTATCGATCTCGGCACGAATACCAGCTAAGATATCTGTTTGATAGTTGTCACCGATCATGAGAGTTTCTTCTTTTTTCGTTCCGAGTGTTTCTAATGCCATCTCCATGATGATGGACTCAGGCTTACCAATAAATGTTGGTTCTGTTTGTGTAGAAACCGTAATAACTGAAGTTAGTGACCCGTTACCTGGAAGAAGTCCTCTTTCTGTGGGTAGTGCGATATCTCCGTTTGTTGAGATAAACGTTGCGCCATTGCGGACGGCAAGGCAAGCTTTAGCTAACTTTTCATAGTTGATCGAGCGATCGATTCCGATCACAACAAAATCAGGATTCTCTTCTACCAGTTCCAGCCCTTGTTCTTGAAGTGCTTCTTTAATGCCATCTTCACCGATACAATAGACGGTCGCATTTTTCTTTTGTTCAGCAATATAGTTTGCTGTTGCCATACTCGTCGTATACACATGCTCTGCTGATGCTGGTATATCAAATCCTGCAAGCACATCTGCCACTTGCTTTTTAGTTTTGGAAGAATTATTGGTTACAAATAAATAAGGAAGGTTATTTTCGTTTAATTTTTTCACAAAATCAACCGCCTCAACAATTCGTTCTGTCCCCCGATACATCGTTCCGTCTAAGTCGATCAAGAATCCTTTATATGCCTTCATCATGCTCTCTCCTTTTATGTACCTTCTCATTTTACCCACTTCAAAAAAAAAACACACCTGAAGCTTTTTAGACTTCAGATGTTTGCTTTTCTTCTTTTATCACATAACAGCAATAATCTCCGCCTTTTGCCATACACGTCTTTCGCTCAACAGCTTCTGTTTGTAGCATGCGCTTAAAGAGTGATAGCTCGCAGGAGCAGGCTTGCTGATATTCATTCGCTACTTTAGCGATCGGACAGTTGTACTCGGTGAATACAAAGGTATTAGGATCTTCTCCTCTTTCCCAGTCCACCATGTATCCTGCTTCATTCTGAATATTAGCGAGTTCATTTACTTTTTGTTCAAACTCTGTGAATGTATTCATTCGATCTTTGTATCTATCCTGCAGACGATTTTCACGTCGCTTAAACAATTCATCAATTGTTCCTGTGCCACTCACTTCTTCTATATCTTTTAAAAAATCGACGGTAAGTCCTGAATAGTTTCGTGGAAATTGTTCGTCACCACTTGCTGTAAGATGATAAAAATGGATCGGTCTTCCCATAGCCTGTCGAACAAGAGTCGTCTCAATCACATGATCACGTTCTAACGTGTTGAGATGACGCCGAACAGCCATTTCGGTTATTCCGAGGGACTTTGCCATTTCCGTAACAGTCATCCTCTTATTCCTTTTTAAAAGATAGATGATTTCATCACGGGTTGAGGTGTGATTCTTCATGGTCATCACCATCCTTTATCACCATTTTATCGTAAATAAGGGTAAACGTACATTTTTAAATATAAATGTATAAAAACTTTTTTATCCTTATTCAGGTAAAAATGCGGAAACTGGCCCCAACTCTTCTTCTAGGTACCTTTTTATGTGTAATGGAAATGCAGAAAGTTCCTTCTCTTTTGATGCGATGGTATCATAAATGACCTGACTATCAGCAGATGTGTAGTCTTGAACGAGTGATTTTCGAAGGTTCACCACTTCTTTAAGTGATACTGCTTCATGATTCGGAATTACTTTTTCATCGATAAGGATATCAAGAATATCTTCAAAGCTTCCTGGATCGCGCATGATAAATCCATCGATGATCATATTACCAACGTCCATCATCGATTCGATCAACATGTGTCCAATTCTTTCAACCACAAGTGTTTCGAGCTTATTTGCGGGAGTGGATAACTCCTTAAACGTATGGATTAATTCGTTCATGTACACTAAATGTTCATTGATTTTTTTTCGATCAACAAAATACATAGTCATCACCTTTTGTAAGTTTCTCTTGTAAAGTGTAACATAAAGTAAGAGCAATCATATGAACTCAAACTTTAAATTTTGAAGGGTACGAAGGAGGAACAAAAATGAACGAAGAAACTTTTTTCTTATATGATGATAAAGAAACAACTGAAACGCGCTTTGTAAGCTTTATGGGACGAAACACTCGCTTTGATCTTGCCATCACGAAAACAACAAGACATTACGGAAAATCTTTAGTTCTGAACATGATAGGCAGTACATATGCCATCATCGGTCAAGATGATCTAGAAGAAGAAGGTTATTTGGAACACGCGTTTAATCTAACCGAAGAGGACGCGATGGAGCTTCGTGAGTTTTTAGCTGATGTAGTTTAAGATGTAATCAAAATGTACCAAAAAAGAATCATGCTTTCTTGGAGACACTTTAGATAAGGATACTTTCTTATCCTAAAATGACCGAAGAGAGGATGGTTTTTTTGTTCGAAAAAGAAAAAGAAAAATATACCGATTTTTCGAATGTAGAGACTGGTCGTAATTACGTACTTCCTGAGGATTTACCTGAAGGCCCATATGGCTCACCCATCAAAAGAGCTTTAGGAAAATCGACTCCTTGGAGAGAAGAACAGCGTTATTATAGTGCCTTTAACTATGAAAACAAAACCCTTCATGAAGGTCTGGAAAGACAAGATCCTGGTGCTCATCCTACACATGATGATCCAGAATATCATACTGAAAAACCTTATGAAGATTCTCGAGGTTCATAAGGGAAACTTGGCTTAACTTTATTACTTTATAAACCAAGCTGATTATCGATAAAACAAAGAAAAACCCCTGAATGACTCAGGGGTTTACTTTTTTCACTACAAAATACGGACATCCGAAATTACAATATTCGTAAATGTATTCCGGCAAGGTGCTGATCTTTGTGTCGAACGTAGCCTTTTCATGATTGTCCTCAAAAAAACCACGAAGTCGAAGCTGTTCGTAACCAAGATCACCTACAATATAATCGTATTTATGTAAGATTTCGCTATAGCGTGCTTTAAATTGTTCCTCGTTAAAGGCTTCTTTTACATCTTCAATCACTTCATAGGAATAATTACCAACTGTAATCAAAAATGCTTCACCTCGTTTCCTGATACTTATTTTACCATGCTTGCACTATTTTCAGCCAACAATTTCTTCGTAAAGATCTTTTACTTTAAGGCACTCTATAGAATAAGGAGGTGAAACACCTGTGAAAAAACTAGGAATGTTCTTATTGATCGGTTTCATGCTAGCTGGATGCGGCGGCGGTGATCAAAAGAAGATGGGACAAGAATATAAATTTTCTAAAACCAATGTAAAAGATGAGAATCGAATTGGCAACAACATGAACTATGGGGACTTTGGATATATGCGTCATATGTCGGGGGACAAAGTAAAAACAGGAAATGCAGTTCCGTACTTAAATCGCCAAAAGCTTGCCGACATGATCTCAGACATGGTCCTGCAGTTACCGTACATTAAAGATGTAGGTACATTAGTTACCGATGAAGAAGTTTTGATCGGCTACAAAACAACGAACAAAGACCGAAACGCAGCGGCTGACCAAGTCAAGATGACTGGTTTCTCTGTTGTACCAAGGTATTATCATGTGTACGTATCAGATGAAAAAGGAATGATCGACAAGATCGAACAGTATCAATCCTTAAACAATGATACAGAACAGATCGAAGGAATCATGGACCAGTTGATCCTACAAATGAAAAAAGCGCCTCAAGGCAAGAAATGGAACTATGGGGAAAATGAAAATGGTGAGATGAACGGTGAAACAAATAGTATGCGTGGACAAATGGAAGGCAAATAAAAAACCAGAAGCAGATTGTTGCTTCTGGTTTTCTTATATTTAGCTGTTTTGGGCAGCAGCGTTCACTTGCTCATCTGCATGGTAAGAAGAACGGACAAGTGGTCCAGACTCACAATGCTTAAATCCTTTAGAGAAAGCGATATCACGCAGTTCTTTAAACTCATCTGGTGTATAGTATTTTTGTACTTTTAAATGCTTCTTTGTAGGTTGTAGATATTGTCCGATCGTCATGATATCAACGTTATTTGCACGCAGATCATCCATCGTTTCAATAATTTCTTCCCATGTCTCACCCAGTCCGATCATCAGACTAGATTTCGTCGGAATGTTAGCGTTCATTTCTTTTGCACGACGCAAAAATTCCATCGTTCTGTCATACGTTGCACGGGCACGAACTCTTGGAGAAAGGCGTCGTACCGTTTCAATATTATGGTTCATGATATCTGGCTTTGCGTCCATTAATGTTTTTAGTGCATCAAAATCACCTAACATGTCAGATGGCAAAACTTCAATAGAGCAGAATGGATTACGAGCACGAACAGAACGAACGGTTTCCGCAAATACATGAGCACCGCCATCTTTAAGATCATCACGCGCAACAGCCGTGATTACTACGTGTTTTAAACCCATTTGTTCAACAGATTCAGCAACACGTTCTGGCTCTTGTAGATCCAGTTCTGTTGGTAATCCTGTTTTTACTGCACAAAAACGACAAGCGCGTGTACAGATGTCTCCAAGAATCATGAAAGTAGCTGTTTTTCTGACAGCCCAACATTCATGGATGTTTGGACATTTTGCTTCTTCACATACCGTATGTAGCTTTTTCTCACGCATCATCTTTTTAAGTTCTTTATAATTTTCATTCGTGTTTAACTTTATTTTTAACCACTCGGGTTTACGTACGTATTCTTCTTTCTTTGCCATCATCATCACCCCAAATTTTCTTGGTCTTTCGTATAATGAACGTTCGTATTTTAATTTCTACTTAAACATTATTGTCCCATCAATACTCTACCATACGACAGGGGAAAATTCCAAACATGAGTTTTTTCCAACATTTTTCCTTCATGTTTTTTCTGAACTTCAACAAACTATAGATAAATGAAAGAAAGGAGTGGATTGGGACGTATGAGGAAATTTTCAGTCCTGTTCCTCACTCTGACAGCCCTTCTTATAACCTTTCTTCCGGAAAGAAATAGTGAGGCCGCAGAGCGATTTACGAAAGAAGACGTGGAACGGCTTAGCCTTTATAAAAAAATGGAGTCTGTTACGCTCATTCCATGGCATTACTTTGCAGGTGTAGACCAATATGAAAGAAGCGTAAGAAAAGCGAGAAGAGATCTTCCTGCCAGAAAAGGATTAGTCGGCATTTATTTTTCTCCTTTGCAATGGTCTGGACCAATAAATCCAACCATGGACGATACCAACCCTGAACGTATTTCAATGCTTGGAGGTATTGGAAAAGACGGTAACAATGATGGTATTGCTGATCGAAACAACGATGAAGACATTCTGTTTACATTTAGTGAGATCATTAAAAAGCATGGGCATGATATAGAAAATTTCAGAATTGGTCTTTGGAGCTATTACCAACGAGATAAAGCCGTAGATATTATTATGGAAAACGCAAAGATCTATGAGACCTATGGAACGGTTTCTCTAGACAAACACAGCTTTATCGTTCCATTAAGATCCAACTATAGTTACCGAAGCACATGGGGTGACAGACGTGGATTTGGTGGATTACGCATTCATGAAGGTACAGATATATTTGCGAATTACGGTGTACCTGTTAAAGCGGTTTCCTATGGAATCGTTGAGATCAAAGGATGGAATCGATTTGGCGGATGGAGAATCGGTGTCCGAGATATCAATAATGTATATCATTATTACGCCCATTTAGGCAGTTTCAATAAAGCGATTGAAAAAGGGACGATCGTAGAGCCCGGAATGGTACTCGGCTACGTAGGCAGTACAGGTTACGGACCTCCCGGAACTTCTGGGAAATTCCCCCCTCATCTCCACTTTGGCATGTACCGTGACAACGGATATACAGAATGGGCATTTGACCCATATCCTTATTTAAAAGCATGGGAACGTCAGGAGCGTATTAACAACAGACGAAGATAATGTTAGGTTATAAAAAAAGGAGCTTAAGGGCTTCTTTTTTTATATGGCGCTCGTATTTTTCATATGGCGCTCGTATTTTTCATATGGCGCTCGTATTTTTCATATGGCGCTCGTATTTTTCATATGGCGCTCGTATTTTTCATATGGCGCTCGTATTTTTCATATGG
>JAFHKR010000001.1 GCA_017052515.1 Fictibacillus nanhaiensis
ATGTTCTTTGAAAACTAGATATCGACATCCAAACAATATGCAAGGCAGATAGATTTATCTAATCTGCGCCAAGCAATAACTTTTTTAATAAGGTTAAGCTAGAAAGGGCGCACGGTGGATGCCTTGGCACTAGGAGCCGAAGAAGGACGGGACGAACACCGATATGCCTCGGGGAGCTGTAAGTAAGCATTGATCCGGGGATTTCCGAATGGGGGAACCCACCATCCG
>JAFHKR010000002.1 GCA_017052515.1 Fictibacillus nanhaiensis
CATCCATCTTCCTCATTGCCTAGCAACGTCCTACTCTAACAGGGGGAAACCCCCAACTACCATCGGCGCTAAAGAGCTTAACTTCCGTGTTCGGTATGGGAACGGGTGTGACCTCTTTGCCATCATCACTAGACCTAACCAAGACTTTCACCATGATTCTAAATTGTAGAGAGTATGTTCTCTCAAAACTAGATACGACGTTTCCAAACGTTATGCATTTTAAGGATAAGCCCTCGACCGATTAGTATCTGTCAGCTCCACGTGTCACCACGCTTCCACACCA